>AP018318.1:3917500-5192500 GCA_003990705.1 Nostoc sp. HK-01
GACTTTCATTATCTGTCGGTTTAGTTGCTGGCGTTATTCCGGCTAGAAATGCAGCAAAATTAGACCCTATTACAGCTTTACGTAGTGATTAATTTCAGAAAAACTTTCATAGTAAGTAGATATTTAAAAAAATAATAATTGATATTTTTACTCAGCACTAAACAATATGGTAAACATGATTTGGATGGAATCTATTACTAAAACATACCAATTAGGAGAAATGAGTGTTCCCATTCTCAAGGGAATTCAATTAGCCATTGAAGAAGGAGAATATGTCGCAATTATGGGTGCGTCAGGTTCAGGTAAATCGACGCTGATGAATATTTTAGGATGTCTAGATAGACCGACTAATGGTAACTATATTTTTGAAGGCAGAAACCTAACTACTTTTAATGATGATGAGTTAGCATATATCCGCAATCAAAGGATAGGTTTTGTTTTTCAACAATTTAATTTATTAGCACGGTCAACAGCACTAGAAAATGTGATGTTGCCAATGGTTTATGCTAACTTACCCAAAAGTAAACGGCGTGAAAGAGCCTTGGATGCGTTAAGCAGAGTGGGGCTAGGCGATCGCATTCTCAACCGTCCTAGTCAACTTTCGGGGGGACAACAACAACGAGTAGCGATCGCCCGTGCTTTAGTTAATCGGCCAGCATTAGTCTTAGCAGATGAACCAACAGGTGCGTTAGATACAGAAACTTCTTATGAAGTGATGAATTTACTCACAGAATTGAATGAGCAAGGTATCACCATTGTGATTGTTACCCATGAACCAGATATTGCGGCTCAAACTAAAAGAACCATCCGCGTGCAGGATGGTTTGATTGTCGGTTAAATTGGGCAATTACCGAATAATTAACCGCAGATTTATGCGAATATCCTCCACTTAGGTGAAGTCAGACAAAATCAAATATCGTAAACTTTCTGTTTTACCCCCCATTCCCTATTTTCTCGTTAGTATCTAAATCTTATGCTGTCTTCTGTGCATTCTACCTGGGTTGTTGTGGCGATCGCCCTATTAATTTCTGCTGTGCCAAAGAGCGCCAATGCTCAAACACCACCGCAGACACCGCCACAAAACTTAAATCCTAGTGCCAACCCTCTACAATTTCCCACTAAACCACAAGAGGTGCAGATTCAAACAACTGTCCCTCTGAGTTTGGCACAGGCTTTAGAATTAGCCAGACGTAACAATCGCAATTTACAAGTCACAATCTTAGAGTTAGAACGTAGTCGCTCGGCACTGCGAGAATCTCAAGCAGCTTTGTTTCCCACTCTTGATATCAACGGCAGTGTAACTAACAGTGGTAATGGTTTTAGTAGTAGTACTTCTCAACCTAGTACCTCTTTTAACGGTACAGCACAACTAAACTATAATCTCTACACCTCTGGCAGTCGTCAAGCAATTATTAAACAAGCTGAAGAACAATTACGTATAGATGAATTAGACGTAGAAAACCAATCTAGAGAAATTGAACTCAATATCAAAACTCAATACTACAATTTGCAACAAGCAGACGAACAAGTCAGAATTAATCAATCTGCGGTAGCCAATGCTCAAGCCAGTTTGCGAGATGCTCAAGCCAGAGAAAGAGCCGGGGTCGGAACACGATTTGATGTACTGCAAGCTCAGGTAAATTTAGCTAATGCCCAACAAGACTTGACAAATTCTTTATCAGACCAGCAAATTGCCCGTCGTCAGTTTGGGACTTTACTCAGTTTACCGCAGACAGTAGATATCACAGCGGCTGATACAGTAGCACTGGCAGGACTTTGGCAACCAAGCTTAGAACAAACTATTGTTGAAGCCTTGCAAAATCGCCCAGAATTGCGGCAACAAATAGCCCAAAGAAATATTTCTGAACAACAGCGACGACAGGCGTTAGCCCAGGTAAGACCGCAAGTTGGTTTAGTCACAAGTTATAACTTACTTGATCGCTTTAACGATAGTGCCAGCATAACTGATGGTTATTCTATTGGATTACAAGCCAGTGTGAATTTATTCGATGGCGGAGCAGCCAACGCTAGGGCGGCGCAAGCTAGAAGTAATATTGCGATCGCGGAAACTCAATTTGCGAATCAGCGTGACCAAATTCGCTTTAATGTTGAACAATACTACGCTCAACTACGTTCTAATTTAGATAATGTTCAGACTTCCAGTGTGGGCTTAGAACAAGCTAGGGAAGCCTTGAACATTGCTCGAATTAGATATCAAGCTGGTGTTGGTACACAAACAGAAGTCATTGAGGCAGAAAATGACTTGACCAGAGCCGAAGGTAATCGAGTCACGGCAATTTTAGATTACAATCGGGCTTTGGCTAATCTCCAACGCGCCGTTAGTGCTAGAGCCTCGCGCTAGGTATGTAAGTAGTTTAGCTAGATATCTATCTTTTATCTGAACCTAAATACCTAGATATTGTTACCCTAGCTGACAGCAAATGCGGTCATCAGTGTCAGAGCAACAAACATGATAGCTACTATCCCCTGGACGATGTAGCGTTGTTGTTGTTCTGGTGAGGGATATTCTGCCAAGGACATCACAGGTTGAATAGCGTAGGTATTCATCATTCCCTCATCATCTACTGTGTAGCCAGTTGCAAGCGGCACCTTCAGCAATTGATTGCCTTCTTTGTTTATATGCGCTTGAACTTCAGCCGGGATTAGTTCACTGCCATCACTACGAAGATTTGCAATTGCTTTCTTCGGTTTTTTTCCCGCTTTTAACTCCCCTGCTTGATTGAAGTGCATTTCCAATGGTTCACAGATATACACATCAGATTCAATAAAGAAGCTGGTAGCAGTTATACAATTCTCTGGGTTGAGGGTCTTCCCTTCTTTATCGGTGTAGAGCATGGGTTTGACCTCATTTTTAAGTTCTATATAACTATTATAACAAATTATTTACATAATTTCTATATCTATGATATCATATATGTTTTTTTATTGGGTTAATAGACTTTTATCAAAGTTCTGTCTATCAATCTTCAATTAATATTGCACCCAAGAATAAAAACAAAGAAACCCTGCTATTTCAAGGGTTCAGAGGATTATGCAGATGGGATATTCAGGAACTTGTCAGGCCTATATGCCAAATTGCCCAAGGGTGTTCTACCGGATCAAGCCCAGTTTCATGAGTTCTTGAGGAGATGCCAGCACGTCTATTGCCGCAAAGAAAATCTGGCCTTGCGGGTTGAGCAAAAACCGCCATGCTAGATTTATGCCAACACTGTCACTAAACCAAGGAGTTTGGACTTTACCCATCACCTTAGCCTGGGTGAATTCTCCTGCTGCTGATTCAGTTACCCCTCGCTCTGGTATGAGCTTGAGTCCGTAGCATTCTTCACGCATATAAGCGAGGATGTTCTCTTGACCCACAATCGGTTCTTGGAAAGGCGGTTGCAAGGCACCATCTTTAGTAAATAAAGCCACAGCCCCTTGAAAGTCGAAGGCGTTCATATTCTCCATATAGCTGAGGACTGTTAAGTTATCGATGCCCTCAATGCTGACCTTAGCTCTCGGCGCGATATCTTGAGGTGGAACTACAGGTTGTTTGACGTTTTGCTCGCTAACCTTTGAGGTATACCCCATATTAACGACAATATTTTGTAATACGGTGAGTTGCTGACCGCCTTCAAGTTGACGGATAGCTTCGAGAACATCTGATGCTTGCGGAGAAAGTTTATAACCCTGTTGTGTCACTATCGCGGTAGTATAAGAATGTAAAAAGCCTAGAACGAAGACACAGAGCATGGTAGAGCCTCGTCCACCTAAACAAACTGTTAAATTTGTGGATGAATATTGTCTTTGGTATAAAAAGCTGTTTTCAGATGTCAGAAATTTTGAAGCGTTTAAGTATCTGCATATAGGATGTATTTCTGATATAAAACGAAAGAGTCTACCAGAAATAGCAAAAATTGTTGGATTAGAGAACTATCAAGGGCTACACCATTTCTTAACTACCCCATATTGGGAAGTAGAACAGTTAAGAGCTTTAAGATTAGAGCTAATTCTACAAATACTCAAAGGTAGACCAATCATTTTAATTATTGATGAAACCGGAGATAAAAAGAAAGGTACGACCACAGATTATGTGAAACGTCAGTACATAGGTAATTTGGGGAAAGTAGAGAACGGAGTTGTGGCAGTTACAGCCTATGGTGTATTTTGTGGAATGACATTCCCACTACTGTTTGAAGTGTACAAACCACGGGAGAAATTAAAGCCAGGAGATAAATATCTGACCAAGCCTCAAATCGGGGCAATGCTAATACGAAAGTTACAGTCGATGGGTTTTAAATTCAACTTGGTACTGGCTGATAGCTTATATGGCGAAAGCGGCACAAATTTTGTATCTGTATTAGATGAACTAGATTTAAATTATTTAGTAGCAATACGCTCAAACCATTCTGTAGACTTGCTTAAAGGTCAGTATACTCAATATTTAAAGTGGCAGAAATTTAAAAGAGTATTCTCTGACTTAAGTAGTGAAAATCGATTTATTAGAGAAATAATTCACGGCAAACGTGGCGAACATAGATATTGGCAAATTACCACAGATACTGAAGCATTACCCGGAAACTCTACCTGGTATGTGATGAGCAAATATCCCGACATCACACCTAGAGAGGTTGGGAATTTTTATGGGTTAAGAACATGGGTAGAATATGGTTTAAAACAAAGTAAGAATGAATTAGGTTGGGCTGATTATCGTTTTACTCGCTATGAAGATATTGAACGCTGGTGGGAAATTGTCTGTAGTGCCTACCTTATGGTTAGTCTTCATTCAGAATCTCTGCGTCCTTCTCCTCCATCTCCTCAATCAGCATTCGCTTCTCACCCCTGGTGGGATCATGGTAAAGGTTGGAAGAATATTCTCAACAATCTGCGTTTAATTATTCAACCTTTCGTTTTATTTAATCTCATATATCCCTGGTTAACAGTTTTTTCTATTCCTCAACTGTATGAGGGTTTTTCTCAGCTTCAAGCCATCGTTTATAGGCTTACTTCTCCAATTTTTATCTTCCTAACTCACCCTGAATTCTATTTTTCCTCTGCCTAAAGTGACACAACAGGGATAACCTTCTGGAATCGGGGCAACGATTCCTAGTTTCATCCACTCACCTAACTCATACCAGAAGCCCAACTTGATGTTTGTGCCGAAAGATGAATAGGTACGGCAGATGGGAGTATCAGCATGGTTCACTAGATCGCACATCATTTGCGTTTGCTTCTCAGCGGACATCTGCTTAATTTGCGTCAGAGTTTTTTCTGCGAAGACCATATTAGCTGCTCCCATAGCAGCAGGAGTGATTGTAACTCCCATCTCGGTATAAGCAAACCAAAGCAAAGCTAACTGATCCTCAGCGCTGAGTTGATTACATGATTCAACCGTAGCCGGAACCACATTAGCAACTAGAGTGTCGGGAAAAATAGAGCGCGCAGACTCGATAGTAAAGGACATTTTTCAAAATCTCCAGAACGAAATTAGGTTAATTTATTGGGCGTTGCATAAATACGGGATGAAATCATAAAATTCTAATTTTCAAACTCTTGCTCTTTATGCCTTTGCGGCTTTGCGTAAGACAAAAAACATCCCATCAATCAGCAACGCCATTTATTGATAGTGTTTTACCTTTCTGCAAGTATTGCCATATCTGGAAATAAGCGATGTCTTTATCTCAAGGCATCGCTCACCAATAGCAGATTTATTGTCAGGTGTTAACTAGAGAAATAATTAGCAGACTCCAAGAGATCATTGTGTTTTCTTCCATCAGGCATTTTTGCTCCCCGCAGATTTGCCCTACTGAAATTGGTTCCTTTGAGTCCAGCCCAGTTTAAATTAGCATTGCTTAAATCTGAGTCGCTCAAATCTGCGTTACTCAAATGTGCGCCACTCAAATCTATTCCACTCAAATTTGCGTTAGTTAGGCTGATTCCTCTCCAGTCTGCCTCTCTAAAATTTCTTTCTCCGTTGGCATATCGTCTTAAAACTTCATTGGCATCCATATTGGTTGCCTCACAACGTATAGCGTTATCGCTGTTTATACATGTACTATAACTCATAATGTGCTATTCAAACATCACAATGCCTGCAAATATTCAACAAATACTGGCTATAAACAATATGTCTGCCCAAATTCTGGGTAACAATGCCTTGACGGGTATAGCAATTAATAGATTCTGGGTAGCCGATGATTTATCCCGATGTCCCCGTTCGTAACGCCTGAAATCTGCAATCGCCGCCCTGGAAAATATCGGATTAGTCGATCGCATTCTTAACTTTCCTAGTCAACTTTCTGGAGGACAACAACAACGAGTCGCGATCGCGGAAACTCAATTTGCGAATCAGCGTGACCAAATTCGCTTTAATGTAGAACAATACTACGCTCTAATTTAGATAATGTGTAGACTTCTAGTGTAGGTTTAGAACAAGCTAGGGAAGCATTGAACATCGCCAGAATTAGATATCAAGCTGGTGTTGGCACACAAACAGAAGTGATTGAGGCAGAAAATGACTTGACCAGAGCCGAAGGTAATCGAGTTACGGCAATTTTAGATTACAATCGCGCTTTAGCTAATCTCCAACGTGCTGTTAGTGCTAGAGCCTCGCGCTAGGCATAAAGAATTATCATTAAAAATCAGTAGACTCTAGCGAAAACAGAAGATGAAAATTGCACAAACTGAGGTGCTGATTTCTACTTTATCTGGACAAATGCCTGCTGTCTTAATCACACCAGATCAGCCTGGACGCAAACCCGCTGTCCTGCTTTTGATGGAAGCATTTGGCGTGACCACACACATACAAAATGTCGCTGTCCGAATTGCTCATCAAGGGTATGAGGTACTAATACCAGATTTATACTATCGTGAATTGCCAAATAACAAATTTGGTTATGACGAACTAGAGCAGGCGATGGCTATGATGTGGCGGTTAGATTTCGGACAACCTTTGGAAGATGACATTCGCGCCGTATTGATGTACTTAAAGTCTCTGCCAAATGTTGATGCGGATCGGATTGGAGTCACGGGATTTTGTTTGGGAGGTGGATTGACTTTTTTCACCGCTTGTAAGTTATCCAACCAAATCGCTGCCGCGGCTCCCTTTTACGGCATGGTTTTAGATGAGTGGATTGAGGCAGTTGCAGATATTACTGTACCTGTATATTTGTTTTTTGGTGGTCAAGATATTTTTATTTCGAGCGATCGCATTCAGCAAATCAACACTCGATTTCAAGGACTGGGCAAAGACTATCACCTCAAAGTTTATCCCGATGCAGGGCATGGCTTTTTCTGTGACGAACGCTCAGACTACAACCGCACCGCCGCCGAAGATGCTTGGCAGGAATTAATCGGATTCTTCAAGCAACATTTACACCCAGGGAAATAACTTTATGAGTAGCAATACCAAAATCATCTTCCCCTAGAGAGATTGTTATGCAAAAAAATTAGGCTTCAATAGAAATACCCGTATATATATACGGACTGAGCCTTATGAAGCGGGATAATGCAGGTAAATTTGTGAGTAATTGCGATGGTGAAACCAAACAGCGATTTAGTGTCACGCTGACTGCTACTGCATGGCAATTATTAGACGCAGAGGCCAAAAAGCAAGGAACTTCTCGCTCGGAAATAATAGAACAGTTTGCCCGCAGTTTAACTCAGGAAGAACAACCTGCATCTTCAACAGACAGATTTGCGACATTGGTAGATGACTTCAGTTATTGCAAACAAGCCGAAGACACCCTCCGACAGAGCGAAGAACGACTGAGAATTGCTCAACAAGCTGCTAATGCTGGCGTGTGGGACTGGGATATTACAACTAATCAAGTGACCTGGTCAATTGAATATTATCGTCTTTATGGTCTTGATCCAGCCAATACTCAAGCTTCATATCAAAATTGGCTTTTGTCCATTATTGAACCAGACCGCGATCGCACAGATCAAGCAGCACGCCAAGCACTAGCACACCGCACCGACCTGAATGCCGAATTTCGCATCCTTCACCCCACCCAAGGCGAGCGATGGCTAACGGCGATTGGACAAACTTTTTACGATGACAATAATCAGCCAATACGGATGACAGGGATTGCATTGGATATTACTGAGCGCAAACTCTCAGAAGCAGCTTTGTTAGAAAGTGAAAAACGCTATCGATATTTGGCTGAATCTATTCCTCAATTAGTCTGGACAGCAGATACAAAAGGAGTACTAATTGATGTTAATCAACGTTGGTGTAGTTTCACTGGGCTAACACTAACACAAGCACAAACTGAAGGCTGGCAAGCAGTTGTGCATCCTGATGATGCGCCGAGGCTGGGTGAAAATTGGGCAGTGGCTCAACAAGATGGAACTTACTATCAAGCCGAAGGCAGAATGCGCCGCGCCGATGGTATGTATCGATGGCATTTACATCAAGCCGTACCGTTAAAAAATGAACGGGGTCAAGTAATCAAATGGTTCGGTACCGCAACAGATATTGAAGACCAAAAACAACTAGAACAACAGCGTATTCAACTGCTACAACAAGAACAAGCTGCGCGGGAACAAGCTGAAACAACGAACCGGATTAAAGATGAATTTTTAGCAGTCCTGTCCCATGAGTTGCGTACACCCCTCAACCCCATCCTCGGTTGGGCGCAGTTACTGCAATCCCAAAAATTAGACCCAGCCAAGACTAGAGAAGCCTTAAAAACTATCGAGCGCAATGCCAAACTCCAAGCCCAATTAATTGAAGATTTGTTAGATGTGTCTCGAATTTTACAAGGCAATTTGAGCCTCAATGTTAGCCCTGTGGATTTGACATTGGTAATTAAAGGTGCTGTCGAAACAGTCCGACTGGCAGCACAAGCTAAGTCAATTACCATCAAAACGATTTTGACCTCAAATGTGGGGCAGGTGGCTGGAGATTCTACCCGCTTACAACAAGTTGTTTGGAATCTGCTGTCAAATGCTTTGAAGTTCACACAGTTAGGAGGGTTGGTAGAAGTCCGCCTAGAATGCTTTGACTCAGTTGCTCAAATTACGGTTAGTGATAATGGCAAAGGTATTTCTCCTGAGTTTCTCCCATTCATATTTGATTACTTCCGTCAGGCTGATAGCGCGACAACCAGAAAGTTTGGCGGTTTAGGTTTGGGACTAGCAATTGTGCGTCATTTAATTGAGTTACATGGTGGTACAGTTCAAGCTCAAAGCCTAGGAGAAGGACTAGGCGCGATTTTTACAGTGAGGCTACCACTAATGCCAGTTCAAAGCCAAATTAATCAGCATAGTCAGCAGGTGAAGCCAGTCTTAAACTTAAATGGCATCAAGGTTTTAGTAGTTGATGATGATTTTGATAACTGTGAATTTGTCACCTTTGTGCTGGAACAGGAAGGTGCAAACGTAGTTATGGCAAGTTCAGCAAAAGAAGCACTCACAGTGTTGAGCCACTTCCCAGCAGATATCTTGTTAAGTGACATTGGAATGCCCCAGGTAGATGGCTATATGTTGATGCAGCAAGTGAAAAATCTGCCCCCAGCGCAAGGAGGAAATATTAAAGCGATCGCTCTTTCTGCTTATGCTGGAGAAATCAACGAAAAACAAGCCATCAACGCTGGATTTCACCGACATATTTCTAAACCTGTGGAACCAGAAGAATTAATTACAGCAATTGTCGAATTAGTTGATTAACAGCTTACTCTCTGGCTCTAGATACAATACACTTAGCGTTCTTGTTGAGGAATATCTCATAGATGTGTCCAGTTGGTGTTCGGACTAGTAACTCTACACGTAACCTCGAAACTGGTGCAGCCAAGCTTTGGCTGCTACTAGTAGGAGTCAATCAATATCAGGATGAGCGTATACCTTCCTTAAGTTATTCTGCACAAGATTGTCAGGGTTTAGGTGCCGCTTTAAGTGCAGCAACTGAGGGATTTCCGCAGAAAGAATTACGAATTTATTGTGATTATAGTGAGCATCTACCTTTAGTAGAAAATGTCCGCAAAAGTCTGCAAGAAATTGCTGCTGCAACTAAAGCAATAGATACAGTTCTCGTTTATTTTTCTGGTCACGGGATGTTAGAACCATCTAGCCAAAAGGTGGTTTTATGTCTGCAAGATACTCAACAAGATAATTTAGTTAAAACTGGGTTGCAATTACAAGAATTATTGCAGATATTAGAAAATTGTGCTGCACAACAGCAATTAGTTTGGTTAGATGCTTGTCATAGTGGTGACTTAACTTTTGTCGGGTCAAAGGGAGACAAAAATGCTTTACTAAATTCGACACAAGAATTAGTAGAAATTTTGCGACAAAGGGCAGCACAAAGAAAGGGATTTTATGCTTTATTGTCTTGCGATCGCGGTCAGCAATCTTGGGAATTTCCCCAATTAGGTCACGGAGTTTTCACCTATTATTTAATTCGCGGATTACGAGGAGAAGCCGCAGATTCTCAAGGAATAATTGAAGCAGATGGATTATACCGTTATGTTTATCATCAAACATTAGCATATATAGATAAAGCTAATCAACAATTGCGTGTAATTAATCAACTGAAAAAAGGTAGAGGAGATAATCAAATTCATTCAGAATATACTTTGCAAACACCCAAACGAATTGTTGAAGGTGTGGGCGAGGTAATTTTAGGACTAAAACCAAATCATAAAGGAATAGCACGTCATCCACGACAAAGTTTAATAGTAGATGGAGTTTCTCAAATTAAAATTGCTTCGGCTTTAATTAAAACACTCAGTAACTCTGGTAACTTTGAAATTAATTATTGGACTGGGCGCGGCAATAGTACAAATTTAGATGTCCGCAAAGCTATTCAAAAGTGCTTACTTTCCGAATCTTTTTCTGAATCACCCAAAGAATATCAAATCAAAGAAACGGCAACTATATTTTTATATCTACACGGACAAATCCAAGAAACAGCCAAGGGTGAGTCGGTATTAGTGCTGGCTGATAATACTGTCATCAACCGTTCTTGGTTACGCAAACAATTACGTTTGTGTAAGTCACAACAAATTATTATTTTAGATTGCCCTTTTGCAGAAAGTAATATCCGTGATTGGGTAGAAGAATTACAAATAGGAACAGATGTAGGGCAATGTTTAATTGCCTGTACTGCGCCACCTGATACCAGTGAAAAATTTGCGTCTACTTTGTTAGAAATATTCAGTAAATCTAGTGAATATTCTGGTCTGACTGCTGCTAGTTTGATTACACAATTACAAATGAATTTAGCATCTACAGAAGTTAACTTATACTTTTGGTTATCAGGTTCCCAAGGCATTATTGAAGTTTTCCCAGAACAAAATTCGTTGGTTAATGAAAACTTTGCTCAACCTACTGAAGATATAGACGATTTAAATTCATCTTTAGGGATAGATTACTCTCAATTGCGAGATTTATTGCAAGCTGGGAGATGGTTAGAGGCAGATGCAGAAACTACCAATCTGATGTTAAAAATAGCTGGGAGAGAACAGCAGCGCTATCTTGATTTGCCGAGTTTAGAAAATTTAGCTTGTGCTGATGTACTGACTATTGATCGCCTATGGGTAAAATACAGTCACGGACGCTTTGGCTTTAGTATCCAGCAACGCATTTGTCAAAGCATTGCTAGTCAAGCATCTGACCCAGTATTATCTTTGATGCTTGGTAGTAATAAAGTTGCAGCAGCAGAAACTTGCATTGATTTTGCCAACCGTGTCGGCTGGCGGTTAAAAGATGCTTGGATAAATTATGACAACCTAACTTGGTCTGAGGATGCACCAATGGGATATTTACCGTTTTTTGGCTTTTTTGAGTCAGTTTGGCGAGTCAAAGTCTTAGGCGTTTGGGAATGGCATAGTGCGATCGCTACAGCCAATTGGTGGCAATTATCCGTTAAGCTATTCTCACGACTAGAAGCTTGTCAAACTACCAAAATCTGAACGTTGAGGAGCGCTATATAATCTCAAGATATTTAACTGATATGATCATAGTCAGGTAAAATCACCTCTATTTCTCTTAGTTTACGTACTGTATAACCGATTAAACCTACTAACAGTAAGCCGATTGAAGATAGAACATACATGAGTACCATACCAGAACCTTTTCCTGTACCCACCAGATTGTGGAATAAGGGTTCTAGGGTACCTCCCGGCATCATAGCAGGCTCAAAAACATGATCTGCCAGTGTCCCTGCAATTAAGTTAGCCCCCGCTGAAACTAGTAGCAGAATCATTGATTGACTTGCAAAAACACGCCCCTGAATTTTAGGGTCAACCTTAGTTAACCAGATAGCATCATTGGAACTTCCCAGCAAGGGAAAATTGAAGGATGAACATAATTGTGCTGGAATCCAAATCAAAGGTATGCGACCCAAACCAAGAATAATTTTGCTGAAGCCAGCGCCTATCATCCCCAGCAGTACTCCATAAATACGAGGCTGCTTGTTCCCCCATATATTAATTAGTAAAATTCCTAAAATGCCGCCAATTCCAGATACTAAGAATAAAGTACCTAATAGTTTTGTATCATCCCCAGAAAGTTCTAAAATCATTGGTTTATAAACAGCTTCACCAATATCATGAATAAACCAAAATGTTGCAGTCAATGTTAATAAAATTAGCAGGCTAGGGCGAGAAATTATATATTTAAAGCCAAAATTAATATCATGTAGGATATTAGTGCGATCGCATATACTTAATTTTGTAGATGTAGATTGGGGAATATGTATGCGTATGACTGTGGCGATCGCAAAAAAGAAAGAAGTGATATCAATAATTAAAATTCCCACAAGTCCAATTATTCCATACAGAACACCAGCTAGAGCCGGAGCAACAATAATTGCGCCATGACCTGCTAAAAAGCCCAAACTACTAGCCTTGCTATATTCATGTTTGGCTACCATTGTCGATATTGATGTAGAGTAAGCCAGTTCTTGAAATTGCTCAAAAGTACATTTAACAGCAAAGGCTAAATATAAGTGCCACAATTGCAGGTTATTGGTTAAATAAAGCAATAAAACTATAACAGTTACTATCCCGCCAGCAGCATCTCCTACTATCATTAATAACTTGCGATTCACCTTATCTACCACCAAACCAGCGATTGGTGTAATCAAAATTTGTGGTATTTGTGCGAAAAATTGAAACAAAGCTAAAGCTGTGGCTTGATGTGTAATTTCCCACACCCATATAGCTAAAGCAAAGGCAGTCATACTACTACCAATCAAAGAAACCATCTGACCAAGCCAGAGGATAACAAATTTTTGCATATTGTTATAGGCTAATCTCACTCATTGCCTGTTAACTTAAAATTAGTTTAAGTGTGGTTTAGCCATAACATCTTTTTGTTTACTTTTACGATAACGATATTGATACATAACAAAACCAGTAATTAAAAGAATGGTAGGACTCAAACCAACGAAAAGGTAAAGAACCCGACTGCTTAAGCTCCAAAATGTTCCATAATGTAAATATTCAAATGCAGAAAATATACTATCTGCCAGTGGTAATTTTAGACTATTAACTTCGCGTAATACTGCACCACTGTATTGATCTAAATACACTCCACTTCCACCGTAAAACATTTCATGATTTTGCCGTTTGCGGATGTAAACTGCATCTTCTGGTTGGCTGGGAATACTAATAGAAAATGTCTTGGCTTCAGGAAAAACAGTATTAGAAATTTGCAGTAGTTGAGATAGTTTTAAAGGAGCTTGATTAGTAACGGGTTGAGAAGTAACTTCTGGTGGTTCGGAAGTGAAAGTAACTGCGTAAATTAGAGGATAAGAGAAATCAGAAAAGTTCCAAAAAAAACCTGTAACAGCAGTAAAAGCCAGAAAAATAGCTGTCACAACTCCCGCTACTTTGTGAATATCAAAATTTACTCGTTTGAGATGACCATCCCACTTAATTTTGAATCCAGTAATCAACTTGCGCCAACCTGGCCACAAGATTAATCCTGTGATGCACAAAATGAATAATAATAGCCCACTCATCCCAATGATAATTTCACCATTTCTACCTAATAAAAGACTGTAGTGAAGTTTGAGGATAATTCTTTCAAAGCTGGAATCTGATTGATTCCAAGCCATAACTGCACCAGTATAAGGATGAATGAATATGCGAGTTAGTTGATTAGCTGCATCAAACAAACCTACTTCATAAGGTAAATCAGAAGTAGGAGGTAATCTAATGCTGTCTAATTTGAGATCTGGACGATTAATACTGACAGACTTGGCTGTTTCTAAGACAGCGTCAATAGAAACCATTTGTGGCTGAGGAACTATAGAACCAACTTGCTGGGTTATGAGAAATTGTCCCATCTCCGGCTTGAATACTAACAAACTCCCTGTCAAACCGACAAAAGCTATTAATAGCCCTACAGCTAAACCAATATAGCGATGGAGAATAAAGACTGTATCCCGAAATTTACGCGATCGCATAATAGAGAATCTCAACATTAGAGCTTGACTGAAACACTACCTACAACGGTAAATGGTGCGCCAGGAGATAGCAAAAAGCCAGCAGAATCGTAATAACGAATATCAAATAGATTCTTGAAGTTCAGACCTATTTGATAATTGTCTCGCTTATAAAAAATTGCTGCATCTGTTCTGACAAAAGAAGGAATTGTAATGGTATTGGGTAAAGTAGCTTCTCTATCGCCGACAAAAAAGACTCCCCCACCAAAGCCTAACCCGCGTAAATTACCTGTTTGAATCTCGTAAGTTGTCCATAAACTAGCACTATTTCTCGGTGCGTTAACTAATCTGTCACCAACTGGTAAGTCATTATCCTGCGTCACATAGGCATCGTTATGAGAATAAGAAGCAATCACATTCCATCCAGGTAAAATCTCTCCTGTTATATCTAGTTCTAGACCTCGGCTCTTGACTTCTCCAGCAGCAATAGAAAATGGCGATCCCAGATTATTCAAATCGCTGGTCGCTACGTTATTTTTAGTAATCTCATAAGCTGAGAATGTCGCCGTTAGTTTACCATCTAAAAACTCACCTTTAACCCCCACTTCATATTGTGTGCTGCTTTCAGGTTGTAGCGGTACTCCACCCTCACTTACAGCAAATTCATTTGGTCTAAATGCACGAGAGTAACTACCGTAAAGAGATAGATTTGGGATTGGTTGATAAACTAAACCAATTCGTGGGGAAAATCTCTCGTAATAACGTCTTGTAATTTCAGTCTCCGCGCCATTGATAATGTCAGGGTTAAATTCGTCTCTGAAATTAACAAAATCAAATCTTCCACCTAGCAACACTTTAAGATTTGGTAGTAATGCCACTTGATCTTGGAAGTAAACACCTACTCGATATGAATTACTTTCATCTTCAAATCCTTCGTCAAAGGTAGTGGGAACGGCTGCACCATATATTGGATTTTCAATATCTAGCGTCGGTACGTTATAAGAAATCCGAAATGGATAGCCAAAAACACTTCTACCTAATTCAAACCCCAAGAGTACTTCATGTCCAATGGGGCCAGTTTTAAATTTGCCGGTTAAGTCATTTTGCCAAGAATATTCTCTAGAGTAATCACCTACTTGGTTGTACCTACGAGCAACCGTCCGACCATCTTCAGTAAAGGGATTTTCAAAATCAAGTGGCTGAAAATTGGAACGTGCTGTGTCAACGATTTGTACAGAAACCGCACTGCGGAATCGCCAATTGTCAGTAAAGCGATGGTCTAAAGCAAAATTTATCCGATTGGCAAAGAGTTCATAGCGATCGCTTGGTTCACCAAAGTTAAAACTAATTGGCAAATCAAAGGATCTACTCACCGGCGGTAAACCTCGATCGTAGGATTGGTTGAGGTTAACGTATTCATATTGCAAATCGACATTTGTGCGATCGCTTAACTTGACCCTTAAGCTAGGCGCAAAAGTATAAAGCTCTTTATAAGCAAAATCTCGAAATCCACCAGAGTTCTCATAGGCAGCAATCAAGCGATAAAAAATATTGTTCTCTTGATTTAGTGGCCCAGAAATATCTATCTCTGGTCGATAGTAATCATAACTACCTACAGAAAATGTTGCCGAGTAATAAGGTTGGTTCAGGGGTTGTTTCGTAATGTAGTTCACAATACCCCCAGGCTCTAGTTGACCATATAACACTGAAGCTGGGCCTTTCAGAACCTCTACCCTGTCTATAGTCGCAGTGTCAGTAAATCCGGTGAAACTATCTTGTCTAAAACCATTTCTTAGGTTGGCATTGGTATCAAATCCCCGAATGGTATAAGTATCCGTCCCAGAGTAATCTGTTTTGACTGTGACACCACTCACGTTACGCAACACATCTGCAACCCTTTGGACTTTTTGATCTTCAATTACTTGACGAGGAATTACTTGAATAGCTTGGGGAATCTCAATGAGAGGTGTATCGGTTTTTGTCGCCGTACTAGCATCAGGAACCTTATATCCTGAATCTTGCTCTCCTGTCACTACCAATTCAATAGGTTCGTCAGTTTGAGATGTTGGTTCTTCCGATGGTGTTGTACTAGTAGGTTGTTCTGGTTGTGGCGATGTAGCAGAAGGTTGCTCTTGTGGTGATGTTTCACTAGTAGGTTGTTCTGGTTGCGGCGGTGTTTCAGTAATAGGCTGTTCTGGTTGTGGTGTAGAGGCTACAACTGGTACAAAACTCAAAATTAACCCTTCATCCCCATCAAATAACTCTACCGTTGGTAAGCTAACTTCTCCTGTCACTCTGACTTGGATACTATTTGCATCTTTATTAGTAACGCTGACTTCTGTGATACCTGCAACTGGCTTTTCTTGCCGGAATGTATTGTTGTTGGGTAAACGTAGTTGAGCATTGGGAATGTCAGCAATATAGCTATTGCCTGACTGACTATTCAATACTTGCAGTTGATCCCCTTTGGTTGTTTCTAAAATGATCTCTACACCTTTATCTGTAGAATTCACTTTGACTGCTGTCACTTCTATAATTTCTGCTGGTTTGGCAGAATCTGGTGTAGAAGACTGTGCTAATAAAGAAGCACTTGTGTGTTGTGTGTCTTTTACTTGTTCTCCCAAAGTCGGATTCCCACCCAATACACAAATGGAACTGGTCAATAACGAAATTTGCAGAATTTGACGTAGCTTCATTTCTAGCTTCACACCTAATTGAGAATTAACAGCAGTAGTTTGGAAAATAGGAGAGGATTCAGACGAAAATTGTTATCATTAATCTATTTTTACAGCTTATTGATAATTATCTTCATAAAATTTTTCTGACTTTATTGCGAAAGTTTCTCTAGTTAAGCAGGAATATATCCATTTTTTGTAATATTAAATACAAAAACTTAATTAAAAATGGCGATCGCCGAATGACCGAATATAAGCAACAAAACTTCTTGCTTCAAGGTTTTCCCGGAAGTAAACAATAGTTTTTGCGGTCACACACTACTGAAAGTGGTGATCCGGTGTCAACGCTGAGAATCACAGCTAGTGCTGATTTCTCAGCATGTATGACAACTGAGAAGCCGCGATAAGCCTTATCTTACTTTATTGAGAATTATTTGTGAAGTAGATATTGATAATTTACAAAAAAGGTATTAAAGTAATTGAGGAAATTGAGAAAGACTTTCAATAACTTCAGCTAATAAGTAAATCAGCATTCATATAAAGGGTGCTTATGATTAGGATAAATCAATGATATAGCTAGGATTTTGCCCACAATTTATCTGCATCTGCGATATCAGATTCCGCATTTAATAAGGTTGCATCCCCATGCCAGAAAGTACAACAGATCTGCCTGAGAATTGCCAAGAAGTCTCAATTATCAAATGTTCAACATTAGTTGATGTGCTACGGCACAGAAGTAGCCAACAAGCAAATATACAGGCTTTCACCTTTCTGCAAGATGGCGAGACGCAGATAGCAACGCTGACTTACCAAGAATTAGATCGGCAAAGTTGCGCGATCGCTTCGCAACTGCAAACATTAGGTTTAAGTGGTGAGCGTGCCTTATTACTTTACCCACCGGGAATAGATTATTTACCAGCCTTCTTTGGGTGTTTGTATGCCAAGGTAGTAGCAGTTCCCGCATATCCGCCACGCAACCAACGCAACACCCCAAGAATTTTGGCAATTATCAAAGATGCTCAACCAAAAGTCATCCTCACAACAACAGCAATTCTGGCGCAGTTGCAGTCTTTACTGGCTGATAAATTTGCGATAGATAATATTCACTGGTTCACTACCGACAACCTCGCACCAGATGTAGAACAAGCTTGGCAAGAGCCGAAAATTAATATAGATACTCTGGCATTTCTGCAATATACTTCCGGTTCCACTGGTACACCCAAAGGTGTCATGCTCAGTCATGGCAACTTGCTCCACAATGCAGAAGTCACACGCCAGTATATGGAACATACTTCTAGGAGTAAGTTTATTACTTGGTTGCCTGTCTATCATGATATGGGATTGATTGGTGGCGTATTGCAACCTTTGTATAGTGGTTTTCCTTGTATTATGATGCCGCCAGCGGCTTTTCTCCAGAAACCTTACCGTTGGTTACAGGCGATTTCTCATTATCGAGGTACTACCAGCGGCGCTCCCAACTTTGCCTATGAACTGTGCATTGAAAAAATTACCCCAGAACAACGTTCAACCCTAGATTTAAGTAGTTGGAATGTGGCATTTAATGGCGCTGAACCCATTCGCCACGAGACTCTAGAAAAGTTCGCCACCACCTTTGCTGAATGTGGATTTTGTCCAGAAGCTTTTTATCCTTGTTATGGTATGGCAGAAGCCACTTTGATGGTATCTGGCAGCGTCAAATCTGCGTTAGTGCGGAGTTTATCTCTGCAAAAAAGCGATTTAGAAGGCAATCATGTCATAGATGCAGTTACCAATACAGATAGCTCCACAACATTAGTTAGCTGTGGTCGAGTTGTACCACAACAGCAGATTGTGATTGCTAACCCAGAAACATTAACCAGTTGTGATCCCGATGAAGTGGGAGAAATTTGGGTGTCTGGGCCGAGTATTGGTCATGGCTACTGGAACTGTCCAGAAGAAACAGAGCAAACTTTCCACGCCTATTTGCAAGATACAAAAGAAGGGCCATTTTTGCGGACTGGAGACTTGGGCTTTTTACATAATGGTGAGCTTTTTATTACTGGTCGAGCTAAAGATTTAATTATCATTAGAGGCCGTAACCTTTATCCACAAGATATAGAACTGACCGCAGAACGTAGTCATCCATCTTTACGTAGTGGTAGTAATGCGGCATTTGCAATTGAAGTAGATAATGAAGAACGGTTAGTAGTGGTGCAAGAGTTAGAGTTTCGCGCCAAACCTAATTTAGAAGAAGTTACAAGGGCAATTCGTCAGGCTGTAGCCCAAGAACATGATGTACAAGTTTATGCAGTTGTTTTAATTAAAGCTGGCACTATCCCTAAGACTTCTAGTGGTAAGATTCAACGCCGTAGTTGTCAAGCAGAGTTGCTTGCAGATAAGTTGCAAGTAGTCAATCAGAGTATTTTAGATAGTAGTGAAGATTTAGACAAAACCAGCCTGATAAAAAATGATAATTCTCTAACTGCATACTTGCAAGAATTGATAGCCAAAGCCTTAAAAATCCCAGTTCATAAATTACCGCTTCAACAACCCCTAACAACTTTGGGTATAGATTCCTTGATAGCTTTTGACATCAAAAATGCGATTGAAGTAGATTTTAGGGTGAGTGTATCTATCAATGACCTTTTGCAAGATGCCAGTATTGAGTATCTAGCACAGCAAATTGTGGCTGAGGCGAAAGATATTATCCCAAAACAGTTGGAATTAAAGCCAATTTCGCGGGAAGGACAACTACCTTTGTGTTTGGCGCAAGAACGCTTGTGGTTTTTAGAGCAATTAGAACCAGGAAATCCATTTTATAATGTAGCGATCGCCATCCAACTCAATGGCACACTCAACATTACAATTCTCCAGCAAAGTCTCAATGCAATTGTCCAGCGTCACGAAAGCTTACGCACCAGCTTTACATCTGTAGCTGGACAACCTGTGCCAATCATTCATCCTTGTGTGGATGTGCAACTAGCTATTGAAGACTGCACTATCTGGAAATCTATAGAAATTCTCATCCAAGAGGAAGCCCAAAAACCTTTTGACTTATCCCAAGCACCACTGCTAAGGGCAAAACTTTTGTGTCTATCAGCCAATCAACATTTGCTCCTGTTAACCACACATCATATTATTTCTGATGGTTGGTCAGTGGGCGTTCTCATCCAAGAACTAGCAACAGTCTATCAAGCTTTTATAGAGGGCAAAGCTTTTCCTCTGGCTGAACTACCCATTCAATACGCTGATTTTGCTTACTGGCAAAGACAATGGCTGCAACAAGAGGTGCTAAAAACCCAACTAAATTATTGGTTGCAACAACTTAATAACATCCCAGCTTTATTACAACTACCAACAGATAGACCAAGACCTGCTGTCCAGAGCTTTATGGGCAAAAAGCACACACTGACATTACCTCAACATCTGAGTGCAGCCGTCAAAGATTTCAGTCAGCAAGAAGGCGTAACAGTCTTTATGACATTTTTAGCAACTTACCAAACACTGTTATATTCCTTATCCCATCAAGAAGATATTGTTGTGGGTTCTCCTGTGGCTGGGCGTAACCATAGCAAAACACAAGGATTAATTGGCTTCTTTATCAATACTTTAGTGTTGCGTACTAATTTGAGTGGGAATCCTACTTTTCGAGAGTTATTAGGCCGAGTCAAAAAAGTTGCTATAGAAGGCTATAGCCATCAAGACGTACCTTTTGAAAAGCTGGTAGAAGAGTTACAACCAAAACGCAACCTCAGCTATAACCCTTTATTTCAGGTAATGTTTATTTTTCAAAATACAGGGATACCATCAATTGAACTTCCAGAATTAACTTGGAAACCGCAAGAAGTAGATAGTGGTACATCAAAATTTGATTTGAAACTGAGCATTTGGGAAAATGCAGCCAACTTTCAAGGTTCAATTGAGTACCAAACAGACTTATTTAATGCTGCAACTATCAGCCGGATGGCTAATCATTTTGAACTATTGTTGCAAACCATAGTTAATCAGCCAAATATCTCCTTACAAGATTTAGCTGCTAGTGTTGCCAAGTTTGAGCAAAAACAATTAGAAACTATCAGTCTGCAAAAACTGAAGTTGAGTAAACGCACTGCAATTAGTCAAGGATAAAAAACTTTCTGCAAATTTATGATGATTTCCAATTCTGTAAAACCTAGTCTGAAAAGTTTAGGCGTTGCCAAACGGCAAGCTATCACAGATGTAGTGAGAATCACACCATTAATAAAGGAAAATTCTTTACCGTTGCTCATCCAAGCAACTGTGGAAGGAGTTAATTTAGTTGCTTGGGCAGCTAACAATCAAGAATTGATTAAAAAATCTTTACTCCAGTATGGGGGTATTTTATTTCGTAACTTTCAAGTAACAGAAGTAGCGGAATTTCAGCAGTTTATTCGAGTAGTTGCAGGAGAGTTATTAGAATATCGCGATCGCTCCTCACCTCGCAGTGCAATTCAAGGTAAAATTTACACATCTACAGACCATCCAGCTAACCAAAAAATTTTGCTGCATAGCGAAAATTCTTATGCGGCTAACTGGCCTTTAAAAATATTCTTTTATTGTGTGACCCCAGCCCAACAAGGAGGAGAAACACCCATCGCTGATATTCGCAAAGTCTATCAAAAAATTTCTCCTACAGTTCTCGAAAAGTTCGCTAAGAAACAAGTAATGTACCTCCGCAATTTTGGCGATGGATTTGGCTTACCTTGGCAAACTGTGTTTCAAACAAATCAACCAGAAAAAGTTGCGGAATTTTGTTACCAAAATCATATAAAATTTGAATGGAAAGCAAAAAATAAACTAAGAACTTACTCTATTCGTCCTGCGATCGCTAAACATCCAATCACAGGTGAGTATGTTTGGTTTAATCATGCCTTATTTTTCCATATCTCTAGCTTAGAAACGAACATCCGTGAGTCGTTATTAGCAGAATTTAAGGAAGAAGATATACCACATAATACTTATTACGGAGATGGTTCACCAATTGAACCAGAAGTATTACATGAAATTCGTACTGCTTACCAACAAGAAACAGTAGTTTTTCCTTGGTTGACTGGAGATATTTTGATGCTAGATAATATGCTCACCGCCCACGGAAGAAAACCATTTTTTGGTAACAGAAAAGTAGTTGTCGGTATGGCAGAAGCATATAGTACAGATGATTAACTACTAAACACATAAGTTTCGCTTTCTTGACTCTCCGCGTCTTGGCGCGATGGCAGTCGCTACAACAGGGGGAACCCCCTTCGGGTTTGCAGTTCCTTCTCCTAATCGGAGACGCTGCGCGTAGCTTGCTTCCCCGTAGGGGTACAAGTCGGGCATTGCCCGCCCAACGGACTGCTCACCGTAACGCGCTGCCTCCTTTGCATGAAAAAATATTTATGTAAGAGGACTATTAATCAAGAATTTCTTTCAAATTATCTAACTAGATTAACCATGTTTCAAGAAATTCAGGGTTTTCAACTTTCACCCCAACAAAAGCATTTATGGCAACTACAACAAACTGATAGCCAGATATATCAGGTGAAAGCTGCTGTCTCCATTACTGGAAATCTTGATATTCAATTACTCAGAAATGCGCTAGGAACAGTTGTAAATCGGCATGAAATTCTACGTACTAATTATAAATGTCTGCCAGGGATGACAATTCCTGTACAAGTAATTACTGAACCTAAACTAAATTGGGATAAAAACTATGATTTGACTAAATATACAAGTGAAGTACAGCAAGAAAAATTACAATTATTATTTCAGCAATTTAGTCAACAAGACTTGATTTTAGAAGTTGGGAATCATTTACATTTAGCCTTAGTAACTTTAGCTGTTAATCAATATGTTCTATTTATCAGTTTACCTGCATTATCAGCAGATAGGGAAACGCTGAAAAGTTTAATTAGAGAAATTAGCTATATTTATGCTGATAAATATAATACTCAAGCAGAAATAATGCAGTATGCTGACTTGGCAATGTGGCAGAATGAATTATTGTCAGCAGCAGACACAGAAGCAGGTAGAGAATACTGGAATAAGCAAGATTTTTCTGCTATACAAGCCTTGCAATTACCTATAGAAAAAGAGAATGTTTCAGAATTAGGATTTCAGCCCCAAACTCATACTTTCAGACTAGATGCTTATCTGGTAGAGCAAATAGAAACACAGTATCAATCTGTATTAGCTAATTTCTTATTAGCTTGCTGGAATATTTTGCTGTGGCGGCTTACAGGACAAGATAATATAGTTATAGGAGTAGGTACCAATGGGCGGAAATATCAAGAGCTAGAATCTAGTTTAGGTTTATTATCAAAATATCTGCCTGTAAAGTGCGAATTAAAAGAAGATTTAACTTTAGCATTGCTTTTAAATGAACTTAGCCAAACTCTTAGCGAAAATTATAACTATCAAGAATATTTTAGCGTCAATATCTTAAAAGATGTAGCGGCAAATAATCAGATTTTATTGCCAATTAGTTTTGAGTATGACGAAATTAGAGAAAAGTATAACTTTGGAGATATATCATTTACTATTGAAAATTTAGCAGCTTGCATTGATAACTACCAACTTAAACTAGCTTGTGTTCGGCAAGATAATTTTATTGATGTAGAAATTGCATATAATAGTAACTATTTTGCAGCGGCAGATATTCAACGTTTAGCAGAACAGTTACAAACATTAATTCAAAGTGCAATTTCAGAACCTAAAGCAGCAATAAATCAGTTAAAAATTCTCAGTAACAGTGAAATACAAATACTATCTGAGCTTAACAATACTAAACTAGTTTACCCTGTCAATCAGTGCATCCATCACTTATTTGAAGCACAAGTAGCCAGAACTCCTGATAAAGTTGCTCTAGTTTTTGCTGAACAACAGCTTACTTACGAGCAATTAAATCATCGTGCTAATCAAATTGCTCATCACTTGCAAAAATTGGGTGTGGGTGCAGAGGTATTAGTAGGATTGTGCGTCGAACGTTCTTTAGATTTTGTCTTGGGTATTTTGGGGATTCTCAAAGCTGGTGGTGCATACATACCATTAGACCCCACATATCCCCAAGAACGCTTGGCGTATATGTTGCAAAACTCCCAACCAAAAGTCTTATTGACTAAAGAGTGTTTGATTAAAGAGTTACCAGCACATTCAGCAACAGTATTTTGCTTAGATATAGACGGAGATGTAATCGCCCAGGAATCAACAGAAAATCTACATCAGACAGCCGTTGCAGCTAACTTAGCATATCTAATTTACACCTCTGGCTCAACAGGCAAACCCAAGGGAGTTAGAGTCACTCATACTAATTTGTGTCACTATGTCCAAGCGATGCAAACAGCGCTGGGTATTGTAGGAGAAGATAGATACTTACACACCGCATCAATTGCTTTCTCATCTTCTGTCAGACAGTTGATGGTACCTCTAACAAAGGGGGCAACTGTCGTGATTGCAACTGCCGAACAGCGGAAAGACCCCTTGGTGTTGTTGGCAGAAGTTCAGCAACAACAGGTGACAGTTATTGATATCGTTCCTTCTTATTGGCGGAACTGCAATCATCTTTTGAGTAGTTTACAACCAGAAGTCAGAACAAAGCTTTTAAACAACAACTTACGCTTAATTGTCTCAGCTAGTGAACCTTTGTTATCTGATATTTGCACTCAATGGCGGTTTGGGTTCCAACACAATGCCAGTTTGATCAATATGTTTGGTCAGACAGAGACCTGTGGTATAGTTGCAGTCAATTTAATTGAGATGGGCGAAGCACCGCCTTCGGCGATCGCACAAAACGAACCAATAAAAATCGTCCCTCTTGGTCGCCCCATTGCCAACACCCAAATCTATATTTTGGATCAATACCTACAACCTCTACCAATGGGTGTCGCTGGTGAATTATATATTGCTGGCTTAGGTATTGGTCAAGGTTATCTGCATCGCCCAGATTTGACAGCCGACAGATTTATTCCCAACCCCTTCAGCACAGAACCGGGAACAAGGCTCTACAAAACCGGAGACTTAGGCCGTTACTTACCAGATGGAACAGTTGAATTTATTGGTCGTAGCGACCACCAAGTAAAAATTCGCGGTTTCCGTATCGAATTAGCAGAAATAGAAACTGTGCTGTGCCAACATCCATCGGTGCGAGAAGCGGTAGTTATTGCTAGGGAAGATGCTGGAGAAAAAAGATTAGTTGCTTATTTAGTATCTAACGATGAGAATCTCCAGAATTCTAACTTTAGTAATTGTCGCAGCTTTTTAAAAGAAAGATTACCTGATTATATGCTGCCTGCTCACTTTGTGATGTTGGAAGCATTACCCTTAACACCTAATGGGAAAATTAACCGTCAAGCATTACCAACACTAGAACAAATACAACTGCAAACAAACGCACAAAAAACGCCTCTTACTCCCGTAGAAGAAGTGATAGCCGGAATTTGGGCGCAAATTTTGAGTATTGGACAAGTAAATATTGATGAAAACTTCTTTGAGTTAGGTGGTCATTCTCTATTAGCTACTCAAGTTGTTTCTCAATTACGCACAGCCTTTCAAATAGATTTACCTTTGCGGAGTTTGTTTGAATATCCCACAGTCACTACACTGGCAGAACATATCGAGATAGCCCAAAAAGCCGGAAGACAACTACAATTACCACCTATTCAACCAGTTGGGCGAGACGGTGTATTCCCACTTGCTTTTGCCCAAATCAGGTTGTGGTTTTTGGCACAATTAGACCCAGGAAGTAGTACTTATAACCTGTCTCGCGCCTTAAAGTTGCAAGGGGCGCTGAATATCACAGCCTTAGAACAAAGTTTGAACGAAATTATCAGTCGTCATGAAGTACTGCGAACCAGTTTTACTTGTGTAGATGAACAACCAGTCCAGGTAATTAATTATGATTGCAGTATAAAAATTCCCATAATCAACCTTCAAGATTTATCTGCTGAGGCGCGAGAAACAGAAGTTAAAAAACTGCTTAAACAAGAAGCACAAACCAGCTTTGATTTAACTACAGCCCCACTATTGAAAACCTTACTTATACAATTAGCTGCACAAGAATATGTATTAATATTTACTATTCATCATATTATTGCTGATGGCTGGTCAGCAGGTGTAATTGTCCGCGAACTTGCCGCACTTTATGAATCATTTTATAACAACAAATCTTCTCAACTTTCAGAATTACCTATTCAGTATGGAGATTTTGCTATTTGGCAGCGTCAATGGTTGCAGGGCGAAATTTTTCAGCAACAAATGAACTACTGGAAACAGCAATTAAGTGGTAGTCTACCAGTATTAGAACTGCCAACCGATAGACCAAGGTCTGCTATTCAAACTTTTGCTGGAAGAAAACAATTTTTCACGATTCCTCCTACTTTAACCACTGCACTGAAAACTTTGAGCCAGCAGGAAGGAGTCACATTATTTATGACTCTTTTAGCAGCATTTCAAACATTACTTTATCGATACACTGGACAAGAAGATATTCTCGTTGGTTCACCCATTGCTAACCGCAACTGCAAGGAAATAGAAGAGCTAATTGGCTGTTTTGTCAATACCATAGTATTGCGGGCTAACGTGGCAGGTAATCTGAGTTTTCGGGACTTACTTAAACGAGTTAGAGAAGTTACTTTAGGCGCATATTCTCATCAAGATTTGCCCTTTGAACAGTTGGTAGAAGAACTACAACCAAACCGCAATTTGAGTCATACACCACTGTTTCAGGTAATGTTTGCCCTCCAGAATGCCCCAATGTCCGAACTGAAACTGCCTGGTTTAAGTATTAACATAGAGGAAGTAGATACAGAAACATCTAGATTTGATTTAACTCTATTTTTAACAGAAACTCATCAAGGTTTGATAGGAGTATTTGAATATAATAGTGATTTATTTGACGCTGAAACTATCATTAGAATCCTGGGTAATTTTCAGACATTATTAGATGGGGTGGTAAGTAATCCTGAACTAGGGTGTTGATTTTGTTGGAGAAACCCTCAAAATTTATCATGCAATTTCTGTGTCGCCAGTTGAGACAGAAAACAAAATTCTTCTTTTCGAGAGCATGGATTGACCAAAAACTTGAGCCGCCCAGTCTTCAACATCTAAAAAACGGACTGTTTCTAATGCTTCTTTCACAAGAGTAGTTGTTAAATTCATAGTTGATAAACAAATACTCAAAAACATTTGACCTATTTGTTTAAAAGGAGAACGAGAAGAAAATTGCTTGTATTTTCCAAATAGCGATTCCAAGACATCCGTTGTAGCTAATAATGTTTGTCCTGGTTGAATAAAAGAAAGTTCCTGTGTTAAATAGCTCAGAATTTTTTGTGCAAACTCTTCTGAATAATTCACAAGCGTTGTTAAGTGTTGTTGTATTATGCTGAAAGTTTCTTGATTTAGCCCACACAATTTAATTTGAGTTTCTACAAAGCGTGTTATTTGAACCATTTGCTTCCAATTTATTAGTGAGTCTTGGTAAGCAGCCAACCATGTAAATTTCTCTTTCAATTTACTATATAAAATATCTGGTTCTGTATTTGGTACTAAATCTCTTAAAATATCTAATGGTGAATTTAGCAGATATAAAGCCCAATTTACGAGTTTTTCTAAGTTAAAGTAACGGCATTGTGAGCGTTGAGAGGGCGGAGATAAGAAAGATAGTTCAGTTTGTTGCAGTTGTTTTCGACATTGACTACATTGCTGTATAAAAGACTGGTATTTATCCGACCTATGTAATTCATGCTTGAGTAATAAAGCCATTGCATGAGTTACATCATAGGTATAAATTACATCAGGATGATTTTGTTGATATAGTTTAATTCCTTTTTGAATATCACTTCCGTGGTCAGCAATTATTTGTCGAGGACAACCACATTTGAGGCTAACTTCCGTCAATTTCTCTTGGATGAGTTCACCTCTGGTTGAATGCATAATTTCTAATGCCAGAATTTGAACATCCTGATGCTGTAATCCTCTTCTTAGCGGCAAGATTTCTTCTTCTAGCTTTTGTTGTGAAACTCCTAAAATTACCAGTCCTTTTTCAGTTCCTAATTCTACAGTTAAATCAACAATAAAAATCCAGTCATCTCTTATTTCTTTCTTTCTGGTTAGTTCAAAAAAACCAATTCTCCCTAACCATTTCCTAATACTACTAAAGCTGGGAGTCTCCTGTGTAAACAATTCTTTGTACAAATCAAAGGTCTTCTCGACTCCTCTATAACTATTGCCACACTCTATAACCTGTTGCACTGAAATCTGAATAGTTTCGACTGAATAATGATGCCCCTTGGCGACTAATTCTTCTTTTGAGTCAATCTCTTTTTTTTTCCTGGACTGTTTCTATGTTTGCTTTTTGTAGTTTTTCTTCAGCAATTTTGGCTCGATTCTTCCAATAATCTCTTGATGCGGATAAATCTCTCACTTTTATTTCTAATGCTCTCAGTTTTTTTTGCTTTTCCAAGGCTCTCTGTTTCCAATTGTCTCGACCCTTGTGAAATAGCCTTGCCAACCGACTACTTGGGCTTTTAAACTCTTGCATTGACTTTGAGTTCGTTACATAGTTCTTGCATGAGAAGCTACCATCATCAAGCTCTCAAAGTCAACACCCTAATCCTGAACAGAATTTAGTGAGTTTGCCCATCCTCACACCATCAGAAATTCAGCAATTGTTAGCCGCACAAAATAATACTCAAACTGATTATCCATCTGTTTGTATTCATCAACTATTTGAAGCACAGGTAGAACAAACTCCTGATGCGGTAGCAGTAGTATTTGAGAATGAGCAGTTAACATATCAGGAACTTAATCAAAGAGCCAATCAATTAGCCCATTATTTACGAAACTTGGGAGTAAATGCAGAAGTATTGGTAGGGATTTGTGTAGCACGTTCTTTAGAAATGATTGTTGGGTTGTTGGGGATACTCAAAGCTGGCGGCGCATACATACCTTTAGACCCAGCCTATCCCCAAGAACGCTTAGGCTATATGTTGATAGATGCCCAACTATCAGTGTTAATTACTCAAAAGTCATTATTAGAAAATTTACCACCTCACCAAGCTCAGGTAGTTTGTTTAGATGAGGAATGGGAAAAAATTGCTCAACAAAAGACTAGCAATCTAACTCACGAACTTACTCCTGAAAACTTAGCATATATAATTTATACTTCCGGTTCGACTGGTAAACCAAAAGGTGTGCAAATTGCTCATAGTGCTGTTGTCAATTTCTTAACTGCAATGCGGCAAAAGCCTGGATTAACGCCACAAGATATTTTACTATCTGTCACCACGTTATCTTTTGATATTGCTGGTTTAGAAATATTTCTGCCCTTAATTGTTGGCGCTCAAACAGTTATTATTAGTCGTCAAATAGCCTCTGATGGAATTCAATTATCAGAACAATTAACGGCTACTGGTGCGACAGTGATGCAAGCTACTCCAGCCACTTGGCGGATGTTGCTGGCTGCTGGATGGCATGGAAACAAGCAATTGAAAATTTTGTGTGGTGGTGAAGCTCTTGATTACACCCTCGCCCAACAATTACAACAACGAGGTAAAGAAGTCTGGAATTTGTATGGCCCTACAGAAACTACGATTTGGTCTGCTGCATTTCTAGTAAAAGATAGTGTGGCGATCGCACATCCAATCACTAACACCCAATTTTATATCCTAGACGCATACAATCAATTAGTACCTATTGGTGTAACTGGGGAATTACATATTGGTGGAGCAGGTTTAGCTCGTGGTTATTTACATCAGCCAGAACTGACAGCCCAAAAGTTTATATCCAATCCGTTTAACCTAGATTCTGCTGCTAGGTTATACAAAACTGGAGACTTGGTGCGTTATCGAGCAAACGGCACAATTGAATTTTTAGGACGAATTGACAATCAAGTTAAATTGCGTGGCTTCCGCATTGAATTAGGCGAAATTGAAGCAGCTTTAAATCAACATCCAGATGTGCAAGCTAGTGTAGTTGTAGTTCGAGAAGATGAACCAGGTAATCAGCGATTAATTGCTTATGTAGTTCCTCAGCCAGATGAGACATTGATAATAACAGAACTTCGCCAATTCTTAGCAGAGAAATTACCTAATTATATGCTGCCTGCTGCTTTTGTAACTTTGGCAAAATTACCCCTCACACCTAATGGTAAAATAGACCGCAGAGCCTTACCTGCTCCGGAAACTACTAGAACTAATTTAGCAGCAGTTTTTGTGGCACCACGCAATACAATTGAAGCCGCGATCGCCGAAATTTGGCAGCAAGTTCTGGGTGTTGCACAAGTAGGTATTAACGACAATTTCTTTGAGTTAGGCGGACATTCATTATTAGCGACTCAAGTCATTTCTCGCCTACGAAAAATATTAGGAATAGATTTACCTCTACGTGCTTTATTTGCATCGCCAACGGTGGCTGAACTCGCCACAACGATTCAACAAACAACAGCAAAATTAGGACTGAATACTGTTGTTATTCCACGGATAACGAGAGAAGCAAATTTACCTTTGTCTTTTGCCCAAACTAGATTATGGTTATTAGAACAATTATATCCAGGTAATAGCACATACAATATTTCTGCTGCGGTAAAGCTGTCTGGTGATTTAAACATCACAGCCTTAGAACAAAGCCTGAATGAAATTATTGCTCGTCATGAAGTATTGCGGACTACTTTTTCGCTAGTAGATGGACAAGTATATCAGGCGATCGCACCTACTTTAAATGTGCAGTTACCTGTTATAGACTTATGTCATGTACCAGTAGCAGAACGTGCTGCTGAGGTGGAAAGACTAGCAATTATTGAATCACACCGCACCTTTGATTTAACTCAATTGCCTTTGCTGCGGTGTACTCTTTTACACCTAGATGAAAATGAACATATTGCCTTACTAACCATCCATCATATTGTTGCGGATGGGTGGTCAATGGGTGTATTGATCAAAGAGTTAGCCACTCTCTATACCGCCTTTTGTACAGGGGAAACCTCTTCATTACCAGAATTACAGATTCAGTATGCAGACTTCGCTATCTGGCAAAGAGAGTGGTTCCAGGGTGAAGTATTACAAACCCAACTTGATTATTGGCAGCAGCAATTACAAAACCTACCAATTTTAGAATTACCTACGGATTTTCCTCGTCCATCGCAGCGCACCTTTCGAGGTGCAAAACAAACCCTGATATTCAATCAACACCTGTCTCAAGCTATCAAACAATTGAGTAGCGAGAATGAAGTAACGCTGTTTATGACTGTGTTAGCTGGATTCCAATCTCTACTACATTGCTACACAAATCAGAATGATATTGTCGTTGGGACTGATGTTGCCAACCGCAACCAAACGGAAATAGAAGGATTAATTGGATTTTTTGTCAATCAATTAGTATTGCGGACTGATATGACAGGAAATCCCAGTTTTCGGGAATTGTTGGATAGAGTGCGCGATCGCACTTTATCAGCTTACACACATCAAGATTTACCTTTCGACAAATTAGTAGAAGTATTAAATCCAGAACGCGATTTTAGCCGTTCACCTTTGTTTCAAGTGAAATGTATTCTCCAAAATGCACCTATGCCGGTTTTAGAATTGCCAGGGTTAAGGCTCAATCTATTAGATATTGATAAAGAAATTGCTGAGTTTGACTTACTTTTAATCCTTACAGATACAGAGCAAGGATTAGTTGCTGATTTAAAATACAGCACAGATTTATTTAAAGCAACGACAGCATCTCAAATATTACAAAATCTGGAAATACTTATGAGTCGCATTGTGTCACAGCCTGATGTTAAATTGCTGGAGCTAAAGACTATGCTTATCGAAGCAAACAAACAACAGCGTGTTGTGCAAGAGCAAGAGTATCAACAGAGTCTGCAACAAAATTTAATAAACATTAAACGTAGGTCTAAGTAAGCACAAAAACAACAATGTATTTCTTGATCAACAAATAGGAAAAGTTAATCATGACTACCAAAAATCGCTATGCAGAATATGATAGTTTAGCTTCTATGTACGATGACCAAGGTACACAGAGGCATGATATTGTCGTAGAGCAATTAGAACAATTAGTATTACAACATCTTCCAAAGCCAGCGCGTATTCTAGATATTTGTTGTGGTACAGGACAAATCGCCCAAAGACTTCTACAAAAAGGCTATCAAGTTACAGGTATTGATAGCTCAGAAGAAATGCTACGCTATGCCAGAAAAAATGCACCTCATGCAGAATTTATCTTAGAAGATGCCAGATTTTTTCAATTTACATCTATTTTTCATGCAGTCATTTCTACAGATGTCGGCCTTAACCTGATAAATACTCTGGAAGAATTACAAAGTGTTTTTCAAAACGTATATCAAGCATTACGAGAAAATGGTATATTCATATTCGACTTGTATGTAGAAGAACTGTGTATAGAAGATTGGCAGACTACTAAGATTCAAGGCGAAGCTAAAGAAAACAATGCCTGGATTAACCAGTTTGACTACGATGTAGAGACAAAAATAGGTTGCGATCGCACTACAAGATTTGAATTAATCGATGGTCAATGGCAACGCTTCAACATGACTTTTAACTGGAAGCTTTATTCTGTAACAGATGTTAAATCTGCTTTAGCAAAGGTAGGTTTTACAGATATTGTTTTTTACGATATCAAAAATGATTTTGGCATAGAATCATCAGGTCATATTGGCTGTTTTGTTTGTCGCAAAAGCTAAATATTTTTTCCTTTCTGAATTTAGAGTCGTAAAGTTTTAATTGATACTCATAACCTCCTACACTCTGCTTTCTAAGTCCTGACTTCTTTATATTTGAACTAACAAATTCAAACATTTCTATTTTAATATGGAAGAATTACAAAAAACTTCAGTTAATGCACTGCCAGTATTTAAGCGTAAATCGCTAAAAATATCTGCACAAGATTTAATCGAGACAGAATATTTCAATCAAGATAAAAACTTTCCTTTAGTGATAAAATCTTCTGTAAGAAAGTTAGATTTAGCAGTTTGGGCATCGACTAATCGAGATTTTATTAACACCCAGTTGTTGAAACATGGAGCGATTCTTTTTCGGGGTTTTAACATTGATGCCATAGCAGAATTTGAGCAAGTAATTAAAGCAATTTGCTTTGAAGCTATGGAATATCGCTATCGAGCTTCACCGCGGACTCAAGTGAGTGATCGAATCTATACTTCAACTGATTATCCAGCAGATCAAAGTATATTTCCCCATAATGAACATGCTTATTCTCCTAGCTTTCCGTTGAAGATATTCTTCTTTTGTGTGACCCCAGCACAGCAGGGAGGTGAAACACCAGTTGGTAGTTGTCGAGAAATTTTTGCGCGGATAGAACCCAAAATTCGAGAGCGTTTCATCGAAAAAAAAGTCATGTACGTGCGGAATTTTGGCGATGGTTTTGGCTTACCTTGGCAAACCGTATTTCAAACAACTGAAAAAGCAAAAGTAGAAGAATATTGCCATATTCATGATATAAAATTTGAATGGAAAGATGGCGATCGCTTAAGAACACGTCAAATTGGCCCAGCTGTTGTTAAACATCCCTTAACAGGTGAACTTGTCTGGTTTAATCATGCAACTTTTTTTCACGTTTCCACATTAGAAAAAAATACCCGCGAGGCATTACTATCAGGTTTTAAAGAAGAAGACTTACCAACTAATACATATTACGGTGATGGTTCGCCAATTGAGCCTTCAGTTTTAGCATCTCTGCGGGAAGTTTATCAGCAAGCAATGGTTAGTTTTCCTTGGCAGAAAGGGGACATTTTGATGTTAGACAATATGTTAGCAGTGCATGGACGCGCACCTTTTGTAGGGACACGACAAGTTTTAGTAGGAATGGCAGAAGCACTAAATATCAAAGAACTTTAGATTATAAAAATGGAATTTATGAATATGACTACAGAAGTAATTGAAGGTTTTCAGCTTTCGCCTCAACAAGAGCATTTATGGTTATTACAGCAAGTAACTCCAAGTTCAGCTTATTTTGTGAAATGTAGTGTTCTCATAGAGGGCAACATTGAAACCACTAAATTAGTTGCAGCTTTACAAACTATTGTGAATCGTCATGAAATTTTGCGGACAACATTTAAATATGTACCAGGAATGATGATTCCAGTACAAGTTATTTCTAATGCTAACGTCAGCTTAAATAAGCAATATCATCTAGATGGTGATAATTCTCAAGTACAAGCGGCTAAAATTGCCGAAATTTTTCAGGAATTTACTCAACAAAACTTTGACTTTGAAAAAAATTCACCTTTACAGGTATCCTTAGCCAACTTATCACTAATAAAGCATATATTGTTTCTGGGTTTACCTGCTGTTTATGGAGATGCAAAGACTCTCAGAAATTTAGTTGATGAACTCAGTCGTTTATATGCGAATAGTAAGCATATCTGGACAGAACCATTACAATATGCAGATTTCTCCGAATGGCAGCATGAATTCATTAAATCAGCAGGTGCAGAAATTGGCAGAGAATATTGGCGCAAGCAAGACTTATCAGATATTCTCAATTTCCAGTTACCCTTTGAGAAATATGTTGCTGAATCAAAAGAGTTTAAACCTGAGTTTTTGACCTTAAACATTAATCATAATTTAAAAGCTCATATTGCTGCGATCGCCCAAAAATATAATACTTCTATTTCTAGATTTTTACTGGCTTGTTGGTCAGTTTTACTCTGGCGTTTAACTCAACAACAAAATTTGCTAATTGGTAAAGTTTTTGAAGGTAGAAATTTCCCGGAATTAGCAGAAGCTATGGGGTTATTTGCTAAATCCTTACCACTTACTTGTCATTTGACAGAAAAAGCCAAATTTACAGAAATATTACAGCAAATAAACGAAACAGAACAAGATATTTATAAATGGCAAGAGTGTTTTTCTTGGGAATTAATCACCAATAAATTAGCTTATTACCCTGTATGTTTTGATTTTACAGATAAATATCCAAAACATACCGAAAATAACATATCTTTTACAATTCACAATTCTTCTAGTTGTATAGAACGATTTAAAATAAAGCTTGATTGCGTAGATAAGTATGATGATTTATTGACGGAATTTCATTATGATTCTCATTTGTTTGATGTAGAAGATATACAACGTTTATTAGAACAATTTTCTACATTATTATCAAGTGTATTAAAGCATCCAGAAGCGGTAATTAGTGAGTTGGAAATTTTAAGCGATCGCGCCAAGCACCAACTAATAGTTGAATTTAATCAAACTCAAACTGATTATCCTAAAGATAAATGTATTCACCAGTTAATTGAATACCAAGCCCAGCAGCAACCAAATAATATTGCTGTAGAGTTTGACCAGCAACAATTAAGCTACAGCCAACTAAATAATCAAGCTAATCAACTAGCAAATTACCTCCAAAAGATTGGCGTAATCCCAGGAACTTTAATTGGGATATGTTTCCAACGTAATCTAGATATGATTGTGGGGATTCTTGGAATTCTCAAAGCGGGCGGTGCATACCTACCGTTAGATCCAACTTATCCCCAAGAAAGATTAGCCTGGATTTTAGAAAATTCCCAAACCTCCGTTTTATTAACTCAACAAGCATTACTAGAAAAACTACCCACACACCAAGCACAGGTTATCTGTTTAGATACTGACTGGGAAATAATTACAAGCCAAAATCAAGAAAATCTCACACTACCAATTACGCCTCACAACTTAGCTTATATAATTTATACGTCTGGTTCTACAGGTAAACCCAAAGGCGTACAAATTACTCATCGCAATCTTGTTCATTCGACAACTGCTAGAATTAATTATTATCAAAAACCTGTCACCCGCTTTTTATTACTTTCATCCTTCGCCTTTGATAGTTCAGTCGCCGGGATTTTTTGGACACTTTGCAGTGGCAGAACTTTAGTATTACCAAAAGAAGGTTTGCAGCTAGAAATACCAAAACTAGTTAAGTTAATTTGCGAAAATCAGATTTCTCATCTTTTAAGTCTTCCTTCCCTTTATGCACTGATTTTACAACAAGCAATCCCAGAACAATTAGCATCGCTAGAAGCTATTATTGTGGCTGGTGAAATATGCCCCAGTGAGTTAGTCAAACTTCACCAAAAATATCTTCCCCAAGCTTTTTTATATAACGAATACGGACCCACAGAAGCAACTGTATGGAGCAGTGTTTATCTTTGCCAGTCTCAGGAATTAACAAAAATTCCTATTGGTAAGCCTATTGCTAATACTCAGATTTATATTTTAGATGCTAACCTTCATCCTGTCCCTATTGGTGTTCCTGGAGAAATTTATCTAGGTGGTGATGGTATTAGCTTAGGTTATCTCAACCAGCCAGAATTAACCGCCCAAAAATTCGTTAATAACCCATTAATTCAAGAGCCAAATGCACGCTTATATAAAACTGGAGATTTAGCTCAATACCGTGCAGATGGTAACATTGAATTTTTAGGACGAATTGATAGACAAGTAAAAATTCGCGGCTATCGGATTGAAATCGGAGAAATTGAAGAAGCTTTAAAACAACATCCTTTAGTGCGAGAAGTTGTAGTTATCGCCACCGAGGAAAATCTCCGTCTCATTGCCTATATCATTCCTCATCAAAAAACATTTCCTTCTAGTAGCGAATTTCGCAGCTTTTTGATGAAAAATTTGCCGGAACATATGGTGCCTTCTACCTTTTTAATGTTGAAGTCTTTGCCTGTATTACCTAATGGCAAAGTTGACTATAAAGCATTACCTCAACAGGTACAAATTCAACTTGAAGAAACATTTGTTGCTCCGCAGTCTGAACTAGAGCAAATGATTACCAATATCTGGCAAGAAGTACTAAAAGTTGAAAAAGTAGGCATCCATCATAATTTCTTCGACCTCGGCGGTCACTCCTTACTAATGGTACAAATTCATACCAAACTGCGTACAGTTTTAAACAGAGATATTTCAATGGTTGAATTATTTGAATGTCCCACAATCAGCACCTTGGCAAACCATTTAAGTCAGCACCCAGAACAGCCCAATTTAGAACTTAACTCCGACCCCGTTGAAACCCGCAGAGAATCAAATCAGCAACAAAGACAACTCAGACAACAACATCGAGCAACAATCCAGTAACAGTATGAATACGAATAACTCTAATACATTTACTGGACTAGATGAAATCGCCATTATTGGTATGTCAGGTTGCTTTCCTGGAGCAAAAAACCTGGATGAATTTTGGCAAAATTTACAAAATGGTATTGAATCAGTTTCTTTTTTTACAGAAGAAGAATTAATCTCTTCTGGAGTAGATGAAAATGAGATTAATCAACCTAATTATGTTAAAGCCAAAGCAATATTAGAAGATGTAGATTTATTTGACGCTGAATTTTTTGAATTTACTCCCAAGGAAGCAGAAATTACAGATCCGCAACACCGTTTCTTCCTAGAACATGCGTGGACTGCTTTAGAGAATGCTGGCTACAACTCCAAAACCTACCCAGGACAAATAGGAGTTTACGCAGGTGTGGGAATGGACACGTACTTTTTATTTCATCTTTATCCCAACCGTGAACTTTTAGAAGCATCAGTAGGAAAATTCCGCACTTTAATTGGTAATAGAGGAGATTTTTTACCAACACTTGTTTCTTACAAATTAAATTTGAAAGGCCCAAGTGTGAATGTGCAAACTGCCTGTTCTACTTCATTAGTTGCAGTTCATTTTGCTTGTCAAAGCTTACTTAATGGCGAAAGCGATATTGCTCTGGCTGGTGGAGTATTAATCAACATGCCACACAAAGCTGGCTATCTCTATCAGGAAGGAAGTATTCTTTCCCCCGATGGCCATTGCCGTGCTTTTGATGCCAACGCCCAAGGAACGCTGACTGGTAACGGTGTAGGTATTGTAGTATTAAAGCTATTAAAGAATGCGATCGCAGATGGCGATTATATTCATGCTGTTATTAAAAGTTCAGCTATTAATAATGATGGTTCTTTCAAAGTTGGTTACACTGCACCAAGTGTAAATGGGCAAGCAAAAGTCATTGCTGAAGCTCTTTCTATATCAGGAGTCCACCCCGAAACTATCAGTTATATAGAAACTCATGGCACAGGCACCAATCTTGGCGACCCAATAGAAATTGCTGCATTAACCAAATGTTTCCGCGCCAGCACTCAGAAAAAGAATTTCTGTGCTATTGGTTCACTCAAAACAAATATTGGACATTTAGATGCCGCCGCTGGTGTTGCAGGTTTAATCAAGACAGTTTTAGCGCTCAAACACAAACAAATACCACCCAGTTTGCATTTTGCAAAACCTAATCCGCAAATTGATTTTGCCAACAGTCCTTTCTATGTAAATGCTCAATTATCTGCATGGGAAACTAATGGCACTCCTCGACGCGCTGGGGTGAGTTCCTTTGGTATTGGAGGGACAAATGCTCATATCATTTTAGAAGAAGCTCCCGTTATGAAGCAGCGGAGCAGCACTTCGCTTTCTCTGCAAGACGCTACGCAAACGCTCCGTGACCAAGGAGTAGAGGAGCAAAGAAGACGATATCAAGTGTTGGTACTGTCTGCTAAAACTAGTGCAGCCTTAGAAACTGCTACGAGCAATTTAGCTAATTATTGTCAACAAAACTTAAAAATTAACTTGGCTGATGTTGCTTATACCTTAAGTATTGGTCGTCAGGCGTTTGCATATCGGCGATTTATAGTTGCCCAAGATATTCAAGATGCAGTCAAAGCTTTAACCATTAAAGAACAACAACTAGATTTTAACCACTGCCAAGAATTAAATAATCACTCTGTAATTTTTATGTTTCCCGGTCAAGGTTCCCAGTATGTAAATATGGGGCGGGAACTTTATAAAACAGAGTTAATTTTTAAAGAACAAATTGATTATTGTGCCGAGTTTCTCCAACCTCATTTAGGTCTAGATTTACGTAATTTACTTTATCCAAATGATGAATATCAAGAAATAGCAAATCAACAATTACAACAAACTTCTCTTACTCAACCAGCATTATTTATAGTTGAGTACGCCTTAGCTCAATTGTGGATAGCGTGGGGAGTGCGACCTTCCGCAATGATTGGTCATAGTATTGGAGAATATGTAGCTGCTTGTATTGCGGGTGTATTTTCCTTAGAAGATGCCTTAATACTAGTTGCTATTAGAGGGCGACTGATGCAACAACAGCCAGCCGGAGCTATGCTTGCAGTGCCACTATCAGAAGCAGAACTTCAGCCTTGGTTGAATGAAAATATTTGCCTAGCTGCTATTAATAGCCCAAATAACTGTGTAGTTTCGGGGACAACTCAGGCAATTCATGACTTACAAAATAAATTAACTGAGCAAGGTGTAGAGTTTCGTCCTCTACACACTTCTCATGCTTTTCATTCCCAGATGATGGACTCGATTTTAGAGCCATTTCAAGAAAAAATTGGTCAAATTAATCTAAATTCCCCAATAATTCCGATATTATCTAATTTGACTGGCAATTGGCTAACTAAAAATGAAGCCACAGATTCAAAATACTGGGTGCAGCATTTACGGCGAACAGTACGATTTAGTGAAGGAATTACTGTATTACTACAACATCCAAATCAAATTTTATTAGAGGTTGGCCCTGGACGGACATTAAGTAGTTTAGCTCAACAGCATTCAAATCAAATTACTAAACAGCTTGTGGTTTCTTCCTTGCGCCATCCTAAAATTCAAGCTTCGCATATCTCCTTCTTTCTTAATACATTAGGTCAACTTTGGTTAGCTGGAGTGCCTATAAATTGGTCAAAATTTTATGCTCATCAACAATGTCATCGTATCCCCTTGCCGACCTATCCTTTTGAAAGACAAAGGTATTGGATTGAACCAAGTAAATCACTTAACAAAGAAACGCTTTGTGAAAAATTAGAGTATAACTCTACAAATATCCCAGTATCTCCACAAGAACCAGAATTATTAGATAAATCACTGGAACAACTAATATCTCAGCAAATAGAAATTATGTCTCAACAGTTAGAACTATTGCAATTACTCAAAGAATAATATCTCTAATCGCCACCATTTTTACTACACTCTTGTAACGCTGAGTCGCGCCAGTTGCGACAAGTCGGGTAGCCTGCCCAACGCACTGGCTTGTCTGTGCTTCTGTGGTTCGTAAACTGCCCTAAAATATTATGCCTAATCAAGAAGTAAACTCTTTATTAAATAGCTCACAAATTGATATCGTTTTATTAAAAATTAAAGAGATTTTAGGTACCAACTTTGGCATAAACAGTGCCAAAATAGATATTCATACCAATCTTTTAGAACTGGGATTTGAATCCCTGGTATTAATTCAATTTAGTCGCTTATTACAAGAAAAATTAGGTGTAAAAATTCCTTTTCGCCAATTACTAGAAGAATTTTCCACACTGCATGACTTGGCTGTACATATAGCGCAACAATTACCGCCATCTTTTGAACAGGAAAAACCACTAGTAACACCAGAACTGCCTACAAGTAAAAGTTCAGCTAAACTGCTATTAAATAATAGCGGAAATCAGGGAATTGCCCGGCTTATGTCAGAGCAACTAAAGCTCATGGCTCAACAATTAGACTTGCTGCGTAACAGCCCTGCACTCAAGAAAATTTCCCCTGTAAATCAAGTTTCTGCCAACATCCCTCAACCGCAAATATCCATAAATTCCCAACAGATAGAAAAAACAACTTTAAACCCTCGTCAGCAGCAACATTTAAATGCCTTAATCACCAGATTTGTTCAACGCACTTCAGAATCGAAACGCCTCACCCAAGAAGCTCGTTCTTTCCACGCAAATCCCAGATCAATTACCGGGTTTCGTCTAGCTCTCAAAGAGATGCTGTATCCCATTCATGCTCAACGTGCTGCTGGTGCGAGAATTTGGGATGTTGATGGTAATGAATACATTGATGTGTCAATGGGCTTTGGCTCACTGTTATTTGGTCATTCTCCCGATTTTGTTGTAGAAGCGATTCAACAGCATATTCAGCAAGGCATACAAAATGGCCCACAATCACATTTGACAAGTAAAGTTGCTAAGTTATTTTGTGAACTGACTAATCAAGAACGAGTCACCTTTTGTAACTCCGGCACAGATGCCGTTATGGGAGCTATTCGCATCGCCAGAGCAACTACAGGACGCGCCAAAATTGCTGTATTTAACGGTTCTTATCATGGCACATTAGATGAAGTTTTAGTGGCAGGAGTCCCCACCGCAGAAACAACCCTCCGTTCTGTACCAGCAGCACCAGGAATTCCCCAACACTTTATCGAAAACGTTATCGTACTCAACTATGGCAGCCCTGAATCTTTAGAAACTCTCAAAGCCCATACTCATGAATTAGCTGCCGTTTTAGTTGAGCCTATACAAAGTCGTCGCCCAGATTTCCAACCCAAAGAGTTTTTATATAAATTGAGACAACTGACCGAAGAAGCAGGCATCGTCTTAATTTTTGATGAAGTCATCACAGGCTTCCGGATGCACCCAGGTGGCATTCAAGCAATGTGGAATATTCAAGCAGATATTACAACTTACGGTAAAGCTCTTGGCTCTGGTTTACCAATTGGGGTAATCGCAGGTAAAGCTGATTTTATGGATGCACTTGATGGCGGTTTTTGGCGTTATGGAGATGCCTCTTCTCCGCAACAAGAAACAACCATCTTTGCTGGAACTTTTTTCAAAAATCCTTTGGTCATGGCTGTTGCTTGGGCTGTACTTAACTATATCAAGAATAGTGGTGAAAAACTACAAGCAGAATTAGCCAGTAAAACCGCAAAAATTGCCGAGACTCTCAATAGTTACTTTCAACAAAAGCAGTTACCAATTCAGGTTGTTAATTGTGGCTCACTATTCCGGTTTGTTTATCCGCCTAATTTAGTTTGGATGAATTTATTTTTCTATCATCTGATAGAAAAAGGTATTTATATATGGGAAGGGCGGAGTTTTTATATATCTACTGCTCATACTGATGAAGATATTGAAACTTTAATTATAGCTATTCAAGACAGCATATTAGAATTACAAGCAGGTGATTTTTTACCAGTAGATCCGCCTATAATTAATAATCAAGGTGATGAATTATCGCCGAGCCAGGGAATAGTTACTCTTCCCCTAACAGAAGTGCAAAAAGAACTTTGGTTTATGGCACAAATCGGAGGTAATGCTTCCCGTGCTTATAACCAATCAATGGCTATCCATTTGCGTGGCTCATTTAAATTAGAAGCAGTATATCAGGCAATTCAAACAGTTATTAATCGTCATGAAGCCTTACGCACTACTTTTAGTTCTGAGAGTAATTATCAATTAATTCATCCTAAACTAACAATAGATATTCCTTACATAGATTTTTCAACTTTAGATGGACAACATTGCCAAGCAGAGTTAGCCAAATTTTTAAAACAAGAAGCTCAAGAAAATTTTGATTTAGAAAAAGCTCCTTTATTGCGGTTTCATATTATCAAGTTAAAGTCAAACCATCATCTTTTAGTTTTCACGGTTCATCATATTGTAGCTGATGGTTGGTCAATGGCGATCGTACTAAGAGAGTTAGCGGCAATTTATACAGCAGAATCTCAAAATATTACTTGTGAACTTCCCCAGCCAATGCAATATAGCGAGTATGTGCAATGGCAAATACTCCAGCAATCAACTCTAGAAATGGCAAAAGCTAAGACTTATTGGCTACAGCAATTTTCTGCTTCAGTTCCAGTGTTAACTTTACCAAGTGACAAGATTAGACCAGCAGTAAATACGCATAATGGGGCAATAGAAACTTTTACAATTAATACTAATTTATATCAAAAACTCAAAAGTCTGAGTGATGAGTATAAATGTACTTTGTTCACCACACTTCTCGCTGGATATATGGTTTTATTACAGCGGCTAAGTAATCAAAATGATATTGTTGTGGGTATTGCTTCCGCAGGGCAATCATTAGTTAATAATAATTGCTTGGTGGGTCACTGTGTAAATATATTACCAATACGCAGCCAGGTGGATAAATCGCCAGCTTTTATAGATTATTTAACTTATGTAAAAGAGCAATTATTAGCAGCTTATGAGCATCAAATTTATCCTTTTATCAATTTAGTCAAGAGTTTAAGTTTGGTGCGAGATGAAAGCCGGAATCCTTTATTTGCAGTTGGGTTTAATTTAGATAAATCACAATTTGATTTTGCTGCTTTAGATTGTGAGTTAGAAGTATTGAAGAACTATAATACTACTGCTAAGTTCGATATTGATTTGAATATTATTCAGAGCAATACAGAACTTTTGCTAGAACTGGAATATAACACAGACTTATTTAGTTCTCAAACAATCCAGCGCTGGGGCAAGCATTATATTACTTTATTAGAAAGTCTTGTTGCTCATCCTCAACAACGAATTACAGAATTGTTATTGCTCACCAATATCGACAGGCAACAATTACTAGTAGAATGGAATAATACCCAAGCTAATTATCGTCAAAATCAATGTATTCATCAGTTGTTTGAAGCTCAAGCAAAGAAAACACCTGATGCGATCGCAGTCTCATTTGATCATCAATATTTAACTTACCAAGAACTTAATCACAAAGCTAATCAACTAGCACATTACCTTAAAAAACAAGGTGTAAAACCAGAGGTTTTAGTAGGGATTTGTGTCGAGCGCTCTTTAGACATGATTGTGGGGATTTTAGGCATTTTAAAAGCGGGTGCTGCATATCTACCACTTGACCTGGCATATCCCCAAGAACGCCTGAGTTTTATGCTAGAAGATGCCAAAGTATCTTTAGTGTTAACTCAACAAAGATTGCAAGAGTGGCTACCACACAACCAACAGCAAACTATTTATTTAGATGTAGATTGGCCATTAATTGCTCAAGAAAGCCAAGCAAATCTGGAGATAAAATTAACAACCACTAACTTAGCTTATGTGATTTACACTTCAGGTTCTACAGGTAAGCCAAAAGGAGTGATGATACAACATCATTCTTTAGTAAATTATACAGAAACGGCAATTGTTAAGTATGCTTTAAATTCTAGTGAGGTTATCCTACAATTTGCCTCAATTTGTTTTGATGTAGCAGCAGAAGAAATATTTACTAGTTTGGTTGTTGGTGCTACATTGGTGCTGAGAAATGATGTAATGTTGAGTTCAATTCCAGCATTTTTAGAGCAGTGTCGCCAGTTAAAAATAACTGTATTAGCTTTACCTACAGCTTTTTGGCATCAAATAATTGCTGAACTTGAGGATAATTTACCACTGCCTGAATTGTTACGTTTAGTCATCATTGGTGGTGAAAAAGCATTGCCACAGCGATTAGTAACTTGGCTAGAACGGGTAAAAAATAAAATACAATTAATTAATTCTTACGGCCCTACAGAAGCAACAATTGGGACAACTGTTAGCAATGTATCGAATTTAGATGAATTCAATGTGGCATTCAAAGAGGTGCCAGTTGGTAAAGCAATAGATAATGTCCAAGTTTATATATTAGATGCTTGTTTTCAACCTGCTCCTATTGGGGTACCTGGGGAAATTTATATAGGTGGGATGGGTGTAGCGAGAGGATATCTTAACCAACCTCAATTAACAGCAGAAAAATTTATTCCCAATCCTTTTAGTAATGCACCAGGAACACGCCTTTATAAAACAGGTGATTTAGCTCGTTATTTAGCTAATGGCGAAATTGAAATTTTAGGGCGAGTTGATGAGCAAGTTAAAATTCGCGGTTTTCGGATTGAATTAGGCGAAATTGAAGCGCAATTAAACCAACATCCTGATGTGAGTGAAGCAGTAGTAAAAGTTTGGGAGGACGAACAAGGTGATAAACGTTTAGTAGGATATGTTGCTTCTCAGTTACAGCCACAACTAACAGCTAATCAACTACGAAGCTTTTTACACGAACAACTGCCAGAATACATGATTCCTTCTGCTTTTGTTGTTCTAAAAAGTTTACCAATTACGCCCAACGGCAAAATAGACAGGCTTGTATTACCTAAACCGGATAAATTGCGTCCAGAATTAGCAGCGAATTATGTAATACCGCAAACTGAGGTAGAACAAACTATTGCTAAGATTTGGCAAAAAGCTTTGAATCTAGAAAATATCGGTATTCACGATAATTTTTTTGAAATTGGTGGTCATTCACTGCTGATGATTAAGGTGCATAGTGAATTGCGAAAAATATTTCCAATTGATTTATCAATGCTGGACTTATTTAGATATCCAACTATCAGTTATTTATCCGATTATTTGAGTAAGTTAAAAAATCAACCTGTATTGGTTCAGAAGGAAGATAATCAGGTTGAAAAAATTACTTCTGCAAAGGAACAGCAGAAAAAACGGTTGCAAAAAATGAAGTCAGCTAGAAGTATTTAAGAAAAACGAACCACAGAGACGCAGAGGAATTATAGAAAAATGGATGATTCAGCAACATTTCAGCAAAATGGGTCAGAAATAGCAATTATTGGTTTATCAGGGCGGTTTCCTGGAGCGAAAAATATTGCAGAATTCTGGCAGAATTTACAAGCGGGTGTAGAGTCAATTACTTTTTTTACAGATGAGGAACTAATAAGTTCAGGCGTGGAGCCAACTATCGTTGATAATCCGAAATATGTGAAAGCTAGAGGTGTATTAGCAGACGCAGAATTATTTGATGCACCATTTTTTGGGTTTACTCCTAAAGAAGCAGAAATTACAGATCCACAACATAGATTGTTTTTAGAATGTGCTTGGTCAGCTTTAGAAAATGCTGGTTATAACTGTGAAAATTATCCTGGATCTATTGGTGTTTATGCAGGTAGTAGTTTAAGTAGCTACCTATTTAATATATATATAAATGAAAATATTCGTAATTCTGTTGATGCTCACCAAATAGCAATTGGTGGGGATAAGGATTTTTTAAGTACTCGTGTTTCTTACAAATTTAATTTACAAGGGCCTAGTTATACAGTTCAAACGGCTTGTTCAACTTCGCTAGTTGCTGTTCACTTAGCTTGTCAAAGTCTCTTGAACGGAGAATGTGAAATGGCTTTAGCGGGTGGTGTTTCTATTAGTGCATTGCGAAAACAGGGATATTTTTATAAAGAAGGGGGTATCGGTTCGCCGGATGGACATTGCCGCGCTTTTGATGCCAATGCACAGGGAACTGTTGGGGGTGAAGGTGTGGGCATTGTAGTGTTAAAGAGATTAGAAGATGCGATCGCAGATCAAGATACCATCTATGCAGTCATTAAAGGTTCTGCTACCAATAACGATGGTTCACAAAAAGTCAGCTACACTGCACCTCGGATAGAGTCTCAAGCCAAGGTTATCAGAACGGCTCAAGTTGTGGCTGAAGTTCCACCAGAAACTATCACCTATATTGAAGCCCACGGTACAGGCACATCTTTAGGAGATCCTATCGAAATTGCGGCTTTAACTGAAGCTTTTCGCGCCAGTACTGAGAAAAGCGGCTTTTGTGCTATTGGTTCTTTAAAAACCAATAGTGGACATTTGGATGCGGCGGCTGGGATAGCAGGTTTAATTAAGACGGTTTTGGCACTCAAGCACCAAAAAATCCCGCCTAGCCTCCATTATCAAGCACCAAATCCCCAGATTGATTTTGCCAATAGTCCCTTTTATGTCAACACTCAACTAACAGATTGGCAAACAAACGGTACTCCTCGACGTGCGGGGGTGAGTTCCTTTGGAATTGGGGGAACTAATGCTCATGTAATTTTGGAAGAAGCACCAATTATTGAGCAAGGAAGCAGGGGTGCAGGGGTGCAGGGGAGATTTTATTTGTTGTTACTATCAGCAAAGACTAGCACAGCCCTGGAGACGGCGACAGAGAATTTAGTCCAACACTTGCAGCAAAATCAAGATATAAATTTGGCTGATGTGGCTTACACTTTGGCTGTTGGTCGTAAAGCTTTTGAGCATCGGCGGATTTTGGTGTGTCAAAATCTTGAACATAGCATTACAGCTTTCACGTCTCCAGATAGCCCAGAAGTTTTCACCAACTACCAAAAATCCGGTCATAGTCCAGTAGTGTTTATGTTTCCTGGACAGGGTTCTCAGTATGTAGATATGGGGAAAGAACTTTATGAAAGTCAACCAGAGTTTAGAGAACAAATTGATTATTGTGCTGAACTCCTCAAACCACACCTAAATCTTGATTTACGTGAGGTACTTTATCCCCAAGCAACCCAGACTCCAGAACTAACCCAAACTGCTATAGCCCAGCCTGCTTTATTTGTGATTGAGTATGCTTTAGCAAAATTATGGATGAGTTGGGGTGTACATCCAGAAGCGATGATTGGTCATAGTATTGGGGAATATGTAGCCGCAACTTTAGCAGGGGTTTTTAATTTAGAAGATGCGTTAACGCTAGTTGCTACTCGTGGAAGCTTGATGCAGCAACAGCCAGGCGGCGCGATGCTGTCGGTGCAAATGTCAGAGTCGGAAATTCAACCTTTTTTGGGTGGAGAACTGGCTTTAGCTGCAAGTAATTCGCCATCAAGCTGTGTAGTTTCAGGTACGATAAATGCGATCGCTCAATTAGAGCAAAAACTACAACAGCAAGGGATAAATTATCGCCGACTGCACACATCTCACGCTTTTCATTCTCAGATGATGGATGCAGTTGTTGAGCCATTGACGCAACTTTTACAACAAATTTCCCTCCATCCTCCCCAAATTCCCTTGATATCGAATGTCAGTGGGACATGGATAGATGCAACCATCGCCACAAACCCCGACTATTGGGCAAAACATCTCCGCCAAACTGTGCTATTTAGTAAAGGAATCACCGAGTTACTCCAGCAACCAGAACGTATATTTTTGGAGGTGGGGTCTGGTAGAACTTTAAGTACTTTTGTCAAGCAACATCAAAAACCAGAGGTAGTTACTCTCACTTCACTCCGTCATCCCCAAGAACAAAAGTCAGATATCGCATTTATATTAAATACTTTGGGTCGCCTATGGTTGCAAGGAATTAAAGTTGATTGGTTGAGTTTTTATCGCCACGAAAAACCCTACCATATTCCCTTACCTACCTATCCTTTTGAACGTCAGCGTTATTGGATAGAAGCACAACCACAGCTATTTAAAGCACAATTAGAAAAACAATTCTCATCAATTACAACGAATTTTGTACCTACTGCACTTATTAGCCACAAGCCAAGTGAAGAAAATCCGGTTTTATTAGGTAAAAAACCTAACATTGCTGACTGGTTTTATACTCCTACTTGGAAACGTGCTACTTTACCCCAGTTACCAAATGAAATCAAAACAACTCAATCAAAATGCTGGTTAGTGTTTGTTGATGAATGTGGTGTGGGAGAAAAAATAGTTCAGCGATTGAAATTAGCAGGTGATGAGGTCATTACTGTCAAAGCTGACAAAGCATATATTCGTCATAGCGATCGCTCATATACAATTAACCCAGAAGAACCACAAGATTACAAGTTTCTCTGTCAAGAACTTCGCAAATTAGGTCAAACTCCCACCAATATTCTGCATTTATGGAGCGTCACGCCAGATCATCCAGGGTACTTGACATCACAACAGTATGAATCCTTAGGCTTTTACAGCTTACTGTTTTTGACTCAAGCGATCGCCGAATCTTATCCAAAAGATACCTTAGATATTCGAGTTATTGCCAATCATCTGCAAACGGTGACAGGTTGCGAACAACTGTGTCCAGAAAAAGCTTTAATAATGGGGCCTTGTAAAGTCATTCCCCAAGAATATTCCCATATTACTTGTAGCAGCATTGATGTAGTTCTGCCCACAACAGAGAGTTGGCAAGAACAACAACTAATCAACCAACTAGTTACAGAAATTTCTCTGCAACCATCAGAACAAGTGATTGCTTATCGAGGACATCATCGCTGGGTACAGTATTTTGCAGCTATTCAACTAGACACCCCAATTCAGGAAAATCCACGGTTAAGGAAAAATGGAGTCTATTTAATCACTGGCGGTTTGGGTGGTGTGGGACTAGCTTTAGCTGAATATTTAGCCAAGACTGTACAAGCTAAACTCATTTTATTCGGGCGATCGCCTTTTCCTCAAACACATGAATGGACGCAGTGGCTATCAACCCATGATGCACAAAATATAATTAGCCAGAAAATTCAGAAATTGCAAAATCTGCAAGCTTTTGGTGCAGAAATAATGATAGTTAACGCTGATGTTGCCAATTATGAGCAAATGTCAGTAGTAGTGAAAGCAGCAAATTTGCAATTTGGTCAAATTAATGGCGTAATTCATGCAGCCGCAGTTTTAGGCGGAGGAATGATTCAACTCAAAACAAAAGAAATTGCAGCTGATGCGTTAGCACCAAAAATCCAAGGAACAAGAGTATTAAATGAAATTTTCCAAAATAAAAAACTTGATTTCTTTGTACTTTGTTCCTCACTTTCTTCCTTTATAGGTGCATCAGGACTAGTTGATTATATCGCCGAAAATTCCTTTCTAGATGCCTTTGCTCACTATCATGCTGCACAATATAGTAATTTCATTACCTCTATTAATTGGGATAGATGGAATAGCTTAGGAATGGCTCTTGCTGTTGAACAAAGACATAAAGATATTACAGGCGAAGAATTAACAGCAGGTATGACTGTAGAAGATGGTCTAGAGGTATTTCATCGAGTTTTATGCAGTAGTAATTTGCCGCAAATTATTGTCTCTGTCCAAGATTTACATAGCCAACTTCAGCCCAAAAAATCCGATATATCCATAGAAGAAAAATTAGCCAACCTCAACCGAAATAGAGCCACTTATCCCCGTCCCAACTTAGATAATGCTTATGTTGCGCCGCGTAACGAAATCGAAATAAACCTAGCTGATATTTGGCAACAACTTCTAGGTATTGATCAAGTCGGTATTCATGATAACTTCTTTGAATTAGGAGGAGATTCTTTATTTGCTACTCAGCTTGTTTCTCAACTTTGCAGAAGTTTCCAAGTTGAACTTTCGTATAAGAGCTTTTTTAATTCTCCGACTATTGCTGAATTATCTCAACTTATTGTTCAAAATCTTGCAGAGCAAATAGATTTACAGGATTTAGCTCAAGCTCTGGCAGATATTGAAACACTATCAGAGTACGAGATGCAGACGATATTTACTTCACAAAACTTAAGTGGTTAACTGAATTTAATATGGCTATACAACCATTACTTTTTTTATCCGAAATTATTGGCTTAAGATTTTTAGCAATTGTGTTGAGCCTTGTTATCCACTTAGCCATTTATCTGTTGAAGATAAAGTGGCGTAAGAGACAATGTAAGTTAACATGGACAACAATTTCTGTGTTTGAAGCGAATCAAATAGTTTGATTTTTCAGCTTTATTCAGATATTCAACAACAGTATTAAATGAAAAAACAATGATATGAGGAGGATGGGTCTTATGCAATCGCTACTCTCTTTTAATAATATTATCAAATTCAGCTTTGTAACAAGTGCAGTAATTATTATCATCCGCTTAACCATTTATCTGTTGAAGAGGAAGTGGCGCAAGACACAGTGTAAGTTAGTATGGACACCAATTTCTGGGGTTGAGCGTCGTAGCAACCTTTCATATGATGAGTTTGTCCAAAAGTATGCATCTGTTGGTAAGCCTGTTATCATTACCGATGCTATGCAAGACTGGGCAGCCATGTCAAAATGGACTTTTGATTTCTTTAAATCAGAGTGCGGGTTGGTTGAATGCTTTTTGAAAGAAGATAAAGATGAAATTAAACAGATTACGACTATTGCTAGTTATATTGATTATTTGAATAGCCAAACTGGAGGTAATCGTTTGTATTTAGCTAATTGGTTTATTTCTTATTATCCTAAGCTTCTAGAAGACTATATGGAACCAATTTACTTTCCTAATTGGTTACAACGATTACCAAGAAAACTTCTTAGAAAATATGAATTAGATAATCCTGAACTCTTTATTGGTCATAAAGATACATCAATAGGACTTCACAAAGATCCCTGTAATGGCTCTGCATGGTTGGGATTGATTAAAGGAAGAAAACACATAGTCTTATTCACTCCAGATCAAGAAGAATTTTTATACAATAGCAAAGTTGATGTCTTCAACCCAGATTTAGAAAAGTTTCCACTATATGCTAAGACAAATCCAGTGGAAGTCATACTAGAACGAGGAGAAATTTTATATATTCCTCCGAATTGGTGGCATCATGTCAAGAATCTCGAAGACAGCATTGCTGTGGGGAGTCTTTTACTAAATGAGTGGAACTCAGAATTATTTTTTCAATCTTATATTGAAAAATCTCCCATCCGAGGTCAACTTTTACCATTAGTTTTAGAATTTCCTTGGCTTGGTAAAACACTGTTTGCTTTGGGAATAATTTGAATATATATATTTTTGCACTACAATTTGCTATTGGTTTATCTAAGGTTTTAATCATGAGCGAGATTTATCAAATAATTGCTGGTTTATCCCCAGATAAACTAAAACTACTTGCACAAAAATTGAACCAAAAAAAAGGACAGGACTTATCCAGAATCCAAATAAAACCCCAAAGTCGAGAAAACAATACTTTCCCACTCTCATTTTCGCAACAGCGGTTATGGTTTCTCGACCAACTAGAACCTGGGAACCCGGCATTTAATATTTGTCAGTTTATGCACTTGTCTGGTTCACTAAATGTAGCAGCATTAGAAGAAAGCTTTAAAGAAGTCGTTAAGCGTCATGAAGCTTTACGTACTACATTTACCATAGTAGATGGACAACCTCTCCAAGCCATTTGTCCTGCTTCTATATTTAAGTTAAAAGTAGTAAATTTACAAGCATTGCCTTTAGACAAAAGAGAAGCTGAAGTTTTATGTTTAGCTCATCAAGAATGTCAAAAATCCTTCGATTTAACTAAAGATTGCTTACTGCGAGTTACTTTACTGCAAGTGAGTGAAATAGAGCATATTTTATTGTTATCAATACACCATATTGCTGCTGATGCTTGGTCAATAGGTATATTAATCAGAGAGATTACAACCCTTTACGAAAACTTTTCTCGTGGTTATCCTTCACCACTACCTGAACTACTAATTCAGTATGCAGATTTTGCAGTTTGGCAGCGTCAATACTTGCAGGGAGAAACATTGGAAACTTTGCTGAGTTATTGGCAGCAAAAATTAGGCGGTCAACTTCCTGCACTAGAATTGCCTACAGATATATCTCGTCCAACATTACAAACTTTTAATGGTGCTAGGCAATGTCTGATTTTATCCAAAACTTTCTCGGAACAATTGAAAGGTTTGTACCAGCGCGAAGGTGTAACGCTATTTATGATTTTAATAGCCACATTTAAAACACTACTTTATTGGTACACAGGGCAAGAAGACATAGTTATAGGTACTGATATTGCTAACCGCAACCAGCTTGAAACTAAAGAGTTAATTGGTTTTTTTGTTAACCAACTTGTTTTACGCACTAATTTATCAGGAAACCCATCATTTCGTGAGTTACTAGAAAGAGTTCGTGAGGTAACTTTAGAGGCATACTCTTATCAAGATTTACCATTTGATAAACTTGTAGATGCCCTCAACCCAGCCAGGCATCTATCTCGTCCACCTTTATTTCAAGTCAAATTAATTTTAGAAAATACTCAAGCTCCTGCTTTAAAACTTTCAAATCTAACTATTAAATCATTAGCGGTTGAAAAGAAAACAACCCAACTTGATTTACTTTGGGAGATAACAGAAACAGAACAGGGAATAGTTGCAGCATTAGAATACAACACAGATTTATTCTACGCCGCTACTATAGCGCAAATGCTCAAACATTTTGAAACACTTTTACAGCAAGTGTTAGCTAAACCAACAGCAAGATTAAATGAATTAATTGAATTACTTGCCGCAGTAGATAAACAAGCAGAAGTGATTCAAAATAAGAAGACAAAAGCAGAATATAAACGTATATTTAAAACAATTAAACGTCAGGTTATTGATACTGTTGTTGAAACGGAGAATGCCCAATGAAGAAATTAGAGAAAAACATTAAACGCCAAGCATTAAATCTAGTACAAGACGAATTAATTAAATTAGAGCATTTCATCAATAGCAAGGATTTACCACTTGTCATTAGCCCTGATATTAACAATGTTGATCTTACTGGCTGGGCTGATGCTAATCGTAAATTTATCGAAGATAAATTACTGCTCAATGGAGCTATACTATTTCGAGGATTTAATATTACTACAGCATTAGAATTTGGACGTTTTGGTTTAGCCATTTGTTCAGAACTGTTTAATGAAAATGGCGAACATCCCCGCACTAGCCTTAATGGGAAGGTTTATACTCCTGTTTTTTATCCTAGCGATCGCAAGTTATTATGGCATAATGAAAATTCCTTCAATCATCGCTGGCCAAAAAAGATTCTATTTGGATGTCGTCAACCAGCCGCCCAGGGAGGAGAAACCCCCATTGTTGACAGTCGCCAAGTTTTTCAGCGCCTAAACCCTAAAATTAGGGAAAAATTTATTGAAAAACAAGTTATGTATGTCCGTAATTATGGTAACGGATTAGGGCTAAACTGGGAAACCGTTTTTCAAACTAAAAATAGGTCAGAAGTTGAAGCAATTTGTCAACAGAATTTTGTAAATTTTGTCTGGAAGCCAGACGGAAGTTTAAGAACTATTTCTGTTCGTCCAGCAGTAGCAAAACATCCCCAAACAGGTGAAATAACTTGGTTTAATCAGGCTCAACATTGGCATCCAGCTTGCTTAGATACTCAAACACGAGAGTCGCTACTATCATCATTTTCAGAAGCAGATTTGCCCCGCAATTGCTATTACGGTGACGGCAATATCATAGAAGATTCAGTAATGGCAGAAATTTGTGAAATTTACCAAGAATTAGAAGTAACTTTTCCCTGGAAACAAGGAGATATATTGCTCCTAGATAACTTGCTGACTGCTCATGCACGTAATCCCTTTATTGGGGAAAGGCAGTTATTAGTAGCTATGGGCGACATGACAAGCTTTGCAGATATTAATAATTAAAGGTGGTAAATCACAATGCCTCAACAAATACAGGGATTTCAGCTTTCTCCACAACAAAAGCGACTATGGTTATTACAACAAAATAGCTCAGTTTACTTGACTAAAGGTGCTATCCTCATTGAGGGGAATTTACAAGTCAATATTTTAAAAAACTCTTTACAAAAAGTTATTGATAGGAATGAAATACTTCGCACTAGTTTTCATAAAACTAGAGGATTAAAAATTCCCATTCAAGTAGTAGAAAATAATATTTCTTTACCTTGGCTGGAAAGCTCTTTTTTAGCAAAAAATATTGAGAATTATTTGCAAGAGTTTAGCTGGCAGAATATTGAATGGGAAAAAAGTGGTTTACTACAAACAACATTAATTAAACTAACAGATGAAAAACATATTTTATTGATGCAGTTGCCTGCAATGTGTGCTGATACGGCATCATTAAATAATTTATTAGCTGAAATTAGCTGTTCTTATAGTGATGAGTTACCTGATGAACAACCATTACAATATGCTGATATTTCTGCATGGCAAAATGAACTACTGGAAGCAGAGAAAACACTTGCTAATAAAAAGGATTGGCAACAATTAGATATTTCTCAGCTTGAGAGTTTTAAATTATCTTTTGAACAGCCCCTTACTCAAGAGCAAGAATTTAACCCTCAATTTTTAAAGTTGTCAATTACTCATGAGCTAATTAATAAAATTGAGGCTATTGTTCAAAATTATCAATGTTCAACTAGTGTATTTTTTCTTGCTTGTTGGTTAATTTTGCTTTGGCGATTGACGGAAGAATCACAACCCATCATTGGTTTAGGTTGTGATGGTCGTAATTATGAAGAACTCAAATCAGCAATAGGTTTACTCGCTAAATATTTACCTCTTAACTGCGAGTTAAGCCAAAGAGAGCGCTTCAGTGATATATTAGTTAAACTTAGCACTGCTACAACTGAATTAACCGAATGGCAAGAGAGTTTCGCTTGGGAACAACTTACCGAAATCAATCAAGATTATACAGAACAATTATTTTTCCCATTCTGTTTTGACTTTGCAGAAGCACCAAGTAAGTATACGGCTGGTGATATAAAATTTACTATCTATCAAAAATATGTTTGTGTTGACCAATTTAAAGTTAAACTTACTTGCGATCGCACCCATGATCAAACCGTTAACGCAGAATTCCACTATGATGCTAATCTGTTTTCTCACGCAGATATTCAACGTTTAGCGAGTCAATGGTACACATTATTAGTTAGTGCTATTGAAAACCCCTCTGCAACCATTTCACAATTAAATATTCTCAGTGACCAAGAACGCCAGCAAATTCTAATTGACTTCAACAACACTCAAACCACAAAATTACAATACGAGTGTATTCATCACTGGTTTGAACAACAGTGCAATTCCACACCAGACAATATTGCAGTTGTCTTTCAAGACCAGCAACTTACTTATCAAGAATTAAATACCCGTACTAATCAATTAGCTCATTACCTGCAAAAATTAGGTGTAGGCTCAGATGTATTAGTAGGTATTTGTGTCGAGCGTTCTTTATGGATGGTCATTGGTTTATTGGGTATTCTCAAAGCTGGCGCAGCTTACGTACCTTTAGACCCTGCTTATCCCGCAGAACGTCAAGCTTATATCATTGCTGATACTCAAACACCTTTGGTACTGACCCAGCAACATCTAGCTACTGGTTTAGCTATAGATAATATACAACAGCTTTGCATTGATAGCGACTGGTTAATTATTGCCCAAGAAAAAACAGAAAATCCAGTCACTCAGACAACTTCTCAAAATCTAGCCTACGTTATTTATACCTCCGGCTCCACTGGTAAACCTAAAGGAACCTTAATTACTCATCAAGGACTAGTTAATTATTTAAGTTGGTGTACCCAAGCCTACAAAGTAGAACAAGGAACAGGAACATTAGTTCACTCTCCCCTAGGGTTTGACCTAACAGTTACCAGTTTATTTTCACCCTTACTCGTAGGTCGTCAAGTAGAAATTTTACCAGAAAATCAAGGAATTGATGCACTCGCTTCTGCTTTACGTCGTAGCCATAACTTAAGTTTAGTTAAAATTACACCCGCACATTTAGATTTACTCAAAGTACAACTATCATCAGCAGAAATAGCAAATTGCACCAGAGCTTTTATTATTGGTGGCGAAAACTTGTTAGCTGAAAAGTTAACATTTTGGCAAGATTTTGCCCCCGATACCATTTTGATTAATGAATATGGCCCCACAGAAATCGTAGTCGGTTGTTGTGTTTATCAAGTACCAAATAATCAGCGTGATTCTGGATCAATTCCTATCGGTAAACCAATCACTAATACACAACATTATGTATTAGATAAACATTGGCAACCAGTACCTATCGGTGTAGTTGGTGAATTATATATAGCTGGTTTAGGACTTGCTCGCGGCTACTTAAATCAACCAGAATTAACTGCACAAAAGTTTATTCCCAACCCATTTAGCAACCAAGCTGGAGAACGTCTTTATAGAACAGGTGACTTAGCTCGTTATCGTCCAGATGGAACCCTTGAGTTTCTTGGACGTATCGACAATCAAGTAAAAATCCGTGGTTTTCGTATTGAATTAGGCGAAATAGAAGCAGTATTAGATCAATATCCAGAAGTAAAAGAAGTTGTAGTTATTGCCCGTGAGAATGCAGATAAAGAAAAGCGTTTAGTTGCTTATCTTGTTGTCAACCAAAAATCAGAAATTTCTATTAATGAACTACGCAATTATTTATTAGAAAAACTGCCTGAATATATGATACCTACGGCATTTATCAAGTTAGATGCTTTGCCACTCACACCTAACGGTAAAGTAGACTATCGAGCCTTACCTGAGCAAGCACAACTTGATTTAGCAGAAACATACATCGCGCCGCAATCTGAGCTTGAGCAAATGATTACAAATATCTGGCAAGAATTATTGCATATAGAAAAGGTAGGTATTCATCACAATTTCTTTGATATTGGTGGTCACTCATTACTAATGGTTCAGGTTCATAGCAAACTGCAAAAACTATTAAATAAAGAGATATCAATGCTTGATATGTTTCAATATCCAACAATTAGTAAATTTGCTAACTATTTAAGTCAAGAACCAAATAACCAGCCTGAATTGCCCAACTATGAACTAAATGAAAATCAGAGAGAATCTAGAAAACAACGTAGGCAACTTAGACAAGGAAATCAAACTAAAAAATAAGATTATCGACTTCTTGAAGAAGTCGGTAATCTGAACACCGCGCATTTTCTCAAAAAATATTGCATTACTATATGAATAACTCAAATACATCTGATTACATCGATGAAATAGCCATAATTGGCATGGCAGGCTGTTTTCCTGGTGCTAAAAATATTGATGAATTTTGGCAAAATATCCGAGATGGTGTAGAGTCAATTTATTTTTTTTCTGATGAAGAGTTAATTAGTGCAGGTGTAGAACCTAATTTATTAAATCAACCTAATTATGTAAAAGTCGGAGCTATATTAAATGATATAGATTTATTTGATGCGTCATTTTTTAACTTTCATCCTAGAGAAGCAGAAATCACTGATCCGCAACATCGTTTTTTACTAGAATCTGCCTGGAATGCGCTAGAAAATGCTGGCTATGACAGTGAAACTTATTCAGGACGAATTGGTGTTTTTGCTGGCGCAAGCATGAGCAGTTACTTTTTGTCAAATCTTTATGCCAACCGCCAGCTGATAGAATCTGTGGGTGGTAAGCAAATAGCGATCGCCAATAGTCAAGATTTTTTACCCACCTTAATTTCTTATAAATTAAACTTGCAGGGGCCGAGTGTCAATGTCCAAACCTCCTGCTCTACATCGTTAGTTGCGGTTCATCTCGCCTGCCAAAGCTTACTCAACGGCGAAAGTGATATAGCTTTGGCTGGTGGGGTTTCCATTGGAGTACCACACAAAACTGGCTATCCTTATCAAGAAGGCAGTATCTTATCTTCTGATGGACACTGCCGCGCTTTTGATGCCCAAGCCCAAGGCACCGTTAGCGGTAATGGTGTTGGTATTGTAGTTTTAAAACGGTTAGAAGATGCGATCGCAGATCGAGATACCATCCATGCTGTAATCAAAGCCTCCGCTATCAATAATGATGGTTCTGCAAAAGTTGGCTACACTGCTCCCAGTATCGAAGGTCAAGCTAAAGTCATCGCCGAAGCTCTTGGTGTCGCTAGAATCTCACCCGATAAAATTAGTTATATAGAAGCTCATGGTACAGGCACAGTTCTCGGAGACCCCATCGAAATTGCTGCCCTGACAAAGGCTTTCCGCGCCAAAACTGACAAAACAAATTACTGTGCCATTGGTTCAGTCAAAACTAATGTCGGACATTTAGATACAGCCGCAGGTGTGACAGGTTTAATCAAGACAGTTTTAGCCCTTAAGCACAAACAAATACCTCCTAGCCTGCATTTCCAACAACCTAATCCCAAAATTGACTTTGCCAATAGCCCCTTCTACGTTAATAGCCAGCTGTCTCAATGGAAATCAGATGGTAATCCTCGCTGTGCCGGAATCAGTTCCTTTGGTATTGGTGGTACAAATGCCCATGTAATTCTAGAAGAAGCCCCGGTTGTTGACCAGGGGAGCAAGGGGGAGCAGAAGAGAGGATATCAGTTGTTGGTACTTTCTGCTAAAACCAGCACAGCTTTAGAAACTGCCACAACAAACTTAATTCAATACTTGCAGCAGAATCCTAACTTAAATTTAGCTGATGTTGCTTATACCCTGAGTGTCGGTCGGCGAGTTTTTGACCATCGCCGCGCCGTAGTTTGCCAAACCCTAGACGATGCAGTGCAAGTTTTACAACCAAAAGCATCGCCACGAGTTTTGACCCGCCATAGCGAACAATCTGCACGACAAGTTGCATTTATGTTTCCCGGACAAGGTACTCAGTATGCAGACATGGCTAAAGAAATATACCAAACTGAGCCAATATTCCGAGAACAAGTAGACTACTGCTGTGAATTACTCAAACCTTTGCTAGAGATAGATTTACGCAATGTTATCTATCCGCAAGCACAACAGCAAGAAACAGCAGCTTTACAATTACAGCAAACCTACATCACCCAGCCAGCATTATTTGTCATTGAATACGCGTTAGCGCAGTTGTGGATGTCTTGGGGTGTCAAACCTAGCACGATGATTGGTCATAGCATTGGCGAGTACGTAGCTGCAACTATCGCTGGTGTGTTCTCTTTAAAAGATGCACTCATGTTAGTAGCGACTCGCGGCAAATTGATCCAGCAACTTCCATCAGGGACAATGTTAGCTGTGCCAATGTCAGAAGCAAAAATTCAACCTTGGCTGAATGAACAACTTTCTTTAGCTGCTATTAACAGTCCAAATTTGTGTGTAGTTTCAGGAACAGAAGCAGCAATTGAGGAATTACAAAACCAGTTAACAGCAAAAGGCGTTGACTGTCGCCGTCTGCATACCTCCCATGCGTTTCATTCCCAGATGATGGACTCGATTTTAGAGCCATTTGAGGAATTTTTCAGCAAAATCAAAATCAATTCTCCCAAAATTCCTTTTATTTCTAACGTCACAGGTACTTGGATAACAGCAGCACAAGCAACAGATCCAAAATATTGGGTAAAACATCTGCGTCAAACGGTACGGTTCAGCGAAGGCATTGCTAAATTGCTGCAACAGCCAGAGCAAATTATTTTAGAAGTCGGCCCTGGAAAGGCATTAACTACCTTAGTTAACAAGCAAAAGCTAACAGAACAACTAGTGCTTCCTTCCCTGCGACATCCACAAAACCAACAATCAGATCAGGCGTTTTTGCTCAATACACTCGCGCAACTGTGGTTAGCAAGAATTTCAATTGATTGGTCAGAATTTTATAGTCATGAACAACCTTATCGGATTCCCTTACCCACATATCCTTTTGAACGGAAAAAATACTGGCTTGAACCTTTAGTCAATAGTGCAGACAATTCATCTTCTGAAAAAGAAATTATCGTGCAACAACTAACATTTATAAATAAAACATCTCAATATAATAAAACTTTATCAGTACTGACGGAAATTTTCAGTAATTCTCTAGGAGTAAAATCATCAGAAATTAATGTTAAAGCCCCATTTCTGGAAATGGGCGTAGACTCGCTATTATTACTCCAAATCAACCGCGCTATTCAAGAACAGTTAGGAGTCGAAATTCCTTTTCATATATTTCTAGAAGATTCACTGACAATTGAGTCATTAGCAGCCCACATTGCTAAAGATGAACCTCAATATTCAATACCTACCGTTACACCGCAGCCTACACTATCAGTTAATCAGCAAGTAGAACAGCCTGTAAATAGTAATATTGAGCAGATTCTTTTACAGCATCTTCAGGTAATGTCTAAATTAGTAGACTTACTACCTGAGACAGGTTCACTGAATAAAACTCTTCATCTCAACGAACAAATTCCTCAAATTTCAACTAATAGTCAAAATCCCAATTCAACTTTTAAATTAGCACCTAATAAACCAGCTTTTACTTCCCAACCCATCCCCAAAGAATCAATGACTTTGTTGACTCCCCATCAACAAAAACATTTAGATACATTAATTACACGCCTTGTTAACAAAACTCAAGAATCCAAACGGCTTTCACAAGATTATCGTCCCTATCATGCCAATAGCAGAGCAGTCACAGGGTTCTTTCCTGATATTAAAGAGATGATATATCCCATTCACGGACAGCGTGGAGAAAGAGCCAGACTTTGGGATGTGGATGGCAACGAATACGTAGACATCTCTATGGGATTTGGTACGCTTTTATTTGGTCATTCGCCATCTTTTGTAATTGAAGCGATTCAACAACAAATTCAAAATGGCATATTACATGGCCCTCAATCGCGTCTTGCTGGACAAGTAGCCAAATTAATCTGCGAATTAACAGGTGCAGAACGAGCCGCTTTATGCAATACAGGTTCAGAAGCAGTGATGGGAGCAATACGCCTCGCACGCACCGCTACACAACGCACCAAAATAGCCTTATTCACTGGTTCTTATCATGGCAATTTAGACGAAGTTCTCATGAAAGGAGGCATGACATCTGATGAAAAGCTGTATGCTGTGCCGAAAGCTTTAGGCATTCCTCAATATATGGCTGAAAATGTCATCATGCTCAACTATGGGACTTCTGAATCATTAGATATTATTCAAGCTCATGCCCATGAGTTAGCAGCAGTTTTAGTTGAGCCAATCCAAAGCAGTCGCCCAGATTTGCAACCTCAAGAATTTCTCCATCAATTGAGACAGCTAACCCAAGAAACAGGAATTGTCTTAATCTTTGATGAAGTAATTACAGGCTTTCGGATGCACCCAGCAGGTATACAAGGTTTGTGGGGCATTCAAGCAGATATCACTACCTACGGCAAGGCGGTTGCGGCTGGTATGCCAATTGGGGTAATAGCTGGCAAAGCTGTTCTTATGGATGCACTCGATGGGGGTATGTGGAACTATGGCGATGAGTCTTATCCGCAAGCAAAAAATACTGTTTTTGCAGGTACTTTCTTCAAACATCCTCTAGTGATGGCTGCTGCTTGGGCTGCCTTAAATCATATTAAGAATTATGGATTTAAACTCCAAGAAGAACTAACTCAGAAAACAACAAAATTAGCAGTAACTCTGAATAGTTATTTTGAGCAAAAACAAGTACCGATTCGAGTTATTAACTTTGGCTCACTTTTTCGATTTACTTTCCAAAATAATTCTATACTCAGCAATTTGTTTTATTACTACTTGCTTGAAAAAGGAGTATATGTCTGGGAAGGGCGCACTTTTTATTTATCGACAGCCCATACTGATGAAGATATAGATCATGTTATTCTGGCAGTCAAAAATAGTGTGGTAGAAATGCAAAAAGCTGAGTTTTTACCGCCTTCGCCCATTTCGACAAATATTAATTATATGACTGCAAATTTGGCAACAACTAAGTTTAGCCAAAAAGAACTTGCAGCACCCTTGGTAAAAATTCAGCCACAAGGCTCTAAAACACCTTTATTCTTTATTCATCCCATCGGTGGTAATGTTTTTTGTTACAAAGAATTAGCCCATTGTTTAGGTTCAGATCAACCTTTTTATGGGCTGCAAGCACCAAGCCTTTTTGGAAAATATGAACCACATATCAGAATTGAAGATATGGCTGCTCATTATCTTGCAGCAATACGTACTGTTCAGTCACAAAGCCCATATTATTTAGGTGGATGGTCACTGGGGAGTATCATAGCTTTTGAGATGGCACAACAACTACAAAAGCAAGGTCAGCAAGTGCCTCTAATATTCTTATTGGATAATGCAGCACCTACTTTTTCTACTCAACCTATAATGATTCAGCCATATAATGATTCTGAGATTTTAGCTAGTTTTGCATCTGATTTAGCTAGTTCTGCTGGGAAGAATTTATCAGCATCATCTGAGAAGTTTCAAAAAATGCAGTATGACGAGCAATTGCAGTATGTTTTTGAGCAATTACAAGTAGCTAACTTAATGCCAACTAATTTTAGCTTTCACAACTTCTACCGATTTTTTAAATTTTATCAAAGTAACCTACAAGCAGTGTGTAAATATGAACCACAAGTATATTCTAATCGTATGATTCTCTTACAAGCCAGCGATAGTAATGAAGGGTTTGATTATCCCAACGACCCTAGTTGGGGTTGGCAGCAACTATCTTCTGAACCAGTAGAAATATATACAATTCCAGGTAATCATTACACTATGCTGACTCAACCTCACGCGCAAGTTTTAGCAGAGCAACTAAAGACATGCCTAAATCAGCTAGAGCTTGGAATATTTGTTAAGTAAAACAACCATAACTTACACCAACAGCAAAATTTAACTTGATGGATACCACTAGCATATCTAATTTGCAACAGTTGGAATTATCAACCGAGACAATTGCCAAAACAACAAATCAGAATCTAACAACAGAACTTAATCCTCGTCAACAAAAGCATTTAGAAACATTAATTACTCGTTACAATCAACGCACAAAAACATCCAAACAACTGGCTCAAAAATATCGTCCTGTTTTTGCCAATAATAGAGGTTCTGTCGGGTTTGATTTTCTTATAAAAGAAATGTTCTATCCGATTTTGACTGAACGTTCTTTAGGCTCCAGAATGTGGGATGTTGATGGTAACGAATACATAGACCTAACTGGTGGATATGGCATACATTTATGCGGTTACAATCCACCATTTATCAAAAAAGCGATCGCAGATCAACTTGAACATGGTATCCAAAGCGGCGCACAAGCAGCACTGGCTGGTGAAGTTGCTGAGTTAATCTCGGAACTGACGGGGATGGAACGGGTAGCTTTTTGTAGTGTAGGCACAGAAGCAATGATGTTAGCCCTACGCATAGCCAGAGCAGCCACAAATCGTCATAAGATTGCTTTATTTTCTGGTTCTTATCATGGTATTTTTGATGGAACTTTAGTAAAAGCAGAGACGACAGATGGCAGTCCTAAAGGGATTCCAGAGTATCCGGGAATAACACCAAATACTGCTGAAGATGTTTTGGTTTTAGAGTATGGAAGTCTTGAGTCGTTAGAGATAATTAAAAACTATAAGCAAGAATTGGCCGCTGTTTTGGTAGAACCTGTACAACAACACAGACTCGGCTTTCAACCCCAAGCCTTTATTCAGCAACTACGCCAATTGACTCAAACATTAAAAATACCGTTAATCTTTGACGAAATGAATACTGGCTTCCGCATTCATCCAGGTGGCGCACAAGCATGGTTTGGAGTTGAAGCCGACATTGCAACCTACGGAAAAATAGTTGGTGGTGGTATGCCTTTAGCAGTAGTGGCTGGTAAAGCTGCTTATATGGATACCATTGATGGCGGTATGTGGAATTATGGTGATGTGTCTTCTCCAGATGTACCAGCTACGTGGTCTGGGACTAGTTATTGTAGACATTCTCTTTCTCTAGCTGCTGCGCGTGCTTTATTGCAATATTTAAAAATGCAAGGGGTCAGTCTACAAGAACAGTTAAACCAACGGACATCGCAATTTGTAGAAAGGCTAAATGCTTACTTTGAATTAGAAAAACTTCCCATCTATCTGTCAAATTTTGGCTCGTTTTTCAATGCTAATTTTTCTGAAACTTCTCTTTTACTAACAGAGCCTTCATTTCTAATTGGGCTAAAACTCATATTTAATCACATGATTGATAGAGGTGTTCTCATGCCAAAAGGTGATGGCTTTTTATCTACAGCCCATACAGCAGAAGATATTGATTTTATTATTCAGGCTGTTCAAGATAGTGTCAGAGAATTACAAGCAGGTGGTTTTTTACTTAGTTAGTTTTTAACAAACTCTATAGACGAGAAAAACAAAATGAATCAAACAAATTCTGAAGATACAACAATTTATAAGGTTGTGGTTAACCATGAAGAACAATATTCTATTTGGCCTGCTGATAGAGAAAATGCCCTTGGGTGGCGAGATGCTGGTAAAAGTGGACTCAAATCAGAATGTCTGGAATATATTAAGGAAGTTTGGACTGATATGAGACCTCTGAGTTTAAGGAAAAAAATGGAGGAGTAGGCTCAACAGCTAATTCAACTTGTAATGAAGACAAACATATCAAGTTACAATTCTTGGATAATTTGCCCCAAAGCAAATCCTTTAGCAGATTTGCGTTTATTTTGCTTTCCTTATGCGGGTGGTAGTTCTTTACTATTTCGCAGTTGGGCTGATTATTTACCTCCGTTTATAGAAGTTTGCGCGATTGAACTTCCAGGTCGAGGTAGACAAATAAAATTGCCGCTATGTAATAATATGGATGTGCTTGTAGATGCGATCGCCTCCATAATCCACCCCTATTTAGACAAACCATTCGCCTTTTTTGGTCACAGTATGGGTGGCTTAATTAGCTTTGAGTTAGCGCGGCTACTTCGCAAAAAGTATCATCTTCTCCCCGTCTACTTATTTATCTCTGGTCGTCACGCCCCGCAAATACCCGACTCATACCCGGCAATTCATAACCTCCCGGAAGCAGATTTCATCGCAGAAATACGTCATCTCAACGGGACACCACCAGCTGTATTAGAGAATTCTGAACTAATGCAATTATTTCAGCCAATTTTACGTGCTGATTTTGCTGTTTTAGAAACTTATATTTATACTCCTGAACCACCTTTAGCATGTCCCATTAGTGTGTTTGGCGGATTACAAGATTCGGAAGTGAGTTGTGACGAACTACAAGCATGGCAAGAACAAACAACGACTAATTTTAATTTAGATATGTTTCCTGGTGATCACTTTTTTCTGCATTCTGCCCAATCTATGTTACTAGCAAGTTTAGCTAAATATTTGTCAGCACAAATTAACCAAAATCTCACATTCAAACTCTAATGTTTTCTTTTGTCAAAAACAAACCACTTTACCCTATTCAGTGGCACAAAGTATTACGCAGATTCTTACCTTTTCTACTCGGAATTATTTTCATTTTAGTTGTTAGTAGTCAAAGTATTAGTTCTGTACCCAAAACCACAGAAATTCTTTGGGATACCTACGGCATACCGCATATATATGGAAATAACACTCCCAATGCTTTTCAAGCTTTTGGGTGGGCGCAGATGCAAAGTCACGGAAACTTGCTGTTGCACCTCTACGGTCAAGCCAGGGGAAAAGCTGCACAATATTGGGGAGAAGATTATCTCGAATCAGATAAATGGGTACTGACAATGGGTGTACCCAAACGGGCTAGTGCTTGGTATGCAGCCCAAAGTCCGGCATTTCGTAGTTATCTCAAAGCTTTTGCTAATGGAATTAATACTTATGCCAAAAGACATCCCGATTTAATTGACGATGAAGTCAAAGTAGTATTACCAGTCACACCAGAGGATGTACTTAGTCACTTACAAAGAGTACTGCTGTTTACTTTTGTCGTCGATCCAGGAAGGGTAGCTGATATAACTCATACTAAGTCTGCGCTAGGTTCTAATGGTTGGGCGATCGCACCAAAACGGTCAGCCAGTGGTAAAGCAATGCTGTTAGCCAATCCCCACTTACCTTGGGGCGATTCATTTTTATGGTACGAAGCCCAAATTACTGCCCCAGGTATTGATGCTTATGGGGCAACATTGGTCGGTATTCCGGTTTTAGCGATCGCCTTCAACGATAATTTAGGTTGGACTCACACAGTCAATACTCATGATGGTTGGGATAGCTACAAACTCAAATTACAAAAAGATGGCTATCTTTTTGATGGCAAAGTTCGCCCCTTTGAAACAACAAACTTTTCCTTAAAAATTAAGCAAAAAAATGGCGCTTTCCGAGAGCAAATCTTCTCCGTCCAAAATTCTCTTCATGGCCCTGTAGTTAGCGCTAACAAAGGTAAAGCTTTAGCACTGCGCGTCGTTGGTCAAAACAGTCCAGGCGTTTTAGAACAGTGGTGGGATATGGCCAGTTCCCAAAATCTCACCCAATTTCAGAAAGCATTGCAACGCTTACAGTTACCTATGTTTACTGTTATGTATGCCGACCGTGAAGGCCATATTATGCACCTATTCAACGGTCTAGTTCCTGTACGTCAGCAAGGAGACTTTGCCTACTGGCAAAACACTATTCCTGGTGATACCTCGAAAACTCTCTGGACTAAAATGCACCCATATCGAGATTTGCCAAAAGTGATTGATCCCCCTAGTGGTTGGTTACAAAATACCAATGACCCACCTTGGACTACCACTTTTCCTATTGCTATCAAAGCCGACAATTATCCATCCTATATGGCACCACGGGGGCCAATGGATTTCCGGGCGCAGCGTTCTGCCAGAATGTTAGCTGAAGATGAAAGTATTTCCTTTGAGGAAATGATTGCTTACAAGCATTCAACCCAAATGGAACTAGCAGACAGAATTCTCGATGATTTGATTCCTGCTGCTCAAAACCAAGAAAATCAATTAGCACGCCGCGCTGCTGAAGTACTGACAAAATGGGATCGTAAAGCTGATGCAAATAGCCGAGGTGCTGTACTGTTCAACTCTTGGGTGGACAACCTCGATATAAATACAGCATTTAGTACTCCTTGGAATGAAAAATCTCCCCGCACGACACCGGATGGTTTAGCTGATCCTGAAAGTGCAGTCAAAACACTAGTAAATGTTGCCGCAAAAATAGAGCAGACCTATGGCACTCTAGATGTTGCTTGGGGTGACGTTTTTCGATTACGTTCTGACAATGTGGACTTACCTGCTAATGGCGGTGATGGAGAAAAAGGGATCTTTCGCGTAGTCACTTTCGCCCCAACAAATGATGGACGCTTTCAAGCAGTTAATGGTGACTCTTACGTTGCTGCGGTAGAGTTTTCCCAACCAGTCAAAGCCAAGGCACTCACTAGCTATGGTAATGCTACTCAACCGAATTCACCTCATGTTGGCGATCAATTGCAATTATTTGCCCGCCAGGAATTGCGTCCTATTTGGCGTAACCGGCTAGAAATTACAGCCCACTTAGAAGAGCGTACAGTCTTCTAGTTTTATACCTGGTGATTAACTACAGATGCACACAACTAATTTTGTTTTTAAACGCAACGTGGTACTGAGGTTAATGCGGAGTAACGCTAAGATTTGACGGCAAAATGTGTGTATTTGTGGTATTTGATTTTGCTTTTGAGGTATGTCAGTTTTTATGTCTGATGATCTTGATGTTGTTTGGATTAGTTCTAGTCCTGCATTATAGCGTTTAGCTCAACCCTTACTACAATACATCTCGCAATATGCAAATGTGGCTGAGTGGGAATATCGCTTTGGTAAGGATGAAGGTAGTTCGATTGATGAGGATTGACAAGATATTAAACAGGTATTTCGATAATAAACTCTGTACCCTCACCCAAAATAGAATTACAACTCAATTTGCCGCCGTGGGTTTTTTCGACTATTTGTCTGGCTATAGCTAACCCTAAACCTGTACCTTTTCCCACAGGTTTAGTAGTATATAAATGGTCAAATATTTTTTGTTTAACTTCTTCATTCATCCCCTTACCATTATCAGCAATTAATATTTTTACCTGGTTATTATTAATTGATGTAGTAATATTAATCAGGTTAGGATTAGCTCGAATTTCCTCAAAACTGCGTCCTTGATTTGATTCATCTAAAGCATCAATAGCATTTGCTAAGATATTCATAAATACCTGATTTAACTGACCAGGAAAACATTTTATTGAAGGTAAATCACTGTAGTTAGTGATAACTTCAACAGCGGGACGTTGCTCATTAGCCTTGAGACGATGTTTCAAAATTAAAATTGTGCTATCAATGCCATCATGGATATTAAATGGTACTTTGTAATCTTTATCAGCACGGGAGAAGGTGCGGAGACTAGTGCTGATATTTTTTAGCCTGTCACAGGCTATATTCATAGAATCAATCATTTTTGGTAAATCTTCCAAGGTATATTCCAAATCAATATTTTCGGCGTGCTTGAGAATTTGATTACTCTTGTCTGGGAAAGTTTCTTGATAGATTTTTAAATGTTCAACAATATCAGCAATAGTAGGTTGAGCTTGTTGCAAACTGGCAGCAATAAATCCTAAAGGATTATTCATTTCATGGGCTACTCCAGCAACTAAATTACCTAATGCAGACATCTTTTCACTTTGCACGATTTGTAATTGGGCGTTTTGTAAATTGTGCAATGCTTGTTCTAACTCTTGGGCATATTGTTGCGATCGCTCATATAATCGCGCATTTTCTAGAGAAATTGCGGCTTGAGCGCAGAGTAAGTTGAGTAGTTCGATGCGATCGCTCGTAAATGCACCTGTAACTAATCTATTTTCTAGATATAAAATGCCCAGCAACTTCCCTTGATGCAAAATCGGATTACATAAAATACTCTTGGGCTGTTCACGGATAATATAAGGATCACTAGCTAAAACCGGATTAAGCGCCGCATCTAGTAGTACAGCAGTTCGCCTCTCATTTTTGACTTTGTAAATCAGCTTCAGGGGAATGTCTTGGCTGTCCTCAATAGGAAGACACTGCAACACAACTGGCTCAGAACCCACGACAATTAGTCCTTTGATCAATAGGCGATTGTCTTGGGTGTCTTGTAGAGAATCATCTTGCAACAGCATCAACACACATTTATCAGCCCCCGCATTTTCAATAACAATATGCAACAACGATGCAAGTAGTTTTTTGAGTTCGATTTCGCGAGAAAGGCTTTGAGAGGCTTTAAGAATGGTAGCTAAATCTAGAGAATCGGAGATGCTAGTAGAAGAATTTGTGGAAGTATGAGTTCCCAAGGGAAAAACAGTTTCTTGAATTGAGAGGGAAGTACGAGTTTGTTGGAAGATAGAAGTCAGTAGTTGCGGGTAGCGTTGTTCTAAATCAACAACCTTGGCTTTTGCACCCCAACGAGCATAGCCGTAATAAGCTTCAATCATATAGCCTTGGGCGATGCGCTCTCTGCCCCCATCAAGGTAAAATTTAGCTGCCAGTTCGTTAGCTAAAGCTTCTTCTTGAATATATGCGTTAGCTTTAGCCCCAGCAATGGCGCGATCGTACCAATCTGCTGCTTCATAATTTTTGCCTAATACTCGACATTTTTCCGCTTCCACCAAATCAACTTTATGTTGATAATTCATCGGAGCATAGTGCGCCCAGTATTGTTTTAGCTGAGTTTGGTTCTGTTCTATCCGTTGAAGGACTTCTGCTGTTTCTTCCGATTCACCACTCAAAACGGCTAAAGCAGTCAAAGAATCATAAAAATAAAACGTAGGTTCATATACTAGTCCCTGAGCAGCGATTAAGTAGCGACTGCACTCAACTGCATGATTTTGAGCTTGTTCAATTTCTCCAAACAAAAAGCAGAGCATGAGTTTGTATGAATAGAAGACAAACAACTCACTTACGTCATTATCAGATATAATTTGCGGCAGAATTTCCGTCTCTTGTACAGCTTCCCCAGACAAAATACAAGGATTTTCCCCAAAACCCAACAAATTTAATGCAGACTGCCAAGAAAGCCGACAATGATTGGCTAGTCCCAATTGATTCAGCTGCATCAACCCATTGTAGTAAGCACGAGCATTCTCCTCCAAAGTAGCCAGCGGTTGATTACACCAAAAAGCAGCATTACAAAAAGTACGAGCATGATATCCAGCAAACTTTGTACTACCAACTTCTAAACCAGTCACGTAACCTTCTTGCAACAGTGGGAGGATATCTTTGATGTGAGATTTGCGGTGCAGGATAAAACCTCCTAACACTAAAAGCACCTCTGGCTTAATAGCTTTAGCGTCAAATTTTGAGATGATTTGTAGGGATAATTGAGCAAATTCTGTGGCTGCATCTACATCTTTTAAAAGATTGCAGAGAATGAAGCCATAGTTAGCATAAGCAAATGCAGAAATAATTGTATTTCCATGTTGAATGGATAATTTGACTGACAAAGCAATCAGTAATGGACACAGAATAGAACCGGAGTTGTAAGCTGGTGGGATGAGAGCATAGGCAATCTGGAGAATTGCCAAGATTTGCCGATCTGTCATGACAGGCAAATCAAATAAATCGGCAATTTTTCTATCTTCTATTAGTTCACTAATCTCTTGAATTGATTGTTGAATATCTACTGGTGTTAGTGATTCGGCAAATATTACCCCAAACTGTTGCAGGAGTTTTTGTCCAATATCTAGAGCTTCAATTGGCTTATTTTGAAAAACATAAGATTGGATTTTAATACAGTAGACATTGACTTTTTCTAGCAAAGATTGTGCCTGGATAATCACGCTATCAATCAACTGTTCCATTACCTCAAATTCGCCGCATAAAGAAGCAATTTCTGCCGCTAAGTCATGGAAGGCAAGTGTTATTTCATATTGTTGCTGCCAGGCTTTTTCCCCTAACAGAGATAATCCAACTGCGGCATATTCGCCCGCAGCTTGATAGGCGGTGGAACTTTTAGCTTTGCGACAAGCAATTAAATTAAGTTCTGCTAATTCATCCCGTTGTGTTTGTTGGGTAATTAAAGCAATTCCGTGATTTAATTGATTGACTATTTCAAAAATTCGTTCTTCTCTTGCTGCTGGATCAATTTTTTGCAACAGCAGTCGCCCGATTTGATAGTGGGTTGTCTGTTTTTGCTCATGGGGAATCAGTAAATAGGCGGCTTGTTGGACGCGATCGTGTAAAAATCTATATTTAGCTAATTGTTTGTTGATATTTGACAACCCTAGTTGCTGATTATCTTCTCCTTGATAAAATTTATAAACATCACTAATCGGTAAAATCAATCCTTCTTGCAATGCTCCCCATAAATTAGTCGCTGTTTCAACTTCTGATTGTTCTAGAACAATAGCCAAAGTTGCTAAATCAAACTGATTGCCAATACAAGCTGCTAACTGCAATATATATTGAGTCGCTGGCAGTAGTTTTCGCAATTGAAAAACCATAAAAGTTACGATATCATCTGTAACTGCTTGAGTTTTTACTCGTGCAATATCACATTGCCAACAACATAACTCCAAATTAAATTTAATGATATTTTCTTGATGTAATGCCTTAAGAAACTGGGTAGCAAAAAATGGATTACCTTGAGTTTTTTGATAAATTAATGCAGAAATATCCCAGGCTAAATTTTTTGGGCATTTAATTGTATCCGCAACTAAATAGTTTATTTGTAATTGGCTTAATGGTGTTAAATTAATGGTTTGGATTGTTGCTGATGTTTTTTGAATTTCACTCAAAGTTAATAGTAGTATATGACCAGCACGAACTTCGTTATAACGATAAGCACCAATGATCAACAGACGGCCTGTATCAGCCATTAATATCTGAATTAATTTTAGCGATGCGGAATCTGCCCATTGCAAATCATCTAAGAATATCACTAAGGGCTGTTCAGCGCTGGTAAAGACTTGAATGAATTTTTGGAACAATAAATTAAAGCGATTTTGGGCTGCTATTCCTGATAAATCTATGGCTGGTGGTTGTTGACCAATAATGATTTCTAGTTCAGGAATAACATCAATAATTACTTGTCCATTTTCGCCAACAGCTTCTAATATTTTGTGTTTACATTGCTGAATTTTTATGTCACTTTCTGTTAACAATTGCCCAATTAAATCGCGGAATGCTTGGACAAAAGCACTGAAGGGAATATTGCGATTAAATTGGTCATATTTACCTTTAATAAAATAACCCTGTTGGCGCACAATTGGTTTATGCACTTCGTTGACAATTGCGGTTTTCCCAATCCCTGAAAAACCAGCTACCAGTATCATTTCTGTTGCGCCAGTGCTAACTCGCTCAAATGCTTGAAGTAAGGTTTCTACTTCAGCCTCTCTACCATATAATTTATCAGGGATGATAAAGCGATCGCACATATCCCTACTAGCAATCTCAAAACTTTGAATTTCACCAGTTTCTCTTAACTGAGTTAAACATTTTTCTAAATCAAATTTCAATCCTAATGCACTCTGATACCTATCTTCAGCATTCTTCGCCATCAATTTCATCACAATCTCAGAAATAACCTGGGGAATCTCTTCTCTGTTACCCAATAGCGCAGGCATTTTTGCAATGTGACAATGTACTAACTCCATTGCATCATTAGATGAAAATGGTAACTCACCTGTGAGTAACTCAAAAAAAGTTACACCCAGTGAATAAAAATCAGTCCGATAGTCAATTCCCCGATTCATTCTCCCGGTTTGTTCAGGAGAAATATAAGCCAGTGTTCCCTCTAATACATTGGGATTAACTAAGGTTTGAGTTTCTCGTGGTAGAAGTGATGCAATACTAAAATCAATTAATTTAATTTCTTTGGTTACAGGATTAATTAAAATATTGCTAGGTTTAATATCTTTATGAATAATGCAATTTTGATAGAGAATATCTAAGGTATTGCAGAGTGCGATCGCAATTTCTAAAAATTCCTTAAGAAATAGTGAGTTTTTCTCTACTCCCCACTTTTTGAGAGAAATTCCCCCAAAGTCTTCCATGACCAATATATAACTATTTTGGCAAGATTCTAGACTATAAGTTTGAATAATTCCAGGATAATTGAGATTTTTGGCAATAGTATATTGATTGCGGAATTGGACAAGTTCGCTAAAGCTGGGATAAAAATTTTTCAGGAGTTTGATAACAACAGGTAGGTTATCAATTTTTCTAACTGCTCGGTAAACTACAGTTCTCAACCCATCATAAATTTGCTCATTAACTATATATCCGGGAATATTTACTTGAGTGTTAATCATAACTCTTTTCAGATTGAAAGCGGTTTTGTTTAGTATTCCCAGATATCAGCAAAAAAATAGTTTAAAATTAAAAATGTTTACATAGTGATTTTAAGAAAATTATTAAACATGATGTAATTAACTTAAGCAATAAACTAGTAAAATTACCCCCATGACAACACAAGACGCACGACAATATGCCCCAGCCACAGAGCGCAATCGTGAACCAATTCTCGAAGTACTTTTACAAGTATTGCCTGGGAGTGGTACAGTTTTGGAAATTGCCAGCGGGACAGGCGAACACGCAGTCTATTTTGCATCCAAATTCAAAAATTGTATGTGGCTGCCAACAGATGTTAACCCCCAAGCCAGAGCCAGTATAGCTGCCTGGACTGAACATTATCAATGTCAAAATGTTTATCCACCCCTAGAGCTTGATGTCAAAGAACCAGTTTGGGTCGTAGAGAAAGAAATAGCAACCAACTGGCTAAATACTTCACCAATTACGGCGATCGTTAATATTAATATGATTCACATTTCACCGTGGTCAGCTTGTTTAGGACTAGTGGCTGGTGCAGGTCGCATCTTACCTGTAGGTGGGATTTTCTATTTATATGGGCCTTTTAAACAAGGCGGAGAACATACAGCCCCAAGTAATGCAGCTTTTGATGAATATTTACGCACTCAAAATCCAGAATGGGGTGTGCGTAACTTAGAGGATGTCATAGCCACCGCTAAAACAGAAAATCTTGTCGTGAAGCAAATTGACAAAATGCCGGCAAATAATCTCTCGGTAGTTTTTGAACGAACTGAGAATGTAACTTTTGGGTGATGTCTGCGAACCGCCTTGAGCAGTTGCATCACTCAGTTTAAAAAAGCCAAAAATAGGTAAGCACCAGAGTCACCACAGTTAATGGTAGTCCAAATCGCAAATGCTCACCAAATGTCAGCCGATATCCTTTCTTCGCAACTGCCTCCGCTACAATCAAATTGGCTACAGAACCCAACAGCGTCAAATTTCCTGCCAATGTGGAAGCCGCCGCCAGCAGTAGCCAAGTTTGGGTGTTGGGATGGGGAATGAGGTTATGTAGCAGCAGTACCGCCGGCACATTAGATACCAAATTTGACAACAATACTGTTACTCCCAGAATGCTCAAGGGATCGTTAACAAAACGGGTAAACGATTCTAGGACACCCAGTTTCTGTACACCCTCGGTAAGGATAAATAGCCCACAAAACATCAATAGCAAATCCCAGTCTACTTTTTGCAAAGTTCGCTCTGGCTTGATACGGCGTGTTACTAGTAATAGTCCGGCAGCAATTAGAGTAGTCTCAGCAGTGGGAATTCCCAACAAAAACGCTACTAACAATCCAGTAGTAATTAGCAGACTCTTGGCTAACAAAGGTTTAAAGATGCGGTAGCGTGGTGGTTCTACTTTCAAATAAGGACGCAGCGATCGCACCTCTGGATACAACCACCATAACCAACCTACTTGGATTACCAAACTTATGAAAGCTAGTGGTGTCAAAGCTTGGGCAAAGTCTAAATAACTAATCCCAGAAAATGAACCAATTAAAATATTCTGCGGATTGCCGCTGAGGGTAGCGACAGAACCAAGATTTGTTGCGCCAGCCAATGCTAACAGGTAGGGAATAGGGTTGAGATTGAGTAATTGAGTGATGCCGACTACCAGGGGTGTGAGGATCAGGGCGATCGTATCATTGAGAAACAGCGCCGAAAGCAAGCCGCTACCAAAAGTTAGGCCGATTAATAACCCGAATGGACTGTGGATATAACGGATAGTGTAATCAACAGCTAACTGGAAAAAACCTGAAGCTGCAAGATTAGCGCTAATGATCATCATGCCGAACAAGAAGACAAGGGTTTTATAGTCAATAGCACTCCACGCCGCAGATAGATCAAGTAATCTCAATGCCATCAACAACGCTGCACCCACAAGGGCGATGGTGGCACGATTCATCCGCAGTCCGGGTAAATAGCCCATTCCTAAACCAATGTAAGTCAGCAAAATTACCAAGTACCGCAGAACTACCATCGCCTACTCTCCAACTTTAGCTAACTTAAGATATAGATTAAGTGTCTGGCATAAAGAACCAAAATAAAGCTAAAGCATGGGTGGCGATCGCTATCATATTCAAAAAGCCAGCCAATTTCATTTGATTGTGCTGTCTACCAATAAAATTAAAACTGCCCTGGCGGATAACCAGAGCAGATAGAGAGAAGGAAAGATAGATTTAAGAAGGGGAATTTTAGAGCTTTATCCCCGGTTTACACATAGTAAATTTGCTATGTAATTAAATACATCTTCAGTTCTATGCTTTCCGGTAAGACAGCAAAAAATTTTTGGGTTCGCTCTAAGCAGCTATTTGTCTCACTTTTGTACAACTGGTGTAAGTATTTGCTCAATCGCAGCCAGTATATCTGCATCTAACTTCACTCCTGATGCAGCAGCGTTATCAACAACTTGTTCTGGACGACTAGCACCAATAATTGCTGAAGACACACGCTCATCTCGCAATATCCAAGCCAGTGCCAATTGCGGCATACTCAAACCCAAGTCTTGAGCAATTGATTTGAGTTTTTGGACTGCGGTGAGAGTGCGATCATTAAATAACTCCTCCCGCAAAAACGAATTCATCTTGTCGTTTGCAGCGCGAGAATCTTGCGGTGGCGCTTGTCCTGGCTGATATTTACCTGTAAGTACACCTTGAGCCAACGGCGACCAAACAATCTGACCAACACCATTAGCCGCACACAAGGGAAATACTTGTGCTTCCGGTTTGCGCCATAGCATAGAATATTGCGGCTGGCTGGAAACAAAACGTTCAACATCAGTTAAATTGAGCGCTGCTTGGATTTGTTCTGGACTCCACTCGCTAAAGCCAATGTAACGCGCTTTTCCCTGACGCACTACCTCAGTCAGGGCTGTCATTGTTTCTTCTAACGGTGTATTTGGATCGTAACGATGGCATTGGTACAGGTCAACGTAATCGGTACGCAGTCGCTGTAAGGAAGCATCAATTTGTTTGCGGATTTGGGCTGCTGAAAGTCCTCTATCAGTAGCTGACATTGGAAAGAAGACTTTGGTCGCTAAGATATATGATGAACGCTCAATTCCTTGCAATACTTCTCCCAAAAAGGATTCCGCTCCACCATTTGCGTAAACATTGGCAGTATCAATAAAGTTAATTCCAACGTCAAAAGCTTTGTGAATACAAGCCTCGGCATTTTGCTGTTCTACGCCACCCCCATAAGTTAACCAGGAACCAAGACTAATTTCGGAAACGCGCAACTCACTGTTTCCTAATTGTCTGTATTTCATTTGGATGTCTTGTTTTACGGATGTTTGCATCTTGTTTAATCCCCGAAAAGCGATTTTTAGCGTATTTACAAACTTTGTCTTAAGCCGCCAGAGCTTTCCTCATTCAAATTGCAGATATTTTGTCTATCTAAATATGCCTATGAGCAGTGAGAATATTACAAGGTTTGTTCATGAGGTCTAAACTACACCTTACTTCTTGGTTACATCGGCTATGATGGCGAAAAAATCCAGCTATGCAGCACCGCAATTTACAGTTCCTATTTGTGTTAATAGCTCCATTTGTCGCGATCGCAGTTCTTAACACCCCCTTCATCCCTAGTTGGCAAACTGCTCAAGGGTCGATTTTTGTGGGAATGTGGTTACTAGCGTTGGGAATAAGTATTATATTTTTAAAAAAGCCCCAGCCATTGCCAATTTTCAACAGGCGGATTTTTTTAGGTCTTTACTTATTATTATCCAGTGGAATATTCTTACTAGCGCTATATATTTGGGCAATTTCTGGCATATTTGATTTTAACTTAAAGCAAGTAATTAATTATCCAGGCTATTCTAAAACTTTCTATCTTTATGAACAGACTTGTTTTCCACCTGATACTGCCACTGAATGTGGTAATTATCATGGCAAACTAACTACCAAAATTGCTTTTATGCCAATCATGACTACAAAGTTTAAATGTCGTTGTTTATTTGGAGAACCACAGCGTATTAATAACACATTAGTCATTCCTTTAGAAGCAAATTTGGATAAAAATATATCTTCAATTATGATTAATCTCAACAATGCTGTAGTCATTCAAAATCACACTATATACAGAAATAATTAATGTATCTGAGTAATTTTTGCCGAATAAATATGCCACATCCTTTGCTTGAGAGTAGAACCAGGAATATCATTAATACGCCGCAAGGTATAACTACCTTTAAAATGCTTCACTTTTCCATTCACAGTTTTAGAGGTAATAGTAACAGGAATTTCTATATAAGATGAACCTGCTGCTCCATCTAACCTCCCAGGTTCTCCAATATCCACTTTGACAGAAAGTGTATCCTTAAACCCTTGGCTAAATTGCTCAAAAGATTGTTGACTAGCGGCACCATTATTTGACCAGTCTAAATAAGCACTTTTATAGTCTTGATGATTAATAGCGTTGTAATAGTGACGAATCACTTGAACAGCTTGTTTTTGGCTGTCTTGAGTTATCATAGAAGCAGACACTTGCAGCGGAAATACTTGAGTGTTTTTATAACTTTGAGTCTCCTCTGCAACGTCCTGTTGATTATTGGTAGTAAAGCTTACAGCCTTGCTAACATCAAAAGAGAGTTGTTTTTCACTTTGTTTACTAAGAGATGCACTACAAGCTGTCATCGTTATAGATACTAAACCTATAAGCAATAATGATTGATATTGCTTGGTGTGGTTGAGATTTCTCTCAATTATGGAAGATATGCTCATGGTTAATAAACCTAATTACTGAGTTAGAGGTCTTTATTTATTTAGACGCATACAATTTGATTGTTGTTCTTTCATCAGGTTGAATAATATATAAAACGCGCTCAGGCAAAGATACAGCTTTTAAAAACAAAGCCATATTCTCAAGGCTTTTCCAGCTTTTCAACCTTCATCCTCATGTTTATCCAGTAATATTAAAGACTAGATACCAATCTGAGTCCTAGTACACCAGCCAAAATTAAGCCAATGCAAATAAAACGCTTTACAGAAGCAGGTTCACCAAATAAAATTACCCCTAACAAAGCCGTACCGATTGCCCCTATTCCAGTCCAAACAGCATAAGCAGTACCTACTGGTAGTGTGCGTAGCGCTATCGATAAAAAGAAAAAGCTCAACATCATACAAACAACTGTGGGAATACTGAAAACCAGCTTCGTAAAGCCTTGAGAATATTTCAGCCCAATAGCCCAGACAATTTCTAATAAACCTGCAACCACCAGATACACCCATGCCATTGTTTATTCTCCTGTACCTTCAGCAATTACAAATGTCACTTTCTTAACGATATTTTCTTATAATAAATATTAGTAAATATTGCATTAAGTGAATATATATTGATTTGATAGCGATCGCAGATTCGCGGTAAGCTAATAGTAAATGTTTAGATAAGCACCAGTCATACTAATTATCAACGTCGATATTTGCAGCAAATAGTTTTATCTATAAATATTCATAAATAAAGAATAACCGCTTACTGCAAAAATAAAAAAGATAATTGCCGAGAAAATTACTACATCTCTAACTATAAATAAAATCCAGCTTTTTTTAAGCTCTTGTTTAAACTGAAGTTCTCGTAGCTGGCGCTCAAGTTCGGCATCAGCTGAAGACTGTTTATTTATTGCTGATATTACTAAGGGATTTTGGCCTTTACTAGCAATGATTTGGGATAAATCTTTCACCTCTGTCATGTTATTAGATGCCCACAATTTGAGTTTCCATGTTATCGTGATCATCTACAATCCAAAGATGTTTGCCTTTTTGCTTGGCTTCTAAAGCTACTTCTAAGAGTGCGATCGCTTTTAGTAGTACCTCCACATGATCTCCATGTAGCTGCTGTGCAAGATTATTTATGGTTTCGTACAATTCTGGTGATAATTCTAACTCTATTTGAATTCGTTGCGGTTGATTTTGTGCAGCCATTCCTGTAAACACTCTGCAAAAGGAGGTTTTTTGGTACTTGCAGTCATAGCGATCGCTATGCCCATTGATGAGTCAAGATAATTATCAGCGACAACTAAATGTCGTCTCTATAGATTATACCTACTTAACACTCAGCGTTAAATACAGCAGCCTTGTTTCAACAACAATTATTTATCTCTAACTACTTATTATACTGGCAATTAAAGCACCAAGTTACCCTATGATATAGAAGTAATTTTTCATTTGTTCTTACTTCTCAAAGCGTCAACAATAATTTCTGAAGACAAGTCGCTACTGTTTTGCTATAGCGACACTAACCTCAACAAAAAGGCTGACGCTCTTATATGTTGTCACAAATTTGCTAATTCTCTCGCTAATCGGTCTGCACTTGATATTATCTCACCCTCAATCAATCTTCTCTGATTGGTAATTCACCTACGAGTATTTCTGGAACTTAGTAATGAAGAAATTAATTAAAGGTCTGCGTGAATTTAAATCTAGCTATTTTTCAACGCACCAAGAACTATTTGAGCAACTCTCGCATGGTCAAAAACCTAGGGTATTATTTATCACTTGTTCCGATTCACGTCTTGACCCAAATTTAATTACACAAGCTCAGGTAGGTGAATTATTCGTGATTCGCAATGCAGGTAATATTATTCCACCCTATGGGGCAACTAATGGCGGGGAAGGTGCCACGATTGAATATGCAGTAGAAGCTTTAGGAATTCAGCAAATTATTGTCTGTGGCCACTCTCATTGCGGCGCGATGAAAGGACTAATGAAATTACAAGGTCTGAGGGAGGATTTGCCACTTGTTTATGATTGGCTCAAATATGCAGAAGCAACTCGTAGGCTAGTTTTAGACCACTACAGTCACTACCAGTCTGAAGAACTGTTAGAGATTATGATTGCTGAAAATGTTCTAACTCAAATTGAAAATTTACGGACTTATCCAGTAATTCACTCCAAGCTTTACCACGGCCAACTTAAAATTTATGCTTGGGTTTATCAAATAGAGTCAGGAGAAGTTTTAGCATACGATCCCGATAAACACGCCTATGTCTTACCTCAAAGTCAGCTGACCGAATCAGACACAGAAGATCCCATCCTCAATCAATTTCCAAATTGTGATATGGCAATTCGTTCTCCTCAAAACCAAGGAGTAGCATCTGAAAACTTCCCGATACCCCATCTTTCTCCAGAGCAAAGAGAGCGAATTTACCGCGGTTCAAATCATTCAAATTAATCAAGGCTGGCACGATATAGCAGAATTCAGAATCCAGAAGTAAAACAGCCAATTCTGGATTGTGGCTTGCATAAGTATATTTTTTGGCAGCAGCACAACTAGCAGAATACGTTGCAGCGATCGCAATTTTAACCCACAGCTAGTCTCTAAAGAAATTGCGATCGCTCATACAACAGCACAATTGAATCAATTACCAGAAATTTAACAAGCAAATTATTCAATGGGTGAATTACTACGGTTGTTCCAGCAGAAAGTTTGACACCGGAATTATCTGTAGCAACAGTAATTAAATTATACTCTCTTCCAACACAGCATTCACTACCATCTCAATAACTCACTCACATCATTGATTTTTTATATTCCAGTCATCTGGTGATAGAAAAATCATGGCAGTTTTTCAGTGTGTACATACTTTTTATGCTCAAGAGAATAGTAGTAATTTTAACAAACTTTACTTAAGTAATGAATAACAAATTTTACTCAATCTTCAACGATAAACCACTGACATCAAAAGAGACTAAAGAGAAAATTAAATATAGATGCAACAAAATGCAGAACACCATTATTTTCGTTATCCAAAAAGCCAGGGACTCTGACTGATTTTTTATGCGGATATTAATTTACTCATACAACTACTATCCAGAACCAATTGGTATTGCCCCATTGATGACAGAATTAGCAGAAGGCCTGGCCAAGCGTGGGCATGAAGTGCGGGTCGTAACTGCTATGCCAAATTATCCTGAACGCCAAATTTACGAGGATTATCGGGGCAAATTTTACCTGAATGAGTACAAAAATGGTGTTCAAATCCAACGTAGCTATGTTTGGATTCGGCCACAACCGAATCTGTTAGATCGGATAATGCTAGATGCTAGTTTTGTTGTGACAAGTTTTTTGCCTGCTTTACTTGGCTGGCGACCAGATGTAATTCTCTCAACGTCACCATCTTTACCTGTATGCGTACCTGCGGCTTTGCTGGGATGGTTACGCGCTTGTCCGGTAGTACTCAATCTTCAAGACATCTTACCAGAAGCAGCCGTTCATGTAGGCTTACTGAAAAATAAATTTCTCATCAAAGTATTTGCCGCATTAGAAAAATTTGCTTACCATTCCGCCTCAAAAATTAGCGTTATCGCTGATGGGTTTGTCGAAAATTTGCTGTCCAAGGGTGTAGAGGCAGATAAAATAGAGCAAATTCCTAACTGGGTTGATGTCAATTTCATTCGCCCTTTACCTAAAGAAAACAATCCGTTCCGTAATACACACAATCTTAATGGTAAGTTTGTAATCCAATATTCTGGAAACATTGCGCTAACTCAAGGTTTAGAAACAGTAATTCAAGCTGCCGCCGCATTACGTGATATTACAGACATAGCGTTTGTGATTGTTGGTGAAGCAAAAGGTTTACAACGATTGCAGCAATATTGTTTAGAATGTGGTGCAGATAATGTGTTGCTACTGCCATTTCAACCGCGTGCAGAATTACCACAGATGTTAGCTGCGGCTGACGTTGGTTTAGTCGTACAGAAGAAGAATGTGATATCTTTCAATATGCCGTCCAAAATCCAAGTTTTGCTGGCCAGTGGTCGGGCATTAATCGCTTCTGTACCTGAAACTGGCACCGCAGCAAGAGCCATCAGACAAAGTGGTGGCGGAGTTATCGTTCCACCAGAAGATGCCCAAGCTTTAGCAGCATCTGTTTTAGAACTTTATAAACACCCAGAAAAAGTGAAAACTCTGGGCTATAACAGCCGTCAATATGCTATGGAGCAATATGCTTTTGAGCAAGCCTTAAATCACTATGAGGCTTTGTTTGAATCAGTAACATCTGATAACCAAGTAATGGAAGCGAAAGTAGTTTCAAAACAAGAAGTGTAGTTAAAAATACGCTGACTACGGTCAAAAGTCAATTATGGCTCATCAGAAAAGTCTGCGTTGAAAAACTTACTATCTTTCATGCGCTTGAATGAAGACTGGCAAATATCATGGGTGCTTTAGTTTAATCGATGATTTCAAGCGCACAACAGCCAAATATGCTATGTGAACAAGCTGAGTTTGATGATGATTCAGTAGGGGCAGAATCGTTCCAACTCATACTTTAGGCACAATATTTAAGATCTTCCGATTCTAATGGAGAAATTATTCGCTACAATTCTTGGTAAAAGTTTACTGCTTGATTAATGAGGCCGCTTTAGCTACTAGCTATTTGGGCTGATTTTTAGTTGCAATCCACACAGTCAATTGTGAACTAACTACATTAACAGGCGTTTTTTTGTTAGTATTCAAAAAAACAGTTGTTGTTCAATTGTTGTTGGTGAGTAATTATAAAATAAAAGGGATCAAGCACCTGAGGTTTAATGTCTGATTATATCCAAGGAAATCTCCCGTTACAATCTGTGTCGGAGAAAAATAGTCCACTCAAAAGCCTAGATACAGGTATGAAAGATTTGAGTGGGCAATTAGCTATGACTGTTGCTGAAGCAGCATCAGACCGCAAAGCAGGAGAGATTTTGGTACTAAGGGTAGCCGATGTATCTTACCTAGCAGATTATTTTGTGATGATGACGGGCTACTCTAGGGTGCAAGTCAGGGCGATCGCCCAAGCCATAGAAGATAAAGTAGAGACGGAATGGCAACGTCCTCCCTTACGCACAGAAGGCAAAGCTGAAGGAAGTTGGGTGTTGCAAGATTACGGCGATGTGATCGTTCACATCATGATGCCTAAAGAACGGGAGTTTTATAATTTAGAAGCGTTCTGGGTGAATGCAGAACGTATTGCCGTTCCAGAAGCTGATGAGGGTGGGGGTAAGCCAATATGATGAGGTCTTCGGTTTCCAATTGCCCGGTTCCCACAGACCAACAACCACTTAATGAGTACGAAGAATTAAAAACTGCCTGGCTATTTCGTGATTGCACTTTAAATTGGCGGGAATACATCACGAATATTGCTTGGATTTGGGGTTATTCCTGGTTAGTCTCCGGGCCAGTAGCCGCAGCCAGCTTTCCACCACAAAAATATATTGCTCATTTTTTCCTCTGTGGAACTGCGGGGGCAAGTCTGAGTGTAATTTTTGTATTGGTGCGTATGTACTTAGGCTGGCGTTATATCCGCGATCGCCTCTACAGCAAGACTGTATTTTATGAAGAGTCAGGCTGGTATGATGGTCAAACCTGGGTAAAACCTCAAGAAGTTTTAACTCGCGATCGCTTGATTGTGACCTATGAAATCAAGCCGATTCTGCAACGGTTACAATTTACCTTTGCTGGCTTGGCGGGAATGTACCTAATTGGTACTATAGTTTGGCATTTGTTTTAAATAGTCATTGGTCATTAGTCCTTGGTCAAGAGTAAAAAACAAATGGCATAGTGACAAATAATAAAAAGAGATAAATTTTAACCCATGACAATGGGAAAACGAACTCAAGCCACAGTACTGGAAGTCCGGCTACTACGGGAAGGCATCATAGAATCGCGGCATATAGTCCAAGCTGTTGTATGCGATGATAGGGGACGAGTTTTGTCCGTTGCTGGTAACGCTGAAACGGCGACATTTGTCCGTTCAGCGCTCAAGCCCTTTCAAGCACTAGCTGTCACTACCACCGGCACACTAGAACGCTATGATCTGAGCGATCGCGATTTAGCAATTATTGCCAGTTCTCATAAAGGCACAATAGAGCAAGTCAGACAGGTATTTAACATCCTTTGGCGTGCTGATGTTGATCCAACGGCTCTGCAATGCCCGATTCCTCAAGGTAAACGCAGTCCCCTGCAATATAATTGCTCTGGTAAACATGCTGGAATGTTAGCAGTTTGCCAGCAACGCCATTGGCCTTTAAATAACTACTTAGATCGTAAGCACCCCATACAGCAGTTAATTTTAGGCAAAGTCGCAGAGTTGTTGCGAATGCCGGCTGAAGAATTTATCAGCGCTCATGATGACTGCGGTGTACCTACCTATCTCATGCAACTAGGTCAAATGGCATCTTTGTATGCTCTACTAGCAGCTAGTAGCAATTTGGATATGGAGCGCATTATTCGTGCTATGACTCATCATCCTGTCTTGGTTGCAGGAGATGGAGAATTTGATACTGAATTGATGCGTTTAGCGCCTGGAGAAGTAGTCAGTAAAGCTGGTGCAGAAGGCGTGCAGTGCATCGGTAGACTAGGTGAAGGTATGGGATTAGCAATCAAAGTTATGGATGGAGCAAAACGCGCTAAATATGCCGTAGCTATTCACCTACTGCAACAAATGGGTTGGATTAGCCCCAGTGCCGCAGAAACCCTAGCAGAAAAGTTTATGACCTTCGGGAAATACACGCGTTTAGAGGTTGTTGGAGAATTATCGCTGTTATAGTTGTCAAACTCTAGACTTTGGGTTATACTAGAAAAGTCAAGAGCGACGCGGGATAGAGCAGCCTGGTAGCTCGTCGGGCTCATAACCCGAAGGTCAGTGGTTCAAATCCACTTCCCGCCACCAAATAAAAAAAGCCCTGTAGAATGCAAAAACTACAGGGTTTTTTGTTTAAATATTTGTCAATGGAGATAAAGCTGGTGATATACCAGAGTCAGCAATCGTTATTTATGCTCTCAAGTGTAGTTAGGGAGTTTTAAGAGCAGTTGGCGATCGCCTACCTGACGATCTAGTATTTGACGTAGGGGAAACTTAACTAAAATCTATGTTAAATATGCTGGATTAGATGAGTCTTCTCTTCTGGTAAGCTAATCGTCATTTAAATTGCATCATTTTCATGGTAATAAAAGCTGCAAACCCTCTCCCTTGCTCCCTACCCCCTTGCGGCCTCAATGTGCAAACTAAATGCTTAACAGCTTAATGGCGTTGTAGATAACTGTCAAACAAAAACAAATCGACGGCTAATGGTTCGAGAAGCATACAAGCAAACTGACTTTGATTTTGCTGTAGTTTATTCAGCGCATCTTCCCGGTAGATATGTTCATAGGATATGGTAACGAAATCCACCTTGTTGAAGCTGAAAAACGACAGTGTAAACCTCGTTCTGCACACGTGATGCTTGAAATCCAATCTTACAAGCAACCGTAAGTAAAGAAAATTGTGTACCTTCGCTTGTCTGATTCGGAAAGCAAGGTTTTGATCTATTCTGAATCCCCAGAGGATTAACACTGCTCATTGCGGATTCTAAAGTTCTGCTGTTTATTCAGAAAGCCCTGAATATCTTTAATGTCACCCTTTGTCTCTTTAAAGTAATTCTCTGCCTTTTCGGCTTTATGTTGAATCAGTTCCTTGTTACCGTTGATAGCCAACAAGGTGGCATCCTTGTAATTTACATAATCCTGTAAATGAATATCAAACTTTTTATCTAATCCACAAACATCTTTTTGCAAGATTTTAGTTTGTTGCAATAATTGCTCGTGATTATTCAAATCCTCACGTAAATCTCGAATATCGTTAGTTATTGCATTAAATTTAGAAACCATTTTGATAGCAATGCCAACTAACATAGACAAGCTAACTAATATTCCTAAAAAAATGCTAGTGGTTTCTAAAGTAAGAGTTACACCTGGCTGAGTAGGGGTATTAACAGCAATTACCTGTTTCATTCTAAAAAGTGTAATTTAAATTCAGAATCAAAATTAAAAGGCATATTATTAGTTGAGGCAATTTGCTTAATCTGCTCAAGGTCAGTACTAACTAATATGCCTGTGGGAATTGCATCAATAACAGCGTCCCAAATCAATTTAAATATCTGCCAATCTTGCTCAGTAATGAGATTTAGTAATTCCAGTCTCACAGCCGCAATTTCTAATCTAGTTTTAGCTTCTTGATTGGTTGTATTAGTAATGATGCGTGTGTAACCATCAGAAAGCATCATCTGAATGTTAAATCCATTCAAATTCATTGTGGGGATTGGTTCAGGTTGCGGATTATCAAGACTCAGAATAATTTCCCCATTCTCTAATATATATTTTTCAGGACTGATGCTAAATTCTTGCCATTGCTCATCAGTGATTGGTATAGCGCTTTCTGGAATAGAATGATTGATTTTATCATTGTAAAATCCAATTATTTTTTTAGTATCTACATCAAAATCGACAAAATACATATTAAATACCTATCGCGATAACTCTAAAGATGGCTACAGTTGTGTTAGTTGTAGCCATGATTATCCGCGCTGTACAGCCAGTAGTCGAGAGTGATTCAAATTGAACACCATTTGCACTATTATTTGAACCACCTTGCAAACATCCGACAACGTGATATGCAGTGTTAAAAGCTATTGGAAAAGTAATAGTAAATGTATAAGGAGTGCCACCTGTAAAAGACTGGCTTGCTGCTGTATGTGTTTTCCACTGTAAAATTAATCCATTAGGCAGCTTTATCCATCCAGAATTGGCTGCCAGAGACTGATCAGCCCCCAAATTACCCCAAGCAGCCAAAGCATTTGCTAAGTCACTTAAATTATTAGCCTTTTGTAAAGCTTCAGCGGCAGCCTCTAATATGGCTGATTGAATTTTATTACTGGCAATAGTGCCACCAGGCGTAAAATCTAAATTATTTGCATTGTCGGGATTAGTTAGGGGCATAAACTCAAGTCAATTCTCTAACCAAAGCATTCCCGTTTACAGCATCCCAAACACCAGAAATCACACCTGTATATTTAAAAGGCATTTCATAATAGCCACCAGCGGCTATCTTAACTGCAAAATCAGTTGTGGAAGCAGAAGAATCAAAATCAATATACAAATTAGCTGTTGAATTATTCCAAATAGTTACCCCTCGTCTACTGGAATTCGCCGCAATAATAGTACCGCTAGTTGTAGCAGCAGTAACAGTTGAACTGGTTGCAGTGCTGCTAGTTAATTCGTTGACCGTAACGCTTGCTGGATTATATAAAGCCATTATTCAACACACTCCACATAAATTAACTTGCAGCCTAACTTGGCAATTGCAGATACAGCACCAACATAGAGATTATTAGAATTAATCTCGTAGCTACCACCTGGCTTTAAAACAATTCCTTTATTGAGGGCTGCTTTATTTGTCTCACCTAAAATCAAGGTGATTTCAACAGATGAATTATTGATAAAAGCAGCATATTTCCTTTCACTCTTAGCTGCTAATATTTCAGCGGCACTATTGGCGATTAATGATTTATCGCTATGAGTGCAACTGTCAAAAACAGCTATAGGTGAACTACTCGCAACATTATTAATCATTGAAGTAAAGTATCAATTTTTGATTCAATTCTTGCTAAATCAGCATCTTGGTCAATTCCTGTATATTTCCATATTGCAATACCAGCATCTTGAAACCAATCTGGAAGCTTGATTGAAATGCTGTAAGCGTTGGTTATAGGAGGATATAAAACAAGATTTATTTTGTCTAAAAAAAGCGGATATCGCCTGTTAAAACTCGCGTCTTGACTGCCATCAATAGAAATTCCTGTACTAACTAATTGTTTAACAATCCCAGCGAATTTCCACACCTTATTGGGTGGTACATTCGTTGCAACACGAACCGCTAAAACGAAGGTATCTAATAGTAAAGGAATTTCTATCTCTGGAATTGGGACAACCTTGTAACCTCCTGTTTCTTTTGGCAACATAACGGCTACAGTGTTTTCGTTGTAAACCAATTCCCAATTATTTTCATTACTAAGCTGTAGCTGTCTCACAAGAAAAGCTCTACAGTTACAGTTTGGTTGTAAGCGAGTTGTTCTACTGGTCTAACGTGGGCGTATGGGTCAACGCCAAAGTGATCCAAAGTATCAAAATAAGTGCCTGTGTCTAACTTGCCAGAGAGCCAGTTAGCTGATGCCTGATTCATGATGATCATGCCGTCGATGTCTCGCGTATCTCCGGCACTCACCATTAATAAATCTCGGCAATTATGAGGTAATACCAAGATTTGTTGATTCATCACAGAAGCTCAGGGGTAAAGCTGATGCGGTTGCCGCTGGTTCCCAAGAAAGTTTCAATAGCCGATAAAGCTTTAATATCGGCTACCGCAGCGGCGTAAGTTTCTCCGTCTGTGCCAGCACCGAAAGGAGAAGCAACAGATTTGTTATCGTAGCGTTTGTACTCGATATCGGTTACGCGTGATTTATTGTCTGCCACTGCTGCACCACGAGCAGTAGCAGATACTTTGGCGGGACGATAACCGTTTAAACCGTCAAGCAACACGCCACCTGAAGGAACGGTGAAACCTACTGCGTGAGTTCTACTTGAATCAGCCGCGGCGGTTCTAACCATACTAATTAGTACACCATTAGCTTGTTGGTTGTCGTCCAGCAGCTTCACGGGTAAATATATACGACCTGTTAAGCCAAAACTTTCAACATATCCCTTGACGCGGTTAGCATTGACTTTTACAGAGGTTCCGCGCTGTGCTTTGTATGCAGCTTGTTTTTGGTCACGAGTTAAGTCTTCGTATGCCCGTAGTTTAGTTAGAGCTGCGTTGAGTTCTGCACCGCGTCTAATGTCAGAATATCTTCCCATGTTTTTTTGTATAGATTGAAGTGAATTAAATTTGAAAAGTCTTTGAACCCAGACTAGCACTGTGTTTTGGGAAGAATTAAACCAGTGAGAAGTTAACTTGTCGAAAAAGAATTGGAATGTTTAAGAAGTACCGACATTTTCAATAGCATTCCGTAGTCGTCCATTTACAGACACTAGGTTGACAGGTTTGACCTGCCCAGGAATGATGAGTTGAGCGTGTGTGAACTTCACATCAGAAGTAGGTCTTTGACGGAATTTTTTGACCGTCCGACCATAAACACGGTGTGTTCCTGGGTTAACTGGAAATTCTTTAGTATTTTCGATAAATTGAAAATTATTATCAGAATAAGCTTTATCTAAGATTTTTAATACTGATTGAACTGTTGATAATCCTTCGGCTTTTGACGCGCATAACAAGCGTAAATCAAACCCGTTTTCTAAATCTAAATAAGTACATTTATATTTGCCTTTCTTCCAGATTAAGGGAGGTGTGGCAAATTCGGCTTTTATTTCTCTGGCATACTCTACAGCATCAGCTCGTGAGATAGTTTCGGCGGTTTTATTCATAATTCTAAACCCGATTTCACCGCGTACTTGTTCTGTGCCATCACCGTGTTTTTCGTAGTCGTAAGGTTCTTTAAAGTAAAGTTTGACTTGCGGTTTAAATTTAGAATCTCGTTGGAATTCCTGTACAGGTATTCCGTAAATTGGAGTCTGCAAAGATGCAGCATGACCAGCAGTAATTTCAAATAACCACATTCGCATTAAGGTCATTGTTGATGTGTCGTTGTCTTGCATTGTGCAAGCAACTCTTAATGATTGTTTTGGTGTTTCTAAGCTATCTGCTGGTGTATTTTTAAAATATTTTGCAACAGATTTGTTATGCCAAAGTCTTAATGTGTCTTGCAGATGTTCCCACGGGTCAAAACTGTCTGGTAATGGCATTTAATTATCATCCTCATCTGCTTCTAATGTTGCTTCTGTCATTTCTTGCCCAAGGCTTGCTAGTTTAGATGCGGCTAATTCTGCTTTTAATTGCTGTGGTTCTTGGTCATTTGTGCCTTTGTTTTCTGGCTTATCATCTTCTTTTAATGCTTTGATAAACTCTGTATTTGCTTCTGTTAATTGAGTAGTTGCATTGATGACATCCAATGGTATTTGAGTAACCATCTGAATAGTACTCGCACCATTTTGTAAGCCTTCTAAGAAAGTAGTAACCCTATTAAATTTGGGCTGAGGATTCATCCAAGAGTAAGCATTATCAAGAACTTCACCAGCTTTTCTTAAAGCATTACCAATCTTGCCAACTCTGCCAGCAGTAATTTCTAGCGCATTAAGAATTGTACTGGCTAAACCTTGAAAAGCATTTAATACATTAGTTGTTGCTTGATAAATTCTATTTGCTTTCGCCCATACTGTTGTAATGGCTTGATAGTTTTCACTACCAACAATTGATTTTATAAAGTTTTCAATCGTGCTAGAAATTATCGAGCCAATATCAAATGGTTGCCCGCTATCATCTTTTAAACCAATTACTTGCAAAACATTGTTTAATGCTCCGAGTAATGTTTGTCCAACATCATTACTCAGCATGAAAGCATTATGGATGGTAGCAGCAAAAGTTAGTAAATTTAATGCTCGGTCTAGCTGTAGCCACTTAAAGCCATTAACAAGTTTTGTAGCAAGACCACCTGGTAATTGTGGGCCAAGTTTGTTATTTACTAGGTCTAATTTACTATTAAGTGCTGCAATACCAGCTAAATCTAGTCCGTTTAATAAAGCATTGAGTTGGTCTAATTTATTGCTATTTTGGTCAAGTTTATTATTGTTCTGATTTGCTTTATCTTCAATTCGATTTAATGGTTTTCCTAGACAAGATGTTGGCTGTGTCAATTCACAAACTGCGGCTTGTGTTTCTTCCTTGTTTAATCCACCAGTTGTTGGTGTGGGTGTAGTTGGTGTTTTAGGTTTGGTGGGGTCTTGGTTTTTTGGTGCGGCGCTATTTTTATCTGGTGTTGGGTTGGCTTTACCAATTGCCGGAATAAAAGGTATTGAGAATGATGAACTACCTGTACTTCCTAAAGGTACAGGCTGTACATTACCTTGCCCTTGTCCTGTTGGGGCTGATTGCCAGCCAGGGATACTGTTTGGTGATGAACCTGGGGTATTGTTGGGAGTTGCCGCCGGAAGTTCACCGCCTAAGTTTCCTGGTGATTGGGTGGGGTTAGGGTTCTGTCCTGGCGCTAGTCCACCATGTGGCATCCAGCCAACTGCATCACCGCGTGGTGTGCCACCTGGGGCTGTGCCTGGACTGGCATAATTTGATGGGCCGGGAGTTGCACCAGGGTAAGCGCGAGGTGGTGCGTAATTTCCATCACTAGGGATTACATAAGGTCTATTTTCTGGTGGTGGTAGTGATGATGCTGCTGGCGGGTTGCCGCCTGTGTCGGGTTGCCCATCTTCCCTTTTAATATCTGTAATCCAAACGCCTGTTAAATCGGTGTCAAAGACTGCAATTGATTCGACTCCACCTGCTGGATTGTAACCATCAGCGCCTGCATTTCCTGCACTAATGATTTTTCCATAGTTCCAAGGGGAATCTCTAAAAGGCAGAATATCAACTTTTGTTCCTTGTATTGGCCCGTAAAATCTACCCGATGACGCTGATGTTACTGAGCCGTTTTTGTAGACACCAACAAAAGTCACATCATAAATAACACCCTGTGATTGACCACCTGCAAATGGCGGCGGTGCGGTATATGGTTCTGGTTGTGTCTGCGCTGCTGGCGGGAAAGCATGATACCAAATTTGATCAGCGATCGCGCCACCGATATAACCACCAATCATCCCCCCAACAAACATCCCGGCTGGGCCAAAAGCTGCGCCAACAGTAGTACCAGCTAAAGCACCTGCAAAATTGCCCACAGCACCAAAAGCAGCTTGTCCGGCTGGCTGTCCACTAGCTAACCTCATTCCCAAATCTATTCCCGCACCAATGGCGGGGCCTGCGAATCTTCCAGTTCCGGCTGGGGTGGGTTCGCCGGATGGCCCGCTTCTGGGCGGTGCTATCGGTGGTACAGGTTCTGCAAATGTTGCTGGTGCTGGCGTAACTGTTGGCTCAAATGCTGAGGAACCGCGTGTGCCAGCACTTGAATTTGGTGTTGGTGGTGGCTTGGCGCTAGATGGGGTTAGTGGCTGAGTTGGTGATTTAGTGGTGGGTGTAGGCTCTTCCCATACTGGGTTACGATTTGTAATTCTTGGTTCGCTAGATGTTGGTTCTGCCGGAGAAGTGCGCTGTCTTAGCAAATCCCGTTGAGCTTGTTCCCTCTTAAATATCTCGGCTTCTCTGGCTTCTTGTGCGGCTTTTTGTTGGCGAAAATATTCTCGCATTGCCGCTTGTTCTTCCAGGATTAAATTTTTCTCGCCAATGCTGTAAGCCGGGGTCGAACCGTCTGGTTTTGGCTTGAGTTGCAAAGGGATGTCTAGCGGAACTGAAGATTTGGGACGGGCGCTGATGCCGTCGTACAAGTCAGCATTCGCCCAGTCAAGAGAGCGATAAGGGACGGCAACATCACTCATGAATTAGTTACCAGTAAAAATTGTAGGAATTGCTGTATTGCTTAGTTCTTGCGCGTAAGTCCACAACTTCGCACCACCAGCTAAGTAATCTGGTGACATCTGAATAGAATGCCTGATTAATGCTCTGTATTTATTGTCAGCTTGTACGTAAAAAATGCCAGCTTGGCTTACTCGTTCCGTATACCCTACACCCTCAATTGCGGTCAAAGATGGGTTGACGTTGGCAAGAGCTAAACCACACCAAATAGCTAATTTTTCTAATGTGTCAATTTGGCTAGGAATTTGGGTGGCAATGTTAATCGCTGACATAAAACTGACTCACCAATTTTTAGAGTTAATAAATCAGTTTTATTCAGCTTTATAAACTGTGTAAATCTTCTTCTTTTATGTAGAAGTGGTATATACGCTGATGGCGTGTAATGCTTGCTAATAATAGGATTGAGCAAATATTTATGAGTAGTGAATATTTACAAAATTCCGCTTTTACCTCTTTTTTGGGTAAAAGCAGAATATACAAAGTTCGGTTTTTATATGCCCAAGGTTAACAGAAAAGGTAAAGCGGCTGTCATCTCTAATGATGAATTTTCCAAATTACGTAAACAAGTTAAAACTCAAAAGTACAAATTGCTTCTTGACCTAGCTTGGTACACAGGCGAACGCTGGGGGGCTTTGCTCAAACTTAAAGTTAGTGATGTTTACGATCGCACTGGCCGCCCCAAGCAAATACTAATTTTCCCCGCAATTATCAGAAAACACAGGCCAGACGGTACAGCCGAAACTGTGGAAATTCCAGTGCATGACAATTTACGTGAGTCGCTGGAACGCTATGAGCCTGGGGACGGTGAATGGTTGTTTCCCTCTAGGTGCGGGACTAAACCAATTACTTTACGCAATGCTTATGACATTCTCAAGCGGGCAACCGAACGGGCTGGGATGAGTGCTAAAGGAATCTCAACTCATACTACCCGCCGGAGTCTAGTCAACCGGCTGCGAAAGAATGGTACGGCTAAATCTGTGATTCGCAAAATCACAGGACATCGTGATGATAAGGGTTTAGACCCTTACATAGATATTGATATTGATGAGGTCAAAGGAGCGATCGCTACACTATGAACCACGAATTATTTAAAAAAATCGAAGAATTGTATGTTCGGGCTGTTCTCGCAGACTGGCATCCCCACGATTTAGCCAAAGCACTAGAGGAGATGGCTAACATGGCTTGGGATGAAGTTGATGAACTTTACCCACAGTCGATGCTGCCGTGACACAATAACAACTAAATAACTCTATGAGTAACATCTAACTGTGCGATCGCACCACTTCAAGGCGATCGCATTTTTCATCCTCTACAATCAAGCTGAAATATTCATTTTTTGCGATCGCTCTTTACCGTGTTCATGCGATCGCATTTTTCATGAGATTTGCTCTAAAGCACTTGACCGCGCCAGGAGTGAATTAAATTCTCAATCTCTTTTGGCTCGCGCCCAGAATTTATGGCCGCCTCGATGGCCAATTTGCGATCGCCTGCATCTGGTAAATTCACACTACAAATGTGACAACGGTTGATTTTCCGTCCTGTCATCCAACAGTAACGGTAATATTTATGTTTTTTACCGCAACGTTTCACCCAGTATTCTTCCAGCCAATGAGTGTGTTCGGGAGCAATTTTTTTAGTATCCTCATTTACTTGCTCCCGAACAGCAGAATCGGCTTTTGAGGCTTGCTGAGTATCGTGATTATCTTGCTCCCGAACAATCTCATCCCAGATTGGATCGTGAGTTGGGGGAGACTGTTCATATTGTTGAAGGTCAAATAAGGTTAGCTGGCGTTTCATAACTGGACTCCCAGCGCTGCAAGTAACCCGCCAAAACTCCAACTCTCAGGTAGCAGGTAATAACCCTTTCTCAAGCAACTGAGTAACCAGCCTTGAGGGTTACGAATTTTGGGACGGCCGCGCCAATCTTTTTCATGGCCGCCGCGGCTGTGGAAAAGTGCGATCGCTGCTTGCACTTCTTTCAGGGTGTATTCTAAAATTTCGGGTGATTGTTCAGGGTCAAATGTGATACCTGCTTTTTCGCATTCACTGAGAATTTCTTCACATTCGGCGATCATCTCGTCCCTTGGATGATCATTGCTGCTGCTGTTCTCCCCGTGTACCGCAGATAAGTCATTTGAGGGCTGTAAATTGTAATTTTTATTCCCCTTTTGTAAGTTTTTTTTCGGCTTCAACCAATCTAAGGGGCGAGTAACAATTTTGACTATCTTCCAGGTGTACTGTCGAATGATATTTACTACCCGGTGCTGTTCGAGTTGGGCAAGTGCATTTTTCAGGGTGAGACGACAATAACCTTTACCTCGGTGTTTGGTGACTTGTTTGTTGAAGTCGGTGAGGTCAATTTCTACTTCTTCCCCTACACCCTCGGTTGTCAGGTATCGCCACAAAAATTGTGCAGCGGGGGCGATTTTGTTGGCTAGGCAGAATGCGTCGTGTTGCTCCGTCCACTGGGAGTTTTGTAATTTGGTATTTCCTGGCATAATTCGTTTAGGTAGAAATCCAAGCCACTCCGCGCGGGGTGGTTTTTAGTTTTTAAAAATTGATGGGTGTTTTACCAAGTCCACCTTGGTTCCGGCTCATAGTCCTTCGGGGAGGTGCGGTCAAGGTGGCACAGTCCATCTTCTTCGTCGTAGTCTACATTTGTCCCAAATTCCCGGTGAGGATTGTAAGGGCAGGTTGAACACCTTAGCTCGAAAACGGGTGGATTATCACAGAGTTTGGCGTTGCCGCGTCTGCGTAAGTGTTTACATCTGGTCATTGGTCAATAGTCATTAGTCATTAGTCAACTGCGATCGCTCAACTTTTGTGCTGAGTGCGATCGCAATTGATTGGTTATTGGCGATCGCGTTTCAAGTCATGTATTACTTTCTCTAAATACCAATCGGCTGAATACCCTGGATTGAGATTCTGTTGCTGTTGTAGCAGGCGAGTGGCAATCTCCGTGTTGCCGTGTAGTAAAGTAAGTAACTCTTGTTGAAGTTTCTTGTTTGCAGGTTTGTAACTTACTGAATGTATTTGTGTTTCTCTCTTTGGCTGTTCCTTGTTTATTTGTTGTTGCAGCGATAGCTCCATCTGCCGTGTCTGCTGCATCAACCTGTCCAGGCTGGATTGTTTCTGAGATACTTCTCGCATCTGTTTTTCCAGTGCTGATTGTGTTTCTATGAGAGCAGCTTTTTTCTTTGCAATTTGCAGCTGCATCTCGTGTACCTCTAGTAATTTTTTCTTCAAATCGGTTAAATTTGGCATGAACTTGGATTGAATAGGTTATCAATCCAGCATCTACGGGTAGACTCGGTGCAAGCATCAGAAGATACCCGTATTTGTTATGTTTAGACATAAGCAAACCTAAGATTGATTGAATTGGCAATCGCACAACACAGCAGCACCAACAAACGCGATCGCATTAAAAAACCGTCCTCACCTTATAGGTGGGACGGTCATTCATCTTCTAATGACGAAAGAATTTCTTCTTCTAGTAGTTCACATTCCTTTAGAAATTCAAGCTCTTCTTCCTTGTTTTTGTTGAGTTGTCGCTCCATCCTTTCCCTATGGGATCTGATGTAAGTTAAGTGTTTCGCCTTCAACAAGCGGAGAGCCTCTAGCATTTTCCCAGGGCTTGCATTTCCTCCTGTTGAGATAATGTTTGGTTTCGTGTCATACGCTCTATCAGTTCGCTCCTGCTGATGTTGAGCAGTTCCGCTTGGGCATCCAATCTCTCCAGCGCAGAGGGTGTTAGGTTTACCGTTACTCTCTTTTTGTTTTCCCCGTAGGCGGCGTGGTTGGTTTTTGGCATTAACAAGATTATCCATACAAAGTATTCCTATTTTATCCCTACAATGTTGACACATTAGCCATATAATCTTATCATCTCATTAACAACATTGTATGTGTAATGTTGATGCTCCCCCCTCACCCTTGCTTTTATGCCCGTGAGGGCAAAATCAGGAGCCACCACCGCAGCACTAGGCGATTTAGCCACCGCAGCGGAAACAACCTAAAACTCACAATTCACACAGAAATTCTTTGGTGCTTCACACTTCACAGTTGCACCTATACAGTCATGTCCTTTAGTTGGAGGTAACAAGTAGACGAAAAACTCACATACAAGCAACCAAAAATTATAAGGTTTTCCACTGTTCGCCAGTGCTACACCTCACTGGCGATTCCTTGATAATCAGCTTTTGTAAATCAAATTGTTCCGCTCACACCAGCACAGGCTAGGTGGTTAGTTTGTGTTGGCTTTTCTTGAAAAATTTGGATTTTAGATTATGAGTTATCGCACCGACCTTAGACCGTGGGCAGTTTACCGCTGTCGTCTAACTGGTAATATCTGCGTTGCCTGTTTTCGTACCCGGAGTGATGCCGATGCTTACATGAGCATTCTACGCGCGAATAATCCAGGTGCTGTTTATGAAGTGGTTTTTGATAAGGAGCAGGCTGAGGTTAAAGGATAGCCGCCATTGCAAAAGGCGATTCGCACTCAGGATATGCGTTCGCCCCTGGCGTTGGCAAAGCCATCGCCTTTGAAAATCGATTCACTACTTCTGGACTAGTAAAAAATATCACATCTTAAATGAAGCAAACAAATGAAAGTCAAAAAAGTGATTGAATACCTGCAAAAGCTAGATCCAGAGCTTGAAGCAGTCATACACGATCTAGACTACGGCGAGATTTACAAAATAGCGAATATTATTCTCTCCGCCGACAAAACGGCGGTTCGATTCCAATTTACCGAGGACGAACCCGCCTAATTTTTGATGCGATCGCAGTGAGGAGAATAAAGCCGCTGCGATCGCGATTTGTACCACACCAAATTTACCATGATCATCTCTGTGCCGACTATTTTTAGCTGCAAACTACCATCGGGCGGCTGGGTTAATCTCGCCCAAATCCGCCAAATTGAAATAGACCCGCCTACAGGTGTTGTTATCACAACCTGGGTCAATGGCGAAAAGCAACGTTTTGACGGCGAGAACGCCACAGCAATTTTACAAACTTGGGAACAAGCAGCGCAGCGCTGCACTTGTCACGGGAACCGTGATGAATATTTTGATGATGAGGAAGTTTATGAGTGACATCAAATTTATTGTTTATCACGATTTAAACCATGAAGATAAACACGGTTTTTCTAGTCCTAGTTTTAAACCTGGAGAACAAACTTTAGTAGTTCGTGAACAAATTCTTCCTGGAGCCTTTGGTTATCCAGATATGTTTATCCGCCACTTAAATATAATTTTTCAACAACAAGCTTATCTCATAGTTAGCATGACTGATTATGAGCTAGACGATATTAAAAGATTAGAAATTACTACTGGTGGTTTGAACTTTTTGGCACAGAAGAATGATTAGAGGTGGAGTTTTAAAAGTCATCAAGGGTGAAGGAATCTATGTTGGTTTTGGCAATTTGACATGGATGAAGGGAGATTTCACGAAACAACAAATCATTAATTATTGGCATTCTCAAGGCTTCGCGGAAGCCGAAGATTTGCAGTACGTTTGCTCTGATAAGTGTCTCGAAGTAACACGCGATTTACCTGAATCTGGCTTTTTCAAAGGTACTGGAACTTTATACGAGGAAATTTACAACATACCTTTTTAGCAAATAAACCGCCTGATGATGGCTACTTGACTCAGTGGCCGAAACGCTGGCATTTGCCAGCGTCGCGGGTTGAGTCGCGCAACTCACTCGCCTCTGGTTTACCCCAGAGGGAAATAACACAGCAGCACGGATTTTTATTCTGAAGTGACCCCAAAGGTTTCTTTACTTCATGAATCCACTGCTGTTAATTATTTCCACCGTGCTTGAGTTTAAGAGTGAATTGTTACACTAATTTGGGTGATTCGTGACTCATTTTAGCACGGTTTTTGCTGCAAATAAATACCCAATTACTGTACCTTGAAATGAGAATATTAGGCTTAGACGTGTGCAAAAATAGCGTCGTTGCTTGGCTGCTTGATACTAACAGTGTTCCTAAAAATTTTCGGGAATACTTCAGAAAAAACAAGCGACCAAGGGATAATGACCCGCTAACTTTTAAAGCGGAAATATCCGGTATTAACGGGCTTTTAGAACTTAAACCAGATGCAATTATTCTTGAACCAACTGGTATACATTACAGTTGGATTTGGGCGCACATTTGCAGTATTGAAGGTATAGAAGTACGTTGGGTTGGCCATGCGGAAGTAAAGCATTTCAGGATAGAAAATAAACTACCTGATAAAAATGACCAAGCTGATGCTGCGGCTCTCGCTTTATACAGTTTTACCCACTGGCAGAATGAAGAGTTCTTCTTGCATTTCAATGCTGGAAATGTGGCACGGTTAAGAGAAGCTTGGTTGCAATTGCAGTCAATTAACCGTATACAATCAGCACCGATTAATCGTGTGCGTCAGCAGTTAGCTAAGGAGTTTCCTGAAGCGGCACTATCAAATAGCAGGCCTGCTGATGATGGGATGGTTCCCTTGTGGGCTTGGCTTGCTGGACGAGAAAGGGAAATGAAACGTAAGACTGGTTATTATGATCGTCTCTATGCCAAATCTATTGCACCAAAATACGGGGTAGATATCTCTGATTTTTCTCGTACCCTGGCAAATCTGATTTGTGATTTACGCGACTGGGAAAATAAGATAGCAGATGAAATCCTGGAACTGCTTAATGAGCCTGAGTTTATGCCTTACCGAAAGGTAATGACTCGGTTCGCAATTGGCGATCGCCAACAGGCACTATTTATTTCCCAAATCTACCCGATTACAAAGTTTGAATCATTGGGAAGGTTCAAGCGGCGGCTGGGTATGGCCAAGGATGAGGAGTCATCGGGTGATAGGGAAGCTTACAAAACTGGTGGGTCAAAACTGTGTCGGGTACAACTCTACTTGTGGGTACTCAACCGCATTGCTCCCGAACACGCTAGGCCCAAGAATGACATCGGCCAAAAATTAGGCGAGTTTTACGATGATCGTAAAAATCAATTCCAAAATAACCCAGAACTTTGGAAGCAGAAAGCTTTGGCCAAAGCGCAGAAAAAAGCAATGGATGAACTCAAGCGATCGCTAAAAGAGAGTTTATTGCCTATGCTTCCCAAGGAACAACAACCGCAAATTGAAGCTGTGTTGAATTTGACATTGCAAAATATGCAATTGTCACTTGATCAGTCGCTTGCTGGTAAAGCTTCATCTGTAAAGGAACGGGAAATCAAACGCGGTTTTGGAAACTTAATCATTGCTCAAACTTCTGCTTACGGTCTAAGGCTGTTGTTCAAAGAACTAAAACAGGCTATAAAGTAGGCTTACTGCTCCCCTTATTGGGGAGTTTTAAATCATTAGTTATTAAGCTAGAGTGAAGTAAAACCTTCCAAAAAGCGCGGAGAATAATGGTTGTGAAATTAGAACGACCTATTTTAGTGGGAGGATTAGGACTTTCCTTTTCCCTTTGGATGCTACAAAGTTGGCATGATTCCATCGTACAGCTAGGTGAATTTGGTTTATTGAGTACCCTGGCTGTTGGTGGTGGCTTGTGGTTATGGCAGCAAAATCGCCCAAAAGTCAGTTTAGAACAACTAGATTTTACACCTGTAGATCGGGCAACAGCAGAAAGTGCGATCGCCAAAGCTGAAACAATCATTAACCAACTCGCACAAGAAGCAGAAAACCATATATCCTTAAATACACTGCGAGAACAATTAGCTTACTTATCCTCGGAGTTAGACAGACAAGAAATTAAAATTGCTGTTACTGGTGGTAAAGCTGTTGGTAAAAGCACTTTAATTCAAGTATTGAAGTCTAGTGGTTGGCAAGAAAAACAGCCAAAATTCCACTTTCAAGAGACAGCACCTTTGTTTAGAGAAACAACTGACAAGTCAGATACAGCAGTTTTGGCAGAAGTATCAAAATCTGATGTTGTCCTGTTTTTAACCAACGGTGACTTGACTGAGACAGAATTCCAAACCTTACAACAGTTAAAAGCCGCTAATCAGTCTATAATTCTGGTTTTTAACAAACAAGACCAGTATTTAGCTGATGAACGCGCTAGTGTTTTGCTGTCGTTACAACAAAGAATGCCAGGCTATTTAGTAGCTACCGCGGTATCCCCTATTCCCATAAAAGTGCGGAAACATGAAAATGATGGCTCTGTACAAGAATGGATGGAACAGCCAGCACCAGATACGGCACAACTAACCCAGCAACTAGATGCTGTTTTAGCACAGCAAGGGCAAAAGTTAGTTTGGACAACCACCATGAGAACAGCTTTAGCGCTGAAAGCTGAAGCTAAAAACTGGCTAAATAGAGCCAGATGCGATCGCGCTACTCCAGTTATTGAACAATATCAATGGATAGCTGCGGCTACAGCCTTTGCTAACCCAGTACCAGCATTAGATATACTGGCGACTGCGGCAATTAATGCCCAGATGGTAATCGACTTAGGTAATATTTATCAGCAGAAATTATCTCTGGAACAGGCACAAACCATAGCTGGCACAATGGGAAGTTTGATGCTGAAACTAGGTTTAGTAGAACTTTCAACAAAAGCCGTGAGTACTGTTCTTAAGAGTAACGCCATTACCTTTGTTGCTGGTGGCTTAGTGCAAGGTGTTAGTGCTGCTTATCTCACCAGAGTAGCAGGGTTGAGTCTAGTTGAGTATTTTGAGCAGCAAGAAATAGCCTTAGATTCGGGAACTGCTTTAAATCTCGAAAAATTGCGCCAAACCTTAAAAAAAGTGTTTCAGCAAAATCAGCAGATGGTTTTTCTACAAGGTTTTGTTAACCACGGCGTGAAACGTTTATTGCCACAAACACCGCAGATGGAACTCGTTAGTGTTGAGAAGCCTATTGGTTAAGTGGAAGATTACGAAAAAGGAAATAGTTATTATTTAACTATTTCCTTTTTACTGAAAAATTTAATTTCTGACTACACCACAAGTTTGTAACGCTAATTGCAGAATGATTTTATTCTGCTAGTTAACTGAATCTGCAAAAATCTTAGTATTCCATGTTGGATTTTGCTTATAGACAAAATCCATACATGAATTCATGGCTTCTGTATAAGCTTCAAATGTTAACTCTACTATTGTTATAGCTTGCTGTCTTTGCTCATCGCTCAGTTCTAATTGTTGAAAGAAACTCACAATAGTTGGCGTATTCATGTGGTGATGTTCTTCTTCATGCAAATGACGCATACCAAAATAACGATAGTCTTGACCTGTAATTTCTTGAAGTTCTAAAGCTACTGGCTGTGAGATGTTAAAAAAAACATTTGCTGTAACTTCAGCAACCTGCATTGCTACAAACTTAAAGATAGGGTCTGCCTGAAAAGTATGATGATATATTTGATAACAAACCATGCGTGATTTTAAAGTTGCCTCACCAAAACTAAATAACATTGCATCCGTTAGTTTGGAACAATGATGAAGCTCCAGCTTTTCTATATCTTCTAACAGCCATTGCCAATGAAAATGTTCTTCATAGGTATGTTGATTTAGTAAAGCTTGAATTTTGTTAGTTGTTGGTTCTTCTCGAAAAACATGATTGCATAATTCCCCAAAACCCATAGCTAAGGGAATAATAATTGGAGCAAAACTGAGTCTGTCTCTAGGATGTATGCTTTTATTTTGCATAAAATAAAATAAAGGCAACTTAGCAAAATCTTGCTTTTTGTTTTCAATTAATGCCAAAACCTGCTGCATATTTTTAGTTCCTAATGTTAATTCTGATCAATATTTAACGTTCTACTGCTAGTGCAATAGAATTAAAAAATAGAGCAATACAACCCATTTGCATATATACCCTTCATCGCAGAGATATATGCAAATGGTTATTTTTGCTAAGGTTAGCTTGACACCAAGGATATTTTTTGTAATGAAATTTCGTCAGTCACGCGAAAAATTTTTGGTCAATTGATATTAGTCATTTATCCAACTTTTTAAACTTGAGACTCAACTTTTATTTTTCCAATTTGTCTAAATAAGGAAAATTAACTTTAATTTATTTTTTTGAGTTCCATAGGTTTGAAGATACTTGAGTTTGTTTATTTTAACATTCTAAGCTTTTTACTAAAAAAAATATATGGAATTATATTCAATCAAAATAAAATCCTTCTCCAGGTATATATTTGAGATTGATTTAGTGAATTACCTGAGAAATACGCTTGCTATTTGCTGTACTTCAAGATATCTAGACATAAAAAATTTCTTCATGAATTTATTATATTTCTATTGAAAATTTACGTAGTATTCGCTATTAGCTATTCATGACTGATGATATTAAGACTAAGATAATGGGCAAACTAATTATAGGTATGTAGTTTAAAGTTATCTCCATTGGGAAAACGATGAAGCATTTTAGGATTTTGCATTCTTCAAAGTTGTCTTTGCGGCTGATTCTGATTGTCCCCTTTGTTTTGCAGACTTTTGCCGCAGTTAGTCTAGTAGGTTATTTATCATTTAGAAATGGTCAAAAAGCAGTTAATGACCTTGCAGATCAGTTGACCAGTAAAGTGAATGGACTTGTGGAACAGCACCTTAATACATACCTAGCCACTCCTCATCAGGTTAATCAAGTTAATTTAGCGGCACTAAAGCTAGGAATGTTAAATTTACAAGACTATGATCTTGCAAGTCGCTATTTCTGGCAACAAATGCGAGTGTTTAATATTGGCTATATTAGCTTTGCTAACCCTAAAGGTGAATTTATTGGTGTTGAACGTTTAGATAATGGTCAGCTGTTAATTAATGAAGTTTCTGAGACAAGCAGTATTGGTAAACTTTATGTTTATACAACAGACAATCAAGGAAATCGTAATCAGTTAACAGAAATTAAGGACTATGATCCGCGCGTAGAAGCTTGGTACGCAGATGCTGTCAGAATAGGTAGACCAGTATGGAGCAAAATTTATCAATGGGAAGATAAACCAGAAATATTCTCCATATCTTCTAGTTATCCACTATATGACGACTCTAACAATGTTATTGGTGTAATTAGCGTAGATTTATTACTAACTCAAATTAGTGATTTTTTAAAAAATTTAAAATTCGGTAAACAAGGAAAAGTATTTCTTTTAGAAAGGTCTGGATTAATAGTAGCTTCTTCAACTAATGAAGAACCATATAATGTGATTTATGGTAAAGCACATAGGCTATCAGTATTTAATAGTAAAAGTCATTTAATTAAAGGTATAGCTGATTATTTACAACAAAATTTTGGCAGTTTTCAAAAAATTCAGGATACGCACCAATTTACCTTACAACTTCATGGTGAACGACAGTTTGTGAAAGTCACACCTTGGCAAGACAAACTAGGATTAGATTGGCTAGTGATTGTGATTGTTCCTGAAACTGACTTTATGGCAGAAATCAATGCTAATAGTCATACAACAATTTTGCTGTGCGTGAGCGCATTGATTGGGACAACAATATTGGGAATTTATACTTCGCGTTGGATTACTCAACCTATTTTAGATTTGACTCAGGCTAGTAGTGCGATCGCCTCTGGTAATCTTGACCAAAAAGTCGAAATTTCTGGTGTCAAAGAACTCAGTATTTTGTCTCAATCATTTAATCAAATGGCAGGACAATTAAATGATTTTTTTACAGCTTTAGACAAAACTAACCAAGAACTAGAAAAACGTGTTGAATTAAGAACTAAAGAACTAAAAACTGCGAAAGAAGCAGCCGATACAGCCAATCAAGCTAAAAGCGAATTCCTGGCAAATATGAGTCATGAACTTCGTACACCTCTGAATGGCATTCTTGGCTATGCACAAATTCTCCAACGCGATATTAAAGCAAGTACTGAACAACAAAATGCTATCAAAATTATTTATCATTGTGGCTCTCATCTATTAATGTTAATTAATGATATTTTAGATATTGCCAAAATTGAATCTAAAAAACTAGAACTATATCCTAATATATTTAACTTTTACGATTTTCTACTAGGTGTATATGATATGTGTCGGATTAAAGCCGAGCAGAAAAATATTAGCTTTATTTATAAACTCAGTGAATTAATACCTACTGTTATTCATGCAGATGAAAAACGTTTACGCCAAGTCTTATTAAATCTTTTAGGAAATGCTATTAAGTTTACAGATCATGGTGAAGTTAAGTTGAGTATAGAAGTAATTAATTATGATGTGCGAAACATAGATCATCAATTCAACACAATCAGATTCCAAATAGAAGATACAGGAGTTGGCATATCCTCAGAGCAATTACATAAAATTTTTCTGCCTTTTGAACAGGTAGGAGATAGTTATCATAAAGCAGAAGGAACAGGCTTAGGTCTGGCTATCAGCTGCCAAATTGTGGAACTGATGGGTAGCAAAATTCAAGTAGAAAGCAACTATGGTCAAGGTAGTAAATTTTGGTTTGATATAGATTTCCCAAGAGTTAAAGATTATCTATCATCTGCGATTCCACATCTTGACAAAGGTAGCAATCACATCATTAGATACAAAGGAAATCAAAAAACAATTTTGATTGTAGATGATGTTGCGGATAATCGTGCTGTGATTGTAAATTTACTCAAACCAGTTGGATTTTGCGTCATTGAAGCTCTCAATGGGAAAGAAGGCATTAGTAAAGCACAAGAGTACAAACCAGATTTAATTATTACTGACTTAGGAATGCCTATAATGAATGGGTTGCAAATGACACAAGATTTACGTGGACGCACAGAATTTGAAGCAACAGTAATTATTGCTTCTTCTGCTAGTGTATTTAATTTAAATCGCCAACAAAGTTTAGCAGCAGGCTGTAATGATTTTCTCCCAAAGCCTGTACAAGCTGAGGAATTATTTACTCAAATAAAGTCTTATTTAAAGTTAGATTGGATTTATGAAGATATCAATTCAAATCAGCATATTCCTTCAGATGAGAATGATCATATCATCTTTCCTCCTGCAACGGAACTAGTGAATTTATATCAAGCAGCTAAAGCAGGTTATGTTATGGGCATCCGAGAAGAAGTAGATCGCATTCAAAAATTAGATCATAAATATTTAAATTTTAATAATAAAATTTTAAAATTAATAGAAGAGTTTGAAGATGAAGCTATTGTAGAACTTCTAAAATCATATTTCTCATAGAAAATCAAATTTATTTAATCAATATTTCAAAAAATGAATAACTCAATTTTAGTGGTTGATGATGTACCAATTAATATCAAAATTTTATTGGAAATATTAACACAAGCAGGTTATAGAGTTTCTGTTGCCAAAAATGGCAAAAGTGCCTTAGAAAAAGTTGAAGAGGCGATACCTAATTTAATTTTATTAGATGTGATGATGCCTGGTATGGATGGGTTTGAAACTTGTCGTCTTCTGAAAGCCAACCCAAAAACGAAAGATATTCCAATTATATTTATGACGGCACTTTCCGAGCCGATAAATAAAGTTAAAGGATTGCAATTGGGAGCAGTAGACTATATTACGAAACCAATTGAGCATGAAGAAGTATTAGCGAGAATTAATGTCCATTTAGAACTGCGACGAACTCAATTAAAGTTAGCGCAAGAAGAAAAAATGTCATCTTTAGGACAACTAGTTGCGGGTATTGCTCATGAAATTAATAATCCAGTTAACTTTATCTCTGGTAATTTAGTTTATGCTGAGAAGTATATTGCAGATTTATTAAAATTGTTAGAATTGTATGAAAGTCATATAAATATTTCGATTACAGAAATTAAAGATTTCTCTAAAAAAATAGAACTAGATTTTCTCAAAGAAGACTTACCTCAACTTTTATCTTCAATGAAGAAAGGGTCTGATCGTGTTGAACAAATTGTGCGCTCGCTCCGTCTATTTTCCCGATTAGATGACGCAGAATATCAGCTATTTGACTTACATGAAGGTATTGATAGCACTTTGGTGATTTTAAGCAGTCGGATTAAAGCTACAACAACACGACCTGCTATTGAGATTGTTAAAAAATATGGCGACTTACCTTTAATAGAGTGCTATGCAGGAAAAATCAACCAAGTCTTAATGAATCTTTTAGCTAATGCAATTGACGCTATTGATGAAGCTATAGAAAAGCCAGAATCGAATGGGAGTGAGCCAACTCCAACTATTTGGATTAGCACAACAGTGATAAGTGAGCAAAAATCTGTGTTGATTGAGATTGCAGATAATGGTATTGGTATGTCTGTTGATGTGCAGCAGAGAATGTTTGAGCAATTTTTTACAACTAAACCCCTAGGTAAAGGTACTGGTTTAGGGTTAGCGATCGCGCGGGAAATCATTGTGGAAAAACACGGAGGCTCTTTAGAAGTCAATGCTTCACCAGGACAAGGCGCTAAATTTGCGATCGCTATTCCTATTTGCCAAGGTAATGACTGATTTCTACTGAGTTTAAATATAAAAAACAATATTTTTAGGTTCTAGCTGAAAAAGTTCATAATACTCAACCAAAAATTCTGGATTCTGATCCTTTTTTCATTTCTGAAATTAGACTACTAAATTCGTAATCAATCCTGATGCTTCTATTGCTGTTGGAAATTTTCAGCAAAGACATAACTTGTGAAGAAAATTTTTACAGTAATAGTAAAAAATGCTGCTGGTTTGGGAAAAATAATTAACAGGGAATAGTAGGTACAAGCTTTATCGCTATATTAATTTTTTCACCGTATATTTACTTAATTATTATGCAAACTCTTCTAGAGTTTTTGTACGTGCAACTACTATCAACTTATCAAGTCCTGTTTTAATATCTCAACCCAAAACATTCAAATGCTGAACTTACCAGAAAATAGTTTAATTTTAATAGTAGATGATACTATCACCAATCTAGAAATTATATCTGACGCATTGACCACTGCCGGATTTGTCGTCACTACAGCGAGAAATGGTGAAAAGGCACTTCAGCAAATCCAGGACACATTACCTGATTTAATTTTACTGGATGTGATGATGCCTGGTATCGATGGATTTGAAACTTGCCAAAAATTAAAGACAAATCCCCTCACTCAAGATATCCCAGTAATTTTTATGACTGGTATTTCGGATATAGAAACTAAGGTAAAAGGTCTAAATTTAGGGGCGGTTGATTATATTACTAAACCATTTCAAAAAGAAGAAGTATTAGCCAGAATTAAAACACATTTGCAACTACGTTATTTAACAAAAACTTTAGAGCAAAGAGTTAGCGAAAGAACAGCCGAACTTTCTCAAGCTTTAAAAGACTTACAAGCATATCAAATTCAAATAATTCAGAAAGAAAAAATGTCTGCTTTAGGTCAGTTAGTTACAGGTATTGCTCACGAAATTAATAATCCGGTTAGTTGTATTCATGGAAATCTTGATCATACTGCTAATTATTTTAATAACTTAATTAAAATAATTGACCTTTATCAACAAAACTATCCTGAACCTGTACCTGCTATTCAAGCAGAAATTGCGGAAACAGACTTAGAGTATATGCGCTCTGACCTACCTAACTTAATTACTTCGATGAAAGAAGGCGTTCAACGCATTCGCAATATTAGTACTAGTCTGCGAAATTTTTCTCGTCCTGATAAAGATCGGAAAGTATTCTGCAATATTCATAATGGTATCGACAGTACAATTATGATCCTCAAGCACCGCTTAAAAGCCTCAAAAGTCCGTCCAGAAATTGAAGTTATCAGAAATTATGGTAATTTACCTTCTATAACTTGTTTTAGCGGTCAATTGAATCAAGTGTTTATGAATATTTTAACTAATGCCATTGATGCTTTAGAAGAATCTAATATAGGGCGGGGCTATAGTGAAATTGAAAAGCATCCTAATCAAATTTGGATTACAACTTCCTTAAGTGAAGACAAATACAATGCTGTAATTCAGATTAAAGATAATGGAGTTGGTATGTCTGCTGATATCCAGCAGAAAATATTTGAGCATTTGTTTACGACCAAATTATTCGGTCGAGGTACCGGGTTAGGGTTATCAATTGCCCATCAAATTATTGTGGAAAAACATAAAGGTAAATTGGATGTATATTCTGTACCAGGGAAAGGTTCAGAATTTACGATTACTATTCCAATTCACTAGGCTGACAAATGACGATAATCTTGACTAACGATGATGGTATTGATGCTCCTGGAATCAAAGCGTTGCTGAGGGCTGTTAACAGTGAAAATGTGATTGTTGCTGCGCCCAAAGATCATCAATCAGGTTGTGGACATCAAGTTACTACAACTCGCTCTATTAATATTCAACAGCGTTCTGAGAAGGAATATGCGATCGCTGGTACTCCTGCTGATTGTGTGAGAATTGCAATATCGCAAATTTGTCAAGATGCCAAGTTTGTCTTATCTGGCATCAATGCTGGTGGTAATCTTGGCGTTGATGTTTATATTTCTGGGACTGTAGCTGCTGTGCGAGAAGCTGCTATGAATGGTATTCCGGGGATTGCTATTTCTCACTATCGTAAAGCCAAGCAAAATTTTGATTGGGAACTAGCGGCAAAATTGACAGCTGAGATATTAGCGGATTTAATTCAGCATCCTCTAGAAGCAGGATGCTTTTGGAATGTGAATTTGCCACATGTGCAGCCAGGAGAGCCATATCCCAAAGTGGTATTTTGTCAACCTTGCACCAAAGCCTTACCGATTAATTATCGCGTGAATGGCAATGATTTTTATTATGTGGGGGAATATGGTAAACGCGATCGCACTCCTGGTAGTGATGTGGATGTTTGTTTTTCAGGAAATATTGCCATTACACAATTAAGAGTGTGAAATTGTCGATCAGCCAGGGAACAAGAAAACAAGAAAAAATAGGCTTATCTGACATCCTCAATAGTTTCAGTAACTTATAACTATTTAATTTTGGCTCCTTCCGCGTCTAACCTCTGCATCAAAGATGTTAATTTGTCTAGAGTGTATGTCAGTTGGGTCAGTTTCTGCACAGTATAGTCTTGAGATTGAGCTAAGTTTTGCAAGGTATCACACAAAGCAAAAATTTGATGGCCTTGCTGCTGTAGCTGCTTTCCTTGTGCCTCAACCTGCATACTGAGATGATCTAATCTGTCGGCGAGGCTTTCAATTGTCTCAGTAGTAGTCAGTACGGCTTCGCCAATTTGTTCAACAATAGATTCTAAGCGACTAACTTTAATTTCGACTCCACCTGAAATCATATTTCCACCATCCCATCATAAAAATATTAATCCTTGTTTCTAGCCTTGGTGTCATTTTTTACTCATACTAATGTACATAATTTATGACATCTGCTCAAATCTACAAAAAGTACTATCTGAAGTTAGTCTGAACAAATCATTGGTAGGGATGTGCAGCCCTTACTACTTAGAGATTTTTCTGAGATACTTCAGTTTAGCTAGAAAGTGAAACGAATCAATTAGTAGCTAGTTTTGACATCCGGCCATCTTTTTATACAAAAGTTTTATACTTAAGTACTCTTCAAAAGAGATATAAAAAAATTTATATAAATTTTACAAATTTTCATTTATTTAGTAATCTTGATGAAGATTAAGTAAATATACCGTAAAAAAGCCCTTTAGATCAGAATACAAAGTTTATATTCAGAAATAAATTTGAGTGAATTTACCCTGGTTAATCTACCTTTGGCTAGACAATGTACCAAACACCATTGCAAAGCGTTTGTCAACTTGCTGCTGGCAGAGCTTGGAAATTAGATACACCCCACTATTCCGTAGATTCTAAATTCAAACGTTGTTTAGATATTTTAGGAAGTGTAGTGGGTTTAATAATTTTGGGCGTTGTGTTTATACCGATAGCGATCGCCATTAAACTCGATAGTAGAGGCCCAATTTTCTTTACTCAAGAACGTTATGGACTTCAAGGGCGACCTTTTAAGCTCCGTAAATTTCGTTCAATGGTTAGCGATGCGGAAAAACTCAAATCTCTCGTCAAAAATGAAGCTGACGGATTAATCTTTAAAAATAAGAATGACTTCCGAGTTACAAAAGTAGGGCGTTTTTTACGTAGCACCAGTTTAGACGAATTGCCACAATTTTGGAATGTGCTTGTAGGTGAAATGAGTTTGGTGGGAACACGTCCACCTACTGCTGATGAAGTAGCCAAGTACAATCAACGCCATTGGCAACGTCTCAATGTCAAACCAGGTTTGACTGGGGAATGGCAAGTTCATGGTCGTTCTCATGTCAAAGATTTTGAACAAATAGTTGACTTAGACTTGCGTTACCAAGAAAAGTGGCATCCATTCTACGATTTATTGTTAATTACTAAAACTTTCTACGTCATCTTTGGTAAAGTTGGGGCGTTTTAAATTAATTAGTTGATCCAGGTTTTTAGAGAGACAAGCCCAAGAGCGCAAATAGCAAAGCCCACTAAACTGATTTTTTTTGGCAAAATATTGAGTAATTCTGCTTGACTAACCTGAGCAGCAATTTGGCTGACACTCATTAGCACCGCATACTGTGTCAACGCTGCACCAAAAATATACATAACTGAGGGCATTATTCCTGCCCCAATAATTGATTCACTATTAAAATAACCTTGAAGTAAACCAGCGATCGCCGTTAGTATCAGCAGTGTCAATAAATTAGGCTGCTTGGATATAATTAGCACCAAACCAAAAGCAATACTAACAATCGCGATCGCTATTTCTGTGAATGGTAAGTTGAACTGCAATAAATGAATGAGTGTGCCGAAAATGTTGGCGCATATCAGCACAGTAGCTATCCATCTCCCACGCATTTTCCCAACAGCCAGCCAACCAATTGCCAATATACTGACTAACTTATCAAAGGCCAATATCGGATCTGCCATTCCCCACAGAAAGCCATCCCAGGAGTTAGAGATTTCATGAAGAGATGATAGTCCAGTCCATGAACTCAACAAACTAATGATAACTAAAGCAGCGATCGCACCAACATAACGTTGGAGTAATTTATCTTGGAACATAAAATATAACCTATTAGTTTTTCGGTATCTTATACTGCCCAAGTACCTAAAAAAACTAACGCGATCGTTATCTGATTTTACGTAAGTTTGACAAATATTTTTTGACCTAACCCTCTCCTAACCAGGATGTTAAGAGAGGGATGTTTGCTCTATGTCAAATTACACTGATTTTTTATGAATCCGTTGAGCATCTGACAGCACTTCGGATGCGCTTGAGAAAATCATTACTATTTGTTACAGTAATATCCCAAAGTTCTGTCCAGCTTGCTGTTTGAACATCAGACAACTTCAAGCCGACCAAAAATGCCTTTTCTTTCGGAACAGCTAGTGTTCTTCGACGTTCGCAGTAACTTTTTAAAGCACTACTTGACTGTTGGCCTGATTTGCACTCTATCCAAATGAGTTCATTATTCACAAGGAACAGCAAATCTAATTCAAACTTATCTCCATTCGGAAAAACAATCTGAGGATTTCTCAAATATTGATATTGTAAACCTTGCGCTGCCAGTAATTTGGCTACTTTTTTGTAAACAAATCGCTCAAACCATCCTCCATTTAAAAACTGTGTGATCTCCGCTTTGCCTATTTGTGGTGCAGCATGGATAACTTTTTGCTTTTTGTCGTAGTAATAAGAGTCTAATAATGATTGATTATGTAAATTTTGGCAAAACTGAGTGCATAGACTAACTGATTTTTGACTACTGTTAGCTAAGTTGAAACTGAATTTCCTCCCAGTTTGTAAACTTTTAATTATTTGATAATGTAAAGGCTCTAAAATCGTATAATCTTCGCCTAAAATCACTGCTAAATTATCAAATAGGTCATCTATTGGTAGGAACTCATGAGCAGATTCTACTTTCACATTGCGAGTATTCAGCCAAGCAATCAAATCTGCTACATTTGTTGATTGTGTATTATCTGCATGACTAGACTGAGAACTAGATTGAGAGCTAATTTTTGCCTTAATTACAGGTTGAGGCTTAATTTGAGGTTGAGCAATTTGAATTTGAGCAGGAGCTTTTACTTGACCTTGCAGTTGCTGAAATTGATTTTTTAATGTGATAACTTCCCCATTAATTACTCCTAAATACGACTCTAGGTGAGTTTCAACTATCTGCTTGACATTCTGCTCTTGTCGCTTTCTCAGAATTGTTACCCCTGCTGCTCCTACAGTGCTACCGACTAAAGCTGCTCTAATTCCACTAGCAGGTAATAAAAGTGATGCTGTTACACCACAGCACAGTGTAATTGCTCCCGCTAATAATCCAGGGGTGAACGATAATTTAGTGATGCTATTTCTAAAGTTTAAAGATTGTAATGCCATGATATCTCTCTCTAGACTTGTAGATAGTACTGTCAATTTTTGAGTTGGCAAAACTGGTGAATGCCATCTTCATTTCCTGATGTAACTAGCTACTGTCAGTACCCCAACTTTTATTCATAGTAAAGTGCCAACAAGTTATAAAATTTAGGTATGGCAGCTTCACAGCTACTACTCTGCAAAAAGTCCTACCCAAGCCTGCAATCTGCCAAACTACTGCATATATAAGTTTCGGCTAGGTTGTAAAATCAGCGCCGACAGAAATTCATGAAGTAATGTAACGAATAAACAGTAAAATCACGCAGTAATTTTATTAAGATGAATTGAAGGCAAATTCTATGAGTAGAGTATTTCAACTTGCTCAAGCTGTAAAATTGAGCTTGATTTTAGGTATGACAACTGGCACCTTGTTATTAGGAAGCCATCTCAAGGTTGATGCTGAGTCAAGAACAACTGCACATCGCCAACTGCAAAATACAAAAGTCAAGCTGGCGCAAAATTCTCCAGCTATTAGCCGTTTTCAAACCTTAGCAGAAGCCGATGAACTCTACCAAAAAGGACAATTACAAGCAGCAGAAAATCTCTACCGCAAAGTAAAGCCTGATTTTGCAACCAGTGATAGGAGACGCACAGCTATTTATGAAGTTGAGCAATTACCGGGTGATGGTCAAGTATACTGGCGTAATGCTAACGAAGGTTTACAACAAAATTTAGATAGCAAAATTTTTCTACCTCTGCAACTGTTACTGAGTAATTATCCTGAGTTTATCAAGGGTCATTTACTGTTAGCTGAAGCTTGTGATAAAAAACCTGAAGCTTGCAAAAGTAATGCTAAAGATGGACAGCCAAAAAATGCTCTGGAAGTTTTAGAACGAGCAGTAGAATTATATCCTGATGACCCGGAATTGCTCAAAGCGAAAATTAAAGCTTTGGCAAAAGAACAACGGTTTTTAGAAGCTTCCATTGCAGCAAGACAATTTGCCACAATTTATGTCGATTATCCCGAAGCTCCAGAGTTTGAAAAACTAGCTGAGAAAAATCTCCAACGTCATCACTCCAAGCTGAATGATGATTTACGATTCCAAGGTATTTTTAGTACAGTAGTAGGTGGTGTAAAAGCATTTAGTACAAAAGATTGGCAATCGGGAGTTTCCGGTTTTGAAACGATATCTATGCTTTTGCAAGGTGAATCTGCTTTTGGTAAAGAAGTTGCTGATAAATTAGTTAAGCAATATCAACAAGAAGGTAAGTTATTAGAAGACCCTCAAGTTCTTAATTACGTGCGAGGAATTGGCGGTAGACTAGAGCCTTTAATGGGGCGCAAGTTTGACTATGAGTACTATGTGATTCAAGATAGTGCAATTAATGCTTTTGCCTTACCTGGAGGGAAAGTATTTGTAAATGTGGGGGCAATTTTGGGAACTAATTCGGAAGCAGAGTTGGCAGGATTGTTGAGTCATGAAATCTCTCATGCAGTGCTTTCTCATGGCTTTCAACGCGTTGCCCAAAGTCAGTTTATTAGCGGGTTAAGTAATGTAATTCCTATTTCTAATATGTTCCAAGAAATGGTGGGTAAAGAATATAGCCGAGAGAATGAACGCCAAGCTGATATTTTAGGGACGCGCGTATTAAATAAGGCTGGTTATGCTGCGGATGGCTTACGTAATTTAATGGCAACGCTTAATGCCAAATCTGGCGGTAAAGAGCAAACTTCTTGGCAATCAACTCATCCGGCTCCAGCGGAACGGGTGGCATATTTAGAAGGTTTAATCAAGAGTAATAATTATAATCGTTATGCTTTTGAAGGAGTGAAGAAGCATCAAGAAATTCAGAATTTAATCCAAGGGATAGCTCCGAGTCAAGATAGTAAACCAGCCGCATCTCAACCAGCGAAAAAACCCCCGAAAGGAAAGCCAAATAGCATAACTAAACCAATACGCGGTATTGTGGCGATCGCCGCCGGATTAACCAGAGATAATATAGAGATTCGGATAGATGGCGGCAAGGTAGAAAGTGATCGAAACTTCACCATCAATTTTATTGTCGAAAATCGCAGCGATCGCGCCTTTGCTTTTGTCCCTTTATATGCTGAAGTAGTAACTGAAAGTGGCAAAAAATTAAAAACGCGCTTTTCATCAGCCCAGGCGCAGGTTCCAGCCGGGGGAAGTATTAAAGGTGAGGTACAAGTATTAGGGCAATCTTGGAATAGTCAAGGTTCACAAAATCTTACTTTAGTAATTAAAGAAAGTACTGGTGGTGGGCGAATTTTCCGTATCCCTTTCTAGAATGAATCCACTTTTGAAAAAACAACTAAACCCGCATACGCGGGTTTTTATATAGGGACTATTTTATTGTGGACAATAAAGCGTATATTTCCACTCAGTACTTGATATATCCTTATTGCCAATGACTTCCACCTTAACTCGCCCAGAATTACCTTTAAACTTGGCGGATATTTTATTACTACCTGAGACAAAATCTGTATCTATTAACGTTTGCCCTTCATAGGTGACTTTTAATCTATCGGGAACTTGATACATTTCATAACTGATATTAATTTGACCTTCATTAGCTGTGAGTTGAATTTCTCGACTATCACCTTGTTGACCACCACTTACTTGTTCTTGGTCGCAGAGTTTTAAACCCTTTGATGTGGCTTGATAAACTTGTAATTCAATTGATTCAATTTGATTATCAAACTTTTCGGTTTTATCTTCTTGATTTTCTCCATTATAGTTATATCTTTGTCCAGGCTTGAGAGTGACTCCTTGAGGATTTTTAGCTGAAAGGACACTAGCGATTCCCGCTATTACATCTACTTGAATACCATTAGGAGTATTACGAGTTTGGAATAAGTTTTTATCTTTACTTTCAGGGGCAATAACTACTTCTTCTATATCAGAATTGAGAACATGAAGCGCACAAAATTTAGCTTTTTGGGTTTGAGATTGTTCCCAAAGTTTAGCTATCACATCTTTGATTGTAGAACCACTACCTTTATCAGTGAAGGATTGATTGTCTGCACACTTGATAATGGCGGTTAAATTTTCATTTTTTACACTCAATTCATCTCTTGTAATCGCTGCACATTCCTTACCACCACTCGTCTGGCATTGTTGCATTGGTTCCTCACAAGGCTCATTGGCTGAAACCCCACTCCAGCCACGACCATTAGCAGCAAGCACACTACAATATTGCAACTTAGTTCCAGAACTTTGGGCTATGAATAGTTGTTTAGCTGGCTCAAAATCGGATAAATTTTTATCTATAGATTTTGTTTGATTACGCACACCTCGCTGTATACGAATACCATATTCACAGGCGCGTTTTCCAGTACCTTGATTTGCCCATTCAATTAGTAATGAATCTCCTTGTTTAGCTGTACAAGGTAAGTAATAAAGTGTTAATTGTTTATTTTTAGTACTAGCTTGTAATTGTAGTCCCATATCCTTGCCAGTCACATCTTGAAAGCGTAATTGGGCGAAGGATTTACCATTACCAGGAAGGAACAAAGTATCATATACCTTTTGTAGAAAAGTACCCACCACTGCCGGGCCATAATTAGAACCGCGTCGAATCGACAGTTCATTATTTCCTAAAATTTGGTAAATTTCTCCCTTTTCTGGGACATTAGCATAACTATCTGTTGTTGTTGCCACAGTATACAGAGGAATTATCAAAGTAGCGATCGCATACATTAATCTTCTGTGTTGCTGTTTTAACTTTCGGCTGATCATCACTGACTCCAGAAAACTTTCACTATGTGCATATACTGTGAGAATTCTGAAAATATTCGTAGGTATTGCACCATCATTCTTGAATATTATGTAAAGATAATTGGTAAATCATAAAAATAGAGTTAAACACGTCACTTCATGCACCCTCGTCAAGAAATTGTTGAGATTTTTTCGAGCTTTCTGCAATTTTCGTCAGGCGGTTCAATAAAATGGGTCACGGATAGCACGCTCTATCGCAATATGAGTAATTACTTAAATCAGTCCCCTTCAGCAGAACGTTCCCGATCTGATTGGGCGTTATACTGGCACAAAGTTTGGCAAAATCAACCAACAAGTATGGCGAGGGGTCATTTGTTTGCATACTTGCAAGAAGTCGGTTACAAAGCCGCAGCTAAAGTAAAACCGAAATTTACGTTGCCACAGTATACTTTAGCGGACTATTTTCAGATAGCGATCGCTTATATTGATAAAGTTTTCACAGGATTTGACCCCCAGCGACAAACTAACTTAGAAGCTTTTGCTTACACAGCATTCTGCAATCTCATCAAAGATGGGCTACTCAAAGAAGGGCTAGAAGAAGCAAGTATTAGAAGCGATTGGTCATTATTACTACACAGTAGTCAAAAGCTGCTTCATAAAGCTTTAGCACAGCGTGGGTTATCCACCACAGAAATTGAGCCTTACATTTCTGCTTGGGAATGCTTCAAGGTGATTTATGCGCCCAAAAAACCCAGAGGGAACCGCCAGCTTACCGCCCCTGATGCAAGTGTATGGGAAGCGATCGCCCAACTTTACAATCAAGAACGAATTGCACAGTTACCACCATTAGATCCTAAAACTATTCAAAAATGCCTAGAAGCTTGTATTAAAGCCATTCGAGCTTATCTGGCTCCGCCTACTGCTTCTTTAGATGCGACTCTATTCAACGAAGACAATACATTACAAGACATCTTACCCAGTAGCGATGCCATCCCCTTCACAAAGCTACTAGATGAGGAAGAAGCGCAAATCCGTAAATCTCTCTGGGCAGAGATAAATTCACTGTTAAGCAATAGCATCAATAATCTTGACACACAGCAACAAGCCCTACTGAGAATGTATTACGGTGAAGGACTCACCCAAAAAGAAATATCTGTAAAGTTAGGGATATCTCAACCGACTATTGTCCGCCGACTCCAGAAATTCAAATCCGAATCCCTCATCACATTAGCTCAATGGTCGCAAACCACCCAGAATATTTCTCTGACACCAAACGTAATCAATAACATGAATGGATTAATTGATGAATGGCTAGAACAATACTACAAAAATAACAATGAAGTATAGCAGTGTCATCATTGATAAAAATCCTGTTCTCTGCGTCCACCGTTCGCACAACTTATTGCTGTGGTTTGTAACTTTCACCAGATATTGTTTTATGAGTGACCAACAAAAAGTGATTGAACTAATCAAACGTCTGCCGCCAGATGTCTCAATTCACCACATAATTCAAGAGATTGAATTCCTTGCAGCTATTCATGAAGGAGTAAATGAAATTAGCAAGTACAAGGAATATCAATTGACACAGTTGAACAGATATTAAATCATGAACTATCTTAATTCTCTACCGATATCAACAATTGCTATCGAGCCGTGTGTAGAGATTTCTGAAACCACACAAGACGCAGTTTGGCAGCAAAGTCAAAATTTTTCCACACCCAGCACTCAATTACAAGCTTATTTAAATAAACTTTGCTTGTTAACTGTGCTACCTTGGCTAGAAGAAATATGGGGAATTATAGCCAAGCCTGCACCAAATATTGCCACCCTGAATAGCTTTTGGGAAGTGGTAAATGGTACAGCTATTACTATTAATCAAACTCGGCTAGTATTAATCCCAAGTTCAGCAATTGATATTAATGAAATTCGCGTTCCGCAAGAATGGGTTGATATTCCTAACTGGGCTGGTGATTATTATTTAGCAGTGCAAGTGAATACAGAAGATGGATGGATAAAAGTGTGGGGATACACAACCCATCTGCAACTCAAACAACAAGGTAATTATAACCCAGGCGATCGCACTTATTCTTTAGACAACGAAGACCTCATCCACGACTTAAATATGCTGTGGATAACGCGTCAACTTTGCCCTGATACTGCAACTAAAACTGAACTTCAACCTCTCCCTAACATACCACTAGCCCAAGCAAATAATTTACTAGAAAGATTAGCTAATCCTGCATTAGCCTTTCCTAGATTGGCAGTTCCTTTTAGCTTATGGGGAGCCTTACTAGAACATGGTGGTTGGAGACATAAATTATATGAACTACGCTTAGGAATTCCCGAACAGTGGTCAATTATCCAATGGGTCAAAACTGGAATTTCTGATTTAGCACAGCAAATTGGCTGGGGTTATTTAGATTTTGAAACAAATTTTAATAGTAGAGGATTCTCACCAAATAATGAGCCTGTTATTTTGTCGCGTCATTTGATAATTGCTGGTAAAAATTATGAGTTACAAGTCAAATTTTTAGGAGATAACACAGCCAAAATTTGGTGTATAGAATTGCATAGTTTATCATTACAAGGTTTAATTCCCGGCGGATTTAAATTGCGCTTGTTAACTGAAGATTTACAACCATTTCCAGATAATGAGTGCGTTGCTAATGCACCGACAGAAAAGTTAGCAATTGAATTAGAACTGGAAACAGGTGAAGGTTTAGTGTGGGAAATTGAACCAACACCAGAAAATTATGAGCGAGAAATATTGAGATTTTAAAACTCTATCAATTCTCAGCATAACTCCGCGTTGACTCAGCGCACCTCTGCGTTTAAAAAAATAGTCCCTACAATTTGACAATCTATACTTAATTTTTAAAATATGCCCCGTGCCATTATCCAAACAGATGTAAAAAAACTTTGGTGTCTACTTATTGGTATTAATGAATATCAAGATAAAAATCTTCGTTCACTACGTTACGCAGTTGCAGATTGTCAAGGATTCGCTCAAGCGTTAAAACAAGCAAATCACAAATTTATCCAAACAGAAATTATTGAGTATCATTCTCACTCTGCCGAAACACCATCACTAGCAAAAATTCGGACTAGTTTCCAGCAAATAGTGAAATCGGCTAACCCCCAAGATACAATTTTATTCTACTTTTGTGGACACGGAATGCTGGAGTCGGAAAGTCAGCAGGCGGTGTTGTGTTTAACCCATACTCAAACAGACGATTTACTCAACACTGGTTTGACAATGCAAGAACTCTTAGCAGTGTTAGGTAATTGTCAAGCTGCTCAACAAATAGTTGTGTTAGATGCTTGTCATAGTGGTAGTTTAACCCTAAGAAATTCACCAACTCCGCGGATGTTGGAACAGTTACAAAAAGTTGCTGTTCAGAAAAAACAGACAGGCTATAATCAAGGATTTTATGCCTTACTTTCCTGTGATAAAGAGCAGTTATCTTGGGAATTTCCTGATTTGGGTCATGGAGTATTTACCTATTTTTTGATTCGTGCTTTATTAGGTGAAGCGGCTGATTCTAGAGGGGAAATTGAAGTTAAGTTACTCTATAAATATATTTATCACAATACCCTTCAGTATATTGATAAACTCAACCAAGGACTGCGGTTAATTAATCAACAAAAACGTAGTCGTGGTGAAACTGATGGTTTAAAAAAAGAACAACCACAGCAAACTCCCAAATTAATTGTAGAAGCTGTAGGAGAACTCGTTATTGGGTATAAAGCTACAGAAATTGAAATGCGATCGCTCCGGCAAGCTTTAATAGTAGATGGACTATTAGATGGGGAAATAATTCCTGAGATTAGTAAAATGCTGGCTGGTGCAGGTGGCTTTGACTTGAAATATTGGCATCCCCAGGTGAGAGATTTACCGGATGTCCGCCAAGCGATTCAAAATTGCTTACTAAATCAGGAATCTGAGGAACGTTTAGAAGATGCGACATCTCTACTTTACCTGCGGGGACGAATTACAGAAACAAACACAGGTGAAGCTCTTTTAGTAATAAGTGATGAAATAAAAATAAGTCGTGATTGGTTGCGCCAAAATCTGCGTCAGTCAAATATTGCTCAACAAATTGTGGTTTTAGATTGTCTTGTAGACACACCAAATAGTGCTTCTCTCCAAAATTGGCTAGAAGATTTACAACAAGAATCAGAATTTAGTCAATGTTTAATTATTGGTGCGGCGACTGCTGAAAATGACGAAGAATTTGCCACAGCTTTGTTCACAACTTTGCAAACAGCCAACGTGCAAATAGGTTTATCGGTTGCTGGCTGGATTATGGGTGTACAGCGCGAACTTGCAGAAAGCCAAATTTGGCGAAATTATTGGTTAGGCGGAATGCAAGGAGTAATTGAAGTTTTACCTGCTACTTTACAAAAAAAATCCCAACGGGTTGATTTAGGGATTTGTCCCTATATGGGATTAAAAGCTTTTAGTGAAAAAGATGCACGATATTTTTACGGTCAAGAAGCGCTCACACAAAGGATAATTAATGAAGTTAATCATAAGTCTTTTTTGGCAGTAGTTGGTGCTTCTGGGAGTGGGAAATCTTCGGTAGTTCAAGCTGGATTAATGGCGCAAATGCGGCTAGGAAAACAACTGCCGGGAAGTGAAACTTGGTTAATTAAATATTTGCGTCCTGGGGAAAAACCTCTGCAAGAATTAGCCAGAATTATGGCAGATGTGGAGGAAAACCTATTACAAACCGAAGGATTATTACACTTAGGCGGTGAAGGTTTTGTCCATTGGTTACGCACCAGAACTGAGCCAATGATGGTTTTAGTGATTGACCAATTTGAAGAAATTTTTACTCTCGCGGCTACAGGCGATCGCCAACTTTTTTTAGATATCCTTTTAGAAGCTTTAGAATACGCAGCCGACCGCTTTAAGTTAATCATTACTCTCCGCGCTGACTTCATCTCACCTTGTCTAGAATTACCTCGACTATCGCAAAAATTACAAGCATCTCATGTTTTAGTTCCACCCCGACTGAGCGAAGAAAATTATCGGCAGATTATCGAAAAACCAGCACAGCAAGTAGAATTAAAAGTCGAGTCAGGTTTAGTGGAATTACTGTTAAGTGATTTACAACAATCGGCTGGAGATTTACCATTACTGCAATTTGTTTTAGAGCAGTTATGGGAACACCGCGACCAAAGTACTGGGGAATTAACAGTCTCTGCATATCGGGATAAAATAGGCGGGATTAAGGTAGCGCTAGAACTCAAAGCTCAAGCCGTTTATGATAGTTTATTGCCAGAAGAACAGAAAATAGCGCAATGGATTTTTCTCTCTTTAACTCGTCTCGGACAGGGAACAGAAGACACTAAGAAACAAATCAAAAAATCGCAGTTATTACAAAGTAAATATTCTCCAGTATTAGTAGAAAAAACTTTGCAAAAGTTTATTGATGCTAAACTAATTGTCGTGAACTTACCAGAAGATAAAACAAATATTGGGCAAAGTCGCACGGCCGATCAGATTTCTCAAGAATTAGAACTGATAAAAAGTGAAGTCTCTATAGAAGTAGCTCACGAAATTTTGATTCGCCACTGGTCAAGCTTGCGTTGGTGGCTAGATGAAAACCGCGATCGCTTGTATCAACAAGAGCGTCTAGAAAAGAAACGCAAAGAATGGGAGCAAAAGCACAAACACTCAGATTTTTTACTGCAAAAAACTCAACTCACAGAAGCAGAAGCATACTATCAAAAATACAAAGATTATCTCACACCCCAAGAGAAAGAATATATTCAAGCTAGTAAACAAGCGCGGCGAAAAAATCGTTTCTTACTAGGTAGTACCAGTACTATTACATTATTATTAATTGTTGCTTCTGGTATAGTTGCTTGGCAACAACAACAGCAGAATCAGTTGGCTCAACTTATCCGCTATAGCTCATTTAATATTATTACCCCAGATATTGCTAAAACTACAATTAATAGTCTATCGGCACTGCTAAATAATGCAGACCAACATCAAAAAGCTGGTGATATCAATCAAGCATTGGATGACTATCGGCAAATTTGGCGCATTAGTCTTAACTTACAAGAAAAAATTAGCCAAGAACCACAAAAATTTGCTGATATTTTAAGTCAAAAAAATATATTGCAACAAGCATCGCAACAAGCTGAAAAATCCTTGGCAGAAATTATTAAAAAAACTAGACTTTCTACTTTAGATGCTGAACTCCACCAAGGTAAATTTGGTGATTTAGTTGAAACTAACTTTGCCAAGTTTGAAAATCAATATACAGGCGCACTCAAAACATCTTATGCAATTTTGATGCGCGAACAAGGTGCGAAAGCTGATGTAAATAATGATGGTTATCTGACAGAAGGAGAAGAAAAACTTCTACCCTGTGCAACTCTTAAAGATATAGAAGAATTGTGGCGCAAATATACAGAAAACCGCTGTAATTGGGAGGATGAATCTACTTGTAGAGAGTTGCAAGGACAAAACCTCACCATTAAATTATCATTTCCGCCCAGTGCTTATCTTTTAAAACGGCGCTGGGAGGAGTGTCAAGTTATAGCAGGAGGCAGAAGGCAGGAAGCAGAAGGCAGGAGGTAAAAGTCTTACTATGCTTGGTTGGCATTCGTGCTTTTTAAATATCCTTACCTATACTTCTCCTTTGAGTCAATCTAAAAGACGCTCCTAAGTCGCTAACGCTACGCTATCGCAAATCTAAAATCTAAAATTGTTTGACTAACGCAACAGTTCCTCTACTTGATGCTGACTCCACAAGGTTCTATACAGACCTTCTTGTTGCACTAGTTCTATATGATTGCCTGTTTGGACAATTTTACCTTTATCCATGACTAGAATTCTATCAGCGGCGGCGGCGGCAGAAAGTTGGTGGGTGATAAAAATGACAGTTTTGCGGCTAGTTCCACTAGAGAGATTTTTGAGAATTTTGGTGGCCGTTTGATTATCAACGCTAGATAAAGCATCATCCAAAATTAAGACTGGAGCATCAACTAGCATGGCTCTGGCTAAAGCGGTGCGTTGTCTTTGTCCGCCAGATAAGGTGATACCGCGTTCGCCAACTAGAGTTTCGTATTGTTGGGGAAAATTAATAATTTCCGAATGAATCTGAGACATGACAGCTACAGATTCGACATCTTCTTGTTCGCGTACGGGGTCAGCATAGCGAATATTATTTTTGATGGTGGTGCTGAACAAAAAACTATCTTGGGGAACATAGGCGATCGCACTTCGCAAATCTTCTAATACGATTTTGGTAATATCTACCCCATCTAAAAATAATTGTCCAGGCGCAATATCTAACAACCGAGGTAAGGCGTTGGCTAAAGTAGATTTCCCTGAACCAATTGCCCCAACAATGGCTACTGTTTCTCCGGGGACAATTGTAAAATTAAGATGATCTAAGGCAGGTGTCGCCATTTCTGGGTAAGTAAAGCTGAAATTTTTTGCGGTAATTTCGCCTTTTACTTCCGCCAGCGGTAAATGTACAGCATCACCTGTATCTTGAATTTTGGGTGTGACGCTGAAAATCGATTCTAAGCGATCAATACTGACTTCACCGCGTTGATAGGTGGTAATGGTAAAACCTAATAAAGCGGTGGGAAACACGAGTCGTTCTACATAAATTAGCAGTGCTAAAAAGTCACCAACTGCTAAAGTTCCCCCAGAAATACGCGTTGTACCTAACCAAATAATAATTAAAGAACTGATATTAGCTAAACCGCCAATTAACGGAAACAATACATTCCGGCTTTTTGCCAATTGCAGGTTAGCTTTTAATAGCTGCTGATTTTTTTTAGCAAAAGCTTGACGCTCGTTTTCTTCTTGAGCGTAAATTTTAATTAAGGCAATGCCGCTAATATCCTCTTGAATCAGTTCACTAATATCAGAGAGTCTTTCTTGGACAGCGGCTTGTTGTTTGCGTAGGCGATCGCTAAACAAATGCACCAACAAAAACATGAAGGGGTACACTGCTAAAGAATACAGTGTCATGTCTCGGCTAATTGTCAGCATTACAGGCAGTGTCAAAGTGTAAGCAAAAAAAGTATTGGCTAAACTTAGCACCGCGAAACCCAACAAGCGCCGGATATTTTCGACATCGCTGGTAGCGCGACTAATCAAATCCCCAGCGGTATTCGTCGCAAAATAAGCCGGTTCTAACTTGAGTAAATGTTCAAAAATCCGTTGTTTTAGGTCAAATTCTACCTGTCGTCCTACGCCAAATAGCCAGATACGAGAAGCCATGCGGATTAACCACATTGCCGAACTCAACAAAATGATGATTACAACATAATGTAGTAGTTGGTTCCAGCTAAATTGAGTTGAAAGTTTATCAACACAGCCACGAATTAACCAAGGAATATAAACGCCCAAACCATTGACAGACAACAAAGCAAAAATGCCTAATGTTGCCTCTACCCAATGAGGACGCAGGTAAGCACCGAGTTTAGCTAGTCGTCGAGATTTTGCCATTACAGCAATTTTGCAACTCCATCATCCTAAAACAAACGGATCGTAGGTTTATATTTTATCTACAAAGAATTCAGGAGTGTGTGGTCAGAATTCAGTAGAGAAAATTATTTTCTGAATTCTCCATTCTGAATTCAGGTTTTTAAATAAGGCCAGCCACTAGGGCGTAGCGTTGTGGCCTTGTTAATTTTACTTTTTTAACCCTAGGACTGGCGACCACGCAAGAAAAAGTAAACTTGGTTGAGGTAACTTTCCCAAACTTGGGTGGTAAGTTGGAGTGTTTCCGCACTGGGTACAAAGTCTTCCAGTCGCAAACCTCTTTCGCGAATTTGCTGTGGATTTTGTAATAGGTAAGGTGGAATTTGGAGATCGAAAGAGTTGAAAGCAATTGCCTTTAGCCCTAGTGTACTATTTACATCACTAGTTGTAGTTCCTGGTGCTAATGCTACGAGAACTTCCGAGCCAGTCGCCCCTTCTGGCAAATAATTTCTGACTATTTCCTGATTTGCTACAGTGGGATTAACAACTGCGGCAATTGGTGTTCTTACCAAAAAATAAGCGATCGCTGGTGTACTAGACAACAGCAAAATTGTCAACGCCCAACCAATTAAATATCCTCCTGGTTTATCTATCCCTCCACCCTTAATTTTTTGGGCGGCAAAAATCATCATTAATACTGATGCTCCCAAAGGCTTGAGGGGGAATGATATCACCCTCCATAAAGATGCCACAGCTGGTTCGTTGGGGTTAACGAACGACAAAGCTAGGACAACCAAAATAATTACTAGGACTACTCGCCCAGCAAATGTTCCTTGAGGATAGAACCTCTGGAACAACGAATATACGATAGTGCCAACAAGCAGCCACAAAAGTACGCGGCTCAACAATATGAACATAGATTAACTCTCAAATTTTCTAGTGCGATCAGCCTAGGGTTTGGAGCAAGATGTGTATTTGACCGTCAAATTGTAATCGGACTTTTACTTGACTGCAAATATTACCACCCTCACACCTAATGACTACCGTCGTAGTGATTTTAGAGCAATTTTTTGACACTGCGTCTATTATTTATAATTTTCCAGGTGAGTCAATAAATTAGGGGTGTAAGGGTATGGGGGTGTAAGGTTTGGGCTTTAGGGGAAATATAACCTGTGTTGACTTACTTTTGTCTCAGTTTCCGGCAAATTTTTTTCCCCAATACCCATACATCCCTACATCCCTACACCCATAATTAATTGAGCAATTGTCAACTCAGAGGGGAAAAACTATGTCGCCGGAAAAGCCCAGCATTTTAGTCACGGGGGGAGCAGGATATATCGGTTCCCATACGGTGCTTGCTCTTAAGCAAGCTGGTTATGACGTGGTAATACTTGATAACCTGGTTTACGGACATCGAGAGTTGGTAGAAAAGATTTTAAAAGTAGAACTAGTAGTGGGTGATACAGGCGATCGCCCTTTATTGGATGAATTATTTAACACCCGTAAGTTTGCGGCTGTGATGCACTTTTCTGCTTATGCTTACGTAGGCGAGTCGGTGACTGACCCAGCAAAATATTACCGCAACAATGTGGTCGGCACTTTGACTTTATTAGAAGCAATGCTGGCTGCGTCAATTAATAAATTCGTCTTTTCTTCCACCTGTGCCACCTACGGAGTCCCAGAAGTCGTCCCAATTCCCGAAAACCATCCCCAACACCCAATTAACCCCTATGGGGCTACTAAGCTGATGGTGGAGCAAATTCTCTCTGATTTTGATGTCGCTTATAAATTAAAGTCAGTGCGGTTCCGCTACTTTAATGCGGCTGGGGCGAATCCTGATGGTTTGCTGGGCGAAGACCACAACCCAGAAACTCATTTAATTCCTTTGATATTGCTGACAGCTTTAGGTAAGCGGGAGTCTATCTCGATTTTTGGGACAGATTACCCCACACCTGATGGTACTTGTATTCGTGATTATATTCATGTTAATGATTTAGCCGATGCCCATGTTTTGGGACTGGAATATTTATTAAAGGGTGGCGATAGCGAAGTATTCAATTTAGGTAATGGGAGTGGCTTCTCTGTGCGAGAAGTGATTGCGGCGGCTGAGTCGGTGACGGGGTTAGCTATTCCCATTCAAGAATGCGATCGCCGTCCTGGTGATCCACCTGTTTTAATTGGTAGTAGTGAAAAAGCGAGAAATATCCTCGGCTGGCGATCGCAATATCCCTCTATCCAAGATATTGTGACTCATGCCTGGCAGTGGCATCAAAAGCGACACAGTTGAAGAAGGCAGGAGGCAGAGGGCAGGAGGCAGGAAGAGTTTTAATCCTCTCTTAATTTTTCCTTCTACCCCCTGCTTTCCTCAATAACTAACTTCTTCTTGTCTTTTGTAGGACAACAAAGAAAATACCAATAAGTGCCAAACCGGGAATTGCGATCGCCCAAACTGGTAAAGTGCTAGTGGTTTCTTGAGCTACATTACTGTTGACATTCTGTACTGATTGGGTATTAGCAGTACCAGCCGCGACGGTGACTTCAAACTTGAGATTAAAAGGCTTGAAACTTGCGCCTTTTGCGGGTTTACCATTTAGCTGTAATTGATAAATGCCGGGTTTTGGGAAAGTAATTGCGGCTCCGGGAATACCTTGGAAGCGTTCAGCGGCTACGGGTTGTAAGGATGGTTCGAGTAGGGCTGGCTCACTGGGGGTGTGGGGTTCGGCGTAAACTGCTAATCGGCAATTACATTGGGCGAGAGGAATAGTTTGTCCACCTTTACGGGTAAGAGCAAACCAAGCTTGTGTCGGTTCACCAGCACGAGGATTATCATTAGGTTCGAGATGGAGAGTTGCACCGACATCTGCGGCTACTTGCAATTTATGGGCTAAGACAGGATGAATAGTAGTAATTGCGATCGCTAAACAAAACAGCAATAATACATTTAACTTTTTCTTGATTGGATAATAATTCATTCTCCCCCTGTTCCTCTGCTCTCCTGCTCCCTTTGCCCACCTGCTTTGAGCCAACGCAACAGCAATACACCAAGAGTGGTAATTCCTAACAGCAATGTTGCTAATTTATTCGCCCAAGTTGATTCTAGGGAACCTAGGTAATGGGAACCAATCAACACTGCATGAAAGGTACTTAAGAGTAAAGCCGGCACACTTAAAAGATGAATCTGTCGCCACCGCTTACCCCAAGATTTTTGCAATGATTCCCAACTAGTTAAAGCAGCAGGGGTCATTAATATCAATGCTACAGCACCCGCAGCCATCCCCCAGCGAAATTCTGCGGGAAAAAACCAAAAAGCGGCAAAATTCCATTGCAGAGAATGTTCAATCATGTGGGTGGTGTGAACGACAGATAACACAAAAGCACCCACGCCTAAAGCCCGACGGTAACGCATCGGTGCAGCCCACAGGTTACTAATTGGGCGGGCAATCAGCGCTAACATGAGACAAAATAGGGCAGCGTGTCCGGTGTAATCTACCGTTGTGTCACCAGTCCGCAATAAAGTAATTGTGCCAATGACCAGTGTCACCCAACCGCCTAAACGAAATAATTGACTGCGCCTATCTTTACTAATTAACGAAGTCGAAACACCAACCCCCAGCATGGTGGGTAAAGTTCCTGAACCAAAAGCTAACATGGTGGCTGCACCCATCCAGAGGTTACTAGTTTCTGCGGCTTTAATTTGAGCAGCATACAAGAAACCACAAGGCATTAAACCCCAAGTCATCCCTAAAAATATCGGTGTCCACCATTTGGTTTGGTAGGAAAGTTTAATCATGCCTGTACTCAGGCGATCGTGTAAATTACTTTTTAATAAAGGGTGTAATACAGGAATATGGGGCAACCAATTTGGTTTAATTTGTCCTAAGCCAAACCAAATCAGCATTATCCCGGTAATCATCGCCATCAAGCGACGAAATTCGCTGCCAATACCTGCTAGTTGTCCACCTTCAAACAATACTGAACCTAAAGCCCCAATGCCAGCGCCAACCAGAGCATAGCTTAACATTCTGCCGAGATTCAGCAAAAAGTGAAATTTTAATTGTTGTTGCCAAGTGGATGAGTTTTCTGAGACAGATTTTTGTCCATTCTGCTTATGAGACAACGAAAACGCTACTGTCAAAGGGCCACACATCCCAAAGCAATGCCCAAAACTGCCTAGAAACCCTAGGATTGCTATCAGCAACAAATCTACCATATTCCTAGGAAGCACAAGGCAGGATTACGCATAAACAGCAGGGAAAACAAGAAAGTCGACGATAGTCACAAATATAATGAATGACACAGAACTTTCCCTGTATGGAACAATAAGTTAAATTTGTGCCTCTGTCAAAAGACAACTCGTCAAACTTTGGGTTTGCGCTACTCTAGGTCTGGAAGGCAAGGTTCAGTGTATGCAAAAACGGATTTGGCTGATGCTGTTGGCGCTGGTGGTAGTGGTCATAGTTGGAAGTAGAAGTATTGCGTTTAATAGTTTTTTTCTACCACGTCCTGCATCAGAGATTGTTGAGAAAATCCCAGCAAAACAAGCTCAACCACAGCCCCCAGCACTAGAAATTACGCCGCAGGTTTCTGCTGAGAATTTGCTTAACCACATTCAGCAGTTAAATTTTCAACGTTACACAACAGCAGAGCGATCGCGTACTCGTACATATATCACAACCCAATTAAAAAAATTCGGCTGGAAACCACAACTAGAAAAATTTGCTGAGGGTGTGAATATCTTTGCCGAACGTTTAGGTACTGACAAAACAGCAGGTACAATTCTTGTCGGCGCACATTACGATACTGTCGCTTCCTCTCCTGGGGCTGATGATAATGGTACTGGGGTAGCGGTTGTGCTAGAAGTTGCTAGATTACTTGGTTCACAATCCACACCACGAACTTTGCAGTTAGCTTTTTTTGACAAAGAAGAAGCAGGACTTTTAGGTAGTAAGGCTTTCGCCGCTAAAGCTCAACGCTTGGAGAATTTAAGCGGTGTGATTGTCATGGATATGGTTGGTTATGCTTGTTACACTCCTGGCTGTCAACAATATCCACCGGGTTTACCTGTGTCACCACCCAGCGATAAAGGTGACTTTTTAGCAGTGGTGGGTGATACAGAACATTTACCGTTGTTAAGTGCTTTTCAAAACCCACAGCCAGCTAATTTACCAGCAGTTCTCACAGTCCCCATTCCCCTAAAAGGATTACTCACCCCTGATACTCTGCGTAGTGATCATGCACCGTTTTGGTATCAAGGAATAGGTGCAGTTTTGGTGACGGATACGGCTAATCTCCGAACTCCCCATTATCATCAATCTAGTGATCAGCCGAGTACAATTGAGCGATCGTTTTTTGCAGGTGCAGCGCAGATTGTGGTTAATACTACCAGTGCTTTATTACAGAAAAGTGATAGTTTAGCCACTAAAACATCTCTTTGAAGGGAGATTTTTACTCACCCTACCTAATTTTTGGGTAAGTCAAGAACCAGTTCTGTTTGTCGTTGAGTTGGAAATAAGAACCTTGGAAAATTAGCCGCAAAGCGAGGCGAGTTCTCAGATAATACCTAATTAAATGAGTTTCTGGCTCGGCAAAGACATCATCATAGTTTTGGCTGTAACCAAAGGGTTTAGAACAGTAACTACTACCACCCATAACTGTTAACACAAAAAATGGCGCTTCCTTATATTCATCGGGAACCATAAAAATGCCGTATACATGATGTTCGCCACGCCACGGTTCCACGACAACTTGAGAGGCGGGTATTTGCAGTTTTTGTCTGTTTGATTTCAAAAAAGCTTCTGAGTTGCATTGAGTGTCATGTACAGGCCACCACAGTATCACAATCAATATTGAAAACAGCAGAATAAAAACATAGATAATTTTGCGACGCATACTTAACCAAGATGAAGTTTGTAGTCTGTATGTTAAGCAAAACCTTGTCGTGACGACAGCAAACCTTGTCGTGACCACAACAAACCTTGTCGTGACCACAGCAAACCTTGTCGTGACCACAGCAAACCTTGTCGTGACCACAGCAAACCTTGTCGTGACCACAGCAAACCTTGTCGTGACCACAACAAACCTTGTCGTGACTACAGCAAACCCTGTCGTGACGACAGCAAACCTTGTCGTGACCACAGCAAGTTTTGCAGCTTTGACAATTGACCATTGACACCTATCTAAGTCCTAAATTCGTCAAACAGCAAAATATTAGTTATATTCCCGTCAGAATTCATTGACAAAAATTTTTATGAGAATAAGTAGAAAAGCTCTAAATTTATTGCTAGGTTGCTTTTGTGCTGTCACAGTCACAAATTTTTTAAGTATAAATACTGCGGCAAAAGCTGCTGATACAGTTGTGTTACGTTATGGTTTGTTGGCGGAGTCTGTTTCTTTGGCTGACTTACAAAAAGCAGCAGAGGTTGGGGATTTTCCTAATGGTTTTGAGCTTTATGGCCGCAAATTATCCTCACAACAGCGGCGCTTTCTGTTAGAAACTCTGAAAATGCCTTTATCGTTGAATGTTGTCACTGTTAATCGGTTACTCAATACTCAGATTGGGACAACGATTCTCGATGATTTTTCCACGGCTGTTGTGCGTAAGGATAAAGCTGGTGTACAAGCCCTCAGAGCCGGATTAGTTATTGGTTCGACTGCACCTCAAGGTCTTTCGCTACTAAGCTTTATTGCAGCTTATCCAAGTCAAAATCTGGAAATTAATTTACCACGCATTTTCAAAATTGCTGGCAATTTCAATACGGCATTTTGGCGGACTCAACAATTTATGTTAGCGATCGCACCCCAACTTAACCACCAATCGCTACAAGTTTCTTTACCTTTTGACCCCAGTCAACCCGGTACGGCGCAAGTCCAAGTACTGAAATTAAATTGGAATGACCCCCAGCGTAACCGCAATATTCCGGTTGATATATATTGGTCAAATGCTGCAACTGCAAATAAACCACTAATTATCTATTCTCACGGTTTAGGTTCTGTGCGGACTGATTTACGCTATCTCGCGGAACATTTAGCATCTCACGGTTATATATTTGTTGCTGTGGAACATCCTGGTAGTAACCAGACAAATGTTGATGCTGGTTTACAAGGTAAAGGTAAACTCCTCAAACCACAAGAATTTTTAGACCGCCCTAAAGATATTAGTTTTGTCTTAGATGAACTCGCCAAAATTAACCAAAATACTAACGACCCTTTAGCAGATAAACTGGCAACTGATAATGTGATGGTGATTGGTTATTCTTTTGGTGGCGGTACAGCTTTAGCGTTGGCTGGTGGTGAGTTACAACTTGATAAGCTCAAACAACGCTGTAAACAAAATTTGGCGGTGTTAAGTTTAGGCGAAACTGCACAGTGTGTTGCTCAAGAACTACCAAACAACACTTATCAACTGCGGGATAATCGCATTAAGCAAGCGATCGCTCTTAATCCTACCAGTTCTTTGATGTTTGGCGACTCTGGTTTAACTAAGGTGCAAGTCCCAACGCTGATCTTAGCCAGTTCCGCCGATAAAACAACTCCGGCTTTAACTGAACAAGTGGTCGGATTTCACAAAATTCCTGCGCCTAAATGGCTGGTTGGTATCCTTGGGGGTACTCATCTCAGCGTCAAAGACCCTAGCACTACTTTAGATCAGGCAGGACAAGCCAATACACCTTTTAGTGGTGGCGAAGTTGTGGGGGAACAAGCAGCAGATGTTCGCAAATTTGTCAAGGTGATAGTTTTGGCTATGGCTGCACAACTCACCCCAGAAGCTAAACAATATAGTGTGTTTTTAACACCTGATTATGCTTTTTCTGCTTCTACACCAGCATTTCCCTTCCGCATTGTGACAGAAATTCCTCCTGATGCGCTCAAAGTGGTGGAGGAATTTGTAGAAAGGTAAAAGTGAAAAGGCAAAAGGTAAAAGCAAAGAATAGTTATTTTATGTCCGAGCCAGAGGATGATCTCTGGCTTGATTTATCCAGAAAATTAGCGATCGCTACCTTTTTATTGACTATATAAATTTTTCTTATTACTGATATTTGGCTTTTTGTGTCAATTTCTGTTGACTTGTCGTAACAACTTAATTACACTTGTTAACATAAGTTTATAAATGAGAAATAAACTACAACCAAACCCGCTAACAAATAAAGATATTGTGAGAATTTGATATCTTTTGCCTTTAGCGATGAACAACGGACTTCAGTATCGGTATCTCCCATCGACATTTGGACTTCTCCTAATCACCTCGGTTTAAACAACGCCGAGGTTTTTTCTTTTCAGAGGCTAATATTCATTAACTTTCAAACTTCACACTTATCTAGACGGCGAAATAAAAATAACCACAGTGGTAAGGAACTGTTAATAGCGATGAGTCGGACTAAATGTCCTGTGGTGACAATTTCCACATTATGATCTAATGCTAAAGAAACCAAAATCATTTCTGCGGAACCACCTGGTGCTGTGACTAATAGACAAGTCAACCAATCCCAAGAAGTTAATTGCATTGCCAGCATAGCAGCGATCGCACCTGCAACAAGAGTCAAGGCGACAGAAATCAAAGCGCAACCGACAGTTCGTTTCCCAAAGGCGGGTTTTTCTCCCCAATACTCACCGATGGTAATTCCCAACAGCATTTGACCGACTATATTAATCAATGGTTGTGGACTCAAATCAGCCCCACTGACAAAAGGGAGTAAATTTAGGCAAGAATTAAAAAATATTCCCAGTAATAACGCTCCAAAAAAATCACCAGCGGGAATTTTTAAGGTAATAGCTAGGTAGACTATCAATGCAGTAATCAGCAATGCTACAAATAATAGTCCGAGTTGCGATGGTTCCAGGCTGAGTAAAGTATGTTTAACGGGAAGTGTTGATGAATTCCAATAATTACCAACAGTTGTTCTCGCAATAAAAGGAATTACCAATACTACACAAGTAACGCGAATTGCCTGAACTAAAGCCACCAAGGTAACATTTTTATTATAATCAGCAGCAATTGATGACATTACGCCCACGCCACCGGGAACTGTCGCCAGCATTGCTGTTAATAAGTTGGTTTTACTTAATCGGGAATAAATATAGCCAATACAGCTACCACATAATAATAGAAAAAATGTGAGAACAATAAATATAGGAATCCCCGAAGCTAAATTTATCAAGTTACTATTGCTATTAGATAAACCAACAGTTAATCCTACAAGTCCCATCCCGACTTTTCTTGCAGTTCGGTTAGGTTGGGGAATGTATTGATAAAAAATTCGGCATCCTTGAAGGATGATTGTACCTGCGGCGATACCACCAAATATCCAAGCAATACCGCCAATATGAAATTTTACTAAGCCTAAACCCAGTGGTAACGCTAGTAGCATTTCTAAGGACAGAACCATTAATTGACGCACAATTAGCTGTGGTTTAGCATCAGAAATATTTTGATGAAAAAGTTCCTCCTGAGTGGGAGCGACACTAAGGCTTTGATTCATTGATATGGGGTTTCTTAAAATTAAATTTGACTAAGTTTTGAAATTAATGCGATCGCCAATGAATGACAGCTTTTAAGTTCTATGTACAATGGCAACGATATAACAACAATCTTAATAAAATTTAAACATAGCTTTCATCCTAATTACCAGATGAATATTTGGTATTTAGGACAGTAAGTGTTAGAAAACAAATGTTTTCTAACACTTACTGTCTTTTTGAGTAATTTTGGATTTTAGTGACAGCAGATCAGCATTAGTCTTCATCCAACGGTGGAAAAGCTTCCTCAAATTTCCACAGTTCATCTTTATTTTCGAGAAACCAATTACGTGTAGCTGGAGTTAATTGGCTCCAAATAATAGCATCTGGAATATTAGGACACGCATATTGATATTTCTGACCAAGGAGTTTGAGATTTAACTCAACTTCATCAGGAATACCAAATTCTTGCCAGTCAACTACTACATAACTTCCGGGAATTCCCGCAGTCGGATCAAAAATTAACTGTGCAGCCCTAATTAAATCAGCAAAATGTCGTGGTTTAAGGTTAGATATCTGCTGAATTTGCAATAAATCGTCATGCTCTTGAGACATTTTCTCTGGAGTGATCAAAATTGACTATAGATAGAACTTACTGCCAGAGATTTTTATTCCCATAGTTCTAGTTTAACGCTTACAGCAAATTTACGATATCTATGAGGATAAGATGGGAAATGCGATCGCTTCTGCTTGTAGTAATTTATATCAGAAGTTAACTCAGAAAATGTATGGAAAAAATTCATATTGATGTACAGCAGGGCAATATTGCAGGAGTCGCAGATAAAATAGCCAATGGTGTTGATATTGAATGTCTAGACGAGTATTCCCAACAAACACCATTAATGTGTGCAGTTAGTAGTCCCAATGCAGGCGTTGATATGATTCGCTTCCTCTTAGAACATGGCGCGAATGTCAATGCTGTTGAACAAGAATCTCAAAATACCGTACTTGGGTTGGCTGTGCAGTCAGGAAATCTCGATAAAATCCAACTGATTCTCGATGCTGGAGCCGATATTAACTATGAAAGTCCCGATGGATATGATGTCTTAATTCATGCTATGTATGGTCGAGATATTTTGCGAGATGAAAACTTAATATCAACTTTGAATTTACTCATCTCTAGAGGTGCTGCTGTCAATGGTATGAGTAGCTACGGTGAATCTGCAATCAAAGTAGCGGCTCATATTGGGAGATTTGATGCTGTCAAATTATTATTGAACGCAGGTGCTAACCCAGAGCAACTGGGATGGACAGAATTAATGCACGCTATAGTTTTTGGCAGCCTAGAGCAAGTAAAGTTCTTGCTAGAGCAAAGAGCAGATCAAAATGTACGTGATTGTTGGCATAGAACCCCTTGGTTATTGAGTATTCAAGTGGGTGAATTACCTAAAGCCAAATTACTCCTATCTGCGGGAGCAAATCACAACGATGTAGGAAACTGCGGAAAAACGCCGTTAATGTATGCAATAGAAAACAATAGGCTAGAAGTCTTAGAGTGGCTAATTGCCGAGGGATTTGATATTGAAGCCACCGATGACTTTAGTAACACTGCATTAATCATCGCAGCAGAGCATGGTGCTACTGATTGCGTCAAAATTTTACTAGAAGCTGGTGCAAACCCCAGCAGAATAAATCATTGCGATGACAAAGCTATTAAGATAGCGACAAAGACGGAAATTGTCAGAATGTTAATTGCATCTGGTGAAGATGTGAGCGATATTAACAATGATATGCGGCGATCGCTCACCGGAATTGACAACAACAAATTTTCATTATCACAAGTAACTCCAGAGCAATATTTTGCTGGCAAACATCCGCGCTTTGGCAAAACTAATCCAGAATTGATGGAAATACCTTTTTGGCAGGCCATGATTTGTCATGGTTGTTCTGCTTATGCAGCTAAAAATTTTTTTGATGATACAGAAAATTGGCAAGATAAAGCATGGTGCTATGACCGATTTGGCAGAACAATTACGCAATTACCAGATGGCAGAATTGTCGAAATTGCTGGTGAACATGAAGACTACTATGACCCTGATTTTTGTATATATAACGATGTTGTAGTTTATCAAGGTGATGGTAATTTTCAGATTTTTGGTTATCCTCAAGATGTATTTCCACCAACTGATTTTCATTCTGCCACATTAGTTGGAGAATACATATATATCATTGGCAATTTAGGATATTTCGGTACAAGAATTTATCATGAAACTCCAGTTTATAGATTACATATCCACACATTTGTCATAGAAAAAGTAGAAACAACTGGAGATAAACCAGGATGGATCAGTAAACACAAAGCTTACTACCAAGAACCAGATAAAATACATATTACTGGCGGTAAATTATGTGTGATTAATAATGAAAAAATAGAAGATTATATAGATAAATCAGTTGATTACGTATTAGATTTAATTGACTTAACTTGGAGCCGCGCAACTGTTTAAGTATAAATTTATAATAGTATCCACTATAGGTTTAATGTGCTGAAGTGAAGAGTTAACGAAATAACTTTAGGTTAGTTCTAAAGATTCAGTCAGACAGTACGAAGTTATTTCTAAAGTAAAAATAAAAATTCTCGTAGGGTGTGTTAGGTAGATATTGCAAGCTAACTAATCACAAAAACTATATACGAGCGCCTAACGCACCATCATCTGGCTGTGCGTTAGGCTGAAGCCATCACCCACCCTACTTAGAGTTTGCTGTTGTAATAATTTAGCTAATAAAATTTAGTTTTATAAATAACCCAACTCAAGATATAAATTTCCAGTAATAATTTACTCAGGTTTGACAAGAGCAAAATACTTACCTAAAAACACAGTCTTAAATCAATAAGCTTTGTGGAGGTAGTCACTATGATGGGAGCTATGTGGTTCTTCGTTGTCTGCTTCATTTGGCTGATGGGCTTTTCTTTGTTAGCCGAAATTTTGTTTTATGAAGAAGAGCAGGAGTTATAGTTGTTTAATAAATTCTTAAGAACAAGATAACCGGCTTCTCAAAGAAGTCGGTTATCTGAAATGCTGAATAATTTGATAAAAAATTAACTACAAGTCACATTGATGAGTTTGGCAATATTTTGCACCATCAATTTCTCCTTGTAATTCATTTAATTTAACGATTTGAAAAGCTGAACCACCTTGCACTTCAGCTAAAATATAAGCATATTTTTGACCTCTATAATAATGGTCTCGACCAACTTTAGTAACACGGCGAGACTGGCTAAAGTCATTAGCAATATTAGCGTTATAAATACTTTGAATTAATTTCACAGCCTTGGCGTTTTTGCTGGTGAATTTAATACTGGAGTCTCCGCTGATTGTGATTCCTTCTTTGGTGACTATGCCATTCTCTGAAGGAACATCAACATAGAAATATAAATTACTTTTATTACCAGAATAACCATGTGCTTCGCTACTATATGTCAGCCTGGGAAGCTTGGTTTTAGTTTTTGCCCACTTAATCACCGTATTAATATTTTGTCCAGGTAGTGCATTAGCAGGTGTAACAACGAAAGTAACCGCTAATGAAGACAAAGCGGCTAAGGCAATTAAGTTAAATTTATTACTATTTTTCATAGTATTTCCTGTGTAATAATGCTGGTCACTACAGCATAGCCCATGATGATTCCGGAGTCGCGTTACGGCAATTGTTTGGTTTAGGCTAGAAAAACTGAGAAATGATTAATTTTTCTTTACACAAATGAAAAAAAGCGATCGCTCCCCTCACAAGACACATCCGTTATTACTCAGAGTCTGTACCTGATATCCGAAAAGCAAACATTTGTATATTTTTGTCGTAACTAAAGAAAATCCTAGTTACGACTCCAGTAAAATATTTTTGTAAAGTTTTTAACTTTCAGATACAAAACTTAGATTTTGTCTAATGTCCATAGAAGTATTTATTCCTAGACTTGCGACAACAAGGCTACAGAATCTACACACTTCTTAATAAATTACCAGGAAAAACGCAAAACGTTCTAATCTAAAAGCTGACTGGGTTAATTTTACTGGCAGTTTTGAAGGCGGTACTCTGAAGGCATAAACACATCAATGTGTCAAGCCTCAAAGCGACCCAGACTTAACACATAAACGATTATGATGGGAGTTTTACAAATCCGATGAGTGTTAAGGCGAGTGGTGGAAGCTCAGTTGCGCGTCCGCAACTATATCAAACCCTAGCTGTAGCAACCATTTCCCAAGCGGAACAGCAAGACCGCTTTTTGGGAAGTGGGGAATTAAATGAACTGGCAAGCTATTTTGCATCTGGTGCAAAACGGTTAGAAATTGCCCAGGTTCTCACCGAAAATTCCGAGATTATCGTATCTCGTGCTGCTAACCGGATCTTTGTCGGTGGTTCGCCAATGGCTTTTTTAGAAAAGCCACAAGAACAAGAATTGGCGTTGGCTGCTGCTGTAGGCACTGGTAGAGATGTTACAGAAAGCATGAGACTAGGAACTGTCACCTACGTTGAAAGTCGGGGTGGATTCTTAGAAAACTTGCGTTCTATCTTCAATACCTCACCTAGTGGCCCAACACCTCCAGGTTTCAGACCAATTAACGTTTCTCGTTATGGCCCAAGCAACATGGCCAAGAGCTTGCGGGACTTGTCCTGGTTCTTGCGCTATGCTACTTATGCGATCGTCGCTGGCGACCCCAACATCATTGCTGTGAACACAAGGGGTCTGCGCGAAATTATTGAAAATGCGTGTTCTGGTGAAGCAACCATCGTGGCTTTGCAGGAAATCAAGGCAGCATCTCTGTCTTACTTCCGCCAAGATGCTGAAGCGACAAATATTGTGGCGCAGTACATGGATGTGTTGCTGACAGAATTCAAAGCACCCACACCTTCGACCAAACTACGTCAACGTCCTTCTAGCGACCAACAAGGTTTACAACTGCCGCAGATTTATTTTAATGCCGCAGAACGTCGTCCCAAATTTGTGATGAAGCCTGGGTTGTCAGCCGGCGAAAAAAATGAGGTAGTCAAAGCAGCATATCGGCAAATATTTGAGCGCGATATTACCCGTGCTTACAGCTTGTCGATTTCTGATTTGGAATCCAAGGTGAAAAATGGCGACATCTCCATGAAAGAGTTTGTCCGCCGTTTGGCAAAATCTCCTCTTTACCAAAAACAGTTTTATCAGCCTTTTATTAACAGCCGCGTCATTGAACTAGCTTTCCGTCACATTTTAGGACGGGGGCCAAGTAGCCGTGAAGAAGTACAAAAATACTTCTCAATCATTTCCAACGGCGGTCTACCTAAGTTAGTTGATGCTCTGGTAGATTCGGACGAATACTCCGATTACTTTGGTGAAGAGACAGTACCTTACATTCGCGGTCTAGGTCAAGAAGCCCAAGAATGTCGTAACTGGGGGCCGCAACAAGACCTGTTTAACTACAGTGCGCCTTTCCGCAAAGTACCTCAGTTTATTACTACATTTGCGGCTTACGAACAGCCATTACCAGATCAACATCCTTACGGTTCTGGTAACGACCCATTAGAAATTCAGTTTGGGGCGATTTTCCCGAAAGAAACTCGCAACCCCAGCAGCCGTCCGGCTCCTTTTGGTAAGGATACAAGACGGATCTTGATTCACCAAGGGCCTGGGATTAATAACCAACTGAGCAATCCTAAAGCACGGGGCGTAGCGCCTGGTACTCTGGGGCCAAAAGTATTCAAACTAGATCAACTACCTGGCACTATTGGCAAAAAAGCAGCCAAGGGTGCAAGCGTTAAGTTCTCTGAAAGCTCCACACAGGCAGTAATTAGAGCAATTTACCTGCAAGTTGTTGGTCGTGATGTTTACGAAGGTCAACGTTTAAAAGTCCAAGAAATTAAGCTAGAAAACGGCGAAATTTCTGTACGGGAATTTGTGCGGGCTTTGGCTAAGTCTGATTTATTCCGCAGTTTGTACTGGACACCGTTGTATGTTTGTAAAGCGATTGAATACATTCACCGTCGCTTGTTAGGTCGTCCTACTTACGGTCGTCAAGAAAATAACAAATACTTCGATATTGCCTCGAAAAAAGGCTTTTACGCGGTAGTTGATGCCATCCTAGACAGCGTAGAGTACAGCGAAGCATTTGGTGAAGATACAGTTCCTTACGAACGCTATCTGACTCCTGGTGGTGTGGCGCAGCGACAACTACGTGTAGGTAGCATCCGCGAAGATGTGGTCGCCACGAAAGTTGAGAAGCAAGAAACACCACGCTTTGTGGAACTGGGTGCAGTTAGCCAAAATCGCACAGAACCCGATATTCAGTTCCGTGTGAATCAAGGTGTAACTAAGCAACGCGAACAAACTAAAGTCTTCAAACTGGTAGCTAATACCGCTGACAAAGTTGCCGTCCAAACTTTGATTAGTGCTGCTTACCGCCAGATTTTTGAACGCGATATTGCACCATACATCGCCAAAAATGAATTTACTGTCCTAGAAAGCAAGCTGGGTAACGGGGAAATTTCTGTCAAAGAATTTATTGAAGGTTTGGGTTATTCAAACCTGTACCTGAAGGAATTCTATACACCTTATCCCAACACCAAAGTAATTGAGTTGGGAACCAAGCACTTCTTAGGACGCGCACCTGTTGATCAAGCAGAAATCCGCAAGTATAACCAGATTTTGGCTACCCAAGGTCTGAAGGCGTTTATTGCTGCTTTATTGAACAGTGCTGAGTATCGCCAAGTATTTGGTGAAGATACAGTTCCTTACCGTCGCTTCCCAACTTTACCTGCGGCTAACTTCCCCAATACCGAGAAGCTTTACAATCAACTCACCAAACAAAATGATGATGTAGTTGTACCCAGCTTTAAGCCAGTCAAAGCACGGATGGATTCTGCCAATACCCCAATTTTGGCAAAAGCGATCGCAGATTTGGCAGCCCAATCTCGGCAAATGGATAAGAGCCAGCCGCTATTTATCGAATTAGGTCGTTCCTTTAACGATGGTCGCGGCCAATCGGTAGAAGTTGGTGTTGGTACTAGCCGTCGTAAACCGGCGCGAATTTACCGCTTAACAGATGGTACTAGCCAAGCAGAAAGACAGCAGATAATTAATGCTGCTTACTGTCAGGTATTGGATATATTTAGCGGTCAGGTTCCTGAGTATTACCGTCGTAGCGCACTCGACAGCAAACTGCGGAATGGCGAAATCTCAGTCCGCGAGTTTGTGCGCGAACTAGCAAGCTCAGAAATCTATCGCAAACGGTTCTATACGCCTTATCCCAACACCAAGGTAATTGAGTATCTATTCCGTCACCTGTTGGGTCGCGCACCAGCTACTCAAGGCGAAATTAGGCAGTATAACAAGTTGCTGGCTGATAGTGGTCTCAGAGCCGCTGTAGAGGCAATTGTTGATAGCCCAGAATACGCCCGCTACTTTGGTGAAGATGTGGTTCCTTACCCACGCTTCCCATCTCTACCCGCAGGTAACTACCTCGGTAGTGTCCAGGCTGCTGCTGACCTAGTGAAACAATCTTGGTCAAGTCTGTCTCCTGCTGTGTTAACCGGTCGTCCTAGCGATCGCTAATCCTTAGTCAATAGTCCCAGGTCAATAGTCAAGAGTGTTAACTTCTTGACCATTGACTCATGACTATTGACTCTTGACATTTTACCTTTCGTAACATTTCTCTCAGATTGCTGATTTACGTGTAAATCTGAAAAGGAATATTACAAAGTATTAAGAGCAGTCATAAATGCTCAACAGAATGCCGGAGAATATTTTGCGGAAGGTAGCTGAGTTTTTACGTTGGTGTAGTTGAAATTGACACCAGCAAACTCGTAAAGTATTAGCTACAGCAGCTACTCAACTGTTGTATCTAAAAAACAACGAGAGAACGTAGCTACATTCGACCGAAATTAAAACCGCACCAGTTTCATATCCTGGTTTCATTAGTACTGGAGGAATCCATTAATGAGTATCGTCACGAAGTCCATCGTGAATGCTGATGCAGAAGCTCGCTACCTCAGCCCTGGCGAACTAGATCGGATCAAGAGCTTTGTTTCTGGTGGCGCACAACGCCTCCGCATCGCTCAAGTTTTAACCGACAACCGTGAGCGTCTAGTTAAGCAAGCTGGCGACCAATTGTTCCAAAAACGCCCTGACGTTGTATCCCCCGGTGGCAACGCTTACGGTCAAGAATTGACAGCTACCTGTTTGCGCGACCTAGACTATTACCTCCGTTTGATCACCTACGGAATCGTTGCTGGTGACGTTACACCCATCGAAGAAATCGGTATCATCGGTGTGCGTGAAATGTACAAATCTTTAGGCACTCCTATTGATGCTGTTTCCTCCGGCGTTGCTGCACTGAAAAATGCTGCTTCCACCCTTTTGTCCGCTGAAGATGCTGCTGAAGCTGGCGCTTACTTTGACTACGTAGTAGGTTCATTGGCGTAGGGTAAAGCTTTTTCCCTGCTGACACAAACTGTTGCAATACGGTTGAAAATAAGGAATTAACAAAATGGCTCAAGACGCAATTACCGCTGTCATTAACTCCGCAGACGTTCAAGGTAAATACCTCGACACAGCTGCTTTAGAAAAACTCAAAGCTTACTTCGGAACTGGTGAACTGCGCGTTCGTGCAGCTACCACTATCAGCGCTAACGCAGCTGCGATCGTTAAAGAAGCTGTTGCTAAGTCTTTGTTGTACTCTGATATCACCCGTCCCGGTGGTAACATGTACACCACCCGTCGTTACGCTGCTTGTATCCGTGACTTGGATTACTACCTCCGCTATGCTACCTACGCTATGCTGGCTGGCGATCCTTCCATCCTAGATGAGCGTGTATTGAACGGCTTGAAAGAAACCTACAACTCCTTGGGTGTACCCGTAGGCGCTACCGTACAAGCTATCCAAGCAATCAAAGAAGTAACCGCCAGCTTAGTCGGCCCCGACGCTGGTAAAGAAATGGGCGTTTACTTAGACTACATCTCCTCTGGCTTGAGCTAAGAGCTAGTTGGCATCTAAGCAATTAGGTGCAGCTTTATTAAGGTCTGGAAATCAACTGTGAGTGCTAGAGCGTCTTGTCGCTTATCTTAATTGCATCAATCATGGTGAGTGTTAGTGGTCTAGTATTGATGTTTGATTTCCAGCCTTGGAGAGATTAATTAAAGATTTGTCTAAAAAATATACTCCCGCTTTATTTTGAGATAAAAAAAGTTTTCACACTCACCACAGGAGATTCATCACATGGCGCGGTTGTTTAAAATTACTGCTTGCGTTCCAAGCCAAACCCGTATTCGTACTCAACGCGAACTACAAAATACCTATTTCACCAAATTGGTTCCCTACGAAAATTGGTTCCGCGAACAGCAACGGATTCAAAAAATGGGTGGCAAAATCGTTAAAGTGGAACTGGCAACTGGCAAGCAAGGTACCAACGCTGGCCTGTCCTAATTCATCTATACAAAGAGAACTTTATTGTAGGGAGTTCCCAAGAGGTCAAAAGAGACCTCTTTTTTGTTAATGGTCAATAGTTATCATTTATTTGTCATTAACTGACCCCTAGACTACAACCAATTACCAATTAATACATAAGCAGACCAAAAACTAGGCGCTCTGTAATTGGGGTGTTGCAAGATTTTTAGTTGAGCATGACGGAGGGCTTGAGCTTTGCTGATGTTACCTTTTTTCAGTTGTTGATAGAAGTCACCAACAAATAAAGCTGTAGATTCATCATCAATTTGCCACAGAGAAGCCAACGTACTACGCGCACCTGCTCTGATGGCTGTCCCTGCAAGTCCTAAAGCGGCTCGTTTATCTCCGGCGGCCGTTTGACAAGCACTCAAGACTAAAAGTTCTACTGCTTGTGCTTGAGTTTCATCTCGACTGCGGAGTAAGCTGTCAAATTGCTTGACATTAATAGGCCCATCGGCTGCTAGAATAAACGTTTCCTCAGCACGGGAACTAAACTGGCCGTGAGTGGCTAAATGTACCACATTAAAAGGAAATGAATTAACTTCTTTTTCTAGGGCTTTGCTGGTGAATTGCTGATCTAACAGATTGGTTGTCGCAACTCCAGCGTTGGAAATAGACTTAACTTCTGACTTAATGGCAGGTAATGGTGCAAAGTTAGGAAAGTCTGCTGGAGGCTGACTTAACCCAGCAATCAAGGCTTGTAGTGGCTGTTTGACTAAAGGATGAGGATTTTGCAGTTGTAAACTAACACTCAAGGCGATCGCATATTTCTCAATTAAGAATTTTTGACCATCGTAGAGAGATGCCATTGGGATGTTACGCAATACACCATCTAGCACAAATACAAGAGTATCGACTTTTTTGGCTGATAAATCTGATTCAATGGGTTTAAGCAGCCAGTTGTAAACAGTTTGTGATTGCATTTTGACGGCGTTGGTAGCAGTCGGATTCACCAAGACTTTTCTGAGTTTGCTAACAGCTTTTTCTACTTCTTCTTGGGTAATATTTGTGCTGTAAAGTTGTAGAGGTTGGTTAGGTAGTTTGACAATTACCTGAAGTTGTTTAGGAAGAATGATCGGATAAAAAATAGCAGCAGTAGAAAAAATAGCAGTATTGGGATTTTCCTGATCCGCCACTTGATCCAGGATGACATTTTTACCTTCTAAACAGGCTTCCTGGAAAAAGTTATCTATTTCTGCCAATTGCAAAGCTTCGATTCGCTTACGTGCCTGGTCTAAAATTTTCGCATTTGGTTGCCCTGCTTGAGATTGCAAGAGTAACTCTACTGATTGGCGATACAGTGGTTCAACGCTATCTCGAAAATTAAATTGTATATCTTGATTAATTGTTGCTAAATCACTACGTAGAGATTTGATAGTGTCTACTGCGGCATCATAAGCCGCGATCGCGCCAGGAAACTCTTTTTGTTGCCAAAGTAATCTACCTAACTGCCACTGCAAGCGATAGGCGATATCTGGTGTAATAGTAGCCTGTGCTAAGATTAACCCCTGCTGCGTCAGATTTGTAGCCTCTGACCACTGTTTAGTTTGTTCGTACAAATTGCCCAAGCTCAAAAGTGCATTGGCTTCGGCACGGCGATCGCCTAAACTGTGAGCTTCTTTCACCGTATTTGCCAAAAGTTGGGCAATTTTTGGCAAATTGGGCAATTGCGAGTCAGGAGTAGAGTTTTTTTGTCGATTCGCCATTTCCAGTTTGATCAAGCTTTGGGCGTAATTAATCTGGGAGTAAATAGCAGTGCGACTGGGGGAAAGTTGGTTAAGTTGAGATTGAATAGTCGGTAATAGAGACTCGGCCTCGGTTAATTGTTGACTTTCAATTAACAGACTCAGGTAATTAAGTTGTGCTGAGATTTTGGCTAAAGGTGAAGGAGATAGTTTGATAGCTTGTTGATAATATGTGAGCGCTGCTGGTGTTTGCTGTTGTTTGCGTGCATGATTGCCCAAACTAAACAAACTAGCTGCCATATCATGATGCGATTCTAAACTTTGGGCGATCGCTAAACTTTGTTTTAGAGCTTCTTGAGATTTTGGTAAACTTCCTGATATTAACAACGCATTCCCCAGCGATCGCAACCCCACAGCTTTTTCGAGAGAATCTGGTTGTGATTGCAATTGTTGATTGACTATCTCTAGCATTTGAATAGCACGGCGGTAAAAGCCTTGAGTCCGCCAAGCTTGTGCTTGATTGATTTGCGATCGCAGCAAGCCACTATCATTATGGGTTTGCTGATAAATTTTCTCAGTTTGCTGCCAACTAACTAAAGCTGCTTCTGGCTTTCCCATCAAAAGTTGCAGACGGCCTTGAATTTCTAGAGATTGGGCAAATATTTGCGAATTTTGGCGGACTTCTAGCAACTTCAAGCTTTCACTAATTGCTTGTTGTGCCTCTGTGAATTCACTTAGTTGTTGGTAAGCCAAAGATAAATTACTGAGGGTAATAGCTAGTTTAACTTTATCTCCTGTTTGTTTATATGCTTGTGCTGCTTGTTGTAATACTTGCACTGCTTCAGTAAAACGCCCAGCATCATAGAGAATTTTGCCTTGTTCTAAAGGTGAATTAGTAATGGTTGCATTCGTCAATAAAGATGCAGAGGAGAGATTATGAGGTAAAACAGGCAACACAGGCAAACCCAGCACACATAGCAGACTGACCACAAAATACAACAATAAACTTAAAAATCGGCTTATTTTGCGAGAATGTGGCCAAAAATCCCTAGTTTTGGTTTTGATGGGCATGGCAATAGATAGATGACAATAGAGAAAGTAGATAATTGGCTGTAAAAAAATTAGATAATTTCACCAAGAGCATCGACAATCCATGCCCTGTGCTTCGACAATTTTATATTGTTTGTTGCATAAACTAGACCCTAGAAGCAGTTAGAAAAAGAAATTTAAGTAAAAGGATAGATGATTACACCGATGCGTATATTTGTTTTAATTTTTAATGCTCACACAGAAAACGAAGGCATTCACACAGTTCGAGTTGGCGATCGCAATAAAATTCTCATGTTTGAGTCAGAGGATGATGCTCTCCGCTTTGCCCTGTTGTTAGAAGCCCAGGATTTCCCTACACCTACAGTCGAAGCGATCGATGCGGAAGAAATTAAGGAATTTTGCGACAGCGCTGGTTACGATTGGGAAATTGTGCCGGAAAATAGTGATTTAGTTCTTCCTCCAGAACTGAACGTAGAAGAAACTGACTGGCAAATAGATGCCGAAAACGATGACACTTCCTTCGACACTGAAGAAGTCCCACCAGCAGCAGAAACAGAATTTTCTGACTCTGAACTCGAAAATATTCGCCGCAAACTAGAAGGATTGTTGTAATTAGTCATTGGTCATTAGTCATTAGTCATTGGTAATTCTTTAGGGTGGGTGTAAGTGAAATCAAGATATAGATGATGAAGGTTTTATTTACACTCCTACACCTTTGTTTTTTGACAAATGACTAATGACAGAGGACAAATAACAAATGACACAGGAAACAGAAACAATGGCAGATTTGCAGGAACGCGGGCATCTTCTAACTGAGCAGGTAAATCCTCTTAGTCTCAACTTAGATCAACTTAGTGCTTTAGAATTGGTAGAACTGTTTAATAGCGAAGACCAAAAAGCCGTAGCAGCAGTAGCCGCGGCAAAAGTTGAGTTAGCTCAAGCCATTGAACGAACAGCAGAGCGTTTGCACCAAGGGGGACGCTTATTTTATATAGGTGCAGGTACAAGCGGTAGGTTAGGGGTGTTAGATGCGGCTGAATGTCCCCCTACTTTTTGTACGCCTCCAGAACTAGTACAGGGAATCATTGCTGGTGGTGCTGGCGCACTGGTACGTAGTTCTGAGGATTTAGAAGACCGCGCCCAAGACGGAGAAGCGGCGATCGCCCAAAGGCAAATTACCCAATTAGACGTAGTGGTTGGGATTACGGCTGGTGGGACAACTCCTTTTGTGCATGGAGCGCTAAACGCCGCCCGTCAGCGGGGAGCCGTAACTATATTTATTGCCTGTGTGCCAAAAACACAAGTTAGCATCGATGTTGATATTGATATTCGTCTGTTAACTGGGCCAGAGGTATTAGCTGGTTCAACTCGCTTAAAAGCTGGTACTGTCACAAAGCTGACTTTAAATATTTTGTCCACTGGCGTGATGGTGAAGCTGGGCAAAGTTTACGGCAATCGGATGGTGGATGTAGCAGTCACAAATCAAAAACTCCGCGATCGCGCTTTGCGAATTCTGCAAGACCTTACTGGCTTAAGTCGGGAAACTGCGAATGTACTGCTAGAACGTAGCGGTAAATGGGTCAAGCTGGCTTTATTAATGCACTGGACTGGTTTAGAAAAAGCAGCAGGCGATCGGCTTTTATCAGAACACCAAGGTAATCTCAGAGCCGCTGTAGCCACCTACAAGAACACACAAGCCTGAGCATTATTGCATAGATAAATCGTGACATCAATTCTAAACATCTGGCTGCTACTAATTTTTGGTGGCAAGCCTTTTTTTCGTTTTGCGGCTGGAACACTATGATCAATCTTTTGACTGGGAAGCAATTGTCAGGCGATCGCTTAACAGCAACAAAGTAAAACTAAAAGGTAACAAATTAACAAACTTACGCTTACAAATTTTAGTAAATAATAAAAATTAGATTACAAATTTATCAATGTTGTTTTACTAGACAAAAAATTTATCTTCCTATACATAGCATTGCTAAATCTTTCTTTTCTGTTTACTATCCCTACTGCAACAAGTAACTTGACAACTCATTCAGGATAGCTGTATCAAATATATCTTTCTGGAAATCCTATTACTTTTCCAATCTACACCTAAGACAACTAGATATTTTTTTACGAAAAAATAAAAATACTTATTTAAAAAATCACAATTTATTTTTCCTAGAATATACTCAAAAATATCAAAATTTATATGATTGGTGTTACAGGTTACACAAAAATTGAAAATGATAGATAAAGGATGCAAAACACTGTTAGACACTGCTTTGCAAATTAAAGAAGATTAAATATTTTCTGATTAAATTTAAATCTTACGTAGAATTACTAGTTTTTTATGATACGTAACGCTTTCTTTTTTTAACACTAGTTACGAGTTTTTTCTAGTACCAATCACGCAAATATTAAGTTAACCTAAATCACATTGTAGTTTTAAACCTATTTACGCAATTTCTCGGATATAGAGAAATTGCAAGAGTTTAGTGTTTCCTAATGAGTTCAGGATTTTTCATGAGTAAACGTAATTCTTTTTTGTGTTCTTTAGTAGCCTCTGCTGCATTTTTGGCACAACCATTAGCTAGTGCATTAGCAATTACTCCTATTAACATCACAGTTAAATCAGGAGCAAAACAAGCATTTCAAGGGTTAGGATTTAGCTCAACTATTGCTGGTAGTAATGGATATGCAAAGCTAACACAATCACAAAAAAATATACTGCAAAAACTGCTATGTAATGATGCGAAATTTAAGATTGTCAGGCTATGGTTCGACGGAAATAAATACGCACCTCAACCCGGTGTAGAAAACATGCCTGTGTTCGTAAATCCTTATGTAAAATCAGGATTTATTGCTGATGCCTTAGCAAATGGATGTACTACACTGCTGTTAGCGCCTGGTGCCTTACCATCGTATATGAAGTCTGAAGATAGTATCTACATTAAAGATACTGAGATATTCAATTATGCTACTCTTTTAGCCAACTTCATATCTCGGATGAAGCAAGAATATGGAGTTAAACTTCATGCTACAGGCATATTAAACGAGCCTAATGATAATTCAATCAGATTCAAAGATTCTCAATGGCCTGTGATGGTTAAGGCGCTACGCCAAGAGTTAGATAATCGTAATCTACAAGATGTCAAAATAATTACACCTGAGTTGGCTAATGCTGATAGTATCGCTGTCCGAATCATCAAAGCCATCAAAAATGACTCCGAAGCTTGGAAAGCACTGGCGGCGATTTCTACCCATTCATATAATATGGCCGCAGCGTCTTGGATAGTCTCGCAAATTGAAGGAACAGATAAAGAATATTGGATGACAGAAGCTGGTAACAATGGCCCAGAAGAACCCGGAGACGCTCTTAATGCCGCTTCTGCGGCTTCCCGCTTTCTCAATGATATGAACAATCGGGTTACTCACTGGATTTGGTTTATTGGACATGCACCATCACATACCGAAGATAACTCTACACGAATAATTCCTTACACCATCAGCCCATTTAAATATCAGTTGTTCCAAAAATATCATTACTTCAAGCAACTAACTCGAACCTTTGATGTCGGAGCCGTATTCCGCAAAAGCTATAGCTCGTTAGAGAAAGATATGAGATGGTCTTCGGGTAAAAAACCGCGAATTACTGTAGCTAGTGCTAAAAACCCTGACGGTTCTTGGGGAATAGGGATAAGTAATTACACTTCTGACAAATTTTTCTTTGCTCTACCTGCTGGTTTGGGTTATCCAGAAGGTACATTGGTGAGTGACGCACAATCTGGTCGTCAAGCAGAAACTTTTGCTGTCACAGTGTTTATAGAAGAACTAGCTCAAACTGGAGACATCAAGATGAAAATGTATCGTTCTAACAGCAATGTGAATAACGTCTACATTGGCACTGCTTTGATGCGTAAAGGAACAGTTACTATTCCCAAAGTAGAAAGTTTGGATCTTATTACTCTTCGCAATCAGTAATTAAAACGATAGCCTTTGTAAATTCCCCAAACTAAGTTAGTCAATCATCAACGTTTTAGCTAGAGGAAATTCTAGCTATTTTTTTCTAGATTTTAGTTAAATCAACAAAACTCTCATATACTTATATAGCCAAAACACACTCGACTTAATACTTACTTCATCACTAAGCTATAAATATAGATATGTGTGATAAAATCATATATCGATTATTCTAATAATATATAAGCAAAATCTTGTTAAAAACAATACATCTTCAACAAAATACTCTAACTCCTGAAATAGAACTATTAATTTGTTGTTCTCGCACTTACCTAGACGAAAAAAGTTCTATAACCATCCAAACTTTGTTACAACAAGCTCAAATTAACTGGCAATATCTCATTGAAATTGCTGCTTACCACAAAGTTTTATCTTTGTTATTTATTAATCTAAGTAAAATAGATTCTCAATCTATTCCTAGTAATATATTTAGTTCACTACAGAAATATTATTATCTTAATACACAGAATAGTCTGTTAATGGCGAGTAAACTTTTAAATATATTAAATATTTTCGCTGAATATGACATTCCTGTCATTCCTTTTAAAGGGCCTATTTTAGCTATCACAGCCTACGGAGATATCTCACGTAGATCTTTTGGAGATTTGGATCTGCTCGTACATCGAGAAGACTTTATTAAAACTAAACAACTTTTGATGGATAAAGGATTTGAGCCGTATGCAGATAGCAGTGAACAAGAAGCCGCTTATCTTAAATCTCTCAATATTCTCGACCAAGAAGCTTATTTACGTTCTCATTGGGAACTACATCTAATTAATCGCCAAGAGCAAGTTACTTTAGATGTTCACCAAGGAGTGTTATCCAAGAAATTTTCAGTACCCTACAGTTCAGAATGGATATGGGAAGATACCAAATTAATATCTTTTACTGGTAAACAAATACTTAGCTTTTCTGCGGAAAATCTGATCATTATTCTCTGTTCACAAGGTGGAAAAGACTGTTGGCTATGGTTGAATAGAATATGTGACTTGGCTGAAGTACTACGTACCTATGCTGATGTGAATTGGGAAAAGATTTGGCAGCTTGCTATAAAGCTAAAAATGACACGAATGCTGTTACTAGGACTTTCGCTTGCTCATCATGTCTTAGATGCTCAACTTCCTGAATTTATTTTACAAAAAATAGAAGGTAACTCATTAGTCAAAAATCTAACTTTAGAAATTATTATTCAACTGACTTGTAATCTGCCAAATACTGCACCACAAAGTCAATTAAAATCTATCCTCTTTCATTTAAAGTTAATAGAAAATCCTTGGGACGAGATAACATATTGCTACGAACAGATTATGGTTCCCACAATCGCTGATAAAAGTTTTATCCGTTTACCCAAAGCTTTATCATTTTTGTACTATTTTGTTCGACCAGTGCGGATGATTTTTTTTAATCAAAATATAAAATAAATAAAAACTATATTAAACGATAAATTACTTTTTAAATGAACTGCCTATAAATAGACATTAATTGCTTATAATTTACTGCTGAAGAATATCTGGATTCATACATAAAACGAGCATTATTACCACAATTATTCATAAACTCAGGATGATTAATAGCCCATTGTATTTTAGCTGCTAAATCTTGTGAATTGCCAGCTTCAAAGTGTAATCCGCTGACCTGATCTTCAACAATTTCGGCCATACTTCCTAACTTAGAAACTAGTACAGGTAAACTAGAAGCAAATGCTTCCACAATTGTTAATGGAAAACCTTCATACCAAATTGAAGGAAGAACTAAAAATTTAGCTTTTTTCATTAGTTCCATGACTGTTGATTTATCTTGATATCCTAAAAATTCAATTAAATTTGCATAACCTGCTCGTTGAACTTGTTTCTGTAATAATTGACGTATTGGGCCATCTCCAACAATTTTTAATGGTGTAGATATATTGTTATGGATATAAGCATCTATCAGAACAGAAACTCCTTTTTCTTCTGATAGTCTACCAACGAACAGCAAGTAATCATCACGCCGACTATTGAACTCCACAGTATTTGGATGAAAAACAAAATTTGGTTTAATATAAATTTTTTCTGCTGGTAGTCCAGCTTGAATCATTTTTTCCTTTTGAAATTGAGTTAAAACAATATAACCGTTGACTCTCTGGTGCCAAGTACCTGTTAATCTATGCCATGTAGTCATTGCTGCTACAACAGAACTTTGAAGATGAGAATTGCGATAACAGCCATGCACCACACTAGACCAAGGGATTAATTTACCAATACAATCTTCACAAATCTTGCCATCTCGAAATGGCATTGCTTTAGGACAAGCAAGGCGATAGTTATGCAGTGTTTGAATAACAGGTACTCCAGCACTATAACAAGCATCATATACAGCAGGAGAGAGTAAAGGAAAAAAATTATGTACATGAACTATTTCAGGAGAACAACGCGTAATCTCTGCTTGAACTCGGTGTTTAGATGCAAGGGAATATATGGCTCCCCCAGCTGCTGCCAATGTATCCCAAATATTAACTATATTCAGGTTATTTTCTTCCAATAAAATCACATTATGCCCATTAGCTTCTAATAGGCTTTTTTCTGCCTGAACTACTTTATCTTCACCACCGCTTAATCGATAGCGATTGTGTAACATTAACAGCTTCATGCTTTTTTCTGAACTGTTGGATATGAATTAATACTATTCAGTTAAGGTGTAGTAATTTTGGTTCTGAGGGATACACTAATAAAAATTTATCTGAACTTTATTTTTATATGAATAGTCTATAAAAACAGGGAATAGCAATTAGAGAAAATCTAGCTATCTTTGACTGTAAACTTCTTTGTAACATTGAGCCACAAACAACCCTTTAAATTCCCAACTAAAAACATCTCTAACTCTCTTTTTCCCAGCCGCACCCATCTTTAATCTCAATTTTGGCTCTGCAACCAAAGATATCATTGCTTGAGCGATGTCGTTGACTGTTTGTGCTGGTGTATTTGCCTGAATTTTAAAACCAGTTTCTTCAGTAACCTGAAGTGCTGGCCCTCCTAAATTTAAGCAAATCACTGGTAAACCTACAGACATAGCTTCTAAACAAACTAATCCCCCAGAGTCATGTAAACTTGGGTGAACTAGTACGTGGGAGTCTCTTATTTTACTTAAAGTCTCGTTACGAGACAAACTACCCCAAAATTTTACTTGTTGCTCAATGCCTAGTTCTTGGGTGATTTTTTCCAGATGTTTTCGCGCCGATCCTTCTCCAACAACCCAATACTCAGAATTAGATATGTTTGCTTTTGCAAATGCTAATAGTCCTAAATGAAATCCTTTCCAATGCAACAGTCTACCCACACTGATAAACTTGATAATAGATCGATGAGATGGAGAGGTATCTGCAAAACTCGCTAATTCTTCCTGAGATATACCAAGTTGAGAATATATTTGAACATTTTTTGCTCCTAAATATTGCAGCCTTTTGGCTGTATCCTCTGTTGTCGCCCAAGCTAAAATGCTGCGTTTGGCTGTTAAGCGGACAAAAGGATCACACTCTCCTATGAAGCAAGCTGTGTTTCTAATAAACTCATATATTTTGCTGCGAAAATTTAAACTTTGCCAAAAATTTTTGGGAGTGAATTCTCCTCCACCTACAGGCCCCCAAATAAAAGGAATCGGTAATAAACAAAGAAAACTTGGACTGGTATATTTGACATAAGTTACATGATGCACAATATCAAATTTTATTTGATGATGGAGCGATCGCCCAATAAAATAAGCCTTCATTTGCCATAAATAATAGTGAATATATACCCACTTTTGGGTGGATTTTCCTTTTTGGCTCCAATCTATAATTAAACCAAAAGGATCTAGATAAATAAAATTGAGATTGGGTTGTGGCTGGCGGGCTAATTCGGCTTCAATTCCTGGGCGGTGACAGTTAGAAGTTAAAACCCAGAGATGATGATATTTGCTCATTTCTCGAATAAAATTCCAACCTACTCCTGGTTCAGAACCTTGACCTGGCTCACAGGCGTATGCAGAAATTAGAATTTTCATAATCATTAAGTTGTATGCAGCATTAATTCAGCATTAATAGTGGGTAAAAAATAACTTGGGTAATATTTAAGTACTTTAAATGAGAAATATATCTAACAAATAAATTTCTTAAATATTAAGATGAGTTACTCATTGTCCAGAGTCAATTTCCGCTTCAAGAATTTGGGGATAACGTTTGTATATTTGCATTGCGGCTAAACCAATACCATACATTGTCCATAGCCAAATACCTCCTGTTGGGCCTTCAATAATCACTTCAAATGATGTGACAGTCATACTAGCTACCCAGTAAGCAAGTAAAGTTAAAAATATGCCAGCCCATTTTGTTTCTCCCTTTCTTCTACACTGTAAATATTTAGCCAGTATGCTACCAGCCCAACTTAATTGAATTAATAACCAAAGAACAAAACCAGGAATACCAGTACGCGAAAGTACAGTTATATGACCATTATGGGGACTACGCACAACACCACCACCTACTGGGTCAAAACCAGTACCAGCACCCAAATTGAACCCAAATCCTCGCCCAGTCCAAAAATAATCTGAGATAGTGCTTTTAATTAAATAAGTCCACCATTCTAAGCGATACTCTTTTGAACCTTGTCTTTCATTATTATTAATAAAAATGCTGAGGATTTTGCTGATAAATGGTTGAAAAATTTCTGGTTTGATAATTACAGCCAATAAAACAATCAAGATTATAATAGTTACTATGCGCCAAATTTTACTACTTTTATATTTAGCAAGTCCAACTACAAAAAAAGCATTGAGAAAAGCCAGTGTTCCTGAACGATTTGCATTTAGAGCTACTACGCCCAAGTTGATAAAAAACATCAAAGTAAATAATAATGGTTGAAAATCTAGCAAACTAGACCCAACAAAAAAAGCAGTAATTCCAGACAAATGAGTCATGGCATCTGCTGTTTTAGGAGAGATAATTTTAGCTCCAGCACCAGGTAAACTAGGTAATGGTAATGTTTTGGCTATTAACCATAGAAATGGCAGAAGAATAATAAAAATTCTGCAAAAACGCTCATACTGGGCAACCATAAACAAAAAGCGCTGTGGTTTACCAAGTAATAAGGTTGCAACTATCAAAGCAAAAGATATGTAGTACCACAATGCAGCGTCACGTATGCAGTCCAAACCATAGATGGGAAAATAAGGTATGGTATTGATGCAACACCACACCATAAATATAATTAAAAACCAAGTATGCGGTAGCTTGAGAATTTTTGGGATAGACTTGTTTATACTTAACGCGAACAATCCGAAAACAAGAGTAATTTCCCCGATATAAAAAGGCCCAACTCCGAAGTAAGAAAATCCTCGTCCACACAGAGCATATCCCAAAAGAACCCAACTATACCAGTTGAGAAATTTATCGGCTATGGTGGATTTTTCTGTATCACTTTTCAGATAAATACTTGGTTTATTGAGCATAAGCTGCTTTAACTGTTATTTGTTAAGGTTGGAAGAGGAAAACAATTCAAATATAAATTGAACGGAAGAAATATTTTTGTCTAGTGTTAAAATAACAGCAATTTTTATATGGTTTAGATTCATCAAATTTTTAACAGCCGACGATTAGCAGCTAACTCATAAATTTCCATCATCCGATAATAGTTTTGTTGTGCTGTGTACTTAGATTCAAATTCATTTCTAGCTTCTTGGCGCATTTGAGCTAGTAGTTCTTGATGAGTCATCGCCCACTGTACTTTAGTTGCTAAATCTTCTGGGTTGCCAGGTGAGAAAAGCAATCCAGTACGTCCAGCATCTACCAATTCTGCGATCGCTCCAATATTAGCAGCAATGACTGGCGTACCCTTAGCAAATGCCTCAACTGCTACTCGACCAAAAGTTTCATACCATTTAGAGGGAAAAACTAAAAACATCGCTTCTCCCATCAATTTATGTACTTCAGTGATTGGTTTACGTCCTAGCCATTCTACATTGGGTAATCTTTTGACTGATTCCACAACTTGATCTGCTAGAGGCCCTTCTCCAATAATTTTCAAAGGAACTTTCCCTTCTAAATAATTCCAAGCAGCCAGTAAAGTATCCAATCCTTTTTCTACAGATAGTCTGCCGACAAACAGCGCATAACCACCAGAACCATTTCCTACACCCGGATCTGGATGCACAAAGTTAGGCTTGACAACAATTTTTTCGGCTGGGAAACCGCCGGCAATAAATTTCTGCCGGGCAAACTCAGTTAAAGAAATGTAAACATCTACCATTTCTAGCCAAGTACGCATAGCCCGATGAACAGTTAACATAGTTGCTACAGCGATCGTTGCTGGGCGGTTGTCCCGATAGCAACCATGCCAAACGCCAGGATAGGGAATAAACTTCCCCATACAATCTTCGCAGACAAGGCCATCCCGAAAAAATAAGCCATTGGGACACAATAGGCGATAGTTACGCAGAGTTTGCACCACTGGTACTCCTTCTGACTTGGCTGCATAGTGAACCGAAGGAGAAATTAAGGGGAAAAAATTCTGAATATGAACAATGTCACAGTTTGACTGTTGAAGTTTTTGTTTGACTATGTTGTAAGATTCTTTAGACCAGATAGATCTCAATCCCATCGGGACAGCGCCAATAGATGGAACTCGGTCATTATGTTCTTGATAAACATCAACTGCATGACCCATTTCTCGTAATAGTTTTTCTTCAGCCTCACGAGATTCATCTTCGCCGCCACGAATTTGATAGTTGTTATGAATACTTAGAATCTGCATAATTTAGGAATTCAAAGCTAAATCGCACTTGAAGATGTCAAACTTTCTGGAGAACTCAAAATTTCTGCGTAAGTTTGAGCTAAAGTATGACCTTTTGCCTCCCAAGAAAAGTTTTCCCTTGCCAGGATGCGAGCTAAGTTTCCCATACGCAAACGTAATTCGGCATCCTGAGCCAAACAAGTCATTGCTGTTGCTAAGTCACGCACAGTTTGTTCCGGAGTATGAGCAGAAACCTTAAAACCTGTATCTTCCGTCACCTGCAAAGCCGGCCCCCCTAAATCAAGGCAAATGACTGGTCTACCTGCTGCCATTGCTTCCATACAGACAAATCCACCTGACTCATGTAAACTCGGATGAACTAGCACATGAGATTCTCCTAATAATTTAAAAATTTTCTCTCTTGGCAGCTTACCCCAAAACTTAACTTGCTGCGTAATACCCAATTTTTCCGCCAGAGCTTGCAGATATTTCAGTTCTGGCCCATCTCCAATAATCCAATATTCAGAATCTGTGAGATTTGCTTGGGCAAAAGCTTTCAAACCTAAATAGAAGCCTTTCCAGTGTAACAACCTACCAATACTGATGAATATCACTGGGGAAGTTTTGGGTACTAAAGATTGAGCAAGCATATCTATCTCCTGCTGGGGTAAACCTATAGGAGAAAAAACTTTCACATTGTCAGCGCCTAACTTTTTTAATTTGACTGCTGTATCCTGAGTCATACCCCAGGCTAGAATGCTTCTCTTGGCTGTAAGACGCACAAAGGGATCATTTTCTCTAGTCCAACGCATCAAGTTTCTTAATAGTTCGTAAATTTTGCCCCGCCAATGGAAATTTTGCCAAAAAGTATTCGGTGCAGATTCTCCACCGCCAACTGGCCCCCAGATGAAAGGAATTGGTAACAAAGATAAAAAACTTGGATAGTTATACGTCACATAAGATACATGGTGAACTATATCAAAACCAATATTATGATGTAGCTTTCTTGCCACAAAATATGCTTGTATTTGCCACAGATAGTAATGCAAATATATGATTAGTCCAGAACCTTTTTTCCAGCGATCTGCACCAGGTAAATCAAAATATATAAATTCTAATTCAGATATTGATTTCTCCTTAATTTCAGCTTCAATGAACGGAGAGTTATCTTTACGGGTTAAAACCCAGACTTGATGTTTTTTTGCAATTTCGTTAATCGCATTCCAGCCGATACCAGGATCGGAACCCATGTGTGGTCTACATGCGTAGGCAGACACAAGAACTTTCATGAATTAATGGCTCCCGTGAAAAAATTGTGGCATTTATTTCAATTGTTCAGTTCTTTTCATTTATTTAGAGTAAGATTAATCACTGTTTCTACACAATAAGCCAGTTAAGAAAACATTTCCACAAATAATTTACGACTAGCTTTTCTGATTGTTTGAATCAATTGTTGTCGTTGATTTAAACGGTAAAAACCCCGGACTGAGTAATCAACATTAATATCATGTTTTTCAAACAAATCAACCACAGCTTCTTCTAACCACTTGCCTTTGACTATTCCTGTTAAACTATAGGGAATAATAAATTTATTTTGACGATTAAAGTAGTCAAGACTTTGGCAGTAAAATTTATCTGTTTCTTTACTTGCTCTAATCGAACCCCAGCGTTCAAATTCCCAACCTGATTCATTTGGTTTTAAATAAAACTTCAGTCTATCTTTGACCCAAATACCCGCTTGCAAACTTATGCGATAGTTACATTTTTGCCGCAACTCCCAGAGTAAAGGGTATTTAGACAATTTATTGTATGGTTCGTTTCTGTTACCAACAATTTCCATTAACCGAATATGGGCGCACTCTTCATGCTCCATAATTTGGAGAAATTGGTCAATCAGATCTGTATTTACATAATCATTGAGAAAATAGTCTTCTTGTAAATACAGTACATATTTTGTATTAATTTTATCTAAACACCGAATTAAGCAATCACTCCAACTTAATTTAGCTGTTGATTCATCTAGCCCAACTTGTGAACACTGAATATTTAAGCCTGGATAAGCAAAGGTTTTTGTCTCTGTATTGAGAATAATAGGATATGGACAATTTGGCCAATAAATAGAGAAAAGCTTGAAGAAAGGCTGCCAACAATCTTCAAAACTATCTGTGCTATTTACCAGAATTGTTAGTTGTGGTTCATTAGTCATACTTGTGCGCTCGAAATGTTATTTGTTTAAATAAATTTATTTACTAATGTACGAAGTTTATGATTTTTTTGTAGAAAAGTGGGCGTGATAATTGTCTGAGATAAAACATCAAAAATATATTTAAATTCTTGTTGCTAAACAACTGCTATAAATACCTTCTAAAATTTTGATTTGTTTGGAATTATCAAAATTTTTGGTTATATGTTCTCTGGCTTTGACACTAAAGTATTGCCATTTTTCATTATCTTTTAACAGAGCCAAAATATACTCAGATAGTCTATCAACATCACGCTCTGCTACTAAAAAACCAGTTTCTCCGTTAATCACAGCTTCTGGGATACCAGCATGAAACGTACTAACAACAGGAAGCGCCATCGCTTGCGCCTCAACGACAACAGTAGGTAATCCTTCCGAATCTCCTTGAACAGCGGTAACGCTTGGTGCTGCTAACACTTTGGCCCGGTTCATCCAGTTTTTTACTACGTCTGAGGGTTGTACTCCCAAAAACTGATATTTGCTCAATAATTTTGCTGCTAGAGCTTCTAGCTCTGATCTTAGGTTACCATCTCCGATAATTATTAATTTGGTGTTAGGTAAAATAGATTGGACTCGTGCCATTGATTTAATCAGGTATTCACAACCTTTCTTTTCTGTTAAACGCCCCACAAATAGAACTACAGGCTCTCTGGTAACTGAAACATCTTGTTGAAATTTGGTAATGTTTATTCCATCGTAATGTGTAATGATTTTTTCCTCTGGGAAACCCTGCTCTATGAGCTTTGTTTTAATAAAATTAGATACAGCAAGAAATATCTGGGCTTCACGTTTCAGTGCTTCTCGACGACGATAATAAATCCAATGATTTACAGAAGCATAACGAGCATACTCTTCTTTGACTGTGGCATCAGCGCCTCGAAAGTGTACTAATAAAGGAATTTTCAATTTTCGGGCTAATGGAAGTGCTAATACGCCACTTAACCCAAATTGAGCATTAATTAAAACAGGACTGATACGCTGTAGTTCTTGATACAGTTTGGGGGCAAAGCCGGAAAATTTAAATGCAGCCTCTACTAATTGACCTGGTAAGTTTCCTTGATTGACTGCTATTGTGCGTTCTGGAGGTAACATTAATCCTTTGACAAAACGCGAACCCACATAATAAGAAGTAAAATTTTCTAATTGTTCTCCTAATAAATCTCGCACAAATGTTTGAGAAGGAGGAAGTAAGAGGCTACTGAAGATTACAACGGCAGGATTGGAAATATCCGGGTTTTTATCTAACATGAAATTTTGATGAGTTGCTAACCTAATTACTAGGAAATAATCTAGCTTGTTTGCTATGTGCGATCGCCTTAATTTTATGAGTTAATTATATTACCGAAAAAGTTGATCAATATTGATATGTTTTATAACCCTTGATTAACTGGTTAATTCTAGATTTAAACAGAAAAATTGCCCGATATCCATTATTGCCTAAGGTTGATAATACTATTCCCTTAATAATCATATTTGCTGACCAAGGTAAATATTTTAATAAGCCAATAACATAACCCCAAGCCAGCAGTTTTTTACCATCTTCGACTGATTTTCCTACCCGAATTAGCTGAATAATTGAGGTCTTTAAGGATATAAATCTCCAATATTCTATGTAGCCAACACGCTGTTTCATAATTTCACCCCATTTAGTTTTAAATATTTCCAAACCTGTAGATTTTGCTACTAAATTACCTCTAATTTGCTGGTCATGAAAATATCTGATAATAAGTGGTTGATTTACTGCTAAAAAATGATTATTTGCGGCGGCTAAACTTAACCATAAATCGTAGTCTTGAAAACTAGGTAGACTTTCATCAAAACCATTCACCCCTAGTAAGGCAGAGCGTTTAACCATAAATAGTGATGTAGTAGGAGGTAGCCAACCCCTCAATAAATGATCAAGCACGTCTCCTTCATAAAGAACTAAGCTAGGTATTTTTTGTTGTCCTTCAGCACATTCATACCCCAGTCCGTAGATAACAGTAGCATCAGGATCATCACTGTCTTGTAAACGTTTTAACTGTAACTCTAGCTTATTAGGTAGCCATTCATCATCACTATCTAAAAATGCGATTAGTTCTGCACTTGCTGCTTTAATACCTTGATTGCGTGCATAGCCACCACCATAGTTTTTCCCTAAAGCTAAAAATATAATTCGTGGATCTGTAAATTCTTTAACCACTTCAGCTGTGTTATCTGTAGAACCGTCATCAACAATAATCAGTTCAAAATTAGAAAAAGTTTGTTGGAGAATACTGGAAATTGCTCGTGGTAAAAAATTAGCTCGATTAAATGTTGGCACTACAACACTAACGATTGGTTGCTCTTGAATTGATATGCTCATAATTTTTATATTTTTAATAATATTTATGTATTAACTATAAAACTCTTAAATATTACAAAATTATCAACATTGACGATATACATTGCTTGTGATTTCAGCTATAGTTTTCCAGTCATATTTTTCTGCTACTTGGCGATTATATTGACCCATATTTGATAGTTGAGATTGTTGTTTTAAGGCTGCATTCATGGCTTTAATTAAACCACCTTCATCATCAATTTCATATAAAAATGCTCCATCATTATCTAGTACTTCGCCAATACATCCTTTGCGTGGCGCAATACAGGCTCGACCAAAAGACATAGCCAGCATTACGGCTCCTGAAGTTAAAATATCTCGATAGGGAAAGACAACTACATCACAAGCATTCATATAAATTTGAATTTTCTCGGCGGGAACAAATCCCGGTATAAATTTAATTTTTGGATCATTATCAATCTTCTGTAAAAGCATATCTGTCATTTCGGGACTATTCTGATATACTTTTCCTGCAATCACTAATTGACTAGCATTATTATTTAGATGTTTAAATTTATCGATTAGTTCCAATACTCCTTTGTATGGCCTAATCATTCCTAAAAAAAGAAAAACCAAAGCAGAATCATCTAAATTTAAGCTTTTTCGGGCTAGGCTTTTTTCAATATTATTATCGTAACAATTGATATAGTTACCATGTGGAACAACAAATATCTTATCGTGATTACTTAGGGAAAAAGACTTTATAACTTCTTCTTTGGCACTGTCACAATGGGCAATAATGCCATTGGCTAATCTAGCAACACAACTGCTACATAAACTATCTAAAATTAGGTTTTTATTTTCATGATTTTTCAGATTATGTACAGTCCAAATAATTTTGATTCCTACTATTTTCAAAATAATCAATTCTAAAATAAAAAATAATAGTTTTAGTAATCTTTCTAAGATGGTTGAACCTGCAAAGAAAGGATTCAGCCAATGTAAATGTACTATATTGGTTTTTTGAGGAAAAAATACTGCTGGTAAAAAAAAAGTTGTTGATATTGAAGCATCCGGTAGTTCTGCTTGAATACCTAATTTATTAAGATGGTTAATTAGCTCTTTTTGGTATGGATTATCATCATTTGTTCGAGGTAAAAATATAGATTTCATGTTGAATTAATATTAAAAATATTTTTTATTCAAATTGATACTTTTGTAAATGATGGGTTTAAAATTTGTGATTGTTAGCAATTTTCAAGATGCTATTTTTGTCTGATTTAACCAATGCCTGAGTTTCCAAAATCTGTTAAAGAAACTTATGAAGCTTAAACGAATTTTGAGCTTAATATAATTTGGATAGAAAGTTTCGCTCATAGGAAAACTCTCTAAAAGAGCCTTGACAGTTTGAGTATCGCCGAAATAAACATGGCGATAAGCTGCTAGTAATGCGTAATATGCTAAACAATGCTCCAGAAGAGAAAGATATTCTGGGGGACAGTTATCTCTGATAGGTTTTGGGTCTGTAAGCTTGGGCCAAGGTGGTCTTACTCCCTTACGCCCTTGCCCAAGCTCAGATGCTTCAGTATGATGCCACATAAGTGGGGTAGGATCTAAATAAATTTGGTAGTTTAATGCTACTTGTATCCATAAATAAGAGTCTTCACCATAAGTGCAGCGATCTTTACTATAAAAACCACCAAACTGTTCGACTATCTGTCGTGAACATAATACTGCTCCAGAATGGAAGAAGTCGATCGCAGATTTCACTAATTGCGGTTTCATATCAGTGGGCAGTCGCCATACACCTTCTGTTGTCAGAAAATGGGGAAGATGTTCTTGCCAACTTGTACGTTCTTCACCCCGAAAATGTCCACTCACACTCAGCAAACACTCAGGGTGTTTTTGAAGATGTTCTATTGACTTCTCTAAAAATTCTGGTAACCACTCATCATCAGCATCAAGAAATGAGAGAAAGGGAGCCTTGCTTTCTGTGATACCTCTGTTACGTGCTGCACCAGGGCCGCTATTAATTTGGTGAATGATGTGGATGCGGGAATCGTGATAATTGCTGACAATATCTGGGCCATTATCTGTAGAGCCATCATTCACAACAATGATTTCAAAGTTTTGGTATGTTTGCCTTAGTACTGAGTCGATCGCTCTAGCGATATACTTACCTTTGTTGTACAAAGGTATGATCACACCTACAAGCGGAACTTGTTTTGGCTCCAATTCTTTCATCTTGATGTTCCTGCAATGATGAAGGTTTACTGCATAATTAAGCTAATATCTGTGCAATTAAGTCAAAATTAGTTGCTGTTCTTTGTTTGACTTCTGGTAAAACGGAGTTTAAATGAGCAGATACTCGCTGACGTTGCTGCCAAGCACTACGAATTGTGTTACAAGCTATATCAATATCTAGAAACTGTTGAGCAGATATCAGTAATCCTTGATGAACCATTTCTGCACCCAGTAAATCGGTCATAATACCTTCGGCTTTGACAGAGTAACCTATGGGTAAGGTACAAACACCACTTGATAATCCAGCGATCGCAGCGTGCATTCTCTCAGACACAACTAAATCGCAAGTACTGATCAAACCTTTAAATTCTGAGGCTGTATGTTCAGCACCAGCTAACTGGACACGAGGATCGAAGTTCAATAATCTCTGCAATTGTCCGGCGAGAATGCGATCGTCGTTGTGAGGACGATAATCATGTACATGTGGAATCAAGATTACCTGCGCCCCAAATTCATCAAGAATCATCTTGATTACTTGACACCAAACTTTGATGTGTTGCTCGTAGTCAGTAAGAGTATAGCGACAAATACCTTGACTAATTCCAAGGGCTACTAAGGGACGGTCTGGATTGATGTTGTACAATTTCCGCAAGTTAGCAACAATTTCTGGCTGTGCTGGCGGGAGCAAAAATGCTGGGTCAGCTGTATGTTTAACTATATCTGAAGACAGACCTAAATCTTTAGTTACATATTTATAAGAGAATCCTTCTCTAACAGTCACTAACTTGGAGCGACGAGCAACATTCAGCCAAATTTCTGCTTCTGCTTGAGTTTTAAAAGGCCCAATAGATTGCGCCAGGAATACTACAGGCACACCAGCGTCTAAAGCATATTCTAGGGGTTGGAGTTGTCTTTTGAGAAAGTTGACACCGTAATCAGAGCTAAATATATCGCCACCAGATGCGATCGCTACTGACGCACCATCCAGAAACCGCAACATATCTTTGTAGGCAGGTGCTATGGGCTTATAAAACTGAGATAAATTGTTCCGCCAGCGTTGAAGTTTATGAAGTGGTCTTAAGGAACCATCACTAATTAAATCTACGTTGTACTGTTGCAACCGGACTTCATCATAATCAAGCGTTTCCGTGAGGATACTCATAGCCAGCTTTGGCTGACGTTGGCGTAGCTGCTCAATGGTGGTAACAACCATTGCTTCAACACCTCGGTTACGTAATCCAGTAATTCCTGTAATAACTGCTTTCACTTGATTGCCAACTCCATCTTTAGTAGTATTTTTTACTTAACTAATAGGCTTTTGATAAATTTTTTACACTTTTGAATAAATTGCTTCCATAAAACAGTAGATGGGTAAGTCAATTGATATTGCAACACCAAAAAATTCATATTTTTTGGAAAAACAGAAAACTGTCCAGATTTTATAGCTTTTTGAAAAGCAATGTGACTTTCCTCGCCTAATTTCATCCTCAGTTCTTGTCGTTTTTGCAGTTGTCCACTCAAATGACTGACTTGCGATTTAACCCGCTTATTCGGCCGCCATTCACCACGTTTGTCCGCCAAATATAAACGGTAGGCTAAACCTTCCCTGCGATGGTTTAGTCCCGAAGATTGTGATTTTGCGACTTCATCTGCTGTGATGGCATTAAGGTGTAGATTACCTGTATTTATTCCTTTTTCAATTAATTTCTGGATTACTACATTACGAACAACAACTACATTTGTGCCTTGACTATCATTAACATATTTAGGTAGCCAAGCATCACCAACAACTATATCTGCTGCTTCCGCAATTACATCATCACAATATTCACAAGCTTTATATTTAAAAAAACCATGTCCCCAGTCCCAACCGTATAAATCACGCACCGGACTAACATATTCAATCACTTCGCCATCTTTTAAACCAACAGCTTTCATCCCATATTGATTAGCACCTCTATCAGTCAGCTTGTATCGGAAGTCAAATTCTAAAAGATCACCTGGTTTGATTCCACCTTGCCAAGCAAACATTTGTGCAAAATGAATACTTTTTAAATGTCCACAAATTAGCCCCACACAAAATTTTATCCGTTCAGCAATTATGGGATCTTGCTTCATCAGCAGTCGAATAGCTTTAATAAAACATGGAACACCAACTATTACATAACGTCCGGGCTGCTCTCGCAGCATTTGTATAACTTCTGAGATTTCAATTGGGTAATATCGTGATTTTGCTCCGTTACGCACCTCTTCTATAGTTTTAGATATCTGGTAATTAAATAATCTGGGATCTGTTGGAGAAGGCGTACAAGGCTTAACATGAATAACTCCATCAACTAAACCCTCACTTAGAAGTTGAGTAACAATCCAATTACCCATACCACCTGAACTACCACGTCTACGGAAATCACTTTCGTTGACAAAACCTGCATAAGTTGTCAGATAGTAGCCAATTTGGTTGTGATATTGACAATCTTTACCGAATATTTCCTCAGCAAGCTGATCTTCATTTAATCCTTCATTTGAAAAAGGACAAACTGTTTGCAATGAAATCTGATGAGAGGTTTGATCAACTGGCTCATTCAGCGTCGCACAAAGCTTGCCATACTCATCTAGTTTTATCTTGATAGGAGAATCAACTACAGCAGCACAAGCACCACAACCTATACAATAACCACCATCTACTACAGTTTCAAATAGTTTGGATATTTCTTGATTTTTTGATGTACTGCCTAACATTAATTACATTCTCCTCGTAGCTGCTCAACCAACATTTATTTTTTTAAACTCATTTTAGGAAATAATGAACTCAGGAGATTTCTTATTTGTTGTAGATGTTGTGGTGCAATTAGTGCAATAGTTCCTGTATATATCAAAAAACCACCTACTATACAAAGGAAAAGTAAAGTGTAAGAATTAACTATATCTGGGAAATTGAATACATTTTTTATACTGAGATTAAATAAACTTTTAATCCCTAAAATTCCAGCCACCATTGCTAGAGTTGCTACTAACGGAGTGAGATATTGCTGCAAGTAAGTTGTTAATTTAATGTTGATTAATTTTTTCAAGACAAATATGGGTATAGGCGACATAATATAAGCACGAAAAACATAAGATGCGGCGACTGCTACTATCCCCCAACGAACTGCTATCCAAAAGCAAGTAAAGTTGCCTATTGCCTGAATACAATACAGTGCTAAATTCCAACTAGGTTTGCCCATAGCCATAATGACTGTACCATTGTAATAAAAACCCGCATACAAGGGGCCAACTAAAGTTAATATCTGCAAGACTGGTATACTTGTTTTCCACTTTTCTCCAAAAACAGTCACTATTAAATCAGGGGATAAAATTGAAATACCTATAAAGACTGGAAAAGCCACAATACTAGTAAAACTAATTGCATTATAAAATGCTTTTCGCATCTTTTCCGGTTCTTGTTGTAAGCGCGAAAAGACAGGCATCGCTATTTTCTGAATCACGGAAATCATTAACTGAGTGACTATCATAAAAATTCGATAAGCCACCGAGTAATAACCTAGCGCAACAGAATCGAGAAAATAGCCGATTAAAAAATTATCCGAGTTTTGATTAACAAAGTTCAGGACATTAATTCCTGTGACGTTAATACCAAATGAGAATAATTCTTTGAAGTGTTTTTGGGAAAATCTAAATCTAGGTCGCCAATCGCTAACCCACCATAAAGCGATGACTTGAGTCACACTATTAGCTAAATACTGCCCAACTAAACTCCAAACTCCAAAACCTAAAAATGCCAAAACTATACCAACAACACCACCTACAACCACAGCTATTAATGAACGCACAGCTAAACTTTTAAAAGCCAGCGAACGTTGCAGAATTGCTTGTTGTACACTGCTGAGACCATTAATTACAAAATTGAGAGACAACCAGCAAAGAATTGGTACTATCTTAGGTTCTTTAAAGAAGGCGGCAACTAAACCAGAACAAGCGATGCTTAAAGCCGCAAGTATTACACTCACTCCTAAATTAGTCCAAAAGGCAGTATCTAAATGCTCTGCTTCTAGGTCTTGGCGCTGTACAATTGCTGTCGAAAATCCTTGATCTACAAAAATTTGTAAAAAGCTGAGAAATATGCCCGACAAAGCAACTAACCCGAATGCTTGTGGCCCTAGTAATCGAGCTAGTAAAAAGAAAACCCCGAAGGAAACCACCTGTTTTCCCCAACTCTCAATCGCAGACCACAGTAAACCTTTAACTGCTTTCTGTCGTAAATTTGATGTTTGTTTTGGTGATTCCATTCCAGGCTTTACCTATACAAAGGATAGAAATATCTATTATGATTTTTTCACTGCCAATTGCTATTTGAGCAAAGAAGCAGATTATCTTGATTAAGAATTAATCATTAGCCTAATTTAAAGGGCAAAAATTTTTCAAAAGTTTACATTTAAAAGCACACTTAATTCAGGATAGTTAATACTAAAATAGGAACACAGTGATTAACTGAAAGTATGAATTAAATATGGTTAATCTATCAATTATCACGACTAAAATTGGCTAAAAATTACTCATTCCACTGTAGTATTTAGGAAAACTCCAGCAATACGGCTAGATAATAATAGCTGTTTAGCAGCTAACCAGATGAAAACTGGAATTGTTGTTGCATAGCGCCGCCAAAGTCGTCGCGGTTCTTGAATCCAACGATAAAGCCATTCTAAGCCTAAGTCTCTGATTATACGGGGAGCGCGTTTCTGAATTCCGGCATACACAGGGAAAACACCACCTACTCCAATCATGACTGAGCGAATTTTACCCTTGTGTTGTGCTATCCATTTTTCTTGTTTTGGACATCCTAGGGATACCCAGACTATACCCGCACCACTGGAATTAATTTTATTGACTAAAATTTCGTCTTCAGTTTCCGTCAGTGGGCGGAAGGGTATTGGTTCCATTCCAGCTATTTTCAGTTTGGGAAATTCTTGTCCCAATCTCGCTTGCATTTTGGCAAGAATTTCAGTTTGTGAACCGACAAAGAAAACACTCAGATTATGCGTTTGTGCATACTGACATGTCTTAACAAATATATCCATACCGGCTACACGATCTTGGTAACGAGATCCCATTCGGCGCATCATCCAGACTAATGGCATACCATCAGGTGTGACCATATCTGAATTTTGTAGTACGTTAGCAAAATCTGGATTCCAGTGGGCTTCCATGAGCATGTGTACATTTGCTACACATACACTTCTACTTTCACGAGCGATCGCCCATCGTATAATTGTTTGTATCTGATCCTCAAAACGTAAAGCAGTAATAGGGAAATCGAGTACTTTTTGAGTAGGCAGAAACATATCTGCTACCATAGCTCACTCCTTGTATCAAAGATAAATAGAAACAGATTGCCTTAGGCACTCTCCATGTCTAAATAAGCCAATTAGATGAATCTTGACTTTTTTTGAGCTTGTAGCTTTTTTACAAGAGAACACATAATTATGAAACAGTTTCTCAGCAATTTTACTATTTGCTGAATACCATTCCAAAAAATCACAACCGTAGATTAGCTTACTTGTTTAACTAATAGTTTATTACACTAGTCTGCAAAACTTTATATTTACTTTATATTTTTCTAGGGATTAGTTCACCTAAACATTACATTCATACTTAATTTATGCTTACGTAATAGTATTTATGTTCGTAAAAATTTCTTGTAAATTTAGGCAAATTTTTATATGTCATCCCTCTTATAGAGGATTGGTTACTATTAAATATATTTAAATTTATACAAGGAAATGTATCTATCAATAATATTTATTTATGAATAAAGTAATTTTAATAGGTATAATCTAATTTCTATTCTCGAAACCAACTTCAAATAATAAACAAAGCATATTCATTCAGTAAAATATTACAACACTATAGTCAGGGTTTCCTTACATCTCGCCATTATTATTTGTAGGGGTAGTGTTAAACAGAACACTTCATATTATTTGTTTCTTGACGTTTCCGTACAAGCCGTTGGTTAAACCTACAAAAATTAGCCAATAAAAAGGGGAGGAATAATTTCCCCCCCCTTTTTGATTGTTGTCTCTATTGTCTGATTGATTATTTTCCTTTAATCGTTGCCTTAGCATTTGTCTTTGCTTCTTGAGTTGCCGCTTTCGTGCTGAACCACCTTTGCCTTTATCATTTCTCCCTTCGCGGCGAGGAGATTCCCATCTTTTTAAGCGCATAAAAAATAAGTTTTACTTGCGTGTGTTAGTTAGTAGTACTATTATAATACATATATATATTTATTGTCTACCCAAATCTCACAACTCCTTTATCCTGTATTTATCCCTTTGCTTGAGCAATCGAACCTAATAAAATGCTGCTAGAAAACATCAGATTCCATACAGCAGCAATAGTTTAAACATTAATGATTTTTAACACCAAAAGTCAGATGCCAAGAAGTTACGCACATTATATCTAAGTTGAATTTTATTCAACAGTCGTAGCGTATCACACTAAAACCTTTAGAAATAGTGCGTTAGGCTTGCCTTAATAGACTTCAAAAACATGAAATTTATAAGGTAAGCTTGTGTCTGATTTAGAACTACACAAATATCTTCCCAAACTTCCCGAACCAGCCCTACAAGAATTTACAGAATGGTGTGTTTTAGAGCAGGCCAAAGCCGCAGGTATAGAATTTACTCCTGATCCAACTAAGTTAGCAAATTTAATACCCAATGAGTATATTTGGCAACTTATTGATCAGTTCATGAAAGTGAAACCAGACCCCATCAAAGCGGGTTTAGTAGCAACAATAGCTGGTCAAGAAGCTGATAGTCATGGTTTAGTAGGTTCGCCAATTATGGCAGATTTTTTGGCCATTTATATCAAGTATTCAATTCCCGAAAATGGCACACCTCCAGAAGAAGCGAAAAAGTTAATTACAGAAGCGGCTATTCAGCAGTATGAAAAGCTATCTGAGCTTGCTGATAAATATAATGTAACGTTCTAAGGTGTGGTTATTTGTTAATTATTCCGAGGCTTTGTCTGTATTATGAGGCAAAGCCTTTGTGCTGTCACTAGCTAGATGAATGTCTCGCTACCTTTCAACATTGAATCCCACCAATTCAATAACGTATTTCTTGCTAAATATTCAAAAGTATGAAGAAATATTGGAACATCCTTAATCTTCCAAGAAGCACCAATCGTGTTAATAACCTTTCCTGATACTAATGGTTTTTCTGCATATTTATTATTTTCTAAATTATCTGGAGGCATACATATTGGCTTTGGAAAAGCTACACCACTATGTAGGGCTTGTGACCTTAATCTGTAAATTGTTTTGAAAATTTTGCTCAATTCATTATCTTCCCAAGAAATTTGATACTCTACACCTGGTCTCTCACTTGGAGGCTCTGGCTTAAACTCAATCATAAAGTCAACAAATTTTTTTGTAGCACCCATATAGTCTACCAAAGCATTTGCGACAATATCGATCAACTCATCACCACCAGCACATTCTAAAATTGGAATCAAATCTTGAGCAGGTTGGTATGATTTAAATCGTTCAATAGGCGATTCAGATTGTTTACGCCAATATCCGGCAGCAGTCTCTACTGCCGAAACTAACATTAGCCATGCAAGTTCTGGTTCTGATTCTACTATCCAAACACCATCCTGATACATTCTGGCAGAACGAATTAGTGCATTAGCATCTTCTTCAGACATTTGAGGAAGTTTTGCTATCCTCATAACACCTGCTAGGTCTATAGTTCGTTTAAAGTTTGGTAAGATAGGGTATCTTATGTCAGATACTAACAAAGTAGGATTTATATTAGAATCCCATGAAGCAATAAAGCCTAATGGGTCGCCATTTCTTGTAAATTGTCTACTAATTAAACCTGCTTTTAAACGAATACCTAAACATAAAGAGATTAAAGATGCAATCTCTTCTGCTATTGAGCCTCCATGATAGCGGCTATAAGTATGTTTTGTATCAGATTGAATATCTGAATCATAAAATGGATCATAGTAATCTTCTATTCTTAAAATCATTAAGGGGGTTTTTGTATCTTCTGTAATTCTAATGGCATCAATTAGTTTGTATGGGCCTATCTGTTTAGGAGCTTCACGAGTAATGTGTGCATCAGAAAATAGAGGATACTCACAAATACTGCTCCAGCTTTTTCCTTTTTCTTTTGCCTTCCAGTTTTCAAAACAGAGAGGGCCTTTAACCTTTGCCATCAATATTTAGTGCCTTTTTTTACTTAGAATTGCTCCATTTTATGCTAACTATTATTGGATGCGGCAATCTTAATCGCTGCGATGATGCTGTGGGTGTAATTATTGCCCAACGGTTACAACAATATCTAGCCCAAAATCCTCACCCCAATGTGCGTGTTTATGACTGTGGAACCGCAGGTATGGAGGTAATGTTTCAAGCTAGAGGTAGTAAGAAATTAGTAATTATTGATGCTAGTTCAACTAATTCAGAACCGGGTGCAATATTTAAGGTTCCGGGCAAAGAATTGGAAGCTTTGCCGGAACCCAGTTATAACTTGCATGATTTTCGTTGGGATAATGCACTAGCCGCCGGACGGAAAATATTTCAGGATGAGTTTCCTAAAGATGTGACTGTGTATTTAATTGAGGCGGCAAATCTTGGTTTTGGACTGGAGTTAAGTCCTGTTGTTAAACATTCTGCTGACCTGGTTTTTGAGAAGGTAGTTGCAATTATCAGACAGAATAATTTGTCATAATTACAGAATCTTTTATCCAGCCATGTCACGATAAACAGCGATTTCATCTACCCGCATTTCAAAAGGTATACCTTGGCTTTCGGGAGGACAAACGCGGATTTTGGCGCTGCTAACAATTGACTGGAGCAATGTCCCCATTGGTACGATTTGCTGTAATATTCGCCAGTTGGTAACTTGGTCGGTACATTCAATTACTAATGTCATTGCGCTGGCATCAGTTGTCACATACCAACGACAATGAGAAAGAAGATTTTGAATTGTGCGATCGCACGCTTCGTAAAAGTATTTACTAATAGAATGCTCTAGTTGTTGCCGTAAAATGATATCTGCCGATGTTGGCTGCATTGGGTGGAAATCTGAATCATCATTGAAACAATACATACACCTAACCATCTCTACTTACAAAACTACTTAAATGCCAATAGCCATTGCGTAGAGGATATCCTTTGTTGTTTCTAAGAAACTCTGGGTTTCATCATCATAAAAAGCGCCAATTCCGCTACATTGTATCCCCAAGTAGTTACTACTCAGGTAAACTCTGTGTCCTAAAAACCCTGCCAGCTGCATAGCGGTTTGATAATTTGTATAGTCGGACACAAAAAATAAAGTTACTGCACAATCACGAGCTATATCTTGATTAATGCACAAATAACCAGTATGTTCGCTAAAATCACCACTCTTAATCAGATGATTATCTTGATATAACCCAGGGGATATCCCCTCGACTCGATGCACGACTGAATAAACTTTTATTGCTTCGCAACTTTCTGTGGGAATCGGTTGCTTTAGTTGTTGCAATATCTTGAAATAATCTTCTTGAGAAATCAACTGTTTCCGGAAACGTCTATTTGAACGTCTATGCCAAACAGTTTGATAAAATTTGTCCTTGTCAAACTCAAACTTTGGATGTTCTAGCTGTTGTTTAGAACTCTTTTGTAAGGCAGTTATTTGATAGCCATATTCAACGAATTGATTAGCTTCAAAATAATCTGTGCCACAAACAAAAGGAACTTTTAGCCTTAAGCGCCTGACATTCTTTTCTTCTACTTCCCCACATACAACACAAGCTGTGACAAACTCTTTATTCTCAAAACCTAAATCTGTATTGAGAGCTAACTTATCAAAATCGAAAATTAGCTGGATGTCTTTGTCATGGAGATAAGCTGATGCGGCAATTGTACCTAAATGGTGTCCGCTATCTAAAAAGCAATACCTCAGACTTCTGTTTTTATATTTCCAACTAGACCTATAATAAACGCAACTAATTAAAAAAATGACTCCCTTGATACATTTACTCTGTATAATATAACTTTCTAAGCCATCATCTATTAATTCATAGATGAGTGTTAGACAATTATTCTCAACTTCTAGATGGTATATGCCATCAACTATTTCAAGCATTCCACGAATTTGTACATAAATCTCTGTAGGATATAGACCACCAGCGGAAGGATTTACACGTAGTTTGAAAGCTACATCTTTATAAGCTTTCTCTAGGGTAATTGCACCTGTTAAGTAAATTAAAGAATGAATCGGATGATTGATATTTAATTGCACCCGACGATAAAATTTTGGATATTGTTTAAAAGCAGATGGTTGAGTTGTAGAGTCTACATAATTGGGATCAAGCTGCACTGATAGGTAAGAATGTTTAGTTGCTTGATGATAGTTTTTGCTAGATAAATCATTTTCCAGCATCTTTCAACATCCTTAAAACTTCGACCGTACTGGCAAAATCTATAGCTTTATAATCGTCTAAATTTTTTAAATTCAAATTAGGGAGATGTGGTAAAAGTAACTTGACCACTTCTGCTTTACCTGATGATGCTGCATACATTAAAGCTGTTGCACCATTATCGTTTTGGTTATCGATATTAATTTTCACTTCTAGCAGCAAATTAATTAATTCATAATGATTGCCAAAGCAAGCAAACCATAAAGCATTATTACCATCATGATTTCTATAATTAATATCCGCACCTGCACGAATCAATTCTTGCACCACTGAATAATTACCTATCCTGGTGGCTTTCATCAAAGCTGTATCACCATTTTCACGCCTCTGATTTAATTCTTCAGGGTTGTAGTTGTTAGCTATCAACCATTCACAAGTTGTTTTACTCAAACCTTGCTTACTTTCTTGCTTCATAAATCGCCTCAAGTTAGATTCAATTTTGCAGCAGTGACTTTATTACATTAAAGTCAAGTGGGCAATGCTGAAAGTTCGTTTCATACCTTATGTTGAAGTTGTGAACATTACTATTTCTACCGTTATTGAAAATGGTGCGAAATATTAGCCTCATATTTTGTGCGATCGCTAATCGCATAGGATATGAAAGAAACACTTTTTCTTCCCTTACACCCCTATATTCCCAATAAAAGGTAATGGTGGACAACGCCCACCATTCACAAAAAACTCTTTAGAAATGCTATCTAGTAAGTTGTATAAACTCCTCTCAATTCACACTTAGACAGCATTGATTGTCTGATTAGAATGTTCACTAATTGGCATATATTTAGGTTCTTCAGAGAATAGTTCTCTAGAAGATTTATCTTGTTTGGGTGCGCCGTAAAAACCTGCTTCAGCTTCTAGTTCATCAACGAAATCCCAAGCTTCGATTGTGCGTTTAGAGTCTGGGCCGTAGTTCGCAGAAATTGCCCGTGCATTAGAGACAGCTTTATATATCTCTTTTTGCAAGAATAGTAATTTGGGTTTCTCTACAAAATCACCCTTAGTAATAATATCGCTGATAGAAATTATCCCAAGTAATTCGCCTCGGATGACAGGCGCACTCCGCATACCTGTATTAGCCAATAACCTTGCCACATATTCTATATCAAGGTCAGGATCTACAGTTACACAAGGTTTACTCATTATTTCGTAAACATAAACTCTTTGAGGATCTTTTCCATAAGCAACCACTTTGCCTGCAATATCACTCTCAGTCACAATGCCATAAGCATCACCACTATGACGAGGTTCGACAATTAATTCTTGGAGTTGTTTGAGCCTTAATAATTTCACTGCTGCTGCTACAGTAGCGGAGCCGCGAATGGTAGCTACATCTTGAATCATGATTTGTTTGGCTCGCATAATTCCTGCTCCTTATTTATTGCAAGTAAGGGAATTTTTTCTAAACTGCTGTACTTTTCCCAAACAGTATTTGCTTAGTTTAAGCATGATGAAAATTAGACACAGGTTTTACGCAGTATTAGTCCTAAATTCTACTTGGTAGAATTATGTATTTTAGGTATAAGATTTACAGATTTTCCCTATATATTGCTGAAGCGATCGCATCGTTTTGCCTAATTTTCAGTTGTACCAGGATTCAGGTAGAAATATCTTAGATAACCCTGTAATCACTTGCTACTGGCGTTTAGGTTCACTAGCAACAATTTAGCTTACTTATATATTATCACTCTGATAAGTTTGTTTTATAAATAAGTGTGTATTCTCCTATAGATATTGGTTAAATAACACAAAAAATTGTCAAATTGCATTAAAAAATACATTTGTTTTTTAAAGGTTATGTTTTCAACTTAGGCTGGCTTTAAAACCTAGGTCTCTATGTAAATTTGTTTAGTTTGTAGGCAAAACTTATCTTTTGAAATTTGTTTTTATAGACATGATTGATGTATAAAACTTGCTAACAATTAATCATCCATTGGGTATGAATTTTGCTATGTCTGCCAAGCAAATATATCCCCCCAATGGAGTATTTTTATTAGCAATCACTTACCCAAGTAATTTTGTATAAATTATATCTGCTAAATTTATAAAGAAATTCTAAAAAACACCTCTTTTATTCCAAATAGTTGGTATTGTTTCAAACAAGCATCATCCAAAAGGAAAATAAAACATGAAAATTAGCGCTCGTAATGCAATAAAAACTACTGTTAAGAAAGTTGTAACTGGTTCAGTTAATACCGAAGTCACTTTAGAACTAGCACCTGGAGTAGAACTAGTCTCTATAATCACCAAATCCTCAGCCGATAGATTAGGCTTGGCTGAAGGTAAACAAGCTTATGCTGTTATTAAAGCATCAGATGTTATTGTTGCTATTGATTAATCAATAACTGATTTGTGAGATGTATAAACAAGATACCCGACTTCTTTAATAAGTTGGGTATCAATAATATTGAGCATATAATTAACTTTCAACAATCCGAACATAAATAATCCGAGCAATTTTTTGATTAATACTGATAGTTTGGTTATTAACTTTGACTAACAATGAAGGAAATTGCTGTTCTATTGTAATAGAAGTACCGATTTTTATGCCTATTGAAATAATTTTATCTAGTATTTTTGTATTCTCAGTTTGATAAAAAGCTACTATACCTTGTTCACCTGGTTTAAGCAATTCTAAGGAGCAGCCAATTATGGAAAAAGGAGTAAACATTATAAATGTAAAGTATAAAACATGAAGTATGAAAGATAAGGAGTATTTTCCTGACCTTTCATACTTTTATTGATTGCTATGAATAGCAACTAAACTACTAATTAAACGAGGTAAGGTTCTTGGTGTGTTTTGATTGTGCAGTTAGAGCGAGGATAGGTAACGCACAATAGAGCAAATCCTTTGGACATTTGCTCATCATCCAAGAAGATTTGATCAGATTGATCAACTTCACCTTCAGTAACTTTGCCTACACAGCTAGAGCAAGAACCTGAATGGCAAGAAAAAGGTAACTCAATACCATTTTCTTCTGCTCCGTCTAAAATTGTAGTTTCTTCGTCAATTTCAATTGTGGTGTCGAGGTCTTCTTTTTTGTTGATTAATCTTACTTGATAGGTAGCCATTTTTCCGATTCTCCTCAATTTTACGGTTCGGTTAATTCTCGAAGTGTGTCAGTCTCCTCTTCGAGAAAGCATGAATAGGAAGACACTGCATTTGATGAGTGATTGCGAGTGTCTCTGACATTTGGCGTGGAGTACGTTTACGGAAAGCCTTTATGGTTTGACTTGACACTAAAAGATTCTTCTTTTAGCTGCAAGGAACACCAGTAGGCGTACAGTCTCCTGCTTGGAAAGATTTGCCACAACCGCAGGTACTAGTTGCATTGGGGTTGGTAAATTTGAAACCGCTTTCTACCATCCCTTCGACAAAATCGATCACGATTCCTTCTAACAAGGGCGCACTTTTGGCATCCACATAAACCAGCACACTACCTTGCTGAATTACCAAATCATCTGGTTGGGGTTGGCTAGTGACATCCATGCCATATTCATAGCCATTGCAACCACCACCTTTGACAGAGATGCGGATACCTTTAGTTGCACTATTCTCATCGGAACCGGAACCTCGCAGGAAAGCCCGCAAACGAAATTCTGCTTTTTCTGTTAAAGTAACAGTCATTCAATCTCCTGATCTGTAGCGATTGATTGTTCTAATCTAGAATTTGAGTTTTTTGTCATAATTGTCCTTTGTCATTAGTCATTAGTTATTTGTAAATACAAAGGACAAAGGACGAATGACCAAGGACAAAATACTTATTAAGTTGTAAAATTACTGGTGGTTTCCATTGATGGAGATTGCGAGTATCTCCAAGGCGCATTATTACCGCATACATGACAAGAGCGATCGCGGTATGAACGACGCTTGGCAAATTCCATCCGGTTTAAGTCTATTGTCAGCAATTGCGACAATAAAGGCTGACTAAACCCAGTAATCAGCTTGATTGCTTCCAATGCTGTTAAACAAGCCAATGTCCCAGAAACAGCACCTAGCACCGAGAAACCACGCCGATCCCAATCAGGCTTTTCGGGAAACAGACAAGATAAACAAGGCGTGACACCGGGAATAATCGTTGTCAGGTAAGCCTCCATCCCGTCCATCGCAGCTTCTACCATTGGTTTGCGCCAGCGCACACAAGCCGCATTCAACAAATCGCGTTCTGTAAAATTGTGGGCGCAGTCTAACGCCATATCTGCGGATTGTACTAAAGAATCCACATTCTCTGCGGTAATGTAATCATGAACCGCCTCGATTTCGATATCAGGATTGATAGCTTGCAAAGTTTCTTTAGCCTTAAATACTCTTGGCTTACCTACCCAATCATCCGTCATCAGAATCTGACGATTCATATCATCAAGGCGCAAATCGCCACCCCGGACTAGAATTAGCTTGCCAACGCCTGCTACTGCTAAATAAAGCGCGGCTGTACCGCCTAATCCCCCCACACCTGTCACCAATACTGTCGCTGACTTCAGGCGCTTCTGAGCCGCTTCGCCAAAATTAGGCAGCATCATTTGGCGACTATAACGTTCTAACTCGGTAGGAGTTAGGTTAACCACTATTTACCTCCTAATCAGAAGAGAGTTCTGTCAGCGTAATTACATTTTTTGGCTTGTCTTTAAAGACTTTGAACACCTTTTGTTCTTGTGGTGTTGATTCGAGAAATACTTGATATGCTTTTTGCAAAGCCAAGCAATATTGATTAAGCTTTTCTTCTGCACTTAAAGCAGCAGAATTATCATCAATCTCTTGGATATATTGGGAGAATTTTTTCAATATATGGAGACGATTTATATTGACAATTTTTTGGTCATAATCTAGCTCAAAGAATTGAAAATATTCTTCGGCATCACTTATTTTTTTGAATTCATCAATAGTTTTACTCATTTAGCCTCCAATTCTGTTAGCTGCTGCTTTAACTCATCAAGTTGACGATATATTTCATAAGTTGCCGCCGCAACATCCATAAGTGTTTTGTAATCGGTTGGTAGACCTTCTGCTAAATCGTGCAGATCCATTTTCATTTGACCTGCTTTACTGTTGAGGCGTTTAATTTGAGTTTTCAATTCCTCGATTGTCATTGGTTATTTGTCCTTTGTCATTTGTCATTTGTAAATAAACGTGACTTTGATAAACCTCTCCCCAACCCCTCTCCGACGCGGAGAGGGGCAAAAATATTCTGTGTTTTTAACAAAAAATTCAGAGTTTCAAAGCCTCTCTCCCTTTGGGGGAGAGGTTTGGAGAGGGGTTAAAATAACGAACAACTAATGACTAATGACGCAAAGTTATAGCTTGCCTACTTCTGGGAAGCGATTAACTAAATCCAATCCTTTTTGGACAAAAGTTTCACCTTCTTCTGCTAACTTTTCTAGAGATTCAAAACCGAAGCGATGAGCATCTCTTAAGGTTTTGACTGTTAGCAAAAGCCGTCCAGAAAAAACTAATGCCCAGCCGAAGCCTTCATGGTTGATGTTAACTACAACCTGAGATATCAGATTTGTCTCTTGTTCGATTCTGGCAGCAATAGCTCGGAAAAATACTAAAATCCGGGCTTGCGTTGCGGCATCAACTTCACCTTCAATAGGAATTTCGCGTTTCTTTTTTTTGGGAACGACGAAAGCTTTGAGGATTAATTCATCTGACCAATTACGGTAAAATCCGTAACTATCTTGACCCCGAATTTGTAGGACTAAAGCCTTAATGAAGGGAGAGTTTAAGGCTGCAATACTGGTGGTTCCGTTAACAGAATTATCTGCGGTCATACAGTTGCTTCGTTCTCAATATCATCTGTAAAGGTTTTGGTTTTTGGCTGGAGAGCTTTCCGCAACCAAGGTGGAGGATTACCTTTGAGAGTTTGGACTAATTTAGTGAGTAACTCTTCAATTTTTTCTTCTTCGGTGCGGGCTTTAACTGGGGTAACACCCTTTTTTATTAACTTGGCAGCAGCAGTCCCGCCAATTGCTGTTACATAAACAATTGCACAGTCAACCAGTGCGTCAAGTTTGGGTGTGATTTTATCTTCGTTACCATCTTCTTTTAACTCACCCTCAAAGTTGAGAGTTTGTAAAAATTGATATCCTTCTGCATCGATTTCGTAGACATCAATTTCTCTCGCCCAGCCAAAGTGAGCATTGACATGAATGTGGTCACTGGTTGTAAAGGCAATTTTCATTTTATTTTCCTACTTTAACGAACCACAAAGGGCGCAAAGAGCGCAAAGTTAAACATCACCAAAAAAGTGTTTTACTCTCTCTTCTTCAGCTTCTAAAAAGAGGTTGCCGATGCCAAACAAAAGCTCCATCGTGCCGCGATAGCCAACTTTTGTAAACAGACCATTACCTAAACGGTCGTAAATGGGTAAGCCTAAACGATAAAGAGGAATAGACAAACGTTTGGCGATCGCTCCCACGTTAGAATTACCAATCAATAGGTCAGAACCTACTGCTAGTTCTTCAAAGTCTTCTAAATCACCGATAGTAACACTCTTGATGGGGAGCTTTTCGAGTAAAGGCGATCGCGTTGTGGTCACAGCAGCATGAATTTGTGTTCCCATCGATTGCAAGAAGCGCACTGTACCCCACAACAAATCAGGCTCTAGAGCTAAAGATACTCGTTTTGCACCAAAATAAAAGTGCGTATCAAGCATTGCATCTTGCAATTGCCGACGTTGCCGACGGTATTTTTCGGGTACTGGATTGCTGCTCAAAATCGATAATGCTTGCAAAAACTCATCTACGGCTTCCAAGCCAGTTAGTTCACCAAACACTTCGTAGGGAATGTTAAACCGTTCATCCAATATTTTGGCAGCACCCCGCATACTTTCACCCAAAGCGATGGTGAAAGCAGAACAACCTACTTGTCGTAGTTGTTTCACACTAGTACCGCTACCTGTCACCGGGGTATAGTTATCTTCTAAGTGACCATCTAAAGAAGCACCGAGGTCAGGTACGAAGATAGGTTCTAATCCAAAAGCGGTAACAATCTCTTTGATTTCTTGCAAATCGCCTGGAGTAAAGGCTGAACCAGCCAAAATCGTGACTTGTTCGCTTCTAATTCCGCCTGCTTGGGGAATTTCCTTAACGATGCTTTCCACAGCAGTAGCAAAACCATCTTGTAATGCACCTTTAAAATCTGGTGTTGGTGCAAAGATAACTGGGATGTGGTCTAATTCACGATGGCGATCGCGGATATCCTTCAAGAAGCGTTCAATATCATCGCCTCTGGTTTCTGTCAACCCAGTGGTACACAAACCGATAATTTCTGGCTTCGCCTTCTCAACCAACGTGAGAAGAGCCTGTTCCACATTCTCTTCGCCACCCAAAATCGTAGTTACTTCAGTCATGGCTGTAGTGGCTAGGGGAATAGCTTCCCGAAAATGCCGTACAAGCACAACTTTGGCAAAGGCGGTACACCCTTGAGAACCGTGGAATAGAGGTATCATTCCCTTTAATCCCAAAAAGGCGAGGGATGCACCTAAAGCTTGGCTTTGTTTGAGGGGATTAACTGCAACTGATTTTTCGGGGACAGTAACGATCGCCATCTAAAATACCTCTTCTATTGACGCAGAGAACATCTCATCTGCTGACATAAAATTATTTAAAGTCCCGGCTTCTTCATCCCAAGGCGCAGGCTTCCGAATTTGATCCCAAATGGGGCTGTAGAGGGCTTCGTATAACTCTCGTGCCATCTCTAACATTCCCACATACCCAGCATACGGATGATGGCGTTCTTGGTTGATGTCGAGGAAAGGAATCCGCGCTTTCAGGGCTGTGTATTGGTTCCGACCACCCGCAATCAACATATCAGCGTTTGTATCTTTGACCAATCGCAACAACTCCTGAGCATTGCCTTTTTCTAGCATCATCCCTTCTGTACCGAGCAAGCGTTTGATTTTCGCCTTATCTTCCTCCGTACTCTTGCGGGTGCTAGTAGCCACAACTTCTATCCCCAAATCCTTAGCGGCGGAGATAATAGACCAACTCTTCACACCGCCAGTATACAGAACCACACGCTTACCCTTGAGTCGGGCGCGATAAGGAGCTAAAGCGATATCCAAAGCGGCTGTTTCTTCTGCAATCAGCTTTTCCGTGCGCTCTTGCAAATCGCGTGAAGCGGAGCTATCCCGAAGGGACTCGCCCAACTTAGCAGCCACATTCCGCAAACAACGATTTATATCATCAATCCCATAAAAAGACTCTTCAATGTAGGGAATCCCATATTGCTCCTCCATCTTTCTCGCCATATTGAGCAAAGCCCGCGAACAAATCATCACGTTCAACTTGGCACGGTGAGCGTAACGAATTTCTTCATAACGAGCATCACCCGTGATTTTGGATAGTACGCGGATGCCTAATTTTTCAAATAAAGGCAGGACTCCCCACATTTCCCCGGCGATATTGTATTCGCCGATCAAGTTTATATCATAGGGGGTTGTGAACTCCGGTTCTGCTGTCCCGACAACATAATCTAATAAAGCTTCACCGCCAAAACGGTTCCCCAAATTCTTACTACCAATAAATCCCGGCGCAATCACCGGGACAACAGGAGTCCCGATTTTTTCAGCCGCCGCCTTGCAAACAGCATTGATATCATCGCCAATCAAAGCCGTCACACAAGTAGCATAAACAAATACAGCCGTGGGATTATAACGCTGATGAATTTCTAAAATTGCCTTGTAGAGCTTCTTTTCACCACCGAAAATCACATCATTTTCAGTCATGTCGGTAGTGAAACCCATCTTGTAAAGCTGAGGCCCAGAAGATAGACTACCACGACTACCCCAAGAATTACCAGCACAGGCGATCGGGCCATGAACCAAATGCGCCGCATCAGTAATTGGAACCAGAGCAATCATCGCCCCATCAAAAGCACAACCACCTTGAGCCGCCCCAGGTTGCGCTTGTTGTGTACAAGACTTATTCTTCTTCTCGCCCTTCTTCTGCTGATTATGTTCGCATCCCGACTCATTCAGCAGTTCATTAACCTTCTTTTGCGTATTCATCTCTCTTCCTCTGTGTTCTCCGCGCGGCAGTTGCTTCAAGTCGGCAGAGCCGCCCAACGCACTGCCTTGCCTCTGTGGTTCGATAAAAATCAGTCTTCTTTGATTAGGACTGAACTAAAAAAGGATGTCTGAAAAATCTTGATCCCCCCTAGCCCCCCTTCAAAAGGGGGGAAAATATCTCAAAGTCCCCCTTTTTAAGGGGGATTTAGGGGGATCTATAAATCTTAAAAAGCTTTCAGACATCCTCTTAATTCCTTCGTGTCCTTAGCGTCCTTTGCGGTTCGTTAATTCTTATTTGAGAAAAAACAGTTAACAATAATCACTAATCAATTCACTAGACCTCTTTGCGCCTTTGCGCGAGACAAAAAAATATTTATGCTAGAAGTCTACCGATTACTGTTAACTGTTACAAAAACTTCCTGCAAAAATCTTTTCCATACCCGACACACAATTCCCCATGTGCATCAGTAATTCATTTCTATAACATCGACTTTTACAAGAAACTTAAAAGTATCGTTCACTACGAAGGATAAAAAATTTTTACCTGATTTTGGGGTGAGACATTTATATAACTACACAAATATATTTTTAGAAATAGCCCCAAACCCCTATTATCAGGTGAGATTTAATCAGTAATGAGTAATCTTGATCTGCTAATTATTAGCAAATGTACCTTGTCACATCCTCACCACATTCATCAGCGAGGTAAGACAAAGCCCGAAAACGCAAACCAACAAACTCATCATAGAGAGGATTCAGCTTACATAAAGGTGGAATATGGAAACTCCGACCAAATAAACTAATATTTCGCTCAAAAGGACAACAGCAAGGAATTACCTGGCATATTAGATGAGCGAAGCGATTATTTTTAACTTGAATTCCGTCCACCAAACGACGTAAGGGATTAAGTACAGGAGACTTTTTATAGTTAGGTGGATGGTAATTAACGTGAGAGTGAGTGTGATTGATGCTGTCCATAATAGAGATGCTGAATCAAGAGATAGGTAGGTTGAAAGTTGAGTATCTTTTATAGGAATTGGGGATGGGGAATTAAATATTCCCTAGTCCCCAGTTCCTAATCTTTAGCTGTTTTTAACAAACAAGCTTGTAGCAATTTCTAGCGAATCAAGTCGAAGGAGATATCGGTCTTACCAGTGATGTTGGTGTTACGATCCATTTCATCCAACAGAGTGTTAACAACCCAGTTGAGGATATTTAGACCACCTTGGTAGCCGAGGGTAGCATAGCGGTGTAAGTGGTGGCGATCGAACAGAGGATAACCAATCCGCACCATTGGGATTTTGGTATCGCGCCACAGGTACTTACCGTAGGAGTTACCGATGAAGAAGTCTACAGGCTCGGTGAACAACAAAGAGCGTAAGTGCCACAAGTCTTTTTGAATCCAAACGGTAGCTTCTTTACCGAAGGGGCTAGCAGCGAGAATAGCTTCCATTTCTTTCTTGAAAGTTTCGTCGCCGTTGTTGCAGAGGATGTGTACAGGCTCTGCACCCATTTCTAACAAGAAGCTGGTGATGGAGATGATCAAATCAGGATCGCCGTAGATAGCGAACTTCTTACCATGAATCCAAGCGTAGGAGTCAGTGATAGCATCAACTAAACGACCGCGATCAATTTCCAACTCTTCAGGAATCGCTTTACCAGTCAATTCAGCGATCGCAGTCAAGAATTCGTCAGTACCTTTAACACCAAAAGGACGTAGAACTTTTGTTTCTTGCTTCCATTGAGTAGAGATATACTCACGGGTTTTGGGTGTGGTATAAGCTTGGAGAGCTACTGTTGCCTTAGCGTTGATAGAATCAGCAGCATCTTCCAGCTTTGTACCACCTGGGTACATATCAAATTCACCAGTATTGGGTGAATCAAAGTAGTCGCTGCTGTCAGACAGAATGGTGTAGTCAACACCCATTGCATTCAACATCCGCTTAACTTCGCGGTTGTTACCAACATATGTATCAAAACCAGGGATGATGTTGATTTTGCCGTTGCTGGTAGCTGTCTTTTTGCCTTCTGTCAGGTTCAACAGAATTCCCTTCATCATGTTGTCGTAACCAGTGATGTGGGAACCAACGAAGCTGGGGGTGTGAGCGAAAGGTACTGGGAAGTCTTGAGGAATAGAACCAGCATTCTTAGAGTTGGTGATGAACGCACCCAAGTCATCACCGATAACTTCAGCCATACAGGTGGTGCAAACAGCAATCATCTTAGGCTTGTACAGTTGGTATGAAACTTGCATACCTTCAATCATGTTGTTCAAGCCACCGAATACTGCTGCGTCTTCTGTCATGGAAGAAGAAACTGCGGAGCAAGGCTCTTTATAGTGACGGCTGAGGTGTGTACGGAAGTAAGCCACACAACCTTGAGAACCTTGAACGAAGGGAAGAGTACCTTCAAAACCTAAAGCAGCAAACATTGCGCCTACAGGTTGACAACCTTTAGCAGGGTTAATGGTTAAAGCTTCACGAGCGAAGTTCTTTTCCCGGTAATCCCAAGATTTTGTCCATTCAGAAACTCTTTCAACTTCTTCAGGAGGATGTGCACCTTCAAAGTTCTTTCTCTTGTTTTCAAATAGCTCGGTGTATTCTGGCTGTTTGAATAGATCAACGTGGTCTACAATTCTGTCAGGATTCTGTGGCATTTGTCTGTCTCTCTACGCTTGCTGGTTGGTGTAGTAATTAAAGTGTTGGGAGAGCCTGGGGGGTTCCGCTCCTTCCCTGGGGAGTCACGAGTGATGAATCATGAATAATGAATAAAAGTCTTCATCCAGCATTCAGCATTCACCATTCTTCCCTCGGTTCCTGGGGCTAAAAACCCCAGGCTATCCGTTTGATTCTTGGGGGGATGAATTAAGCAGCAGCCTTAGCTTTAGTAGCAGCTTTCTTCCAAGGTGCGCCAATCAAGCTCCAAGTTGGGCTGTTGAGTGCTAAATCCATATCACGAGCGAAGATAGCGAATCCGTCATAACCGTGATAAGGGCCGGAGTAATCCCAAGAGTGCATTTGACGGAAGGGAAGACCCATCTTTTGGAAGGCGTACTTCTCTTTAATACCGGAAGCGATTAGATCAGGCTTCTTAGCTTTAACGAATTCCTCGAATTCGTAAGCGGTAACGTCATCGTAAATGATGGTGGCGTTATCGATATAGTGGGTGGTACGTTTGTAGTCGTCGTTGTGAGCGAATTCGTAGCCTGTACCGACAACCTTGATACCCAAATCTTCAAAGGCGGGAACAACGTGACGAGGACGTAGACCACCTACGTACAACATAACGGTGTTACCTTCCAAGCGAGGACGATACTTTTCAAGTACCGCATTCATCACTGGTGTGTACTTAGCGATGACTTTCTCAGCGTTTTCTTGAATCTTAGAGTCAAATTTAGCGGCGATTTCGCGTAAAGATGCAGCAATCTTGGTGGGGCCGAAGAAGTTGAATTCCATCCAAGGCATACCGTATTGTTCTTCCAAACTACGGCAGATGTAGTTCATAGAACGGTAGCAGTGGATCAGAACTAACTTAGCAGCAGGGCCTTGAATCAACTCGTTCAGTGTACCGTCACCAGACCACTGAGCTACAACACGTAAGCCCATTTCTTCTAATAACATCCGGCTGGCCCAAGCATCACCACCGATGTTGTAGTCACCGATTAATGCTACGTCGTAGGGGCTTGGCTCGAAGTCGATTGTGTTGTTTTTCTTAGCCTTGTCAAATTCAGGGAAAATCCAGTCACGGATAGCATCGTTAGCAATGTGGTGTCCTAAAGACTGAGATACACCACGGAAACCTTCGCAACGTAGGGGTACAACTGGTTTACCATATTGCTTAGAAGCTTTTTTAGCTACAGCTTCGATGTCATCCCCAATTAGACCGATGGGACATTCAGATTGAATGGAAACACCACGGTTTAGAGGGAAGAGAATTTCTAGTTCGTCGATGATTTTGGTGAGTTTTTTGTCACCACCGAATACGATGTCGCGTTCTTGGAAGTCGGAGGTGAAGTGCATGGTACCAAAGGAGTTGATACCTGTAATACCTACATAGTAGTTACGACGACCAGACCAAGACCAATAACCGCAACCTACTGGGCCGTGGCTGATGTGGATCATGTCCTTAATAGGGCCCCAAACCACACCTTTAGAACCTGCATAAGCACAACCACGAGCGGTCATTACACCAGGAATAGATTTGATGTTAGACTTAACGCCGCAATCGGACTTGCTTTCTTCGTGGACGTTGAGGTGTTTTTCGCGTTTTTTGCGAGCTTTTTCGGGGTAAGCTTGCAGAACTTCTTTAATAAGTTCCTTATTTTCATCTACAAGATTTTGGTTTTCTGGAGGTGTCATAGTCTGCCTCGGTTACTGTTAAGGATGGGGAAATTTAGGGAAAAAAGGGAGAGGAGAAGGATGAAGGTTGAAGGCTAAAGGATCAAAGCTGAAGGTTAAAAGATGAAATATTTGAGATTTCAGACTTTACACTTCATACTTCACACTTCATACTTCATACTTTCCTTGTCTCCCAATTAGGGAATTACCTACTTGGTAGCTTCTGCGGGCTTACCAATGATTTCTGCGTGCTTGGAATCATCATCGAGGATACCGTATTCAATCAACAGTGCTTCTAATTCATCCATTTCTATGGGTGTAGGAATGGTGAGCTTGTCGTTGTTGATGATTTTCTTAGCTAATTCACGGTATTCATTACCTTGGTTGCTGTCAGGTGCGTACTCGTTAACTGTCATCCGGCGCAACTCAGCGTGTTGAACGATGTTGTCACGAGGTACGAAGTGAATCATTTGGGTGTTCAACCGTTTTGCCAAGGTTTCGATGAGTTCGTGTTCCCGGTCTGTCTTACGGCTGTTACAAATCAAACCACCCAAGCGTACACCACCGGAGTGAGCGTATTTCAAAATACCACGAGCGATGTTGTTTGCAGCGTACATCGCCATCATTTCACCAGAGGTAACGATGTAGATTTCTTGTGCTTTACCTTCACGGATAGGCATAGCGAAACCACCGCACACAACGTCACCTAATACGTCGTAGGAAACGAAGTCTAGGTCTTGGTAAGCACCGTTTTCTTCTAAGAAGTTGATGGCGGTGATGATACCACGACCAGCGCAACCTACACCGGGTTCTGGGCCACCAGATTCTACACACTTAACGCCACGAAAACCCGTGAGCATTACTTCTTCTAGTTCTAGGTCTTCGACTGCACCGCGTTCAGCAGCTAAGTGTAATACGGTGGTTTGTGCTTTGGCGTGGAGCATCAAACGGGTGGAGTCTGCTTTAGGGTCGCAACCTACGATCATGATGCGTTGACCCATTTCTGCCATAGCTGCCAGGGTGTTTTGGGAGGTGGTAGATTTACCAATACCGCCTTTACCATAGAAAGCTATCTGTCTAATTTTTTCGTCAGTCATGGTTCTCTTTTCCTACAATTGGTTGGTTTAGTGGGTATGAGCCTTTGTTTGAGAATCTCACGCCTGTTGAGCTATGGCTGTGAGGGGTTTGTAGAACGGTCGTTTAGGCACACGCCGGGGGCGATCGCTCTACAGCAAAATCAGTGGGTGTTGGTGTCATAATGATTCGGGGTTAAAATTTTTTTTAGTCTTTGTCATTTGTGTTTTATACAAATGACAAAGGAATTACACACTTTACAAATACGCCATAATCTGGAGAAACTGGGAACGCTAGGTAAGACTTGACTTAGCTATTAGTCAACAATCAATGCGTCAGTCTCATTACTTGTTCAAAATAGCTCCCTTCAAGCTGGAAACGCGATCTAATGCCGCCTTGGTATCTTCTGCTGATGCTCCACCTACAGCCATAGCCTCAGTTAGGTGCTTGGCGATCGCATCAAAGTGTGGTTCCTGTAGACTCATACCTGTGTGGGTTTTGTCCATTGGGCGACCAGTGTATTGCTTTGGCCCTTCAAAAATTAGAGAGAAGAAAGCAACTTGATGCGCCCGTTGTTTCGCCATATCTGTGTTAGCGAAAAATGGTTTGAGGGTGTTGTCTGCCAAGATGCGTTTGTGTAAGTCATCAACTATTTTCTCAATAGTTGGTTGGCCGCCAAGTTTGTCATACAATGTTGCACTCATATCCTTTTCCTTTGAAGCGTGTTGGATATTGAAATTGCAGGTAGGCGTTAAATACTTTTGCCTATGTACTGTTAGCTGTTTATTGTCAGTAGGAATAAAACATTGATGAGAAAACAATCGTATCGGTCAAATCCTACTTTCTGTTCTTGGCTGTTGCACATTAGGGTGTATTTGTGTTGTGGGTAAAACTTAGAGCTATGGCTCAACTGCTTGTACTACTATGTCTTTACTGATGCGATCGCGCAGTCTCGATTCAATCGCTATCTTTAAGGTGGCAGTGCTGCTGGGACAAGAATCACAAGCACCTTTGAGGATGACTTTAACTGTATTTCCTTCTATGTCGTACAGTTCTACATCTCCACCGTCAGCAATGAGGACGGGTCTTACTTCTTCGTCGAGAACTTTTTGAATTAAGGCAATCTTTTGGACGTTGGTCAGTGGTCTTGTGGCTGTGGCTATTTGACCAGAATTGAGAATTTCTGTAGTTTTTATGCCGTTATTTGCGTTTTTACTGGTTGTGGCAACTTCCTGCTCTACATCTTTAATAATATCATCAATTTTTGTTAAACAGGAACCGCATCCGCCACCAGCTTTGACATAATTTGTTACCTGCTCCGCAGTAGTAAGGTTATTTTCTTTCACTACGCGGCGAATTTTTGTATCAGTAATACCAAAGCAGGAGCAAATTAAAACGCCTTCGTCATCATCGTCATGGGCAGCCAGTGGAATGCCACGATAGTTATAGATTGCGGCTTCTAGGGCTTCTTGACCCATAACTGAGCAGTGCATTTTGGCTTCGGGTAAACCGCCGAGGTAATTGGCAATATCTTTGTTAGATACCTTCAGAGCTTCATCTAAAGTCAAACCCTTAACCATTTCGGTCAATGCACTAGAAGAAGCGATCGCACTGGTACAGCCAAAGGTTTGAAAGCGTGCATCGAGAATCTTATCAGATTCCACTTCTACTTTCAGGTGGAGTCTCAGAGCATCTCCGCAAGAAATGCTTCCGACTTCTCCCGTTGCAACCTTAACTCCAGATTCGCCCGTTTCTTCAATCGTTCCCTGATTCTTGGGATCGTAAAACAGTTCTAATACTTTATCTGTGTAGTCCCACATATTAAATTCCGAGTGCTGAGTGGAGAGAGGTGACAGGTGAGCCACTGCGGTGGACGGGTTTCCCGGCATAAAGCAAGTGGCGTTAGCGAAGCGGTAGCGACGCAGGAGCGTCACCCGAAGGGTGATAGGTGACAGGTGACAGGCTATAGAAACTATCTGTAACCTGTTCCCTGTAACCTGTAACCTATTTATCGATGTGCCAGTGTTTGTTCTTGGGATTGCAACCAACCTGCGTCGTCGTTTTTGAATGGCGACAGAGCGCGCAGACGTTCTACAATTTCGGGCATAACTTCAATGACGCGATCAATTTCAGCGTCGGTGGTGTAGCGACAAAGACTGAAGCGAATGGAACCATGTAAGGTGGTGTATGGTAAACCCATTGCCCGGAGAACGTGGGATGGTTCGAGTGAACCGGAGGTGCAAGCGGAACCAGATGAGGCACAGATACCGTATTTATTTAACAAAAGCAGGATTGCTTCACCTTCAATATATTTAAAACCGATGTTGGTGGTGTTGGGCAATCTATTTTTGGGATCGCCGTTAACTTCACAATCAGGGATTTTTGCGAGGAGAGTTTGTTCCAGGCGATCGCGCAACTTTCTTTCTCTGGTGGTTGCTTCTTCTAAATGCAGCAATTCTAATTCGGCTGCTTTCCCTAAACCAACGATACCAGGAACATTCTCTGTACCCGCGCGGCGACCGCGTTCTTGATGTCCACCTATCAACAGGGGACGGAATCTCACGCCCCGGCGCACATACAACGCGCCAATACCTTTGGGTGCGTGAATTTTATGACCAGACATAGTTAACATATCTATTGTGCTGGTCTTCATGTTCAGGGGAATCTTACCCACTGCTTGCACTGCATCTACGTGGAACAGTGCGCCACGTTCTTTGACGCGTAATCCAATCTGCTCAATCGGGAAAATCGTACCTGTCTCGTTGTTAGCATACATGATGCTTACCAAGGCAGTGTTCCCAGTCAGTGAGGCTTCTAGCTCATCTAGATCCAACTGCCCCTGACTATTTACCGAAAGATAAGTAACACTGTAACCTTGGGTTTCTAGTTGTTTGCAGACATTCAGTACCGCCGGATGTTCTACTTGGGTAGTGATGATGTGGCGTTTTTCTGGCTGGGCTAACAAAGCGGCGCGAATGGCTGCGTTATCTCCCTCGGTTCCACAACTAGTAAAAACAATTTCTGATTCATCTGCACCTAAGAGGGCGGCTAGTTGTTCCCTGGCTGTTTTCACTGCTTTAGCCAGTTGCCCGCCAAAGGTGTGCATACTTGAGGGGTTGGCGTAATATTCGGTTAAGTAGGGCATCATTGCCTCTAAAACCTGTGGGTCTACCTTAGTAGTCGCATTATTATCTAGATAAATGACGCTCATTCTTATACCCCTAATATTTCACCCTGATGCTTTTCCATTTGTTCAGAGAACTTCTTTGACTAGAAGTATTTGCTATCTAATATAATTGAAAGTCGTATCTATACGTTGTTATGGAAAGTTGGGGTTATGCCAGAGTCAGTGGTGAAGAACAGCAAACAGATAAAGGTGCGTTGCGTAAACAAATAGAACGCTTGCGTGGTGCAGGATGTTCCAAAGTATATTGGGATATTCAGTCACGGACAACGGAAGTCAGGGAAGGTCTGCAACAATTAATTAATGATTTGAAGACATCGCCCAAGGGTAAAGTTAAATCTCTGCAATTTACCCGAATTGACCGGATTGGTTCATCATCGCGGTTGTTTTATTCATTGTTGGAGGTGTTGCGTTCTAAGGGAATTAAACTGATAGCCTTAGACCAAGGAGTAGACCCTGACAGCCTTGGCGGAGAATTAACCATAGATATGTTGTTGGCGGCTGCCAAATTTGAGGTACGAATGGTGACAGAGAGATTAAAAAGTGAACGTCGTCATCGGGTGAACCAAGGCAAAAGTCACCGAGTTGCCCCATTAGGATATAGTATAAACAAAGATAAATATATCTGCGATCGCTCTCCATGCGTTTGCTTATTGGAAGGACGCAAAGAATTAACTGTATCTGATGTGGCAAAGTATATTTTCAATACTTTTTTTGAGTGTGGTTCAGTGGCGGCGACTGTGCGGAAGTTGCACGCAGATTTCGGTATAGAAACAAAAGCTTTTGATTTGCACAAGCCAGAAACATCTTCACGCATTGTTGGTGATGATGACTTAGATAAAATTGTATTTACACCACATAAAACGAACCATCCCTTGCGTTATCCCTGGTCTGGGTTAAGATGGTCGATCGCAGGTTTAAAAGCATTATTAGTAAACCCTGTTTACGCTGGTGGTTTGCCTTATGATACTTACGTTAAGTCAAAGGGAAAACGCAAAAACTTTGACGAGTGGAAGGTCAAATGGGGAACTCATGATGATGAGGCAATCATCACCTACAAAGAACACGAACAAGTAAAACAGATTATCAGAGAAAATCGCAATAACCGATGGGCTTCTGGAGAAGATAACGAAGTAAACCCATTTTCTAATTTAATTAAGTGCGCTCATTGCGGTGGTTCGATGACGCGCCATGCAAAACGGGTAAATAAGAATGGGGAAGCTATCTATTATTTTCAGTGCCGTCTGTATAAAGCTGGTAACTGTAGCAATAAAAATATGATTTCATCCAAAATATTAGATATCCAAGTAGTGGATTTTTTAGCTAAAGAAGCCGAAAGGTTAGCGAACTTGGTTGATACAGATGAGCAAGTTCCTGTAGAGGAACCCCCAGAAGTAAAAACGCTGCGTGCATCTTTGAATACATTGGAAACCTTACCACCAAGTTCAGCAATTGAACAAATCAAAAATGACCTCAAAGAACAAATTGCGATCGCGCTTGGAACAACACATAATGTAGCCAAAGAATCCCTAATTGCTAAGGAACGAATTATACAGGCTTTTTCTAATAAAAGTTATTGGTTAGGATTGCAAGCTCAAGATAAACGATTAATACTCAATGGCTGTGTAAAAAAAATATTTGTAGATGGCCACTTCATTACAGCCATTGAGTATCGTTATTAAGCAGTTTTGTGTTTGGACTTTGTTTTTTGTTCTGGAGTGGCCGAGGTAGATTGTAGCTCGGCTTTACTTACAAGATTGCGATCGCAAATTTCGGTGTAGTAACAGGTCAAACACATCTAAGTATAGTATATAAATACTAAACAAGTGATAATCGTGCGTGATATGTGTGTAAGCAATTAAACTTTGAGGCTAAAATGTTTCATAAATTTTCACTTAAATAAAATTAGCTGACAATAAAATTTGATAAAGGTTTACATCCTTTTCAACTAAGCAGGCATGACCGCTATGAGGTAGAGTTATTATTTGAGAGTTAAGAAAAATATAACCCAAACGGTGTACCTCAGCTTCTGAAAGTAAAAGTCGGTCATTTTTACCAGCAATGAGTAAAACAGGTTGAGTAATTTGAGATAATTTTTTTTCGTCAATATCAAATTTTTTCATCAAATCTAGTCGTTGACTAGCAGTTTGTTTTGGTGCAGAAGTTGTTGATTTTAACAGAGCTTGTTTAGCCGTAGGTGAAATTCGATTTAAATTAGCTAGAAAAGGCAAAGATATAAATGAAGAAATTTTATAAAATAAATTAGGTGTGTAAGGAAATAACAGAGAGCCTAAAGTTAACCAAGATACTCGATGAAATGAAGAAGCAGAGTTAATTAAAATAATTTTTGTAAACAGTTGAGGAAATTTTTCTAACACTTTGAGTGCTAAACAACAGCCGAATGATTCACCACACAGATAAACAGGCGATATCTCACGACAGGCCACTTCGTGTCTACGCAGTAATTTTTCAAGTTCTATCTCAACTAAATTTACTAATTCTTTTGTCATTTCATCCCAACTTGTTAAATCATCAGGGGGAATAACAAAACAACGTACATTAAAAGCAGCTTCTAAACCTGCTGTTTGAATATACATGAGTTCTTTTCCTGTCTCATCCATTCCTGGTAAAAATACAAAAATTGGATAACTAGAGTTAGATGGTTGAGTAGTTAAAAAATAAGGATGACTGCGTATTTTATCTGGCATAATTAACTATTATCGATAATAATGTTATACGTCTTATAAGCTCTTAAAAATAATAGCTATCTAACCTGCTACTAGTCCCAATAATTACGCACAAATATTGTCTGTAGAGGCTGAATGTAGGGGTGAAATTGTATATAGTGTAAAGGTTTTGGATAAAGACAGAATTGCATCGATAGGATCAATGAGAATACTTTCTCCTTCTAAAAGAGTTGATATTTTGTTCTCTATACTAATTTGTTTAAGTAAAATAGTACTTTGCAAAGATTCTTCCATAAGAAAACTTCAGTCGTGCTGTATAACCCTCCTTAATCAAAAGCAAAAACTATCAGCAAGTCGGTTAACTTGCTGATATAAAGTTTTCAGGCTTTGCTGAATTGGGGGATGAATTCATTAATGCAGGTACAGTTTGATACTTCAAATAGTGAAGTAATAATTTAATTGAGTACCTCAGCATTTTTTCTGATTTAGAATAACATAAAGTTTTTCGGTGAAGTCGTGCAAGATAATGTCGTAATCGGGTATTCTCATTTTCAACTCTTGTCATGTATGTTTTGCTAATAATTTGATCTTCATTGGGAATAAAAATAGGGTAAACTTTCCAGCCATCTGTTACATAAAAATAGCTTTCCCATTGTTTTACTGTTTCCCACAATGGCTCAAATGCTTTAGCACTACGATCTCCTAAAACCCAGGCTAAAATTCCTTGGGTAAAGTGATTTACTGCCGTCCATAGCCAAATTTTGTTTTTTTTGAACCTATAAATGTTTCCAACTCATCTAATTCTCCAACTTCTGGAATCGCCTCTTCCTTCGGTACATCTGGGAGCTTTTCTCCTAATTGTTTAACCTAATAAATTATCGTCGTATGATGTACACCTTTCACCCGTTCTATTCCACGAAAACCCATACCATTCAGGTACATTTTTAAGCATTCATGTTTCAGTTCCTCTGAGTATCCTTTGGGCGGATCATACACGTCGATAAATTGGCGATCGCACTTTGTACAAATGTGATTTTGTTTACCTCGGCGTTTGCCATTCTTTCTAATTTTCGTAGACCCACAGTATGGACATTGCACAGTATACGACCTCAATTCATCCCTCTATTATGCAACGCCAGTTTTCAGTTTATAAGTCTGTATTGCCAAAGACTCTAGACGTTAGCTAATGCTGCTCCTGGCACTAATTCTACTTTCACCCAACCTGGTTGCCTTTGGTCAAATGCCTTATACGCATCAATAACGGACATTAGCGGTTCGACTTGGGTTAAAACTTTTGTCGGGTCTACTGTGCCATTACGAACTAAATCTACTAACGTTGGAATATATTTGCGGTGATTACAATTTCCCATATTGATAGTCAAATTCTTATTCATCGCCATACCGATGGGAAAGAAATTGTGGCTTGGGGGATATACTCCAATAATCGAGAGTGTACCAGCTTTAGCTAATGCCTGAACTGCCCACTCTAAAACTTGAGAAGGCGCATTCCCTGGATGCCAATTGCCATTTTGTGGATTGGTTTGCGGAGCAATTTGCTGTAACTGCTGTTGAAATTGTTGTGCTTCTTGTCGTGCTTTTTCTGCGGCTGGGCCACTATCAGGAGCATTAGCATCTACACCAACAGCATCAATGACTCGGTCTACGCCAACTCCTCCAGTGAGTTCACGAATCACCTCGATTGGATCTTCGGCATTGTAATCGATGACTTCTGCACCCAAATCACGCGCCATCTCTAAGCGTGATGGGATTGTATCTACTGCAATAATGCGTCCTGCACCAAACAGTCTGGCACTAACAATGGCAAACTGACCAACCGGGCCACAACCAAAAATGGCAACTGTATCTCCTGGTGTGATCTCTGCAATATCGGCTCCAAAGTATGCTGTAGGAAAGATGTCAGACAGCAAAATTGCTTGGTCGTCTGTGACTTCTTTTGGTAGCTTAACTAACCCTGCATTGGCATAAGGAATTCGCGCATATTCTGCTTGCAAGCCATCGAAGGGGCCTGCTGCTTCTGGGCCTCCGAAAAAGGCTGTCCCAGCGTTGTGTCCGTGGGGATTGGCGTTATCACATTGAGCATGGTATCCGCTCCGACAATAAGAACAGTAACCACAGGCAATTGTTGAGGGAATAACGACGCGATCGCCTACCTTAAAATTCCGTACATTAGAACCAATCTCTTCAATAATTCCAACACCTTCATGCCCTAGAATTGTGCCGGGTTTCATGCCTGTGAATGTTCCCCGAATCATGTGTAAATCTGTGCCGCAAATAGCACTAGAAGTCAGTTTAATAATGGCATCAGTGGGGTCTTTAATTTTCGGTTCTGGTACGTTATCTAGTCTAATGTCTCCAATTCCGTGAAAAACTACTGCTTTCATGGTGAATGCTCCTAACTTATAAAGTTTGCTTCTTAAAAAAACTAAAAAATCTAGTAACTGTGATGTTGAGTTACTACAAAATAAAACTGAATATTTAATAAAGTTAGAAACATCTTATCCAAATTAAAATTTTTGATGGATAAATTAGAAAAGTATTGAGTTGATTTTGAGCTAGATGACATACGCACTTAGAAACTATAGTATCGATATCACCATAGTTTCTTATCGTCCTCTAGAAGGATATAAGTTATAAAACACACGGATAGTTATCTCAATTAAACTTTTGTGTAAGAGGATTCACTAAAGCTTTATTGGTGACTATCACTACTTTCTCTAATTGTCTTCTCAAACACAACCTATTAAATGAAATTTATCTAATTTAACTCTATCTTTAGTATTGTTTTATTTAAAATGTAATATGTACATCACAATTATATATGTGAATAACAAAATTAATTGAAATCACTTTTGTTATCTCAATGCCCCAATAGTTTTATGTTTTTATAAAAGCTAATTTTAAATTAGGAAGACTACAACATTTATGTTATATAAATAAAAAATAGAACAAGTTAATTTTAAATAATATTTTTCCTCAAACCTCCACTTCAAAAAATTTGTTTTCTTACTACGGTGGAGAATTAGTAGGCTTTGTTGCATGAAAGGAAAAAAGGACACTCCAATCCGAATTCAGGATAGGAATTAGCCTTCGACTTTATAAGAGTCAGGCTTACCTAACTGGATCATGCGATTCAGGGCAGCACATTGTAAAAATAACTCGACAGCTTGATTGTCAAAAAAGCGTCGTCTTAACTTGCCACCAAAGATGATCTTGAGCCGAAATATAGCAGTCTCAGACAAAGAGCGGCGATGATACCTGCTTTCAAGTTTCCATTGCTTGCGTCCAACTTGATGTATTCGACGCAGATTCTCATCCCTAGGATACGGCGGTGCTTGAGTGTTTGAGGGAAGTTGAATTTTGGCGTTACTGCGTGGTGGAATTATCGCCCTCGCCCCATGTTGTGAAATGGTGTCATAACAACCTTTTGTGTCATAGCCACCATCACCGGATACTTGCTCTATCGGTTGATCAATCTGCTCCAATATGTCAGGCAGTACCTCGCAATCAGCCATATCATTAGTCGTCACCACTGCACCCAGGATTTCGCCACTGCCCTCATCAACTCCTAAATGCAACTTCCGCCACGTCCGTCTTTTACCTACTCCATGTGTGCGGACTTTCCATTCACCTTCACCGTACACTTTCACACCAGTTGAATCCACTACTACATGGACAGCCTCATCTTTTGGCACTACAGGTAGTTTCACCAACAACTTGCTTAAACGACGAGATAGCGTTGAATGGTCTGGTACTTCTAGCTCAATTCCCATGAGCGTGAACAGCGATTCTAAAAACCCCTCTGCTTGTCGCCCTGGTAAATGAAACACCGATTGAATTGTTCCCATAGTGGCGATCGCCACGTCACTATAATAATTCGATGCTCCTTTTTTCCCAGTTTTCTGCTGGTTGCGCCACTGCTCTATTATCTCTTCGTTTACCCAGAAAGTTATACTGCCTCGAAGCTTTAATGCTGCATCGTAAGCGTTCCAATTCTTAACTTTGTACTGAGCTTTCGTCTTCATCGTTGGACTAGGCAGTGAGAGAACATAGGCGATAAATAAAATTTACCATTTTGCCTATTCACGCAACAACGCCGAATTAGTATATAAATACGGTGTGTACAGCAAGCCTCCTGCATAAATAAAGGCAGAAGGCAGAAGAAATGAAATATTAGTAGGACTATTCCATATTTGGTTTCTCGTCAAATTGCACCATCATCAAAACAGCTGGCGCATCACCTACTGTTCCAGATAGGTGGCCTTTATGGCCTTGTGCGTCTTCTTTTGTTTCCTGGTCTCCTCCAAAGGAAATTTCACCAGCCCCCATCTCTACTCGTTGACCATCCATAGTCTCGACAAACCAGCGTCCTGACAGCGGAACAATCCACTGCGGCTTCGGATTTTCATGCCATTTTCCTACCCATCCTACTGGTAAAACAGTATACGTAATTGTAGCTCCATACTGTTTTAATTTAGACATCCATTGAGGAGCCGTATCTGGTGCTATACCTTTTTGAGTAAAGTCCTCAATTTTATGACGGGACTGGTGGCTTACACCATCATTATCAGTCCAGACATGCCAGTATTCAAGTGTTGGTTTTTGCGATTGATTATTCTGCATAGAAATTGTTCTCCGTAGTTGGTAGTACTAATGTTTTAGCGCCAGCGTTCTCAACTTTTTAACGTGCACCTTCTAGTCCATCTCGGCTACGTGCGACTAATGCTATGTGCGCCCCTCGCTTAGCAAATGCTCGGACTGTGATTTTTCCTATCCCGGCAGAGGCTCCGGTAATCTACAAAAGATGGAACAAGCAAGGGCAACAGAAGTGTAAGAACATGATGATGAAGCTGCATCTAAACCACAGGTGATCGCGATCGACTTTGGTGACGCATCCGGTAGTAGCCGACTCATCTCCCCTTTGGAAACCACTGCTTGCACAATACCTGATAGGGTAAAACCCAGAATCAGCGCCCAAATAATCTCCCAAAACATAGAGAATGTCATGCTGAGTGCGTGAAGAATTCCATTAATTGGCTCGGTAAAAGGGTTAATAGCCTGCATTTTGATTTCTATCTTTAGTTGTAACTTTTTCTAGCAATTAATTCTCAATTCGTAGCCGAAACTTCTAATTCACCGTCTTGATGAGTAATTTCCCAGTGAGTTTGTTCTCCTTCGCGCCAAAAACGCAATGACACTTTTGCATCTCCCACACTCAAATTTGTCAGTTTCAAGTCTGGCAGGCACTCTGGGAGGCTTGGTTGTACTTTTAACTTTCGTTGTGGTGCATCAGCGTCGAGTCCTAAAATGCTGCGAATGAGTAAGAAAATGGAACCAGCTGCCCAAGCTTGGGGTATATTCGCATCTGGATAGGGAACTGGAAAGTTATCGTCTCGGCGTTCAATTCCGCCAAATAATTCGGGCATTCGTCCAGCTTGAAAATAACTAGCAGCAGCAAAAATCCCCTCAGCAATTTGATTGGCTTCTTTGTCGTAGCCATATCGTTTCAACCCAGATGCAATAATAGAGTTATCGTGCGGCCAAACACTTCCTCTTTGATAACTAATGGGGTTATATCCTTGATTTTGCGATGAAAGAGTCCGTATACCCCAACCACACCACATATCTGGTTGGAAAAGTCGCTCTGCAACTTTTTTCGCCCTTTCTTGCGGTACAATCCCAGACCAGAGCAATTGTCCGGGATTTGAGGCGATCGACTTAATTTGTTGCTTGTTGTTATCTAAGCCAAGACAGTAAAAGCCTTCATCTTCCATCCAAAAGCGATCGTTAAAACGTTGATATAGTTCTTCTGCTTTTTGACGTAACTTGTTCGCTTGTGCTTGTTCTCCCCAGACCTCATAAATGAAAGCAGCCTTGAGCCAAGCATCGTAGACATAACCTTGTACCTCGCACAAAGCAATCGGTGGCTCTACTAATTTGCCATTGGGATAAACCATTGATTCACCCGAATCTTTCCAGCCTTGATTGCGTAATCCATGACTAGAACGAGTCATATACTCAACAAACCCATCATTATCAAAATCGCCGTACTTATCAATCCACTTTAGGGCTTTTTCTAGAGGCGATCGACATTCATTCAACATGACTAGATCGGCGTTCCAGCTATAAGTTTCAGCTAGGGTAATAATCCAGAGAATAGTAGTATCTACCGTGCCGTAATAGGGATTGTAGGGTAGTTGATTGAGTTTAGTTAATTCGTCACGCCGCAATTCATGTAGCATTTTACCGGGTTGAGCATCGTGCCAGTCATCCGATTCGGTGGCTTGTAACTGAGCTAACCGAATAAGCGTACCACGGGCAAATTCGTGGTAGACTGCCATTGTTTGTAAGCTAGTAATTACAGAGTCACGCCCAAAAACAGCCATAAACCAAGGAATACCAGCAGCAGGCATCCAAAACTGATGCCCATTGTCTTCTACCTGAATTCGTAAAGCTCCCATATCAACGAGCGCCTGCTGATAAAATCCTTGAATTTCAGCATTAGAAGACTGCAACTTTGTCGCGTTACTCAGAAATTCATCGCTGACTTTTCCGGCTTCTGTATTATGAGATGTATTACAGGTTTGTTGGGGTTGAAGGACATCTCCATTGGCTAAGGCTGTAAAATTAATACAGGTGTGCCATGTTTTGCTAGGAAGAATCACCACATTAAACATTAAACGACCATTGGCGTAGTTCGCTTCTGAAGTAGAACAAACTGGCTCAGTCACGATGCCTCGAACAAAAGAACGACTACGATACTGAGTAGTGAGTACACCGTCTTTCCATACTGTTTCAGTATTACCCCGCATGACGATGTTCTTGGCTTTCACTTCAAAAATATCGGCAAAGTCAGAACGAATCGCCAACATCAATTGAAACTCAACAGCTTCTGAGTGGTAGTTGGTGATATCGATATCTTCGTGCATTCCTCCTACAATGTCGCGTCGAATGGTTACGAGCAAACTACCAGAAGCTAAGTTGCCGTTAACAGTGGGGATTTGCGGATTAGTAAATTGATAAAGAGCAGTGTGATGATTGATGTTACTAGCGGCTAGAAGTACCTGACTTTTCACGGGATGTGGAAAAGGAGAAGTGGTTCGCGGAGAATTTACGCGAACTAACTTTTATGGTTGGCGATATTTAGAAGTTTCTTCGATTAAATCTTTCAGCCCAAGGTTGAGGGACTCAATTGATCGATCTAAAGCTTGAATTTTGGCACGGCGGGTAATTTGTTCAAGAGCATCTATGTAAGCTTGACTACCAGATTTACCTAAATGCTGATATCGAGACAATTTACCATCAGTCTTTGTAGGAAAAATTGGTGAAGATGCCTGTAGTTTGTAATACCAATAATTATCAGTCCGCCCCTTAGCTTGGTAACGAACAATCCAACAGGAAGCGGGAGCGACCTTACCCGAAGCGAGTATTGAATGAATTTCTTGCTCAAGACGTTGTTTGGTTTTGGCTACTGCGTCTATACGTTTGGCTAAATCATCTTGAATTGAAGATTTTGGCGACAGGGGCATATAACACACTCCGATTTGGTTCGCGTATAATATCCGCGAATTATTTTCTGATGGAATCAGGCAGGTGTTTAGCTTTTGGAACGCATTATTTAAGATTTTGGTGTAGTAGCCAACCTTGGCACAAGGTTTCTAACTCTAACCAACCTCTCCATAAAACTTGTATACCGATGGCACTGTTTTTCCGATGTTCTAGGTATCCTCCCAGGCGGGCGATAGCGCGGATTGCCCAGTCAACAGTAAATTCGATATCTTTTTTCAGTTTAGGTGGGCTACTAGCTATCAATACATCCATTTGTTCTTTTGTTAACACCACACTAGCGTCAAGATGCGGACAGTTACGGTACAAATATGTCATTCGTAATAACTGCGCGGCAATCACAGTTAAAAATCCCAACATTGTTGACATACTTTCACCAGCTAATCGATAGCTTTCAGCTTGGCAACCAGATTTTAGAATCTTATGATACTCTTCAACCCGCCAACGGTACGTATACCAACGGAGAATTTGAGTTGCTGATTGCTCCGAATCAACTAGCTCAGTAGTTAGTAGCATCCACTCTACTGGTTCACCATTTTCTGGACAATTAATTTCTCTGGCATAGACTGCATAAACATGAAAACTGCCTTGATTTTTTAGCCGTGCGGGAGGACTAATTGATACTGGACAATATCTAACTTCTAAGGTGGCAGTTCTGGCATGACGTTTTTTGGTTTCGACTAGTTCAACGTCTTTAACAAACTGGACGGGAGTGGAATTTACGTATGACCATAGATGACCATTTTCGCCTTCTAAACAACGGTTGTGTGCCGCCCTGACTACTACACCTGCATTTTTAGTTTGACTGATTTGAGCGAATACTTCTGCAATATCGCCTTCTCTATCAAAAACATGAATTATCTTCGATGATAATCCCCCTACTGGAATTTCTAACTCAGAAAATTGTTTTTCTATCTTTGAGAAAGCTTCAACCCATCGATAAGATTCTTTTTCTTTAAATTCTTTATTTCTCTTAGCTTTTCGCTCTTTTTTTAGACGATCTTCTTTAAGTTCTTGAGTTTCATTACTCGGTTGTGGTGCTTTATGCTCTCTATGCCACAGCTTCTCCCACAATAGCCCTAAAGGTTGTCCAAAATCAGGCTCTAAAGCTAAACAACTGTGTAGAATTAATCCATTTCCGCCATTACCTATTGGGCCGTATTCTTCTCTTTTATCTAATATTTTTTTGTAATCTAAAAAAGTTGTATCTCCTACAGCTAACACTACAGGAGTGCCGTTTATTTCTTGGGCTGTTTGTTTAAAATAAGGTTGAGTCAACTTTTCAAAACTGGTTTTTGGATTCGAGAAAAATTCGTAACCACGCTTGAGGTCACTGGCAGTTTTAAATATTTTTGATAAAGGCTGACCATATTTTACCGATAAAAGTTCACCTATTGATGCTGCTCGTTGAGTTAAACGTTTGTCTCCAAAGTTACACTCCCCATACAGGTTCTTTTCTAATATTTTCATTTGCGCTCATTTACACACCTACCACGACAATATCTAAAATCACAAGTTAATTCTCTAGCATTGGTTCGCGTAAGTCTTACGCGAACCACCTTCCCTTTTCCACATCCCGTGAAAAGTCAGCTAGAAGTACAAGTCGGTAGCGATTGAGAGAAATTTCGTAGTAAGAAATCAGGCGTGTGTCACGCACAAAAAAACCTTGCGCTTGATTATCGTCGATGTAACCATCACTAGCAGTTACCAGAAATGAGGAACCATCATTAATTGTGATTACACCAGGGTTGACAGTGACTTGTGTGGGCATAGGGCAAACAATAAGTGTGGGAGGATGGGGAAGATAGGGGGGGAGGAGAGAAGTATGGGAATTGTGGTTCGTTTCTTCCTACACTCCCCCATCTCCTCTGCTTCCTTGTCCGTTTTATAGAATTCAATATTGAATAACAGAGTTAAAATATTGAGTAGATTTCCTACTTAAAGTATTGCTAGACCAGTAACAAAAATTACAAAATTACGTATTTAATTTATTGATAGGTATTGCTTTAATTCTGGCATTAATTTATAAGTTTGCAATGGCGATCGCCTCCAGCTAGTGGAGGAATCAACAGTTATTTCCAAAGACAGAGAAGAAGTTCACTGAATTTTTATAATTGTATGAAATCTTTAAAACATCAAGTTAGCAGTACTTGTTTTATAAGCAAATGGAACATTGATTACATGAAAAGAAAATTGTTAAAGATATTGGGTGGTGACTATAAACAGGATGAGGTAATAGAGAGTTAATTTCAATACTATTGAAGAAAACATTAATTACAAGTACAGAGGCGATTGAATATGTCTAGTCAAACCAATGTACAGATACAAAGAATTCGAGCCATTGGCTTAACAGTAAACGATGCCCATCACTCTTTGGGTTTTTATACACAGGCTCTTGGTTTTGAATTCGTTAACGATATTACTTTTGAGAATAAGAATTACAGTGAACTGGAAGGTGTACCTGGAGCAAAAACTCGCATTGTCACCTTGCAGCTAGGTGATGAACTTATGGAGTTAATGGAATATATCAACATTCACTCTCAACCTATCCCTATTGATTCTCAAAGTAATGATATCTGGTTTCAACATTTAGCAATTGTGGTGAGTGATATGGATCGGGCTTATGCTCATTTATCTTCATTTCCCATTCAACCTATATCTCCCGCACCACAAACAATACCATCTGATAATGAAGCGTCTGGTGGTGTCCGTGCTTTCAAATTTAAAGACCCTGATGGACACGATTTAGAGTTAATTTGGTTTCCACCTGATAAGGGACAAGATAAATGGCATCAGAACACGAATCGCTTATTTTTGGGAATCGATCATAGTGCGATCGCAATTTCCAACACCGAACAAAGTCTACACTTTTACCGCGACCTCTTTGGAATGCAAGTTGATAGTCGCGGTCTCAACTGGCGTGCTACTCAAGCTCGTATGGATAATTTACCAGGAGCCGAAGTCAAAATTACAGCACTACGCCCAGTTCAAGGCGGTGAAGGAATTGAACTGCTAGACTATCTTGTACCTGGCAAAGGTCGTCCTATGCCAAGTGACTGGAAAAGTTGTGATATTGGGACGGTGCAAATTCAGCTAATAGTAAATAATCTTGAGCAGCTAGTAGATAAACTTCGGCAGAATAGGGTTGAGTTTATATCACCAAGCATTGTAAAATTTAGCAATCACTTATTTCCTTACCAGCAAGCTTGTCTAGTTAAAGACCCTGACGGACACACAATATTACTGATAGAGAATTGATGGTATCTGACTTAGCTTTTTGTTCCTGTTAATGCCATTGCCATGATTTTAACTGGTTTCAATATCTTCAAATAAGTTTATTTTAATATATATAAGTAATTGTCAAAAATGGCAAATTTTAGGGATAAAGACAATGAGCCCTCTTGGTTAACTAGTGGCGCACCTTTGGCAGTAATTCTGGCAGCGGGACTCTACATCTTATATCAACTTTTACCAGTATTAGAACTAATAGCTATTGCAGCATTAATTGCTTTAGTTTTACGAACCCTATTACGCTTTTTACAGAAGCTGGTTAAATCACAGGATGTTGCTGTTCTGTTATTAATTGGATTGATAATTGGCTTTGGTGTATTGCTGACTACTGTAGTCATCCCTAATGTTACATTTCAGGTTCAAAATCTACTAACTACACTGCCAGCTTATCTCAATACATTGACAGGAGATGTTGAGCAATTGCGTCGCAGATTTACCTTTATTCCTGACATCTCCCTATCACTAATACAATTGCGGAACTTTATCAATCAATTACTAAGCGGAGTACCAATTTTTTTGGGTCAAGCCTTCAACTTTACTCTGGAATTGGTAGCTACACTAATTTTAGCTCTGTATATGGCTTACGACCCCAAATCTTTAGTAAATGGTATTTTACGGTTAATTCCTCGCCGACATCACCAAAGGTTTACACGAGTCCTCAAGGCTTGCCAAGTCAGACTCCGTGGTTGGATTTTTGGCACAGGAATTGCCATGATATTCCTCGGCGTAGGAGCCGCCTTAGGATTGTGGATTTTGGGAATTCCGTCAGCATTTGCCTTTGGCATTATTGCAGGCTTATTCGAGATTATTCCTTATTTTGGTTCCATTGTTGGTACTTTTTTACCAGCCTTAGTAGCATTAAGCATTTCACCGATAAAGTTAGTATTTGTTCTCATACTATTTTTAGTTATGAATCAGATAGATGCTCATATTGTTCAACCTTTAGTGATGGGGCAGCAAGTTAATATACATCCTGTGATGGTAATTGTGACGTTTCTCGCTATGGGTAAGCTATTTGGACTTATTGGTGTATTGCTTGCAGTTCCAGCTGCCGCTGTCATTGTGACACTCATCGATGAGTTTGCGCTTAAGGAATCTGAACCGGAAGTACCTCCGGTATAAGTCAAAATTAAACTTTATCTTTGATTTATCGTCCAAAAATCGCCGCATCTATTGAATAAGCACCAGGGCCTAAAACTGCGATCGCAATCAGCATGACGCAGTACATAAATGCTTTTTCCCAACTTGGCGGCTCACCTTTTCCTAAAGGGCCTTTATACTGATCTTCGGGAATTAAATAAGGATCTGTAGCTACAAAAGGCTTACCTTGAATCAGATGTAACAATGTCGCAAACAACATCGAAGCCAGAATCGGCAAAGTTGCTAAAAGTGTGAGAAATCCCAGAATCAGGAAAAGCCCACCACCCAACATCGTCCATGCAGATATAAAGCAAAGAAATACGGGTGTACTGATAGACTCAGCCCATCGGCGAAGATGCAGTACTTTGGGGTAGCCGTGAATCAAAAACAAACCGCCAACGCTTACTCTCAGCAATAAAAGTGCTAATCCTAAGATTCCCCCAGGATAAGCATGAGCAACAGAACTCAAAAGATACGGGCCGAAAAATGGATAATTAACTAATCCAAAAGTAACTACTTTCGGTAGTATCCATACAGCAATCGCTACACCTAGCATGAATTGATAAATCATAACTGCACACCACGGGTTTTCAGGTCGATAGCGTATAAAGATTTGCCTGCTGTGATAAATAAGCGATCGCGTTCCTTACCGCCAAAAGTTAGATTCGCACATACTTCCGGTACGAGAATTTTCCCTAAGCGAGTTCCATCGGCAGCGTATACCTGTACGCTATCTTCTGAACTGATAAAAACGTTGCCATATTCATCAACCCGAAATCCATCAGGTTGTCCTGGCTCAATGACTGCAAACACCCGCCCATTTTTCGCCCATCGGCCATCTACTACATCATAGACGCGAATATGATGCGGCCCGTCAGGAATATTAAATGCAGCTGTATCTGAAACATACAGTAAACTTTCATCAGGACTAAACGCCAGCCCGTTAGGACGCACCATATCTGCCACTACAGGATAAATCTCACCTGTTGCTGGGTCGAAGCGATACACGTAACTTCCGGGTTGTTCTTGTTCGCCACCATACCCTTGATTTGGCTCGGTGATTCCATAAGGCGGATCGGTAAACCAAATTGTGCCGTCGCTTTTGACAACCAAATCATTGGGACTGTTGAGGCGTTTACCTTGGTAGCGATCGACTAAAACCTTCCATTCACCATTGTGTTCTTGTCGGATGATGGCACGCAGACCAGAAGAACACGCAACTATACGACCTTCCAAGTCTCGGTAATTACCACTCTGGTAATCAGATGGGGCGCGGAGAACGCTGATGTTCTCAGTCGGACTCCACCGCAGCAGACGATTACCATGAGCATCGCTCCATACAACACTATCGTTTTCATGGATATAAACAGGGCCTTCGCTGTGAACTGCACCGTTAGCCAGCTTTTGCACTGAAGCTTCTGAAGATACAATAACACGCAGGCGATCGTCATAAATTTCAATGTCTTCAGCCATATAAATCTCCTGTTATCTAACTTGGTGGCTGGCAATAAATAGCAGGTTCAAGTAATTATTTTTTTAAAAAATTATAATTTATCTAAATTTAATTATTATTTTATTGATTTCTCATTTCTTCAAACCATAGATATAGATTAGATTTTTATTTTAAAATTATACCGATTTAAAAAAAATAATGCAGCAAATACTTCATTTGTAGAGACGCGATTTATCGCGTCTTATGCAATTATTAATATAATAATTGGTGTGATAAATTATTTTATTTTTTATATTTACATTCATTAGTTGCGTTCGTCGTATCGATAAAAAATGAAATTAAAATGAAAATTTTCCCTCTCTTCAGATAGAAACAAAGGCTAACCCATTAGGTCGAAGTAATATTGTAATTAAAGTTTTACCCTAAGTAGAGGAATCTATCTTTAGAGCTAGATAGCATTTCAAAAACTTAAAAACTAGCTCAAACTATTACCAAATTACTTTGCAAAAAGAGTCAGAGTGAGATTTTTTCACTCATAATAACTATGAAATTATGACGAACATTAGAGAACATTACGACATAATTATCATCGGTACAGGAGCAGGTGGTGGGACACTAGCTCACCGCCTTGCACCCACAGGCAAGAAGATTTTAGTTTTAGAAAGAGGCGACTTTTTGCCGAGAGAGAAAGCGAATTGGAATCCACAAGAAGTTTATCAAAAACATCGCTATCACACTGATGAAGAATGGTATGACAAAGAAGGCAAAGCCTTTAAACCCCAAACAGGTTATTGGGTCGGCGGCAATACTAAACTTTACGGTGCAGCCTTAGTGCGATTGCGGGAGCGAGATTTTGAAAAGGTAATTCATAAAGACGGGATTTCTCCAGAATGGCCTTTGAAATATCAAGATTTTGAGCCGTACTACACCCAGGCAGAAAAGTTGTATGATGTGCATGGTCAGGCAGGAGAAGACCCCACCGAACCGCCTCGTAATGAAGCATATCCTTATCCGCCAGTGAGCCATGAGCCGGATATGCAGGCTCTTGTTGATGGTATCCGCGAACTGGGATATTATCCATTTCACCTACCACTAGCATTAAAGCTCAATGAAAGCGATCGCACCAAGAGTCCCTGCATTCGCTGCGATACCTTTGACGGATATCCTTGCCTAGTTCACGCAAAAGCTGATGCTGATGTCAACGCCATTCGTCCTACGCGCGAAAAGTACGCTAATTTCACCCTCAAAACTCATGCCAAAGTCTTGCGGCTGCATACTAACGAGTCTGGACGAGAGGTAACGAAGGTAGAAACTGAAATTGCTGGAGAAAAGCATTGGTTTACAGGCGATATTGTGGTGGTTGCCTGTGGTTCTGTCAACTCAGCGGCTTTACTATTACGCTCTGCTAACGATAAACATCCTAATGGATTGGCAAACAGTTCCGACCAAGTAGGGCGGAATTTCATGAGACAGTCGGAAACCGCGATCGTTTCCATACATTTAGACGTAAATCACGCCAACTTTCAAAAAACCATCGCCGTCAACGATTTTTATTGGGGAGAACCTGATTTTCCTTATCCGATGGGTATGGTGCAGAATACGGGCAATGTTCTAGCCGATATGATTCCCGCAGAAGCACCGCCATTAATGGCTCCATTTGTGAAACTGATTCCTCATTATGAGCGACATTTGTTAGCCGAAAGGTCAGTAGGTTGGTGGTTGCAAACAGAAGATTTACCAGACCCGAATAATCGGATTCGCGTAGTAGGTGACAAGATTCACGTTGACTATACACCTAATAATATTGAAGCAAGCGATCACTTAATCCACCGTTGGACATCTGTACTTAAATCAATTCCGCGTTCTGCTAAACACGTCCTACCATTTAGCATTTATCCCCGCACTCACATACCAGAGCAAGCAGTAGCCCATCAATGCGGTAGTTGTCGATTTGGCACAGATCCCAAAACCTCAGTCCTCGATCTCAATTGCCGTACCCATGATGTAGATAATCTTTATGTTGTAGATAGTAGTTTCTTTCCTTCAAATTCTGGTGTTAACCCGACATTAACGATTATGGCTAATGCCTTACGCGTAGGCGATCGCATCGCTGAACAATTGAAGTAAAAGCATCAGATAAAACTTTTACAACTTAATTTTGAGTATAGAAAAATTATGAATGATAAACAGACTAATTTAGAAACACAAAATCAAACCGCCTCTGAAACATCCTCTAATACTCATCCTGTTGCAACAGGATTGGGAGCAGCAGGAGGCGGGATTGCTGGAGCAGCACTAGGTCGCTCAATTGGTGGTAAGGTAGGTGCTGCGATTGGTAGCGTTGCAGGAGCAATTACTGGAGGAGTTGTAGGCAATAAGTTAGCAGAGTACGCCGGAGAATTTGTTGAGGAACTTCAGCCAAGTATTAGCTTAGGATTAGGAGCTGATCACAAACCAATTGAATTACCTCGTCATTACAATTGGGAAGAATTACAAGCACTATCAAAGCCCCAAACTGGAGAAATTCAACAGCTATGATTTATGGTTCATTGATTCGTCTGATGAGCAAGCGAATGGTATCTTAATATTTTGTTGACGAATTAGCTATAAGGCTGATAACTGTAGTACTAAAAATATGATTTCATCAAGAATATTAGATATCCAAGTCATAGATTTATTAGCACAAGAAGTTGAATGTTTAGGGAGCTTGGTTGACACAGATGAGCCAGGGTAAACTCATCTAATTCGGTATAATTTAAGCTTGAAAAATTAATTAAGATAAGAGTAAACAAAGATGTAAAAAACGCACTTGACTCAAGAGCAAGATCAATGAGATGACTTCAATGCTGTTGTGGAAAATTGCAGGAGTCAAGTTGATGTCACAAGGCTTTGAAAGTAAATCGGCTGATGCACTTCAAAATTCGCGTGGTCAGCGAAAGTCCAAAGAAATAGCAGACATCGGCAGTATTCAACAAAGTCTAGTGGAGCATTTTGGGGATATCAAAGATCCGAGAGTAGAGAGAACCAAAAAACATCAACTCCAAGACATCTTAGTAATTGCAGTTCTGGCAATCATTGCCGGAGCGCAAGGGTGGGAAGACATCGAAAATTATGGCATCAGCAAGCAACAATGGTTAGAAGAGTTTTTGGCGTTACCAAACGGTATTCCATCGGATGACACCTTTCGACGGGTATTTGAATTCATCGACCCAGAAGCATTAAATCGATGTTTTCTGCAATGGGTGGAAACCCTGGTGGGTTCGATGGGAGGAGAGATTATCCCCATAGATGGAAAGACAATTAGGGGTTCCTATGACCGCAATCAGGGTCAATCAGCACTTCACGTCATTAGTGCCTGGGCAAGTGAACAACGTTTGGTATTGGCACAAGTGAAAGTCGAAGATAAATCCAATGAAATTACGGCGATTCCGGCATTATTGGAATTACTAGATATCACAGGCGCTATCATTACTATTGATGCAATGGGGACACAAACCGAAATTGCCAAACAGATTGTTGCTAAGAAAGCTGATTATGTCCTAGCACTCAAAGCTAATCATCCCACTCTCCACTCTCAAGTCCAACAATGGTTTGAAACACACAAAGCCAACAATTTCCGAGGCGTTGATGTTAGTTATGACAAACGGATTGAGAAAGCTCATCATCGTCGGGAAATTCGTGAAGTTTGGAGTGTACCCGTAAGTGCGATTGGTCAGCTTTATCAACCCAAGGTTTGGGCAGGGTTGCAAAGCCTAGTAATGGTTGTGCGCGTCCGTCATCTTTGGAACCAGACTACTCGTGAAGTTCAGTTTTATCTGACTTCTTTACACAGCGATGCTCAATTCATTGGTCGAGCTATCCGCAAACACTGGGGCATTGAAAACGAGGCTCACTGGACTCTCGACTGTACTTTTTCCGAAGATGCTTGTCGTATTCGTTCTTTTCACAGTCCCGAGAATTTTGCTCTTTTAAGACGCTTTGCTCTCAATGCCCTTAACTGCGAAAAAACCTACAAACGTAGTCTTCGTCAAAAAATGAAACGCACCGCTATGGATAACAATTATATGATTCGGGTGCTCAGTTGTTGTTTCATTGACAATACATTAGGTTCTTCTAATTGCTTGTGTCAAGCCTAATTGAGACGCTCTTACCCTGACAGATGAGCCAGTTCTGGTAGAAAAATCTCCAGAAGTAAAAAGATTGCTTGCATCGCTGAATACATTGGAAAAATTACCACCAAATTCAACAATCGAACAAATACAAAATGACCTCAAAGAACAAATTGCGATCGCGCTTGGAACACAAAATAATGCAGCTAAAGAATCACTAATTGCTAAGGAACGAATTATACAAGTTTTTTCTAATAAAAGTTACTGGCAAGGGTTGAAAGGTCAAGATAAACGATTATAGCTGTAGCCAAATTAGTTAGGACGCGGCTTGTTTGAGAACAGTTTCCATTGCATCACGTAAATTATCAGATTGAGGTAACAGCTAATACCAATTCACGAAAAAAATGATAAAGATAGTAAAGGAAGAAATATGAGCAGAAGTTCATGGCAGGAGTCAGCAAAGTAAAAATAAAAGAGTCAGCCGAGGAATTACATAAGCTGTTGAGAAAACAGAAAACAGCATTACTCATATCTTGCACCAAACGTAGATCCCCGTAAAAAACTAATAATCAGTCCAAAACTATAACAACAGTCAAATCAAAATGGATAAGTATATCCAGTTATAAATAAAACTGTTTTACCGTAATATTACATAACTAGCAGATTACTACGTCGGCGGTTATTTTTTCACCCAAAACATGGAGATGTTTGCATTTGAATCTCAAAACATGAGAGAAAAGGCGTGAAATGTCGAAATGTTATAACGCACTCGTCAATGCTTGCCCACGCCCAAGAACTAGTTTACAGCCTCAAAGAATTGATGCCGACGCAGTACCAAAAAGATAACCTAGAAGCGATGCTGGGGTTATTTTTAGAGGCACAAGGACATCCATTGCCCGAACACAGTCAAACAAAATCCCCAAGTGCAATCAGCCGATTTTTAAATATCAATCCTTGGTCAACTAGGGAGATGATTCGTATTATTCGCTCCGCCTCATTACAAACAGTTCTCAATGTATTAGCATCATCTGGTAAAGGAAGAAAACCATTTTTACAAGTAATAATTGACCTCACAACTTTGGAGAAACGAGGCAAATTTAAAGAGTTTGGTGATTTAATCAGAGTCTACAATGGTAAACGTGGTTTGCATTTGGTCGTAGTTTATTTAGTAATTGGAAAATGCCGTATTCCTTGGAATTTTCGGGTTTGGAGAGGTAAGGGAACGCCTTCCCCAGCCCAGCTTGGATTGAAACTTGTTAAACGTTTACCAAAACTCTTAACCCAACGCTTTGAAACTATTATTTTAGCTGATACAGCCTTTGGCAGTATAGAATTTCTTGAGGGTGTACGTCGTCTGAAATATCATGCTATTACTGGTGTAGCTATTAGCCGCAAGTTAGCTGATGGGAGACTTTTAAGACATTTACATAAAACTTGGGCAACAGGTTTATCTATTTGGTTTAAAGTTTCCTGTTACTGTTTCTTGGTATTACTTGAAACGTGATAACGGCAAACTAGAAAAACGTTTTGTTTTGTCTACTCGTCCAATTAAAGCTTCTACTCTTAAGTGGTGGGGGAAGCGTCGATGGCAGATTGAGGGATGGTTCAAAACTGCAAAGCATCGTTTTGGCTTACATCGCTTTGGGCAAGGAACTCTTCTTGGAATGTATCGCTGGCTGATTCTTTCTCTGACTGCCTTCCTGATTGCTCACTGGACTCATCTCTATATTCAACCTGGATCACCACCTGACTGGGGACAAGCTGCACAAACTGCTCTCGAATCTATTTTCCCACATATAGTTGTGTATCTTCTTTTACTTGACATTGAACGCCTTGCTCATCTTGCACTTAGTTGTGGTTTTGACATTCAGATTTCCAGGTGCAAGAAGTGAGATTAGGTAAAGAACGGATTCAAGCTTTGTATTTACTGAAGATAGGGCAGGTAAAGACAATACAAGATTTGGCGGTGGTGTTGGGAAGAGGGAGTGCGACAGTACAAAGGTGGTTAAAGGCTTATGCAGAGTCGGGAATCACCAGTCTGGTATCAAGAAAAAAGGGTTCAGGGCGGCCACCAATCATTAACACGGAGGTAAAAGAGGAACTTTTAAAAGAACTGGATGACCCGCAGGGATTTAAAAGTTATGAAGAAATCCGAACATGGTTAAAAGCGGTAGAGGGTATAGAAGCTTTATACAAGGTAGTACATGACACGGTGCGTTATCGAATGAAAGCGAAGCTAAAAGTGCCGCGAGCAGTAGGGATAAAACACAACCCCCAAGCAGAATCAGAGTTTAAAAAAAACTCCCCCAATACTTAGAAGTAATTAAAAAACACATTATTGCACCGATAGATAAAAACAGAAGAATTAGGTACTGGTGTGAGGATGAAAGCCGTGTGGGGTTGAAAACTGAAGCCGGCAGATTAATTACCACAAAAGGTACCAAGCCTATTGGCATCATGCAATGGAAGCGAGATAATTTTTATTTATATGGATTAGTAGAACCATTAACTGGAGATTACTTTATCTGGGAATTCTCTCATTTAAACGCAGCTTGTTTTCAGATTTTTTTAGAAAAGTTTTCTGCAACTTATCCCCAAGATATACACATTATTCAGTTAGACAATGGTGCTTTTCATTTTAGCCAACATCTTCAGATACCAGAGAATATAATTTTATTATTCCAACCTCCACATACGCCTCAAGTTAATCCAATTGAGCGATTATGGGAGGAAGTTAAAAGACATTTAGCATGGGAGAGCTTTGGAGCGTTAGATGAATTAAGGGAATTTATCTGGAAGCGTTTGGAAAAATTAAACACATCAATTGTTGCTTCTATTACAGGTTGGGATTTTATTCTTGATGCTTTATTTGCATCAAATTTTTCGTGAATTGGTATTACGAACCTTACTCTTCAAAGTTGCCCAACACTTTTCAATACGATTGAGGTCTGGCGAGTAGGGTGGCAGATAGATTAACTGACAGCCTGCGGCTTCAATTAATTGAGCAATCCGACCGCCACGATGAAAAGTGGCATTATCGACAATCACCCACTGGCCTGAACACAACACCGGAATCAAGCAATTTTCTAACCAAGTCTCAAATACATTACGGTTACAAGCCCCCTCCACAGTAAATGGCGCAATCAGTTTTCCTTGTCGATACCCAGCAATCATATTAATTCGACCCTGCCGTCGACCTGATTTGAGGTCATAGAATCGCTCCCCCATTGGAGAGTATCCGTAACCGTAGTTGTCGCGTTCATCCATGCCAGACTCATCAACATAGACTAGATGCGATGCTTTTGGGTTTTCCAATTGTGCTAAGAACGCTGCCTGTTTGGCTTCGTCTCGTTGACTATATCCGTAAGTTTTTTTTTACGCGAATGCCCTATCTTTCCTAATGCCCTGGAAATCGTGCGTTGGCTAATCTCCCCACCCCACAACTGTGCCATTTCACTCTGGGTTTTATCCTATACTGTTTCACAAAGGTACGAAACTTTTCCCAATCCTTGATTTTGCCGCTCTGCTGAGATGCTTTTCTCTGTTTGGATTTGACATCACCTGTTTCGGCTTTACGCTGAAACCACAAGTTAATTGTGTTGCGACTGATATTGAACAGAAGGCTTGCCTCACACTTTTTGAGTCCATCTAATTCAATCGCTTGCATAACTTTTTGCCGGAAATCGTCACTATAAGCTTTTGCCATTGGCATGAGGTAGATGCAATGCTAACTCTTATAGTCTACGTCCTAATCTTTCTGGCTATGGCTATAATACTCAATGGCTGCGTCAAAAAAATATTTGTAGATGGCTACTTCGTTACAGCCATTGAGTATCGTTACTAAGCAGTTTTACTTTTGGACTTTGTTTTTTGTTCTGGAATAGCCGAGGTAGATTGTAGCTCGGCTTTACGTTTTTCCCATTCCAGAACTGTGCGAATTACAACTTGTGACCAAGATTCGTAAGCCATAAGTACCATTATTCGTTAATTTGAGAATAGCGAAAGTTGAATTTTTTTTTGTTCATTGCAAGCAATCGCGGGAAATCAAAATGTTTTGAGAGAACAAAATGTCAAAAGTAGTGTAAATGCTGGAAATGAAGGGGTGACAAAGGAATTATCTATTGTTTTCAGTTAAGACGAGTATTCCAAGTTTTGAAATACACAGAGGTGAGACAATTGCTTTGTAATTTTTTTACAAAATATGCTTTTTAAACTTGCAATTTGTCCCCCTCTTATTAATATGCAGTAATATTTAGCAAACAAGATGGAGGAAATATTCATCCTAGTTACTAGTTATGCTCGCGCGTGCTAATTCATGCAGATGTCACTTAAAAGATTGCGATCGCAGCTCCTGGGGTAGAACTGAGTAACTAAAGGAATTAAGCCAACTATGAGAACGAACAACTAACTATCAAACCTATAACTCCTATAAGTTCTACGTCAATCAAATGGAAGTAAATGACAGGAGCCACTAACTTCTGATGACTGTTGTTGGCTTAAACTCTGTAGTTCTTCTATACTAAGTCCTCGTAACTCGTCAATATATTGACGCATAGTTTCTAGAAACTGCTGAAACCGAGGACATTTGTGGCATATTGTACTTTTCCCTGGTGTTATACAGTTACATTCAAAATGTGGTCTTTCATTAAATCGACGTTTGCAATCCTTACATATATACCGTTGCTTACCTTGTTCAAAGCTATATTTTTTAAAGTTCAATGAGTAGCAGTGTGGACAACCGATACCAAAAACTTTAGGTTCTGATTGCCAAAGCTTGATTGCTTTTTGGAAAGCAATTTCACTCCTAATTTGATTAAGTTCAAATACATTCTTAAAATTCATGATCATTTCCTTTCGAAATTTAGGTAGAGTAGTCTTTAAAAGAACAGCAAAGTCAACAAGCTAATAAAACTAGCGAGAAGTATTAAGTATTATTGATTCCACATAACCATTCCGAACAGTGATTTTTTCAACTAACCTTGAATAAATAGCAACCTTGTCGTCATGGGTAAGGGTGTACCAAATGAAGAGATTATTTCCAGCTTGAATAATTTCTTCAACAGTTTTGGTATCAATTGCATTAGTAGAGAAAGGATTGATTTCTTCTTGAATCTCGCGCAAAGTTTTCTGTTTGAGTGCTTCTAGTTCTGGATCAAAATCTGGAATTTCTTCTAACTTTGCTAACCGAGCTTCTAATTTTGTAAGTTTTGAAGATTTAGTTGGTAATTCTGGAGAGGGACTATTTGTGTGTAAAGCTCTAGCTTGGAGTACAAATGATTGTTGCAATAAGTGACTAATCAAGGCCTTTTCAATCGCATCCTTTCTAGTAGCTTTCCGGTTTTTACATCCTTGACTAGCATGGCGACAAGCATAATAGTGATACCTGATTTTGCCCCCATAAGTTTTGGTGATGCATTTACAATTACATTCGGCACAATAGACAAGACCTCGTTGGTAAGCGAATTCTCCATAACCATCAGGCTTAGAGGAATCATAGTTATAAAGAAAAGCTCCGCATCTAGATGAATTAAATTCAAGAATATTTTCAATCTCAGTTGCTTCCTCATCAGAGATTAGCCGATCATTAGGGTGGGTGTCGTAAATAATTTGCCAATCCTTTGGATCAACATTTTTACGTTGACCTGTACTGGTCTTGATTCGCTTGTTGTAGACTGTATGTCCGCGCAGTACTGGATTAGTTAACCAACGCCTCAGCCCTTGTGGACTCCAGTGAAAAATCTTGTCATTTCCATTTTTCTTACTATGAGTGTGCTGTATCCCATATTTATTGCAAATTTCACGGCAGGCTCTACTCACTCCCTTCGTTTTGAAAAAGATATCAATACAGTCCCTTGCAAGTTGAGCACTCCTGAGTCCAGGGAGCTTGTCAATATCTTCTTCATGATACATATCTGCATAGTTGTTAGGTCTTTCTAGAAGCAGACATAGGAAGGGAGTTTGATCTAGTTGATAACGTAGCTTTTCAGCCTTATATCCAAACGGTACACATTCACATACTGCATGTTGGTTACGACGATGCTGTTTACCGTGTTTAACTCGTTCTGAGAGTTGATCGACCTCCATTTCAGCAAGGCTGGCTAGTAGGTTGATCATAAACATGCCTTGTGCTGTTTTTAGGTCAATTAATTGATCAAGTACTCGTAAATTAATCCCAGTCTCTTGAAAAACCAAAATATTTTTTCGTATTAAAGGAACACTTCGACCGAGACGATCTAACCGAGTGATAATAACTTCAGCAATTTGGTTTTCTTTGACAAGTTGCATGAGTTTAATTAACCCTGGGCGATTATCTTTCTTACCAGTCTGCACATCAACAATTATTAAATAAGCTCCACTATCTTTTAATCTTTGAATTTGCTGATCTAATGCATGAGAATTTACTGCTTGTTCTCTGCTCGATACCCGTGCATAGCCGACTTTTATCTCCAAATCAAGCTCAACTGTATTTGTAATAAGATAATTGATGCCTGTTAATATTTTTTCTATTTGTTTCATACTTTAGCTCCATAAATCAAAAACTTAGTTTTTCTAAAGCTATCATAATTTGTGCGTACCCGTTTGGAGTAGGCTACGCACAAAAAATAGCCAAATCATTGGATTATTTAAATAGTGAAACTGCTCCTATAGAATCCATTTAGTTTGCAATCACTAATAAAAATAAAAAAGAAGAATAAAAATTTATTCTGTTATTTCATCTCCTAAAAAAATTCTGCTCTGAAACAAGTTTCTCAAAGCAGAATTTGAATTTCATCTTCTGTGCATCTTTTTGGCTATTTGTTACTTTTCTTTACAAAAACCTTTTTTATATTTAGAGCGTTTTTGACTTTTTCCTCGCTTACCCTTTCCACCAACAAATAGGGAGCCGTCTGTTTCTAGAGCAGCAAACTGTAGATTGGGATTATTACGAATACTTCTGAGAATCTGTTTCCGAATCTTGATGTATCTGGAGTAGATAAAACTAAATTGAATGTCTTGTTGTGCAATTTTTTCAGCATGTACTCTGATAGCTTCTTCTGTAGAGTCCCAACTTTGAATTTGATTTGGTGAAAAGCAACAAGCTTCTTCAAATCGCCGTGAAGGAAGAGTATCAAAGTCTTCAGTGATTCTGTTTAACATTGCATCACACTCAGAATGTTTTCCTTTTCGAGTAGTTGTTCCTAAAATTCCTGTTGTTTTAAAAGTATTTTCTAATCGCTCAAATTCATAGCTAAACCAAAGTTCAGCAGCAGAAAGAGATTCCATTGACGCTTTCCATCCAAATTGGTCGCGTTTTAGAATTTCTTTGCAGAGATTTAGCAAAGCCCAAGACTGATTAGCATGAGGTTTATAATCGAATTCCCAGCTAAAACGTAGCTCTGGTGGATCAACACAAAAGCTATTATCGATATTGCTATCATAGTGAACTATCCACTTATGTATAGCTTTAAAAGCGTCACGATGAGATGAAAGTAATAGTCCTAGTTTCCCTTCGTTTAGCTCGGAGCTTAAAATTCCATTAGCCTTAAGAACAACATCTGGTAAGATCCCAAAACTTTCGATATAGTCGTTTCGGGAAGGCTTTTTTTTATTTTTTACATTCAACTTTCTGATTATTAGATTATAGTTACCTAGGGTCATTTCGTTTGTCTGCAAGAAGGTTGTTGTTTGATTCATTTCATTAACTCTGAAAATCTCCACTTTTATTTATCAGATTTTTACCAATTGAAAAACAATCAGCTTTGTAGTAATTACCAAATGTAAATGCTTACTTTATGATGTTATATAACATTTTATTACAAATTTATCTAACGATAAATTACTCAATAAATCCACATTCATTCGGATTCCTCTTGACTGACTAAAAAGCCAGGAATACATATCCCTGGCTTAGGTTGGTTATTTAGCTTTGTTTTTTTTGATTGTGATTTCATCTACTAATTATATCTTTATAAGAAGGTGAGATGTCAAGGCTAACTTCACAAAAATCGTAAAGTATGCGCCAAGTTAAGAAAGTTAATATTATTAGATTCGTCAAATAGGGTAAATCCAATTAATCCAATAACTTTTCTTTTAACAACCATTGTGTAAAGTGATTGTGGAGAGCCAGCGATCGCCCACTCAATAAGTTGCTACTATGCACAGATATAGATAGCGATCGCATTCTCCTTGCGGACTTAAGTTTTGGGAAATATACTGGTAAGTTGTGCTTTACTTGAATGCCTGAATTTGAGCCACAATATCAGGGGGAATTTGAGTAACTAAACAAATTGGGAATGCCTGAGTCGAAGCAAAACGGGCATACTCTGGAGTGAGAAATATAGCATATTTTTTAGCCTCTGGAGTCATTTGGGCAGCAAAGGCTAAAGCAATAGCTTTCATATATTTGCGAATATCCGCAGCTTGTTCACCAACTACTTCGCCACCACCAAAAACAGAATTCTGTTTTTTATCTTCTCGCTCCATAGTAGTGTTAGGGTCTTTGACACTTGCATGGGTGGCTCCAATGATGCCGACAAGCCATTTTGGTGAGGGAATTTGGTTAAAACCAATAACCTGTTCGGTGAGGGCTGGGGCAGTTTTATCTTCTGATGATGCCAGGACTAAGGTAGGGATTTGCACCTTTTGTAAACCAGTTTTGCCAAACATTAGCGAACTGGTGGGATTTAGAGCCATGACTTGTTTTACACGCCGATCTCGGAGTTGGTAGCTATTTTCTGGTAGTTCTGCGGCTTTACACTGCAAACCTTCGGCAAAATTCACACTTGTTAAATCTTTTTGACAGCGTTGTTTTAAGTAATCAATTTGCAATTCGGCTCCAGCTATGGATAAGGCTGTTCCACCCCCAAAGGAATGACCAATGACTATAGCGCGGTCAGTTGCAAGTTTATTTTGAAGTGGACTATTGGCTTGTTGATTAAGCTTTGCAAGTTCATCTAAAACAAAACTAATATCTTGAGGACGTTCCAAAAACTCTTTTGGGTTCATTAGTGGTGGTGCAATGCCGGGTTTTTGCAAATCTATTTGATAAGCTTGATTACTACCGAGATGTTCTATTGCCGCTACAACATAACCATGAGATGCTAAATGTTCTGCTAAGTAGCGCATATCTTTGCGCCCAGATGTATAACCGTGCGACAAAATAATTACTGGTTTAGCTGAAGTTGCAGTGTTTGACCAATAAAGGTCAACGGGAACTTGACGTTGGCGTTTTTGATCATTCCAGTTAAATTCTTCCGACTGGACTTTACCGCTTCCTAGTTGGCTGGGATCTAAAGGTAAATTTAACTTTGGTTTTTGACCAGACAATTGGGGCGAAATCGCTTTGACAAACTGTTGAGTTTGTTGATAAGACTTATTGAGATTACCTAATACTTCAAAAGCCTGCTTGATATCAATGCGGATATTTTCGCTAGGATAGGCTTGAATAAATTTGATAATGGAAAGGTCGCCATTTTTAGAGCCGATTACTAAAGCCGCTCTTAAAGCTTTCAATCCTTCAGCATCTTTCCGTATAGTTACTTTAGATAAGTCTTGAAGAATTTTGCTACCAATATTGGTGTTAAGTAATTTACTTAAGGTAACAAAATTTACTTTTGTTGATTGCCTGAGTGCTTCTATAATTAGTTTGCGTTGGTCTGGAGGCAATTGCTTGAGGTACTTCTGATAATTATCAGGGATTTTTCCTGTATCTGCGATAGTTTGTAACTCTTTAACTGAGATGAATTCTTCTGAAATACCGTAATTAAAATATACAGTATTTGCTGCTTTTGCTGGAGTGAATTGGGTGGTGGCAACAGCACAAAATAAACTTAGAGCTAGTCTGGAAATTAGGCTTTCATGCAGGTTTTTCATAGCTATAAAAGCGTGGGTTTTGATGTTTGAATTTTGGTGCATAAGTCATTAATGTGTAGTTGATTAATATTGTGATAATGTCAATATTTTGTTTGAAATTAACGTGAGTTCGATGAACCTCTACCCAACCCCTCTCCGACGCGGAGAGGGGCTAAAATACCCTTAATTACTAACGAAAAATTAAGTTTTTAAAGCCTCTCTCCTTATAGGGGAAAGGTTTGGAGAGGGGTTTTAAAATCCGCCGAACTCGCGTTAAAATTACAGGGAATTAATATTAGAAGCAGATGATTAAAGGCTTATTTGCTATGGGGTGATTGAGATATGTTTGTACTCAATCACTGTTGAAGAGAAAGCATTATTGCTGGAGATGCCAATATTGTTCACAAGTGGCTTTAGCTTCTTTGGCGACGGCATCTTTAGGTGTGGCAAGAATAACGTGATAGCGTAATTTTTCACAGGCACTTTTCATCCAATGGTCAAAATTAATATCCCACAACCTGACTGTGCCATCATCTCCACCACTGATAATAGTTTTGCCATCACTGCTGATTGCTACTGACTTGACACCATCCTGATCAGCTTTGAATGGTTCAGCCAGGGGCTGACCATTGCGATCCCACAACCTGAGTGTGTCATCCTCTCCACCACTGACAATAGTTTTGCCATCACTGCTGATTGCTACTGGAAGGATAAAACCCTGATGAGCTTTGAATGGTTCAGCCAGGGGCTGACCATTGCGGTCCCACAACCTGAGTGTGCCATCAGATCCACCACTGACAATAGTTTTGCCATCACTGCTGATTGCTACTGAAAAGACATAACCCTGATGAGCTTTGAATGGTTCAGCCAGGGGCTGACCATTGCGGTCCCACAACCTGAGTGTGCCATCAGATCCACCACTGACAATAGTTTTGCCATCACTGCTGATTGCTACTGACAAGACAGTATCCTGATCACTTTTGAATGGTTCAGCCAAGGGCTGAGCATTGCTGCCCCACAACCTGAGTGTGCCATCAAATCCACCACTGACAATAGTTTTGCCATCACTGCTGATTGCTACTGAACTGACTCTACCCTGATGACCTTTGAACGGTTCAGCCAGGGGCTGAGCATTACTGCCCCACAACCTGAGTGTGCCATCCTCTCGACTACTGACAATAGTTTTGCCATCACTGCTGATTGCTACTGAACGGACACTACCCTGATAACCTTTGAATGGTTCAGCCAAGGGCTGAGCATTGCTGCCCCACAACCTGAGTGTGCCATCCTCTTCACCAATGACAATAGTTTTGCCATCACTGCTGATTGCTACTGAATCGACACTACCCTGATCAGCTTTGAATGGTTCAGCCAAGGGCTGACCATTGCGGTCCCACAACCGGACTGTGCCATCATCTCCACCACTGACAATAGTTTTGCCATCACTGCTGATTGCTACTGAAAAGACACTACCCTGATCAGCTTTGAATGGTTCAGCCAGGGGCTGACCATTGCGGTCCCACAACCTGAGTGTGCCATCATCTCCACCACTGACAATAGTTTTGCCATCACTGCTGATTGCTACTGAACGGACAAAACCCTGATGACCTTTGAATGGTTCAGCCAGGGGCTGACCATTGCGGTCCCACAACCGGACTGTGCCATCTTGTCCTCCACTGACAATAGTTTTGCCATCACTGCTGATTGCTACTGAACGGACAAAACTCTGATCAGCTTTGAATGGTTCAGCCAGGGGCTGACCATTGCGGTCCCACAACCGGACTGTGCCATCTTGTCCTCCACTGACAATAGTTTTGCCATCACTGCTGATTGCTACTGAAAAGACAACACCCTGATGACCTTTGAATGGTTCAGCCAGGGGCTGACCATTGATGCCCCACAACCGGACTGTGCCATCATCTCCACCACTGACAATAGTTTTGCCATCACTGCTGATTGCTACTGAATCGACAACACCCTGATGACCTTTGAATGGTTCAGCCAGGGGCTGACCATTGATGCCCCACAACCGGACTGTGCCATCTTTTCCACCACTGACAATAGTTTTACTATCACTGCTGATTGCTACTGAATCGACAACACCCTGATCAACTTGAAAAATATTGATCTCATGACTAATTTGAACAGCACTAAACAAACTTCTTTCAACTGAAGCTGGCATCGTATAGTTAGGAAATTTTACCAAAGGTGAGCGAGTTAATCCGACAGATGCAATGGCATTAACTAACCCTTCTGTTGGATTAGTCGCCAGCAATGCTTTTCCTGTTTGAGCATAGGCTTCTGCCTGTTGTCGCTTTGACTGCTGCCAAGCATAGCCAGCCAAACTTGCTAACACTATCGTGATTGCAGCAGCTACAGTTGAGCCAATAGCTATTCTTCGCGCTTGCTTTAACTCTCGCTGGCGGCGTTCTTCTTCTTGCTTAATTAAGCGTAGGCGCAATTCCCAACAAGCTTTGACATATTCAGCTTCCGATTCGTTTAAAAAGTCAGGTTTTTGCAATAACACCTGGGCATTTTCTAATTGAATACCCCGCAGTTCTAGGTAGTCTTCGTTGCGTTGATGCTGATTCCAATCAAATGCTTCTTGCCGAATTTTCTCGCGCAAGAGTAAGCTGCTGCGGTCTTCTTCTAACCAGTTTTGCAACTTTGGCCAGTGACGGATTAAAGCTTCATGGGCAACTTCTACCTCTTGTTTACCAGTTGCTTGGTGATAACTGGTGACTACTAGCCGCGCTCCTTCACCTGCCAAATACTGTACCAGTTTCTTGGTTACTGCTAAATCGCCATTTTTTGAGACTAAATCTTTTAGCTCTTCTCGCCGCCTTGTATCTCGGCGATTCTCTACCTGTGCGGTAGTTGCATCCAAGCGGGTTAAGCGTAAAAATATATTTTTGACTTGCTGTTGCTCTTGGGGTGATAACTTGTTGTAAACAGCATCGGCAGTTTGCGCGATCGCTTGCTGCACTCTACCAATTGCTTGGTATTCTTCATCACATAACCACCGCCCATGTCGCCGCTTCCAGAGTTCCTGCAAAGCATATTGCAGCAGTGGCATTGCCCCTGGCTCTTCTTTGACATCATTAAATATAGAATTGCTCAAGCCAGCTTCAAAGCGTAACCCTGCCCGATCTGCCTGCATTTTCATCGCTGTAATCAGTTCTGCCGCTTCCATTGGCAAAACTATTTCGTTTTGGGATTCTATCCGCTTTTTCAAATCGGGGTAGGCAGCATACTCAGCTAAAAAGTCCGCCCGGATAGTAATTACAACTTGCTGCTTTTCGGCACGGTTTAACAATTCTGTAATAAATTTTTGGCGAGCGGTTTTATCTTCGCACAGAGTAAACAGTTCTTCAAATTGGTCTACTATCAATATGGAATTTTGCTTTAATATCTGTGATAAATTTTCTAATTGTTGAATTGGCTCTTTACCCGGTTTAATATAAGCCAACTGGAGATTTGGCTGTTGTTTTTGCAACTGCGGAATTAGCCCAGCTAACACCACCGATGACTTACCACTACCGGAAGGGCCGATAACAGCTAAGAAATTATCTTGACTTAGTTTTTTTTGTAACTTTTTAATTAATTCATCGCGCTCAAAGAAGAATTTGTGGTAATTTTCTTCAGCAAAGGAAGATAATCCAGGGAAAGGACACTCAGCCTCATATTTTGGTGGATTTTTATCTAAAGCAGCCAGGGCATCAAAGCTAAGGTCAAGCACTTGGTCGCAGAGATTGTTCAGTTCCGCTAATGCCTGTTTGCGTTCATCACTAGCGCGGCGTGAGTCTGCGCCTTGGGTGTTTTTGAGTATCTGCGTTTGGGTTGCAAACTTCTGTTGCAGTACAGACGCATGAGGTGCTCGTTCAACCAGTAACTTTTGCAGTTTGTTGATCCCATACTCAACTTCTACATCAGTTAAGTCTCGATTGTCGAGGCGATCGCTAAATAAAGGTCGTCCACCCAAGCGGCTAAATAAGGCTGGAACTGTAATATCATAGCGGTTCCCTAGTCCTGCTGTCGCCTGCTGTAGTGCAACGTCAACCTCTCCCGAATCTTTCAGTCGGCGGTAAAAACTCCCAGACAATGTTAAGGCTGTCTCTACGCTTACCTTCCGAGTCATGGCGACGACAGCAGGCATACCTAAATCTCTCACCAAGCGTTGCGCTAATCCGCCTAATGCGCCTTCTGCTCTGGGGTCGGCACTTTCGCAAGTGCAGAGAAAGGTAAAATGAGGTAAACCTGTGCGATCGCTTATGTAGCTGAGTTCATCTAGTAGTTCTTTGCCTGTGACTGGCAGAACTTGATTGTTAGCCTCTGCCCAGTAAAGAACAGTTTCTCCGCCATCAATCAATTTACCATGACAAACAAAATGCAGTATGGTGTAGGGCTTTTCGGCGTTGGTTAGTTGCTGAGATAATTTTTGTAGGGTTGGGGGTGCGATCGCGTTTTCAACATCATTTGCTAACACATCATAATGAATATCCCCGAATGCTTCCTGTAGCCCAGCTAGTACAGCTTTCACATCAAAGGGTTCTAATTGATACTTTCCTAAGTTAGATGGACTAGCAATTAACACTAATGCCCGCAAATCCCGCCGCCCTATGAGCGGAAAACGACGATCTATAGGAGTAGGAATGTAACGCGAGAATGGTAGACGCTGGTCACGCGCTAAAAGATTCCAGCCTTCGTTATTATCTACAGGGGCGCACAACCTTTCCCAATGTAAAGTTCTAATTTCATCGCGATCGGCAGCTTCAATAGAAAGTAAAATCCGTAAAGGGCAATCATGGCTACTCTTTGGCAAAACCCGTAAAAATGTGTCTCGCACATTGTCTCGAAAAAGATGTTTGCCCAGTAAAATACCATATTCTTTTTCGTTTTCTTGTTTTTCTGTCAGCTTGTAAAAGTCTTCCTCACCTAGCTGAAGAATTCCCCTGGAATGAATAGTCAAGCCATCTGGTTGCTTACACCTGATAACAATCGGCCAGCCATTACTCGACTTGCTTTGAATAGTAATTTCAAACTCAAAGCTATTCATACATTCTCTCCTCCTTCAATTTTTGGTTCTGTGCCGAGAATGGATTTGTGGGCAGATTAAATTTAAACAAGAAACAGGTAGGTCTACTCTACCATCTTGTTCAGCTACATTAATACCAAGCATAATAACCTTCTAGTTTCTCAGAAATTAACTTTTTATTTAACAAGGTAGAAAATGCAGATACAAGAGTTTATTTCTTCTCTAATTATCTGAAATTTATAGAAAACCGGATAAAAATAATGTGTTCAGGTAGACGTTAAAACTATCCGAACTAAACCTTATATCCTCTGTTTGCTACCTTCTTAAAAAATGACAAAATTTACTTTCCCTATTTTTATATTAGATAGATTGTATTAAATATGAAATCTATAAAACTCATATAATTTAATCAATATGAGTTTAATACCTCATGGAAATACTAATTTCTACACTAAGAGAAATTTATTCAATCCACAGCAAGGTGTGTTTTTTTGATTCAGACAATAAAGCCTGATGAATATCTCCGCCATTTTATGCCAAAAAACGCTAATTTGATTATGGACACGTCAATCTATAAACAAGATTAGCTTTGAGCCTTTATGAATCTTGATTCTTTAATTGAAATAGTTAACCGTAAGTTGGTGGAGAGCCAAAATCGTCCCCTCAGTTCCACAGAGGTTTTGATTCTTCGCGGCATCTGGGAATATCAAACTTATAACAAGATTGCTGAGTACGGTGGCTATAGTGCTGGCTACTTAACTAACGTGGTAGCCCCAGAGTTATGTCAACGGCTTTCTAATTTAATTGGACAACGGGTTACTAAAAAAAACTGTCGGATGCTATTGGAGGCTTATGTTGCTTCTCAAACAGCTTCAGACTTAAAAACTCAAAAATCACAGTTTAAAGCATTTGCTGGCGAAATTGGTCAAGAGTTTTCTCATCGCTACCCTAATGGTGCAGTTCCCCTTGATTCTTCCATTTACATTGAACGTATTTTAATTGAAGAACAGGTTTATGCAGAAATTAGCAAGCCAGGAGCATTAGTGCGAATTAAAGCTCCCAAAGAAATGGGTAAAACTTCACTTATGCTCAGGACTTTAAAATATGGAGAAAGTTTAGGCTACTGTACCGTCAGCTTAAATCTAGAGCAAACTGACCAAGCAATATTAAGTGATTTGAATCGTTTTCTACGCTGGCTATGTGTCAATATAACTAGTCAGCTTAATTTAGAACCCAAACTAGACGATTACTGGTATGAAGATATGGGCAGCAAAGTTAGCTGTAGTTTGTATATTAGAAACTATTTATTAGAGAACATTAATGCTCCTTTAGTTTTGGCATTGGATGAGGTCAACCAGATTTTTGAATATCCCCAGGTAGCTAAAGATTTTTTACCCTTGCTACGTTCTTGGTATGAAGAAGCTAAAAGACTACCTATCTGGCAAAAGCTACGCTTGATCATAGTTCATTCAACTGAAATTTATGTTCCTCTCCAAATTCAACAGTCTCCTTTCAATGTCGGCTTACCAATTCAATTAACTAGCTTTAATTTAGAACAGGTGCAGCAGTTAGCCCAGCAATATGGAATTGACTGGACTGATGGAGATGAAGCTAGACAACTTATGGATATGGTTGGGGGACATCCCGCATTAGTGAACATAGCACTCTATCATCTTAATCGTGGGGAGGTAAATCTTCCTGAATTGCTAGAAACTGCTCCTACCTCGACTGGGGTTTATTTTCACCACTTACAACGTCATTGGGTAAGTTTACAACAACAACCTGAATTAGCGATCGCACTTACTACTGTCCTCAATTCTACTCAACCAATACAGTTAGAGCCTATCATTGCTTACAAGTTAAGCAGTATGGGGCTGATCAAGTTAGATAATAACCAAGCCATACCTAGTTGTCGATTATATCAACAGTATTTTCAGTCAAGGCTTCTTATTCAATAGCATCAAATATCAATATTGAATATTACAAATAATTGTTCGTATAACATTTATTCTCAAAATAGCAACATATTTTTCTCATACAAAAACTCATATTTATAATATAAAAAGCTTGTAAAACTCATAAAAATTACAATTATAAAAAAATGTATCTTTATTAATATTTTGTGAGCAAAAATTATTACCAAAGATATGATTAATTGTAGTTAAGCAAATATATTTTTAATGAGTAATTTCTTTTGAGGCGGTTATAAATTTCGCTAAATCAGACTCATCTTTCTATTTGCTAAAGAAGATTTTTCAATTTTGAGGATGTATAATCTATGAGTTTACCGAATGCTTATAATATCCTTATTCCCCAAAAAAGGCTCTCCCAACTAATTGCTCAGTCATGGTTAGATGGTAAGAGTATTCCTTTAGAAAATAAAAGCTTTTTGATTGAACAGAAAATTTTGTCTCCAGAAGAAGCTGAAGTTTTCCGTATAATTTTAGTAGAAACACATCAAGTTGAAATAGATGAGGTAGATAAGAAAATTGTCATGCCTGCTTATCGACCAGACCCAGAAGTACTAGAAGATCTAGATATCAGAGAGTGGCTTTATAATTGGGTTACAAGTAATCCGAAACAATCCCCTTGGATAGCACCACCACCACCAAAACCAGAAGTGAATATAGAAAAGCCAGGAAAAGTCATAGTTTTTGATTCACCTAATGAACAGAGTCTGCTGAATGAAAATGCCAGCGAAATCAAAACTTTGCAAATTCCTTTACTACCAAGTGTAAAAGTTTTCCAAGGGGCTGATATCAACATATCATCATATGAGCAAGAAGCTAGAGATGACCAAAAAACAGTAGAAATAGAAATAGAACCTTTTAATACTCTGATTCCCAATAAAAAACTTTCTCAACTGATTGCCAAATCATGGTTAGACAATAAAGAAGTTAATATCGATAAAGAATTTCTGGTTAATAATGGCATTATCTCTGAATTTGAGGCTCAATTTAAGATTGATATTCATGTTGAGCGGAATCAGCCACCGCGTGAATATAAAGGAGGAATAACACCACAGCAATATGGTTACAAGATAAATGTACCTTATCCTCCAAAACCTAGCAGTGAAAATTTACCAGAAGATGTTTTAAGAGAATGGGTAGAAAATGACTCAAATTCTGCTCCTTGGACACCAAGCAATGAATGGATTCCTTACACTTGCTGATGGTTGATAAATATAGAATTTTTCAGTTGAGCGCAGTACACGTAGATAGGGGACAGAGGCTAGGGACTAGAGCCTAGAGGCTAGAGAAATGTACCTCACTGAAATGAAAACCACTATATTATTTTTAGGATTTATTACCCTAAAAATATTGAAGTCAAACATTTAGTCCTGTTAAAAATAATGGTGAGGGAATAGTTATTTATTCTCTCATCTTCAGATAGATGCTTAAATTTCAAAAAAATAATTAATTAGCTTATCAAATAGTGTTCAATTTAACGAATTGAGGTTAATAAATATGTTGACTCGTCCAAAGTTAAAAACCAGCTTTAAATATTTTAAATTTCTTAACAAAAATAATGAGCATACGTTATTACTGTCTGAAAGAAAGGCTAATTTTCTCAATGGTTATGTATATCAAATGTTAATTCCATTAATTAATGGCAAGTATACAGTTGATGAAATTGTTGACTTACTTATGCAAAAAAGTATAACTGCTAGTGAAATTTATTATGCTCTGATGGCAATGGAAAAAATGGGATATATTATTGACAGCAATGAATGTTTACCATCCCATCTAGAAATTTTTTGTGAAAATTTAAATATTAATACATACACTGCTTATCAAAGATTACAAACAACTAAAGTAGCAATTAAATCTTTTAGCTCTTATCTTCCTGTTGATGAATTCAAAAATACTCTTGAATCCTTACATATTGAAGTAACATCCGAATTAGGAGATATAGAGATAGTTTTAACTGATGATTATTTGCATGATGAGTTAAAAAGTTTTAACGAGGAATCCTTAAAATTAAATAAGCCTTGGATGTTAGTAAAACCTGTAGGCACAATAGTTTGGATAGGGCCTATATTTATTCCTGGTAAAACAGGTTGTTGGCATTGTCTAGCCCAACGCTTGCGAAATAATAAACCTGTAGAAAGATTTATCGAAAGACATCAAGGAATTTCCACATCTTTAACTCCTCCTCTGGGTTCGTTAGCTACCACTTATCAAACTGCGTTGGGAATGGCTGCTACTGAAATTTTTAAATGGATAGTTCAAGGTGAAAATAAACGTTTGGAGGGAATGCTAGTTACCCATGATTCTATTAATTTAGAAATGCAAAACCATGTTTTAGTAAAGCGTCCTCAATGCCCATACTGTGGTAATAGCAATGGATTTAATGCTGAACCATATCCAATAGTTTTAGGACATCGGCAGAAAACATTTACATTAGATGGAGGACACCGTTGTATTTCTCCAGAGGAAACATTCAAGAAATATCAACACCATATTAGTCCTTTAACAGGAGTAGTGAGAGGACTAGGTAAAATAGATCAAAATTCCCACACTTTAATTCATATTTATGTAGCTAGGCATCACTTTGCTACGATATTTGATGATTTAGATGCTTTACGGCAAAATATTAGCGGTAGAAGCGCAGGAAAAGGAAAAACTGACCAGCAAGCAAAAGTTAGTGCTTTGTGCGAAGCTATTGAAAGGTATTCTGGGGTATTTCAAGGAAATGAGAATAGGCAAACAGGAAGTTATCAACAACTTATAGATAAAGCGATTCATCCTAATGCTTGTATGAATTTTAGTGAAGCACAATATAGCGATCGCCACAACTGTAATGCAAATTGTTCTGGCTGGGTTCAAAAAATTCCCGAACCTTTTGATGAAGAGAAAGAAATTGAGTGGACACCAGTTTGGTCTTTAACTTATCAGGAATTTAAGTATTTACCAACAGCCTACTGCTATTACGGTTATCCTAACTTGTTAATGCCTGATTGTTGGGCTGACTCTAATGGTTGTGCTGCTGGTAATACTATAGAAGAAGCAATCCTTCAAGGTTTCATGGAATTAGTAGAGCGTGATTGTGTGGCTTTGTGGTGGTATAATCGTCTCAAAAAACCGCAGGTAGATTTAGAAAGTTTTGACAATCCTTATTTTATAGCTCTCAAGAAATATTACCAAACAATTCATCGGGAACTGTGGGTTTTAGATATTACTAACGATTTAAACATCCCAACTTTTGCTGCTATCAGTCGCAGAACAGATCGAACCGTAGAAGATATCATTCTTGGTTTTGGCACTCATTTTGATCCGCAGATTGCTATGAGCAGAGCTTTAAGTGAAATAAACCAAATTCTGCCTAATGTCTTATCTGCCAATGCTGATGGTAGTACGAAATATCCTGCTTCTTCAGATCCTCTTGCTCTTAAATGGTGGCAAACAGCAACAGTAGAAAATCAATCTTATATGCTTGCCGATAAGAATATTACACCCAAATTATCTATGAATTATCATCATAATTGGAGTGAAGATTTACTGGAAGATATCATACGCTGTCAGCAATTAGTTGAAAAGAATGGTATGGAAATGCTGGTTTTGGATCAAACTCGTGCAGACGTTAAACTGAGGGTAGTTAAAGTGATTGTTCCGGGAATGCGTCATTGGTGGAGACGTTTAGGTTCAGGAAGATTGTATGATGTTCCTGTAAACATGGGTTGCTTGAAGCAGCCACTAACTGAGAATCAACTTAATCCTTTTCCCATGTGGATGTAATAGTTAATTGAAATTAAGTGATAGATTAATGGTAAAAGAATATTCAATTATTGATGCAGATTCCCATGTATTTGAACCTTTTGATATGTGGGAAAAGTATTTAGAACCTGCTTATAAGAACTTTGCACCATCACCGGATATGAAAATTCAAGGTGAAGATATTTATTATAAAGCTTCTGGTGAAGTTGTCGCTCAATGGAATAAGCAGATTATGCAAGCTCATCCAATGGCTCGACTTAATGGCTTCACTAATGAGCTTCATGTTTTAGAAACAAAAAGAATGGGGGCTGATATTTCTTTTATTTACCCAACATTGGGAATGTCAATCATAGCAATTGATACGATGGAACCTAATTTAGCAGGTGCGTTTACTCGCGCTTACAACAACTGGTTGTACCAAGATTTTTGCAGTTATGACCCAAAAATTCTTAAAGGAGTAGGTATGATTAATCTTCATACGCCTGAAGAAATGGTGTCAGAGTTGTATCGCATTGCAGAATTTGATTGCAAAGCAGTCTGTTTACGCCCCAACCCAGTTAAGGGAAGGTTATTGAGCGACTCTGCTTATGAACCTTTTTGGACAGAATGTGAAAAACTGGGAATAGCCATCAGCATTCACGAAGGAACTCATAGCCGCTTGCCTACAGTTGGTGCAGATAGGTTCAATACTCGGTTTGCCTTGCGTTCTTGCTCCCATCCTATGGAGCAGATGATGGCCATGCTTGCTTTAATTGAAGGAGGAGTCTTAGAACGTCATCCTCAGTTAAGAGTAGGTTTTCTAGAGTCTGGTTGTGGTTGGTTAGTTTACTGGCTATGGCGTTTGGATGAAGAGTATGAATGTCATTACTGGGAAGTTAAGGATAATGTCAAGCTTAAACCTTCAGAATACTTTAAACGCCAATGTTTTATCGGATATGAACTAGGAGAACCTGGCGTTGAGTCGGTAATTAAGTATATTGGTGCAGATCAGTTAATTTTTGGTTCTGATTACCCTCATGTTCATTGGAGTCAAACAGAAGGAGAAACTGGATGTTTCCATATTCAAAAAACTCTTCACGAACTACTACCAAAAGAAACTGTGAAAAAAATTCTTTGGGATAATCCTGCCCGTTTTTATGGTTTACAATAACTTTTTTTGCTTTTACTCAATAGAATATAATTAAGTTATGATTTTATCAAATGTTTATAACTGAGTTTAATAAATACTTTAGATAGGAATTATGAATACCATTACTGGCTGCCAAGTTATAGCCAAAATCTATGAAAGTTCTAACTCTTTAGTCTATAGAGCTATACGTAGTCAGAATGGTCAGCCTGTAATTTTGAAAATTCTTAAAGAAGATTATCCTACTCCATCAGAATTGATTAGGTATAAACAAGAATATGAAATTGCCCATTCTTTAAATTTGGATGGTGTAATCCGAGCTTATGAATTACACAGATATAAAAATAGTTTAGTCATAGTTTTGGAGGATTTTGGTGGAGAATCTTTAAAAGTATTAACGCAAAGGCAAGAGTTTACATTAAAAGATTTCTTGACACTTGCTATCAAAATTACCGAAAGCTTGAATGCAATTCATACTGCTAATATTATACATAAAGATATCAACCCATCTAATATCGTTTTTAACCCAAAAACTGGACAACTTAAAATTATTGACTTCGGCATTTCTAGCATTTTATCGAGAGAAAATCCGAGAATTAGCAATCCTGAACACCTCGAAGGAACCTTAGCTTATATTTCACCAGAACAAACTGGCAGAATGAATCGGGTAATAGACTATAGGACTGACTTTTATTCTTTAGGGGTGACTTTTTATGAGTTACTTACTAAGCAATTACCTTTTGTAACTACCGAACCTATGGAGTTGGTACATTGTCATATAGCTCAATTACCTATACCACCCCATATTGTAGTAGGAGAAGAAGTTTGCCCTAAAATTATCTCAAATATTGTCATTAAATTAATGGCAAAAACTTCAGAAGTAAGATATCAAAGTACTGGGGGAATAATAGCAGATTTAAAAACTTGTTTCACTCAATTAGAAAACTTTGGTAAATGTTCTAATTTTAGTTTAAGAAGCAAAGATATTTCAGATAATTTTAAAATATCACAAAAACTCTATGGTAGAGTAACCGAAGTAGAGCAGCTATTAACAGCTTTTGAGAGAGTGAGCCTTGGCTCTACAGAAATGGTAGTTGTAACTGGTTATTCTGGTAGCGGTAAATCAGCTTTAGTTCAGGAAATTCATAAAGAAATTGTTCAGAAACAGGGTTATTTTATTTCCGGCAAATTTGATCAATTGCAGCGTGATATTCCCTATGCTTGCCTGATACAAGCATTTCAAGAATTGATTCGACAGTTGCTTACAGAAAGCCAGACGCAACTTTATACATGGAAACAGAAATTATTAGCAGCACTTGGAGCAAATGGTCAAGTTCTTATCGATGTTATTCCTGAAGTAGAATTAATTATTGGCAAACAACCTTCAGTACCACAGTTAAGCTCAACTGCATCTCGAAATCGTTTCAACTTAGTTTTGCAAAAATTCCTGGATGTATTTACAAAAAAAGAACACCCTTTAGTTATTTTTTTAGATGATTTACAGTGGGTAGATTCTGGTTCTGTAAAGTTGATTGAACTATTCATGGCTAACATCGATAGCCAATGCCTTTTAATGATTGGAGCGTATCGAGATAATGAAGTCAGCCCTACTCATGCTTTGATGCAAACTTTAGATAAAATTCAAAGTGCTGGAATTAATATAAATAAAATTATTGTCCAGCCTTTGAAGTTAGAGAATGTAGAAGAATTAATTGCTGATACACTGGACTGCTCAATCGAAGATTCCAAATCTTTAGCTGAACTAGTATTTAATAAAACTGATGGCAATCCTTTCTTTTTGACTCAGCTACTTCAAGCTTTGTATACGCAAAAATTGTTGTTATTTGATTATAGTAATCGTTGTTGGCGATGGAAAATTGCAGAGATTCAACGGATAGAGATAACTGATAACATAATTGATTTAATGGTGACTAAAATTGAGAGGCTAGATAAAAGTGTTCAAGATTCTTTAAAATTAGCTGCTTGCATTGGTAATGAATTTGATTTAGATGTACTTGCTATAGTCAATGAAAAGTCTCTTAGAGATACTGCTATTGAACTTTTACCAGCTATTCAAGAAGGCTTAATTATACCTCTGAGTGAGGCGTATAAAATTCCAATTCTTTGGCGGGAGCAAAAGAGCGATCGCACAGCAACATCTTCTGCTACTATACCTGATGTTCCAGCTTCTATATCATACAAATTTTTACACGACCGAGTTCAGCAAGCTGCGTATACTTTAATTCCAGATGAGCAAAAGCAAGAAGCTCATTTCAAAGTTGGTCAACTTTTATTAGAAAATATTACACAAGATAAATTAGAAGAAAACATATTTAATATTGTCAATCATTTAAATATCAGTTTATTTTTAATTACTAATCAAACAGAAAAAGATAATCTGGCTCGTCTAAATTTAATTGCAGGTAGAAAAGCTAAGAATGCAGCCGCCTACGAAACAGCTATTAGATATATCAAAATTGGCTTAGAATTACTTTCAGCAGACACTTGGAATGTTCAGTATGAATTGGCCTTGGCTCTTCATGTAGAAGCTGTAGAATTAGAGTATATGAATACTAATTTCGAGGAAGCTGAAAATTTATCTAATATTGTTTTAACCGAAGCCAAGTCTCTGCTTGATCAAGTCAGAATTTATGAACTAAAAATTCAATCTTATATTGCTAAAATTCAAATGCAATTAGCTATAAATACTGCATACAAAGTTTTAGCGCAACTAGGAATTAATCTACCTACACTACCAGAAATCAATCATATTAATCAAGAGCAAGAAACTGTAGAATTACTTTTGCGAGACAAGCGAATTGAGGATTTGTCTAATTTACCAACAATGACAGAGCCATATAAGCTTGCAGCAGTCAGAATCTTAATGATTGTTACTACTGCGACAATTATTAGTAATCCTCTTTTATATTCTTTAGTAACATTAACTGCGGTCAAGCTTTGCATTAAGTATGGTAATCCACCACAAGCTACTAGTGTTTATACTTTTTATGCCAAACTGTTGTGTGGAATGATGCAAGATATTGAAACTGGCTATCGATTTGGTCAATTAGCTTTAAATTTACTAGAAAAATTTGATCTTAAAGAAGCTAAACCACTCGTATTTCACTATACAAGCGGTTTTATTAGACACTGGAAAGAACCAATTCGTGAGGCGAGCATAATTGGAACATTACAAGAAGCTATTAATATAGGTCTTGATACAGGACATATAGAATACACTTCTTATGCAGCTTCAGCATATTGTTTATTTTTAATGTTTAGTGGATATAATCTGGGAGAATTAAATCATAAGTATCAAGAGTATATTAATTTAAATATTGAGTTGAAACAACAATATACAATTTTCTACATGAAAAACTGTAGAACTATTGTTTTCAATTTAATAAATAAATCTCAAGATGAAAATTTTGCGATAATTGGAAATTCTCTAGCAGAAGAGCAGAAACTTTTAGAACAATGGACTCAAAAGCAGGCTGTATGGTTATTATTTAGTGCTTATTTAGCTAAAACAATATTATATTATCTATTTCATGACTACCGCCAAGCTATTAATTATGCTATTCAAGCAAAAAACAATTCAGACAGTTCTGCTTCTTATATAGTTGCAGTACAACATAATTTCTACTATTCCCTGGCTCTGCTTGCTTGTTGCTTTGATGGAGAAAATCATTTTCGAGATGAATTTTTAGAGAAAGTAGCATTTAATCAAGAGAAAATGAAAATATGGGCTACTCATTGCCCAGAAAATTGCCAACACAAATATGAATTGATAGAAGCCGAGAAAGCACGAGTATTAGGACAAAATTGGGAAGCCCAAGATTTTTACGAAAAAGCTATTCAAGGAGCAAAGAAACAAGGCTTTATTAATGAAGAAGCTCTAACTTATGAACGTGCGGCAGAATTTTACCTCTCTCTTGCCAGAGAAGAGATAGGACAGTTATACATGAAGAATGCACACCATTGTTATGCTTACTGGGGAGCAACAGCTAAAGTTAAAGATTTAGAATCCAAATACTCACATTTTTTTGTGGGAGTAACAAAACGAACGGGTGCTGAAACTATAAATACTACTTCCTCTACTACTAACAGTAATACAGAAGTGTTAGATCTAACAACAGTCATTAAAGCATCCCAAACTTTAGCTGATGAAATAATTCTCAGCAAGCTACTCAAAAAATTGATGAACATCATCATTGAAAATGCAGGTGCTCAAAAAGGTTTATTAATCCTCGATCAAAATGGTAGTTTAGTTATTGAAGCAGAAGGTGTAGTTGATGCTGAAGCAGTTACTACACTACAATCAATTCCCGTAGATGCTTTTGATGCTGACAAACAAAGATATCTTTTATCAACTACTATTATTAACTATGTATTTAACACACATAAAAATGTCGTTTTAGATGACGCTGCTAATCAAGGTCAATTTATTCATGATCCATATATTATTACTACTCAACCTAAATCTATCCTTTGTACACCCTTACTTTATCAAGGTAAACTCAGCGGTATTGTATATTTAGAGAATAATTTAACCACTGGTGCATTTACTGCTGAGCGTGTCGAAGTTTTAAAAATTCTCTCGGCTCAGGCGGCTATTTCTATAGAAAATTCTCGTCTTTACGAACAATTAGAAGACTATAACCGTACTCTCGAACAAAAAGTTAAGGTAAGGACTCAAGAATTAGAAGAGAAAAATGAAGAGTTAGCAAGTATATTGCAGACATTAAAAGCTACACAAGCTCAGATTATTGCCCAAGAGAAGTTAGCTTCATTAGGAGCTTTAGCAGCTGGTATTGCTCACGAAATCAAAAATCCTTTAAATTTCGTGAATAATTTTGCTGAACTATCCATAGAATTAGCTCAGGAACTAGCAGAAGAAATTGAAAATCAAAAAGACTCTTTAGACTCGACAAGCAAAAAATATATAGAAGAAATTTTAAATGATATTAAACAAAATGCCCAAAAAATATATGAGCATGGCAAAAGGTCAGATAATATTGTAAGTGGAATGCTTATGCACTCGCGGGGGCAAACTGGTGAGCGTCAACTAGTAGAAATTAACGTTTTGTTGGCAGATGCTATCGACTTAGCCTATCACGGAATGCGTGCCAAGGATGCGGCTTTCAAGATAACTATAAAAACAGACTATGATCATAGTCTTGGTCAAATAAATGTCGTACCCGAAAATATTAATCGCGCTTTAATAAATATCATTAATAATGCTTGCTACGCAGCACATCAAAAAAAAATGCGTTTGCAAGAAAAAACAGAGTTTATCTCTGAAGAATTTGCACCTATGCTCTCAGTGAGTACAAAAAATTTAGGTGAGGAAGTAGAAATTTGCATTCATGATAATGGTGAAGGTATTTCGCCAGAGATAATAGATAAAATTTTTAATCCTTTTTTTACTACGAAGCCTACTGGTGAAGGCACAGGTTTAGGACTTTCCATCACTCATGATATTATTGTCCAGCAGCATCAGGGAAAAATTAAAGTCAATAGTGAAGTAAATAATTATACTGAATTTATTGTTAATTTGCCGAAGATGATTGGCTAAAAGAGGTGGTCTTGGTTAATTCTGAAGCGATCACTTACAAGCTACAAACTCAATTAAACTTACGTTTATTTACTTTACAGTATTACATTTTTCTAAATAAATTTTAGCAATAAAAATATTATAGCTGTAAGACGTTACCTTGATTAATATTAGCCTCATTTTTGCATAATATACTCTAGTTTTAACGATAATATTCTATAAACACTGTATTTTAATAGCTCTTTTAAATACATATTTTATTCAATTTGTCAAATAAAATTTTATTAAATGAAGATCATGGTTGTAGATGACGAACAAGATGTCCAATTCTTGTTTAAACAAAAATTTAGAAAAGAACTTAAAGGAAATCAAATTAAATTATATTTTGCTTTTTCAGCAGAAGAAGCACTGGAATATTTACAAAGTAAGCTAACTAGTTGTCTAAACCTAATTGTCACGGATATTAATATGCGTGGAATGAATGGTTTAGAAATGCTCAAACTAATTAAAGAAAAATATCCAGCTTTGAAAGTATTCATTATTACTGCTTATGATGATGAAGAGAATTATTTGACGGCAAAACAATATGGTGCTGATGGCTATATTACTAAGCCCATTGAATTTAATCAACTCAAGCAAAAAATCTTAAATTTATAAATTAGCTTAATCAGGTAATAAACTATGCCAGCTAACATACTGGTTGTGGATGATGAGCCTGACTTAGAAATCTTGCTCCGCCAAAAATTTAGAAAAGAAATTCGACAACAGCAATTTAATTTATTTTTTGCGCGTAATGGTGTTGAAGCATTAGAAATAATTCAAATAGAACCAGATATAGATATAGTATTAACTGATATCTATATGCCGCAAATGGATGGGTTAACTTTAATAACTCAACTTAATGAGTTATATCCCATGATTAAAGCGGTAATTATTTCCGCTTATAGTGATATTGATAATATTAGATCTGCGATGAATCGCGGTGCTTTTGACTTTTTAACTAAACCAATTAACTTTCAAGATTTAGAAATTACTACTTACAAAACTCTGCAATATGTCCAGAGAATGAAAGGTATTAAAAAACAGGAACTAATAGCACAACAAGCTCAAGCAGAGTTATTAATTCGTTTACAAGAAGAAGTTAAGGTTCGTCAACAAACAGAAGCCGCATTACGCACCAGCGAAGCCAAGTTAGCTCAATTTTTAGAAGCTGTCCCAGTAGGCGTTTTTGTAGTTAACAGCAATGGTGAACCTTTCTATGCAAATCAGACAGCGCAACAAATACTCGGTAAAGGAATTGTACCAGAAACTACACCACCCCAATTGAGTGAGTTTTATCAAGTTTACATATCAGAAAAAGAACAGTTATATCCTACAGAAAAGCACCCAATTGTACAAGCATTGAACGGTGAGAGCATCACTGTTGAAGATATGGAAGTTCGCAAAGGCGACAATATTATTCCTTTGGAGGTCTCAGCTACACCAATTTTTGATGAACAGGGAAAGATTATTTATGCTATAGCCGCTTTTCAGGATATCACACAACGCAAACGCTCAGAAGCGGAGCGATCGCAATTAATTTGGGAATTAGGAATTAAAAATCTAGCTTTGCAAAATACAAAAGAAGAATTAGCCCAATCTAACCAAAATTTAGAACAAAAAGTAAATGAACGCACGCAAGAATTAACACAAACTTTGGCAATTCTCAAAGCTACGCAAGCAGAACTGATATTTGAAAATGCACTGCTGAGAAGTGCCGAACAAGCTTCAACCTTTGATTATCACGTTGGCGGAAGCTTACCTATGGATGCACCGACTTACGTGGTGCGTTCCGCAGACCGTTACCTTTATAAAGCATTGAAAAATGGGGAATTTTGTTATATCCTAAATGCCCGACAAATGGGTAAATCAAGCTTAATGGTACGCATGATACACCATATTCAACAAGAAGGATTTAGTTGTGCAGCAATTGATATTACTCGTTTGGGTAGTGAAAATATTACTCCTACTCAATGGTATAAAGGATTAATAGTGGAATTGTGGCAGAATTTTAATTTGTTGGGTAAGGTGAATTTTAAAAAATGGTGGGATGAACAAAAAGATTTATCACTTATTCAATGTTTAGCTCGGTTTATTGAAGATATATTACTCAAGCAAGTTGATAGCGAAAATATTTTTATTTTTATTGATGAGATTGATAGTGTTTTAGCGTTAAATTTCCCTGTTAATGATTTTTTCGCACTGATACGTTTTTGTTATAATCAGCGCAGTCTTAACCCGGAGTATCGGCGTTTAACCTTTGCCTTATTTGGTGTCGCTACACCATCAGATTTAATTAATGATTATCAGAGAACACCGTTTAATATTGGTAAAATAATTCAGTTAAATGGCTTTCAATTACACGAAGCTCAACCTTTACTGCAAGGATTAACACCAAAAGTTAGCAATCCTCAGTTAGTGCTGAAAGAAGTTTTAGCTTGGACAAACGGACAGCCTTTTTTAACGCAAAAGCTTTGTAAAATTATTCGGAGTTATACCTTGGAAATACCACCAAACTCGGAAGCAGTTTGGATAGAAAATATGGTGCGATCGCATATCATTGACAATTGGGAATCTCAAGATGAGCCAGAACACTTGCGAACAATCCGCGATCGCATCCTCAAGAATACTCTCTACCCTGTTGGCTTACTAGAACTATATCAGCAAATTCTCCATCATGGGCAGGTGGCTGTTGTTGATAGCTCAGAAGAGAAGGAGTTGCTGTTATCGGGGTTAGTAGTTAAGCAGCAGGGAGTTTTGAAAGTTCATAATCGGATTTATGAACTGATATTTGATAGTAGTTGGGTTGAGGATTCTGTTACATTAATTATAAATTAGATATTCTCCTATAATAATTTTGGATCTTTGTCGCCAGGAACGCTTATTTTTCCCTTTGGTGTTATCTTGTAAGCTTCAAATGATAAAGTAACCTCTTTCCTACTATCTACTTGAAGACGAGTAAATTTTATTTGATAATTAGCTTCTTCTTTTAAATTAGCAATATTGTTAAACCTCTGTGACTGGCCTGTACCTATTTCTAGGGAATCTATGCTTTTAGTTCCTAAATGAGTAACCTCAATAAGTTCAGCTTTGACTGCTTCTCCACCCTTTACTTTTATTTCAAAATAATCGGCATCGGAGATATCAATATTAACAATCTGACTTTTTTCTTCCGGTTTTATAGTACAGTTAGGCATTTTTTGCTCTCCTAAAAAATTTATTAAATTATATTTATAAATGTATCATCCTTTTTGGATTTAGCACAACGTAGACCTGTATCTTCAGCTTGAGAATCTGGTAAAGCACTCTGACGAACTGTAATTTTTTTTCCTAGAAATCTTAAAGTTAATGGCTGATTTAATTTTAAAATTTCAGAATTTATATACCAAGGCTTTTTAGATAGTTGAAAATTGAATTGCTTAAAAAAATAAGATGAAGTCCACTCCCACGAGGGGAGAGTAGATGAAAAATTTTGAGAATTACGTGCAGCTTTTTCCCATTCTAATTCAGTTGGCAAGCGTCTTCCCAGCCAGTCGCAATAGTCATTGGCTTGAAAAGCTGTAACTCCAACAACTGGTTTGTCTAGATTATTTTTGTCAAGAAATAATTGTGGTTGCATTACTGGTCTAGAACAAGCTCCATAACTAACACATAAACCATACTGATGATTAGAAACTTGATGCTTATCAATTTCAAAATCATCAAGATTGATCTGTCTTACTGATATCTCATTACCACGAGGATTCTTTGCCCCAAAGTAAAATTTACCTGCTGGTATCTTCACTGTTTCTCCTAAAGAATATGCTTCTAACCGTAATTTTTCACGATAAGCAAAGTAGCTGATGAAAAGGATAGTAATGATAGTCATAGCACCAGCCAGGCATTGCCAACCAAGCCGTGCTTGTTTCTCCCGTTGTAGTTCTCGTTGTTGCCTTTGCTCTTGCTCTAAAGCCGATCGCTCTCTCAACTCCACACAAGCACTGATATAATTAGCCTCAAGCTGGTTCAAAAATCCAGCTTTCTTTAATAACGCCTCAGCATCTTCTAACCTCCCGCCTCGATGTACTAAATAATTTTCGTCTTTTGGTTTCTTCTCCCACTCCAAAGCAGCTTGGCGGATAGTTTCACGCAGTTGTAAATCAGTCCGATTTTCATTCAACCAATCAAGCAATCTTGGCCAGTAGCGGATTAAGGCTTCATGGGCAACTTCCACTTCTTCTTGATTTGTAGACTCATCTACACTCGTTACTACAAGTCGCGCACCTTCCCCAGCCAATCGCTGCACGAGATTTTTTGTTACCGCCAACTTACCACCTAAAGGTACTAATTCTTCTAACCCAACACGCCTTCGTGTATCCCGGCGTTGCTCACCTTGTACAGCTTCTTCATCCAAGCGGGTAAGGCGCACAAAGATATTCTTGATTTGCTCTCGTGCTTCTGGTTTGGAACGATTGTACACATCATCGGCAGTTTGAGAAATTGCCTTTTTCACACCGCCAATGGCTTCATATTCTTCACAACGCAACCATCTGCCGTGTCGCCGTTTCCACAACTCTAGCAGTGCGTGTTGCAGCAGTGGCATAGCACCTGGCTCACCTTGAACATCATCTAAAATACTATTACTCAAGCCAGCTTCAAAACGTAACCCCACTTGAGCCGCTTGCATTTCCATTGCTTTTCGCAGTTCTAAGACGTTCATCGGTGCAATTAATTTTTGCCTTGCTTCCATCAACTCTTTGAGTTCTTGGTAAGGCGCACATTCTCCCCAAAAGTCTGCTCGCATGGTGATTACAACCTTTTGCTGCTGACTCAGGCTTAACACTTGCTCGATAAAAGCGAGGCGTTGAGCTTCATCAGTGCAGAGGGTGAATAGTTCCTCAAATTGGTCAATTACTAGGATTAGGGATTGACCTAACCCCCTAACCTCCTTCCCTTCAAGAGAAGGAGGAAAATTCAAAGACTCTCTCCCTGCGGGGGAGAGGTTTGGAGAGGGGTTTTCTAAATAAGGTGATAGACTTATTTGCAGTTGTTCGTTGGGATTGCTACTTGGGGTCATGTAAGCGATCGCCAAACTTGGCTGCTGTTGTTGTAAAGCCGGAATCAGCCCAGCTAGTACCAATGATGATTTACCACTCCCAGAAGCACCTAACACTGCTAAAAAGTTGTGTTCATTCAGCTTTTGTTGCAGTTGGGTAATTAATTCGTCACGCCCAAAGAAGAACTCGCGGTTTTCTTGGCGGAATGGATACAAGCCCAAAAAAGGACAGCGAGAATCGTAATTTGGTGGTTGCTGATCTAAAGCCAGCGCATGAAAGCTGATATCTATGGCTTCATCGCAGAGATTGTCTATTTCAGTTAAAGCCTGCTCTCGTTCTTGACGCGCTTGCTTGCTCAAGGCGGCGACATCTGCAACTATAATGTTTCTCAGCTTTTGTGCTTGCTCCTCAAATGGATGGCAGAGTACAGGCGATCGCTCTAACAGCAATTTTTTCAGATGTTCCAAGCCATACTCAATTTCGGAGTTAGTCAGTGCGCGGTCGAGTTGGTCGCTGAATAAGGGTCTTGCACCTAAGCGACTGAACAAAGCCGGGACAGTAATATCACCACGCTCGGCTAAACTAGCTGTGGCTTCATGCAGTGCTATGTCCACCTCTCCCGATGCTTTGAGTTGCCGATAAAAGTTTTCTGCTAATATCTGTGCTGTTTTAATTGTTACCTTATCGGTCATTGCCACCACCGCAGGCATACCCAAATCGCGCACCAAGCGTTGGGCTAATCCTCCCAATCCACCATTTACCCCAAAATTGGCACTTTCGCAAGCACACAAAAAGGCAAAATGCGGTAATCCTCTAGCTCCTCGTAAAGGGTCTAGCCGTTCTAGCAAGCGTGTTGCTGTGACTGGCTCAACTGTATTATCAGCTTTTGCCCAGTAGAGGACAGTTTCGCCGTCATCCAATAACTTACCGTGACTGACAAAATGCAGTATGGTGTATTGCTTTGTCCGGTCTGTTAGTTGAGAACAGAGTGCGTCAAGGGTTGGCGGAGCGATCGCACCTTCCACCGTTGCCAAAACATCGGTAGGGATATTTCCTAAAGCAGTTCGTACACTGTCAACCGTAGCCTTGACATCAAATTTAGCTAAATTATACTTATCTGCATCCGTGGGGCTGGCTACCAAGACCAAGGCTCGCAAATCGCGCCTTCCTATGGGGGGAAAGCGGCGATCGGTAATTGCAGGGATGTAGAAAGAAAAAGGCGATCGCTGTTGGAGAGCTAACAACTGCCAATCACCATCAATTGGGGCGCATAGCCTTTCCCAACGCCAAAATTTTAGTTTGCTGTCTGCGGCTTCGAGAAACAGCAGAACCCGCAGAGGGTTTTCACTCTCTCGCAAAGCACTGACAAAAGCATCCCGTATTTGACCCTGAAACAACGCTTTGCCCAAGACTGTACCATAGTCCTTCGGTCTTCCCAGCAGACTTGTTAATTGTTGAACATCCTCTAGAGTTACCACCAGAGTACCTTCACTGCGAATTGGTAGCAGTTCACCAGGGCGGCTGTGTTCTGCAACTATCGGCCAGCGATCGCCTGATTTGCGTTGGATGGTAATCTCAAAGGTGTTCATTGCTGAAATAGGCTAATTCTTTTGGATATTGTCGCAGAGATGGCGATCGCTTTTACTCAGATTAACACTGGGGTTGTTCAAATAGTCGTGCATCCAATCGCACCCGTAAGTAAGTAGCCGTTCCAGATTCAAATTTTCCTGCCAATTCCACAGAATCACAGTCTTATCTGCACTTGCTGAAGCAAGAGTTTTGCCATCAGGGCTGAAAGCGACTCCGACAACTGCATCCTGATGTCCTGACAAAGTTTTCAGTAAAGTACCATCAGTATTCCAAAGTTTGACTGTCTTATCTGCACTTGCTGAAGCAATAGTCTTGCCATCAGATCTGAAAGCGACTCCCAAAACTGCACCTTCATGTCCTGATAAAGTTTTCAGTAAAGTGCCGTCAATATTCCAGAGTTTGACTGTTTTATCTGCACTTGCTGAGGCAATAGTCTTGCCATCAGATCTGAAAGCGACTCCCAAAACTGCACCTTCATGTCCTGACAAGGTTTTTATTAAAGTGCCATCGGTATTCCAGAGCTTGACCGTTCCATCATAATTCGCTGAAGCAATTATCTGATCTTTAGGGCTGAAACTGACACTCCAAATTGGATAATTCTCTTGATCCAAAGTTTTTAGCAACTTTCCGTCAGCGCTATTAAACAGTTGTAATTTTCCGTCCACAGATGCGGTGGCTATTATTTGACTGTCGGGGCTAAAACTCACTCCCTTCACTTCAGACTGATTAATTTCACCTGTATACCCTTTTAGCTTTCGTAAACGAGTACCATCTGGATTCCAAATTTGCACTTGCCTATCCCCCGCAGCTGTGGCAATCATTTGTCCATCAGGACTGAAAGCGACTGCGGTAATCGGCCCAAAATGCCATTGTCCAGTTTTTTGCACGGTTCCATCTGGGTTCCAGAGAGTGAGCCAACCATGTCCATTTGTTGTTGCAATTGTCTTTCCATCAGGGCTAAACGCAACTGCATACACTTGATCGTTATGCAAAAGAGCTTTCAGAGCAGTACCACCTAGCTTCCAAATTTTGACGATTCCATCATCACTTGCCGAGGCAATAGTCTTACCATCATGGCTGAAAGCAACTGAGCGAACAGAACTCTGATGTCCAATCAGGGTGTTGAGCAATGTACCATTCTGTTGATTGTCATTTTGCCACAGTTTGACTGTATTATCATTGCTTGCTGAGGCAATTATCCGACCGTCGGGGCTGAAACTGAGTCCCCAAATTGCATCGTTATGTCCTAGAAATGTGTTGTACAAAGTACCGTCCATATTCCAGAGTTTGACTGTTTTATTCACACCTCCCGTAGCCAGCATCTTTCCATCAGGACTAAAGGTGAGGGCGTTAACCTGGTTTGGATACCCAACATCAAGCTTTTTGTGCCATGTGCCATCACTTTTCCAGAGTGTAGCACCATACCAACCCCCAGCAGCAACCATCTGTCCGTCTGAGCTAATACTGACGGACTCTTGAAAACCCATATCTCCTTCTAAAGTGTTTATAAGGGTATCTTTCTCTAGATTCCAAAGTTGTATAATTCCGACTTTATCTTGTTTTTGATTTACTTGCGTATTAGCTGTTATAAGTATCTTGCCATCGGCTCTAAAAGCGAGTGCAGCTATAGTGCCACGCTGTGTTTGTAAGCTCTTGAGGGGTTGATCCCCTGTGAGACTCAATAGTAAAATGCGATCGCCAGCGGCCAAAGCCATAATTTTCTCAGTAGGGTTAAATGCGACACCCGAAATCGGAACTAACCTTCTGTAGTTTCTAAATGTAAAAACTAAGTGACCGTCAACATCTAAAGCAAGTATCTGCTCATTATCAGTTGAAGCAACTACTGGCACATCAAATCTCTGTCCATTATTGTTAGTAGCTGAAACTTTTCGACCGTTATGAGGCCAGGGAATCGGCATACCATCTGGCTTCCAGAGTTGCACTGTTCCATCTAAACTCCGAGTAACAATCATCTGGTCATCAGAACTAAATGCTACTGAAGCAAGTTGACTTTTCACCTGGAAGCGGTTACTTTCTTTAACCTCAGAAAACACATTTTGTAGTGTTCCTCTGACTTGATTTCCTAAATCAGCGTCAGGCCAGATTGCTTGCCAAAATGAATGTTGGAGCTTTTTGCCTGTCTGCAAACCTTCGGTCACTGCCTCTAATTCTTGATGGGAGAGTGAAAGTGCTTTTGAGGATGCACTTAAAGCCTTAATTTGACCAATTTCTGCTTGTCTCCATTGAAAAACTGCAAATGAAGCGAATCCAAGCAAGCTCAAAATAGTTGTCCAAGCAATTCGCCACTTTTGTTGATGTTGACGCTGGCGCAACTTTACACAAGCATCGATATACTCAGTCTCAAGCTTATTAAAAAAATAAGGTTGCTTAGACAGTTCTTTTGCATAGCCCAATCGCCCACCCTGAAGCTCTAAATACTCTTCTTTGCGCTGATTCTGATTCCAATCCAGTGCTGCATCACGAATTTTCTCCCGCAGTTGCAAATTAATCCGGTTTTCGTTCAACCAGTTTTGCAACCTCTTCCAATAACGAATTAAAGCTTCATGAGCAACTTCAACTTCCTCTCGATGAGTGCTGCTATTGACACTAGTAACCACCAACCGCGCACCTTCACCTGCCAACTTTTCTACCAGCTTTTTGATTTGTGTCTGCTCTCCACCAACTGACACTAATTCTTCTAACTCAACTCGCCGTCGCGTATCGCGTTGTTTATCACCTTGTACAGCTTCTTCATCCAAACGGGTTAAGCGCACAAAGATATTGCGTACTTGTTCTTTTTCCTCCGGTGATAAGCCATTGTAAACAGCATCAGCAGTCTGAGAAATTGCCTTTTTTACACCACCAATGGCCTCATACTCTACACAAAGCAACCATCTGCCGTGTCGCCGATTCCACAACTCAAACAATGCGTGTTGCAGCAGAGGCATTGCCCCTGGTTCTCCTTCAACTTCATCTAAGATAGAATTAACTAAACCAGCTTCAAAGCGCAAAGTCACTTTTTTAGCCAGATCCTTCATTGCGCTGCGTAACTCCTCTGAGTCCATAGGTGCAATTAATTCTTGTCTCACCTGCATCATTTCTTTAAGTTTGGGGTAAGTTGCACACTCTCCCCAAAAGTCTGCTCGCATCGTAATTATCACTTTTTGCTGCTGGCTCAGACTGATTAATTTGTCGATAAATTTTTGTCTTTGCGCTTCATCATTACAGAGAGTGAACAGTTCTTCAAACTGGTCTATCACCAATACAAAATTCTGGCTTTGAAATGTTGATAGACTTGTTTGCAGTGCAGCAATTGGTTCACTAGTGGGTGTCATGTAAGCCATCTGGAGGTTTGGCGGCTGGCTTTGTAGTGCTGGAATTAATCCTGCCAATACCAGGGATGATTTACCACTACCAGAAGCCCCCAACACAGGTAAAAAATTGTCTTGCGCCAGTTTTTCTTGTAGTTTTGCAATCAACTGATCTCGCCCAAAGAAAAACTCGCGGTCTTCCAAGCGGAACGGCTTCAATCCTTGAAAAGGACAGCGTAAGTCGTAGGCTGGTGGTTCTGTACCCAATGCCAAAACTGGAAAACTCAAATCCAAGACTTCGCTACATATCGTATTGATTGCACCCAAAGCCTTCTGTTGTTCTTTCAGTGCCTCTTCGGTTTCAGTACCTAACGTTCTATTCAGCACTGTTATTTGCTGATTCAACTTATTGCACAGTATAGGCGCACGTTCTGGTAGTAATTTTGCTAAACGATCTAAACCATACTTAATTTCTTTGGGTGTGAGGGGACGGTCTGGAGTATCGCTAAATAAGGGTTGCCCTCCCAAATAGGTAAAAAGTGCGGGAACAGTGATGTCATCTCGGCGTTGCAATCCAGCTGTAGCTTCGCTCAATGCTAAATCTACATTGCCATGTACTCTTAATTGCTGATAAAAAGCGGTAGCTAAAGCTTGAGCAGTTTTTATACTAACTTTGTCCGTCATTGCCACGACGGCAGGTATACCCAATTCTCTAACTAAACGTTGTGCTAGTCCGCCCATTGCTCCTGTTGCTTCTACTGTATTACTGGCACTTTCGCAAGTGGACAAAAAAGCAAAATGCGGTGCGCGGCGTAAGTTAGTCAGCTTGTCGATTAAGGTAGTGGTATCAACTGGTGCAACTTGATTATCTTCGGTTGCCAAATAAAGTGCAGTTTCTTTATTAGATAACAACTTACCGTGGCAGACGAAGTGGATTAAGGTATAGTATTTTTCATCATTAGTCAGACACTGCATCAGTGCATCCAAGGTGGGCCGCCCTACTGCTCCATCAACTGTTGCTAACACGTCAGTTGGAATGTCCCCAAGGGCAGCTTTAACACTAGTCACCGCAGCCTCTACATCAAAATGTTCTAGCTGAAATTTTCCTAGTCCAGATGGGCTGGCAGCTACAACCAGTGCCTGCAAGTCCAATCGCCCAATGGCAGGGAAAAGCTGCTTTGTCTTTGGGGGAATGTACAGAGAAAAAGGTGTCCTTTGATTGAGAGATAAAAAATCCCAGTCTTCATCTAAAGGAGAGCAGAGTTTTTGCCACTGTAATTCCTTGATGTCTTCAGCTTCGACGTATAGCAGTACATGAAGATATTTTTCAGTGTCTTTACTATCTTCAAGACTTGCCAAAGCTTGAATAAAAGCATCACGTATACCATCATTAAATAGTGTTTTGCCTAATATTGTGCCGTATTCCCTTGGCTGGGAGCTTAATGCTCTGAGTGTGACAAGATCATCTTCACCATTGATGTTAAGGATACCTTGACGGCGGATAGTAACAAGTTGACCTGGTTTGGTATGTTCGACAACTACAGGCCAGCTATCTTGATATTTACGTTGAATAGTAATTTTAAAGATATTCATAATTTCAACGCCTGAAGTAAATTATTTACGGCTGACACAGTTGCTTGAATTTGTTCAACTTCTGAGGTAGGAGCTTGCTGGACTTTTTCTAAAAAGGTTTCTAACGATTTAATTAAATCCAACTTCGCTGGCTGTAATACAGATACTTCTGCTGTTGTAGGTGCGACGCTCAAAGTCACTTTTTCAATGATTGGTCGCTCCACAGCGTTTCCATCACCAACAGGTAGCCGCACTGCGGGATCGCCAATAATTGTGTAACTCCGAGCATCATTGTTGGCTGTCCACATAGTAGCTATAGCTGAGTCATCAGCTTTTGCACCAAATTTAATTTCTTCTAGTTGAACACTCAGATCAGAAGAAAGTTCGGCATAACGCTGGTTGAAAAATTCCATAGCCGATCCCACAGGATGTCCTTCCATCAGTCGTTTTAAAGCACTTTGGAAGACTTGCAACTGCGCTCCAGCCCTCTCCCACATAAAAGAATATCCCCAGGCTCGCTCAACATGACCAACGACAGCTAATGCCCCTCCTTGGGGATGACTCAACAAACGTCTTGGTAAAGGAGCAACAAAAGCACGCGGAGCAATAGTTGACCTTTCGCTAGTTCCTTTGCGATGGGCAAAATCATCGAATTTGGGAGTACCAGCACCATAGCAGGCAAAATGAATGGCGATTAATCCCAGCAAGCGATCGCTTACACCAATGTCATCCGCAGAAAAATAAAAATCTTCGGGAATTTGTTCTCTCCATTGCATTGGCCCTGGCCAATCTTGGCACAGTAACCCCCCTTGGTGGCGTTCTTGTCGTGGGTCGCCATTGGCAAAACTCATCCCATGACTCGCGGTAAACAATAAGCTAGGAGTTTGATCACCACCTAATAATTGCCCTAAGCGAGCCTTTGTAGCCTCTTCTTTGAGGATAGTTTGAATATTCCAGCTTGCTTGGTCTTGGGCTATCCATTCAGCTAGGGGTTTAATTAGTTGGTCAGCACTGAGTTGAGTTGCTTGGTCGCCACTGTTCCTCACGCCGAAAAAACTAGCATTGCGGGATAGTGAGAGCTTACCTGTTTCTGCTTCGACAACACTATGAGCATACTGAGCATATTCTTCTAATGTGTCAAAATAAATTCGACCTACCGCATACTGCACATCAAGTTGGTACTGAAAGCTATAGGGAATAGTTTCTGGGTCGCCGACAATCAGTAGGTAGTAAGGCATCTTATCAGGGTCGGCAGGCCCTTGCCCTACTTGATGACGTGCCAAAAACTTAGTTTTCGTCTCGCCCGGACGATAAGCTTTAACGCCGATGTATTCCTGATAATAATGTTCTTTGTTTTGGGTAGCTTGCTTTTGACGCAGTTCTAACAATGGACTTAGTGCTTCTCTAATTGCTGGGTCAGCACCATAAGCAAAGATTACTCCCCAACCAGTCTCTGCTAAATTTTTCGGGTCTACTCCCTCTATGGGTGCATATTCTGGGTCTAGCCCCTTAACATGGATATTTTTCCTTTGGAGTTCGCCCAGAAGCTCTAAATCTATTTCTTCACCCTGAGCAATTTGAGAAACTTGCATCGGTGTCAGTGGCGGAAGTGAGTACTTACCAGTTGCACCATCAATTCCATTAAAAAATAGCAATTCTTCACTCATAATTTGGCTATTCCTTGATTTTTGATGAATTCAACTAGCGAGTACAGCTTGCCACACAGCATGAGCTACTTCTGGTTTAGCTATATCATTATGAGCGCCCACAAATATTCCATCGCTAGTATCACATATATATTGAGTGCTATCTAAGTTGTAGACTTTACCTGCGGCAAACTGATAGTTTTCATTCACAGAAAGCATTTTCACATCTACAATTTCCAAACCAGGGCCACGAGCGCCAAAAGTACCCAATGCGCCAAATTTCGGAAATTCCATAGGGTCAAAAACTATTTGCTGGCGAATTCCCGCAGCCAGAGGATACATCATCCCAACAGCTTTGTCTAACTGCGTTTGGGTAGTGATAATCGGCCCAGCAACTTTATGATTAGCGATGATGGAATGAAAGTAACCTGGACGACCTGGTAAAACTGGGATGTCTGCACAATAAGACCACAGTGATAAAGCACCTTGGATTAAAGCTACAGAATTAACTGGGCGGATTAAAGTACCGTGACCACTAGAGCCTGCTAACATAGCGGAGACAACAATACATCCAAAACTGTGCCCCATAAGATGAAATCGCACAGTATTTGCAGTTGCTTTTTGAAGTTGTGTTAGTAACTCAAAACCGCCAGTTTCCCCAATTTGACGCGCTCTATCTTTCATTTTCCAAAAAGATAGAACTCGTAGAGGCATCAAAATTCCATTTAAGTCGAACTGACCAAAATTAACTGGTTCTGCTTTGGTAGCTTCAAATATACCTTCTGGATCAAAAGAAAAGCGATCGCTCCCTGGTGCTGCTCCTTCACCATCATTACCTAAACCCGATTCTCGGTTCAAAACTTCGTAGGCTTGACGCACCTCTAATGGCATATACTCAGGTGCAATATCTTCCATTGCTGCTTGGAAAATTGTTTTGAGTGCCTGTCTAGAAATTTCTGTATCAGCAATCCTCTGAGCATACTGCTCAATTAAGCTCTCTAATGAAGAAGTAGATGTTGGATCAAAAGACACAGAATTACTCAGTTCTTCATTACCCCAAGGCAAACTCGGCCAATATAAACCAATTAAAAGTGGGTGAAATTCTGGGCATACTTGTTTGATTTGTGCAATATCATTTAAATTGTTGTGCATTGCACCTATCCATTTGTTATATTGCTGCCGCGCTCCAGCAACATCACTCATCCAACCATGACTAAATATAAAAACATCTGTGATTCGCTCACAAGATAAGATATCTAATATCTTTTGGCTCATCTTTCCTTGATGTTCATTACGTTCATTACCTTGCTCATCAAAGGGGATTAAATAATACTGTAATGAAGTTTCAATGATTGTTTCAATTGACATATAAATTCTCCAAAAAAATCAATTAAATATTTAATTTAAAAACCAAACAATATTAAATTTATCACTTAAAATAATAATCTAATGGACGAGTAACAAAAGTTTTATTACTCATCCCACTCAACTTTACAGGCCAATAGCCCCGACTACAACTTCTTTATCTGGATTTCCCTGAATATACTTCAGCACAATCTGAACGCCTATTCCCTGCTGACGCACAGCAATTTGATAGTGATCTGGGTTTAGATCTTTATTGTTTTCTTTAATAAAATCAAATAGTTTAACTAAGTTAAATTGGGTGTTGGACATTTTAGTATTCTCCAAATTCATTAATAACCAAAAAAAGCGTTTTTTTGGTTGTTGCTTTTCTATAAATCAGAATAGTTCAATTTTTTTTTATAGAAAATCTATATAACTCATATTGTTTCAAGTAAAGTTCATCTAAAAACTCATAATAAAATAAGCAGGACTTACGCAACGCCGATAACGTCATTGCGACCGGAACGAAGTGTAGAGAAGCAATCCCAGCGATAGGGAAGATTACTTCCCTATCGGTCGTAATGACGGAGTTACGTTATTTTTGCGTAAGTCCTGATAAGTTCAAGTTGTATATAGGACTAGGACTAATTTTATCTCAAGCTTTGAAGCGAGCTGATAAAAGAGTAAGAGTGTTAGAGCAGTAATTTTTTAGTTTAAGGAAAGACTGGAATAGCACTACTCCCTAGAGCATTCAAGTGCAGTAGACCTCAAGCAAGGTTTTTAGTTAGATAGCATAAACTTCTTTGAATAACAGTCAAACCAACGTTCCCAATAATCTTGTTTTTTTGTTAATTTCCCTATAATGCGGTTATATTTAGCAAACCAGCTTTCCCAATAATCGTTTGTCTCTTTAACGCAACCATCACAAGTTGGGCAACCAGCTTTACATTGAGGCACGGTATGAATACTACCGACACAATTTGTGCAAAGTTCGCTGTCAATCCAGTGGCGGGTGCCTTCTACTTTAATTGCGCCAGTGGGGCATACAGACTCACAGAGATTGCAAGAAATACACTGGCTGGTAATCTTATAAGCCATGATTATTCTCCTTGCGAATGAGGTGATAGGTGAGAGGTGATAGGTGAGAGGTGACAGGTGAGAGGTGATAAAAAATTATCTGTAACCTGTCACCTGTTCCCTATTCCCTATTTCCTAATTCTTTGACGTACTGTTCGTAAAACTCTAAAGCAACTTTCTCGATTACGTCGTAAGCTTCAACGGTCTGTATGCCAGCTTCGTGCAATTTTTCTTTGGGACAGTTGCCAATCTTGGAAACCAATACTGCTTTACAATCTGCAATTGTCTTCATGATATTCTCTGCGGTGGCTGCTTCACCGTATCCACCTTGACAATATTGATCTATCTTGCGGTGACTAACGAAACGAACTTCGTTACCATCAACTTCGTAAACTTGGAATTCTTTGACATGACCGAAGTGTTGGTTAACTAATCCGCCGCCTTTGGTTGCCACTGCAACTAAGATTTTAGGATTGTTTGCACTTTGCTGCTTGCCGGCTTTTGCCTTTTCTTTGGCTGCTTTGATTTCTTCTCTAAATTTCTCAATACCTTCGTGAACTTCTTGGCGCTTGCTGAAATCATACTCTGGAGCCATTTCCAAGAAATTCTCTTTGGTGAATTCTTGGCTGCGGTCTTCACCCAACAAACCAATAGCATCTGCACGGCATTGACGGCAGTGGCGCATCATTTTCATGTTGCCAGCACACTGGTCTTGAACTGATTTGAGTTCTTTTTGTGAGGGGCCGCGTTGACCTGTTAAGCCGAAGTGTGTACCGTGTTCTGGTGCAGAAATCAAAGGCATGATGTTGTGCAAGAATGCACCACGCTCACGAATTGCTTTGTTGACTTCAACTAAGTGTTGGTCGTTGATTCCGGGAATCATTACGGAGTTGACCTTGCACAGAATATCGGCTTCTCTCAAAGCTTGTAAGCCTTCTAACTGCTTTTCGAGCAGAATTTTGGCTCCTTCAACACCTCTGTAACGCTTGCGCTTATAGTGAACCCAAGAGTAAATCTGCGCGCCGATTTCTGGGTCGATGGTATTTAGGGTGATAGTAACGTGATCTATATTTAATTGTTTAATGCGATCGATGTATTCAGTTAGCATCAAACCGTTAGTTGATAAGCAAAGCTTGATATCTGGTGCTTTGTCTGCAATCAACTCAAAGGTGCGGAATGTTTTGTCTGGGTTGGCTAGAGGGTCGCCAGGGCCAGCGATTCCCAAAACTGTCATTTGGGGAATTTTGCCTGCGATAACCAACGCTTTGTGTGCTGCTTCTTCCGGTGTCAGTAACTCGCTCACTACACCAGGACGGCTTTCGTTGGCGCAGTCATATTTGCGGTTGCAATAGTTGCATTGAATGTTGCAAGCAGGTGCAACTGCAACGTGCATTCTCGCGTAATGGTGGTGAGCTTCTTCGCTGTAGCAGGGATGTTTAGCAATACGTTCTTGGAGCTTTTCGTCCATTTCCACGGTGGCGCTGCTTTTGCTGTCGCATCCGCAACCACCAGATTTTGCTTGGGTAGGTGTCGATTCAGTAACGGAGGAGCCTGTAACCTGTGGTGTCATTGAATTTCGCAAATGTCGGTGGACTAAGCTGCCACTGTGGGAGATGCCGTTGCTATTTTTATTGCCCTAGTAGAATGGAAGTCACGGCCATCACACTGCCCGCAGGAGTGCATCCTTTGGTTGTAGCAAAGCCACTTAGTGGGCAACTTCGCTGATGATGGCAGGCTATGAATCCTTGTGTTTCGGCTGGTGTGTGTCAACTTTGAGGTTTTGGGTAGAGTTGGTGTGTACAGCCGCGACTTCGATTCACCGAGGCATGGTGCTATCTCATCCCTCCACTCACTTTTGGCTCGTTGTTTTGTTTCGAGTCATTGGTGATTGGCGATATATGATTTATAGCAGCCGTTTTTTAGCTCGACTGAAGTTACATTTGGATAGAATTTATTGGATTTATTAGATTTGTACTCAAATCTGCAAACCTTGATATTGAGCTATAAAAAAGTTTATAAATTTTATTTTTGGGTAGGGGTTCTAGTATTTTTAGGTCAGGGTTCTTGTATTTTTAGAGTGGGGTTTAGGATTTCTTTGTACTCAGCTATAACCCAATATCAGCAAAGCTTTGAGGCTGTTTGCTGCTGATTTCGGGATACAAAAAATTGTACTCAACCCCTCACAAATCTTGCCAAAAATAGCGATTGCTTAAGGATTTAAGGGGGAAAAACTGGAGTAGATTCGTAGGTACTACTCCAGATACGTGCGAAATTCAATTCTGTATACAACATATCATTTTTTTTTAGAGAAAAATGTAATTCACATTTTCTTAATTTTTGTCAGTTTAATGAAATTAAATCGCACTGAAAAGTATGATAATGTTGGGTTTCGCGGTTTTATAAACTAGCCAAATTAATGAATATTATTTGCAAAAATTAATTTTTTTATATAAAAAGTAAAATATTTTGATATTGAAATTGCAGCATATCTAACAGATAGCACAAAAAGTTAATTACGTCACAAATGAAGGGCGATCGCCAGACATCGCCAGACATTGCCACAAGAGGTTAGTATTTGTACTCCGCAGTGGTCAGGTATTTACTCACAAGAAAACCACTTCCTTTCCCAAACAGATTTACAGGAGGAATGTTAATAGAACTTACACACCAAAATTATTTGTGGGGATTGGTTGTGGTGCATACTTTTGACTGCACTCAGTAACGGATATAGGGTGTAAGGGTTTTGAATATCTTCTTACACCCTGCTCTAAAACCTTAATTTTTCGTTTTTTTGCGTAAGTCCTAGTTAAGAAGGCATTCCCGAAAAATAATGATAATATGGTTGTTTTATTTTTACTGTTGGTTTAAGTACTACATTTTTCTACGTAATATTGTTGGGATAAAATATGCAGAAGAAAGCACTTATTTGTGGTGTATCAGGGCAAGATGGGGCTTATTTAGCAGAGTTACTATTAAACCGGGGATACATTGTCTGTGGGACTTCACGAGACGCACAGATGTCCTCGTTTCATAATTTAGTGCGCTTGGGCATCCGTGATCAAATTAAACTAGCATCTGTGGCGTTGACTGATTTTCGTAGTGTCTTGCAGGTTTTGACAAAGATTCAGCCTGATGAAGTGTACAACCTAGCTGGACAAAGTTCTGTGGGTTTGTCTTTTGAACAGCCAGTGGAAACTTTAGAGAGTATCGCTACTGGAACTTTGAATTTATTAGAAGCTATTCGTTTTATTGGTGCGCCGATTAAACTTTATAATGCTGGTTCTAGTGAGTGCTTTGGGAATACGGGTGAACAGCCAGCAGATGAAGATACCCCATTTCGTCCGCGCAGTCCTTATGGTGTGGCTAAAGCTACGGCTTTTTGGGAAGTCGCTAATTACAGAGAAGCTTATGGTTTGTTTGCTTGTTCTGGTATTCTATACAACCATGAGTCGCCGTTAAGACCAGAAAGATTTGTAACTCAGAAAATTATTTCTGCGGCTTGTCGTATTGCTCAAGGAACTGATAATCATCTTTATTTGGGAAATCTGTCGGTGCGTCGGGACTGGGGTTGGGCTGCGGAGTATGTGAATGCGATGTATTTAATGTTGCAACAAGAACAACCTGATGATTATGTAATTGCTACTGGCGAGACATCAAAATTAGAGGACTTTGTAGCGCAGGCTTTTGCTTGTGTAGGACTAGACTGGCAGGAATATGTAACTACTGATAGTAGTTTATTACGACCTACTGATATTGTAGTTGGCAGAGGCAACCCAGCGAAAGCAAAAGAAAAGCTGGGATGGCAAGCACAATACACAATGAAAGATGTAGTGCGAATGATGATAGAAGAGAAGCAAAAAGATTATTTGTGAACTTAGCTTTGGCGCAAAGAGGCATTTTTAAACTACAATTCTTTGCGCCTCTATGTGAGATATGATTTTAGTCAATTTATTTAAGTAAATTATAGTGATTTTTGGCGATCGCCTTTTTTTTGCATCGCTGAGGTTAAATCATCCTAAATTCGCCCATGCTGGCTGAGACTGGTGTATATACTCATACTTAAACAATACACTAGGCGATCGCAGTTCTTATGGTGGAATGGATTCTTGGGTGGGTAGCGACTAATGCTGTTGGGGTATTAGTTAAGACAATTATGAATCAGGAATTTGTTAAGGAATTTGCTCAGGAATTAGCCAGAGACTACGCTAAAGACTTTTTCAAAGACCGTTTCAATAATGTCCCCATAGCAATATTTCAGAAAGAACCACTAGAAAAAGCTATTGTTAAAGCTCTGAAAGAATTTTTTGAAATTGTCGAAGAAGAATTAAAATTTCGCAGATTATCTCAAGATGATATTAAGAAATTTGCTAAACCACTCAAGCAATTTATATATCAAAAATCTGTTAAAGAAATTTTAGGTAAGGCTTTTATAGATGATTGCGATTCTCTGGAATATCAACAACTAAAGGAGCGTTGGCATCAACTTAACTTGCCAACTATGCCAGATAAGTTTGATTGGCAATTAGTTACAAATAATTATCTCAGAAAATGTCAACAAATTCTCTTTGATTCTCAAGAATTAAGGGATATTTTGATTATCCAAAAAGTTGATACTCTCATTAAACAGAATCAAGAAAGAGATGGAATTACACCAGATTTTGATTTATACGGATATCAAGAAGCCATCTGCGAATGCTACGGTAATTTGAAGCTGGATAGTTTAGATACGAGTGGTTACGCCTATAACGAACTGAAGTTATGGCGTATGTTTGTCACTCAAAATGTACGCGAAGTGCATCAAGTTTTACCTCAAGTTTATGAATTGCCGAAAGAACATTTAAGAAGGTTACGCGAAAGTGATCAACTAGATGCAGAAATTCAAGCAGAGGAATTAGAACGTTATAAACGAGTTTATTTAGAGCAACCGATACGTTCTGTATTAGATATTGTTAATGACAGGCAGACTTATAAGTATATTGTGATTTTAGGTGATCCTGGTTCTGGTAAGTCTACATTATTGCAATACTTAGCTTTGAATTGGGCAGAATCACCACTTGATAATGTTATCTCATTACCAATCCCGTTGCTCATTGAGTTACGCACTTATATGCGACGGCGCGAGGATAAAGAATGTCATAATTTTTTAGAGTTTTTTCATAAATGTAGCGGTGCAATTACTCACCTAAATCAACATAAACTGCACCAACAGTTAAAAGCTGGTAACGCTGTCGTGATGTTTGATGGTTTAGATGAAGTATTTGAGCCTGGTAAGCGAGAGGATGTGATTACTGATATTCATCGCTTTACTAATGACTATCCTAATGTGCAAGTGATTGTAACTTCTCGTAAAATTGGCTATAAAATGCAACGCTTACGCGATGCTGAGTTTCACCATTTTGAATTGCAAGATTTGGACTCAGAACAAATTCAAGATTTTATTCACCGTTGGCATGAATTAACTTTTAGTGATGAAGCGGATAAAATTAGAAAACGGGAAAGGCTGCAAAGAGGAATTGAGAATTCCAAAGCTATTACTGAACTAGCAGGAAATCCTCTGCTGTTGACGATGATGGCAATTCTAAATCGTAATCAGGAATTGCCTAGAGATAGAGTTACGCTTTACGAACAAGCATCACGGGTACTATTACATCAATGGGATGTAGAAGCAAAATTACTCACATTTTCTGATATAGATCCTTACACAATTGACTTGAAAGATAAACAGGCAATGTTACGCCAGGTTGCTTATAAAATGCAAGCAGCAAAGACAGGTTTAGCAGGAAACCTAATTAGTAAAGATGAGTTAGAAGAAACTTTAATTAGCTATTTACGAGAACGGAGAGTTACCTCAGAAATAAAAATAGCACGCTTGCTGATTGAGCAATTAAGGGAGCGCAACTTTATTTTATGTTTCTTGGGTGCTGATTATTATGCTTTTGTGCATCGGACGTTTTTGGAGTATTTTTGTGCATGGGAGTTTGTTAAGCAATTTGAAAAAAGAGGAACTGCAAATGGTTTAACTATAGAAGCAATAAAAACAGATGTTTTTGGCAAACACTGGCAAGATGAAAAGTGGCATGAGGTATTGCTGCTAATTGCTGGGATGATTGAGGAAGAATTTGTTGGCGACATTATTGATTATTTAATGTCGCTGGATGGGGAAGAGGAAAAGTTTATTAATCTGTTTTTAGCAGCTAAGTGTCTTGCAGAAGTAAGAAATCGCTCAGTAATTAAGTCAGTTGATAAGTTACTCAACAGATTAAAAGACTTAACTCAATATGACCTTTGGTATTATTATGACTCTGGGCGGGATTACAAAGAAACTCAGTTAGTTCGAGAAATTCGCACTCAAGCAGTTATTGCAATTACTTCGACTTGGAAAGATTCAGCTAAAACTCTGCTGCGCCAACTAGTGAGTGAGGATAAAAATTCGGATGTGCGACAGATAGCAGTGCAACAATTAGCTCAAGTTTACAAGGATGACCCCGATACCAAAACTCTGCTGCGCGAATGGGCGAGTGCGGATCAAAATTTGGTTGTGCAACAGATAGCAGTGCAACAATTAGCTCAAGTTTACAAGGATGACCCCGATACCAAAACTCTGCTGCGCGAATGGGCGAGTGCGGATCAAAATTTGGTTGTGCGATACACAGCGGTGGAACAATTAGCTCAAGTTGACAAGGATGACCCCGATACCAAAATTCTGCTGCGCGAATGGGCGAGTGCGGATCAAAATTTGGTTGTGCGATGGACAGCGGTGGAACAATTAGCTCAAGTTTACAAGGATGACCCCGATACCAAAACTCTCCTGCGCCAACGGGTGAGTGCGGATAAAAATTCGATTGTGCGACAGATAGCAGTGCAACAATTAGCTCAAGTTTACAAGGATGACCCCGATACCAAAACTCTCCTGCGCCAATGGGCGAGTGCGGATCAAAATTCGGATGTGCGACAGATAGCAGTGCAACAATTAGCTCAAGTTTACAAGGATGACCCCGATACCAAAACTCTCCTGCGCCAATGGGCGAGTGCGGATCAAAATTCGGATGTGCGACAGATAGCAGTGCAACAATTAGCTCAAGTTGACAAGGATGACCCCGATACCAAAACTCTCCTGCGCCAACTGGCGAGTGCGGATAAAGATTCGGATGTGCGACGGACAGCAGTGCAACAATTAGCTCAAGTTGACAAGGATGACCCCGATACCAAAACTCTCCTGCGCCAACTGGCGAGTGCGGATAAAGATTCGGATGTGCGACAGATAGCAGTGCAACAATTAGCTCAAGTTTACAAGGAAGACCCCGACACCAAAACTCTCCTGCGCCAACTGGCGAGTGCGGATAAAAATTCGGCTGTGCGACGGACAGCGGTGGAACAATTAGCTCAAGTTTACAAGGATGACCCCGATACCAAAATTCTGCTGCGCGAATGGGCGAGTGCGGATAAAAATTCGGCTGTGCGACGGACAGCAGTGCAACAATTAGCTCAAGTTTACAAATATCAGTCTGAACTGTTCGATATTTACTACAACTGTGCTAAAGATGACCCCTTTGAGGGTAAACATGAATCGTCTAATCCAAACCCTCGCCGCGTTGCATTGGAGATAATTTTTAAGCAATTTCGTCAGCATCCTAAAACTTTACCACTGTTGCGCGACAAAGCAGAAAATGACCCAGATGAGGCAGTGCGGGAGTATGCAGAGAAACAGTTGAAACAGTGGCAAGGGTAAACATAAACTGAGGTTATGCCCAAGAAAATTAGAGAACTTAAAAGGTTATTGCTGCAAGCTGGGTTTACTTATAAACCTACAAAGGGTAGTCATAGTAAATGGATACATCCGTTATTGCCTCAAGCTATCATTATCGCTGGTAAAGATGGTAGCGATGCTAAGAGGATGTCTGAAAACTTTTTGATGTTGTATTTGAGACTTCTAGATCCCCCTAAATCCCCCTTAAAAAGGGGGACTTTGAGATTATTCCCCCCTTTTTAAGGGGGGCTAGGGGGGATCTAGCGAAATATTTAATACTTCTCAGACATCCTCTAAACCTTATTTAGAAAAGCAAGTTAATGAAGCACTTGCAGAATTAGAGAGAATAGAAAAAGCGGAGGAAACTGAAGAATGAAATACACAATTATTATTCAATGGTCAGATGAAGACCAATGTTATGTAGTTTCATTACCTGAATTTACTAATGTAATGCAGCCTTGTACACATGGAGATTCTTACGAAGAAGCCTTAAAAAATGCTCAGGAAGTTTTAGAAATGCTAATTGAATCAGCTTTGGCAGATAGTGAAACTTTGCCAGAGCCGCAAACTTTTAACCATTCATTTAAATCATTGCTGAACAACAAGATCCCCGACTTCTCAAAGAAGTCGGGGATCTGAGCCGTACCCTAGGAAAGAGTAAGATTAAATTAAACAGGTAAATTTATGACTACATCTATCAATACAGCCAAGGTATACGACGAAATTGTTGACTTTATTGCGGCTGGGACTACTCCCGAAAGTGTTGTGAAGTTTCAACTCTCAGATAGTACAAAAGAGCGTTTAGAATATCTAGTTTATCAACACAAAATGGGAGAACTCACACCAGAGGAAAAGAAGGAATTAGATCATTTCCTCACCTTAGAACATATTATGACCTTAGCAAAAGCAAAAGCCCATCAATACCTCAAAGCGGAGTAAGTTTTTTAAGTGTTTAGTTCTTAGAAGTTGTTTGAAAAGTATTTTCTGTAACATCAAAATCTTAAAAACTTACCCCCCCTCCCCCCCCTTTCCTACGAGGGAATGGGGGTTTCAAAGCCTCTCTCCGCTTCGGGGAGAGGTTTGGAGAGGGGTTTATAGTATAATTTTAGACTTTCTAAACATCCTTTCAGCATCTGCGTTAAAACGGATAAATAAGTAGAGTAATTGTGTGCTTTTACCCTCACCAATGGGAATTATATACTTAGCAAATATTGCTACTTCAGTCTATAACTACCTTGGTGAATCTACTATGTCTTATCAAAATATTAATGCTTCTCTTTCGCCAGCAGATATCCAAGAAATTAAAGCTGCGCTCCAGACAGTGCAATCAAAACTCCCCTTTTTGGTTACTCTCAGCACGGAAGAACGGCGGAAGATGGTCAAGATGGGTGATAAAAGTCTGGCTTTTGTCAATAATAGTGCGGCGGCGGCTCAGTCTAACCGAAATATTCTGCCAGCTACTTTTGACGTTGAGGAGTTGGTAAAAGATTATCAGTTAGCGATCGCACTTAGTGAAGTGTTAATTTCTATGCGCCAACTCACTGAACAAGTAGATGATACTCTGATGGCGGTTGGTAGTGAAGCGATGAGTAGCAGTTTGACTGTTTACGATTACGTCAAAACCGCATCAAAGAAAACTCCAGGCTTAAAAACTCTGGCTGAACAATTAGGTGAACGCTTCAAAGCTATCAAAGGTAGACCATCTAAAGCTGCGTCTGGTTCGTGAGCAATTAATCCTCATTAATGAGTGTTGGACGTTCATTAATGAGGTTTGGAACTGATTTAATGAGTGTTACTACTCTATTAATGAGTGTTGGAGCTTCATTAATGAGGTTTAGAACTCTATTAATGAGGCTTAGAACTCCATTAATAAGCCTCGGAGCTTCATTAATGAGGCTTATAACTCCATTAATGAGTGTTGGAGCTTCATTAATGACTCTCAGAACTCCTTTGTTTAGCCAATATCAGTAGTAGGATAGCAAGTTTTATTGATTGCATAAATATAACTCTTGTGGTGTAGACATTTTGCCTGCATCGGACGGGCTAGAAGCTCATCTCACAAGAAAGTTACAATGCAAAATCTGAGAGGTTGTTTGAAAAGGCATAAAAAATACTAAAAACCCCTCTCCAAACCTCTCCCCTGCAAGGAGAGAGGCTTAAAAACCCCTCTTCCCTTGTAGGGAAGGGGGGCTGGGGGGTTAGGTTTTTCAGATTTTGATGTGACAGACAATACTTTCCAAACAAAATCTGAGGATTGCAACAATTTAATAATGATAAAAGTATAGATATTGACAAAAAATAAAGGCTAAAACAAGGTGAAGATTTTGGTTTTTTGCGTGGCAAAACCTTAAAATTACAATCGTAACTAGGAATACAGAAATTAAGTTGTAGTCGTCTCTACACCCCATTTCCGGGCAATTGAGTACAGCTTAATATATCGTAAAATAACTTGGCTAAATCGCTGCAAACTCTGACTGGCGAAGCGTTTGATGGTGAGTACCGCAATTCTGATACCCCCACCCAAGAAATACTAGTACCCCTACCTTGAAAAACTAGTACCCCTACCCCAAGAGAATATTGAAGTTAATTTAAAATCAAGCTTTGCAGTAGTTGAGTACAAGGTTAATAAATACAATAAATCCAACCGACATAGAGTGTACTGTCCTGTTGGGAGTCGCCTGATATAAGCATAAAAATAGCACAAGGCTTTTTACCCAGACAGTAACGATGCAACAGTCATTAGACAGTAATCAAAAAGCGACAGTAGCGCCAGATTCTGTAAAAACATCCCTGCTGAAAAATTTACTCCCTGGCTTTGATTTTGAGCCAGTGTTGAGTGATTTTCGGATTATTTTTCAACGTGACCCTGCTGCACGTAATTGGTTAGAGGTGGTGTTTTGCTATCCTGGATTGCACGCACTTTGTTTACATCGTCTCGCCCACTGGTTGCATTGTCGAGGGGTAGCTTTCTTTCCTCGCTTAATTTCTCATATTGGTCGATTCTTTACGGGAATTGAAATTCATCCAGGTGCAGAGATTGGTAAAGGAGTATTTATCGACCACGGGATGGGGGTTGTGATTGGCGAAACGGCGATTGTGGGAGACTACACGCTAATTTACCAAGGGGTGACTCTCGGCGGAACTGGGAAGGAAAGCGGGAAACGTCACCCAACTGTCGGTAAAAACGTTGTGGTTGGTTCCGGTGCGAAGGTTTTAGGGAATATTCAAATTGGCGATCGCGTCCGTGTGGGTGCAGGTTCGGTTGTGTTGCGCGATGTCCCTGCTGATTCCACAGTTGTCGGCGTTCCCGGAAGGATTATCTCGCGCAAAGACAACAATCACTCTCCTCTAGAACACAATAAACTCCCAGATGTGGAAGCCACTGTGATTCGTTCCTTACTTTCTCGCATTGAGCAACTTGAACAAAAACTCAAAAGTTACGAGTCAATCAGTAAGTCAAAAGTTAAAAGTCAAAAGGCAAAAGAATAAAACGTAGTAACTAATTTTACGCTAAGGACAAAGGACGAATGACTAATGGCAGAGCAAAGTTTAGGTGAGCAAATTTTACAGATTCCGTTGAGCGATCGCTGGCGAATCTACCACCGTTTGCAAGAGTTGATGATTCCTTGTGCTTGTCCTCCCGATGGTTCTTTACGGGTACAAGTCAACAGTTTACTCGCCGCAATTTTAGTCCGCAGTACCGTTATGCAATGTCTAGCTCCTCGTCAAGAATTAGTTAATTGGTTAGAACATTGCTGGTATTTATAAACCTGCGTTTGCTCACAGCAAAAAATCAGCCTCTCTAATATCGCTTGTTCTGATTTTTTCAGTCGCTTAAATTGCATTCACAACCTTTAATTCTTCTCTATACTTATCTGTTTCTGCCCTAATTATGTCCACCCGCACAAAAGAATCAAAATTCATCAATTTTTTACATACAGAAATCGAACTGACTAATGCAGATATTGCTGTAGCACTGCGACACAAAAAATTTGATGATGCACCATTACCCATGCTGCTTTGGCAATATGGATTGGTTAACTTACAACAGCTAGAACAAATTTTAGATTGGCTAGATGAGCAGCCATGAACGACTTTCCAATTTCCAGGCGATAGCGATTCGCCAGCTTTTACTTTTTGGCATAAATGACTTGTAATTATTGGGAGATAGCACTATGATTTCCAGCTTAATTTGTGGCTTTGCCTTCTTATTAACTTCCAGTCTAGTTAATACCTATCTAGGCTATCTCCTACTCGAAAAAAGTTTGTCTGACAATAGTAAAAATGGCGGTTAAATTATACTGTCGTTTTGTTTTCTGCCATACAGATGCAATATCTTAATCTGGGTAATATTAAAGAATGATGAAGACAAAATATTAATTGTATTAATTTATAGCATTTACCTTTACTTAGCGTTGCGGAAAACAGTTAACGCTCCAGAAAGAATATTAAGAAAAATACCTATGAGGCTGTTTGAAATGAGTGAAATCATCATTAATGACACTACATTACGCGATGGCGAACAAGCAGCAGGTGTTGCTTTTACCTTAAAAGAAAAAGTGGCGATCGCCACTTTTCTTGATGCTATCGGCGTGCATGAATTAGAAGTCGGTATCCCCGCAATGGGAGAAGAAGAAATTCGTGCCATCTCAATCATTGCTGACTTGGGATTAAAAGCCAACCTCCTCGCCTGGAATCGTGCTGTAATTTCTGATATTAAAGCTTCCATCGCCTGTGGAGTGCAGCGAGTTCATATTGCGATTCCAGTTTCTGGTATCCAAATCGCTGCGAAATTTCATGGACAGTGGCGAGTAAGTCTGCAAAGACTCAAAGATTGTATCAGTTACGCACGCGATCGCGGTCTTTGGGTGGCAGTCGGTGGCGAAGATTCTTCCAGAGCCGATGAAAACTTCTTGTTAGATGTCGCTCTGTATGCTCAAGAATGGGGTGCATCTCGCTTTCGCTTCTGCGACACCGTAGGAGTTCTCGATCCTTTCACCACCTACAAAAAAGTTAAACGGCTTGTTTCTTGGCTGTCAATTCCTGTCGAAATCCACACCCACAACGATTTCGGCTTGGCGACAGCTAACGCACTAGCCGGAATTAAAGGTGGAGCCACATCTGTTAACACCACCGTTAATGGGTTAGGTGAAAGAGCAGGTAACGCCGCTTTAGAAGAAGTTGTTATGGCGATCAAACGCATCTATGGCTTAGATATGGGGATTAACACACCCCGTTTGTTGGAATTATCCCAACTCGTAGCCGCTGCTGCTGGTGCTGGCGTACCACCTTGGAAAGCTATTGTAGGCGAAAATACCTTTGCTCACGAATCGGGAATTCATGCACACGGCGTACTCCAAAACCCCAACACCTACGAACCCTTTGCGCCGGAAGAAGTCGGTTGGGAACGACGTTTAGTCGTTGGTAAACATTCTGGCAAACATTTAGTATCTAACTTGCTTCAGCAGCATGGAATCTTTCTCAACCCCGAAGAAACCCAATCTGTTTTAGATGCAGTTCGCCAGCAATCAGTTAAGAAAAAACGTAGCCTCACAACAGAAGAACTTTTGAACTTGGTAAAAGAACAGAGGTATTCTCATGCAACCCGATGAATATGAATTAGAGTCAGAACCCGATTTTGAAGTTGGCGAAAAAGTCAGACTCCGCAAACAAATTAAAAACGATGGTACATTTCCCGGTAGAGAAATTGGCGAAATTTTAGCAAAAAAAGGAGATATTGGTTACATCGCAAGTATAGGTACTTTTCTACAACGTTCCTATATTTATGCTGTGCATTTCTTAGATAAAGGAATCGTTGTTGGTTGTCGCAAAAAAGAACTAGAATCTGCTGAGGAAAATCATGAAGGTAATGCTACGGATGAATGAAGCTGGTAATTTAACAGTCTACGTCGCTAAAAAAGATTTAGAAGAAGTAGTAGTTAAACAAACAGACGGTGAAGCTGGAAAAATTCTTACCTTAGCCAATGGTTGGGAATTAGAATTCCCCGAAATACCTGATGTAGCAAATTTACCTAAAACTGTAGAAGCTAGACGTTTAGCTTAAAATTACAAGTCAAAAGTAAAGAGAGAAGGCAAAAGGTAAAAACCAATTTTTCCTTCTTCCTTTTTACTCTGCATGAGCAACAACGCCCCAAAAGCTTGGGGTTAATTATTTCTTAGTGGAAATTTTGAGTAGTTAACATGGGTGACAAATATCTCAAGTTATCGGAATTGAACCTAGAAGGGCAGTTCCTAGGTTTTGCTGGTATTAAATCAGGAAAAGCTAAATATCTGCAATTAGCAATTGCTTCCGGTAATTTGCATATTAAATTACCAAAAGAATTGCGTAGTACTTTGCCATGTAGTTTAATTCCTGGTGAACAAATTCTCATTTGTGGTGTGACTAAAGTCAATACCCATACAGGCAAGATTAAAATTAAAGCACATCAAATTACACAACTTAATACTTGTCCAAATCAAGAATTATCATCACCACCACAAGCCAAAATTATGGTGTGTCAAAAATCTGGTTGTGTGAAACGCGGCGGTAAAGGTTTATTATCAGAAATAGAAAAAACTTTGTGCGATCGCGGTTTGTTAGACAAAGTAAAAATCGAACACACAGATTGTCAAAAGCGTTGCAGCAGCGCCCCTAACTGCGTTTTACAACTCGGTAAAAAGAAGTATAAAAAACTTCACCCAGAAGCGATCGCATCTTTGCTAGAAAATCACTTAACCTAAATTCCAGCTTCTTTGCAAATGTATATATTACTGTGTAGGGGTAAAAATTTTACCCCTATTTGTTTTTGATATTGTCAACTGGCAATATCTAAGTTAAAACTGTTGCAATCTAATTCATTATCAGGTGTGTTAGCAACGCATAACGCACATTTCATGCTGACTAATCTAATCAGCTTTAATTGAAATGTCTTTATTTACCAATTTACTCAATCTGCATTCAGGCAGTAAACCATTAGAAGACTTTTTCACTGAAATTGTTGCTTACTTTTTCTCGATTCATCAAGATTTGCTAATTGCTTGGCTGCAACAAAATCTCATTATTAGCGATGAGAGTTACTCTCGTATCACTATTACTACCCAAAAAGAACACCAAGGGCTAGAAAGTCATACCACCGATAGTAGATTCGACATTTTAATTGAATTATCAAATGGTTTATATACAGACGTAATAATTATTGAATCAAAAATTGGTTCTACAGATGGGAATAATGCTTTAAAAAGATATGTTGATATTTTGAGTAGTCTCCCAAATGTTAATCAACGTATCTTACTTTATATTACTCGTAATTATGACCCTCAAAAAGAAATCAAGACTTCCGCTTCAAAACAAAAACCAATAGTAAATTTTCATCAGTTAAGGTGGTATCAGTTCTATTCTTTTTTAGCAAAGTATGGCTCTGATACCTTAGCCCAAGAAATATTAACATTCATGAGGACTAATCAAATGGTAGATAAAAATCAATTTTCATCAATTGATTTATTAACAATGATGAACTTTAATAAAACTCTCAATTTTATGCAAGCAACCCTGAGTGAAACAGTAGAAGTGGAATTTAGGAATGCTTTTGGCAGAGTTATCAAAGGTTCACCTAGTATGACTCAATGGACATGGGGAAGTAGATATATTATTTATACTTTCTTGGCTCCAAAATGGAATTTTTGGTGTGGGCTTGGTTACTTTTCTTTAAATTCAGATGATTTGACTAGTTATCCCTATATTGGTATATGTTTAGAAGTTTCACCGACTTTTATAAACAGGGAAAAAATTATTAAAGGAATGAAAGATATTATCAATGATAAACCTGAAATTTGGACTCCTCGTAATTTAACAGTTACACCATCGTGGTCAGGTATAGTTTATCGCAAAAGCTTACAAGAGTTTTTAGCTTACGAAGACCAATCACATCACATCAAAAATTTCTTCCTAGAATCAATTAAGGAATTAAAAACAGTTAAAGAACAATATTTTAATTTTATTAGTAAGGATGTGAGTACAGAAGAGTCTATAGAAGAAGAGATGGGTATTGTAGGCGATCGCCTAACATTAATATAGTGTATAAACGCTTACTTGGATATTTCGAGAATATAGCAAATCTAAGATTTAGGCATTAGCTTCAAAGTTTTCGTCGTATTACCTTTAACAGTCTTGCTTTCCCATCGTATGGGATGATATTCAATTTTGCACCTAGCCCCGACGAATGGAATTCGCAGCTATAAAAACGAAGTCCGCCTACGCGGACTAACGTAAAATCAAGGTTTTTGAACCCGCGCAGGCGGGTTTTGTCTGTATAGCCGCGACTTCAGTCGTTTGGTGCAAGATGTGAAGATCGCAATTCGCTGCGATACAAACTAAGCCCACACTTCGACAAGCTCAGTGACCACCTGCGCGGACTAACACAAAATCAAGGTTTATTGTCCCACCCAAAAATATCAGGCTGAGTAACTGCGATCGCACCTTGGTCAATTTTTATGCAAGCAACTATTGACAGAAATATGTTGTAAATCTAATATTTAGGTTATCTAATTATAAAACATCAAACTTGTGACAAGACTGATAGGAAAAGCAGATCGGTCGGAAACACCAGCCAGCACACCGAAACCGATTATTTTAGAAACCCAAGGACTCACACGCCATTTTGGTAAAGTTACGGCTGTTAACAACATCAGTATCTCTGTGGAAGAGGGGGAAATTTTTGGCTTACTAGGGCCGAATGGGGCAGGTAAGAGTACCGTTATTAAAATGTTGACAACTCTGTTACCTGCCAGTGCAGGGAAAGCAACTTTAGCTGGCTATGACATCACCCATCAATCGATGGCGGTAAGAAGAGTGATTGGCTATGTACCGCAAGCTCTTTCTGCTGATGGTAGCCTCACAGGTTACGAAAATCTGTTGATATTTGCCAAGTTGTATGAAATTCCTAGCAAGCATCGAGAGCGATACATTAAAGAAATTCTGGCATTTATGGGTCTAGCCGATGCCACTCATCGCTTAGTGCGAAATTACTCTGGTGGGATGATTCGTAAGCTAGAAATTGCCCAATCAATCTTGCATCAACCGCAAATTTTGTTTTTAGATGAACCCACAGTTGGGTTAGATCCCTTAGCGCGAACTCAGGTTTGGCAACTGGTACAAAAACTTTGTACTGATTTTGGTACCACCATATTTTTAACCACTCACTTTTTAGAAGAAGCCGATAATCTTTGTGACCGAGTGGTAATTATGCAACGCGGTGAAGAAATTACCAAAGGCACACCCAAAGACTTAAAAGCCTCGTTGGATAAGCCGAATGCAACTTTAGATGATGTCTTTATTCACTACACAGGCGACCAATTAGTATCAGGAGTTAACTACCGTGACACAGCAAGAACCCGGCGTACTGCTCAACGGTTGGGCTAGAACCAAAGCGACGCGCAAACATAATTTTATCTCTGCATTGAGTGAGTTAATTGTCAAAACATTAGCGATCGCCGAATTAGAAATCCGCAAACTACGTCATGATCCCACCGATTTAGCCGTCAGAGCCGTTCAGCCAGCATTATGGTTACTGATATTTGGGCAAGTCTTCTCCAAAATTAGAGCCATCCCCACCGGGGGAAATCTGCCTTATTTAGATTTTATGACCGCAGGGATTCTCGCCCAGAGTGTATTATTTGTCGCTATTTTCACTGGGGGAATGACCCTGATTTGGGAACGGGATTTAGGGATTGTGCATAAATTCCTGGCGAGTCCTACCCCCCGCGTCGCTATGGTATTAGGCAAAGCAGTGGCTTGCGGAGTCCGATGCTTATCTCAGGTATTTATTATTTATGGATTAGCGCTGCTATTAGGCGTAAAACTAAATTTGCATCCCTTGGCAATTATCAAAGTCTTATTAATCGTTCTCATGGGTGCAAGTTGCTTTTGCATTTTTTCTCTAATTATTGGCTGTTTGGTGAAAACTAGAGAAAGAATGACCGGAATTGGGCAATTATTAACCATGCCGTTGTTTTTTGCCAGCAATGCGATTTATCCCATTTCCTTAATGCCGAACTGGCTAAAATTTATTTCCCATATCAACCCCTTAACTTATGAAGTTGATGCTTTACGCGGCACAATGCTACTTAATGGCACAAGTCTCTATGGGTTTGGGTTGGATTGTACAGTTCTGCTACTAACATTAATAATATTAACCCTCATCTGTGGCAAACTTTATCCACGGGTGGCGATGTAAGTAGGAGAACAACTAGCCCATGAAGCTTGATAAACCCTCACATGGTGCGACTTCTGAAGAATGTGCTGCCAAAGTAATGGAAACAGTTCCATTAGTGATGCGGTTTATCAGGAAGGAGATGCGAGCGCACAACGCCGGGTTTTTGTCAATTCCCCAGTTGCGATCGCTGGCATTTATCAATCGTAATCCTGGTGGTTCACTATCTGGTTTGGCAGAACATCTCGGTGTCACCTCTGCGACAGCTTCAGCAACCATAGAACGGCTAGTACAGCGCAACTTAGTGCAACGAGAACACCATCCCCAAGAGCGACGGCGGATAGTTCTCAACTTAACTGACGAGGGAAAGTACCATCTCCAGCAATCCCTCAATCATACTCGCGCTCAAATTGCTGACATTCTCAATAGTCTGTCAGCCGAAGAATTTTCCCAGATAGAACAAGGGTTAACCTTCTTAAAAAATGTCTTCGATCAAACGGAAATCCACCCCCCAGAACCATGAGCCTGGACAACATGATCCCTTTGCGGCTCTAAGATTTCGAGACTATAGATTATTTACCATTGGGCGTTTGCTGCTATCTATTGGCTCGCAAATGCAGACTGTAGCGATCGGCTGGGAACTTTATGAACGCACTGATTCAGCTTTAGCGTTAGGCGGCGTGGGACTCGCCCAAGTCTTACCCATTATTGCTCTCACCTTAATTGCCGGAGATTTAGCTGATCGCCGCGATCGCAAAATCACTGTTTTATCTTCAGTCATCTTACTCGCTCTTTGTTCTCTAACTTTAGCAGTGCTTTCCTATACCAAGGGTGCAATATTTCTGATTTATGCTTGCTTGATGTTATCTGGTGTAGCTAGGGCATTTCTCAAACCTGCGGGTGATGCTTTGATGTGGCAGTTAATACCTGTAAGTGCCTTTACCAATGCTGCGACTTGGAACAGTAGTAGTTTTCAGTTAGCCGCAGTTATTGGCCCAGCCTTGGGTGGCTTTGGCATTGCTTTGTTAGGAAGTGCAACAGGGGTATATATATTAGCGGCGATCGCGTCTTTTTTCTGTTTCTGTCTCACTGCGGCAATTAAAGAGCAACCAAATACCCGCACTAAAGAACCAATTTCTCTGCAAGCACTCTCCGCTGGGATGAAATTTCTCTGGCAGAATCAATTGATTTTAGCCGCCATTACCCTAGATATGTTTGCGGTGTTATTTGGTGGTGCGATCGCTCTATTGCCGATTTTTGCCAAAGATATTTTGCACGTCGGGCCAGTAGAATTAGGCTACCTACAAGCGGCTCCTTCCATTGGGGCGCTAATTATGGCGGTGAGTTTGGCGTATCTACCACCATTACGCAAAGCCGGGCCGGCCTTACTTTGGTCAGTCGTTGGCTTTGGTGTTGTCACCATTGTTTTTGGTCTGTCGCGGTGGTTTTGGCTATCTCTACTCATGTTGGTCTTGAGTGGTGCGTTAGATAGTATTAGTGTGGTGATTCGCCATACTTTAGTCCAAATTAGAACACCCGATCATTTGCGTGGTCGGGTGGCAGCAATTAATAGCGTATTTATCAGCGCTTCTAATGAATTGGGCGGTTTTGAATCTGGTTTAGCTGCTGCAATATTTGGCCCTATTGCAGCGGTTGTTGGTGGTGGTGTTGGCACTATTCTAGTCGTACTGGCTGTAGCTAAAATTTGGCCAGGTATGGTTAAACTTGGAGCTTTACAAGAATTAGATTAACGTGAGTTATAGCGATGAAAAACCTCTCCCTTTTTCGTCAGTAATTGAGGATAGGTGAGGTAATAAAAAACTTGTCGAACTCATATCAAATTAAGTCAACTTACCAGTCAGCTATTTTGCTATCGTCCCAAACTTCTAGTTGTAAACCTTGGAGATAGCTTAATCCATCCTGAATTTGTGGATCAATTCCTTTGAGTTCTAAGTCGAACCAACCATCACCTACAGCATTAGCTCCCAAAATTGCCGCAGTGATATTTACAGTCAAACCATAGTCTGAAATTAAGTGAGAAATTACAGGTTCTTGATGATAATCTTTGGGAATTCTTAGGCGTATCCGTTTAGATTTCAGGGTATCTTCACTAGCCATATCGAAATCAGCCTTTGATTAATAGAGAACAATAAAAGTGCTGAAGTTTCATTTCCTACGGCCTATTTTTAAGGCAGAAAGCTCAGGGTTAAAATTTTATACTTCAGACTAGCCTACGGCAAGCCCTTCGGGTTCAGCAGTCGCTCATGGGGGAAACCCCCTACAGCCCTTTGGGCATCCTACGGCGGGCGTTAGCCTCTCCCTTTGGGAGAAGACCGCGCTGCCTCACTGCTGCGCGTCTACACACTTCATTCAACATCTTTGATGCGAGTTTTGCGTTCTAAAATTTCCTTCAGTATCAAGGTAACTACTGCTAAAAGTCCCAACAGTACTGCGGCTGAAAAGGCGGCTTCAGTTTCATACTGTTTGTAAGCATCTTCCACAAACAATGGTAAACTTTGGGTTTTGTCGGCAATGTTACCAGAAACTACAGAAACAGCGCCGAATTCGCCCATTGCTCTGGCATTGGTCAAAATTAAACCGTAAAGCAATCCCCAACGAATGCTGGGTAAGGTGACGCGCCAAAATATTTGCCAATCTTTTGCGCCCAAAGTTTTAGCGGCTTCTTCTTGGTCACTACCAAATTCCTCTAACACAGGAATGACTTCTCGCGCCACAAAGGGCATACTGACAAAAGCTGTCGCTAACACCATACCAGGAAAGGCAAAGATAATTTTAATGTCGTGGGCTTGCAGAAAAGGGCCAAACCAACCATTGCGACCGTAGAGTAGGACAATCATCAACCCAGCAACTACGGGTGAAATGGAAAAGGGCAGGTCGATAATACTTAAAACTATGGCACGACCAGGGAATTTATGTCGCGCGATCGCCCAAGCTGCACACAAGCCAAATACTGTATTTAATGGCACAGCAATCAACGCCAGTATTAACGTCAGCCAAGCTGCATGAAGAAAGGCAGGGTGTGTTAGGTTGGCAAAAAACGGGCCTATTCCCTTTTTAAAGGCTTGAAAAAAAACGTTAATTGCTGGGATGTATTGAATTAATGCTAAATACGCAATAGCAATGCCAATTAAAAGGGTGGGAACCCAACTATTCTGATGTTTTGACTTGGCTGCATCGGTATTAGACCCAGATGAGTGAAATCTTGGCTCATTTACTGTCATATCTTCTTGCCCACGCTTGTAAGAAATTAATTGCCAATAGTAGTATTAAAGAAATTGTCAGTAACACCATGCCAATCACAGTAGCGCCAGAATAGTCATACTGCTCTAAGCGTTGAAAAATCAGTACTGGTGCAATTAAATCTTGATAGGGTGTGTTAGAAGAAATAATGACTGTCGAGCCATATTCACCAACCGCACGGGAAAAACCCAAAGCAATACCCGTCAAAATTGTTGGGAATAATGGTGGTAAAATCACTTTCCAAAATGTTTGCCATTGAGAAGCACCCAAACACCAAGCAGCTTCCTCAATGTCATGTTCCATTTCTTGCAGTACTGGTTGTACAGTTCTGACAACAAAAGGTAGGGAAATAAAGATCATTGCTACTGCTACACCCAACCGAGTGAAAGATACTTTAATTCCCAATGGTGCTAGAAGTGAACCAATCCAGCCATTATCGCTGTAAACTGTTGCCAATGTTAAACCAGCAACGGAAGTTGGTAGGGCAAAGGGTAAGTCTACGGTGGCATCAATCAGCCTTTTCAAAGGAAAGTCGTAACGCACCAAAACCCAGGCAATTAAAGTTCCAAATACACCATTAAGCAGCGCCGCCCCTATGGATGTGACAAAAGTGACGTTATAAGTAGCTAATGCAACATCGCTAGTAGCAATTTCCCAAAACCTTGCCGGAGGTTCGGTACTGGCTTTCAAGAACATCGCAACTATTGGCATAAATAACATGAATGTTAGGTATACCAAAGTAATGCGCCATGTCCAAGGCAGATGAATCAATTGATGCAGGAATTTCTTCCAGAATGGAGTTGGAGAAGCAAGATGTTGATGTGGAGATGGAGAAGAAGATACAGCCATAAAAATTTCATTGGTCATTTGTCATTGGTCATTTGTCATTGGTCATTTGTCATTGGTCATTTGTCATTGAAAAATAGACTTATCTAAAAATTAGGTTTATATCCTTGCTATGAAAGCTCTGATATTTATTTACAGATAAGTCCATTGACTCTTGACCATTGACTATTGACTATTTACCGTTTCTTTTGGGCTTGAATCTTATCAAAAACACCGCCCTCAGCAAAGAATTTCTTATCAATTTCACTCCAACCACCGTAATCTTGTACTGTGCCTAAAGTTTTGACGTTGGGGAATTTGTCTTTCACTTCTTTAGTTTGGGCAACAGTTTCATCAACTGGGCGGAATCCTAATTTAGCAAATTCTTGCTGGGCTTCTGGTGTGTAAAGGTATTTTACAAAAGCTTCGGCAACTTCACGGGTGCCATGCTTATCAACATTTTTATCAACCACAGCAATTGGGTTATCGATAGAAATATTGACATCAGGGACAATATAATTTACTTTTTCTCCCTTTTGTTTTGCTAAAACAATTTCATTTTCGTAGTTGATTAAAGCATCACCTTGACCTTGCTTGAAAAATGCGTCAGTTGCTTCCCGCGCATCTTTAGTCAACAGCGGTACATTGTTATAAACTTTGGAGACAAATTCAGTCGCCTTTGCGTCATCTCCACCAGTTTTAATGGCTGAATTCCACAGCGCGAGGAAGTTCCACTTAGCCACACCTGATGTTTTCGGATCAGCTGTAATGAGTTTTACACCGTCTTTGGCTAAATCTGTCCAAGTTTTGATGTTTTTTGGATTACCTTCACGAGTGACGATCGCCGCAACAGATTTAGAAACGATCCCATTATTAGGAACTTCTTTTTCCCATCCTGGCTCAATCAGTCCGGCTTTCTGAATCTTTTGCGTATCTCCAGCCAGCGCTAAGTGAACCACATCGGCTTCCAAACCATCGATGACGGCGCGAGTTTGAGAGCCAGAACCGCCATAGCTTTGTTTAAAAGTGACGGTTTGGTTATGCTCTTGCTTCCACTTTTCGACAAACTTGGGAATGATGGCTTCGTGTGCTGCTTTAGTTACAGCGAAAGAAACTAAGGTGACTTCAACGTTTGATTTGTTAGCTGCAACTGGACTAGCAGAAGGAGTTTCAGTGCCAGAATTACTGCTATTTCCACCAGAGCAGGCGGCCAGCGCCACGCTCAAAATAGCTCCTACCAATGTGAGCGATACAAAACCTTTGAGCGAATTGAGCCTGAACCGATATGGTTTGTGCTGAGTAGTAAATTGCTGCGATCGCTTCAGGGGACGCTGCCAAAAATTCATTCCGTGGCTCCTCTCAATCTACGGTAAATTGATGTATATATGGTTATATAAGATTTATGTTACTGGATATTTGCACGGATTAATTCTGTTTAATTGCAAACTCAACAAAAAATTCATATTCTCTATCGAGAATAGGGAGATTGTAGCAGTTTAGTTGGCGATTAAAAATACTTACACAAAAATTTGGATGCTAAAAGGGGCATTAAAGATGTGAGGTTTTGCTCACTCTCTATACACCTTTGATCAAAATTGACATTTGTTTGGGTTAATTACGCCTATTTACTTTGGCAGAACTGTGCTTGAATGTATGGTGCGCTGGCGATCGCTTTTCCGAATCCTGCCAAGTATCTGGTACTCATGGCTATTGTTAAAATAATATTTGGTTGGGTTTTAAAACGAAACCCAACATTCTCAAAATTTTATTGGATTAACAACGCCGTAGCTGTGTTAGCAATATAACAACATCATCCATAGCTTGCCTGATCGTGCTGGCTGGTTGCTCAGATTGATTCACAATTATACTAAAAGCTAACGGCTCAAATTGTGGCGAATCTATATATCCTGACAGAGAAATTGCACCTTTTAAAGTTCCGGTTTTAGCTTGGACAATTCCTTGAGCCGATGTGTTGCGAAAGCGCCCTTGTAAAGTACCACTAACTCCAGCCACAGGTAAAGAAGCCCGAAAAACTTTTGCTTCTGGTGATGCGGCGATTACTTGTAAAACTTGTACCAAAGCTTCTGGACTAATTAAATCCTTCCGCGATAGTCCTGAACCATCCACCACACTATAAGTATTGGGGTTTACTCCTAATTGGGTGAGAGTTTCTTGCATAACTTTTAACCCAACATCAGCAGTATTTTGGTTTTTGGCTACTTGTTGTTTGTGGGCTAAAGTTCTTAATAAAGCTTCAGCAAATAAATTATTACTGTTTAAATTCATCTCCTTAATCAACTCAGACAAAGGTGGAGATTCAATGGCTGCAATTTCGCGTTCATTATTACCACCACTGGCGGTAGATGTTTGCTGCACAGAGATTCCCTCTGCTGCTAAACTTTGACGAAAGTGACGTAAAAAATTTTGTGTAGGGTCAAATACTGCGATCGCATTAATATCTGGTGATGAATTTACCGCCAGTTGTCCTTGCAAATAAAGCACAGCGCCTTTTAAGTCACGCTTAACTTCTACTAACCCTGGTTCATCTTTTTGCGCCGTGACAGAATTATTTTCAACTCGCCACTGATACGCCTCTGTAGGATCAGCCCATTTAATTTGCAGTGGTTTTCCTATAGCTTGGGGTAACACTGTTAATACAGCAGCATTTTCATTCAAAATCAAACTATTGACTGGTGCGCCATAATAAGCTTGTACATCTTCCCATTGCCAACTAGGATTTATCAAATCTCCTTGAAAATAACTATCATCAGCAATTAAATTATTGACTTGAGTAATGCCCTGTTGACGTAATTGCTTGGCTAATAGTGTTAATTGAGCATTTTTTAAACTGGGGTCTCCTCGACCAACTACACGCAAATTGCCATCAGCATCTTGATAAACAGAGGTACGAATGCGAAAATCTGCGCCTAATTGCTTCAGCGCCGCAGCTGTCGTCAACAACTTAGCATTAGAAGCAGGTGTAAAGTATTTTTCAGCATCGTGGCTGTAAAGCGTTTGCGTAGAAGCTAAGTTTTTAACTAAAATTCCCCAACGAGCACGGCTAAATAAAGGACGATTGATTGCAGAATCTATAGATGTTCTTAGTTCAGCAGGACACAGTGATTTTGTGGTAGTTGCAGGGGGAACTGGAGTTTGGGCTGTAACTGCTTGTTGGGTAATTCCAGTCTGGGTTCCCAGCAACAGTAGCAGCAAACTCAGGGAAATTTTGCGAGAAAACATACTTAAACTTCTACATTGAGAACTGACAGTTATATTATTTTGTAGTGTTTGGCGATCGCCGCAGTCAGTATACTAAACGTATTAAAATTTACTAAGAAATAAATAGCCTACTCACGCCTAAATAATTTTCAACATAAAGTACAATCTCGATCAGGCACTCAACACACTGTTCTCGATATTTTCTTTCTATATATGCGGTCAACATTTACAAGAGTAATTACAGGTAGAGATGTTGGCAGACTTTCTTCATGTATCACTTGTTCTAAAGAATCTTCTCCCTTCATACTGCGATTTGCTGTTAAGAGAATCATCTGCTTTTCTTGAGCAAATCGCCAAACCATCCTATCGCTGCTGTCTGTTGAACAAATTATAGTTCAAGTTATTGATTATCTGTGTGTACTGACTGCCAAGCAAGGCGATGTTTCCAGTGTGATGTAAAATTAAGTTGAATTGCTTGATTGAAGTCCTCCAAAGCTGCTGAATAAAGTTCTTCTTTTAGCTTGACTGCACCTTGGTTGTTCAAATTTTTAGGACATTGTGGATTCCAGACATATTTTTGACAAGTTTGGTAAGCAATTTCTGCATCACTGCCATTTTCAGGATTTTGAAAGACTGGATGATAATTTAGCCTATTGCAGCAAACTTGCAGCCATTTTTGCCACCCACACTGCCACAAGCGCACTGTTCCATCAAGACTACCACTGGCAATCAGTTGACCATCAGGGCTAAAAACTGCAGAATTTACCCAATACTCATGTCCGCGCCAAGGTTGACCGATAGGATTGCCGTCAATATCCCACAAACGCACTGTAGAATCATTGCTGGCACTAACAATCAGTTTGCCATCAGGGCTAAAGGCGACAGAATTCACTTCTTTTTCATGTCCGCGCCAAGGTTGACCAATAGGATTACCATCAATATCCCACAAACGCACTGTAGAATCATTGCTGGCACTAACAATCAGTTTGCCATCAGGGCTAAAGGCGACAGAATTCACTTCTTTTTCATGTCCGCGCCAAGGTTGAGTGATGGGGTTGCCGTCAATATCCCACAAGCGCACTGTAGAATCATTACTAGCACTGACAATCAACTTGCCATCAGGGCTAAAGGCGACAGAATTCACTTCTTTTTCATGTCCGCGCCAAGGTTGAGTGATGGGGTTGCCGTCAATATCCCACAACCGCACTGTAGAATCATTGCTGGCACTGACAATGGACTTACCATCTGGGCTAAAGGCAACAGAATTCACTTCTTTTTCATGTCTGCGCCAAGGTTGAACGATAGGATTGCCGTCAATATCCCACAACCGCACTGTAGAATCATTGCTGGCACTGACAATCCACTTACCATCAGGGCTAAAGGCGACAGAATTGACCCAATTCTCATATTTGCGCTGCGATCGCCCGATGACCCGATCTTGTAGTATTTGATCTAGCTCCCACAAACGCACAGTTTTATCGCTACTACTGACAATCAGCTTGCCATCGGGACTAAAGGCTAGGGAATTAACCTGTCCTTCATGTCCGCGCCAAGGTTGAGTGATGGAGTTGCCGTCAATATCCCATAAGCGTATTGTGCGATCGCAGCTACCACTAATAATAAACTTACCATCAGGGCTAAATGCTACAGAATTTACACGCCCTTCATGCCCGCGCCAAGGTTGACCGATGGGATTACCTTGGATATCCCACAAACGCACTGTAGAATCACTACTACCACTGACAATAAACTTGCTATCAGGACTAAAGGCGATGCAAATAATTTTTGCCTCATGTCCGTGCCAGGGTTGCGTAATGGCGTTACCTTCTAAATCCCACAAACACACCGTCCCGTCAAAACCAACACTGATAATAGAATCACCATTAGGACTAAAGGTAACAGAAATAACTCCTTCCTTATGTCCGCGCCAAGGTTGAGTGATGACGTTACCTTCTAGATCCCACAAACACACCGTTCCGTCAAAACCAACACTGATAATAGAATCGCTATTGGAGCTAAAGGCGACGGCAATAATTCCTTCCTCATTTCCCTGCCACGGTTGAGTCATGAGATTAGCTTGTAAATCCCATAAACACAAAATTCCGTCAATACTGCCGCTAACAATAAACTTGCCATCAGGACTAAAGGCTAGACAATTAACCTCCTGCTCGTGTCCCAACAAAAATTGAGCAGTGGGATTGTCAATGATATTCCACAAGCACACCGTAGAATCACTACTGCCACTGGCAATAAACTTGCCATCAGGGCTAAAGGCTAGACAATTAACCTCTTGCTCGTGTCCGCGTAAGCTATTTGCTTCTGTAGGTGTGTTTGTTGCTTCCTTTAAGCTTCCCAAAACAGGAGCTAGAAGTTGGTGTGGATATTTCTCTAAATTCTCACCCATTGTTTGAATTGCCAGCACCAAACCCTCTAGCGGTTGGATAGGAAGTAAATTCAAAACCCTGGCAGATTGCTCGCGCAGTTTTAATTCGGTCAGTGCAAGGTGTAACTTTTGAATCTCTTGTTCCTTTTCTCCCAAATGGCGATCGCACCATCCAACACTAGGATTAATAAATTGATGAGTTTGTTCGCTGAAATAATCAAATATTTGCTCTTTTAATTCTTGATAAGTCTTTGTTTGTAGAACCCGGTTTTGAATATTTTCACTTTTCCACAGTACATCTAGAGTGTATTCCAGAACTGGTAAAGAATCATCTTGTTGGTGAAAATCATCAATAATTTGCTCGATTAGTCCTGGTTCAAAGGTAACGCCATTTCTCGCAGCCGGTTCAGCGATCGCTAACTTTAATTCGTCATCGCTCATTCTAGTGAGTATGCAACTATAGCGATCGTGGAGCTTCGCCAGTTGTGGATACTCACTAAATCTATCCAAAAAGTCCGAGCGCATTGTTAAAACAACTTTGACAGAGCTATCCTGCTGCTGGCTCAATTGAAACAGATTATCAACAAATTTGTCACGTTCTGGCTTTTGAGTTTTCGTAAATAATTCTTCAAATCGGTCAATAAAAACCAGAACACACTCATAATCTTGTTTAAGTAAAGTGACAACTTTAATTAGGGTATATTCTCTTATTCCTTGACTAATATCTAATATTTCTAATTTTTTGGCATAGGTAGAAGCAAGACATTTATATAAAGATTTAAAAGGATTTTCATCTGGCTGAAAAGTTATATTAATTAAGGAATGTTTATGATAACCTAAATAAGGTATTAAACCTGCTAAAATCAATGATGATTTGCCACTATATGCTGCTCCTAAAAGCAAAATTAAATCATCATTTTTTAAGCGATCGCTAAGATTGGCAATCAACTTCTTGCGACCAAAAAATTTGTCTTTATCTTTAATTTCAAAAGTTTTTCTCCCTAAGTAGGGAGAATCTATTTTGAGTGGACGACGATGAATGTCTTCAGACTGACTGTCAGAAAAAAAGTTGTATTCAGAAATACCTTGGACATTACATCCAGTATTTATATTGCCTTCAGAACTGTTAACCATCTTATCTCCTTACCTTTGGACACCTCAGGCTAAGTCTTTCCCTCAGTTATAGTTCTTTGGCTAATCTTTGTAAGTACCTTAACAAAATTAATTACCGCAGAAAGGCAGAAGAAAGAAAATACAATTCTTGCTCTCTGCCAAAAACTCTAATCTTAAACTCTTGTGAAGTTTTTACTGTCGCTGCGGTATATAAAGGTCTTAAATACTTTTATTCAGCAAAATTACTTAAGTCACTTTTAAAAATATGGAGTAACTTTATCCTAAAACGCCCTCAATGACAAACGGGATGGAACTTTTTGATAACCTACACCTTGCTATGTTTAGCGGCAAAGGTGGAGTCGGAAAAACAACAATCTCCTGCACCTTTGCATATCGTTGGGCGCAGCAATTTGGCAACGAGCAAATTCTTTTAATCTCAACCGATCCGGCTCACTCTCTTGGAGATGTCTTACAAGTTAGCGTTGATGACATTCCTCGTCCCATAGCGGAACTACCCAATCTACTAGTAAGAGCGTTGGATGCAAAGCTTTTACTACAAAAGTTTAAAGAACGTTACGGTCAGGTGTTAGAACTTTTAGTGGAGCGCGGTAGTTTTGTTGAAGGAGAGGACTTGCTGCCAGTTTGGGATTTAAATTGGCCTGGACTGGACGAATTGATGGGTTTATTAGAGATCCAACGCCTTTTCAACGAACAGCAGGTAGATCGAGTAGTAGTAGATATGGCTCCTAGCGGTCATACTCTCAACTTGTTTGGCTTGATGGATTTTTTAGACACTTTCCTGCACTCTCTAGAACTGTTTCAAGAAAAGCATCGGTATATTAGCAAGACCTTTGCCGGGAGTTACACACCCGATCGCGCTGACGAGTTTTTGCAAACCCTGAAAGCTGAACTTTCGCAAGGTCGTCGTCTGCTTCAAGATCCTAACCATACAGCTTGTTTGTTAGTTGCGATCGCCGAACCAATGAGTTGGTTGGAGTCCAAACGATTCCTAGAAGCCTTACAAACCATGCAGGTTCCTTGTGGAGGATTGTTTGTCAACCAAGTCCTTACCAGTCCGACTGACCCAGATCGTTACCAAGAACAACAACCACTAATCGGCCAGTATACGGCTCTTGCTAACGGCAAGCCGATTTTTATCGTGCCACAGCAAGATCAGGAGCCTTTGGGAATTGTAGCCCTCAGCCATCTGATCGACCAAATCCATGTTCCTCAGCTTGAACCCCTATCTCCTATTGAGCTACTCCCAGTTCAATGGCCGGAAACAATTCCTCCTAGCTTTGGAGATTTTCTCACCCAAGGTCGTCGCCTGTTACTAATTGGCGGTAAAGGTGGAGTAGGCAAGACTACAGTAGCAGCTGCGATTGGTTGGGCTATGGCTCAACAACATCCCGATCGCAAAATTCGCATGGTTTCTATCGATCCAGCCCACTCCTTAGGTGATGCCTTTGGTTTGAGTTTAGGACACGAACCATATCAAATAACTGCCAATCTTCGAGGTCAGGAAGTGGATGGCGATCGCCTTCTGGAGCAATTCAGAGCCGATTACCTGTGGGAACTGGCCGAAATGATGAGTGGCGAAACCCAAACAAGCGAAGCTATTGAAATGGCCTATGCTCCTGTTGCCTGGCGTAAAATTGTCGAGCAAGCTTTACCAGGGATTGATGAAATGCTTTCCCTGTTAACAGTAATGGAATTGCTAGAGCAACAAGAAGAAGACTTGATTATTTTAGACACTGCTCCTACAGGACATCTTCTGCGTTTTCTAGAAATGCCAACTGCACTAGCAGACTGGCTAGCTTGGATTTTCAAACTCTGGATTAAGTATCAGGATGTCCTTGGTCGTACAGAGTTTATGGGGCGTTTACGAACTTTGCGACAGCGCGTAGTCAAAGCCCAAAAAGTGCTAAAAGACCCACAACAAGCAGAGTTCATTGGAGTTACGCTTAACCAGACTAGCGTACTTGCCGAACAACAACGCCTGTTCAAATCTCTGCAAGAAATAGGTGTAAGCCAGAATTACCTTGTTGTCAACCGCTTTACTTCTACAGCAACCATTAATTGCGATTTTCCCGGTTTGACAATGGTTCGCTTACCACTGCTTCCTCGCTCAGTTCAGCCTTTAGAACGCATCCAAGCAGCCGCGGCCTGTTTATTTTAAAGACTAATTAGACTAAATACTTTCATACCCACAGAGAAATTTATTATGCATCGCACTCCAAATCGCGGACAAATTCAAGCCAAACTTAGCTCAATGCCTCCTCAACGTTCACAAGCAAGAGTTTATTTAAATGCTTACAAAATGATGTTGGAAAAAGAGCGTTTAGAGCAGGAACTACAGAAACTCGAAGCACGCCGACATCAGATTCAGCAGCGTCTTGCTATTTTAAATAGTCAAATGATTGCTGAAGAAGACATCACCCATCAGCAAGCAAATACTGACTTAGAGGACAATACACCAAAATTTAACACCATAACATTGGAATACTAAGTACTAAGATTTCAGTTGCCTATTCTTCGCAACTTCCTTGCGCGGTCGAGGTTTGGGAAGTGCCATTGCGTTTATTGATTATGTTGTTAAGCACATTAAAATCTTTTTTACTAAATTTAAAGTTTAATAAGCATAAAATATCGTGACCAAAGAAGAGTTTTACCGGAGTAAACACATTGTCGCTATTGAATGGTGGCTGCATGAATGTGATTTGCCAAAGAAATTAACTTGGGCAAGGCTTCGCGTGTTTGATGATGCTACGGCTGACTCTTGCTTTGAGGAGGGAGGTAAATTGTACGGTTTTGAAAATCGGGATTTTGCGGCGTACATTCTCAGCGAGGACGAATATATAAGCTTTCAAGGAATGGATGCAGAGGATGAGCAAGAATACGGGATAAAACTGGCAGAAATTTACACTCCTGCTTGGCTGGACAATCCTGTTCAATTATTTGAATACTTTGGAAGCTACTAAGTGAACACAATTTATGAAATTGATATTAGCTTCAATAGTGCAGAGAACTTGCAAAGCACTGACAGCGATCGCAGTTTTGAATGTCGGAATTGTGGGGTATGCCGACATTGGGATAAAAGCGGCTAAAATAAAGCATTCAATTTGGATAAGCCTGTAAATAGCTCAAAGGTGGGCAACAAAACTTATCTCAAACCCTTATATATTTAGCTTTGCGCTAGGCACGAAAATTCGTTGCTTAGTTTTTTCTTACTTCTACTCAATTGCCTAAAATTAGCCAGATCGCTTCACAAGGAATGGAGAATCGACATCTAAAAGCCAATTCTCATCAATAAATTCTAGATTTTCATCATAAACAAGAACTAATTCACCAAGTTTCTGAGCATTGCTACTTGCAGTTTTCCTATTATCAACAGCATCAGCTATGAGCAAAAACTTTAGTTGTAAAAAACGTTCTTTATGAGTAATGCCTATTGAACTGCTAACTAATTCGACTTTTAGGGTACGAGGTAACGTAATTTTCTCATAATATTCATCTTGTTCATCCCAATAGCCACACACTTGATAATCACACCAGTCAAGATGTTCTTGAACAAGAAGATTAGCATCTAAATTTTGTAATATTTCAGTTAAATCTTGCCAAACTTGATGATTTTTTAATTCGAGCCTTGTCATAGTTATGTGGGTTTAATGTTCTGTTACCAAACCAGGGAAGTGCAATATACCATCAATGAATTTTGCATGAAATCGGCGGTCGCCACCTTTACCTAAGACTTTCGATTTCAAATCGTAACCAGATTCTTGGGAAGCCACCAACCCAAGATTACCGCGAGGAGGTACAAGCCCTTTCTCAATGGCTTTTAAATGTTTCCCCTTCTGATCGTATTTTAATCCCAGCTTTATTTGTTCGCTGCCAAATGAAACTAGCAGACCACTGATTGAAAGATATACGCTATCAGGTTGAATATCTGCCCAATTATTGGGTAAAGCTTCCATTAAATTAATACTTATATAGTAGAAGCATAATTTATTTAAGTAAAATACCTAACAACATTTTTTAAATTAACGTGCGCCTCCGTTGGAGACTCACGTTGGTTAAAGCAATAAATCACACAAGCTAGGAAAGAATTTCAATACTCTTGTGTTTGATCGCGTTCCTGCTTTTCTGCTTCCAGAATCGCTAATAAAAGAGCTTCCTCCTGAATTTCAAACTCTTCTTCAGCAATTTCTCCCATATCAAAAGCAAGTTGGAGTGCAAGAAGCTGCTTGCTGAGATTTTCTTTATCATCAATTTCAGTACTTGCTTGTTCTAAAATTTTTTCCCCAAGCCACGTTACCCCCATTAATGGGCCGGTAATCGGTAACAGTAAGAAGCGCAGAACCATATTACTTTATACTCGTGTGAATTTATGAAAGCTGTCCTCGCAAGACCGTAATCATGCTGATGACATAGATATTAAACATTACTAGTCTTGTGTTGATGCCAAAATGTGTTGGATTTGAGTCCAGTTAAGGCTTATTGACATCCGTATTTTATATATTCAGATGTACAAAAAATTACTTTTACAAAAAATTCCTATTGAGGAGGTACTTAGAGCTTGACAACAGTATTAAATGCATCTCCCCAGCGATTTGTCAATACCCCTGCTATTCAACGCGTCGCTCAACGTGCTTTGCGCTATTTACAGTCAGGTTTTTCAGTACATTTACGTGGTGCAGCCGGAGTCGGAAAAACTACTCTGGCAATGCATCTAGCTGATTTGCTCAACCAGCCTATCATCCTCTTATTTGGAGATGATGAGTTTAAAACCTCAGACTTGATTGGTAATCAATTAGGTTATACCCGCAAAAAGGTTGTTGATAACTTCATCCACAGCGTTGTTAAAGTTGAGGATGAACTGCGACAACATTGGGTTGATGCACGATTAACCCTAGCTTGTAAAGAAGGATTTACGCTGGTTTATGACGAATTCAATCGATCGCACCCGGAGGTAAATAACGTTTTACTCTCCGTACTTGAGGAAAGGTTGTTAGTATTGCCAACAAACCAACATCGAGCCGAGTATATCCGGGTTCATCCTCAGTTTCGGGCAATCTTAACATCGAATCCTCAAGAGTATTGTGGAGTCCATGCAACTCAGGATGCTTTGATGGATCGTGTGATTACCATCGATATGCCTCCACCTGATGAACTCACTCAGCAGGAGATTGTAGTTCATAAAACAGGCATAGATTCTGAGAAAGCAGACAAAATCGTGCGCTTGGTGCGGATGTTTTGGAGTCGCTCTGCCTCTGGACAAGGCGGTGGGTTACGTTCCTGTCTGATGATTGCTAGAATCTGCCACGAGCATGAAATTTCCGTAAACTTTGAAGAGCCTAACTTCCAAGATATTTGTGCCGATATCCTGCTTTCTCGCACGAATCAACCTCGTATGGAAGCAACTCGGCTACTGGAAGAGGTTTTGCGTGAATTGTATCATAGTACAAATACTCAATCTCAGCCGGCAGAAGAGATAATACCAGACAGTCAAAATCAGATTGTATTGGCACAACGAGTACCTTACGAGCATGAAGTCTACAACTACCTATGCAAATCTCCAGGAAGGCGTTTCTCTGATTTGGCATCAGAATTAGGCATTGATCGCAGTCAAATTGTAGCTGCACTCAAGTCTCTCAGAGAGCAAGGAGTATTATTGCAAATGCAAGGCACTGAACTGCCGAACATATCACAGACAGTGGCTTTTGATTCTGGCCATTTAATAAATAAATGAGTACTAATACTAATCGGGGAGTTATCACAGCAACTCAAGGTTCTACCTTGGCAGATATTCTCGAACGGGTTCTAGATAAAGGCATTGTGATTGCCGGAGATATTTCTGTTTCCGTCGGCTCGACAGAACTGCTCAACATCCGAATTCGTTTGTTGATTTCTTCTGTTGATAAAGCCAAAGAGATTGGAATTAACTGGTGGGAGAGCGACCCCTATCTTAATAGTCAAGCTCGTTCCTTATTAACAACTAATCAACAACTTCAAGAGCGTGTTGCCAGTCTAGAAACAGAACTGCGATCGCTCAAAGCACTCAATCCTATTAATCATCAGAATGCAGGCGATTAGCAAATCAAAAAATTCGGATTCCGGTTTAGCACCGTTGTTATTGACGGTTGTTGAACTGATACGCCAACTCATGGAAGCTCAGGTGATTCGGCGCATGGATGCTGGCAACCTCAGCGACTCTGAGTTAGATCGAGCTGCCGAAAGCCTGCAACAGCTTGAACAACAGGTTATTAAGCTTTGCGAGGTATTTGATATTGACCCAGCCGATCTAAATATTAACTTGGGTGAAATGGGAACTTTACTTCCCCAATCTGGAGGATACTACCCCGGTGAAACCTCTAGCCAACCCTCTATTCTAGAACTCCTCGATCGCCTATTAAATACGGGTGTGGTAGTTGAAGGTGACTTGGACTTAGGACTGGCTCAATTAAACTTAGTTCACGCCAAGTTAAGATTAGTACTCACCTCTAAACCCCTGTAAATTTTTTATCTACATTCTTATTGGTAAGACATTGTTATGAGTTATGGCTTTTACATTTATGGAATTTTGACCTTGCCTGCTCCGCAAGATTTAAATTTAGAAGGGTTAGATCGGCAACCCGTACAAATTAAAATTTTGGATGATTTTGCAGTCATCTACTCCGAAGCACAGCAAGAGCGTTATTTAGCAAGCCGTCGTAATCTGCTAAGTCATGAGAAAGTCCTTGAGGACATTATGCAAGCAGGCGATGTCTACGACGGGCTAGGCCAACGCAATTTACTGCCCGTGCAATTTGGACTTTTGGTTGCAAGCTGGGAAACGTTTTCAGAGCAATTAATTCGTCCTCATCAAGAAGAATTGACGCAATTGCTAGCAAAGTTATCAGGTCGCCGAGAAGTTAGTGTCAAAGTTTTTTGGAATACCGAGGCAGAAATTCAGGGATTGTTAGCAGAACACCCAAATCTCAAAACCGAAAGGGATAAGCTAGTCGGTCAACCTCTGAATATGGAGCAGGTAATCCAAATAGGACAAGTTATCGAACAGGGAATGAGCGATCGCAAACAAGGCATCATAAATTTATTTCAAGGCACTCTCAACTCCATTGCGATCGATGTAGTAGAAAATAGTCCCCAAATGGACACAATGATTTACAACGCAGCCTACCTAATTCCTTGGGAAGCAGAATCACAATTTAGCGAACAGGTTGAAGCACTTGATCGTCAATTTGAAGAACGTTTGCGAATTCGCTACAACAATTTCACTGCCCCTTTTAACTTTGCTCGCCTGCGATTAGTTAGTTCTAACTAAACAGCAATAAAAATGGAAAATCAAAAATTATTAGACTTCTTGCAAAAGTGCTAATTTCAAATTGTCTCTCGGCACCTTTGCGTGAGATAAAAATATTTATGTAAGAAGCCTATTGAAACTTTTAATTGTTTTGAAAATTAAATTTTTCTTTGCCTTTTATTTAACTAAAATTAATGGACGACATATTTAAAGGATTTGAACAGCTATTAGAAATTGCCAAAGCTTTAGAAGAAAAAGTAGAGAAAGGCGAGTTAAAAACTTCTATTCAAATTCGCTCTCCTAATCTTAGTAGTATTCCCCGACAAGGCAATATTCCCAGAACAAATAATTCCAGCCGAGTCAGATCCAATTCCACCGTTGGTACTACACCAATGGATGATGCTGATGTTACTCCCCCATCAGCTAAGACAAACTCAAAAACTTCTTGGCAAGATGTCGGCGGCTTGGGTGATGTTCTCAAGGAAATCAGAGAGTTAGTTGAAATTCCCCTAAAACGTCCAGATTTATTGGCGAAATTAGGGTTAGAGCCTCCGCGTGGGGTTTTGCTAGTTGGCCCGCCCGGTACGGGAAAAACTTTAACAGCTCGTGTTTTGGCGGAAGAGTTAGAGTTAAACTACATTGCCATCAATGGCCCAGAGGTGATGAGCAAGTATTACGGGGAAGCAGAAGCTCGTTTACGAAGCATTTTTGAGAAAGCAACTCGTTCTGCTCCCTGTCTGATATTTATTGATGAAATTGACAGCCTTGCCCCAGATCGCAGCCAAGTAGAAGGTGAAGTTGAAAAAAGACTAGTGGCGCAGTTGCTTGGGTTAATGGATGGATTTGCCAAAACTGAGGGCGTACTGGTATTAGCGGCAACAAATCGTCCTGATTATCTCGATCCGGCACTGCGTCGTCCGGGACGCTTCGATCGCGAAGTTCATTTTCGCGTTCCTGATCGCAATGGACGATTGGAAATTCTCACAATTTTGACAAGTGCCATGCCCTTGGAGACTGCGGTTGATTTAGGAGCGATCGCCGATTTGGCTGTTGGTTTTGTTGGTGCCGATATCAAAGCTCTTTGTCAAAAAGCAGCCTACATTGCCCTGCGTCGTCAAGTCCCCTCACTCAACAGTCCCATTCCTGAGAACATGACTATCATGCAGCAGGATTTTCTCGAAGCAATTAAGGAGATAAAACCCTCAGTTCTCAGGTCTGTAGCAGTTGAAGCACCAAATGTAAGTTGGGATGACATTGGTGGTTTGGATGATGTGAAACAAAAACTTCAAGAATCTGTAGAGGGCGCACTTCTCTATCCCGAACTATACGAGCAAACCAAAGCCAAGCCTCCCCGTGGGATTTTGTTGTGGGGGCCGCCGGGAACAGGAAAAACCTTACTGGCAAAAGCGATCGCTTCCCAAGCAAGAGCCAACTTTATTGCTGTGAATGGCCCGGAATTACTCAGCCGATGGGTAGGAGCCGCAGAACAAGCAGTCAGAGAACTCTTTAGCAAAGCTCGACAAGCAGCACCTTGCGTTGTGTTTGTAGATGAAATTGATACCCTGGCACCAGCACGGGGACGATTCAGTGGTGATTCTGGAGTTAGCGATCGCGTTGTCGGTCAACTGCTCACCGAATTGGATGGGTTGCATGAATGCCCGAAAGTACTGTTAGTAGGAGCAACCAATCGTCCAGAAACCCTCGATCCGGCCTTACTCAGAGCCGGAAGATTAGACTTACAAATCAAAATCGATCTGCCAGATCGAGCCAGTCGATTAGCAATTTTACAAGTTCACAATCTAGATCGTCCTCTGGTTGATGTCGATTTAGAAACCTGGGCAACAGTTACCGAAGGTTGGAATGGCGCAGACTTGGCTTTATTGAGCAATCAAGCTGCTTTAAGCGCAATTCGTCGATATCGCGCCCAGGGATTAAGCGACTCCAGCCTGATTCAGATTACAAATGATGATTTTCAAGTTACATATCAGATGCTTGCTAATCAGCATCAATCTGAATAAAAGGGTGTAGGGTGTGGGGTGTAGGGAAAAACCAAGGTTGTACCAATTCACTAAAATTCTGAAACAGATGTAAACTCTGAAAGCCTTGCTGCATCTTACGTTTTTTCATTACGAATGGGTAGTAATTACTTAATAAGTATCCCAAGTTTATGTCAATATACGCCTATGCTCTTCTAGTACCGATCGCATCACCACTTGTTCTACCTGTTGGGATGGAAAGGAATACTGAACTCGTTTACTCTTCTGGTATAGCCGCGATCGTAGAGCCGGAAATCTCACTGGAAGCATTACAAGCAACAGATGAGCGTTTACTTCAATCTGTATTAACCCACGATCGCGTAATTCGAGAACTTTTTCAACAAACTCCCCTTCTTCCCCTACGCTTTGGGAACGGTTTTACCTCGCAAGAAAAACTGCTGAATCATCTAGAAAAGCACCAACAGCAATATCTAGAAACCCTAACTCAGCTAAGAGACAAAGTTGAGTACACTTTAAAAGCTACACCCTGTAATTTACTTGACGATTCTGACACTATTGATGCTAAAGGAAAAGCCTATCTATTAGCTAAAAAACAACGCTACCAAACACAGCAAGCATTTCAAGCACAACAATGCGAACAGTGGGAACTCTTGAACCAGTTAATTCTCAAAACCTATACAAACGTTACCTGTGAGACTCGACAGCCAGATGTGCGACAAATTCACTTTTTAACACAGCGCAACAATTCAACGGTCAGTACAGAGCAATTTTCCCTTTGGCAAGTACAATGCTCGCACTGGCAATTGGCACTGAGTGAACCTCTGCCACCCTATCATTTTCTCAAAAATACTCTCGGATAAATTCATAAAAAATAATATTTAAAGCTTGTCAAGAAAAAATAAAGACTAGATGATTTTTTCTTTTATTTTTGTTGTCTAAAAAATATTGTTAACTTTTTAGTATTTTTTTATTTTCTTATATTTATCTTATATTTTTGGGAACACTAAATCCAGGAAGAATAAAACACATTGTGTAAGTTTTACCTAATGCTCGATCAGAGCAAGATGAAACCAATAATTAGATTTATGTGAGGAAAAGAAAATGGCTGTTGAAAAAGTTAACTCATCTTCAAGTCTTGCTGAAGTTATTGACCGCATTTTAGACAAAGGAATTGTAGTTGATGCTTGGGTACGTGTTTCTTTAGTTGGTATTGAACTGCTAGCAATAGAAGCTCGGATTGTCATTGCTTCAGTTGAAACTTACTTAAGATATGCAGAAGCAGTTGGTTTAACATCTCAGGCTGCTGTTCCATCTGCTGCTTAACACCACATTAAAAAAGGGAGTCTTTATTTATGGCTCCCATTTAATGTTTATAGTTAACCAAATAGGAGATTTCAGCTGATGGCTCTCAAGAATTTGTGGGAACAAGAGCGATCGCAGCGATTACAAATAACTGCTGAACGCCGTCAACAAGTTAACCAGTGGAAACAGCTAACTCAACAAGAACTTCAGTTGCAAGCAGATTTGCTCCATCAAGAACTGAGCAGTTTTGTTAGCAGCCTTCATAACAACAGAAACTTACAACAGCAACAATTTCAACAAGAGATTGTAGAGCGGCAATTGGAAATATTGCAAATAAAAACAGATGTCTGCCAACGCCAACAAGAATACCGCCAACAGCGGGCAGCGAAGGCTCAGGCATTGTTCCAAGATTTGCAAAATTTCCGGGCAATTTTACATAAAAATGTTTGGGGCGAGCGCATTCATGAACAAGTAGTTGCCCCACCTCCTGCTAAAACAGAGAAATTAGTGGCAACAGTTCCAAAATGGGCAATGTCTCGTTCTGGAATTAAAACCTCTGGTTTTCGTCCTGCCGTCAATACTATGACTAGGAAAGTGCCTGCGTTGAATGCAGATACTAAATCTAAAGTGCAGCAATATATTCAGCAAGCTGAAGGAGCTACTCTAATAGAAATTGAAGAAGTAATGGGCTTAAGCCGAGTGCAAACGATAGATATCCTGCGCTCTTTAATCAAGCAAGGAGTACTAGAACAACGCGATCGCCAATACTTTATTCGGCAACAAGCAATTTCTTAATAAACTTGATTCAAGCTGACTTTTTGTATTTACAGACTAGCAATTAGGCGATCGTTTGTGCCTTTTTTATTCAGCAGGCATAGTACACAATCGATAAGCATTAAAGCTGGTCTATGCTTTGTATTATTCAACATTTCCATCTTTTCAAGGTCTGTATTCCAACTATATCTATACAAGCAATATTTTCAGTATATGTAATATTGTCAAAATAATATATATAATTTATTGCTAATTAGAAAAAGAGCTTAAATTTTTGTTCGAGCTTCTGACTTTGAACTTTAAAAATATTCGGATTGGAAATAACAAGTTGGGGTAGATAGATCGAAGTTTTGAACTGTGCTATTGGCGATCGCACGATGAGGTTAATAAGCTGGATTGTTTGAGAAATTATAATCTAAATGCAAAACTCACGATATATAAGGAGGCGCGATCCATTGTGCATCAATTGATCGAGCAACTTCAAACTAAATTATTCACAGGCAGGCTGAATCTTGAAGCAAGGGACGGGCCGACTTGGACGCTATACTTTCGTTTAGGAAGATTAATTTGGCAGGCTGGCGGTTCTAATGCCGATGAGCGATGGCGACGATACTTGTCGCAGTACTGTCCTCTTCTGGATGTGACAAAGTTGGAAGGGCTTGTCTCTCCCCAGGAAAGTTATCGAGAGTATTGCATTCTTGCTAAATTGCGAGAACAAAAATTAATCGAACAACAACAACTTGTTAGCCTGATTACAAGCTTAATAGCTGAAGTCCTGTTTGATATAATCCAGTACATTGAAGCCACAAGAATTACCAACAATCCAGCGGGGCAGTTGTCACCTACTACCGTTGTTGGTGCAGTTCCTGGGTTTCTCTTAGCTGTAATACCAACTGAGGAAGTCTTAAAACAGGCTACACAAGCCTGGCAAGAATGGCGAGATGCAGGATTAGCAAGTTACTCGCCTAATGTATATCCTGTCATTCAACAACTTGAGCTACTCCAAGGACAAGCATCTTCTAAACAGATTATTTCTCTAGTTGATGGCACAAAAACTTTACGAGGTCTAGGGCAAAAAACTGGTCGGGATGTCTTAGCTTTGACTCGGTTCTTGATGCCATTAGTAAAAGCAGGAGCGATCGCTTTTTCACCCAGCCCAAACCCCAGAAAGGTTGGGATTAGCCAGGAAACTGGCAACGCGTCCAGTGCAGTTAATCATCCCAATTCTTCACTGAAGACAGAAGAGAACACTGTTATACAAACTGCACCCCCAGCGACTAGCAAACAAATTGTCAGTCCGTCTAGTACAGTTAATAATCCTATTTCTTCACGGAAGACAGAAGAGAACACTGTTATACAAACTGCACCCCCAGCAGCAAGCAAAGGAATTATTGATGTCTCAAGACCATTAGTAGCCTGTGTGGATGATAGTCCGACGATCTGCCGCAGTTTGGAGGAAATTCTCACCCATCAAAATTATCGCTTTGTTGGCATTCAAGACTCATTGACGGCAGTTTTAAAGCTAATTAAAAGCAAGCCCGACTTCATTTTTTTGGATCTTTTGATGCCAAAAGTAAATGGCTATGAAATTTGTTCTCAAATCCGTAAAACTCCAAGTCTCAAAGATGTGCCGGTTGTCATTTTAACGGGGAAAGATGGAATAGTAGATCGGATGCGAGCGAAATTAGTAGGGGCAACTGACTTTTTGGGTAAACCTGTAGAGGCAGAAAAAGTTCTCAATATGCTTCACAAGTATTTAACCGTTTAGGTTGAACCAGTAGTGATGCCAGTGGCTCCCCTACACCAATTTTCAAGACAGTCAATCACGGGAACATCTCACTAAACTTGCAATGAAAATACCTCTTCCCTGTTCCCTATTTTTAAATTCTGAATTAAATAGTTAGGAATAAAAATGAAAAAAGTTCTATTAGTTGAAGATAGCCTCACAGAATCCGAAAAGATGACACGTTATCTCGAACAAGGGGGATATTCAGTTTATGAAGTTCGCAGTGGTGAAGAAGCTCAACTGCGGTTGAAACAACAAAAACCTGACTTGATCTTACTGGATTTGATTTTGCCAGGTCAAAGTGGATTTGAATTCTGCCGCAAGTTAAAAGCCGATCCGATAACAAAAGCAATCCCGGTAGTGATTTGCTCAACTAAAAACACAGATGTTGATAGAACTTGGGGCAATATGAGTGGTGCCGATGCCTATTTAGTCAAACCTGTAGATGAAAATACCTTGCTCCAGACTGTTAGTAAATTTATTCGCTAAAGGAAACTGGGGCAATGGTACAGAGCAATGATAGCTTTAGAGCGCTACCCATTCTGGAAAACTCTCCCCAAGGAAACAACCAGAGGTTTTTAAGATTTCCGTTAAATGGAAAGGTAAATGGGTTACTCCCACTAGCCGATTTGCGGGGAGTAATTCAAGTTGCACTCACAGAGATTTTACCAGTGCCGCAGACCGCAGAATTCTTGTTAGGCATCATGAATTGGCGGGGAGAAGCTATCTGGATTCTCGATTTAGCAGGTTTACTGGGAGCAACACACTGGTGTCGGCGAGAAAATGTACGCAACTCTGGCATGGCGATGCTTGTGCAAGTCCAGAATCAAACTGTCGGGCTGTTGGTAGAGCAAGTCAATACCATTGAAGTTTACGATTCCCAAGAACGGTTAGCGATTTCGGCATCGATGTTACCCGCCCGACTCAAATCTTTCTTACAGGGTTACTTTATGGATGCTCAAGGTAGCCCTTTGATGTTAGTTGACACCCATACTGTGATTCAAGCCCTTCAGTCTCTTTAACACTCTGCATTCTACTTATTAACTCCGACAACTTTAATAGCAAGAAAGATTATGGTAACGCAACCCAATCTTAGACCTAACCAACCACACTCAACTTCAAGCAACGGTCATCAGGACATCAGTAACGGGCATACCGTTGGTTTACCTACACAACAGCTGATCTCCACTCTCGAAGAATTGCGAACTGAACTAGATCAAGCTGATTGGGTGGAAACAGGGCCATTGCGAGACAGAATCCGCAAGTTAAAAGAATTGGTAAGTGTGTTGCCATATCAAGACAAAGGAGATGGATTAGAGGTAGACCAAGTACAGGCGATCGCTAGCAAAATCCGCCAATTTTCCGATCTAGATACCTTGCTTGCTACTGCTGTCATGGAGGTACAAAGCGCCCTGCAAGCCGATCGCGTGGTGCTTTATGAGTTTACGAATCCGACGCTGGGGATAGTTGTTGCGGAGGCGATGAGGGATGGTTTTACCCCAATGCTGAAAGAAAAACTGCCCGCCGTCACTTTTGGGTTAGGTTCTGCCAAGGTTTATCAACAAGAAAAATTAGTCGCGATCGCGGATACCTACACTGCTAGCTTGTCTCCTTACCAAAAGCAGTTAATGGAGCGGTTTCAGGTAAGAGCTTGTTTGAGTTTGCCGATCTTAGCAAAAGATGGGGTTTGGGGTTTGTTGGTAGTGCAGCAATGCACTGCTGCTCGCCAGTGGCAGAATGCTGAAATTCAGTTACTAAAATTAATTGAGCAGGAATTAGAAGCGCAACTGCAAGTTGCCGTGATTCAGGCTACGTTGCAACAAGAAGTGGAAAAAGACCAAATCCTTGCCGGTGTAGCGAATAAAATTCTCCAGTCCAAAGATTTGGATACCATCTTTCGCGTTGCCACCCAAGAAGTAAGACAGTCACTAAAATGCGATCGCGTGGCAATCTATCGTTTCCAGCCAGATTGGAGTGGGGAATTTGTCGCTGAATCTGCTGGATCTGAGTGGGTTTCTCTATTAGAAGAACAGCGAAACAATCCAGCAATTGTCAATAACGTTAACTATTGTAGTGTTAGGAACCTTGCAGACGAAGGGGGATTGGTTGGGACAACAGGGCGATCGCACAGTGCAGATAGTTACATTCAGCACACCCAAGGCAAAAATTTCCATCGCGGACAGGTCTATCGAGTCACCAATGATATCTACAGTGCTGGTTTTTCTGATTGCTATATCAAAATTTTAGAAACCTATCAAGCCAAAGCATACATTATTGTTGCCATCTTCCAGGGAGAAAAGTTGTGGGGCTTGCTCGCTGCCTATCAAAATTCTCAACCTCGTCAGTGGAAAGATAGTGAAGTTCGACTAATGGTGCAGGTTGCATCCCTGTCTAGTATTGCTATTCAACAGGTGCAATATCAGCAGCAACTTTATAATCGCTCTGAGGAGTCAGCCAAACTTGTTGAACGAGAACGTACTGTTTTCGGCATCATTGAAAAGATTGGGCAAGCAACGGATCTTCGCACCCTTTTTCGCATTACAACCCAAGAATTGCGGCGATTTTTAAAATGCGATCGCGTTGTCATTTATCAATTTTATCCAGACTGGAGTGGAGAAGTTATTGCTGAATCTGTGGCTGCTGGTTGGTCGTCACTGTTGGAGATGCAGGAACAAGACGGCATTTTAAAAACAGGTCTAATGTCTTCAGAGCGTTGCAATGTTAAGGATTATGGCTCCCCTGTTAAACCTGATGCCGATACCTATCTGAAGGAAACCCAGGGTGGAATGTACGCCAAAGGAACGCGCTTCCGTAAAGTCAACGATATTTCTGCTGCTGGTTTTTCACCTTGTTATTTAGAAACATTAGAGAAGTTCCAAGCCAAAGCATACATCATTGTTCCCATCTTCCGCGCTGGTAATCTTTGGGGTTTGTTAGCAGCCTATCAAAATTCTGATGTTCGGAAATGGACTGATGAAGAGACCGGTGCTTTGTTGCAGATCGGCGAACCTTTGAGCATTGCTCTCCAGCAAGCTGAATATATCGAACAGCTACGGTTAAAAAATATCGAAATGACCCAAGTAGCTGAAGTAGAAAACGCCATCGCGCGCATGGCGGAAAGAATGCGTCATTCCCAACACGCAGAAACGATTTACCGCACTACCTTGGCAGAATTGCGGCAGTTGTTCAAATGCGATCGCCTAGCAATCTATCGCTTCAACTCTGACTGGAGCGGTGAATTTATTGCTGAATCTGTAGGAAGTGACTGGGTGCCTTTGGTTGGCCCCGATATCAAGACCGTATGGGAAGACGAACACCTACAGCAAACCCAAGGCGGACGCTATCGCAACAATGAAACTTTTGTCGTCAATGACATCTATACTATTGGTCATGCCCAGTGCCACATCGACCTATTAGAGCAGTTCCAGGTTAAAGCCTACACCATCGCCCCTATTTTTGTTGGAAACAAACTTTGGGGTTTATTAGGAGCTTATCAAAATAGCGGGCCGCGCCAGTGGAATTCCGAGGAGGTGCGATTGCTGACCAAATTGGGCATTCAGTTGGGGTTAACCGTGCAGCAAGCCGAGTACATTGAACAACTGAAAACGAAGAATGCAGAGTTGGCGCGGGCAGCAGAAGAGGAACAGGTGCTAACAGGGATGGTGGAAAAAATTCGCCAAGCTCAAGAGGCAGATACAATTTTCCTGAATGTGCTGCCAAGTTTACGCAAACAATTACAGTGCGATCGCCTAGCAGTATTTCACTTTCATCCCGACTGGAGTGTGGAATTTATTGCCGAATCCGTAAAAGATCAATGGCTGTCTTTAGCTGGTTCTGACATCAAAACGATTTGGATGGACGATCACTTACAAGAAACTCAGGGCGGACGCTATCGCAATCATGAAACCTTTGTTGTCGATGATATTTACACTGTCGGTCACGTTCAGTGCTACCTAGAGATATTAGAAAAAATCCAGGCTAAGGCTTATGCGATCGCTCCGATTTTTATTGGAAACAAACTCTGGGGCTTTTTAGGAGCATACCAAAATACTGGCCCTCGCGAGTGGAAATCCAAGGATGTGCAACTGTTGCGAAAAGTAGCTGTGCAAATGGGTATAGGCTTGCAACAGGTTAAGTATATCGAACAGCTCAAGAATAAGAATGCAGAGTTAGCCAGAACCGCAGAAGGGGAACGAGCATTAACACGGCTGTCAGAAAAAATTCGCCAAGTTCAAGAGCTAGATACAATTTTCCGCAATGCCCTACCAGAATTGCGATCGCACCTGGAATGCGATCGGCTTGCAGTGTATCGCTTCAATCCAGATTGGGGTGGGGAGTTTATTGCCGAATCCGTAAGTCGTGAATGGGTAGCTTTGGTTGGCCCCGATATCAGGACTGTATGGGAAGACGAACACCTGCAACAAACCCAAGGTGGACGCTATCGCCACAACGAGAGCTTTGTCATCAATGACATTTACACTTCTGGTCATGCCCAGTGCCACATAAAAATTCTTGAACAATTCCAGATTAGAGCCTATATCATCACCCCGATTATTGCCGGAAACAAGCTCTGGGGTTTGTTAGGAGCATATCAGAATGACGGGCCGCGGCAATGGCAAGATAATGAAATCAACTTGGTAGCTAAAATCGGTACGCAGTTTGGGGTAGCCGTCCAGCAATCGCAATACTTACAACAAACCTTAAACAAGAATGAGGAACTGATCAAACTGGCAGAACGGGAAGTAGCAAACGCCAGATTTTCCTATCGCTTGCCAAGTCGGTTAACAGAGATGGCCCAAACTCATGGTGATGTTCTAGAATTTGTCCAGTTTGCCACCCACGAACTTCGTCAACTGCTGAAAGTAGATCGAGTTGGAGTTTACCGTTTTGAGCCTGACTGGTCTGGAGAATTTGTAGTTGAGTCTGTGACTGGAGATTGGCCGAAGCTTGTGGGAACTAGCCTTGCCAGAGTTAGAGATACGTTTCTCCAATACAACAAAGGCGGGCGTTATGCCCGCAAAGAAAGCTTGCGGGTTGACAATATATATAGTGTCGGTCATGACGAATGCCACATTCAATTGTTAGAAACATGGGGAACTAAAGCCTACATGATTGCGCCGATTTTCCAAGAAGATCGGTTATGGGGGCTGATGGGAGTTTATCAAAATAGCGCAGCGCGCCAGTGGGAGCAATCAGAGGAGGATGTTCTTAACCAAGCCAGCGTCCAGATTGGTATTGCCCTCAATCTTGCAGAATACTTAAAACAGGTGCGTACTCAAGAGCAGCAACTAGCAGAAGCAGCAGAGCGCGAACGTACTGCACGGGAAAAACTCCAACAAGGAGCAATACGCGTTCTCATGGCTTTGGAACCATCATTCAGGGGCGATCTCACCGTTCGCGCTCCCTTATCTGAAGATGAAATTGGCACAATCGCTGATGGTTACAATACTACGATCCAAAGCTTGCGGGATTTAGTGCGACAAGTGCAGATTGCTGCCAGCAAGGTGAGTGAAAATTCCAGCAATAACACTACCTCAGTAGTAAAACTATCTAACCAAGCTCAACAGCAAGCAGAACGGCTCGAACGTGCTTTGGAACAATTACAAATGATGGTAACTTCCACCCAGGTAGTTGCTGTTGATGCCCAAAGAGTAGGACAGGCGGTTCAAGAAGCTAATAAAACCGTCCAAGCTGGCGATTCGCTGATGGAAAGAACGGTAGAAGGTATTTTGGAGATTCGGGAAACTGTATCCGAAACAGCGAAGAAGATTAAACGCCTCGGTGAAGCTTCTCAGAAAATCTCGAAAGTAGTGAGTTTGATTGAAAACTTTGCCACTCAAACTAACTTACTGGCTCTCAATGCGGCGATTGAGGCTACCCGTGCTGGAGAATACGGCAAAGGCTTTGCGGTGGTTGCAGATGAAGTTCGTTCCCTGGCTTATCAGTCAGCGAGTGCTACCACAGAAATTGAGCGACTCGTGCAAGAAATTCAAAGTGGAACCAACGAAGTTACCGAAGCAATGGAAGTAGGGATTACCCAAGTTGTCCAAGGCTCGAACTTAATCGATGAGACTCGTCATTCCCTGAGTGCGATCGTGGCAGCTACCAACGAAATTGGTGGACTGGTGCAAGGAATTACCCAAGCAGTTTCCACTCAAAGTCAGCAATCTCAGATGTTGACAGAAGCGATGATGGATGTTTCGGCGATCGCCCGCAAGACTTCACAAAGTGCCATCCACATTTCCGAGTCTTTTGAAGAACTAAGGATGACTTCACAACAACTGGAAACCAGCGTTAGCCAGTTCAAAGTTGACTAATCTCGCAAAACTGTTATGAACACCGATTACAGTAATCAACAGCAGTTAGAGCAGGCTTTTCTGGCTGAAGCGGCAGAGTTGTTGCAAACCATCGAGCAAAGTCTCATCGGTTTACTTGATGAAAAAACCACAGAAAAAGTTCACGCCTTGATGCGAAGCGCCCACACTCTTAAAGGGAGTGCTGCCAGTGTTGGACACGAAACGATTAAGACAATTGCCCATCACTTGGAAGATGTATTCCAGGCGTTATACCCTCAAGAACTGGAAATCGATCCAGAATTGGGTGCTTTGCTTCTAGATGCTTATGAGTGCCTGCGAACTCCCTTGAGTGCAACCTTGATGGGCTTATCCTACAATGAGGCAGAAATACTTGATAAAACTGCCTCAATCTTCGCCCAACTTCAACATAAACTAGGCGACTTTTTTGGTCGTGAGGCACCGCTTCCCAGTTCGGAAGAACTTGGCTTTGATGTGGTAGAGTCAATCTTTTCGGGGAGTGTAACCCAGGATTTGCACCAACTGGAAGCTGACATTCAAAGCCAAGAGCCGCAACAAATTCAAACAACACTCAACTCTCAAGCAGAATTTTTTGTCGAACTAGCAGCATCTTATAGCTTATCTGGATTGGAAGAAATTGCCCAAGCAACCCTAAACGCGCTCAATCAGCATCCAGACAAAGTACTGCAAATCGCTCAGGTGGCTTTAGAAAATTTTAAAGCAGCTCAAGCAGCAGTACTCGCAGGCGATCGCATTCAAGGAGGAGAGATATTTCCCCAATTGCGAGAATGGGCAGGAATAACTACTCCTGTCCTAGAACCGCAAGGGCAGCCAGTTTCCATAGCTACCCAACCAACACCAACGACTACAACTGAGAATCAGCCATCTCCTCTCCTCAGTGCGAGCGAAGTGGAATCAATTTGGTCGTTTTTCCCGAAGCGAACTGATAACTCCGTAGCGAAAGCACCAGAGGTACTCGAACCAATTTCTCAGGATGCGGTAGTAGCCCCCTCTGCCATAGATCGGATTTTACAGTCAATCTGGATAGGAGATCCACAGACATCCTGCCGCTACTCAGACTCAGATCGGCCCGCCTCTCCAGCACCAGCACCAAGCCTCCAGGCTCAGTCATCGGCATCACTTCCCAGTATCAGGGTAGCGATCGAACAGCTAGATCGCCTCAGCCATACGATTGGGGAATTGCTCATCAACGAAAACCAACAAAACCTACAATCTAATCACATCCACAAAGCTGCTCAAGAGACTTTACTACAGTTTTTGCACTGTCAACAACAACTGAGTAAAGTTTCTACTTGGTCTGATCGACAACTGCTTCCCGAACGCGCAAAGCAGCGATACCCACGCTGCTCAATTGTCCCTGCTTCCCCAACTACCCAGGCACAATCTAATTTTGATGCCTTAGAAATGGATAGCTATAGCGAGTTGCACATTCTCCTGCAAAATCTGACAGAAGACATGGTGCAGTTAGGAGAACGGATTGAGACTTTTAATACTTTAGTTCAGCAATCTCGCTTTAGTCTCGGAAAGCGCAAGCAACTGCTTTCAGGAGCGCAGGAGGATTTACTGCAAGCGAGAATGGTGCCACTGGGAACAGTGTTAAATCGCTTACCCCGCCTCTTGCAACAGATGGTAGCAACTTATCATAAGCCTGTTGAACTCAAGCTTGGAGGTACGAAGGTACTGGTAGATAAAGCCATTTCCGAGCAGCTGTACGATCCCTTGCTGCACATGATTCGTAATGCCTTCGATCACGGCATTGAATCAGTAGAAACCCGGAGACAGCAGGGTAAACCAGAAACCGGAACAATTACAATTCAAGCTTATCATCAAGGCAACCGCACTACTATTGAGGTACGGGATGATGGTCGAGGCTTTAACTGGGAATCGATTCGTCAGCGAGGTATAGAAAAACACTTACTGACACCGGAACAAGCCGCTTACGCCTCCGAAGACCAACTAGCAGAGTTATTATTTGAACCGGGCTTTTCTACCGCTAACCAGATTGGTGAGTTATCTGGGCGTGGTATCGGCTTAGATGTCGTTCGCACGCAATTGCAAGCTTTACAAGGTTCGATTGTGGTGCGATCGCTTTCAGGCCAAGGAACCACCTTCACCCTGCAATTGCCCCTGAGCTTAACAACAGCACGCCTGCTCGTTTGTCAATCTCAAGGTATTACTTATGCCTTGCTATCTGAAGGAATTAGCCAGGTTTTATTACCGCAACCAGACCAGATTCAAGTGCAGCAATCTTTACACGGTCAAGGTATGCAAAAATTCTGGCAGTGGGGAGAAGGGCAAAATCAGCAACTAGTTCCCATCCGCCCGCTTGCCAATTTGCTGGATTACAAATATCCTTTATTCACCCAAGACCACAATTTAACCCTCAGTCCTTTTCCAGTCAAACAACGGAACACCGTTGAACCTCTGCTGCTGTTGCAAACAGAGCAGCAATACCTGTGTTTGCAAGTCGATCAGATTTTAGTCGAGCAGGAATTAGTAATTAAATCCCTCGGCAGAGTCGTGACTTTACCTAGCTACATCCAAGGCTACAGCGTGTTGGGAAATGGTAGCCTCACCCTAACCATTGACCCGTTGGAGTTAGTTCGGCAAACCTGGGAGACAGATATGATGCCGACTTCCCCAGCATCAAGTCTTGCAACTAAACTATTGCCCGCGCCTGAGCCTGTTCTTACCCTAGAAGGGCAGCAATCCGAGCTAACGATAATACAACCGCAGCAACAGCCAATAGAAGTTAATACAGCCGTTGCTCAACCTAACCGACTGACAGTGTTAGTCGTGGAAGATTCGGTTGTCCAAAGGCAAAGTTTGGTGCAGACGCTCCAGAAAGCCGATTATCAAGTATTGCAAGCAGGCGATGGTCGAGAGGCGATCGCGCAAATGCTGCAACACGGTGATGTCGATTTAGTCATTTGTGACATTGAAATGCCGCGGATGAATGGATTTGAGTTTTTAGAACACCAGCGCCAAGACGAGCGTTTGTCCGGGATTCCTGTGGTGATGCTAACTACTCGTAGCGGACAGAAGCACCGCCAATTAGCTTTAGCTCTAGGGGCGAAAGCTTACCTGACCAAACCCTATTCAGAACAGAACTTTCTAGCCACGATCGCTGAACTGGTTCATAGCCCTTAGCCCCCATCCGTAACTTCCTATGCTTAACACTCCCTTTCCGTTTAAGCGATTATCTGGATCTGTCAGCGAGAGCGACTCATTACGAGTCGTTGTTTTTGCGATCGCCGACTATTTATTTGCCCTGCCAGTTGGTGCAGTTCTCAAGGTGATTGCTTGTCCTCCTATTAGTAGTACGGTTGAAAGCGGTATCGGGATGGTTGATTTGGGAGCGCAAACTATTACGATTGTGGACTTGCGCCAAAAGTTAATTCCGCAATTACAAACCCAACAGACACACCAAGTTTCTGCGGTTGACACTTCAGGACGCTTTTTACTTCTGACTCAAACGCGGACTGGAGAACTTTGTGGGATTCCTGTGGACAAGCCCCCTGCTTTAATTGATATTCCTTTGGAAGTTGTGCGTCCGGTGCCGTGGTCTTATCGGCAAGTGGCGGAGTTAAACTTTGTGAGCCACATGGCTGTCTTGTCTGTAGCACCAAACGAAGAACCACTCAAAGTCCTGCTTCTAGGCATGAACCAGATATTGGCTGATAAGTTGGGATTGCCCGGAACAACCCAGTCATTGGCTCCTGGACTGACATCATGCGAACAACGGCAAAGATTTCTGCGTTTTTCCTTGGGTGATCAAGGAAGTGGATTGCTACCATTCCACTCAGTAGTGGACATGATTCATATTGCTAGTCAAGAAATTTCCCCAGCCCCGGCCTTACCAAGTTGGATTTTAGGTTTCTATAATTGGCAAGGACAGATGCTGCGGCTGGTTGACTTAGAACATTTGCTTGGTTATGCACCGCTTTTTAAGCGGCAGTCACGACCAGAAAAGCCAATAGTTCTGGTTGTTGAGCTTCAAAATCAGGTAGTCGGGTTTTTGGTTGCTCATGTCTACGATGTAGAGTGGCAGGATTTACAGCAAGCGCAATCAGCACCAACCGACTTTTCCCCCAACAAACTACTAAATTTTGTTCGAGGTATTCTGCCAGGCGATCGCTGGATTTTAGACACCAAAGCGATCGCCCAGACATTGCAATGGCAAACCCACTGATTTAACTTGATGCTGCCAAGGAGTTTTCCGTGACGATCGCAACCTTAGATACTAATTTTGAAAACCAGCCTGTTGATAATCAAATCCCGATAGAAGAAATTTTGGCTAATGTGGCTGTACTCAAAGCAGTCTTTCAATCTGCTAAGGGGCCAAAGGTCGCTCAATTGCAGCACAAGGTAAGTCAAATCGAAGCTTTTATCCAAGCTTTGGCTAAGGATTCGCCCAGTGACAATGATGACAATGTTCAAAGAGCTTTTCATCTCCAGCGAGAACAACTTGCGGCGATCAAGCAGCAAATGCCGCAAGCAAAAAATCAAACCGCACTTTTGGAGGTTACAGTCACCGCCCTGCGAGATGTCCTTAACGCTGATCGCGTCCTGATTTATCGTTTTGAAGAAGATAATCGCAGTCGGGCGATCGCTGAAGCTATACAAGCAGGTTGGACATCCCTGCTCAACCAATCCCTACCGATAAATTTGTTTGTTACTACCGATGTTAGTAATGGACAACACTTACTCAACAACCTAAATGAAGTATTAGAATTAACACCGCGCCAACAGCAATTTTGGCAACGCTTTCAGGTGCAAGCGAGTCTGTGCTTGCCCTTGATTGTCAAACAACAGCCTTGGGGTTTGTTAGTTATTCAGCATTGCCTTGCACCCCGACAATGGCAAGAAGCAGAGCGCAGTTTGCTGCAACAAGTAGGAATGATGTTGACAATTAACTTGCACTCGGCTGAAATAGTAGCTCCACCTGCTCAACAGCTGTCACCGCCTCCCCAAAAGGCTGAATCTTTCGATCGCTCACAGTTATTAGTGCCATTTCAGCAAGTGAGCCAGGCCGTACAAGAAGGAGTAAGAATTGCCGAGCTTACCAACGAGTATTTAATGTCTATTCAAGATACTGTTGCTTTTACAAATAAACAGCTGCAATACCTTGGTGAATTTTGCCAGCAAGCTTCTAGCTTTGTCGGCCTTGTGGAAGGTTTGAGTAGTAAAATTCAGATTTTGTCCTTGAATACAGCTATTGAAGCAACAAAAGCTAACGAGCAGGAACAAGGTTTGCTTGCTGCTGCCGAACAGGTGGAAATTCTCGCTCGTCAAGCCCGCGAAAGCACCCTAACTATAGAGGAATGGTTCCAAGAACTCCAGGTGGCAACAAAAGACGTTGCTTCTGCTATTGAACCGTGCGATCGCCAAATCAGTGCGGGGCTGGAGTCAATCGCGCAAATCCAGGAGCAATTTAGAGCGATCGCCGACATCGCTGCTTGTACCCTCAAATCAATGTCGAAGCCATAGAATTGTCACAAACCAGGAGTTTCGATGAGTACCGATTTTGTCCCCCAACCGCAGAACGACGATCGCTTTCTAGAAGAAGCGATCGATTTGTTACTGTTCTTGGAGCAGGAGTTGCCTAACTATACAAAAGACAGTAACCCCGGTACAGCTTTGGCTCTCATGGAAGCTGCTGGCTCTCTACATTCGATTGCCATAGCAGCCGAGCTAGATACGATTGCTATAGTTGCGGCTGCACTAGAAGAGATTTTTCAGCTTTTGCATCAGTATCGGGCAACTATTGACGGCACAATCGCCTCCCTGTTATCGGAAGGATTGGATTGCCTACAAATGCTGCTGATGGCATTTTTAACAGCCTCGAAAATTGAGGAAGTAGAAATTCTGGAGCGGATGTCTGCCATTGTTGCTCGTTTACAAGCAGAATTTGGCGATTCCCAGGAAACAAACCTTGAGACATCGGGACATCAACCATTTATTCAGTTTAACGATTTCTTGACTGAGGTAGAATCTTCTGCATCTCTACCAGAGCCAGTTATGGTTAAAGACAAGGAAAGTTTTGACAGGGAACTTATAGATGAAACTAGCCCCCAGTCTGGCAGCCTTTATCATGTAGATGCTGAACGTCCTGACTTTTCACGTCATGTGGAAAAGCTAACGCAAAACCTAACCCCCCAGCCCCCTTCCCTACTAGGGAAGGGGGAGAAATCAAAGCCTCTCTCCTTGCAGGGGAGAGGTTTGGAGAGGGGTTTTCCAGATACCGTGAAAAGTCAGACCGAGCAGCTTCCCATTAAGGTAGGGGAACTAGCAAACCTGGAAGAGGCAGATTTTCAGGCTTGGTTGGGAGATTTTTTCCTGCCTGCTGAAATCTCTGAAGCATCCCTAGTTAAATCTTCGAGCGATCGCCATACACTCTCTTTGCAAGAATACATTCCCACCGTTATTGCAACTAGTATTCCAGCCGCCACACCAATCAATAATCAGCATCTCGAACAACTAAACGCACTGATTGCAACATTACTAATTAACTATAATCAGCAAGCTTGTCAGGAAGAACAACAGCAACATACCATCGGGCAGTTGCTTCGACAAGTTAAACGATTACAACGCCTGTTGGACAATCTACAGGAATGGTCAGGACGTTTAGCAGCAATTTCAGATACTCTTTCTCCTCTAGCTGCTTCTCGCTCTCAGCAATTGTACAGTAATCTGCAATCTGTTTTGGCTGAAGCATCTCAGGTGGCATCAACTGTTCATTCCTTGAATAACAATCATCACCAACTCAAACAAGAACTCATACAGCAGGAAAAGTTACTTAACAGTTCTGCCAATTTAGTCAAAAAAGTTACAACTATTCCTTTAAAAGTAGCCTTAGAATCGTTGCATCGGCTTTGGTCACAGTTACAAGCTCTACAAGATAAGTCGGCTAGACTACATTTACAAATTAGCGATATCCAAGTCGATCGCGCGTTTAGCGATCGCCTCCGTGTCCTCCTATTGCATATAAGTTGCTATTTACTAGAGCAAAGTATAGAGTCTTGCCAAACACGCCAACAGCTAGGTAAAAATAGCAACGGTATTATTGAATTTCAAATTTACCAGCAGGGAAATCAATTAATTATTGATGGCTGTGATGATGGTGCAGGACTTAATTTATCTCAAATCTATCAACAGGCTTTAGCCCAAGGACTCGCCCTGACAAAACCAGGGGATATTCTACAAGCAACGCAACTGACTGAATTAATACTTGAACCAGAGGTTTCATCTGTTTTATGCGATCGTGCTGCCATAGAGTTAGGATCAGAATTAACTGAAGTTTGCAAGCAATTAACAGCTATTCAAGGAAGAATAGTATTGAAGTCTAAAGCTGGACATGGTACAGCCTTCTCGCTGCAAATTCCCCTGGAGCAAAAAATTGCTCAACTTATTGTCTGCCAAGCTGACTCCAGAGTCTATGCGTTTGTTGCCGATTCTGTAGAGCAGATTTGTTTATCCCAGTCCGAACAAATTCTCCAAACTCAAGCGGGACGTATGTTATTTTTGCAGTCTTCTGACATCAGCGGCTTCAGGAGTGGCGATCGCGATCGTCCAACAACAGAAATGCTCGTCCCTATCCATTTACTGACTGATGTGCTGGTTTCTCCTAACTACCTTCCCAGCCCAGTCACCACTTACAGTACAGATACACTAAATGCTTTCAAGCAGGATAAGCCGTTATTAGTATTTCGTTACTTAGACAAACTATGTGCTGTAGAAGTAGATTGCATCATCGGCAAGCAATCCTCTACAATCCATCCTCTAGGTGAAACAATCCCAGTTGCTCCTTATATCCAAGGCACTAGCGTTCTTGCCAATGGACAACTTAGCCTGGTTTTGGATGGTCGCCTTTTGACAAAATCTCTAACTTAAACTGTATTGATTTTTAATCTTGCAATTGAGCAGCACACTTTTCATGGTGAGTGGAACTATCAGATCGAGCCAAGAACAATAACCTAATTGTTCAACTGATTTTTTCCTGGCTCCTTAGGGTTTGGTTAAAATCTTCTCAGCAGTCGCAAGCCGTTAAGGGTAACTAACACTGTAGAGCCTTCATGGCCAATTACACCGATGGGTAGGTTAATATTCCCCAAAAAGTTCGCCAACATTAGCAAAATAATTGATGTGAGGGCAAAGGTGATGTTTTGTTTAATGATAGATTGCGATCGCCTACCTAGTTCCATTGCGACGACTATTTTTTCTAGTCTGTCTGCTATTAAAACAATATCTGCGGTTTCTAATGCGACATCACTACCCGCACCACCCATTGCTATTCCTACAGTTGCTTGAGCTAAAGCTGGTGCATCATTAATTCCATCGCCTACCATTGCTACAGTGTGATATTGTTTCTGCAAGCTGCGGATCAGGTTGAGTTTATCTTCTGGTAAAAGTTCTGCGTATACCTGGGTGATACCGACTGCTTGGGCGACGGTTTGGGCTGTACGCTGGTTATCTCCGGTAATCATGACGATTTGTTCTACACCTAGCTGACGCAGACGGCGAATCGTAGCTGTAGCTTCTGGTCTAATCATATCTGCAATGGCGATCGCTCCCATTACTTGTGTATTTTGGGCTAACCAAACCACAGTTTTTCCCTCATATTCCCAACTATGAGCCAAATCTTGGAGTTTTTGCGGTAACTTTGTCACATATAGTTGAACAAAAGCTGCATTTCCCAGTGTAATGTTTTGGTTGTTGAGCATCCCCACAATACCTTGTCCGGGTATTGCTTGGACATCTGTACCATGTTCCCAGTTTAAATCACTGGCTGCTTGAACAACGGCTTTAGCAATGGGATGTTCAGAAAAGGATTCTAATGCTGCTGCTGTTGTTAACACATCTACTTGTGTATATTCATCAGTTGCAATTACCTGAGATACTTGCACTTGTCCTGTAGTTAAAGTACCAGTTTTATCAATTGCGATCGCTCTGACTTTACCCATGTTCTCTAACTGTGCGCCATTTTTGAACAAAATCCCCTGTCTTGCACCGTTGGCAATGCCTGATAATAATGCTGGCATAATTGCCGCCGTCAGCGCACAAGGAGAAGCCACTACTAAAAAAGTTAAAGCGCGATAAATCGTCGTTTCCCAGTCCCACGCCAAAATAAACGGTGGCAAAATTGCGAGTAATATGCCAACTACAACAATTACCTTGGCATATCCCCGTTCAAATTTGGCGATAAACTCTTGAGAAGGTGGTGCTGATTCTTGCGCTTCTTCCACTAACTGAATCACTCGCTGAATCAAATTACTCGCTGCTGGTTTGTGAATTTTTAACTTCAGCGCCCCATAACCGTTGAGTGTCCCAGCAAAAACCTCCTCGCCGATTGTCTTCTCTACAGGTAAAGATTCTCCAGTAATCGCCGCTTGATTAATGGTGCTGTAACCAGAGACAATGATGCCATCTGTAGGAATTAACTCTCCGGGTTTGATAACTATTTCATCTCCTACTTTTAATTGATTGATGGGTAACATCTGTTCCTGTCCCTGATGCAGCACCCTGGCTGTATCGGGTGTTAAACTCATCAAACTGCGAATACTCCGTTCAGTGCGCCCCATTGCATAACCTTCTAACGCGCCGCTAATCGCAAAGATGAGAATTAAAATTGCCCCATCAATAATTAGGTGATATTCTCTACGCCATAAACCTAAACTAGCTGCACCAACCGCCGCCACAATCATCAGCAAATCTACATCAAGTTCTTTCTCTTTAATTAATGTAGTTATTCCCTCACGGGCGCTTTCGTAACCACCAATCACATAAGCCGCGCTTAACAACAGTATTGCCCATCCCAGCCAACCTAGATGCAAGGCGAACCAACCAAAAAATAACAACACTCCACAAACCAATGCTGCTAATATATCTGCGTGTTCTTTTGTGTATTTAGTTAAATGCTGTGGGTAAAGCATGAGAGTGAAATCCTTGATAACTGATCTCACGGTAAACCTTGACATTAATGTTAAGGTCAAGCAATTGTTTTTCTACCAGGAGGTATTTTGATGACGCGCCTGCATAATAAAACCGCTGTAATTACTGGCGGTACATCAGGGATTGGGTTTGAGACTGCGAAACAGTTTGTAACAGAAGGGGCGCGGGTAATTATTACCGGACAAGATGAAGGACGTTTGCAAACCGCAGCCCAAGAACTGGGTTCTCAGGTAATTCCGGTGCTGGCGGATGTGCGATCGCTTTCTCAACTGGATAATTTAGCAGCACGAGTAAAATCAGAATTTGGCGGGCTTGATATTTTGTTTGCTAACGCCGGAATCGGATTTTTTGCACCATTAGAAGCGATCGACGAAACCTTGTATGATAATCAATTTGATATCAATGTTAAGGGTATCTTTTTCACTGTACAGAAGCTCTCTGGTTTACTGAATCCAGGCGCTAGTGTCATTTTAAATGCTTCCTCAGTCAATGAAAAAGGTATGGCGATGGGCAGTGTGTATTGTGCGACAAAAGCGGCTGTGCGTTCATTTGCGCGTAATTTAGCGGCAGAATTAGGCGATCGCCTAATTAGAGTCAATGCGATTAGTCCTGGTTTAATTCCTACTAATTTTCAAACCAAAATGGGCTTATCACCAGAAGCCCTAGAAAATTTTGGCAATTATATTAAGCAAACCGTACCTTTGGGACGCTTTGGTAAACCAGAAGAAATTGCGGCGGCGGTAGTTTTCCTAGCTAGTGATGAGTCATCTTACATGACTGCGGCAGATTTAGTGGTTGATGGTGGCTATATGAACATTTAGTAGTGTCACAAGACTAAAATATTTGCAGTGCGATCGCGCTACCTGTCATCGGAAAAATTAGAAAAAGCCCCTAAAATAAATAACACAGTCATGAGGTGCGAAGCCATGAGCAATCAAGAACTAGAGCAACAACTCCTGAGCCTCGATTTTGCAGAAAGGATTCGCATCCTTCAACTTTTGGCTCAAAGCCTGGCAGTACCAAGAGCATCACAGGTATCCCTCATAACTTGCGATCAAAAAATTCTCAACCATCCACATATCAAAACACTTTGGTAAATGTGAGCGCAGATTTAATACATAGTCTGGCATGATGTAGACACAAGCAAGCTCATCTAAAGCAGTTAGTAGCAGAATTTGTCACTCTGTTGAAAGAGCGAATTTATCTAATAACTTTTGATGAAAAAACCTCTGTCTTTAGCACGATTTGGCACATTGCAAAAATCAAGTAAATCTAAGAATACTAAATCTCAAAGAGAAGGTATTCTATGTTAATGAAACGGCTTTCTGCTATTGGAAATTGGATAGCTACAACAGTTATTTGTGTATCTGCGATCGCTTTTATTTGGCAAGGTGGATTTTTCACCAATAATTCAGCGATGGCGGCTTCATCTGTCAACTTGATTGCATCCTCAGATGCAGGCGATAAAGTTCAAGAAAAAGCCCGTGAAGATGCTGGACGCGCTAAGAATTTTATTCGAGATACCGCAGATAAAATTGAGCGCACCGCCAATAAAAATGCTAGTAAAGTTGAGGACGCAACAGATAATAGTGGTAACTTGATTGAGCGCAAAGCTAAGAGTGATAGAAACACTATTGAGAAAAGAGCCGAGGAAGATGCGGCTCGGACAGAGAAAGCCGTAGACAATACCAAGAATGCTATTGAACGCACTGTTGATAACATTAAAGATGCTTTCAGTAAATAGACATAATAATCTTACTTAATTTGTAAGATGTTATGTGGTGCTTGTTCTGAGTTATTCCTAAGAATTAGTTTAGGGTTACACAGTCAATGTACATTGTTGATTCATTTCATTTGCTTGATTTGAAACTTACGATGTACATTGATTAATTTTATGTATTTGAACTACATAAATAAACATTAAATCAAGATAAGAATAAACTGAAAAAAAGATAAGTTTATGCTGAAATAAATAAAATAAAAGCTAAATAAATCAGAGCGATCGCATTTGTTGATAAAGTATCTTTGTCTTTATGGGATTTTTGCTCAAAAATCTAAAATTATGGCAAAGCTCACTGTTTACGGAACTCCCCTCAGTACTTATGTTCGTACTGTCCGGTTGCTGCTTGAGGAAGCAAGTGTAGACTATACCCTCAAAGAAATTGATATCTTCACAGGCGAAAATCAATCACCAGAGTACCTAGCCAAAAATCCTTTTGGGAAAGTCCCAACACTGGAGATAGATGCAGAAGTAGTATACGAAACTCCAGCAATTACTGACTACCTAAATACAGTCTTTGCTAATCAGCAGTTCAGTCCATCTGAACCACTACTTCAGGCGCGGATGCGTCAAATTATCACAATTATTGATAACTATTTATATCCTAGTGCGATCGGAACAATTGTCATTCAACGCCTGATTGTGCCAAGTCGGGGCGGTCAGCCAGATGAGGATAAAATCAAAAATGCTGTTGCACCCGCACAAAAAGCCATACAAGCAATTGAAGCGATCGCTGTTAGTAGCCCATATCTGCTTGGTAGCCAACTGAGTATTGCCGATTTCTACCTGATTCCCATTTTTATCTACCTGGTTCAAACTCCAGAATACGAAGTCATTACGGCTCACACTCCCAAACTGCGGACTTGGTGGGAGCAAGCCCAGCAGCTTGAGAGCGTCAAAAAGATCTGTGCATAATCGCAGATAAAAAATACTGACCAATAGTTTCACAAGGTAAAAACCCCCAGATTTATCTGTGGGGTCAATCTACAAGCTAATTCAGCGACATACTTTGTAAATCTATTAACCCTGAATCAGGTGATTTGAGATAGTGTTTAAACCATTGACTCGCCAATCTTGCTACTTCTTCTAAGGTTCCAGGTTCGCTAAACTGATGAGTTGCTCCAGCAATAATCTCTAGTTGCTTGTTGAATGCGGGAATATTTGCCAGTGCATCTTCATTCATCGCTATGATGGGCAAGTCATTACCACCAACAATTAACAAAGTTGGGGTGTGTACACAAGCTATGGCTTCACTGACTAAATCAGTTTGTCCACTACGGGAAACAATCGCTTTTACAGCCATTGGACGTGTTGCAGCTGCTAACAAGGCTGCACTAGCACCTGTATCTGCACCAAAATAACCAAGTTTGAGATGACGAGTCAAAGGATTTGCTAACAACCAGTCTGTGACAGCCACTAAGCGATCGCTCAGAAAGCTAATATCACTGCGAAAATGTTTGGTGCGCTGGTCTATGGCTTCTTCTTCTTTGGTGAGTATGTCTATCAACAAAGTCGCTAGTTTAGCTTCCTGACGTAGTACATGAGCGAGATAGTGGTTGCGGGTACTGTAACGACTACTAGCACTACCATGTGCAAACAATACAAGCCCTTCAGCACCAGTCGGAACAACCAATTCTCCTTTAAGTCTAGCTTTTGCCAGTTCGACAATGACAATTTGTTCTTCAACGTTGAGTAGTAATGTAGTTTTCATAACTTCACCCTGATGATTAATTTAGATCAGCTTTTTTGTTATTCAGGTGTAATTGCACTTACCCTTTGTTGTGCTGTTTTTATACGTAAGTTTTATCTGGATGATTAATAACTGACGATTGTGCAAGTAAAGACCTTACTTCTACATCAGTTGTTTGCGAAAAGTCTTCATACCAAAGACCGATCGCATACAATGACTCTGGCATAACTAAACAAACTACTTCGTCAACTTCAGCTTGCAACTGTTCGTAAGTTATCGGTGCTGCAACTGGTACAGCCACAACTAGCCGTTGGGGTTGTTGTTGTTTAACTATGGCAATAGCTGCACGCATGGTTGAACCTGTAGCGATACCATCATCGACTAAAATCACAATATGATTTTTGATTTCTGGTAGGGGTCTATCGCCTCGATAAGCGATATTGCGTCGTTTTAATTCCCGCAATTCTTTAGTTGTAACTTCGTCAATTGTGCGGCTATCAATCTCTAAACTGTTGACGACATCGTAATTTAACACTCGTACACCACCTGGAGCAATTGCACCCATCGCCAGTTCTTCCTGATCGGGTACGCCCAGTTTTCTCACCAAACATATATCTAGTGGTGCATTAAGGCTGTCGGCGATTTGATATGCTACTGGTACACCACCACGGGGCAAACCTAACACTAACAAATTTTCATAGTTAGTATATGCTGTTAGTCTTTTGGCTAACATTTTGCCAGCTTCATGGCGATCGCGGAATTTACTTGTCATAATTTTAAGCTTCCGTATAGAGGAACGCTGATATGGACAAAAAACACCTGCTATTGTCTTCACCTTTGTTTGCGTAGAGGATAAAGCGGGTAATACCAATTCTCTAAAACGAGGCAACACATTCAAACCCCGAAAACCATACCATATTTGATTTTCTTAATTACGAATTACGAATTGGTATAAATTGCTAGTTCAGCTAAAACTTGAGCCAATACACTTTAATTGATGAGACTTCTGGGCAAAATTTCAGTCATCAATTATTGAAGAAATATCTGGACATTAATGCTCACCACAAAGCCTAAAAATATCTCTTTCCCAATCCCCACACTCACATCTGAACTAGCTATGCTATTATCTTCAGAAGTTAATTTTGATATATTTGTGAATCTACGGGATCAAAACTTGAGCATTGCAATAAAACTTAATGCGATTGATTGACATTTTTTACCTTGTTATCACAGGTTTCTTATACCTTAATATTAGCTCCTCATCGCATTCGGTGTTGAAAGTTGATACAAATTACTGCAAAAATTTTATATGTTTAAACAATATCAGTTGAGTCTAGCACTGTAACTCTAGTGAACAACTTAATTCTGCATTTTGGCTAATTTTCAGACTATTCCATTCAATATATTTAGCGATCTACTTATATGAACTCTATAATTGAAGTTCCTCTGTTAATTAGTGTAGGAGCCATTCCTGGTGCGTTAAGTCGCTACTATCTAACTATATTATTTGGGCGCTGGTTCGGCATAGCATTTCCCTATGGAACCTTATTTATTAATGTGACAGGAGCTTTTTTGATGGGCTTTTTTGCTACCCTTGTTTCTAAGTTAGCAATCCCTTCTAATCTATCTTTATTAATAGCAGTAGGATTTTTAGGCTCTTATACAACATTTTCAACTTATGCCCTCGATACCTCTAACCTCTTACGTACTAGAAACTATAAAGCTACTTTACTTTACTGGGTTAGTACTCCAATCTTGGGATTTATGAGCATAGAAATGGGTATTGTTTTAGCAAATCTGCTATGAATTGATTGATTAAATTCTGAATACTAAGTTATTGTCTAGAGATTTTAATGAGTTAATATTCTTTTTTTCTCTCAATAAATTTAGCTATAGTATTGCCTAGTAGAAGACTGAGCAGTGATAATAAAGGACTAATCAACCAGTACAAAAAACTAAGTTCTAATCTATTTTGTTGCAGCAACTTCACTACATCTAATTCATAAGTTGAAAAAGTGGTGTAAGACCCTAAAAAACCTGTAGTTACTAATAGCCGAATCTCAGGGTGAATTGCAATTAATCTTCCCAGCGCCAGCATCGTCAAAAAACCCATCACAAAACATCCACTGATATTAATTATCAGTGTACTGTAAGGGAATTCTTGACCAAACAACTGCGTAAACCACAAACCGAGATAATAGCGTGAGAGTGCGCCTGGTAATGCACCAAGACTAATACATACAGAGATACGAAGTACAGAATTTTGTAACATTATTACTAGTTCAACTAAATTAAAAGCTTAGTACGTTCTATCAGTATTACGGCTGTGCCAAATATAGGAAATTGGCATTTTCCCTCTCGTCGTAGTTGCTGTGTTAGGAATGATGGGTAATGAGTAGATCTGCGTAGTGTGCCGAGTTTACCAGGAATCTCAGCGCATCAGCCATCAAGATATTGAAGTTCTTAGTAAAATTATAGTTATGCTCCTCATTACTCAGAATTCAGAAGTGTTGATGTAAATATACGCAGTTAACCTCAAGACTTTTATCTTTTGTAAGCTGGCATTAGCATAGTTGTAAAAAGTGTTATATGATACTTGGTTGTAAGTAAAATCAATGGTGTCTAAGCATCTCAAAAGTTTTTCAGTTCCTATGGTGGCAAAATATCTTAACTTTTACTTAATCTTGGGTATTCTTTAACTATGGATACACTCGCTTACCTGCATTTAGCTGAAATCTACGAAACGTCTGTGAATTCAGAACAGGAAAATATTGCCGATTCTGATTTATGTTATCCAGAACTAAGTTGGGTAGCAGAAGGACGTGGAGCGTTTATGCTATTTATTTCTTGTGCTTTTGGGATTAGTTCTTTGGGTTGGAGTAACCCGGCGCAGGCGCTAAAAAAAGGCGAAAAAAATTCACAAGTCGCATCGCTACAACAAAAACTACAAGCAGCAGGATATTTCAAACAACCTGTAACTGGATATTTTGGCCCTGTGACAGAGGCTGCTATCATCAAATTTCAAAAAGCACATGGATTAAAAGCTGATGGGGTGGTTGGTTCTCAGACATTGGCTGTACTAGAATCTGGTTTGGGAACGGCGACTGCATCTGTTGTTAAAACAAAACCTTCTGTAACTAAAAGTACTCCGAAAAAGTCACAACCTCTTAGTTCTCAGGTAGTTTTACAAAGGGGTGATCTGAGTTATGAAGTGATGTCAATTCAGCGGAAATTGCAAGCAGCAGGATATTTTGACCAACCCATCACCGGAGATTTTAACGCTGCGACGGAAGAAGCAGTGATTAAATTTCAGAAAGCTTACGGCCTATTTGCTAATGGAATTGTTGATGCTCGGACATTAACAGCAATAGAATCTGGTAAACTTCAGCAAGCTGCTGCACCGTCTCAGCCTACCACACCTGCTGTAGTTAGTTCACCAAAAGTGCGATCGCCTCAGATTTCACTGTTACGCAGAGGTGATATCAGTGCAGAGGTGAAGTTGATTCAGCAACAACTGCAAGCATCTGGATATCTAGAACAATCAATTACAGGGTCTTTTGATGCAGCCACAGAAATAGCTGTGCTGAAATTCCAAAAAGCTCATGGACTGATCACTGATGGGATTGTTGGGCCAAAAACATTCGCAGTCATGAAATCTAAATCTATTAAATCTGCTTCCCCAACTCCTCAACCTGCACATCAAAATTCTCTAATTCCAGATAAATCTAAACAACTCAAAAATCCCATCAAAGAACAAACCAAACCATCGCCAAAAGCTAATTCTATAAAATTCGCCAATGATACTAATCAACCCACCAATGACAATTCTCTAGTTAAAAATCAGACTCCACAACTAGAAAATTCAAACATAGAAAAAACATTAATAGCATCTGCGTCTGAGTCTGATTTAACTCAACTCGTAAGTGAAAATTTCCCATTAGACACTTCTGCCCAAAAAGATAATATTCAGAAAACTGCCCCCAGTCATTCTAGTAAAATGACAATCAAGAAGACTATTTCTGGCAGAATTTCCCCAAAATCTATTGTACATTCAGGCAATGGGTTATTTTTTGCCCAAAATATGATGTACAACCACACAATAACTGTATACAATCGCCAACATAAATTAGTCAAAGTCATTCCTGATAAAGTTGATTTATCAAAATTTGGTTACTCTAAATTTAAAGGTAATTATCAAGGCGCACCTGTTGAAGCTAGTTTTTCTCAAGATGGTAAGTACGCCTGGATTTCTAACTACCAAATGTATGGGACAGGATTTAATAATCCTGGTAGTGATAAATGTAATCCCTCGCAAAAAACGGATAAGAGTTTTTTGTATCGGATAAACACTGACTCTTTAGAAATTGACCACGTTGTTCAAGTCGGGTCTGTACCTAAATTTGTGGCTACATCTAATAATGAAGGTTTGGTACTCGTTAGTAATTGGTGTTCTTGGGATTTGAGTGTTGTAGATACTGCCAAAAATAAGGAAATCAAAAGAATCCCCCTTGGCCCTTATCCTCGTGGTATAGCAATAGATGCAGTTGCAGATAAGGCTTATGTAGCTGTTATGGGTTCTTATGATATTGCTTCAGTTGACTTAAAAAACTTTTCAGTCAAATGGCTAAAAAATATTGGTAATGCACCAAGACATTTAAATATAGACCCAACTGGTAAATATCTCTATGCTTCTTTAAATGGGGAAGGGAAAATCGCCAAAATTCAGTTACCACAAGGTAAGTTAATAGGTAAAGTTTCCACAGGTAATGCACCACGCAGTATGGTGTTATCTGATGATGGACAACGGCTTTATGTTGTTAACTACAGCGATAACACCATTAGTAAAGTTAGCACTAATGATATGAAAGTCATGCAAAAGATTACTGTTGGTGCTAATCCTATTGGAATTACTTACGACCCACAAACAAGAGAAGTTTGGGTTGCCTGTTATTCCGGTAATATTATGGTATTTCAGGATTAAGTGATAGTTTGGCATAAATATTAACTGTCTCTCCCTATCGAATTTTAGTGACTGCTATGGATGGGGGAGACAGCTTTCTAAAGTTAAAATTTCCAACTCAAAAAACTAAGCCTATAGATGATTATACTAAAACTCTAAAACCCATTTTTTTCATAAAAGCAAACAGTTTTCAACTTTTGCCAAATAATTTTTCTACTTCCTAAAATTAAGATGTGTCATGAGTAAATAGATTTATTTATCCAATTTATTAATCAAGAACTGTTAAATAATCTTAACATGAATAATACAAAATATCTTCGTTACATAATTTAACTAATAAAACCATTATCTTGATAAGTTGCTTGATAATTTTAAAATCAGGATTTACACGGTTATTTCTGGAATTAAAGTTGTTTAAGATAATATTAATAAGATTTTATTGTTGAAATATAGCAATTCAACTTTTAAATAAAAAATTAGCTTAGTTGGGTAATAACTAGCGAAAAGTTTGTATTAGATAAGTTTTTTACTAATATAAAATTTTCTTTTACTTTTTTTCTGACTCTATTCTATTTTGCTGAACGAAGGCGAGATATCAATATCTATAAAATAGCCATATAAAAACGAAGGTTGCAAACAATTTTACAAGCTTCTAAGTGCTGGATAAGGACTCTATGGCTAATGTGGGTTTTGGTAAGCTAACTTGTGCATCAGATGAAAATGTATGACTCACCCAACCGGAACTAATGATATCAATTAACATAATTAATGAATTTAAAACTTGCACTCAGCTACAATACAATGGTCAGCTGAATATTAAAAGTGCTAAAGGACAAAATTGGTCTTTTTATTATCGCTTAGGGCGGATAGTTTGGGCAGTAGGCGGTACTCATCCTTTTCGGCGCTGGCGAAGATACATGGCACAATATTGTCCACAAATTGATCTGGATAAAATTCAGTTTCGCCAGCAAGATTTCGTAGTTAATTATTGGGATTATCGCCTGTTAGAAATTCTATACAAAAGGCAAAAAATTCAAAGAGAACAAATTCAAGCGATTGTAGAAAGTACAATTACTGAATTGCTATTTGATCTAGCCCAGCATACAGATTTTGTTGCGTTTAGTTGCGATCGCAACCAAGATACCATTTTAGAAACACCAATGAGTTTCACTAGTGCAGATTTATCTGTTAAACAGATGCAAGACTCGTGGAAAAGTTGGTCAGAAGCAGGCTTGGCAAACTTTTCTCCCGACTTAGCACCAATTCTCAGGAGACCAGAACAACTCCAACAACAGGTAAGTCCATCTGTTTACAATAACTTCGTCAATTTGATGAATGGTAAACAAACACTGCGAGATTTAGCTGCAAAAATGAAGCAGAATGTTCTACCTGTCACCCGTTCATTACTTCCCTATATTCTCAAAGGCATTATTGAATTAATAGAAGTACCAGACTTACCTTTATTGTCTGCTGAAGTTGATAGTACATCTGTTTCCGCACAAACCAAAAAATCTGATATTCCATTGGTAGCCTGTGTAGACGATAGTCCCCAAGTCTGTAAAATGCTAGAGGATATTGTGACTTCTCATGGCTTAAGATTTATCAAAATTCAAGACCCCATCCAAGCACTCCCAACTCTCATTCAAAATAAACCAGATCTAATTTTTTTAGATTTAATTATGCCAGTTGCAAGTGGTTACGAAATTTGTACTCAGTTACGACGAGTATCTACTTTTGCTAATACACCTGTGATTATCTTAACAGGCAATGATGGTTTATTAGATAGAGTCCGCGCTAAAGTTGTTGGTTCTACCGATTTTTTGACTAAACCTGTCGCTGCGGATAAAGTCATGAGTGTGATACGTAAATACCTGCAAGTCCAAACACCTTCAAAAGTTACACCATCCACCAATCAGAATACATCTAGTTTAGAGATATCTTTAGGACATTAGTTATCGACTACAGATTGTTACTCTGATGAAAATTGCTAGTAACTAGTTACAAAAGATATAAATAGATATTTATCCAGCTTAGTCTAGTAGTTTAAACAAACTAAAGTTTGTTTAAACTATGTCACTTTCTCTATATTTTGAGAAAGCGTTAATTTTTTCTAGATTTTTTTATAAAAAATTTAAAAGTAAGTGTTTTTTCTATAACATTTATAAAAATAATCAATCAAAATTAAATAAAGAAAAAACTCAGATATCTCGGTGCATATATATTTGAAGTTTTTGTTTCTATTTGTAAGTTAATTTAGTAGGAAATTTCTATGAATACTATTTTAGTTGTTGAAGATGGTTTAACAGATATGGAAATACTCAGCCGCTATTTGCAACAAGCTGGTTATTCGGTAATTAGTGCAACAAGTAGTGAAGAAGCTCAAGACAAGATACAAAGAGCTAAACCAGATGTAATATTTCTAGATGTAATTTTGCCAGGAAAAAGTGGTTTTGAAATTTGTCGGGAGCTAAAAGCTAATACCGAAACTAAAAAAATACCTGTTGTTTTTTGTTCAACTAAAAATAGTGATGTAGATAAAATGTGGGGCAATATGTTAGGCGCAGAGGCTTATTTATCTAAGCCAATTGATAAAGAGGAATTAGTGAAAACACTGAAGCAATTACTTCCGTAAGAGCGTTAAGTATGTAATTCAAGTTATTGCTCAATATTTTGATTAATTTGAATTAAATAAAAATATCTCACTAATTAAAGGGCTAATTAATCTTGGAAACTCAGCAAAAATTTTTAAGTTTTACTTTAGGTAGTAATGATCAGGCTGTCATCTCATTACAACACATTGCCGAAGTTTTACAGGTCTCATTGGTAGATATATGTGGTGTACCACAAATGCCTAGTTGCGTTCTAGGTATCTATAACTGGCGGGGTGAAATGCTTTGGTTAGTTGACTTAGAGGAGATGCTAGGTTATCCATCACTTTTGCGAGGAGTTAATTTTCTTTCCAAAATGATGGCCATCATTTTGGAAGTTGATGGCAAAAATCTCGGATTTTTAGTCAGAAATATGATGGATATTGAGTGGTTAGAATCTCAGCAAATGAAGCAATCATCTGCTGATTTATTTTCACCTAAAATTTCAGCTTTTCTCCAAGGTTACTTTATCAATGCTGTTGAAGAAATGGTTCTTAATTTAGATGCAGTAGCGATTGTTAAATCTCCTATGTGGGTGAGCATTAATTGAAATTGAGATTTGAATATTTACCACAAATCAAAGCGGAAATCGACAAATAATTTAATAAGGGAAGAGAGGTAATTTAAAATGACATTTACATATCATAACGGTCAAGAAGGGCATGAACACATACTCACTGAAGTAGAAGGAATAGAAAATCAATATACCAATGAGATAACTACAAAAATTCAGAATAATGAATTAACTACAGTCAATACAGTTGCTCAAGAATTTAAAATGTGGCGGCAGCAACTGCAATCTGTAACCAATTTGATGCGTCAAAGCACAAATATAGATACATTGCTTAAAGTTACAGTAAATCAAGTTAGAGAAAAATTTAATTGCGATCGCGTCTTAATTTATCAGTTTACTTCTATCGATTCTGGCACTATCTTAGCCGAATCGAGAACTCTAGGTTGGACACCTATGTTAGGTGAAAATCTTCCAGGAATGCTGTTTGGTTTACATAACAATCAAGATTATTTAGAATCTGTAGCAATTGACGATATCGACCAAATCCAAGTTACACCTTATCAAAAACAATTACTTGATAAATATCAAATTAAAGCGAGTTTAAGTTTACCAATTGTACTTGAAGATAAAGTCTGGGGATTACTTGCTGTTAATACTTGTTCTTATATCAGACAATGGCAGGAAACAGAAATTACTTTTTTAGCTCAAGTTACCACAGAATTAGCATATAAATTACACAGTTTTGAATTCCATAGAGAATTACAACTGAGAACTCAGGCTAAAAAATCAGTAGCGAAAGTTATTGATAAGATTATTCAAGTATCCGATATTGAAAAGATTTTTCAAACCACTACTCAAGAAATTAGGCAGTTATTACGCTGCGATCGCGTCGGTGTATACCGCTTTAATTCTGATTGGAGTGGGGAATTTGTCGCCGAATCAGTTGGGCATGGTTGGGTAAAATTAGTAGGGCCAGGTATTAAAACTGTTTGGGAAGATACCCATTTACAAGAAACTCAAGGCGGACGTTATCGCCACCATGAAAGCTTTGTTGTTAATGATATTTATCAGGTAGGTCATTTTCAATGCCATATCGAAATTTTAGAACAGTTTGAAGTCAAAGCTTATGTGATAGTTCCTGTATTTGCCGGAGAAAAATTGTGGGGTTTGTTAGCAGCTTATCAAAATTCTGGTACTCGTAATTGGCAAGAGTGGGAAGCTAACTTTTTAGAGCAAATTGGCTTGCAGTTTGGTGTAGCGATTTCCCATGCAGAGTATCTCGAACAAATGCAAGTGCAATCGCAACAATTAGTCCAAATTGCCCAACAAGAAAAAGCTTTAACCAAGATAGTCAACCGTATTCGCCAATCTCAAGATGTAGAAAGTGTTTTTAAAACAACTACCCAAGAAGTTAGACAATCATTAAGATGCGATCGCGTTGCTGTTTATCGTTTCAATCCAGACTGGGGCGGTGAGTTTGTTGCTGAGTCAGTAGGTAGCAATTGGGTAAAATTGGTAGGGCCAAATATCAAAACAGTTTTAGACGATACTTATCTGCAAGAAACTCAAGGAGGTCGATATGTTAGAGGTGAAAATTTTGTAGTTAATGATATCTATAAAATTGGTCTAGCTTCCTGTCATATCGAAATTTTAGAACAATTTGAAGCTAAAGCTTATATTATTGTCCCTATCTTTTTTGGTGAACAATTATGGGGTTTGTTAGCAGCTTATCAAAACTCTGGAAGCCGTGAATGGCACCCTTGGGAAGTCAACTTTTTAAATCAGATAGCCTTGCAATTTACCATAGCTAAATCACAAATAGAGCATTTAGAACAAGTGCGAGTTAAATCTGAAAAGTTAACTCAGATAGCTGAACAAGAAAAAGCTTTTACTAAGATAGTTAACCGAATTAGACAATCTATAGACGTAGATGAAATCTTCAAAATTACAACTCAAGAAGTTCGGCAATTATTACGATGCGATCGCATCGCTGTGTATCGCTTCAATTCTGACTGGAGTGGTGAGTTTATTGCTGAGTCAGTTGGTCACAATTGGGTCAAACTTGTAGGACTAGATATTAAAACAGTCTGGGAAGATACTCATCTCCAAGAAACTCAAGGAGGACGATACGCCAAAGGTGAAAACTTTGTCGTCAATGACATTTACCAGGTAGGTCATTCTCAATGCCACATCGAAATTTTAGAGCAATTTGAAGTTAGAGCTTATGTAATTGTTCCTATTTTCTTTGGTGAAAAATTATGGGGTTTATTGGCAGCTTATCAAAATTCAAGCACTCGTGAATGGGAAGAATCACAAGTCAGCTTGTTAGCCCGGATTGGTGATCAATTAGGATTAGCATTACAACAGACTGAATATTTGCAACAACTACAGGCGCAGTCAGCACAATTAGCAGAAGCAGCTGCACGAGAAAAAGCCGCCAAAGAATTATTGCAACAAAGATCTATTCAACTGTTAATGGCACTTCGGCCTGCTTTAGATGGTGATTTAACCGTCCGTGCGCCCATCACAGAAGACGAACTAGGAACTATTGCCGATGCTTACAACAATACTCTACAAGCACTGCGGCAAATAGTAATTCACGTCCAAACAGCATCTCAACAAGTAGCGCAAACTTCTGCCAATAGTAATGCTTCTCTTGCTGGACTAAACAATTTAGCACAACAACAGTCTGAAGAAATTACCTCTGCTTTGGGCGATATTCAACAAATGGTAGATTCCACTCAAGCAGTGGTAGCTAACGCCCAATTGGTGCAAGTAGCGGTACAAAAAGCTAACCAAACGGTAGAGTCTGGTGATACAGCTATGAACCAAACTGTTAAAGCCATTGAAGCAATTCGTGAAACTGTTGCTCAAACCAGCAAGAAGATTAAGCGGTTGAGTGAATCTTCACAGAAAATCTCAAAAGTAGTAAATTTGATTAGCAATTTTGCCACCCAAACTAACGTTTTAGCACTAAATGCAGCCATTGAAGCAACCCGTGCTGGTGAATATGGTAAAGGCTTTGCAGTAGTAGCTGATGAAGTCCGTTCTTTATCTCGTCAATCAGCAGCAGCAACAATTGAAATTGAAAAATTAGTTCAAGAAATTCAAGCAGAAACTGGAGAAGTTGCAGTAGCAATGGAAACAGGTATTCAGCAAGTTGTAGAAGGTACAAATCTAGTCAGCGAAACCCGACAAAACTTGAATGCCATTGTTTCGGCAACTGCTGAAATTAGCCAATTAATCCAGCAAATTACCGCAGCTACTCAAACACAAATGGGTCAATCTGAAACTGTTACTAACTCAATGCAAGATGTTGCAGAAATTGCTAACAAAACCTTTGCTGAATCTCAAGAAATTGCTGCCATTTTCCAAGATTTATTAGGGATGGCGCAAGAACTATTAACAGCTGCAAGTAAGTTCAAAGTTAATTAAGTAATAGGGATAAGGGAGTAGGCAGTTTTGATGATTTACCACTCCCAACTCCCAAATCTCCATCCACCATTCTCCATTTCCCAATTATGATTACAGATGCTGAAATCCGCGAACAAGGTTATGTTTATTTTCTATCAGAAGCCCCAGAATTGTTACAAACAATTGAGCAAGAGCTTATAGGTTTTGCAGAAGAGGATGGTAATAGAAAGAATAAAGTTCATGCTTTAATGCGGGCAACGCATACACTCAAAGGCGGTGCCGCTACTGTTGGACTAGAAGCAATTCAAATAATTGCCCACTCTCTAGAAGATGTATTTAAAGCTTTATATAATCCAGATATAATTATTGATGCTGATTTACATACACTCTTACTTAAATCTTATGAGTGTTTGCGTCTAGCCTTAACCGCAGAATTAACCAGCAGTGCCATTAATGTTGAAGAAATTATTGAAAGAGCAACTGATATTTTTACACAGTTACAAGAAAAACTTGGTGATGCTTTTGGTACGGATAATTACATTCCAACTTCTCAAGAATTAGGATTTGATGTTGTTCGGTCAATCTTTGAAGTAGGAGTCCAACAACGCATTGAAAATATTAGTGCAACTATTAATCATCCTCCCAATGATGAAGAATTTAGAGAGTTTTTAACCTCCCAAGCAGAAGTATTTCTTGGCTTGGCACAATCTCTAGATTTACGTGGATTAGCAGAATTCGCGCAAACAATTATGGCTGCGCTGCAAGCCAAACCTACTGAAGTTCAGCAAATTGCGAAACTGACGCTGCAAGATTTACAAGCAGTACAGACAGCAGTATTATCAGGCGATCGCACTTGTGTTGATATAATATCTCCAGCTTGGCAAAATCTCACACAACTAGTTAAACCAGAACGTTTATCTCCAGACGTTCAAGATAATTCACCTACTTGCCATTTACTCAAAACTGCGGAAGAATTTTACCAATTTTTAACTATCTCTAGCAACCACAATCATCAACAGATTCAGCCAACAACAGCTAAATTTTACCTCAAGTTAGTTCAATATATTTTGAGTTGGTTTCAGCATCAGAGACAGATACCTAAGCAAGAACTTAATTTATCTCTACTCATTCCCAAGTTAGATACAGAGAATCAAATAAATTATATTGAAAACTGGTTAAAAGAATTTTTAAATTTTGTGCAGAATCAAGAAGACAGTTATAGTCTTTGCTTGTATCGCCACGGAATTATTTTAATTGTGTTACTTGCAGTTGCTAAATTTGAGTATAGCAATGATAAAAGTGAGAGCTATATTCTTTTAACCAGAAAATTGCAAAAACAAATTCTGATATTAGCCAAAGAATATAAAAATTATCCACCTGTCAATAGTCAAGAAAAGAATTGGTTAGATCATCCAAGATTACAAAGTATTTTAGTTGTTGATGAAATATCAAAACCTATTTTTGCTGAGACAGATAACTTTTTAGAATCTATCTGGGGAGGAGAAACGGCAGATGGAAATATTCAAAATGAACAATTAGTTAAAATTACTGAACAAGTTAAAGAACAACCAAGTTTAGAGCTAGTCACAGAAACAGAAAGTAATGTTAATAAGCTAGAAGATGAAAATATTCATCTGAATAAAACTCAACATTCACGCCAAGCATCATTTGTCCGTGTTGATGTTGAGGGATTAAGAAACCTCAATTACCTAGCAGGCGAATTGCTGATTCATCAAAAGAAACGCACCCTTCATGATGAACAACTACAAGAAGTAGTTGAACAATTATCAAAGCAGCTTGGTAGACATCAAATATTATTAAATCAGTTAAAAGATTTACCACTACAGTTGCCAAATATTACTAATCAATCCATACAAAATTTTGCAGCAGTGAAATTTGACTCACTAGAAATGGATGTATACACAGAATTTAATTTATCACTACACGCAGCACTAGAAGAAACGCTACAACTACAAGAAACTACAGAATCTCTGGATTTAATTATTAAACAAGCCGCTCAAGTAAGTGATCAAAAGCAAAATTTAGTTTTTACTATTATTGATAACTTGGTAGAAGCCAGAATGTTACCTTTGGGTGATATCTTGCATCGTTTTCCCTCAATGGTCAAGAAGTTAGCTAATCTTTATCATAAAAATGTAAAATTACAACTTACTGGTACAGAGGTGCTAGTTGATAAAGCGATCGCCGAAAAACTGTATGATCCATTATTACACCTAGTACGCAATGCTTTTGATCACGGGATAGAATCTCCCCAAGTGCGTCGGGAACAGGGTAAGCCAGAACAAGGTTTAATTACAATCCGAGCATATCATCAAAGTAGCCAAACTATAATTGAAGTTCAAGATGATGGACAAGGATTAAATCTGGAAAGCATTCGGAAAAAAGCTATTGAGATGAATCTTGCTACATCTAATGAAGGTAAATCAGAATTATTAGATTTGATGTTTGCGCCGGGATTATCTACAGCCGAACATGTGAGTAAAATTTCCGGACGCGGTATAGGATTGGATATTGTGCGTTCTCAAATGGAAGCGCTTCATGGTTCGATTTCAGTCCAAACTTTACCGCACCAAGGTACAAAATTCACACTCAAAATACCTTTTTCTATGACTACTGATCAATTGATGCTAGTTCAAGCGGGAGGCGTTGTTTATGCACTATTGCTAGATAGTGTGGAAAAAATTGTCATTCCAGCCCCGCAACAAATTAGGGAATTTGAAGGTAAAAAAGTTTTACACTGGAATACAGACCAAGATGAAACTTTAATAAACTTACATCCACTTTCTGAATTAATAGCTTATAACTGTTCTTCTGTTAAGAGTAATAGCTTCAATAATATACAAACTACTCTTGACACAAGATTGATGCATAATCCTGTGTTAATACTCAGGTGTAATCAGAGTATTTTTGGATTAGAAGTTGACCAAATAATTGGTGAACAAGAACTAGTAATTAGACCATTGGGAAATGCGATCGCGCCACCAAAATATGTTTACGGTTGTAGTAGTTCTGCTAATGGAAATCTCATTTTAGTGATTGATGGCGCTCTACTGTTAGAGTCTTACAATATACAAGCCGCGCCTGAACTTACAGTGCTACCAATGCTTACACCTCATCAAGCCGCTTTGCCAATATCTGAAGATTTATCTATATCTAGTAACTCAAATGCTCAAGAAATACCATTATCTGAGCCAGTAGAAGCTATTTATCAAGCCCCAAAGGTAGTTTTAGTAGTGGATGATGCTATTAGTTTGAGACAAACTCTCTCTCTGACTTTGCAGCGAGATGGCTATCAAGTAATTCAAGCACAAAATGGTATAGAAGCTCTAGAACAGCTACAAAAATACCCAGATATTCAAGTGATTATTTCCGATTTGGAAATGCCCCGAATGAATGGATTTGAACTATTAACCAGTATTCAGCAAACCCCAAATATTGCTAAACTTCCTGTAGTAATTTTATCGTCTCGTAGTGCTGAAAAACATCGTCAACTGGCTCAAGAACTTGGTGCTAAAGCCTACTTAACTAAGCCTTATTTAGAACATGAATTACTCTCTACAATTTCATCTTTAATTAAGAAAAAAGATGTAGCAAATAATTTGTTAATGGAATTAACTTGTTAAACTTTTGGAAAGATAGAATAGGATGGCGCAAATTTTCATCCTGTTTCCTATTTCCTTTCTCTATGAAAGAAATTAATTTTATCTAACCGTCCATTTTTAACCAACTAAAAATTTGATTAACAGTTAGTCTTAGTTCAATTTCTGGTAAAATGGGTAAAGTATCTTCTCCTTGAAATAACTCTGGTTGCTGTTCTGGTAAAAAGACAAGAACACTCAGGTCATCAGTATCAAGAAACCATCCCAAACGACTACCAAATTTTAAACAATATAAAATATTACCAATTACTTTGTTTGGTTTTTGTTCTGGGGAGAGAATCTCTATTGTCCAGTCTGGTGGTAGTTCAAAGTTATCTGGTACTTCTCCATTAATAGTTAACGGTATCCTGCGCCATTGAAACACTGCTACATCTGGTACAATTGAGCGATTACCAAAACTACACCGTAATTCAGGAAATGCGTAAGCAATTTTTGGCTTTTCAGCAATTTCATTGACTGCACTACATAGTTTACCTTGTAAACGGCTATGTCTCCCTTTTGGCATTGATTTAGGTATAATTTCTCCATTAATATATTCCAAACTCGGCTTAGTTTCTGGCAGCTTGAGAAACTCTTCTAAAGTTAGAGCTTGAGTTGGAGCAATATTCATAGCTCTGTAAATTTGGGTTAAATGTCTATATATTTAGTTTATCGGCTTGGTGTTGGTTCACCAAATTTAATTAAAAAGGCGATCGCTACACTCACCGCTAAAATTAATGACATACTCAATGCGGAACCAAAACCCCAATTTTGAGTAACTCCCAGGAATTGGTTGTAAACTAACCGCGCCGCTGTCATACTCGAAGATCCACCCAAGAGTTCTGGGTCAATAAAATCTCCTAAACCTGTAATAAAAACGAGGATTGAACCAGCCGTGATTCCTGGTGAAACTTGGGGTACGGTTACTTTCCAAAAAGTCTCGACAGGATTTGCACCTAAATCAGCAGCAGCTTCTAGTAAGCGTTTGTCTAATTTTTCTAGAGAAGCATATAAAATTAAAACCATGTAGGGCAATAAGCTGTAACTCATACCAATGAATACAGCAGGAATGCGGTTAAGTAAGTCTAAAGTTGGTAAGCCTAAATTACTCAGAATACTATTTAATAAACCAGTTCGACGCAGAATTGTAATCCAAGCGTAAGAACGGAGTAAAGAAGAAGTCCATAAAGGTAAAACAAAAGCCAATAGTAGTAAATTACGCCATTTTTTTGGGGCGATTTGTGCTAACCAATAAGCAACCGGAAAACCTAAGATTAAACAAATTATAGTTGTACCCAAGGCTAACCAGAGCGATCGCAAAATAACATGCAAATAAAGCGGGTCAAATATCCGTATATAATTCTCTAAGCTACTGGGATTGACTAAATCTCCAGGTCTAATATTGGGAACTAAACTTAGCTGAAAAATTATCAATGCTGGTAGTACTAGTAATAATAGTAACCAAATACCTGCCGGGGCTAGTAAGACTAAGGGTTGTAGAAAGTTAAATGTAGGCCGATGTAATTTTTCAATGTTGGGAATCTCATCGGTATGATTAATTGAAGAAGACATATTTTTTATGAATACAAGTTTAAAATTTGACTTGGGAAACTTATAAGCCTTTGTTTTATTTGTCTTAACCGCTAGTTAATTGAGTCCAGTAGCGCTCATAAACTTCCTCAAAGTCACCCAGAGGAGTAATCCGTTCACACTTTTCTAAAAGGGCGGCTTCAGGAAATAAATTTTTATTATCTTGAAGTTTTTTGGGTAATTGTTCAAATCCAGCACCATTAGGAGTAGAAATATTCAAATTTTGACTAATCATCGCTGCAACTTCAGGTTGCAAAACAAAGTTAATCCAAGCATAAGCACCATCAATATTTGGGGCGCTGTTGGGTATGACAATTGTATCAGTCCATAAGGAAGAACCACTGCGAGGAATCACATATTTAAATTTAGGATTTTCTTTAATCACCCGAATAGCATCGGCTGAGTAACACATCGCTAATAGCAAATCTCCCGCCAGAATTTGGTTTTGCCAAGCATCAGTATCAAAGGAGGCGATCGCAGGTTTTAATTGCTGTAATTTGTTATATGCTTGTTTCAGTTCCTCTTCCTCTTTAGAGTTGTAAGAATAACCTAACATTCTTAATACTGCACCCATCACCTCCCGTACATCATTGAGTAAGGTCATCCGCTTGTTGAGTATGGACTGATTTTGCCAGAGATAATCCCAATCTTCTGGTGCTGTTTGCAGAACTTCAGAATTGTAAATTAACCCTGTAGTTCCCCAATTGAATGGTAAACTATAACGATTATTTGGGTCATAACTAGGATTTTTAAATTGCGGAAATAAATTATCTAAACCAATTAAGCGATTATGATTTAATTCGATTAATAAATTTTTCTCTACCATCTTCTGTACCATATAGTCAGAAGGGTAAATTACACTGTAAGCACCACCACCTCCAGCTAATAGTTTGGCTAACATCACTTCATTAGAATCATAAGGATCTACAAGCACTTGCAGCCCTGTTTGGCTGCTAAAAGTTTGGAGTAATTTTTTGTCGGAATATTGTGTCCATGTATAAAGATATAATTTGTCGCTATGAGTAGATTTTGTAGCCGCACGGACATTAGCTAATTTCCAACCACAACCAGTTAAAGATAAGCTAGAAAATGCTGCTATTTTTTGTAAAAAGTTTCTTCTTGTCATTAGTCAAGAGTCAAGAGTCAATAGAGAGTAGTTTAAAAATGGCATACTTAATTAATTTTCAGGTATATTGCCGATTGATTTGAGGTAAGCGTTTAATTGTGGTGCTAGTTCGTTAATCATACGTTTGAGTGTTTCTACTTGTTCAACTGTTAATAAATTACGGCAATATGCTCTTCTTAGCCAATGTTGAGTTTCATTCAGCGAGCCTCTTGCCATTCTGACAAAGCGTTTATTATCTTGATAACTACCTCTGCCAACTCCCTCTGCTATATTTGCCCCAATACTATCTGCTGAACGTACCATTTGTGTACCCATTGTATTTTTGGCAAACATATCCCATTCATTAACTACTTGCCAAATTTCATCAGATAATTTTTCTGATAATTTATAAACCCGTAATTCTTTAAAATACTTGCTAGACATCGCATCTGTATAAACATGGACTATTGACCATTGACCATTGACTATTGACTAATAGCCAAACAATCACTTTCTGCCCATAAAACGTAAATTGGTGTGTCTCTGTCTGGCAAATTACCAAAGGTATTAGGTTGCAAAACGCTGATATTTATCCCATTAGTTAATTCCACCACATAAGTAACATGGGTTCCCAAATACATAACGTTAACTAGTCTGCCTTCAAAGGAATTACTGGGTAAATTAGGCGGATATAGTGATAGTTGGATTTTTTCTGGGCGCACACTTACCACTACTGATTGAGACAATTCTATTGGTGTGTCTTCATAGCGGGTAACTATGATTTTCAGTCCGGTTTTGGTGACAACTTGGATACAATCAGCTTCGACAGCAGCAATTTCACCACTAAATAAATTAGTATCACCAATAAAATCAGCCACAAAAGCTGTTTGGGGACGTTCGTAAATTTCGCTGGGAGTACCGATTTGCTCAATTTTGCCTTGATTCATCACCGCAATGCGATCGCTCAAAGACAATGCTTCTTCTTGGTCGTGAGTAACTAAAATAAAGGTTAAGCCTAACTTTTTATGCAGGTTTGATAATTCAACTTGCATTTCTTTACGCAGCTTTAAATCTAAAGCGCCTAAAGGTTCATCTAACAGCACAACAGTCGGATGATTAACTAAAGCCCTAGCTAATGCTACCCTCTGCTGTTGACCACCAGAAAGTTGATTGGGAAAGCGCGATCGCAAACTTTCCATTTTGACGAGTTTTAAGGCTTCTGTAACTCGACTTTCGATTTCTGATTTGCGAATTTTTTTTAAGTGCAGTCCAAAGGCGATGTTATCCCAGACATTCAAGTGATTGAACAGCGCGTAACTTTGAAATACAGTATTGACTGGGCGGCGATAAGGCGGAACATTAGTCATAGACTGACCTTGAATCAGTACTTTACCTGCATCCGCTGATTCAAATCCCGCAATTAAACGTAATGTTGTGGTCTTACCACAACCGGAGGGGCCTAAAATACTAAAAAATTCTCCTTTGCGGACATCTAAATCTATTCCATGTACGGCTGGTTCTTGCTTGAAAAACTTAAACACGTTACGTAGTTCCACATCGAGTGGCTGAAACGACGTAATCCCCCTCTGATTCTGCACAACAGATTGAGCCATAATCCTCAGTAGAATGCTGTGATTTAACCTGATTTTCCGTGAATGTAGCCTATTAAGCAGACTTAAATAACACTTTGGTTTATTGTATCCGCCAAAAACCCCAGATCGGGAATATACGTTTGCGATTGTTACAAGCTTAATATCAAGTGTAAGATTCGGGCATTCTATACCAAGCATCTGAATTGCAGAATTTCTATACTCTTAAGAGTTGGAGTCGGTAGTGGGAATATTATTCAATCTAAAATCTAAAATCTAAAATTATTTGTTCTATGGCTTTATTTCCATCATCTTTACCGAATAGCAGAAAAGATACACGGACTGTTGGACGTGGTATACAGTCAATCTTCTTGATTGGATTCACTTTATTGACGCTGGCGGGGATTGAAGCACGGTTAGCATATTTACAAATCGTGGAAGGATCTCAACTGCGGAAACGTGCCGAATCTAACCGTGTCCGCACCATCCTGAAACAACCAGAACGAGGTAATATTTTTGACCGCAATGGTAAGCTGTTAGCCACTACCCGATATCCCCATTCTGTATACTTATGGCCGCTGGCACATACTAAGCCATCTTGGTCGGTGGTGGGGCCAAGATTATCCCAAATTCTGGGTATCCCACAAGAAGAAATGGAACATAAGCTAGATGCAGCTGGTGCTAACTCTGCTTCCCTGATTCGGATTGCGCGTGATGTCAGCGAAGCCCAAATTACAGCTTTAAAAGAGTATGAAAATGAACTAAAAGATGTAGAAATTAACACCGATGCGGTGCGCTACTATCCACATGGTCAAGAATTAGCTCATGTACTAGGTTATACAAGAGAACTGACACCTGATCAGTTGAAAGATAAGCAAAAAGAAGGCTACCGTCTGGGTGATGTCATTGGTCAGATGGGCATAGAAAAGGCCTATGAGAAGACTTTACGCGGCGAATGGGGTGGTCAGCAGGTGGAAGTGGATGGTGCAGGTCGCCCAATCCGTATTTTGGGAGAAAAACAAGCCAAATCAGGTAAAGATTTACATTTAACGATAGATTGGGAACTACAAAAAGCAGCAGACAAAGCTTTAGGTAAGTATCAAGGTGCAATTGTCGCCCTTGATCCCAGAAATGGCGCAGTTTTAGCGATGGTATCTCATCCTGGGTTTGACCCAAATATTTTTTCTAAGCAAAAACTCTCGCAAAAAGATTGGGAAAGTGTACAAGGTAAAGACCATCCTTTAGTAAACCGGGCTTTAAGTGCTTTTCCTCCCGCAAGTACTTTCAAAATTGTCACCACAACTGCTGGCTTGGAATCGGGTAAGTTTTCCCCTGGAACAGTGCTGCAAACCTATGGTTCCTTGACTGTTGGTGGTGTGACTTTTGGGGAATGGAATCACGCAGGGTTTGGGCCTTTGGGATTTCCTAGGGCGATCGCTATGAGTAGTGATACATTCTTTTATCAAGTTGGTAAAGGTGTTGGTGGCCCGACTTTAATTGCATGGGCGCAGAAGTACGGTTTCGGTCAAAAAACTGGAATTGAGTTCCCCAGTGAAGAATCTAGGGGTTTGGTTCCCGATGAAAATTGGAAACAAAAAGCTTGGAAAATTCCTTGGACTGTGGGCGACACAATTAATATGTCCATTGGTCAAGGCGCTTTGCAAGTGACACCACTACAATCAGCAATTATGTTTTCTGTTCCCGCCAATGGTGGGTATCGTGTGAAGCCTCATTTGTTGAAAGACAACGAAGAAGCAAAAAGCTGGCGCGAATCTTTAGATATGAACCAGTCAACTATTAACGTTCTGCGGGATGGACTACGGAAGGTAATTACTGAAGGTACAGGGAAACGCTTAAATCTGCTAACCATCGCCCCATCATCCGGTAAGAGTGGTACAGCCGAAGCCGGTGTGGGTCGGCCTAATCATACTTGGTTTGGTGCTTATGCCCCAAGCGATCGCCCAGAAATTACCGTTGTCGCCTTTGGCGAAAATTCCGGGGATCATGGTGGTACAGTCTGCGGGCCAATGGTTTTACAAGTATTGGAAGCGTATTTTCAGCATAAATACCCCGGTAAGTACCAAAAACCAGAATCAGCAAATTCTCAAAACGCTAATGGTGTTAACGGTGATTAATCATCAATCAATGTGATGTTTAGGGGTGTGAGGTATATATCTAAGCAAAACCCTTACGCCCCTATTCCAAATTCTCCTTTTGATACGATTCCAAAATTCCACTACGAATCATCAATTGTGGCCAAATAAATACAAAAAAGCTCATCCAAGTCAGTACAGGAATGGACACCAGAATTGTTAGCCAAATAATTTTAAATAGTAACCAGCTTCCACTAATCAAAATTATAGTTGTCAAGATTATAGACCAAGGCTGACACCACCAAGGTTTGTAGTCCCAAGGATTTAAAGGCTTTTGTTCAGACATAAAACATCATAGACTGCGTGAATCAAACAGGGATGAGGGGCTAGGGATTAGTGTTTTTCAAAACTCAATACTTTTCTTACTTTACACCCCTACACCCTTACACCCCTGGGTTGTTTAATCAACCATTCACAATATATTGCGAATTAATCGCCGCTACACGGCCAGCATCAACCAAAGCTTGATAAACCATCACCGCTACTTCCGCCCGTGTCGCATCGCGGGTAGGGTTGAGTTGCTTCAAGTTAGGATGATTGACGATAATTCCCTTGTCTATAGCTTTTGCTACTTCATCTTTGGCATAGTCAGGAATTTTAGCTTGGTCATCGAAAATTTTGATCGCGTTGGCGACATTCCCATCTGTGCCTAGTTCGAGTCCATTGACCAAAGAAACCAGAACTTGCACACGCTGGATATTTTGGTTAGGGCGGAATGTATTATCAGGGAATCCAGAAAGAAATTGACCTTGATATGCTTGCTGAATTACTTTAGATGCCCAGAAGCTGGCGGATACATCTTTAAATTGGGCTGCTGCACGTTTAGATGATGGTGCAAAAGCTTTGACAATTAATGCTGCATACTGCGCCCTGGTCATCGTTGCATCTGGTTTAAAGGTGCGGTCTGGAAAACCGTTAACTATACCTTGTTTGACTAATTCCCGAATAAAGCCCACTGCCCAATGATTAGCAATATCGGTTAAATCTATAGGGCTGGGTGTGGGTGTTGGGGTCGGTACAGGGGTCGGTGTGGGAACTGGGGTTGGTACAGGTGTAGGCGTGGGTGTTGGAGTTGGTACAGGTGTAGGTGTAGGTGCTGGGGTTGGTACAGGTGTAGGTGTAGGTGCTGGGGTCGGTACAGGGGTCGGTGTGGGAACTGGGGTTGGTACAGGAGTGGGTGTAGGAACGGGTGTCGGTACAGGGGTCGGTGTCGGAACGGGTGTTGGTACAGGAGTAGGTGTAGGAACGGGTGTGCTGGCAAACTGGATATTACCGCTGACTTTGCTAGGGTCAATTTGATTACCAACGGAAATCAGTTGATTAGAACTGGCATTTTGTAAATCGAATTTAGCGTTATTGCGGAAAATATTACCTCCAGGACTGGAAGCACTGCCTAAATCTGGTAGGGCTGTGGAAATTACAGTCAGACCATCGTCGGTATTATTTTCACTGACATTGTTGCGTAGTACGGGGCGGGCGCTACCAGAAACTACGATGCCAGAACGGTTTTCGGTAAATTTGTTATTTAAAAGTGTGGGTGAGGCTGTATCACTAATAGCAATGCCAAAGCCTGTTTTAAAGCAGGTGTTATCTTGAATTTGACCTTGGGAATTTTTAGCGATCGCAATTCCATTGGCAGCATTTTCTGTAAATACATTACCTTGAATTACTGGGTTAGCATCACCAGTAGCGAATACTCCCTCACGTTTACAATTTTTGAAGGTGCAATTGGCAATGATGGGAGTAGTTGATTCCGCCCAGACACCACTACCACGACTGGCTGGGTTTGTCACACTCACTCCCCGGAGTACAGCACCATCTAGCATGACAAAGGTAACGTTTTGAGCAGCAAAAGTCCGGCTGAGGTAAGTACCACTACCTTCAATTAAAATACTGCTGCCTTTGTTAGCTTCGTTACCAACTACTTTCACACCAGACGGAATGGTGAGGGGAAAAACTTCTCCACTAGCGACGCTGTAATTTCCATCCGTTAGTTGAATTGTAGTGTCTGGCGTGGCAACTTTCAGAGCTTGGGTAATTGTTTTAAAAGGCGCTTGTTGGCTACCAGAGTTATTACTATTTCCGGTTAAAGGATTTACGTAAAAAGTTTGAGGCATATTTATACCGCTAAAAAATACATAGTCATACTATTAGCGTTAACTTTGCGAATGGCTAGTTATCACTAAAATTTGCAACATTGACTACCAAATTTAGTGGATGAATTCCAGAAAAGCTGCTATTTGCTACTTATTTTACCTTGATTGGCTCATTACCAAATTCATCAAACTATCTAACAAGCGATCGCGCGATAAGTCCATGAGTTCTTTGCCGTACAGCATTTCCTGTATAATTACGTAAGAAACTAGGGAACCCATGAAAATATGGGCGATCGCTTCTGGATCGGTAATACCTAATTCAGGATGGGATGCAAAATACTGACTCAGCAACAACCGACCGCGTTGTACAACTGTTTGGTTATAAAGTTTGGCGAGTTCAGGAAAGTTTTGTGCCTCCGTAATAATCAAGCGCAACAGTGCCAAATAATCAGGATTTTCAGCAACTTTAGTTAAGTAAGTTTCCCCAACCTGACGCAATAAACTTTCAGGTTCGCCGTGCAGTTCTGTGTTAGAAAAAATACTTTGAAAACAAGTGAGCGTTAATCGCTCCATCAACGCTTTAAATAGTCCTTCTTTATCTCGAAAGTGACTGTAAATCGTTTGTTTAGCAACTCCAGCTTCTGCACTTACTCTATCCATACTGGTTCTGGCGTAACCTTCTCGCAAAAATACTCGAATCGCTCCTTGCAAGATTTGCTCTTGTTTTTGCGTAATCGCTGGTAACACAGTTTCCAGTTGAGAAGTAAAGGAGTTAGGCATGAAAAGTAAATTTTTTTGCTAATCTCTTGCCGTATCATACTGGACAGTCTAGTATGATGACCAAAATATTTTGACAATCCAGGATGCTACTATGACTCAGACTACCCCAATCCCGCCGGAAAGTCTTACAAATGTCCCAGTATCCAAGCAACAGCGACGCAAGAAACCAATTCCTTTACTGGTTGGAGGTTTGCTAGTCATAGGTGGTATTAGTTACGCAGTCTGGCATAGTCAACCCCAAGGTGCAGTAAATATACTGAAAGTTAGCGGTCGGATTGAGGGTTATGAAACTGAGATTGGGGTAAAGCGTTCTGGCAGAATTGAGTCAATTGCCATGCGGGAAGGCACAGCCGTCAAAAAGGGACAAGAATTAATCACAATGGATGACAGCGATGACCAACTTCTGCAAGACCAATTGCGTGGTGCAGAAGCTAGGATAGCATCGGCTGAATCGGATGCACAACAAGCAATTTCTGATGTTGAACGAGTAGAAAGAGAAATTCAAGAAATTACCAGCCAAATTAACGAAGCCAAACTGAATGTGCGCCAGTCTCAAGGCGATACCCAAGGACGAATTGAACAAGCACAATCGAACGTTGCAGCCGCTAAAGCCCAGTTATTGCAAGCACAAGCCCAAGTTAAACAAGCAGCAGCAGAAGTAAATTTAGCGCAAATTAACCGCGATCGCTATGCCAAACTAGTCAAAGAAGGCGCTATTAATCAACAACAATTTGACCAAGCCCAAACCACCCTAGATACAACCATAGCCACCTTAGAAGCAAGACAAGCCGCAGTTAACGCCGCACGTCAGCAGTTAAGCGCAGTTGAAGGGGCGCTAACGCAAGCTAAAACCACAGGCTTCAACCCCGACATTCGCAACGCCCAGTTAACAGCTTTATTCAGAAAGCAGCAGCAAAGTTATGCCCAATTGAAATCTGCACAAGCTAAAGTTAAATCTGCACAAGCTAAAGTCAAAGATACCCAAGCCGCAAAACAACAAATCCTCACCCAAATAGCCGACTCTAAAAAAGATTTAAACGTCCTCAGCCCTATAGATGGCGTAGTTACAGCCCGGAGTGCCGAACCAGGGGCAGTAGTTAATAGCCAAACAAAGATTTTGACAATTGTTGATCCCAAAACATTGTATTTTCGCGGTTTTATTCCCGAAGGTGATATTGGGAAAGTGCGTCTAGGACAAACAACTAAAATTATTCTGGATTCTGCCCCAGATAAGCCTCTGCAAGGTAGAGTCATTGCAATTGATCCGCAAGCATCATTCACACCAGAGAATATTTATTTCCAAAAAGATCGAGTCAGACAAGTAGTCGGAATTCGCGTCGAAGTCACAAACCCCGATGGTTGCTTTAACCCCGAAAATCCCTACGCCCAATCAGATGTACCCTGCGCCAAAATTGGGATGCCGGCTGATGCAGAGATTGATTTGAAGGCAGGAGGCAGGAGGCAGGAGGCAGGAGGCTGAAGAGAATAAACCTCTGGTAAAAATCAGAGTTTGTTTATTCAACAAATAACTCTCTTAAAACTCTCTCTGCGCCTCTGCGTCTCTGCGTGAAAAATTATGAAACAGCCACTCACGATCTCACCACCATTATCCAGCCCCACCACAACCGCCATCAAAGTACAAGCGTTACACAAGCACTATGGCAACCTAGCAGCCGTTCGAGGGATTGATTTCAGCGTCCAAAAAGGCGAGATGTTTGGGCTAATTGGCCCTGATGGGGCGGGTAAAACTAGCACCTTTCACATCTTGGGCGGGGTGATGGAAGCAACGGCGGGGGAAGTGCAGATATTTGGACAAGCTGCGCGAGATGCACGGTTAATGACTGGATATCTTACCCAACAGTTTTCCCTGTATTTAGATTTGAGTATTGATGAGAATTTACGTTATGCCGCAGGTTTACGGCAAGTAGCAGATGATTTGTTAGTGCAACGCCGCCAGAAATATTTAAAGTTAATGAATTTAGATAGATTTGGCGATCGCTTGGCGGGACAATTATCTGGCGGAATGAAACAAAAGCTGGCGCTGTGTTGTGCTTTAGTTTCTCAACCAGAAGTTTTGTTATTAGATGAACCTACCACTGGCGTTGATCCCGTTTCCCGGCGAGAATTTTGGGATGTGTTAGCTGAACTTTCCGCCGAAGGGATGACAATTGTCGTGGCGACACCTTACCTCGACGAAGCCGAACGCTGTCACCGCGTAGCTTTGATGTACACTGGGCAAATTCATGAAATTGGTACACCCGCAGATTTACGCGCTAACTTGGGTTTGCATCGCTTGGAAGTGCGAACCGCCAATTTAACAGCCACAGAAGAGATACTTTCCCAGACTCCACAGAACAATATTATAGATGTGCAGATTTTTGGCGATCGCTTGGATGTCCTCGTTCCCAATTTAGACACTGGAGAAACAGAAGTCCGCCAACTCTTGCAACAACATGATTTACCCACACCCCTTATTGAACGTGGCGAACCCACATTAGAAAACGTCTTCGTCACCCGCCTGCGTCAACAAGGTTCTGTACCGCAGTTTTTTCCTTTCCCTCGTTCGCGTAAAAGGGGGAGTGGGGCGTGGGGTGTGGGGAGTTGGGATGCAGGGGTGCAGGGGTGTAGGGGTGTAGGGGAAGGATTATTAAATACTCAGCACTCAGAAATAGCGATATACGCCCACAACCTGAGTCGGATTTTTGGCAAATTCCAAGCTGTCAAAGATGTCAACGTTGAGGTGCGCTACGGTGAAATATTTGGGTTATTGGGTGCTAACGGTGCGGGAAAAACCACCACAATTAAAATGTTGTGCGGACTGTTAGAAGCCAGCGGTGGAGAAATTTCTCTGGGTAGTGAAACAGGAAATCTGCGAAGTGCAGACTTAAGGCGACGCATTGGTTACATGAGTCAAAAATTCACCCTCTACGACGACTTAACCATTCTGCAAAACCTCGAATTTTATAGCGGAGTTTACGGCGTACCGCGCAAACTGCGACGAGAAAAAATTGATTGGGTAATTGCTACCTGCGGCTTAGAAGGACAAGAAAATCTCGTTACTGGACAATTACCAGGAGGTTGGAAACAGCGAGTAGCTTTCGGTGCTTCCGTGATGCACGAACCAGATATCTTATTTTTAGATGAACCCACATCAGGGGTAGATCCTTTAGCGCGTCGCCAATTTTGGAAATTAATTAATGACTTCGCCCGTAACGGTACAGCGATTTTAGTGACAACTCACTATTTAGAAGAAGCTGAACAATGTAACCGGATGAGTTTTATGGTTGCAGGGGAAACCGTCGCCGAAGGTTCACCCAGTTCCATCAAAGCCGCCCAGCCCGGAAAATTAATCGAAATCATCGTCAACCAAAATCAAACAGCTTCCAAGTTACTCAAACAACACTTTGATTCTTGGAGGATTTCGATTTTTGCTAATAGTTTACACGTTGTTCTCGACAATCCCGAAAAAGAAATTAACCAAATCACTCAACTATTAAAAGCCAATCAAATTCAAGTTTATTCTCTCCGCCCTGTACCCTTCTCTTTAGAAGATGCCTTTATTGGCATAGTAGAGCGATCTCAAACATAAAAAACTCCGCGTAACTCCGCGTTAACCTTCGCGCCACTCTGCGTTTAAAAAATGAAAAGAATCATCGCTCAATTTATTAAAGAAATAGCTCAATTCCGCCGCGATCGCCTCACCTTAGCCTTAGCCTTTATCTTGCCATTTATCACCCTAATTATTTTTGGTTTTGCTATCCGATTAGAAAGTAAAGATATCCCTTTAATTGTCCAAGATTTTAATCGCACAAACCTCAGCACTAGCTACATTGAAAGATTATATGCCACCAATCAATTTATCCCAAAACAATGGTCGGGTGGTAATCCTATACGCGATGCCATAGATAAAGGAATTGCTAAAGCTGCCGTCATTATCCCCTCTGAATTTAGCCGTGATATTCAAGCAGGTAAAAATACAAGAGTGCAAGTTTTAATTGATGCAACTGATGTGAATAATGCGCGAGTAATTAGAAATAGCATTCAAAGAGTTACAAACTTTTTTATGCAGGAGCATGGATTATTACCACCAACTAATAGTATTACACCCAGAATGCGTTTGTGGTTTAATCCCGGCAGATTAGAATCACTTTATATTGTGCCGGGTGTGTATGGTGTTGTGCTGTGGATTTTTCCTTCCTTGCTGGCTGCGATCGCAATGGTCAGAGAAAAAGAAAAAGGGACAATTATTCAAGTCTACGCTTCCAATATTAGCGCTACTGAACTATTACTTGGTAAAGGATTAGCCTACTTATTAATTGCCATAATTGAAACCTTAATAGTGATGATATTAGGCTCAATAATTTTCCAAGTTGGTATAGTAGGCAACCCCATAACTTTATTAATTGGAACTCTACTATTCTTGATGGATAGTGTACTATTCGGCTTACTTTTAGGAGTACGTAGTAGTAACCAAAATGCTGCTGTTCAAGGCGTTTCTCTCGTTGGTTTTATCACATCATTATTATTATCAGGTTTTATTTATCCCCTGAATAATATTCCTTTCCCTCTCTCATTAGCACCTAACATAGTTCCAGCGCGTTATTACATTGATATTACTCGTGATGCCTTTGTACGTGGTACAGGATTTGCCGGAGTTTGGTTTGATTTAGTCATGTTGACAATCTTGGGTTTATTATTCTTTAACGTATCGCGCCGAGTCTTAAGCCGAATGCAATTACCTAATTAATCTTTATCTTTATGCCTCTGTAATTCGTTAAAATTATGAAACTTCTCCAACGATTATTCAATAGCCCATTTTGGGCATTAGTCAGAAAAGAAATCAATCAAATCTTACGCAACAAGCAATTAATCGTTTTACTAATTGTCCCACCCACAGTTCAACTATTGCTATATGGATTTATCCTCAATCCTGACGTACATAACTTAAGATTAGGTGTCATCGATTATGCCAACGTCAGCGCCAGTCGTGAATTAGTTTCAGCCATGACATCCAATCGAATTTTTACACTTGAATCTGTACCAAGTAGTGAAAAAGATTTAAGTCGGCAAGTAGAAGAAGGCAAGCTAGATGTTGGAGTGATCATCCCCCCTGATTTCTCCCGTCAACTCACACAAAAAACAGCAGAAATTCAGGTATTTATTGATGCAGTAAATGCCAATACAGCCGGAATTGCGGGTAATTATATGAATCAAATTATTCAGCAATATAACTTGCATTTAACTCAAGCGAGAGTGAGTCCCCCAATTTCCCCAGAAGTTGTCTTTCTTTACAACCCCGGATTAATTAGTAGCTGGTTTTTTGTACCGGGAGTTATGGGTTTAGTTCTCACATTAATCGGCACATTAGTTTCTGCAATCACAGTTGTGCGCGAAAAAGATACGGGGACATTAGAACAATTATTGATGACTCCGGCTGCTAACTGGCAGATTTTATTGTCGAAAATTGTGCCTTTAGCTGTTTTATTATTAGGAGATGTTTTACTTGCTTTAACTTTAGCAACAGTAGTATTCCACTTACCATTTCGGGGTAACTTTCTGCTGTTTTTTGCCTTGTCGAGTATGTATGTGTTTGTCGGGATTAGTTTAGGGATTATGTTGGCGACTATTTGCCGATCGCAACAACAAGTTGTACTTACATCTTTTTTTATTAATTTACCAATGGTACAAACTTCTGGTGCGATCGCACCAATCGAAGCCATGTCACCTTTTTTTCAAGTTTTGTCTCTACTCAACCCCCTACGTCATTACATCGCCATTGTCAGAGGCATTTTACTCAAGGGAGTTGGTTTAGATGTATTATGGATTAATGTTCTGGCATTAGTTGCTTTTGCGGTTGTTTTATTAACTATTAGTATTAACAAGTTCCGCAGTCAATTAAGCTAAATATATTTCTCAACTTCTTGCATTGGTTGAATTTGCAACGTTTTTTTTATAGTAAAAAAAAATGTACTACCTTGATTAACTGTTGATTCCAACCAAATACTACCACCATACATTTCAACAATTTTTTTGACGATAGATAAACCGATTCCCGTACTTTCTGAATCGTCTGTAGTAGATAATTTTTGAAAAATCTGGAATATTTTTGTAAAATATTTTTCTTCTATACCAATTCCATTATCAGTCACACTAATTTGCCAATAATCATCTTCCTCTGTGCAATCAACTAGAATTTGTCCTTGAGGTTTATCTATAAATTTGATGGCATTACTCAGTAAATTCTGAAATACTTGTTCAAGTTTAACCTTTTCCCCATAAATTATAGGTAAAGGCTTAGTTATTTCGATTTGAATATTCTTGTTTGGTGCAAGAGTTTCAATTACATCTCTCACCAAATCATTTAAATCAATTTGGATTTTGTCTTCTCTAATTCTCCCAACTCTTGAATATTCTAAAATGCCATCAATCAAATTTTGTAACTTCTTAACCCTGTTGATAAGTCTATTAACTAAGCCTTTACCTTCTTCATCAAATTTATCTGCATAGTCATTTAATAACCATTCAGATAATAAACCAATTCCTCTTAATGGAGCTTTTAAATCGTGGGAAACTATATAAGCAAAGTCATTCAATTCTTGATTAGTATTTTTTAAGTCTTGCAATAATTTACTCATTCTTTCTTGAGAATTTTGGCGTTGCACAATCTCCATTTGTAGTTGTTTATTTGCTGTGGCTAGTTCAGCAGTCCGTTGTTCTACCAGTTCTTCTAAACGTTCTTTATATTGGCGTAACTCATTTTCTACTAACTTACGTTCTGTAATTTCAATTTGTAACGCCTGATTTGCTGCTTCCATTTGGGCTGGACTTGGTAAAGCCAGTGCTTGTGGAACTAAAGGTATTAATGTTAATGCAGTGTAAAAAGAAATAATCGCTGTCAGTGCTTTTATACTTCCAGATAACCAATAGTAAGGATGCCAAAGTGTCCAAATTTCGATTAAATGAGTAGTGCCACAAGAAATAATAAAAGCACCGAATAAAATAAAAATATTTTTAAATGGTATATCTTCTCTTTTACGGACAAAATACACCAACATCAGGGGAATTGAATAATAAGAGAAAGCAATTATAGAATCTGACAGAATATGTAGCCATACTAACTCTGGCTGCCACAAGTAACAATGACCATGCGGAATAAAATTTTCTGATAGAAAAGAATTGAAAAATTCTTCCATTTAAAGACTCCTATTCTATTTTTATTATCATAATTAGGTTCAAATATTACCTAATTATAAAGTAAGTATTACACAAAGGTTAGTTTTGCTATCTAGCTGTATAAGTGAATGCTAATACTAGTTTTGAATAGCTCAATAATCAACTTTTAAACTTTTAAGAAATATGATGAGTAGGCAAAGAAAGAAACTGTTTCTGGAAAATTTTTCATACTGATTGCAATAACTAAAGCTCCCAAATTTAGTTAAAATTTGGGAGCTAAAAAATTTTAAGTTCACCGCAACGCCGTTTTACCTAAGTTTATGACCTGGTTAAACCAGGTGGGTACCGCTGTTGCTCGTTTAAAGTTTCCGGGTACATGCCCGGTCTACTGCCACGATAACTGTTGGTTCCCTTTTCTTTAAAGACATAGATCAAAAAACTTGATGGCAGTCACCAACGTCGCAGTGCAACTAACTCATTATAGCTTTCTCAAACAACTTGTGTGTTCAATAATAAAGATTTTCTGACCAATTTAACTGGGATACCAGATAGATTCTAGGGTGTGGGCTAGATGATTTGCAGTTGCTGGGTTATGCTCATCTAGCAAAACTGTAACGTGTCCCAATTTTCGCCCAGGACGAGATTCGGTTTTGTTGTACCAGTGAACGGTTGCGCGGGGAATGGCGGCTAATTGTTGACGCTGGCTTTGATAGCCACTCGCAGAATTTTCATATCCCAACAGGTTCACCATAATAGCCATACGACAGTGTAAAGTTGGATTACCTAAAGGCAAACCACACACGGCTCTGAGGTGTTGTTCAAATTGAGAAGTTTCGCAAGCATCAATAGAGAAATGTCCCGAATTATGGGTGCGGGGCGCTATTTCGTTGACTAGAACTTTACCATTTTTGGTGAGAAATAGTTCTATACCAAACACTCCAACAACTTCTAGGCTATTTAATAAAGTATGGGCGATCGCTTGACTTTGCTCTATTTGATTAAGTGTAATATCCGCAGGGGCTATAACTCGCCGACATACTTGCTGTTCTTGTTGGGTTTCTACCACTGGATAGATGACAACTTCACCATTTACAGAACGGGCGGCAATTACCGCTAGTTCCCGTTCAAATGGTATAAATTCTTCAATTAAAAACTGTGATTGATTTGCTATTTGAGCTAACTTTTGCTGTAAACTTGCTAAATCTTGGATAATAAATGTGCCTTGTCCGTCGTAACCATGACGACGAGATTTTAAAACAACAGGAAAACTTAAAGCCTCTAGCTGAGGGGCTAAATTCTCTACATCATCTACGGCAAAAAATTGCGGAACAGGTAAGCCTAAATCTCGCAAATAACAGCGCTGATGATATTTATCTAATAATGGCGATAAAGCTTCTAATCTCGGACGGAAGCAAACACCTTGATTAGCTAATAAAGATAAAGCATCGAGGTCAACAAATTCATTTTCAAAGGTGATGACATCACTTTTTTGAGCTAAAATTTCTGTGGCTTTTGCATCATCAATTGCCGCAAAAACTGTATCTTGGGCAATAGCTACAGCCGGATCAAATTTACTAGGAGTCTGTACAATTAATTCTACTCCTAGTTTTTGCGCTGCATCTCCCATCATCCAGGCTAGTTGCCCACCACCAATTACACCAACACGCTTCATCGACATCCTAAAGATTCACGAGTTTCTACGCCAGTTTTGGAATTTACTCCACTAGCTTTACTGCACAGTTCTTTGATTTGCGCTTTATCCAAAACTGCATCAGTGAAGTCTGCACCTTGAATATTTACATCTGTAAACAGGGCGCGAAGTAACAAGGCTTCTTTCAAAACGGCATCGCTTAAATCAGCCCCTGTTAAGTTTACCTGATCGACCATCGCATTGGTTAAATCAGCATGGTGAAGATTGGCTTTAGTCATCACTGAAGCACTCATGACGGCTCCACGCAAGTCAGCACCTGTAAAGTTAGCCATCTCCATATTCGCGTTAGAAAATTCCGCAGCTTGCAAAGTTTGTCCCGAAAAATCTCGTCTCGCTAACTCTGCATTACTAAATGACAAGGGATGAGTCCAGTCTACTGCAAGGGCGTTAAGAGGCAGGAGGCAGAAGGCAGAAGGCAGGAGCAAGAGGGTAAGAATAGTTATTACTGTGTAGTGATTTTTGCTCAGGCGAATCAGGCAAAATAAGAAAATTCCTAAAAGTAATGTTAATCCTGTTAGCCAAAACATATTATTTTTTTAAGTATTGTAGATTACCTTAGCTTAACATTTTGTAACTTAAGTCAGGCGATCGCTAAATTATTCATGAGACATAAGATATCCAGCTTGGTTGCGAGTGAGTATCTAGAAACTACTAATATTCACTACAGCATCTGCTCACTTTTATATTTACAATTCTTGATTTTATAAATTAGATTTTGCGATATAAATATTCTTATTAAATAGAATTCAGAAGTCAAAATATCAGGATGAGTGGTAGATAAACTAATGGGAGATTCGGAAACCCACACTTTCTTGTTGAGAAAGCCTGATTCTTATTCAACTTTATTCATCTATAAATAGAGTTATTTACATTTCTTTATGATGGATTTTCTAAGTAAAGTTTATTAACTTTTGCTGTTAACCTTAATTATCCCCTGTTAGTCTTCTTATTAAGGTGATTAGTCAGCGTTGCTTGAGCATATTGATTATCTGTCTGGAATGCTTGGCTACCTGCACAAGAGGAGAATTAACTTGAGTTTCATAATAGTTGCTTGGCACGTATAAAAAGATAGGAGGAAGGTGAAAGTTCAAGAGGTTACAAAATAGGCTTTTTAGCCTTCTCTAACAGTCGGATTATTTCTATTGCCACTTGTTAGTTAGAAACCTATCAGTTTATATTCAGCAACTACACAAAATTCGTAAGCAGCATTACACAAATGATGAAACATTATTCTCTGGAATGGATTGAGACTTGGTGCCAAGAAAATGGCTGGACAGAATTATTTGTTGAACGGCGGAATAATTATTGGGCATTTCCTCCAGGCGGAGTAATGCCAGAACCAATTCCATCTCATGTGTTGAGAGGAATTAAAGCAGAAAAAGGACTCACCTTTGAAGAAAGAATTTGGTCAATGTCAGCCGTAATTGGTACGGTTGTAGCTGTCGCAAGCACCTTTATACTTAGATGTCCAATGCCTTTGGTAATGGCCTTTGCCTTTAATGCTGTAACAGTAGCTCAATTAGAATTAGAAGATGTTTAATCGGAATCAAAGGTCAATAGTGAGCCAGCGCGGTCTTCTCCCCAAGGGAGAGGCTAACGCCCGCCGTAGGATGCTCAAAGGCCTGTAGGGGGTTTCCCCAATGAGCAACTGGCGTTAGCGCAGCGTTAGCGACGTTAGGAGCGTTACCCCGAAGGGGTCAATGGTAATAAAAGTTGACAAATGATTATTGACCAGATTCTTTGGAGATTTTTTCAATTTGTTGGGCAAAGTAAGATTCCTCATGTTTAAGTTGTTGAGCTAGTTGTAAGCCTTGTTGAAAGGCTGAGAGTGCTTGAGGATAGTCTTTTTGTTGTAGGTAAATTTGCCCAATTTGATCATAAGCTTGCATTAAGCCATAAGAGTTAGAAGTTTTTGCTTGGGTCTCGATGAGAATTTGACTTGTTTGTAATGCTGCGTCGATTTGTCCTTGGGAACGATAGAGGGCAATTAACTTTTGTAAAGCTTCCGCAGCTATAACAAATTGCTGTGATTCCCAAGCAGTTGTATAAGCTTGTTGATAGTTATTAAAAGCTTCTTGTATCAGGTTAGGATTTTCTTTGGCTAAAGATTCATAATTAGCTGCGATCGCTAATTTTAATTGTGGTATTTTGAGAATATTTTCTGGGTCAGTATACAGTAAAGCTAACTTATTTAATGTATCGATAGCCTGTTGCGGTTGTTTGCCTTGCTGGTAAATATAAGCTAACTGTTTTAGATATGTTAGCTCACTGGTGCGATCGCCTCCAGCGGTAGCTATGTTAAATAATTCTTGATATGTGGCGGCGGCTTGGGGATAATCGAACCAAGCTAAGTTTAATTCTGCAATTGTTTGCAGGGTTGATAACTCTGCGGTTTTATCTTGTTGCTGGCGTACCGCTGTCAAAATTTGATTGTAAACTTCTAAAGCATTTTTAGGCGATCGCACATTTTGATAAGCTTCACCTAAAGCCTGCAATAATTCTACATTTACGCCTTGTTTAGCAATGGTTTTTGGCGATAAAGCCTGTTTTTGAATTGCTTGCAATCGTTGATTTATATAAAATAATTCTTGACGGTCGTTTTGATTCCACGCGATCGCACCTACCCTAGATAAAGCTTGAATTTCGGGTATTGTACCCAAATAACGTCGCAAACGGATTTCGCGGTTCCAAATTTCCCACGCCGTTACCTTATCTCCAGCTTGCAATGTCGCCGTTGCTTGTTGATTTAATTCATCCAATGCAGTGTTTAACTGTATTTGTTCTACCAGAGTTAACGGTTCTTTATTTGCAGAACTTCGCACCAGAGGATCAGGTGTAGTAATTTCTAAGGGGCTGGGAGGAAATTTATCCGCTTGGTTAGGGTCTTTAGGTGCAGCCAGAGTCAAAGAGTTATTTAATAATATAGAAAAAATTGCGATCGCACATAAGCGCCTGAGCATAAATACTTTACCTTACCAAAATTGGACGAGAATTAGTTACTAGCTCAATAATGACGACATTTGTCTAAAAATTCTCCAGACGCTAATAGATTTGTTGCAACATCAGGGTTGAAGTAACATCAAGCATTTACAAATAATTCATAGTTCTGCTTCACAAAATTTCATACTTTAGACTTCAGACTTCATACTTCATTAAAATACTCAAAGAGATTTTTAAACAACGAAAGATAATCTATAAATGACAAGCTCTACAGATATTACTACCTTAGCTCGATGGATGGCGGCTGATTTTAGCAACCAAGCTCAGGCTTTTGAAAATCCCCCATTTTATGCACATATCCGCGTGTGTATGCGTCCCTTACCTTTGGATTTGTTATCAGGGGTAAGTTTTTTTGTAGAACAAGCTTATGACTATACCCTGAATGACCCCTATCGCTTGCGGGTGTTAAAGTTGGTGAATGCAGGCGATCGCATTCAAATTGAAAACTACACTGTTAAACAAGAAGAAAAATTTTACGGTGCATCCCGTAACCTAGAACTCCTCAAAACCCTCACAGCCGATGACTTAGAAAAATTACCAGGATGTAACATGATTGTCGAATGGACTGGTAATAGCTTCAAAGGTACTGTAGAACCAGGGAAAGGCTGTATTGTGTTTCGTAAAGGTCAAAGAACTTACTTAGATAGCGAATTTGAAATCGACGGCGAGAAATTTATCAGCCTTGACAGAGGACGCGACCCAGAAACCGACGAACATATCTGGGGTTCCGTCGCCGGGCCATTTTACTTTGTCCGGTGGGCAAGTTTTGCCGATGAAGTTAAGTGCTGAGTGCTGAACGCCGAGTAAATAGGGATTTGACTTTTAACTTTTGACTTTTAACTTTTGACTTTCTTTAGTATCCTGTTGCTGCTAACTCCAGTGGATGAAAATAGGGAACTCGTTCTATCGATGTTTCCCAACTACCACTGGGGTATAGTTTCAGTAGGCGAAAACCTGGGGCTTTTTGGTCAATAGCAAAAGTGGGACTATGAGAACGAAACTGAATACAAGTTGACGGAGTTCCTAAATAGCCGACGTTGTGGCGCTGGCGTTGGAATTGTTGATGAATATGACCAAATAAAACTAATTTAACTTGTGGATAGCGATCGATCACTGCAAATAATTCTTCGGGATTTTTCAGGCCACTGCTATCAAGCCATGCAGAATTCACTAAAAAAGGTGGATGATGAAACGCTATCAATGTTGGGTTATTACCTAGTTTTGCTAATTCCGAGTCCAGCCAACTTAGAGTATTAGTTGTCAGATGACCATGTACACGTCCAGGTACAGCCGAATTCAGTAAGATAAAATTCCAATTACCGCGCTGGAAAGACTTGCGCCGGGAAATCATTCCTACATTCAGAATTTCATTCATAGCGATCGCACAGTCATGATTTCCTGGTAGCCAGTAAGTAGGTATTTGTAACTGATGAATTAAACTTTGCAGATGTTCATAAGAATCAGAAGTACCATCCCCAGATAAATCTCCGGTTAATAATAGTAAATCAATTTCCGATTTTAACTCCTTTAATCGCTCCAGCACTACCTTAAATGACTCAATGGTAGGCATTCCCAGTAGTTGATGGCTTTCTGAGGCAAACAGATGTATATCTGTTATCTGAGCGATCGATACGGTAGATACTTGATTCATCCTTCACTGCTCACACTATGCTTATCTTTGTACCCTGATGTTTGTTTCTGGCAGAATCCTGAAATTTAATTCAAGTAGCAAAACTAGCTTGATATTAAATGCCTGCCCTATAATTAGTGTGGCAACTTACCCCTGAAGCTGTCAGCTTTAACTCAAAAATATGTTGCCATACTTTAAGTAATTTTTATACTTAAAGCTGTTTATAAAAATACAATTTTAAATATTTTTTTTTGCATCTATCTTAAGATAGAAATTTTATTTTTTGTAGTTGACTTGCTTAAGGTAAATATAGCTAGTTATCGATGAAAATCAACCTTTTATAGCAATAACTAAGGTTGTGAGGACATCAGTAAATGAAACAAAAGACTTTTAACTCTGTAACCTGTAACCTGCCATATCAGGTCTGAGTAAAATAGGTTGAATATTTTGTGTAATTACCCTAGCTTTTTTACATATTCATTCTTATACTACGTTAAACCCATAAATATACCGGACTAATATGAGTAACAGCAAAAAAGTGAGTGAAAATCTGAGTACTGGGGGACAAGTAACTCCTGAAGAATTACAGCAGTTAGCACAAGAAGGTTTTAAGTCTGTGCTAAACCTACGTTCCCCTGACGAAGCAGGTTTTTTAAATGATGAGCAACAACAAGCAGAAGAAGCCGGACTAGAATACGCCAACATCCCATTAAAACCTTCACAAGCAAATCAAGAACTAACAGAGTTAGCCATTGAAAAGATTGAAAACTTACCTAAACCAATTTTGATTCATTGTGCGGCGGGAGCAAGAGCAGGTGGTATCGCCTTAATAGCCACTGCTGTGAATGAAGGTTTAACTTATGAACAAATCACTCAAAGAGCTAGTGAACTGGGGATTAATTTGGAACAACCACACCTCAAGCAATTTTTACTCGATAAATATATTGCAGATCAAGCCGAGAAAGCTTAGTTCAACTTTAGCCAAATAACCTCAATTCTTATCAAATACACGTTACATTACTTTGCAGTCTGAAGCTTGTTTACCTAATTACTAACGAAAAAGAATTAAAATAAACTGAGGTAAAACCAGGGAGGTGAACATAATATGTCAGTAAAACTTTTACCAGACCTTGGAGATTTAGCCGAAGGACTAGGAATTACAGGTATTGTCGGAGTTGTGCTTGTGCCTGTATTGTTGCCAGTAGTAGCTGGTGTTGGTAGACCAGTAGCCAAAGCAGTTGTCAAAAAAGGAATCTTGTTCTACGAAAAAAGCAAAGAAGCGATCGCAGAAGTTAGCGAAACCTGGGAAGATATCATTGCCGAAGCTAAGGCCGAAATTGGTGAGGAACGGATGAAATCAGCCGAACCCAGAGAAACACCTTTGCGTTAAAAAATCAATCCCGTACTAAGACTCTCGCAAAACATATCCCACACCCCGCACCGTTTGAATCAGGCGTTTTTGCCCTTCATCTTCAATTTTGAGGCGTAAATAACGAATATACACCTCAATCACATTTGACTCACCCATAAAATCATAACCCCAAACATTTTCTAATATTTGTTCGCGGGTTAATACCTCACGGGGATGTTCCATTAAAAACTTTAATAACTCAAATTCTTTCATTGTCAAATCAATTACCCGTCCATTATGGATAGCGCGGCGGGTTGAGATATCTAAAACTAAATCCCCAAAGCGTAACTGCTCTGTTGTATCAATATCAGGTTTTAAATAAAGGCGAATTAGCTTTAAAAATTCTTCTGGGCGGTAAGGTTTAAGAATATAATCATCGGCTCCCGCTTCTAGACAAGCTACACGGTCATCCACGGTATCTCTAGCCATCAAGACCAGTACAGGAGAACGCATTCCTGAACTTCTAATATTTTTACATAACGAAAGTCCAGATTCTCCCGCCAGCATCCGGTCTAGAACAATTAAAGCAGGTTGACAATCACGACTGTATTGCAAACCACTGGCTGCATCATGAGCCAAAATCGCATCATAACCAGCTTCTTGCAAATCAGAAGATAGCTGAGTTGCAAGGCTTTCATCAGTTTCAATCACCAAAACACAGGGACTGTGAGCAACTGTCATAAATTAAGTCAAAAGTCAATGGTCAATGGTCAACAGTCAAGAGTCAAAAATCAATATTTCTTTTTATTCAGCACTTTGCTATAACTTTGTTTTCCAATTCTATTTATAAACTAGCAATTCGGGAAAAAACAAAGAAACAATTTTGACTATTGACGTTTGACCATTACGGTAACTCCACAGAAGTGGGTTTGGCTATATGCGGAAGACCCCATCCGAGTTTTTCGCGCAAGATGCGGAAAAATTCTGGTGGTTGTAAACGAATAAATCGGACACTATATTGCGATCGCTCTAAATATACCCGATCTTCCGAGAACACATAACATCCGCCATTACCATCTACCACCATCACCAAACGCGGAATATTTACCGGATAAATATTTACCGTCTCTGTATCTGGGAACACCAACGCTCTAGAAGCTAAAGAGTGAGGGCAAATCGGCACTAACTGTAAAGCTGAGATACCAGGAGTGACTACCGGGCCGCCTGCACTGAGTGAATAAGCTGTAGAACCAGTAGGTGTAGAAACAATTATGCCATCAGCGGCAATATCTACTGGCGCGTGCCGACCAATAGCAATTTCAAAATGGCACATACAGGTTAATGGTTCCCGATGCAGCACCATTTCGTTTAAGCACAAGGCTTCCCATAGTACTGACTCCCCGCGCAATACCTTCACAGTCAGCATTGCCCGTTCTTCAATTTCATACTCACCTGCCATTGCTTGTTCAAGAGCTTGAGGCAGTTGATTGAGATAAGCTTCCGTCAAAAACCCCATGTGACCAGTATTCACCGTCAAAAGAGGAATTCCCAGCGGCGCAACCTGACGAGACGCAGCTAAAACAGTACCATCTCCCCCAAGTACAACAGCAAACTTCATATCTGAGTCAAAACCTGGGGGTGTCAAACCGTCAATGGGAGTGTGGCATATAGGACTATCTGGATTAGCGTAGCCCAATATCCCACCGATGCTACTTGTGACACATACATCCCAACCAGCAGCGGTGAGTTTCTCTTCTAATTCGATAGCGACGCGACTGGCTATCGGCTTTAAATCATTGTAGATAATGCCTGCTTTCGGCACATTCAAATATCCAAACTTTTAGCGATGCTTTGTACTATGTAATCCTTACATATTTTGAGTCTGTGAGCAAAAGTCAAAAAGAAGGCAGGCGTAAAGTGTATACATTACTCAGCACTATTGATGATTGACCCTTGACCATTGACTATTGACTATTGACCTTCTTAAACGGAGAACGTTTGTTTTTTTCCTTTTTGGTCTTGGTTTTTTCGTAATTTAGCTCTTTGAGCTTTTTCATAATTCTACTGAAATACTCTTGTAAGTAACTTTCAAGGGTAGCTGTTTCTCTTTGGTCTAAGCCAAAAACTTTGTATACCTCATCCATTTGGGCATTTAATGGCTTACCACTAGCCAAAACTTCTGTAAACGCCAGTCTGTCTGCCACATTCCATCCCCACTGAAAGAAGCGGACAAAACCGCGCACAGCACGCAATAAGTTTAAGGGCATCCGGGTGACTTTGGCATCTTTCCCCGACAAGCGCTCACATAAGCTAATAATTTCTTCTGCACTCCAAGCACGAGTTCCCACTATCGGGAAAGCTTGTTTTTGTGTTTCTGGCACACTCAAAGCTCGCACAGCAAATTTAGCAATATCTTGAGTATCCATGTAGGCGATGGGGGATGACTCACCAGTTACCCAAACTGGTTGTCCTTCTAAAATCGGAATGCCATATTGACCGATTAACCCTTGCATGAAGCCAGCTAAACGTAAGATTGTGTAATTTAATCCAGACTCAGCTAAAAATAGTTCTGTACATCGCTTAATTTCCATCAGCGGTACTTCTGGGTATTTATCGGCATCAATTATCGAAAAGAAGACAAAACGCTCTACACCCGCAGCTTTTGCCGCTTGCATTAATGCTACTTGGCCTTCCCAGTCTACCTGTTTGATAGTTAAAGAATCAGTAGCACGGGATGTTGCCGCGTCAATAATTGTAGTGACTCCTTCTAATGCGCCTGGAAGAGTTTCGGGATAACACAAATCTCCTAGGACAAGTTCTGCACCCCACTCTTTGAGAAATGCCGCTTTTTTACTACTCCGAACCAGACAACGTACTTTATACCCCTCATCGATCGCACGACGAGCCACTTGTCTTCCTAAGGTGCCAGTGGCACCGACTATTAGTAATGTCATGAGGGTTTGTATTAAATCTTAAAGTTTTATGAAAAGAATCTTAACAGAATTATCTCTGTAAACAAAAGTTTACACTTTTCTTAGAAGTTATTTAATACTAGAGAATTATGGAAACAGCGTTGTCCGTTGTCCGGACACGCTATTTTGTCAGACTCCAGAAGGATTATTCTTCAGCACCCTGAATTTTTAGCAATAAAGCGCCTAAAGCCCAACCGACGAAGATTAAACCAAAAGCCAAAAAAGCTGCGTTAAAAATTTCGCCACCCATTATTATGTTTCTCCTTTGTGAAGGTTTGTAATAATTCTAAAGCCTAACCTTGAGATTGCATATCTTTTGGGCTATCTGTTGCCATTAGACTTGCTGGCTCAAATCTAATTTTTGTCATTCTGGTAATTCAGAGGTGGAAGTTTTACTTTTACCAATTACCCCAGATAGACTGAAGTTGCTCAACAGCTACTATTGAATTAAACCTGTGTAAATAATTCTAAACTAGTTTGATGGTTAATCCCTAGGGCTGAGGGATCAAGCAAAGTTTGTACCAAATCCAGATAAAGTAGTCCTATGTATCACAGTGAGCAAAACTTAATAGTAAAATCACACAAAGAAAGTCGTCCGCGGTTAGCACTGACTTTGGGAGATCCCGCAGGAATTGGCACAGAAGTAATTTTAAAAGCTTTAGCAGATCCAGAAGTTAGTCAAAATTGTGATGTCACAGTCGTAGGAAATCGAGACTGGCTGGTGCAGACTTATGACGAGTTAAATTTATCAGGTAATTTAGTAGCGTTAGCGAATCCTAATAGCTTAAAAGTTGTGGATGTGCAATCAAATCAAAATTTTGATGAGATTGTCACAGGTGTTGGAAATGCAGGGAGTGGTGCGGCGAGTTTTGCTTATATGGAATATGCGATCGCCCAAACATTAGCAGGTGAATTTGATGGTATAGTTACAGCACCCATCGCTAAATCTGCCTGGAAAGCCGCAGGATATAACTATCCAGGACAAACAGAACTTTTGGCAGAAAAATCTGGTGTAGAACGATATGGGATGTTATTTGTAGCGCGATCGCCTTACACTGGTTGGACACTCCGCACCTTGTTAGCAACGACACATATTCCCCTGCGTCAAGTAGCAGACGCGCTGACACCCCAGTTATTAACCAAAAAACTAGATTTGTTAATAGAGTGCTTGCAGCATGATTTTGGCATCAGTAAACCGCGAATTGCGATCGCTGGCTTAAATCCCCACAGTGGCGAACAAGGACAACTAGGAACAGAAGAACTCGATTGGCTCATTCCCTGGATTAACCAAGAACAGCAAAAACGCCCTCATCTGCACTTAGAGGGGCCAATTCCTCCCGATACAATGTGGGTGAAACCAGGTCAAGCTTGGTATGGCAACTCTGCTATAGATAATCCAGCCGATGCTTACTTGGCACTTTACCATGACCAAGGCTTAATACCTGTGAAACTTATGGCCTTTGATCGGGCTGTTAATACTTCTATTGGTTTGCCATTTGTGCGTACTTCACCGGACCACGGTACAGCATTTGATATTGCAGGTAAAGGAATTGCTGACTCTACTAGTATGAAAGCCGCACTACAATTAGCCACTGAGTTAGCTACTGCTAGAACACAAGATGATTTATAAAAAAATATCCTCAGTCTTGACTAGCTGGATAAATATAGGCTAATATAGACAATTGTGTGGTTAAGGACGTATAGCTCAGTTGGTTAGAGCGCTACGTTGACATCGTAGAGGTCACTGGTTCGAATCCAGTTACGTCCATTCTTGTTGTACAGTGACTAATTGTTTTTTTGTGTGACTTAAAGCATAACTTTGCCGCAACGGCAACTTTATGGTTGAAAACTCACCCGGCAAACTTATGGTTGAAAAAGTTGTCATTTAGTTAAACCTAGTTGTTGGCCTTATTGAGTTCCTAATCTTTCTACTCCAAGAAATTTGCTTGTACTTGCTGCAATGTAGCACGTACTTCTTTGTATCTCAAGTATCCAGGCTTAGTCATTGACTCGGATACAAGTTTTTCTGTAGGATATATGTCCTCACTGCATAGATCAGCTGCAATCTTTTTAACTTCCTTGCAAGACAGTTCTATATTTTCCAGACGTAATGCTTTACGGTAGTTCAGGTATTGGGTAGAAATATTCTGGCATAATTGCGGAAAATGCTGAAAAATAGTTCTTCTATCATATCCAAGTCGTTGAGCCACTTCTTTCATGGTTGGTGGTAGCATCTCGTCACTCGCAAGTACGGCTAGTAAAGCATTCTGTACCTGCTCTGAGTCAAACAACTTTGGGGATATTCTTGTTGTGTGCGATCTCTTTTGAGATTGGTTTGTGATTCTCTTCAGAGAAGTACCAATATTTTCTGATGTGAGGAAATCTAATAAAGTGATTCCCAGAAAGTAGCAGATTCGGAGAAGTAAATCGATCTGGGGTAAAGTTTTCCCGCTTGTCCACATCCATACTGTATTCTTGGGTAGCCCAAGTAAACGGGCAAAACCTGCTACATTACCATCTGAAACTATCTCTATAGCTATACCAAGGGATTTTGCAATATTTTCTTTTAGTGGTGGAGTTTCCAAATATGGAGTAGCAGCAATTAATTCTCCAATTACCTCTGCTACCCAAATTTGCTGCTGCAACTCCTCTTTGGATAAAAATTCTTGCTGAAAAAATTCATCCACTGAGGTTTTACTGTAATTTATACCCAACCATTTGCCGCAATTTGAGCAGTATCCTGGTTGCGATCGCCAAGTGAGCAGGGGTATTGATGCTTGGCAATGAGGGCATATATTCTGAAGGAGCTTATGATGGTAGGGACATACTTTAAAACTACTGATATTCCAAACTAAAGGCTCATATATAACTTGCCCTGATAAACGCCACTTTTCATAGCAAGCAGGACACCAGGTCTTATGAAAATTGAATAATCCTCTAGATGGAACTATTTCAGCCCAAGAAAGGAGAGTAAGAAAGCACAAATTGCTTTGGAATGTTAGTTTTTCTAGTGACTTTACAAAATCTATTGCCATAACTCCTGTGCCATTTAAAGCTGTAGCACGATGGAACAAGGCTCGTAAACCTCTGCTACCATTGTCTTTAACAAAAATTTCCTTAAGGAATGGTGCAATTTCTCTTGAGATTAAAATTCCTGGAAATACGCTGTGAGAATCTGCCAATCTAGCAATGTAGCCAGTTAAGCTTTCTACCATTGCTGTTCCAACACCAATGGGTTTCAGGTGATAAAGGCGACTACGTTCTGTAATGAAGGGCTTTTCTAAATTCCATAACTCAATACTGCTTTGAGTTAACATATTTAAACCAGACAAAATGTATAAAGGCTTTTACTAAATGGGAATTGTTCTTAGCCTATGTAAACTGTGATGACTTTAGGTATATGATTTTTCATAACCCAATTCAAACCTAACTTTACGTAAAGCAGCTTGAACGTTTTTATTTTTCAATATTCCAGTCTTGCCTAACCGTTTGCTAACAGTATGATTCGTGGGTTCAATTCCTGTGGAATATAGTTCAAGAGCTATCTGCCGTATTTGTTGACACCTTTTTTCTGAGAGTTCGAGCTTATGTGCTTTACGATAAGCTAGATATTTGTCTAAAATTTTGCGGCACAAATCTGGGAAATATTTGTTCATTTTGTATTCACTTCCTACTCTTCTAGCAACATCTTCTAGAGAAGGAGGTGGATATTCGTCTGCCAGTAATATATCAATAAGATCAGATTTTATCTGCTCCCTTTCAGCCTTTTGGTAATCGAGATACCTTTCTTTTAAAGCTTTAGTTAACTCAGGAAAGCGTGTATAAAAGCTTGTTGTAGGTATAAATCCAAAACGTTTAATTACCTCTGTCATTCTAAGTGGCGGGTATTCTTCCAGAGCAGTTATTAAAGCTTGTCTAAAAGGTTCCCAGTCAAAATTTTGTGTATGAGGAAGGTATAGTTTTTGTAATTTCTGGCTTTGGCGTTGCTTGGCAATCCACGCGCGATTAACGCAGACAATTTCTCCCATTAAAAAATCTAATAATGATATGCCTAAAACATGGGAGATTTGCACAGATGTAATAAGTTGGGGAATTTTATCGCCCCAAACCCATTCATAGACTATAGTGTCAGATTTGCCAATCAAAGCAGCAAAATCTTTACAACTACCAAATATCTGACTTACATATCTACGAATTGTCATCTGTAAATCTTCTTGATTTAGAAAGTATTCTAAACTAGGTGCAGTAGCAATTACTTCACCTATGCTATCTGCTACCCATAATTGCCAATTCAGTTCATCTTGGCTTGGTTCTTGTTTAGTTTCTAAACAAGAACCAAGCCAGCCCCGACATTTTGAACAGTAGCCCAAGCGGGTTTTTTCTTCTAATGGGAGAAGTTGTTTATGGCAATGAGGACACTGAGTTTGTAGGCGTTGATGATGGTGCGGACAAGCTTTAACGACATCTAATGTCCACATTAAAGGTTCGTATATTACCTGCCCTTTTTCATGCCATTCCTCATAACAAATAGGACACCAAGCTTTAATATGCCTAGATAAGCCTTTTTGCGAACCAATAACTTCAGCCCAAGGAAGCATTGTCAGGAAGCATAAGTCACTACGTAATGTTAGTTTTTGGAGTGCCTGAATTAAATTAATAGCCATTAAACCTGTTCCGTTCAACGCACCTCTAGCAGTAGAGCTTCCAATACTGCTGAAATTATAAAAATTTGTGTTGTAGGAAGTATTTTCTGGTCTAAGTATTGGAACAATTTCACTTATAACCAACTTGCTAATAGTAGTGCCATGAGTTTCTGCTAGTCGAACAATATAGCTCGTCAAGCTTTCTACATAAGGCGTTCCCAAACCTATTGGTTCTAAGGAAAACAAACGACTACGAGGAGAGATAACTGGTTTTTCTAAATCCCAAAGTTCATCTATAGTATTCAAATTAATTCTCATACGAATCTATCCCTACTGGATCTCTTTGTGGTTTACGTTCACCTACGCGTCGATTACGAGATTGAGTAGATTTTTTTTGGTTTGGAAGAGAGTTATAAAATTCTTTGTCATCTGTAACAAGCTCTTCTAACCGTTTCTCGCCTGATTCTGCCTCCTGACAGATTTGCTTGCGTCGGGCAAAAGATAGCTCCGCCTTTTTAAGATGCTGAAGTCTTAAAGTATTGGCATCTTCTTCTAGAGCAATACGTAGCGCACGAACAAACCAGTTCTTGAGGATTCCAATACAACCAAGAGAGTAATCAATAAAATATTCACAATGATTTTCAAGTTGTGGTTCTTTTGGAAAGGGAAAGTGACGCTGAAAAGTTTGTATGACCCTGCTGTACTCAGCAAAGTCCTGTGTAAACTCCTTGTGATAACGGGTAAGATGAATGTCCTGGCTACGTCTACCAACTTGTCCATTGACTGTAGAGCAATTAAGTAGCTCATAAGTACCAAACAAAACGTGTACTGTCTTTGTGAGATTGGCAATAGACTTAATCCAATTCATTTGGTTAAGTAACTGATGTCCGCCAGCCATAGCAAATAGGTGTTGAGCCTCATCTACCATAAAAGCTTTTAGCTGACGGTTAGTAAATGCCTTTTCCATTGAACGACGTAATGCCGCTGCATTATTCCATTTAGCCTGATGAAAAAGCTTCAATTCACCACAGTGATCATCAGAAATCTCATAATTAACCTTGTAATTAATTAAGACTTCATTTAGGCTTTCTAAAACTCGGATATAGTAATCTGATTGGTTAAATTTACCTTGTGCTGGTGAATTAACTTCCACGCTAGATACAGCAATTAATCCAGGATTTTGCCGTAAATCTTCTAAAAATTCTTCAAGGATAATCTTTTCCAAACGTAAGCGAAGAGTTGTTTTACCAACACCAGTTGAACCAAATATGAGAAACAATGAAGTGTCAGCAGGTTCAAGAATATTAGTTTTTAGTACATTCAACACTTCCTTCAAATTTTTGTGAGGTACAGTAATACCTTTGAAGTATGTCAATTTTTCTGAGGATGCTTGTTTCAAGAGTTCTAAAGGAAATGGTCGTTGGTCTGTCATTTCTATAATTCCTCATCGTTATAGGGTTTAATATCATTCAAATCAAGATCATCACAATCTATTGGATTCAGTTCGCTATCAGTAAAATCTTCTGCTAAGTCATCCAAAACCTGTGAGATATTACTTTTTTGAGGAGTATTAGGTAAAACTGATTTACCTTCAATTAAGCCACGGACATCTTTTACTGCTAAATCGCGCTGATGCTGAAGCAGCAATTCCTCATGTGATTCTGCATTTTTCAGCAGTATCGCAATACTCTCTATTCCAGATGCAATATCTTTTTTGTGAAGCTGTCTTTTCCGTGCGGCAATTGTATTAGCAATCATTACCTCTCGCTCTGAGTGACCTTGAAATTTGTTGTAGTGCTTGGATATACAGCGTATCCACTGTCCCTGAACATAGGCATAAGCAGTACCATAATCGAAGGGGTCATAGCGTATTGGTACTTGTTTGCCTTCAATATCTGGAAGAAGAAATGAATCATCTATAGACCAATAATCTTGACAATTAATCCTTACTCCTGTGCCAGGTTGAACTTTTGCTGTCCCTTTAGATGTAGAAGGTAAAGTCAAAATTCTGAACTGCTCGTCATAAGCAATCTTTTGATGAGGACGAGAGCCACTATGGGCAAGTCCCATAGCAAAGGCTTCTCCTGGAGAAAGTCCTTCTAGGGCAGGATGTTTCCTTTCCTTGTATACTCCGTAACAATATCCGTTAGCAAAGTACTCATAAAATTCATCAAGTGTCCAAACAGCCAAGTTTTTTGGATTATTTGCTTTCTTAACTAGACGAACGTGTTTTGTAATCTGAGTATTACCTTTTAGGTTGTTAATAAATTGTGTATTGTTTGTGCCAAACCAACGCTCAATAATAGAGCTAAACTTAGGCATATCTGATGGTCGATGCTTTTTATCACTGTCAAACCGAGCTAAAACAGTGTCAAAATAAACGCTTTTAAACTCTTTACCATTATCGACGACAATAGTTTCAGGAAAGCGTCCGAGGCGTTGCACACATATTCGCAGTACCATCATGCAAGAGCGGTAGCTGGGTGCATCGAAAGTGAGATAGACTGCTAAAATACATCTGCTAAAAGCATCAATCATAGCTGTTACCCAGGGTCTGCCAAGATTCATGCCTGTAGATGCACATACTATTTCGATATCAAGCAAGGTATGGTCAATATGTACAATTTCCAAAGGGCGATCGCCATGCCGAGGTGTCTGGGTATCTAATAGCAAAGGATGTATCTTTTGGTTAGCAGCACGAGAACCTTGTCGTTTTTTAGTTTGTGCATAACCCGAACGTTGTTTAACCATTTCGTAAAAGGTTGTATGGCTGGGAATTGGCTCAATTATCTCTGCTACTTTCCATTCATTAACCAGTAATTGATAAACTGCCCACACACTCTTTTGTTTGAAAGTTTCGTAGTGTTTTTCGATAATATTGTTAATGAATTCCCTTGCTTGCTGTGAATATCTAGCGGTACGATTTCCCTTAGCTTGTCTATCGTCTATAAGGCCAATGAAGCCACTACCGTATTTTTGTTGAGCATCTCGGAATTTTGCTTTCCAGTATCGAATAGTACGTTCAGAATGAACTGGATCTGAGAGTTGTGAACATTCTCCATGCAGGTAAGGTGCGATCGCTTGGTAGCGATAATTGGCAACCTCTAAAGCTTCAGGACTAGCTTGAAGAAACTGTTCCCATCCCTGTGATCTAATACTAGATGTTTGCTGAGTTTGCACAGCAGTAATCTCGCCAAGCTCAACAAGCTTATGGAATCCAGCATGGGTTAGCCCAATTGGGTCATCTTCTCCACTCAACCAAATTTTGGTATCCCCTATTGCTGTAATAGTTAAAGCTTTACCATCCCAAAGAAGGGACGAGCCAACCTCAACATCAACAATTCGTAGTTTATCTGCTACTGTTGGGGTACAAGATGTAACTACAACAGCGTAGGCTTCTGCTGTTAATTGATCACGAAATATATGTACCCGTTCTTGCTCCATTAAGGGTACAGAATTTAGATCAGTGTATAGTTGCTTGTTTGCTATTAGGGCATTAATATCATCAATTGTTGCTTCTTTTGCTTCTTGACGTAGTTGAGCCAAGCTTATACCTGGATTTGAAGTAACAACTGAAATTAAATTAGTGCTAATTTCTGAACTTACTGTATATTTCTTGTCGAGATATCCTTTGAGATATTTAATGTTGCGGTACCTAATCCAGTTAATCTCAGCATCTGAACGAAGGCGATAGTAAAATCCTAATTTCTTTGCATACTCTTCAGCAGGAGGACTATGCCAGAGACCATCTTCTCCCTGAAGATAACGGTTTGGCTGATTAACTGCTAACTTCTCCAAAGTTTTTTCTGGTTTCCACTCTTCAAAACCAACTGAATTCTGCCGAATAACAAAAAAGTCTGGTATGTGTGCAGAGGTATTATTCTTTCCATTCTTAGATTCGTATTTCAATGTAAATTGAAATGCTTGATCCCAATATTCCAGAACGTCGTTGTCGTACTCATAGAAAAGCTCGATGGCTACAAGTTCAACTGTATGAGACTCAAATTGTATAGTTCTGCCCATCTTCTGGCTAGAATGGAAACCGATGACGTTTCTGCCTGCACTACTTACTCTTCTTAATGGTTCTGATGAGCGGATTTGCTCGACTATCTTTTGAGTATTGTCTGATAGATTTAATTCCAGTAATCGTATCTTTAAATCAGGATAAGTTAGCATTAATGCTCCTTTTTATTAAAAACAAATCATCATAAAAATGATATTTAGTGTTTATAAGTATATTGGATTATTTTGTGGGTTAAATAAGGAATTTTATCAATATTTGACCTAATAAAAGCTTTTGTTCTGGTTATTTTATTTAAATAAATTTCATCTTTAATCTAAAGAATACACAGTTAATCAACCTGAAAATACCATCTTTGTAAAAATTTACAATAAAATAAATCAACTACATTCATGTATTTGTGAAATACATAAATGTCATTCTTAAATAAAAATAATAGGTAATACCATTTGTAATTTTTTAAACGCTATAAGACATTGCATTCCTCAATCATTAAGGAGCAGCAAGATACCCAAATTATTTGAGACGCTGGGTATCTGAGCCTCTCTATTTTCCAAAATCAAGTAGCTTGCTATAGCAATAAGTTTTAGAAATTTTTGGATATCAGCAGATTAGATTTGTGTATTAACGCAAAAAATATAGGGCTTACGAAACTGGCACATTGATATAAAAACTGTCGCATAGAACTACTTCAACCTGAGTTCGGGATAAGCTGAAACTATTATTCAATCGTTGGTTGAAACTCCTATTATTTCGTACAAATAGCAACGAAATCGTCCTAACCCGAACAGACGTTAATTCAGGTTTAATAAGCATTAGACCGTAATTGAAGTAGATGTGCCAGTTGAAATTTTTTGTGAAACTTGGGTAAATCCTAAAATCATAACTGATAAGCTGTTCCACATTTAACTCGCATGACACGGGCAAGCACAATGCCCATCCTACAAGAGTTGAATCTAATTCAAACATGCAAACTAAATGTTTTTTAGCTTATTAGGAAGAATCTTTTACTAAATACTATTTTTCAAAGTTTATAGCTTTAATGCTTTCTATTGCTTGTGATACTGGGGTAGCACAAGCAATTTTCTAGTTGTACAAGCAAAGTCTGGCGTTCCAGATTTCGTCCAATCAGTAATAGCTCATTTTTGGGATTATCTTTCCACTCTTCATCATCAAAGGTAAAGCGGTTACCGCACCAGTGGAAAATATGCTTTTTGGGACTTTCATCAAACCACATTATGCCTTTAGCACGGAAAACAGTGATAGGTAATTGATTATCCAAGAAATATTGAAATTTTCTGATGGCAAAAGGTTTGTCACTCTGGAAGAAGACTGAGGTGAAAGCATCATCAATATCAAAATATTTATCAGAATCAAACAAGTCTACATTAAGAATTAAAGGTAGTGGTACTTGCGATCGCTGGGTACGGATGATTCTCGCACCTTCTTTGACATCTTTGATTTTTCGTTCTAATTCGCTCAGAGTATCTTCATCAACCAAATCTGTCTTATTCAACAGAATAATATCACCATAGGCAATTTGACTGTATGCTACTTCGGAGTTGAATAAATCTAAGCTGTAATTAGCTGCATCTACTACAGTGATAATTGAATCAAGTCGAGTTAAATCCTTCAATTCTGTGCCAAGGACAGTTAACGCAATTGGTAAAGGATCTGCCAATCCAGTGGTTTCAATAATTAAGTAATCTATTCTTTCTTCTCTTTCTAAAACTTTATATACTGTATCAACAAGATCATTGCTGATAGTAGAGTTATCATATAGATTATATGAATCATGCTCAAAAACTATATCTGAAACAATACCAATTTCTCCAAATTCAGCTACTATAACACCAATTTTTACATTTTTTTGGACTATATTTTTGATTATTTCGTTAATAAATGTACTTTTTCCACTGCCTAAAAAGCCAGTGACAATGGTGACAGGTAGACCAAGTTTAGGGAAGTTTTGAATCAATTTAGCAAAAATTTGTTTTTCTTCCTTTCGTTTTATCTCTTTCAGGAACATATTGTTTATAGCTCCTTCTCTTTGTTGTTCTATTTCTTGTTCTCTATCTTTAATATTTTTTATTTCTTGACTCCAATTAGATGCTATCTGCCATGCTTGTCTGTGTTTTACCTCTATATCGATAAGTAAACCTTGAGAATTAATGCTTTGTTTGTCAAATTGTTGAAACACCTGTATAGCTTCTTGTTCTACTTTCTCTAAAGCAAGGCGAACTTTGCGGATATCTAGCAACTGACTAGCTGCAAAAAATTTATGCTCCTGAACACTCAAGTTTCTTTCTCGAACAAATATCAACGCCTGTTGTAAATCTTCTCCGTATAAAAGTTTTGATTCATCTTCACAATTAGAAGCTAACCAAGCAATTACAGCTTCCGCATGAGGCCACAATACTTTTAAGCAATTTTTTACCCAACTTTTGTTGAATATAGACTCGTAAATAGGATTAGCAACTTTTAATTGATTCTGTACTTTAGTCACCAATCTCATACTGAGTAATTCTAATTGCTCTAAACTATCATCTACTGCTATTACTTCTTGTTGTAAAATTTGTTTATAGACTTCCAATGTCCAAAAAGAATGTGGTTGCTCTATGAGTAAATAATTATAAATTTTCCACACATCTTCTAAAGAATCTTGATTTTTCCAGTTTTCAATTATCTGTGTTTCTATGAACTCTTCAAATTCTTCAACTCCTTTAATTGCATTATTAATAATGAAGTTACATAAATTTATAGTTAAACTGATATTTCCGTGAGTCCAATAAAATATTTTTGGAATAAAAACTTGAGGCTTATTAACATTCCTGGCTAATTCTGTAGTTGCTGCTATGAGCTTGTTTTTTTCGGTGTCATCGGGAATTATTAATAATAATTTTAGGGTATCTAATACTTGGCTAACAATCAAAAATTCATTTTCCTCAATAGTTAAGCTTTTGCTTTCTGACCAAATCAAAGCCTCTTGTAATGACTGACCACTCAACAGATATGATTCATCTTTAGTTGACATCCAAATCTCAAACTGTGGCGCAAATGGTCGCCAATCATTTATTACTTGATTGACCCAGGTTAAATTAAATATTGAGGCATATATCCGATTATAAATTCTTAACTTATTTTGTTGCTGTATCACTAAGCCAGACTGTAAAATTTCCCTTTGTTCTTCTGAGTTATCTTCTACAATTTCTCCTTGTTGTAAAAGTTGTTGATAAAGTTGCAGAATATTAGGGACTAATTTTTTATTTCTGAGCAGAAGACTACGAATGGATTTAAAAAATTCTGCTGTTTCTGTGTTTTCCCAATTGGCAATTATATGGGTTTTGACTAATTCTTCAATGTGTGCAGCTTCAGTATCTTCAATAATAACAGATTTATCATTAGTAATTAGTTGACCAAGCTTTTCGCTCAAAACAGGTTGACCACCTGTCCAGGAAAGAACTTCTTGAATTATGATGTCAGGATTGCTAAATTTATTACCAAGTAAACCTTTAAGGGTGGCAGAATTTGCCTTTCTCAATTCTTCTATATCTAATTCTCGACTAACTCTCAAAAATTGGTTATCATCATCACTTAAACTTTTTCCTTCTGCCCATTTGAGTGCCTCTTGTAGTGCTTTACCTTGCAATAAACGGGAGTAATCTTGACGATTAGACGCTAACCAAGCATTTAGGAATTCATCGTAAGGACGTAGTTTTGCTAATTCTTGCCTAATCCAATTGGCATCAAAAACTGTTGAATATATGTGGTTATAAACTTTTAATTTGTTCTGCTCTTTAACAATTAATCCTGATAAACGTAGTTCTGTTTCTTCATAACTGTTTTTTGGCTGTAACTCTTGGGATGTGAGAATATTTTGATATAGTCCAAGAAGAAGACCAGCACGTTGCTTATTATTGAGGAGGCGATCGCGTATCGTCCGCAAATGCTCTGGCTCATCTTGTGCTTCCCAATTTTCAATCAGATGCTTCTTAACTAGATTCTCAACCCATTGCGTTGCACCATCATCAGAAATTTCGGTTTCTGTATTGCGTATCAATTGACACAATTTTTGCGTGAGAAACGGTTGTCCTCCAGTCCAATACAAAACTTCTGCCAGCAGTGATGTTCCGTTACGGAATTTATCTTCTAATCCTTTGACTAAAGGTTCAACTTCTGCCAATTGAAATCCATGTAACTCAACAGCTTCACCAATATTAAATGGCGTTTGTTTTTTATCTCTAATTAAATCAGATGGAGTCGCTACACCTAGTAAGGCAAATGTCAGCCGTCTTAAACTAGGGTTATCAACACGCTGATTTTGGAAAAACCTAATAAGAGAGAAAAAATCATCGGCTGAAAAATCTTGACTTAGCACACTGTCAATTTCGTCAATGAAAATAACAATTTCTTGGTCAATTTTTACCAATAACACTTCTGTGATAAAGGCTCTCAAACACGTCACTGCATCAAGAGATTGCCGCTTTTGTTGCCACCATGTCTGCCAATCAAAATCAAATCTGTTTTCCAAATGAAAGCTTTCTACTAAAGCATAAACAATACCTCCATACCACTGCTCTAATGTAACTTTACGACCAATTCCGGTTAGGTCAATTACGCCACAGGCTATTCCCTGTGCTTTTAACCGTTGCATTGTCTGTACCCGCAAGCTAGACTTACCCATCTGCCGGGAGTTCAGCACATAACAAAGTTTGCCAGCCTGTAATTTTTGATAAAATTCTTCATCTGCTTGTCGCTTGACATAGCTAGGCGCGTCAACTGGAAGGCTTGCTCCGACCTGATAGAAGCTAGAATTGCTTTGTGTCATCGTTTAACTTCCTGACAGGACACGGTGGAAATACTCACGGTAAAGTAGGCAACGAGGTATGACTTCATTCTTCTGGATTTGCACCAGTCCTAGACTGTGTAACTGATAAATTTGCATGGAATCCAACGCCACAGGAACAGGTGAATCAACTACCTTTTTTAGTGCTTGAGCTAATTTTGGCTTTCCTTGTAAAATATCCAATAGCGATCGCAAATGATTGCTGTAAATTCCAGCTTCTGTTGTTGCTGAATCTAATAAATCTTCTAAGGTAATTTTCCCTGCCGCAATATAATACATTGCCAAGCGCACTAAATATGGATGTCCTCCGACCATTGACATTAATTTTCCTGTGAGTGCATCACTTTCTTGGATTTGATGCCTTTGCGCTAAATCTTCTACCTGTTGTCGATTAAACTCTCCTAACTCTACAGGTACTCCGGCATTAAAAGGTGATTGATTAATATCTAAGGGAATATGAGCTTCTGTAGAATGTGCTAACACTAGCCTGTGTTTTTCCCAATCCCGATTAAATTTCCCCTTTTCATGCCAAGAACGTAGCATTCCGAAGAAATTCACCACTAATTCCTGATTCTCAGGCAGAAACAATCGGTCTACTTCGTCTAAAATTAAGACTACCGGAGAATTGATATGAGCTAAAATATTCTTGTTAAAGTAAGCAGTACAGTTATCATTACTACTTAAAATATCTGTATTCCAAACATTCTTGACTTTATTTTCCAGGTCTAGCTCATCACTAACTTTTCCACAAAGCCAACGTAGAAATGTATCGAGATTGCTTAATACAGATTTTTCTACACTACCAAAATCTAAATAAAATACTCGATAATTCTGATTTTCTGCATGATAAAGAATCCTGATGAGCAAAGAAGTTTTACCCATCAGTTTTGGTGCTTTAATCCGAATTAGGGAGGCAGGCTTAACCAGTGTTTCATAGCAAAGAGACTCAATATCAGCATACTGAATATAAAAAGGCGAGTTAAGCGATACTAGACCATCTGGATATTCCAACTTAGGAATAGCAAAAGTGTTATCAGCAGCAGGTTCTTGATGATTTGGTTGGAGTGCTTGTTGTAATTGCTGAAGAATTGCCTTGATTTCTGCGTCTATTTGGTAGGTAATGCGATTACCAATGTGTATTGTATTTCCCTGAGCAATGTTAACGATGTAACTTCCTAACTGCACACGATTTTGTTCTGGAAGTATGCTCAGAACTTTCTGCAATACAGCCATATCCTCGTCACTACCAATATTACCGAGGATACGCTGAAGTATCTTGACTAACTCTTCCGGTCTGGGGAGGTTATTGTCCCATAATTGCAATTGGTTATCTGATGGCATAGTTGTGAGATGCTAGTTTCCGCAGATAAATGAGTAAATTGATGTTTTTCACTAAATCACACCATCAGACCCATAAATTAGAGTATAAAATATTCATCGCTATGGCATGACAGCAGAAATCACACATCAATTGGGAATGCGATGACTACCAATAGTTTGGTAGGCAATCCAGGTTACAAAAAATCTCAAACCACTCATGATAAAAAAAATTTTCTATTAAGTATAAAACATTGCTACCAAAGAGAAGACAGCCAGGAGAATATATCCGTAAACTGGGCAAGGAGCGGCAAAAATCCGCTTTACTAAATTATGCACTTGCAGTAGTAGTTCTTGTTGGGACAATTTTTTTGTTCAGTATCTTCAGTAATTCTGCCTTGGCAATGATGGTCTTGCTAGGAGGATTAATCGCTTCTTACTGCCTATACAGCAATGGGCAATACTTAATGAAACGATCTGGTGATGCTGAACATGGTGCTAAAGCTGAAACCCAAGTAGCTGCATTATTGTTCCCGTTGCAACGTCAAGGATGGCAAGTAGAATGCAACCTACGAATTAGGAGATGGGGAGATGCAGATGTAGTATTGCACTCTCCCAAAGGCAATTGGTACGTGATTGATGTCAAGTCACATGGTGGTACTAAAGTTTATGAAAGAGGTCATCTGCGAAAGCGTTATGGCAGAAATACCTATGATTTTGAGGAAGGTGATTTAATCAGCAATGTAAAAGGTCAAGCTACAGAAGTCAGGTATTTAAAAGGTACTCAGCAAGTGACTGGACTGCTTTGCTTTACAAAGGGTGATGTCGATATTCCTGGTAATAATGCTAGTGAGATTTATGTGGTCACTGCTACTGATTTAGTCAATACTTTGTTGCAGTTGGATAAATGATTATCAATAGTTGTGATGGATTGTATATAAAAAGACTTATGAAAATCCTGCTTTTCAGACACCCAGTGTCTAATCTTAAACCACCTGATGTTTAAGTATCTAGCTCAAACAAAATCTGAAAAAAATCAAAAAAATTGAGCTAGTTTACCGTATTCATCATTGTAGGGTCTAAAATTAAGCAGTTAGCTAACCGTAGAAATACGCTGCTACAAAACTTATGCTATCAAAGTTTATATTTCTTAATGGGAAAGCAAGATGCTGAGTAGTGTATTTGAGGACATTAAGGCTATTAGTGAATCTGAAGATCCTGAATGGATAGCTGCAAAACTGCAACAAATGAAAGACCCTGATGTGCAAAGCATTGTTGTGGGGGATTCTAATTTAGAAAGTTTTGATAAAGGGATTTTAGAATTTTTAAACTTAATCCAAGACCAACCCTGGATGTATGCAACACACAAGTTTGGTTACATCGCGCCTTATAACTCAGGTTCAATACAACCCCAATCCATCCAACATCCTAGTGCAATTCAACCCGATATTAATCTTAAAAACAACCGCATCAACATTCGCTTAGACCGCCTCCACATTGAAAAGTATCCCGGTGGAGGGACGCATAATGTCTTAATTACTTTTGCTGTGAGAAATCAACTTGCTAATACCCAAGAATCAGTCAGCTTCAGTCAAACTTATCGGGTGCAAGAGGGACAATCTGCTGGTATTGCTGGCTACCCCGTATTTATTGGTTTAAATGTGGGTTCACAGGGAATAGCTTTTGAATGCTCAACAGTAAACGTGAAAAATGAGGAAGACAAGACAATATTAGCAGCATTAGAGTCTTCACCTTTTCAAAGTGGACTCAAACTTTTAACCACTACTCAACCAGCGATCGCACCGTTTACAGAAATTACTTTAGGAGTTGTAAAATTACTCGCCCAACGTAATGAAAATGTCGCTGTACAAAAATTTTACCTGGGACTAGATTTTGAAGATTCCGCAATGGGTTGTCGTTTAGCTGAAGGTAATTATATTGCTGTGCAAGTTGCTGATGAAACAGTCATTGACTGGAACAAATGGATTTACAAACCAGAGGTAGGAGCAATTGTCCATAAAGCAGACAATTCTCAACTACCTTACAACTACGTAATATTCCGTATTAGTCGGTACGAAGAATAACCAGATTATTTTGTATTAGCCACTTTATTGATAGGACAAGATAGAAATGACTGAGAAATTCACTCACGGTTATGCGTTATTAATTGGTGTTGGTGAGTCTGCTTATAGTAAATTATCTTTACCTGTGACTGTCAAAGATACCCAGGCAATCTATGCTGCCTTAATTGATCCTGATCTATGTGGTTATCCTGATGACCATAAACAGGCTCATATTCGGGTACTGAATAACAAAGATGCAACTAAGGCAGGTATTTTGGATGGATTAAAGTGGTTAAAAGAAAAAGCAGAATCTGACCCTGGTGCTACGGTATTTGTTTATTATTCAGGACATGGCTGGGTAGATAAAACCACAAAACAATATTATTTATTGCAGCATGACATTAAACCCACTAAAATCGCTAGTTCAGCATTATCAGCAGAAGATTTTACATCCGCATTACACCAAATTCAATCTGAACGTTTATTAGTTGTAATTGATAGTTGTCACGCAGCAGGAATGGCAACTTCTAAAGATGCAGATTTAGAACTTGAAGAAGAGTTTGATGATTTTATCCGAGTTGCACCATCCAAAGGTTTAATTGATGAGTTGAAACAAGGTAAAGGCAGAGTAGTTTTCACTTCCTCTGAAGGTGAGCAAAAATCTTACTGGGTAAAAGATGAAACAATTAGTATTTACACTTATCATTTTCTAGAAGCTTTACAAGGTGCGGGAAACAAACCAGGTGATACAGAAGTAAGAGTTTCTAACATCATGAATCATCTTGGCAAAGCAGTACCTGAAACTGCGCGTCAGTTATATAACAAGGAGCAAGTCCCTCAAAATGATATGACTGGAGGTGATTTCGTAATTGCCAAGCTTCGCGGTGGTAAAGGTTTACCCGATAAAGGATGGGAAGAAGTGAAGCCTGAAGCGACACAAAAAATTAATAAAATTGCCGATAACATCACTCAGTACGCACAACAAATCTATAACATTAATGAAGCTAATGGTAGTCATTTTGGTAATGTCATTCATAAAAACTAACTTGTGTGGTGGTAAGAAGGATAAAAAATGCTCACACCAGATGAATTGAAGATACTTGCTGAAAAACTAGCAGTAGATACTGCAACAGTTGAGGAAATTGAAAATATCTGTCAAGCATTTGAAGGTAATGACCGTAGTATAATCTTGCAATTTGCACAGACCATAAATAATGTTAACCAAGTAAAAGATAGCCAGTTTGGTAATATCATTTCCCAAGGTGCTGATGTTAAATCTATTAAACAGTTCTTACAAGAAAAGTTAAAAACACTCAGAATAGTCAACGCTCTAAATCTGGATAATGAATGGTTTGCCAATCAGCTTAATGATGCTGCTAAGACTGCGGAACCAAGGTATACACCTGAATTAACTGTAGATGTTCCCATATCTAGTGCATTTGAAGCTTTGGGTAAAACACCAAAATGGCAGGCTACCGTAAAAAAGCTAATTGCAAAAGTATCTGATGCTATCAAACAATGGTCACGTGGTATAAGTAAATCAAATGCCGATCCTGCAACTCCACAATTTCCAGTACAATCTAGAGAAAGTGCTAAATCTTTAACTAAAACCCTGAGTGAGATTAGGGATTCTTTAAACCATTTCCTCATCACAGAACATGAAATAAGCCTAATTAATAATTTAAAGAAGCTAGTTAATCAAGCATTTGAATTAGCAGAAGAATGTTTGTCTACTGCTATAGAGGATGTAGAAGAAAAGCATGGGAAAGGTATGGCTGAATCGGCTGGATTTCGCCAGTTTATGGCGGAATATCAACTTTCGTTCCCTGCTCAACATATAGATTCTGCACGCGATGTAATTAAAGTTCTCGAAGAACTCCGTAATTGGCTAAATGAACCTACAGCTATACTCCCTATGTCTGTGGGAATGCTGCTCATTGGTTCTGCGGGAATAGGTAAAACCCATGCAATTTGTGACATAGCCCTTGACCGACAAAAACGAGGATTAAGAAGTATTGTTTTACTGGGAGAACAGTTTACACAAGGTGAGCCGTGGCAACAAATTCGTCAAATTTTGGGAATAAGTGCAGCTATATCCCGTGATGAGCTTCTTGCGGCACTTAATGCAATTAGTCAGTCAACTAACTACCCCTTGATTATCTTTATTGATGCCCTAAACGAAACTCGTCCACGAGATACTTGGTACACGCATTTAGCATCATTAATTGAGCAAATATCACGATATCCTTGGCTCAGATTATGTATATCTTGTCGTTCTAGTTATTTAGAAGATGTTATAGCTCCTAATATAAATCTACCTATAGTAGAACATAAAGGATTTGAAGGGGTTGAGTTTGATGCTTGTTTTGATTTCTTCCGGTTTTATGAATTAGAGCCGCCTTCGATGCCGCTCATGCAACCTGAGTTTTTTAATCCTCTGTTTTTACGTCTTGTATGTGAATCCCTCAAAGATGCAGGTGTCCGAATACTACCTGATGGTATGCTTGGAATTAGTGAAGTGATTCAGTATTTACTGGATAGTAAGAATAAAAAGCTGGCTAGGATACTTGACTATTATCCCAAAGAAAAATGTTTACAAAAAGCATTAAACAGTCTAGTGTCAGCAATGTCAGAAATTGAGACAACATGGCTATCTTGGGAACAAGCAAAAGAATTGGTTGATTTAATCAAACCTTCAGTTCAGAGGTCATCATCTTTATTCGACCAAATGATTCGGGAAGGTATTATTAGCGAGGATAGAGTAGTAACTTCTTCGCAGAAAAAACCCCAAGATGTAATTCGCTTTAGTTTTGAGCGTTTTGCTGACCAACTTTTAGCGGAAAAATACTTAGAAGAAATTTCTGAAGACTCTTTACACTTAGCATTTGCCTCTGGTGGGTTACTTAATTTCTCAGTTGTTGATGAGGCAGCATTACGAAAAAATCGTGGTCTTTTGGAAGCACTAGCCATACAAATTCCCGAAAAATACGGAGTGGAACTGACTGAGGTAGTTAGCTTTGCTTCGTATCCCACAGAAATAACATTAGTTGTTATAGAGTCCCTAACTTGGCGAGCTATCACTTCTTTTACACAGACAACAGCTTTGATTGTGGAACAGGCACTACACCATAAACAAACATTTGCATCAACAATGGAGGCTTTATTTGCTTTAAGTACCAGAATAGGACATCCTCTCAACTCTGTCTGGTTTCATGAATTTTTTGCATCTATTTCAATGCCTGTTAGAGATGCTGCATTATGTCCTTATTTTTATGGGACTTATGGCCAACTCAAAGGTGTTGATAGATTGTTGCGATGGGCGTTAAAGGCTAATCTTGGATCAGTCTCAGACGAAACCGCAGAACTTTGGATAATTCAACTTTCTTGGTTATGCGTTGCTTCAGATAGACGTGTTCGGGACTATGCAACCAAGGCAATGGTCAGAATTATGGAAGACCATCCTCTACAATGGCCATTTATTATTAGGCGTTTTAGCCAAATAGATGATGAATATGTAATAGAGCGATGTTTAGCTGCTGCTTATGGTTCATTGATTAGAGCTAATAATAATCATGCAATAAAGGCAACATCTGTTACTGTATACGAAATATTTTTTAGCAATAAAAATCTTCCTCAAAATGCAATGGTTAGGGATTACGCTAGGTTAATATTGGAATTGTCAAATCACCGTAATCAACTACCAGATAATATTAAACCAGAGCAATTTAGACCACCTTATGAAAGCGAATGGCCACTAAATTATCCTGAAAAAAACTGGATTGAAAAATACAGCGATTCTAGCAAGGAACTTCCTAAACTATACGATAGCTGTATGGAAGATGATTTTGCAGTTTATACAGTAATAAGTGCGTTAGATAAATATAAACATATTCAAATTAATCAAGCACAAAGCTGGATTTTTAAGCATATTCTCGATATGGGTTACACCAGTGATTTGTTTGCTCGTTTTGATGGGCATATACTTTATAAATTTGGTGGAGGACGTGCCAAACCTTCTTGGGCGGAAAGAATTGGGAAAAAGTATCAATGGATAGCACTTTATCGTTTAATTGCGCGTGTATCAGACCATCTTGAGATAAAAAGATCACAATGGGATTCACCACCATCTATTCCAGAACTTCAAGCTTTAGATGAGAGAAATATTGACCCAACAGTTTTACTACCAAAAACTCAAACTACTAAATGTAACTCTTGGTGGATACCTGTTAACTATGACTTAAAACAAGACACCAATCTGTCTGATGCAGAATGGCTAGACAGTAATGATTTTCCAAATTCTTCTGCAATGCTAACAGTAGTAAATCCTAATAATGGCAAAAATTGGCTGATTTTAGAATCATATCCAGAATGGAACTCTAAACAAAAAAATCAAGATTTTGAGGATGAATATCCCTACCGGACGTGTTGGATGCAAATTAGAAGTTATCTCGTTCCAAAAAATGAAGCAGAAAATTGTTGGACTTGGCTTTGTGAGCAAAACTTTATGGAGAGGTGGATGCCAGAGGGACATTCTTTATCCCAAGGCTTTTTAGGCGAATATCCTTGGGGGATACCCTTTATTCAGTATTTTGAGCAGTATGGTTCAGCAAGAATACGAGATTCAGAAATACCATGTTTTATAGTACCAACAGCTAATTCAATACTCTTTGAAAGGGATTTTGATGCTTATCAGGAAGACAGCTTTAGTGTATTAGTTCCTGCAACAATATTTTTTGAATCAGATGATTTGCAGTGGGATTCAATCAGTGGTTATAAATCCATATCTGGTAATCTCTGCTTTAATGATCCCTCAATACTTGAGCCAGGTAACTCTACTTTACTGGTTTATAAAGAGTATATTGAAGAATTTATGAATAAAAATGATTTAGCTTTAATTTGGACTGTTATGGCACGAAAACATTGTGTTGAGGGCTTTTCTTCTCGCTCAAAATTAGGCGTTACGGAATATAGCCAAGTACATATGCTTATAAACGGCGAAATTAAAAGTTCTGAGGGGATTATTAACCGTGTCAGTCCTGAAAAATAAAGTGTCTTCAATAGCAATTTTTGTATAATTTATCACCGATCTGCAAAACCAAACAGTTAAGCATGAGTGTGTATTCTGTTTTGTCATTAAAATAGCTAAATTTTGTGGTGAGAATAAGGATGAAAAATGCTTACACCAGATGAACTGAAGCTGCTTGAAGAAAAACGAGCAGCAGGCATTGCCACAGATGAAGAAATAGAAATCTTACGACAGATAGATGTAGTTAATAAGACAAAATCTCAATCTCAGTATGGAAACACTATCATTAATATTGGCTACGCCCAAAATCCTCAGTTCGACAATCGCATCTATTTAGGAAGCGAAGCATTACAATCCCTAAATCAGCATCAGACACCTAGCCCAGAAGTTCAAAGGCAGAATGTCTGGCAGTTTCTAAAGGACATCGAAAATTCTCTCAAATTCATTGCTCTATCTCACCAACAACAACCCATTTCTATCAAAGACCAATATATTCCTGTCGAAGTAACCTTGGAACGCCACTATCAAAATCAAGTGGAAAGCACTTATATATATGCAGAATTAGACCATAATCTTAAATATTTTTATAAGCCCAAAAAGAAAGGCAAGGAAGTTCAGCAAGAACAAGTAGATTGGCAGGTTTTCAAAGAGCAGCATAAAAATATCATGGTGTTGGCAAATCCAGGGATGGGTAAGTCTACACTATTGCGGATGGAGACAATATCTAATGCCGAGCAAGCACGTCAGGAAATAGAAAGTGGGCAGAATATAGAAAATATTGTGTTTCCATTATATTTAAGGCTTGTAGATTTAGCCGATAGTCCTAAAGATGAAGAAGTTTTTTACAGTATTTCTCGAATTATACAGCGCGATTATCCCAATACAGCACCAATAAATTTAGTGGTATTGCAGCAAAAGTTGAAACTGGGGCAATGTCTTTTGCTATTAGATGGACTGGATGAAGTTTTAGCAGAACAGCGTATTTATCTATCACAGAAACTGAATCGTTTTGCTAACAATTATCCTTGTCAGATTATTGGCACTTCCCGAATAGTAGGCTACCACAGTGGGACATTTATAAATGGGGTAAAAGAAGTGGAAATTGTTCCGTTTGACCTGCAAAAAACGGGGCAGTATATCAAAAAATGGTTTAACAATAGCAATACTGTGTCAGAACTGATGCGGGAGTTGTACAAAAAACCTCAAATTCTCAGTTTAGCCCAAAATCCACTGCTGTTATCGTTGATTTGTAGTTTGTACCAAGAAAAAAGTGTCAAGCTTCCTACACGACGTTGGCAGGTATATGAAATGGTAGTGGAATATATGCTGGGAAATTGGTGTAGTGATAACAGTAGACAAATACCTAATAGTGCTTGGATAGCAGCCAAACAAGATTTATTAGGAGAAATTGCCTATCAATTTAGCTGTGAGAGAAAAGATATATTTACAAGACAAGACCTCCGCAGCAAAATTGAAAAATATCTAAAAAATACTTATATTTCAACAGATTTTATAAATAAAAATACTTCCCAACTCATAGCAGAACTATCTGAACAAGATGGGATATTGCAAAATTTGAGCGGGGATAACAAACAATATCAAAGTTAAAAGAGAAGTGATAGTAGCTCTGGGTAAGACTAATATACCCCAGGTAATTGAATTACTTTCTCAATTTCTCGAAGATCAGGATGGGGAAATCCGATGGCTTACTGTCACCGCTCTAGGAGAAATTGGCAATTCTCAAGCTGTGAAAATTTTAATTGGCCACCTCAACCATTCAGATAATGATGTTAGAAGAGAAGTTTTTACTGCTTTAGGGGAAATTGGTACTCCAGAAGTGATTGAGTGTTTAATTCATGCTCTGAAACAAAAAAAGCACGATGATAAAAAGTGGGTTGCAGCAGCACTTGGAAAAATTAAATGGTCTGCTCAAGAATTGAAGCACTATAAGAATGTAGAAGTAGTTGAGAGCTTAATTGATAGTCTTAATGATTCTGACAGTTATGTTAGACGATGGATTGCTGTTGCCTTGGGTAAAATTCGCCATCCTCATGCAGTTAAAGCATTAATTCTTGCTTTAGATGATCCGGATGCTACAGTTAGAAAACATGTGGCAATCGCCTTAGGTAGAATATCTCATCCTATGGCAGTCACAGCATTGGCTAATAAAATCAAAGATAAAGATAATTTAGTTAGAGAACAATTAGTATTAGCTTTAGAGAAAATTACTGATTCAAAAGCGATAAACGCCTTAATTTCACAAGCTTTAATTTTAGCTTTAACGTCTCCAGATAACCATTTCAAAATGCTTGCTGCTGCTATTTTCGGAAAAATACAGTGGAACATACATATCATTAGGCTAATTTTTCAGAGAATTACTATGTTGAAAATACTGATTAATATTTTATCTTTGAGATATCCTTATAAAAATGTTCACGATTTGACTACAAATTTAAAAAAACCTAACCGTGTAAAATTATTTACAGGCATAATCAGCAAGCTAGATCCTTCAGACAGTAGTGTAAGATGCAGGGCAGCAACCGCCTTGGGAGAAATAGGTAGTCATGAAGCTGTTGAATATTTAATTAAATCGCTTGTTGATCCAAATAGTGATGTTCGAGGAAGAGCAGCAGCAGCTTTGGGAAAAATTCGATGCCCTAAATCGATTACAGCTTTAATTCAAGCTCTAAGCCATCCAGATGCAGCAGTCCAGCAAGAAGCTATAGCAGCATTAAAAGATATAGGTACTTCAAAGGTTTTAAAAAATATTGTGCAGTCTTTTACAATAAACCTTTATGATCCTGATGTTTACACGTTGGCAAGAATGCTAGCAGTTAGAGTTAGTAGGACTGAACAGAATGATCCATAAATTCCAATTACTCAAATATAAGTTCAATAAATTGATCTAATTAACATAATGTGCTAGTAAATTTTAAACTTTTTATTTAACTCTATTGATTAATATCTATACTTTTCTTTTATAATACGTATTTGCTCTCGAAATTTAGCTCCTTTTTGAGGGTCAACCATGTAAACAAAATTTGCAAAACCCTGAATTGAGGACATAATATCTTCTGACTCACCCCAGAACTTACCTCCCAAACCATCTTTCTCAATTTGATAAAGAGTTGCACGAAAACGTTTCAATTTTTCTCTTGAAATACTAGGTTTAGTATTGACTACAATACCAGTAACCTCTAATCGATTAGATTTACGCATAATTCGGGTTTTATCTTGATTAATTTCAAACCCTTCATGCTTTACAATTCCTTGTGTATGCCTTAAAACTTTTCCTATATTGCATCCATTCTCATTAGACGCAGAAAAGGTTAAGTCATCGGCATAGCGAGTATAACGAAATCCCAAGCGTTCAGCCATCTCAGTCAATCTTCGATCGAGACGGCGACATATTAGATTCGTAATCATAGGGCTAGTTGGCGCACCCTGCGGTAGATAACTACGATGGTTCACAAAAGTGACAGTACACAGTAAAGCAAAGATTGTTGACGCAGACTCGGAATATCCAAAAGATATAAAAAGACCTTTTACACGCTTATAGGAGATAGAGTGAAAAAAGTCTTTAAGATCGACATTAATAATTATATCTGCCCCTACATGAGGCTCTGCATTAGTTAAAATTGAGCGGCGTTTACCAAATCTTGGATACTGAGTTAGCCTATGGGAAGCATCTACATAGATTATCTGTTTTACTATAATCCAAAATTTATAAAGAATACTATACCTTGTATTTAAAGTTTTTATTGGCAATAAATTTATATCGAGTTTATTGTTTTCGATTTCTATTATTCTGCTATTACGGAAACCATGAGCAGCATCATGAATAGAAGGATCAAGCTTTTTTAAAATGTTTTCTAGAATCCAATATTGGACATTTTTTAAATGCTGATTTGGAGCAGAAATTATTCTTTCTCCACCTGTTTTTTTAGGAAGATAAAAGCGAATATAATGATGTTTAGTTGCTGCATCTTGTTTTGGCGAAAAAACTAACAATCGTAATTCTTCTAAATTAATATTTATTAAATTTGATATTGCTCTAAAAGAGTTACATTGAGGTAAACAGTATTTCTCTAATAATTCTTTATTTCCTTGTTTATTTCTCTTTGTTTTACCTTGTAATTGTCTTTGTTCATACCAATAATTATTTTCTAAATTATTTGTTTCTCGCCACCCTCTACTTAGTTGTGCCTCTACATCTTCATCAATTTCATAGCTATCGTCAGAAGATTCACTCTGATAAACTGGCATTTATTTACCTTTTTTCAATTTCATTTATTACTTTTGTCCAGATAGAGTAATAAACAAGTTAATTTTTAATTTTAATTAAAAGAGGGTTGAGCATAACATTATTAGGTTCCCCCTTCGTAAACATCGAGTTCACCAATAAGAAAGTGAGATTTAACTTCATACACGGATGGCGATCCACCACCCAGATTGCAAGGTGATTTTGCCTAAAATGTGATGCACATTACCCTCGTATTTAGTATAACAAGCAGAAACGAAAGCATCTGTGAAGCTATTTCCTATCCGCCTTGCTCAAATTTTGCTTGCATAGGATCATCGGTTGGTGGATGCCGACTAATTTCTTTATCAGCTTCACGAATATTGATCACCCGTTCCCGGTTTAAAGTTAATGCGGTGACTGTTGCTCGTCCTGTAGCTGTCAAACCCTCAATTAATAGTCCATCGGCAGACCAAATAAAATGCTCACTCCAGTTACACTGTCGTGGATTAAATAATGAAACTTCTTCTCCAGATAGAGGGTCAGTTGCTGTCAACCGATTTGTCTTTCTGCGATTACAGTGAAAGCAAGCTAACGCCAGATTTTCTAAATTATCTGTACCACCCAATGACAAGGGTATAACATGATCTACGGTGAACTGTACATACTGCCATTGTTCAGAGGCATGGCAATACTCACATAGGTACTTGGCTCGTTGACGTACTTGCTTTTGGGTAGCTTCAGGGATTTTACTACGAGAGGACACAATTTAGGATGCTGGCTGAGTTGACGCAAGGGATAAATTACGAATTGTACGATTGACAAAGCTTAAATAATCATCAATTTCTTCGTAGCAATCAAGTTCTTGTTCTTCTTCTGTACTCAGTGAAGTTGCTTGCAGTTTTGCCAATAGTTCTTCAACGCGACTTTGGACAGTGCTGGATGCTCGAAAAACTGGGATACCTTCCTCTAAATCAATCCGCACTGCACCATCAATGGGTAGCTTTGTTGGCAGACAGGATAGTTTCGGTGGCTGAGAGATGCTCATGGCAGTGCCAGAAAGTTAATCGATGAGTAGTTTGATTTTAGCTCAAAGGTGCGTAGGCGTAGCCCGTTGTAAACATTGCTTGCTGATTTAAGCATTTTAACCAAATTGTATAAGTTTAAACATTTTTTGTGTAACAAATTACCTTAGCATCTAAGTAAAGGGATAATGCAACGCTAAAGCCAGTACAGCAACTTGGAGGTAGTTTTGAACGTAGCTAGTAAGGTAGATGCTATTCTCAACGCTTGGTTAGACTACATTAATTTAGATGAATACAGTAAAGCCAGGGTTGAAACCAACAGCGATAAAGTCAGACAGCGTGGTGTAAAGCTAGTACGTGACCATTTATTAATTGATCAAGCCACGTTTTCAGAATTACAGCAAAAAGTTAAGCAAAGGCAAAATACTCTACAAGAGGCAGTATGGGTTTTATCCTTTCCCCAAGTTTTAGATGTAGAAAAGGGAAAATCTTATCTTTGCCCTCTGTTTAGCTTAGACGTTACATCTATCCTCAAGGGGGAGTATCAAGCACAAGGGTGGAACTTAGATAGCTTAATACTGATAGAAGCTGGAGACAACTTAGCCACCTTTCTCGGATTGGATGATGAACAGCGTGAAAAATTGATTACTCAAGATGGGCTACGAAGTTTTCTGGAAATAACTTTTAAGCTAACATTTGATAGCTATCAGAATTGGATGGAACAGGTTGTTATTCCCCGTCGCTCTCGTGAACAAATTCAACGTCAGCCTTATTTATTTGAGTTTACAGGGGCTACATATAATTATAATCTCCGGCAAGACTTAAAAGAGATTAAATCAGGCTCGAAAAATTGCTCCAAAGGACATCCTGCTTTTGAATACTTGTTTGGTGAACCTAAGCCTGCAAAAGAAGAAGTTATCTACATGGGAGCTTTCCCAACTCACGCACCGACTAATTCACAATCAACAGCACTCAAACACACTCAAAGTGAACCGATAACAGCTGTACAAGGCCCACCTGGTTCGGGTAAAACTACTCTGATTCTTCATGTTATTGCTCAACAGGTAGTTAAACGCGCACTCAGTTTAATTGAAATTGGTCAGGATATCAATAACCTAACGGTAGTTAGTAGCACGAATAATAAAGCAGTTGATAACGTCATTGAAAAGCTAGATGAATTTTTTCAAGCTGAGTTATTTTATCTCAAAGGTGGAAACAAAGATAATATTGAATCAGCTAATGGAGCTATTGCAAAATTACGGCAAGCTATTGATTTTTTGCAAAAGAATCAATTTGATGAGCAACTAAATAATTTATTAAAACAAAAAATTCAACAAATTAAAGAGGAATTGTTAGCAGAAGAGTCTAGATATTTAAAGTTAAGCAAACAGTGGGATTTAGATAGACAAAGACATAAACATCTTTCACAACAGATACAAACGCTGCAACAGGATTTAGACGAAATTCTCTCAACCTTAATTCCTTTTCAGCAACGAGCCAGAGATTTATCCCAGTACAATCAACTACCAATACAAGCATATAACATCATAGAAAAGCATTTTAATAAGGCTGAATCACTTCTATCTAAAAGCAGATTAAATTGGTGGGTTCGCTTTTGGCGTTGGTTGACTGGGAAAACGGAAGAACGTATTTTACGTGAGTTAAACTTAGCTTGTAACTCAGCCATAGCACAAACATCTACAACTATTTTCCCTATAGAACCACCTACCAATCGCGCTGATTTAATTCAAAAAGCAGGCTTAGTTAGAGAAAGAATAAATGAAGCAGGTGAGTTAAAAAATGTACAAAAAAGATTAGAGGAAAAATATAAAGACAGAGACCAGATAAATCAGCAGATGGAAGACGCTTTTAAGGAATTCCAGTTATTAGAGATTAGCTTGGCTAATCCACCAGAAAATTTTTATACCTCATTTCACCAGAAATTTCATGACAAGCACAAAGACCTATTTAAGCTATCGCGTGAGTTTCTTATTCAACAAGCACTCTACAACAAACACAACATTAAATCAACTCTAGAACTTTATTGTAGTATTCTTTCAGGAGAGCGGAAATCGAAATATAAGGTTGCAGAAAACCTAGATAAGCATATTAAAAATCTCAGCCTGATTTTTCCGGTAATCACTTGCACATTGCTTTCAATTCGCAAAATGATTCCTTGGATTGAGGAATGTGTTGACCGCACAATCATAGACGAAGCGGGAATGATTGACCAGCATAAGGCTTTTCCGTTATTAGTGCGATCGCGTAAAGCTATCATTGTTGGTGATCCTCTACAAATTGAACCTATTATTACTTTGAGCGATCAAAGACGCGAAGATTATCGTCAAACAGCGTTTATTAATAGAGGATTAACAGACATTGATTACCATCGTTATAGTCCAGAAGAAGAGTATAGTGCTACAGCTTATCACCGCGCTGCTGGAGCAACTGGAGAAGGCGAAGATAAAGGTAAAGGAATTGTTTTGAGAGAACATTACCGTTGTCAGTCTAGTATTATTCAATATTGCAATGCTATTGCTGACTATGATTTAGAAATCAAAACAGAACCAGTCAATTCTTTAGTAGAGTCGCACTTAATTGCTTATGATGTTGAAGGTAATATCCGCAATAATGTTAATGAGGAAGAAGTTAATGCTGTATGTGAGATAATTGAGCATTTAGTTAAACAAGGTTACTCAGTAAAAGATATAGGCGTTATTTCACCTTTTAAAGTTCATGCTACTGCGCTGAGAGAACAATTAAGAAAAAAATTTTCTCAATTAGAATCAAAATCTGTTGGCACAGTTCACACTTTTCAAGGTTCGGAGAAAAAAGTAATTATTCTATCCACAAAAGTATGTCAACCACAAGATAATGTTTACTGGATTAACAAACGACCAAATCTTTTAAATGTTGCTGTATCAAGAGCTAAAGAATTATTTATTTTAGTTGGTAATCTTTATACATTAGAAAAAGGAAACCGGAGTCGGCAACTTGTTGAACATATTCGAGAGTATGGAGTTGTATTAGAGTATAAATCAGCAGCAGAAATTCCTAAAGCAGAACCTGGTACTATTCCAGTTTATGATTGCGATCATTTAAGAATTTTTAGAGAAGCTATCGACCAAGCAGAGGAAGAATTGATAATTATCACGCCTTGGATTAGGGGAAGTGAATCAAAACTGTTTGGTAAAGAGGTTGTTTCAGTTTTAGAAAGAGGAGTTAAAGTAACAGTAGTTTACGGAAATAAAGGTAACGAGGAGAATGATAATAATGATCCCACAATTGAGAATAAGCTGAGACATTTATTCTCACAATATCCAGGTTCACGATTGATTCGCTTAGGAGAAGGAAAACATATAGAAAGTAGAGGAACAAATGAAAGAATTTTGGTACGTGATACGAAACTGGCTATTATAGGAACTTGGAATTGGCTTTCTCACCCTTACAGATCGCAATGTGGCAGGACATCGTTAAATATTAAACCTCAAATTCGCCAAGAAACAAGTGTACAATTTTCTGATTTATCGTCTATTGAGAGTATAAAAGCAAAAATTTATCAATTAATTTCACAATAGTCAAAAATTTTTAGATCAAAGAGCAGACAACCCGGAATCCAATTTGCTTGTCCTTTGTGGTTGCAGCTTCAGAAAAGCGAGATGTAGAACGACATAAATTTGCAGGATGACCCCAAGAACCACCACGCAAAATTCTATATTCTTCATTGCCATCATCTACCCATGCACTACCATCTAATGGTGCGTCTTGATAGTCATCATGTTCATAATCAGCGCACCACTCCCAAACATTACCGTGCATATCGTATAAGCCAAAAGTATTAGCTGGAAAACTACCAACTTCTGTTGTACATTGGCGATTAATGCTATTTATATTGTCGTTTTTACCGCAATAATTGGCTAATTTATCTGTAATTATTTGACCAAAATGGAATGGCGTTGAAGTTCTAGCACGACAAGCATATTCCCATTCAGCTTCACTGGGCAAGCGATATTGCCTTCCTGTTTTCTGCGACAGTCGCTCACAAAACTCTAGTGCATCATACCAAGAAACTCGTTCTACAGGTAAATTATCGCCATGAAAACAGGATGGGTCAGGTTTGAGGTGGTGGTTCATTTTAGGGAGGTTTGCAATAGCTCTCCACTGTCTTTGGGTAATAGGATATCTACCTAAAAAGAAGGGTTTTATATTAACTAAATGTTGAGGACGTTCATCTTCTTGTGATGTTGCTTCCTCTCGTGATGCACCCATTGGGAAATTACCACCTGGAATGGAAACCATTTCCAGTACAACACTATTTCCTAAATCTTCTACAAAATACTCAGCTTGTGTACGGTAACGCTTTGTTTCTTTTCCTTTATGATCTACAGTTACAACTTCAAACTCGAAAATATTAAGCTCTGAGGGTAGTCGGCTAACTTGCTTATGTGAATTAGTGTTGACTAAAAACTTTTCGGTTGGGGTTTGAGGAGAAAAATTAGACGAAATCGAAACTTGGCTTTCCTGGAGGATTTGTTGTAACTGGCGGAGAATTGTCTTTGTTTCTTCGTCGATACCTTGGTAGGTGATGCGATCGCCAATATGAACTCCATTTCCTTCCGCAATGTTAACAATGTTATTTGCTAACTGCATCTGATTTTGACCATCAACTGTCCTCATATATTGCCGTAGCAAATTGATATCGTTTTCATTTCGACTACCATCGAGGATACGGTCAAGTATTTTTACTAACTCATCAGACGAAGGAAACTCTGGCATAATTGGCAAATGATCTGCCAGTAACACTGTTGCACTTGACAGAACAGCTATAATATCAGACAGTTCAAATTTCGGCAATCTTACGACTTAAAATTTCAATTCCGGTAATATTATGCTTGAAAGCGTTGTTTTTAGGTGGAAGCAGGCTTACAAAAGAATTAGCATTTCCGGTTTGTCTGCGGCAAGGTTATGCTTTAACGAGCGGCAAAGTTACGCTTTAAATCATATTTTCCAGTGATTTAAAACTAGTCAACACTCAAAAATCCTTACACTATTGACTACGAACTCTTGACTTGTTTGGATTGTTTATGGCTATTTGGTTAAGTTTGTGTGGAGCTATTTTGGTAGTAGCTTACTTGCTGGGTTCTTTTCCCACTGGCTATATTGCTGTTAAACAGTTAAAAGGTATTGATATTCGGGCAGTGGGTTCAGGTTCAACTGGCGCGACTAATGTACTAAGAACCTTGGGTAAAGTTCCGGGAGCCTTCGTTTTAGGGATTGATTGTTTGAAAGGAGTATTAGCGATCGCCCTAGTTTATGCTTTATTTAACTATGCTGCGACTTCAGAATTTATCCCTGCAAATTTAGATTTGAAATTATGGCAACCCTGGATGGTAACTTTAGTTGGGTTAGCTGCCATTTTAGGACACAGTAAATCAATTTTTCTCGGCTTTACAGGTGGTAAATCTGTGGCTACTAGTTTAGGAATATTATTGGCGATGAGTTGGCAAGTTGGTTTAGCAACTTTGGGAGTATTTGCCGTTGTTGTGGCTATTTCCAGAATTGTATCGTTGAGTTCGATTACTGGTGCGATCGCTGTTTCGATTTTCATGGCTGTTTTTCACCAACCATTACCCTATATTTTGTTTGGGATTGTGGGGGGATTTTATGTAATTATCCGCCACCGCAGTAATATAGAGCGCCTTTTAGCTGGTACTGAATCAAAAATTGGCCAGAAAGTAGTTACAGAAGTCGAAAAAACAGAACAGACTGTTTAATTTTTGATTTCGATATCTCAACTTGTAGCTATTTACTATAGTAGTTTGATTTAATTTTTGTACTATATGTAGGTGGGCAAACCTAAAATATATTAGTGAATGCCCACCCTACAGATTACTGAATGTTGTTTGAGCAAATAACTACTGAATTTGGAATGCAATCAACCCAATCAGTACAATTAGACCTAATGCTCTACGAAAATAATTAACGCCTTGAAATAATTCTAGCCACGCCCAAGTAAATAAAGCACCATTGGCGAGTATCTGCAACACTGCATTGATTGTGCCACTCTGAAAAATTAAAGTTAGTAAACTTGCTACTACCCAGAGAATCAGCGGTGGGTTTGGCGGTTGGGCAATTACAATATTGCCATTACTATCACGGAAGATTTTATCAAATAATGTACTTTCTGTATTTTCCATAGGATAATTTCTATTTACCTAAAAATAATTAACTTGCACAAATTTCAGGCTGGAATTTATTACCAGCACCTTAGTTACATTAAAACATTCAACAAAATATCTAACATACATCTAATTGCTGAAATTAGCACGCTAAGTCATATCATAGATTCAGATATAATTCCCCCAATAGGTACATCTCATAATCTGCGTTATTTTAGCTTGCTCATCTGTGGTTATATATGTACAAAGTCCTGCCTAAACAAACTGCATCTATGTATACCCGCGATGGTGTGAGACTAGATGCAGATATCTATCGCCCTGATGCAGCAGAGAATTTTCCGGTATTATTAATGCGACAACCTTATGGGAGAGCGATCGCCTCTACTGTTGTTTATGCTCATCCCCGTTGGTATGCTGCCCACGGTTATATTGTTGTGATTCAAGATGTCCGTGGACGAGGTACTTCCGCTGGAGAATTTAAGTTATTTGCTCATGAAATTGCTGATGGTGAAGATAGCATTTATTGGGCAGCACATTTACCTGGGAGTAATGGCAAAGTCGGGATGTATGGTTTTTCCTATCAGGGAATGACGCAACTCTACGCTGCTGCGGCTAAACCCAGCGCTTTAAAAACGATTTGTCCGGCGATGATTGGTTATGATTTGTATACAGATTGGGCTTATGAAGGTGGCACATTCTGTCTGCAAACTAATATTGCTTGGGCGATTCAATTAGCTACAGAAACGGCACGTCTATGCAATAATCAATCAGCTTATCAAGCTTTGTTGACTGCGGCGCGTAATTTGCCTGTAAATAATCCCGAAATTCTGCAACAACTTGCCCCTGAGTCGTTTTATCATGAATGGGCAGCGCATACCCAACCAGATACTTATTGGGAAGAACTTTCTCCCAAGCGCCACTTGCAAGCTGTTGATTTGCCAATGTTTCATATTGGGGGATGGTTTGATACTTACCTGCGTGGCACGTTGAATTTATACAAAGATATCGCAGCGCGGAGCATCACAGCCCAACATTTATTAGTCGGGCCTTGGGCGCATTTACCTTGGGGTCGGAAAGTTGGTGAAGTAGACTTTGGGGCGAAAGCGGCTAGTCCTGTAGATAGAATGCAAATTCGCTGGTTTGATCAGTTTTTGAAAGATATAGATACAGGCTTATTGCAGGAATCTTCGATTTGCCTGTTTGAAATGGGAAGTAATATTTGGCGGACTTTCCCCAGTTTAAATACAGCTAACCAGAAATCTTATTTTCTGTCAACCACAGGACTTGCCAGCATCCGCGAAGACTCAGGAATACTCAGCAACGCCAGTCCGCTCAAGTCGGGAAACCCGCCCACGCGGCTGGCTCCTCAGCACCCAGCACCCAGCACTCAGGACGTTTTAGTCCACGACCCTTGGCGACCAGCACCATCTTTAGGTGGTCATGCTGGATTACCAGCGGGTGTATTTGAGCGATCGCATCTTGATTGCCGTTCAGATGTGTTAACTTATACTACTCAACCTCTTACAGAAGACCTGCATTTATTAGGAGATGTAGTAGTAGAAATTGATTGCAGTGCCGATCAACCTAGTTATGATTTATCTGCGGTATTATCACAAGTGCAGCCTGATGGCAAAGTATATAATTTGACTCAAGGGTATATACATTGTCCACCAACAACTGCTGTCCCGATGAAGATTCAACTGCAAACAACTTGTGTACGCATTGCCAAAGGTAACGCCTTACGTTTGAGTTTAAGTGCGGCATGTTTTCCTGCCTACGCCATGAATTCTGGTAATGGCGCAGTGCTAAATAGTGATGATTTACGCAATGCTCAGGTTATCACACTGACAGTAAATTGTGGTGGCGATCGCAATTCTCAAATTTTACTCCCAATAATTTAAATATAATGCACATCAAAACTAAAACTTTTCAAATTACACCAAAAGAATTACGCTCATTGTTAACTGTTGACTATTACAGGCGGATGAAGATTACCTTTATCCTTCTAGCAGTTTTATTACTAATAAATATTATATTTTCCGTTTTACAAAATCGCTTTGATTGGTGGTTGATATATTTTGTCGCTTTAATGGCATACTTTGTATCTCTGCCTTTGTTTTTTCAAGTACAAAAGCGCAATTCTACATTAAACTTTCAAAATCGCTACTGTGAAATTGATGAAAACTTTTTTGCCGTATTTTATGAAGATGGCAGTATTGTTAAACTTAATTACTCACACTTTATTCAAGTCACAAAAAAGGCAGACTATTATTTTTTGTACATGACTAAAGGTCAATTTCATTATTTACCAGTTGCTGCTTTTGAAAGTGAAAAAGATATTCACAGATTTGATTTGTTTTTACAAAGCAAGCAATTAATTAAATTATGGTAATGAAATTAGATCAAGTATCAGTAGCTAACTATCTTGTTTATCATACTTTTTGGTTAAATTCATAATTTTTTCAAACTGGAAATTATGAGCTAAATCGGTTAAATATTGTTGAAAAATTATATTTTTGATAGGAATATCTGACATTAATTCTAAAATTAGATCATCACTGCATTGAGCCGCAGCATTGTGTAAATTTGCCAGCCATTTATCTGGCATTTGAGATAACCAAGACAATAAATCTTCATGGATAATCTGAGGCTGATAATTTGGCTGCATTACATGAATAATTTGTTGATTTTCTTCCTGATAAATATATTTGACATCTAAATATTGGCGAATCTTTGTGAATATTTCTTCTTCTCGGAAAGGCTTGTTAATTAAATCATCACAGCCTGCTGAGATGATAGCTTGTCTTTGTTCCTCAAAAGCATGGGCAGTTATAGCAATAATAATAGGATGAACATGAGAAAAAACTGCTGCTTCATTTCTCGTTTTAATCACTTTTGTAGCGGCATAGCCATCCATAACAGGCATACGCATATCCATAAAAATTAGATGTGGTTGCCATACTTGCCACAGAGTTATAGCTTCCTGACCATTTGCGGCTTCACGTACTGCAAAACCCTTGATTTGCAGCAATTTAACCAATACTAGACGGTTTTCTAAAACATCATCGACAACCAAAATTCGATACTCTGTTTGTTCTGGTGCTAAACCCAGAACTCGGCGTTGAATTTGTCTAACTGGCTCTTGACTAGTTGGGGCAAAACCAATATCAATCTGAAAAGTGAAAATACTACCAATACCTTCTTGACTGCGGACAGTTATATCACCCCCCATCAATTGCACATATTTCCGACTAATGGCTAAACCTAGTCCAGTTCCTTGTTGAGACTTGCGACCGATTTCCGTTTGTCCAAAGGCTTTAAACAACAAGCCAATTTCTTGTGGAGAAATGCCAACACCTGTATCTTGTACCTCAAAAATCAGGGAATGGGGAGTGGGGAATAAGGAGTAGGGAATAATCGCTGTGTCTGTTTGTGCTTGAGTTATTTGATCTGCTAATTTGACACGCAGAATTACACTGCCTGTAGAGGTAAATTTAATTGCATTGCCTAAAAGGTTGAGTAAAACTTGTCGTAGTTTGTTCTCGTCTGTTTGCACATATTGTGGTAGTGGTGCATATTCAAATCGCAGTTGTAAACCTTTGGATTCTGCACGCAAACGCAACATTTCTTCGAGGTTTTCTAATAAAGAAATTAAGTTAAAACTACTGATGTTTAATGTGGTTTTGCCTGCTTCAATTTTAGACATTTCTAAGATGTCGTTGATTAAGTTGAGCAGATGTTCGCCTGCACGATTGATAATTGCTAGGTTCTGTTGATGTTCTTTTGACAGTTCATGGTCATAGCTCATAATTTGCGTAAAGCCAAGAATTGCGTTCAGTGGTGTGCGTAATTCGTGACTCATATTGGCAAGAAATTCGCTTTTGGCTTTGTTAGCAGCATCAGCAGTAATCACCGCTGCTTGTAATGCTTGTGATTGTCTTTGGGTTTGTGCTAACAGTTCGGCTTGTTGTAAAGCAACTCCTAAATGATTACCAATTTGAACGACAATGTTAATTTCTCCGGTTTTCCATTGCCGAGGACTAGAGTTTTGATAACTAGCTAGTAATCCCCATAGTTGGCTACCGCAAAAAATTGGCACAATAATATAAGCTTTTGCTTGGAAGCGTTCTAATAAGTCTATATAACAAGAATCAAACTCGGCTTTGTAAATATCTGCAACACAACGAAAACTGGCATCTTGGTTATAAACACCACCTTGGTTTGCTTGCAGATAAGTATCTTGAATTGGATAAGCTGCACTTTCTAAAATCTTTTCTAGACATCGACCATCTTCTAAAGCATTGTTGGTCACGATGGGATCAGTTCTCTGTTCTAACATTAGAGAAATCCAACCTTCGTTCATTGATTCTGAGACAAATTCACCACTCCAATCGGCATTGAAACGATAGACAACCACTCGATCGCAATTAAGTATTTGTCTTAATTCTTCAGTGGTGGCAGCAAAGATTGTGTTTAAATCTAAAGTCTGGCGCATTCTTTGAATTACTTGGGCGATCGCTTTTTCTCGTTCGGCGCTCTCCCTTAAGGCTGCTTCTGCTAGTTTACTCTCAGTAATATCTGTAATTGTCCCTATGTGTCCAGTAATTTCTCCATTTTCGTCAATTTCGGGTATGGCTTGGCAAATCACCCAAACACTTGTACCATCAGGACGCAGAAACCGATGCTCACATTTATATAGAGATTTAGCTGCTGTTGCTTCATACCACGTAGCAAAAACGCGATCACGGTCATCTGGATGCAAAGCTTTAGCCCAGCCTGTACCCATAGCTTCTGATTGATTTAAACCAGTAATTTCACACCAACGCTGATTCAGATAAACGCAATTACCAAATTTATCGGTATGGTATATTCCCACAGGTGAAGTCTCGGCTAATGTTTGGTAGCGCAACTGACTTGCTTGCAAAGCCAGTTCAGCCAGTTTGCGATCGCTAATGTCTACTACAACTGTACCCACACCAGAAATACAGTTATCTTCGCCAGGAATGGGAAAATACGAAGCCAAAAAATAACCTAGTGTTTCTGGTTGCTTGGGCTTGGGTGTACAAATTTCTACATTGAGAATTCGTTCTCCAGTTAATAAGACATGTTTATAAAATGCTGCTACTAAAGGTGCAATTTGGGGGATAACTTCATATATCGTCTTGCCAATATGTTCAGCTTGAGACAAGTTATGAATTTCCGCTAAAACTTGATTAATCTGCACATACCGCAATTGCTTATCTAGTATATTCATCCCTACAGGCACACTACTAAAAAAGGCATTAAGCCGCGCTTCTCGCAACGCCAATTCTCGTTCTAAAGTTTTGCGTTCTGTAATATCTTTATGAGTTCCGATCATTCGCAAAGGCTGACCCCAATCATCACATTCGACAATTTTCCCGCGAGACTGAATCCACTTCCATTCACCATTAGCACAGCCCATCCGACACTCAACTTCATAAACAGCACTCACACCTTGAAAATGAGCTTCTAAAGCAGTAGTAACTGTTGCTAAGTCTTCTGGATGGATATATTGCTCAAAAACTTGCGAAACATTTGTAACGCCATTTTCTTCATACCCCAGCATTTTTTTCCACTGCAAGTCACTATAGATTTCACCAGTGCTGAGATTCCAATCCCACAAGCCCAAATCACTAGCTTCTAGAGCAAGTTGTAAACGTTCTTCACTTTGTCTATGGGCAGCTTCGATCATTTTACGCTGAATCAAACTGCCCAACTGGGTAGCAACAGCCCCGACTAACATGAGCAAACGCTTATCTATTAATGCTGCACTGCGTTTAAAAAATACTAAAACTGCTAATACTTCACCATCAGCTAAAATTGGCACACCAAAAGCTGCTTTTAATCCTACTTTGGCCGCTTGGGGCGATCGCAAAAACACTGGTTGTTCAGCAGCAGAAACATTTTCAATCCATTCTGGTTGTTTAGTTTCCCAAATCCTTCCTGGTAGTCCCTCACCCAAAACAAATTTAACAGTTTGACTAACTAGTGAGAATTGCTCTAATCTAATATCCTCTCCATGCCAAACTAAGCTGTGTTCTAAAACTGTACCATCATCGTTAGGTAGCCATGCTTCACCAAAATCCCAGTTGATGGAATGACAAATTAAACGCAGCACTACTTTTAAAGCACTATTCACATCAACTGCACGGGTAATAGCTTGAGATGTTAACAGCAGTAACCTGCTTTCATTTTCTGCCTGTTTACGTTCAGTAATGTCTTTAGCTGTGCCTAAAACATATTTTTGCCCATCAATTTCGATTATTTCTGCACTGAACAACATTGTTTTGATTTCTTCATTTGCAGTACGGAAATCAACTTCATAGTTGCGGAGAGATTTTGTTTGTTGCAGAATTTGGGTGAGAAAAATACTTTCTTGACAATTAGCCCAAATCTGTAATTCTTGGTCAGTATGACCAATCACTTGGTGACGAGCATAACCAAATAGCCGACAAAAACTATCATTAACTTCGATGTAGCGAATTTCTGGCAATGTACATAAGATAATTGGGTCAGGAGAAGCTTTAAAAGCAGATGCTAACTTGGCTTCAGACGCTCGACGTGCAGTTTCGGCTCGTTGACGTTCCCGTGCTTCCAGTACCAAAGAAGCTAAATTTGTCAGAGAACGAGCAAAATTTTGGTCTTCTAATGTCCACTCACGCAATACTCCTACCATCTCCAAACACAAAACTCCCACGGTCTTTCCCGCTAATCTAATTGGTATAGCGAGAATAGAAATAATGTTCAAGGCTGAGTAAGTTTGAGAGAATTCTTTAGTTCGAGGATCAGTATGAACATTCTCCACAGCAATTACTTCTTCTTGCTGCAAAGCTTGAAAATAAATCGGATAATCTACTACAGCTAAAGTGCGTCCTTCGCTATGTTGATGACGGCTTTGCTCAAATAAATCTATACACTCAATAAAAGTTGCATTTTGCTTATATAACCAGATACTAGCTCGTTCAATTTCCAAATTTTTAGTAGCTGCTTCTGTAATTTCTCCAAATGCTGCCTTGATATCACCTTGATACAATATCTGATTTTTAGCTAATTCTGTTAATACTAAACTGTGATTACGCAGCTTAATATTAAGTAGTTTGAGAGTTTGTTCTGTGGATTTATCTTCTTTTGGTGTTAGCGCCAACGGTTGCTGCTGAAAATAAGATAAAGCTGGCTTTTTCTGACCTTGAAGATGAATGCAATTTTGCACGCGAATTAAAATTTCTGGCGCACAAAGTGGTTTAGTAATATAGTCAACAGCCTGTAATTTAAAGAATTTCTCTTTATCCTGTAAAGTTTCTATGGGACTAAGAAAAATAATGGGAATATTTTGAGTTTGTTTATAAGCTTTGAGATATTGACATACTGCATAACCATTCATTTCTGGCATGAGAACGTCAAGTAAAATTAAATTAGGCAATGTTTCTCGCACTGCATCAATTGCCAGTTTAGCCACAGTGAATTTTTCTACCTGATAATTTTGACCTTCAAGAAGTTGAGATAAAAAATTTAAATCTTCAGGTTGATCATCAATTAATACAATTTTTATCGATTGATCATACATATTTTCTAGATAATTTTATATTTTATTAAGGATATATTGTAATCAAAGTTAAAATAAAATATATTTTTAAAATTAAAAAATCATTAATAAATATAACGCAATTAGAAAAAATTCGTGTTTTTCCAAGACTTCTTGATGGACATAAAATTTTAAGAAAGTTACTCCCCCAATCAATAAGCAAGATACTCATAAGATAAATTTAATTGTTTTGTGGGTGTTGATATGAAAAATAGATAATAGGCGTAAGCAGTGGAGAATAAACATTTTTCTGTTGACTTGTAGGTTTTTCTGGTGATATACAGTCTTGAACCGCTATCCTCACAAGTTCTTCATTTTTTTAGTGTTCAATTTTTGTTGCATTTGGTATTTGCTGCGTAACAACCAAAATTAGATGCGGTTTAGTCAAATCAAATGCAGCACATCAAGTAACTTGTAGCGATAATTGCTTTCATCAAGATTTTGACAGCGATCGCGCCACATAATTCAAATCAAAGCATCAAGACTATTGGGTAATTTAAGCACAGGAGGAAACAGATGGAAACTCAACCAACTCGCCCATCACCAACACTTCCAGAAATTCCCCTTGGCTATCTCAACATTATGGGTTATGTTGACGAGTCAGAAGTTAATGGCCCTGGTTGTCGTGCTGTTATCTGGGTACAAGGTTGTCGTCGTGAATGTCCTGGTTGCTTTAATCTTGAGTCTTGGCCATTTGAAATTAACCAACTGATTTCTGTTGATACCCTAGCCGAACAAATACTGAGTAAACCACAAAACACAGGCGTAACCTTTTCTGGTGGTGAACCTTTTTGGCAAGCATCTGCACTAGCCGCTTTAGCACGTAAACTGAAAGCAGCTGGCTTAAATGTTATGTCTTTTTCCGGTTTTACCCTTAAGCAACTCCAGTCTGAATCTGCACCTCCAGATTCGCAAGAATTATTAGAACAGTTAGATATTTTAATTGATGGGCCATTTGTAGAATCTTTGGCGATTAATTCTCCCGATTCACCAGTTTCTTCTAGCAATCAACGGGTGAATGTCTTTAACCCAGCTTTAGCCGACCAAATTACTTGGGCTAGTGACCAAATCGAAATCCATATTCTCAAAGATGGTAGCCGTATTGTTACTGGCTATCGTGGGCGACTGGAATTAACTTAAATTTTTTACAGATAACTATAAATTAACGTGTGTCTCTGTTGGTGGCGCACGTTAATTATATTCTTTCTGCAAAAATCATCAATAAATATTTTTTTAGTACGTAATTATAAGCTGAAGCTTTTTTGTGCAATATCTCAAGATAGAATTTTGACTTATTTTTTTATAGCTAAAGAATAATTTCTAATGGAATCAATCAGTTTATAACAGAAGCATAGGTAATTAATACATACCTATGTCAACTAAGTGAGGTCAAGATTATGTTATTACAAACAACTGCATCCGATTTACTCGTAGATTTATCTACCGAAAAACAGCAATTTTTAGCTGGCGGATGTGGATACTATGGTCGTAGTCCAGAACAAAGTCAAGGATCATCACCAGCAGAAACATCACCTGAAATGTCATCGCCAGTAGTTGTATCGCAACCGATAGCACGTTTAGCTGTAGGTAGTATCATTACAGTTACACCATTTGCCAAGTGTTTACCTGGACAAAGTTGTTATGGCACACAAGGTTCTCAAACTCAAGATTAATAAGATTTTGAGAAGTCCTCTTGAAGACTTAAATTTTGAATCAGTAGGAAAAGTATCTTTGGTCTTTTCCATCAATTAAGTAAATAAAGCAGAGAAATAAATTAAAACTTATTTCTCTGTTTACTTATAAATATAAATATTATATTTAATTAATTGCAAAAGACGTATAATTATGCATCCTTACAAAAAAGTTACCCATATCAGAGTTTGAGCGCGATGGGATTAAAATTAGAGATGGGTAGATTTTAATTTGCAAGTAATTAGATATAGATGAAATTTATTGGGATTGATTTAGGTTGGAAATCGCAACCAAGTGGCTTATGCTGTTTACAATTAATAGACGGAAAGTTGCAATTAATAGATTTAGATCGCCAAGATGCGATCGCCCAAATTTTAACTTGGATAGATACTTGGGTACAACCAGAAGAACCAGCCATTATTGCTGTTGATGCACCGACTCTCATTCCTAACGCTACAGGTAGTCGCCTACCAGATAAACTCAGTCATAAATACTTTGGCAAATATCACGCAGGCTGTTATCCAGCAAATCAAAACTTACCTTTTGCAGCGCGGACAATTAACTTTGGCTTAGAATTAGAATCCCGTGGTTATGCTCATGCACCAACCATAGAAGCCAAAAAATTTGGCAGATATCAAATAGAAGTTTTTCCTCACCCTGCAATAGTCCATTTATTTGGTTTAGAACGCATTCTTAAATATAAAAAAGGACGCATCAATGAGCGCCGCCTAGAATTAATTAAACTCTATCAATATATTCTGGAAATTTTACCCAATCTCGAACCTAAGCTCGAATTGAATCAAAAGCTCAAAGCTCAACAATCTGATCTCTTACCTTCCACAGGTGCAGCACTCAAAGCAATTGAAGATAAACTTGATAGTTTAATCTGTGCTTATGTAGCTGCACACTGGTGGTATTGGGGAGAACAACGCAACTTAGTATTAGGCGATCGCACCACAGGTTACATTGTCATCCCTAATAAAAGTCAAAAGTAAAAAGGTAAAAGTAAAAAAAGAATATTTTGCCTTTTACCTTTTACCTTTTGCCTTTATATTTTTGCCTTCTATTCCGCCCAAGCAATTAATCTTGGTTCATAAGCATTAGACAAGTGTGGGTGTTTGGGTAATACACGCAGGGACAAGCCTTGAAAACCAGAGGTAGTGTAGATAATATCTGCCGTGTAGACACTCAACCCTTGAGAATCTTGGCCTTGGTAATCCATGACTACTGGTGTCGCATTGACGATTTCACCGTTAGCATCGATCGCACCTTGATATAACTCTACTTGTACATCATCATTGCTCAAAGTTGCTAAATCCACTTTGGCTTTGACAGTAACGCTTTGGTTAACCTTAATATCTGAACCGACTGAGACATCAATATCTTTGATAATGAGGTTAAACCAGTGGTCGCTGAGTTTAGCTTTCCAAGCAGCTAATTCCTTAGCTGGGGCGTAATTATCAGCAATCAGAGTATGACAGCGATCGCTGGCTGGGAAATAAGCCCGTTGAGCATAATCGCGCACCATCCGCGCTGTATTAAAGAACGGACAGTTCAAGCGAATAGCATCTTTCATTTTAGCGACCCAAGGTCTGGGCAAACCATCATCGTCGCGGTGGTCATAAAATAGAGGCACAACTTCTTTCTCTAACAAATCGTAGAGAGCGTTAGCTTCCACTTCATCTTGATAATTGGGATCTTCATAATTTTCCCCGTGTCCAATCGCCCAACCGGTGCGGACAAAATCAGCTTCATCCCACCAACCATCTAACACACTTAAATTTGGCAATCCATTCATCGCGGCTTTCATCCCGCTAGTACCGGAAGCTTCTCGTGGACGACGGGGTGTGTTCAACCAGATATCGCACCCGGCTACCATTAGCCGAGCGATATGAATATCGTAGTTAGGAACAAAAACAACCTGTTTTTCTAAATGGTGTTCGCGGATAAAGTGATTGATATCACGAATCAGTTCTTTTCCAGGAATATCTTTGGGGTGGGCTTTACCAGCAATCACAAATTGGACTTTACGGCTTTTATCACCAAGTAAGATGTGTTTAATGCGTTCTAAATCGCGCATCCACAGGGTAGCACGTTTATAAGTAGCAAACCGTCGGGCAAAGCCAATGGTTAAAACATAAGGGTCTAATACTTCTTGGGCTTGGGCAATTTCCGAAGCCGAAGCACCGCGATCGCGTAAATGTTTAACTAAATGCTCCCGCACGTACAGCACCATATCCAAACGACAACGTTCGTGATTGCGCCACAACTCCTCATCGGGAATTGCGTCCATTCGCTCCCACAGTTGATTCTCTGGTGGTACTGACGACCAGTTTGGCCCTAAGTAGCGATCGTACAATTCTTGCGTTGATTTCGCCACACAACTGCGAGCGTGAACACCATTGGTAATAGCGGTGATTGGAACTTCTTCGACTGGGACTTTCTTCCACAATGCTTGAAACATCTGCCGCGATACCACACCATGTAGCTGCGCCACCCCGTTAGAAAACGTCGCCATTTTCAACGCCAGCACTGCCATACTAAACGGTGCAGATAAATCGCCAGTATTTTCTCGCCCTAATCCTAAAAATTGCTCTTTGGGCAAGCCAAAAATATCTGCATAATATCCCAGATAATACAAAATCTTATCGGGAGGGAATAAATCAATCCCCGCAGGTACAGGTGTGTGAGTCGTAAAGATGTTGCTAGACATCACCACCTGTTTAGCTTGGGCATAGCTCAACCCTTCTTCTTGAATTAAGAGCCGAATACGCTCTAAAGCCGAGAAGGCAGCGTGACCTTCATTCATGTGATAGGCAGTGACATCATAACCCAGAGCTTTGAGCATCTGCACACCACCGATCCCCAACATGATTTCTTGGTGGATACGCATATCGATATCGCCACCATACAGCTGATCCGTGATGTCGTGATCGTATTGGTTATTGGGTTCGATGTTGGTGTCTAACATATACAAAGGCACCATTCCCACCTGTACCCGCCAAACTCTGGCGTACACCTTACGCCCCGGATAATCAACGGCAATCTGCAATTCTGAACCGTCGGGATTGCGTTCCAAATGCAAGGGCATATTATAAAAATCGTTGATGGGGTAGCGCTCTTGTTGCCAGCCATCAGCGTTGAGATATTGAGCAAAATACCCTTGTTGATAAAGCAAGCCTACACCAACTAGAGGTAATCCTAAGTCACTGGCTGATTTTAGGTGATCACCAGCGAGAACGCCCAAGCCACCAGAATAAACAGGTAAACAGTCAACCAAGCCAAATTCTGCCGAAAAATAGGCATAACACTCTTTGGGCTTTTGACTGCGTTGTTTCTGATACCAAGTTCCTTCTTGGAGATAATCTTCTAATTGTCGGGCGGCGCGATCCATTTGTGCTAAAAAGCCATCATCTTCCACTACCTCCAACAGCCGCGCTTGGGAGATAGTACCCAGCATCAACACTGGGTTATGGCGGCTAGATTCCCATAAATCTGTATCTAAACGGCGAAATAAATCTTTTGTCTCAACATTCCAATCCCAATGCAAGTTATATGCCAGCCGTCGCAGTGGTTCCAGGCGCGGTGGTAGTGATGGGGAAACATTAAAAGTGCGAATTGGCTGCATAGGTTAGCAACTCTCCAAGTTCAGCTATGGTTATTGTTTACCTTCTTTCTGCAATGTTGCCAATTCTTTATACTGTGTTTGTAAAGTACTGATGACTTTGTTAAGTATTCAAAACTTGCACGAGAATTATGGCTAAATCTTGCACCAAGCATCTTTGTTATTGTTCTGTGTTCTCCTTGAGCATCTGCTTGGTGAGCAAAATTTAATAATTGACATGTATCACATAACAACTCCCCATTCCCCCCATCACAGAGAGGTTAATGTCTGAGTAGCAGTATTTAACTGCCCAAAGAAGGCTGATCTTGGGGGTTTGTTGGCATTTTTAGAGTTTGAGCCGCTGCATAAGCCAACTCTGCGGCTATCTTATAAGCAAGCTTTATATTAGAATTGTGATTAGTAGGATTAGCTTGTCGATGCTTTAACTCTTTTTGAACCTCACCAGAGGCGATCGCTCGCTGCAAAATAATAAAAGCATCCAAGTCCTCTGAGTCATAATCTTGCCGTAGTAACACTTGTATCTGGTTCTGCTCGGCGATACTCAAATAACCAGTTCTAAAAGCTTGCTGGACGATTTGTTTAATTTCCACCATAATTTTAACCAGTGTGGCAGTTAATGAAAGGAGCTTAGTCTGTAAATTTGGGTTTCTTGTGAGGATTCCTACTAAGAACTTGCATTTTCTCTAGATTTCAAAATTTATAATGGCGGATATTCCAGACACATCGTCCATTTGGCTCACCTGATCGGGTGATTTACAATTGTGAGATTATGGTTATCGCTCAATCTAGTTCAATTTAGACAGTTTCTCTATGAAGAAAAGGTAACAGCTTTTTCTAAATTATGTTGATATAACTGCCCAATAGTAGCGCAGTTATCACTTACTAAATTCCAGACCTGCTATGTGTTTTTTGACTGACAACGATTCTATAAAAAAAATTAAATTTTTTCTAGTGTAGTCAACATAGAACAACGGGTAGCATCCCAATTTTGCCAATTGACTAAATGAGGAGAACTAGTTATTGCGTAGGCGTTAGCCTTCCCGTTCGCGTAGCGTCTCCGTCAGGAGAAGGGTAGGGAACGAAGCGGAATGTCGCAATTACAGCAGCTAGACTTGGCGATTTCTATGCTTCATTTCATGAAGATCGCCATGACCAAATATGTTTTTACACCTTTGGGATGCTCCCGAACAGCGAATTGTTTCAATGTACTTTTGATGACCAAGATAAAATTTTGAATCCAGCTATTGATCCGCAAACGAATGTTGTTTAAATTACCAATTTCAGGCAATTAATTATATTTTGATTATCTTCCTACTTGGGAGTGAGACATTAAAAATAAAATGTGTTATTCTGGGAGGCAATTATTATGAAAAGCCACCCATCTAAATGAAATCGTGACTTGGTTAAGTTATAAATCATCTGTGTGCAACATGAGCGTAGCTCCATACTCTAAAAATTCATTGCAAGAAATTCGCCATTGCAGTCGGGGAAGCGCTTACTTGTTTGCACCGATGGTCAATTTTAATGTGATGGCTGAAGTCGGTGATACTCCACCTTAGTAAAATTTAATTGGCTGAAGAATAACAACACAATTGGCAGCAATATAGTATTGTGATTGCTCAAAAATCAAGAGTCGATTTTGAGTTTATCAATTAAATATATATTGGTGTGGAAAAAGTTTGTGCTTGTGAAATTATTTCATTGAACATCATTCAGAAAATTACATAGAGCAACTTGCGGGTAAATATAGCAGATTGTAGGTGAATGAGAGACCAATTTTCATCATAAAGGCATATATTCAAAGCCTTGTAAATCTGTGATTAGTTCTCTGCTCTCTGCTGAGTATATCCAGCGAATCAAACTATTGAATAGTCTGATGTTTGAGTTTGCCATACTAGCTGGAAAAATATTTCAGCAGCATAATAGTATCTTTCTTTCATCAAGATTGAGACTACGCAACAAGTTGGTATTGATAAAAGTAATTAACGGGAGATAAGTGATCTCCGGCGATCGCTAGAACTGGACATTCCGCAAATATAGCTATTTACTGCTATTTTTAGGCTAAAAATAGCGCCTTAGTTCGACAATATTTGTCTAATTTTTTCACCGAAACATAACTTGACTAATTCCCGATCAGCAGCACTACCAAAAAATACACATCTTCAATTCAGCTAACATAAACTCGTCTCAGAGATAAGCAGTCATGAGTAACCAAAAACATTTTTCCAAATCCCAACGCTTCAAAGAATTACTGCTCATCACATTGTTAGGGGATATTCCAACTCTTGCTCTTGGCACAAAACTCCGGAGTTGGTTATATCGCATTATTTTTGCTCAGTTGGATAGCTCAGTTTATATACAAAATGGTGTGGAATTTTTGGGAGCAGATAAAATTAGCATCGGTAAAAGAGCGCATATTTTTAAAGGTGTGAGAATCGATGCTCAAGGACACTCAAATAATCAAATTTATTTAAGTCATGGGGTGGCTATAGAACGTAACGTTGATATTGGCTGTTTAGACAACACATCCATCTACATCGACGAAGAAACCTTTATTGGCCCTGATGTATGTATTGCGGGGCCAGGAGATATTACCATTGGCAAGCGCTGTCTAATTGCCGCCCACTCAGGCATATATGCTAACAATCATAATTTTTCTAATCCTCTAGAACCAATTAAATCTCAAGGCATTACTCGTCAAGGAATTGTCATTGAAGATGATTGTTGGTTGGGACATGGAGTGACAGTATTAGATGGTGTAACGATTGGTGAAGGCAGTGTGATTGGCGCAGGTGCAGTTGTCACTAAAGATATTCCGCCATTCTCCGTGGCAGTAGGTGTACCTGCACGAGTTGTCAAAAATCGGATGAGTCAGCAATTATCCGAGAGAGGCGTAGGCATTTCTTCACCATAATTAACGCGATGTGCGACTTATTTTCGAGAAAAAGTTGCACACAGTGTTAATTACCACCGCATCTAAAGAAAAGTGTGTCTTTTTTTTCCTTCAGAAAACAAAGCCGTAGAATAACGATGACTTAAGTTATACCGACCCTGTTAATGGCAGCATTAGTCATAAACAGGGTATTCGCATTGGCTTTACCGATGGTTCTCGCATTGTGGTGCAACTTTCCGGTACAGGTACTCAAGGTGCAATCCCAAGAGTTTATTGAGTAAGCTACGAGCCAAATTCCGCCAAACATAACCTTGATACCCAATCAGTACTTGCTTGTTTCATTACTCTGGCTGAAGAAGTAGTTCAGCTTTGAGAACTAACGGGACGAGAACCAACTGTGAGGACTTAGGGCTGAGTGCTAAGTCAGGAGTTCTGATTTGCTTACTCTCTATTCTCGATAGGAAATAATTATGACCACATTTGAGCAAGTTCCAGTATTTCAATGTGAATTTGAAGACGATCGCACCGGGTTAAGTAAAGAAACCATCAAACGCGCCTTGGCTGATAATCTTTTTTACATCCAAGGTAAAGTTCCGGCTACAGCCACGCCCAATGATTATTACATGGCGTTAGCTTACACAGTCCGCGATCGCATGTTGCAACGCTGGTTCAAAACCACTGAAGTCTATACAAAAAAAGGTGTCAAAGTTGTCAGTTATCTCTCAGCCGAATTTCTCTTAGGGCCGCACTTGAGTAATAACTTGATCAATTTGGGAATTTACGATCTAGTGCGTCAAGTAGTCGAGGAATCCGGGCTAGATTTTGTCCAATTACGGGAAATTGAAGAAGAACCAGGACTAGGTAATGGTGGCCTAGGTCGCCTTGCAGCCTGTTATATGGACTCCCTGTCAACTTTAGAAATTCCCGCCATTGGCTATGGAATTCGCTACGAATTTGGCATCTTTGACCAAGAAATCCGCGATGGTTGGCAAGTGGAAATTACAGATAAATGGCTACACTTAGGCAACCCTTGGGAAATTCCTCGGCTCGAAGAAACTATAGAAGTTAAGTTTGGCGGGCGCACCGAAGCTTATTATGATGAAAAGTGCCGTTATCGCGTACGTTGGATTCCCGATAAAGTGGTGAAGGGTGTTCCCTACGATACACCCATCTCAGGTTATAACGTCAACACTGTCAATACCTTAAGGCTGTGGAAAGCTGAAGCTCCTGAGTCTTTTGAATTCCAAGCGTTTAACGTTGGTGACTACTATGGTGCTGTCAACAGAAAGGTAGTTTCCGAAAATATTACCAAAGTTCTCTATCCGAATGATGAATTGATGAAAGGCAAAGAACTGCGGTTAGAACAACAGTATTTCTTTGTTTCTTGTTCTTTGCAAGACATGATTCGGCTGCACTTGCAAAAAGGTGAGAGCTTAGAGACATTTCATCAGTCCTTTGCGGTGCAACTCAATGACACCCACCCATCCATCGGTGTAGCGGAATTGATGCGGCTGTTAGTCGATGAGTATGAAATAGAGTGGGATCAGGCTTGGCAAATCACGCAAAACACCTTTGGTTACACTAACCATACGCTGTTACCAGAGGCTTTAGAAAAGTGGACTTTAAGCCTATTTAAGAATTTACTGCCCAGACATCTGCAAATTATCTATGAAATTAACCAGCGTTTCTTAGGTCAAGTGCGGGCAAAATATCCCAACGATAGCGATCGCCTAGCACGGCTATCGTTAATTGATGAGAGTGGTGAAAAGTATGTCCGCATGGCAAACCTAGCCAGTGTGGGTTCTCATGCGATTAATGGTGTTGCAGCCCTACATACAGAGTTACTCAAGCGTGATGTACTGGGCGATTTCCACGAACTTTGGCCAGAGAAATTCAGCAACAAAACCAATGGAGTCACACCACGCCGTTGGATAGTAGTGAGTAATCCCTTACTAGCTAACTTGATTACTCGCAAAATAGGGGCAGATTGGATTAGTCATCTAGAAGACCTCAAGCAACTCGAAGCCTTTATCGAAGATGCTGAGTTTCGTCGAGAATGGCGACAAACCAAGCAAGATATTAAGGGATATTTGGCGACTTATATCAAGGAAAACCACGGGATTGAAGTGAATCCCGAATCACTGTTTGATGTGCAAGTGAAGCGATTGCATGAGTATAAGCGCCAACACCTAAACGTGCTGCACATCATTACGCTCTACAAGCGGATTAAAGATAACCCCAACATTGAAATCACACCCCGCACATTTATTTTTGGTGGTAAAGCTGCTCCTGGCTATTTCATGGCTAAATTGATCATTAAACTCATCAACTCCGTTGGTGATGTAGTTAACAATGATCCCGATGTGCGCGATCGCCTAAAAGTAGTATTCTTACCAGATTACAATGTCAGGTTTGGTCAACGAGTCTACCCAGCCGCCGACCTTTCCGAACAAATCTCCACTGCTGGTAAAGAAGCTTCTGGCACTGGTAACATGAAATTTGCCATGAATGGGGCGCTGACTATTGGCACACTTGATGGTGCAAATATCGAAATCCGCGAAGAAGTCGGAGAAGAAAACTTCTTCTTGTTTGGACTTACAACCGAACAAGTATATGAATTAAAGTCCAAAGGTTATAACCCCTGGGACTATTACCATAACAATCCGCAACTTAAACAAGTAATTGACCTGATCAGTTCTGGATTTTTCTCTCACGGTGATACTAATCTATTCCGTCCCTTAGTAGACTCACTGTTGTACCACGATCCCTACATGTTGTTTGCCGATTACCAGTCTTATATTGACGCTCAAGACCAGGTAAATCAAGCTTACCGTGACCAAGAACACTGGACACGGATGTCAATTCTCAATGCAGCACGTATGGGCAAATTCTCTTCTGACCGTGCCATTCTAGAATATTGTCAAGAAATCTGGAATGCTGTACCAGTGAAAATCGAACTAGAAGAATATATTCAAGGGAGGGCTGGTTTGAAAGTTTAAGGGTGTAAGGGTGTGGGGGTGTAAGGGTTTTGAACACCTACACCCCCACACCCTTCAACTTCAGGAAACCTCTGGCATTAATTAGCGTCACAACATTAGCCAGTCAAAAAATACATCTCAAAGGCATCTACGAATCAAATAAACCACAGTATGAGATAATAGCGAAACTTGTGCCATACTCTATGGGTTGGTCACGACATAGCCCTCCACTCTCAATAGAGTGCGCTCAAAACGAGGCAAGATTTGGGTAAGATATAGGAGCTATCTTTTCTGCATAGCAGATACTGAGAGAAGCTTTTTTCCGACCCCCTTTGGAGATATTTCTATGCTGACTTTAAAAATCGCTGTTTATATTGTTGTTGCCTTCTTTGTGACTATCTTTGTCTTCGGATTCTTGTCAAATGATCCTGCTCGTAACCCCGGTCGTCGGGATTTAGAGTAAGAACAAGACAAATTATCCGCGACTGCCGGAAGGTGGAAAACACCCAAAGTCACGGACAATTGCTTGCTATCCTACAGGAAAGCTTTACGCCTAAAACTGAATGGCAGTTGCTACAACAGGGAAAATCCGCAGCCAGTGGCTCAAACGGAGTTTCCCTTCGCAGTAACTGGGTTTCGACACAAAGTAAATTATGGTGAAACATACTGCCTGGATCACTCCAATAAACACTAGTACAACAAGGCAAAAGTAAAAAGTCAAAAGGAAAAAGAAAGAATAGTGATACCACGAGCCTCTTAGCAATTCCAGATGGTCTGTTTATTTACACCAACCTGTACTAGCTTTTGATGAGTTTAGCTGATGGCAAAGCCCAATTAGGAAACTGCCTTCTGTCACAGACACAGGGCATTTTGGCAAAGCAATCTCCTTGACAATGCAATTTCCTCTTTTTAGCAGCTTGCTGCATGTAGGCAGAAAGCAAAAGTCGGAAGACAAAAGGTGAGTTCATCTTTCCGGCTATTCGTTGGCTATTTGTTCGGTTAATTTTGCCCAGATATGCTTCATCCAGTTCTGCCGCCTGCACCGCCTCCTGTTCTTGAACCTATAAAATCTACAAATTCTCTGCCATCGGTTAGTAATACCCAAGTTCATGCGTTTGTAGAGCCAGTTAGTGATACCCAAAACCTTCCAGAAAAGCCCCAAAGTACCAAAATTGCGGATAGTAAAAATGTACCGCCTCAGACATTAGTACCGATCGCATCGGCTGCCGATAATTTAGGCACTGCGAAAACTATACCCACTCCCAATACACCAGAAACTCTACCCCCAGCACTTTCGCCGTTTTCTCCATCGAGAAATGCTGCAACTTTAGGACAACCTTTAGGCATTGGCTATGGCATTCAGACAGTGAATGTCAGTGGTGATAATCCACCTCAAACTGGCTCAAATATTCAGCAATTCCCCTCACCAAAAAAAGTTGTCCCTGAAAAAATTGTCCAGCCAACATCTGTTCAGCAATTCCCATCACCAGAACAAGTTGTTGCGGAAAAAGTCACTCCACCAGCATCCCCAACGCCAACTATTGCGCCACCACAAAAACCAGAAACTATCAATCTCTCTGGTAAATTTAGCGATGATGTACCGAGTACTCAGCCAGTCCAAAATATTATTGAGTTTAAATCTCGTAACCTCAGCAACGAATCGACTACCCCAACAAACATAGAATTCAAATCACCCAACCAACCAACTCAAGCAGCACCTAGTTCTCCAACACCCCAGCCAGCATCTCCCACAACCACACCAGTAGTGCGGGAGAGAATTGTCGAAGTTATCTCAGATCGGCAAGAGTATGATGAGCAACGGCGAATTGTTACGGCTGAAGGTAATGTAGTAGTGCGATTTGACGGGGCTGTAGTGGATGCCGATCGCCTACAGGTGAATTTAGCAAATTTAATTGCTGTTGGTGAAGGTAATGTTGCCCTGACTAGGGGTGATCAGTTGTTGCGTGGGCAACGCTTTACTTATAATTTTTTGCAAGACAGTGGGGAATTAGAAAATGGTAGCGGTGAAATTTATATCCCCACATCTTCTACAGATTTAGGCTTTTTACCTGCTGAGAACACCCCTGGTAGTTTACAACTCAGACCACCAAGCGATCGCATTCGCGCTAATCAGCCACTCACAGATGTCAAAAGTCCGGGACAAGTTAATGTGGTTGTCGGGGGTCGCAGCGCCAGTAACTTGCCAACACCACCACAAGGTGGACAAGTTAAACGAGTCCGGTTTGAAGCCAGACACATCGATTTTTATCCGCGAGGTTGGCAAGCTAGGGATGTACGCCTCACAAATGACCCATTTTCGCCGCCCGAACTAGAATTACGGGCGAGTAAAGTTACCCTGACACGCCAAGCGCCCTTAATTGACCGGATTAAAACCGAACGTCAACGTTTGGTATTTGATCAAGGTCTTAGCTTACCCATACCCATAGATAACCAAACTATTGACCGCCGGGAACAAGAAGTCACTCCCGCAATTGTGTCTCCTGGCTATGATGGCGATGACCGGGGTGGTTTATATGTAGAACGGAGTTTTACCCCGATAAATACAGAAACAGCACGTTGGGTAATCACACCCCAGTTGTTTGTGCAGAAAGCAGCACAGGGTGGTTTTAGCGATCCAGCGTCTTTGTTTGGTGTTAGAAGTAAAGTGAATGCAGTTTTAAGCCCAAAAACCACATTGCGCGGTTCTGGGGAATTAACCAGTTTTGACTTGAGCCAATTAGACTCAAATCTCCGGGCAAATGTGCGACTGCAACAGCAATTGGGCGATCGCAATCCCCATCTTTTAAATTTGGAATATACCTATCGAGATCGCTTATATAACGGTTCTCTGGGCTTTCAAACTGTCCAAAGTAGTTTGGGCGCGATTGTCCTCTCTCCTATTGTTCCTTTGGGGAAAAGTGGGATTTACCTTGACTATCAAGCAAGCGCACAATATATTAACGCCAATAGCGATCGCCAAGACATATATGGATCTGACCGCAGTTTTGAACGAGTCTCGTTAGGCCGTCTGCAAGCCAGTGCTGCTCTCAGCACAGGTGTGTACCTCTGGCAAGGAAAGGCATTACCAGCCACAGCTACCGAAGGATTGCGCTATACAGGTAATCCTGTAGTTCCCTACTTACGGGCGGTGGCTAATCTTAGAGGTACTACTAGTTATTACACAAGTGGTGATGACCAAACCACTCTAATTGGTACAGTTGGATTATTAGGACAAATTGGCCATTTTTCTCGTCCCTTTCTCGATTACACAGCCTTTAATATTAGTTACGCCCAAGGTTTCAACAGCGGATTGTCGCCTTTTTTCTTTGACCGTTCCGTAGATGTGAGAGTTCTCAGTGCCGGAATTGTGCAACAAATTTATGGGCCATTTCGGATCGGTTTTCAAACATCAGTTAACTTGGATACAGGCAGAGAAACCAGTACCGACTATATTTTAGAGTATAGTCGTCGCACCTATGGCATTACCCTACGTTACAATCCTGTTTTAGAGTTAGGCGGCTTCAGCATTCGCATTAGTGACTTTAATTGGACTGGTGGTACAGACCCATTTTCTACGAATCAAGTTAAACCAGTGGTTGGTGGGGTGCGACAGGAATAATGTACTTGAGTAAGTTTTTTAGTCTCATTAGACACCAGCTTTATGTATGTTATTATCAGGTTTTAGCTTTGAGGATAAAGTAAGTAGCCTTTATAAAACAAGAAAAAGCGCTAGGAAACTAGAGGCTAGAAAGTAGTATTTCTGACTCAGCAATCAGCACTTTTTATACAAAGGCTAATAGGCTAAAGCGCTGCTATGGCAAAAGTAAAATCAAAATTCCAGAAATCAAAAAACTCAAAAAAGCAGCCTGCAAAAAAGGAAGCACCTACTCTTAGCCTCCAAGAAAGGTTAGCCCAAAAACGTCAAGCAACTAAAGCCCGCAAAGAATTCATGGATTTGCTGAGTAAATCCTTATCTATAGGGCTATTTTTAGGCTTTTTGTTATTTTTATTCGCCGGAATTAAAGCAGCATTACCGGCTGTCTTGGGGATTCTGGTAATGTCTTTTTCTTATAAATATCCCCGTCAAGCGTTAATTGGCTTTATGATTTATGTTCCCTTTGGAGGAACAATTACTTATTACATTGGCAATAGTCCAATTTTGCAATTAGCGAAAGATTCATTTTATGTCCCAGTAGCGATCGCACTGTGGCAGATTTGTCGCAAACAGAAGCTACCCTTCATTGTCCCCCAACAAATTAAAATTCCTCTGTATTTTGTATTAGCTTCAAGTTTATTAACTTTGGTGTTTATCAATGGCGGACAACAACTTAACCCACCGCCTGTTGGGCTATTACAAACACCAGTTAAAGAAATACCTATAGGCTTAGGAATTCTAGGATTAAAAGTTTTTTTAGGTTATGTGCCTTTAATTACTTGTGCTTACTATCTAATTCGTGATAAAAAAGATTTTTTATTGTTAACTCGCTTACAAATTGTTCTCATCTTGATTTGCTGCGGGCTAGGATTTCTCCAATACCTGCTATTAGTAGTTGGGATTTGTGAAGGTACCCGAAATTTAGAAGGTGCTGCTTTATTTAAAGCCACACTTGAAGCCCGATGTTATTTTGGCGGAGCTTTAGTCTACAGTCCCAGTCAAGGAATCATTCGCCTCCCAGGAACATTTGTAGCACCTTGGCAATGGGCATGGTTTTTAATTTCTAGCACCTTTTTTGCCTTTGCTACAGGTTTTTCTGACCCATCGGTTTTGTGGCGGCTCACAAGTTTAGGTTCTTTAGCTCTAATCTTTGTCAACGCAGTAGTTTCTGGACAGAGAATTGCTTTAGCCTTAGTACCCACTTGCTTTGTGATGCTGCTATTACTCACTGGTCAAATTGCTAACCTCAAACGGTTTATCCCTATTGGGGTGGGACTGGTGATGATTTTGGGAATTGCAGTTGTGACTAACCCTGTAGTTGTTCAAGAGCGACTAGATAGCTTTTTGGTTCGTTGGAATGCTTCACCGCCACAAGACTTTATCATCCAGCAATTTGAGGAAAACTGGAAAAACGTAGACACTCCTATCGGCAGTGGCTTAGGTCGAGCGACTAACTCGGCGCGTGCATTAGGTGAAACCAAGTTAGTAGAGACATACTATCCAAAAGTCTTATATGAGGTGGGGATTTTTGGTGTGTTGGGTTTTTTCGCTTTAGTTAATGTCCTGACATTTACAGGGTTCAAGACTTATCGTTCGATAAAAAACCGTAATTTCCGCAGTTACGGAGCATCTATGTGGGTGTTTATATTGTTTATTAGTTACAACACCTACTACTATCCTCTAGATGTTGATCCGGTCGCTGTATATTATTGGTTTTTTGCGGGAGTACTCTTCAAATTACCAGCACTGGATAAACAAGAAAAAGAAGATGCCGATCCTGAAAAAGCCAACAAGAAAAAACGCTTACAAATCAAGTTTTAATTGATTATATTTATCTTGGCAGTGACAGATATCATCACAGGTCATTCTACTACCAAAACAACCAATTTAGTTGAGCAGAAAATTACATGAATGATTTGCCTTTAATTTCCGTAATTATACCAACCTACGGACGAGAGGAAGCTTTAAGGGATAGTATTGCAGATGTTCTGATTCAAGATTATCCCCATTTTGAAGTTTTGGTAGTAGATCAATCGCCAAAACACGAACCAGAAGTTCAAGCTTATTTAGAAGAAGTAACGGCACTAGGTAAAATTCAATGGTTTCGTCTGAATTGGGCTAGTTTACCTGGGGCGCGGAATTATGGTGTGCGGCGTTCATCTGGAGAAATAATTTTATTTATTGATGATGATGTGAAATTAACGCCTGGGTTTTTAATGGCTCATGCAAAAAATTATTTGCAAAATCCAGAGATTGGGGCTGTTGCTGGGCGAGTATTTGACAGAATGAAGTTGGGCGAATCTGGGGGAAAATTACAGATTGAATATCTCCCTTCGCAAGCGATGAATCCTGGTATTGCTTGGTATTATATTGATTTAGTACATACAATTAAACCCCAACAAGTGTTAACAGCTAGGGGTTGTAATATGTCATTCCGTCGCGAGATTTTTAGTAAGTATGGACTGAGATTTGATGAAAGATTTCGTGGGAGTGCAGTACGAGAAGAATCTGATTTTTGTTTGCGAGTTAGGCAGACAGGATATAAGATTTGGTACGACCCAGAAGCACATTTAGTGCATTTAGGTGAAGAGACGGGTGGTTGTCATGATATTAGTACGCGATCGCTCAAATATCAACTCACTTTCTATCACAATAATTTCTTGATGGCGTTGAAGAACCTAACTTTTGGTGAGGCTTTACAGTTATACGCTCGTTTATTTGATTGTCAGGTTTTGGGACATCCACCTTGTAATAAAAGTGGTTCTTTTGGTGCTGTTTTTTCTCGTGCTGTGTTCTACATTTTAGGCTTTATCAATGCGTTATCTAGTGTAATTCAATCTATCTGGAATGATGGGCAGATTTATACTAAGTTGGATCAACAACCCCAAATGTTAGTGGTTAATAAACAACCTTCTATGTCTGCTAATTGAAAATTGCTGTTGCAGTTTTTAGATACTCGACTTCTTAAATAAGTCGGGTATCTGGGCTTATCGATAATATTAAATTAAAATGCGTATACTACAAATTGTTCCATCTATTTCTTTAATTTATGGTGGCCCTAGTCAAATGGTATTAGGGTTAGCTCCGGCTTTAGCAAAAGAGGGTATAAAAGTTACTATTTTGACAACTGATAGTAATGGTGATGCTGGTCAAAAACCTTTGGATGTACCTTTAAATCGCCCAATTCAACAAGATGGTTATGAAATAATTTACTTTCGCTGTGCGCCATTTCGTCGTTATAAATTTTCGCTAGATTTACTCAAATGGCTAAAAAGTCATGCTAACGAATTTGATTTAGCACATATTCATGCTTTGTTTTCGCCTATTAGTAGTGCAGCGGCGATGGTATGTCGCCAAAAAAAATTACCTTATATTTTGCGTCCTTTAGGAACTCTTGATCCGGCTGATTTACAAAAGAAAAAACAATTAAAGAAGCTGTATGTGGAACTTATCGAACGCCGCAATTTAGCAGATGCAGCAGCAATTCATTTTACTAGTGAACAAGAAGCTAAAATATCAGCAAGATTTGGGGTAAACACAAAAGATTTAGTAATTCCTTTGGGTGTGAAACCTACTCAAAAAATTCAATCAAGTGCAGTACGCAGTCAGTTAGATATACCTGAAAATGTGCCTTTAGTTTTGTTTATGTCGCGTATTGACCCGAAAAAAGGCTTGAATTTGTTGATTCCGGCTTTAGAAAAGCTATTGGCAAATGATTGCAAGTTTCATTTTGTTTTAGCTGGGACAAATCCTCAAGACCCAGACTATGAACAAAAAATCAATTCTCAAATCGAAAATTCACCATTACGATCGCATACTACCATTACAGGCTTTGTGAGTGGTGAACTGAAAGCTGGTTTACTGCAAGCTGCTGATTTATTTGTTTTGCCTTCTTATTACGAAAACTTTGGTATTGCGGTTGCTGAAGCGATGGTTGCAGGTATACCTGTAGTTATTTCTGACCAAGTGCATATTTGGCAGCAAGTAAGTGATAGTCAGTCGGGATGGGTTGGTCAAACAGATGTTTCAGCATTGTTTGAGTTATTACAACAAGCTTTGCAAAATCCCCAAGAATGCCAACGTCGGGGAGAAAATGCTCAAAAATATGCTTTAGAACATTTTAGTTGGGATGCGATCGCTCGCCAAATGATTCAAGCTTATCAGCAGATACTCAAGAAATGAATTTAACGAACCGCCAAGAACGCAAAGGACGCAGAGAAGAAGAGGTAGAATTTTTCGTATTCTACTACCTCCTGCCTTCTACTTAATTCGCTCTTTCCCACTGACGTTGAATTTCTGTAATTGTTTGAATATCTGGTGGTGGCAGAATTTTCACATTCGGCTTGACTTCTGCACCGGGAATATTTTGACTCCACGGACTATTGGGTACAGTTTTTAAATCAACATTATTATTCACTGGACGGAAACCGTATTGAACAAATACTGCTTGTTGTTCTGGTTGGGTGAGAAAGTCTAAAAACTGCTTTGCGGCTTCTGCTGTACCTGCATCTACGTCTCGCCGGACAATTGCGGCTGTGGCGGTCGTTTCAATTGAGGGATCTAAATAATAGATTTGGTAGGGTTTACCTTTAGTAGCGGCTGATTGTTGCCAACGATGCAGGACTATACTTTCATATACAGTCGCAACATCGGCATCGTTAGGGCCTCTGACAATAAATTCTTGCAGGAGAGTATCGGTTGAACGAGGTGGTTGATAAACTGATTTTTTAATTAAGCTAAATAGCGATCGCACTGATGAATCGTTGAAACTATTGGCGTTGATAGTTCCACCTAATTTTGATTGCGTCCACAAATTTAAAGTCAACTGACCACTATTAGACCGGGTGGGGTCTGTGGTGACAAAATCAAAGCTACCCCAATTACTCACACCGCCAACTTTTCCCCAGTTACCGCCTTGCATTGCTTGTTCAAGCCTTGACCATTGAAAACGTCCATTGGGGAAGAGAACTTTACCACGTTCTGGCCACGCGATACCTACTAGGAGAGTTTTTGCCAGTGGTCGAGGAGAATCGTAAAAAGGTTCACTGTTGTTGGTGGCGCGGAGGCGATCGCTTAATTCTGTTAAAATTTCTCCATTAGCAGGAATTAAGATGGTCGGTTTAAAATCATTTTTCTGGTCAATATAATTGTTAACTAATTCTTGAGAACCTTGGAATTTTAAATCTAGTTTAATATTAGGATTAGTCTGCTTAAATTTTGCTTCTAATTGTTGTAAAGGTTCTTGTAGTTCTGTACCACTAACAATAACTACAGTTGTCTGCGAACCAGGGATGGGAATATAAGTCAAACCTAATGCTGCAATAATAATCGCAACGGAAGTAATCACTTTTGAAGATTTTGATTTTGCTTTAGAAGTATTTTTTAATCCTGGTGACATAATTTTGTTTATTTCCGCACTAATAAATCAATATTTTCTACTAAACTAGTTAGCTCATTGCTAAGTGATTGCATTTCGTTAATTTGTTGAGAATCACTTAAATCAGAGCTACGCAATTTAGTTTGTAATTGTTGCAATATTCCTGTACAATCTTGAATTAAAGTCGAAATATTAATAATTCTGGCTAACCTTGTATCTTCACCATCTTGGGCTAATTTGAGATTGCGTTTAAGACTTGCTGCCAATTGACTAAGATGTTCCTTTGCTACACCAGAACTCGCGCTAAGTTTTTGTTGTACTTCAACTAATTGCTGTTGTAGAGAACTAACCGAAAGTATTGATGTGTTGCCGTATAAGTTCCAAGCTAGGGTATCTATTTTATTTGGTAATGTAGCAGTGCGATCGCAATTTATCTCTACGGCTGTTAAAAGTTCTATTTGGAATGAATCAGTTAATAGTTTTTTTGCTTCTGAACGCAAGTTTTCTGATTGATTGACTAATCCTAAAGCAGCCAGCTTGACAGCATTTACTTCTCTTTCTAATTCAGGATTCGCTAATTCAAAAGTGCTGGGTTCACGAGATTTTATCAAACTTGCGCCAAGTATAGTAATACCAGAAGCGACTGGTAATATAACTAAGCTGGGCAATTGCAGTAAACGTACCCCGAAGAATAGAGAAATTCCTCCAGCTAATACGGCTAAAGGATAATATAGAGGATTTACTAATTTCATAATTTAAGTTTAAAACTCTACCTGTAAATTTGACATTAACTGCAAAATTGTCTCAGGATTTCCTTGAGAATAATACCCCCCATTCAACTCAGCGATTTCTTTCAAAACATCAGCTTTAAATTCACCTTCTTTACCATAGCCAATAGTAAAAAATCCAATTCTTTGGTCAGTTGCAAAACCACTTTTTTTCAATTCTTCCTCTAACTCATTCAACTTAATTTTTGAACCTGCATCCTCTCCATCAGTTAATATCAACACAGCGTTAATAGAATCTTTACGCAGATTTTTTTGTAGCCAATTCCTAGCTTCTAGGGCAGCATCGTATAATTTTGTCCCGCCATCAGCTTGAAGACCATTAATAAATTGCCAACCGCGATCGCGTCCTTGGGGTGTTCCATCTACTAATACAGGCGGACGAATTACTGAATCAAAATCAATCAAGGCAATTTGCTCTTTTGGCCCCAAGTTCTTAATGTAATTTTGTAAAGTATTTTGGACAGCAGGTAATTTATCGCCTGACATTGACCCCGAAGAATCAACAACAACCACCACCAACGACGGTTTTTTTGCTGATTCCTGCCATGATTTCAGCATTGCGTCTACAACTTCCGGCTTTGGTGGACGCAAGGAATCATACTTAGCTTGGGCTTCTACACCAAATTCGGGAGTAAACTTAGCACCTAAAGCAACCCCTGGCGTTCCGGGACGTAAGCCCAAATCGGTGGCAATTTTTTGAGTTTCTGGCGATCGCCAATAAGTAATAAATTTTTCCGCTGCTGCCTTTTCATCCGCACTAACCCAAGGTGCATTCGGGACAATCGCCCGCATATTAGAAGTAAATGTAGTTTTGGGATAAACTGCTTGATAACGCTGCTGTCCCTGTGGTAGTCCTGAATTAGCTACAATTACACTCGATTCATATACTGAACCAACCGAAGCCCAAAAGGGGCCATTCTTTACCATTGATTGGGCGAGAGAATTAGTCGAAACACCGTAACGAGTAATTTTGCTTTGGATTTGCTGAATTTGGGGTTGAAATTTCTGCACATCCGCCACAGTTACTTCTTCAGGACGTTTACCCGATACACTGACGTATTGTGCTACCAGGGTTTGTAACCCAGAATTAGAACGCGTCGGCGCAGAATGTACATAATGAACTGTTAACGGTGGTGAGGCTGGGTCAATATCGCGGTGAGTTTTTGCTGTCACTAAAACCTTATAGGGGTCAGCGACTTTTCGCAATCCAGCAGCGACATCAGCTTGCGCCATAAATACCATTGGCGTGTTAGCGATGAGTGGTGATTCTGTTATTTCTGGAATATAATTTTTCCCCGGCGAAATTTGGTTCATCCGGTAAATTAACTGGCTTTGATATATATCTCCATCCAAAGAAATAATTGTGGGAAAATCTGCTGCATCAGCTTGTACTGTCCCTTTTTGTAATTGATCTGCTAGACTAACTACCTCAGTCACAACATCGCCACTACCTAGTGCTTCGCATTTCACCTGAAAAGCTTTACCATTATCTAGTTTTGGTTGTGTAGCATTAAAGTTTTTTGCCGCTTGGTTACAGAAGTCACCCAAGGCGCTACCAACCAATAGTTTGACTTTTAACCCTGTAAAATTATCGTCAGAAGTCGAGTTAGTGTTACACCCCGTCATTAACACTACAGCAGAGATTATTACAAGCTGCGTCAGAAACCGAGACCTTTGAAAAATCATGCACTTCTCCGAGAACGATTAGTGATTTAATAATCTCTGCAATAAGTTATGTTCCGATTCTATTGTGTGATAGAAAAGTTAATTTTCAGTTAACTTTATTGAGTGCAAAAGACAAACATTATATCTGTATAATAATCAAGCCTCATCTAGTTACACTGCGCCTATCCCTGTCTCTACGCTGAGAAATTAAAATTTTGTAAAAAACAGCTACAAGTCGATAGGGAAACCGATGTTCTATGGGATGATGGCAAAGTAGACTACATCTGCCTCTTTATCTACAGGGAATCTCTCATGACTCTCCATCTTGGTGATACAGTACCCAACTTTACACAAGCCTCTACACATGGCGACATAAATTTTTACGAATGGGCAGGTGACAGCTGGGTAGTGCTGTTTTCTCACCCTGCTGACTTTACACCTGTTTGTACTACTGAACTCGGTACAGTTGCGAAACTAAAACCTGAATTTGACAAGCGCAACGTCAAAGCGATCGCCCTCAGCGTTGATGATGTAGAATCTCATAACGGCTGGGTAGGCGACATCGAAGAAACTCAAAGCACCACACTCAACTACCCCATTTTGGCAGACGCAGATCGTAAGGTTTCTGACCTTTACGATATGATTCACCCCAACGCTAACGCCGCTGTTACAGTGCGTTCAGTATTTGTAATTGACCCCAACAAAAAATTGCGTCTTTCTTTCACCTATCCTCCCAGCACCGGACGCAACTTTGACGAAATTTTGCGCGTAATTGATTCACTGCAACTTACCGACAACTACAGTGTGGCTACCCCAGCAGACTGGAAAGATGGCGATAAGGTTGTAATCGTCCCCTCCCTCAAAGACCCGGAAGTCTTGAAAGAAAAATTCCCCAAAGGTTACGAAGTAGTCAAACCCTATCTGCGGTTAACTCCTCAACCTAACAAGTAATGAGTGCTGAGTTGAAAGTGCTGAGTGCTGAGTTAAAGCATTCAGCAATCAGTACTGGTTATGCAAAAGTCTCATTGAAATTTTGTATCAAGGCGCAAAGTTGCAAGTTTCTATTCTTGGCGACTTTGCGCTTTTGCATGAGAATAAAAATAAAGCCAGTCGCCCAAGCATTATGCTTTCAGATCCCTTATTACTTCAAATGCCAGACTCAATGCAAATGACAGACGAACAATTTTTTGAGTTCTGTCAGATAAATCGTGATTTACGTATTGAGCAAGATAAATTTGGAGAAATCTCAATTATGCCCCCTACGGGTTCAGAAACAGGTAATCGAGAATTTAATATTGCTCTACAGCTAGGAGTTTGGTCAGAACAAGATGGTAAAGGTATCGCTTTTAGCTCCAGTACAGGATTTACTTTATCCACGGGTGCAAAACGCTCTCCTGATGCTTCTTGGATGAAATTGGAACGGTGGAATACTCTCTCACTGGAACAACAACAAAGGTTTGCACCTATTTGTCCCGATTTTGTCATTGAATTGCGATCGCCTAGCGATAGCCTCCAACCCCTCAAAGATAAAATGGGGGAATATATGCAGGAACCAGGGGTGCAGTTAGGTTGGTGAATTGACCGCAAACACCGCCAAGTTTATATCTATCGTCCTGGTCAATCAGAAGAATGTTTAGAAAGTCCTGAGACAGTTAGTGCAGATCCAGTTTTACCTGGATTTTCGTTGAATATATCTAAAATTTGGTAGCGATATTATTATTCTAATCGGTTAATAATTGTTGTGATATTACAAGCAATATAACCAATTGTTAAAGGGGATTTATCATTTAAAAGTAATAGAATTTGTTGAAGATTCTGTACGAGATTTGCCCCATAAATCTGCCAAAGTTTTTCTTGTAGTTGATGTAAAATACGATCGCCGACAATATCATCACTACCCGGACGTAATAACCAATGGGTTCGCAGAACTTTAAAATCAGAGATATCCTGACTCTGCATCACCTGAATTATCTCTTGAGTCGCATGTTCCACCAATTCATCAGTAATAATTTTCATCACCAGTGGTTGTAAAGTAAAAGCTGGTGCATTACTACAAATCCATTTTTCTAAAAGCGATCGCCTTTCCAAACTGACAATTGCATCTAATACTGTGGCAGGATCAAGAGAAATAAGTAAATGAGTTTGCAATCGACCAAATGAGACTGGTTGTTGCCAAATTGCTAACCAATAGAGAATGTCTTGCTCTAATTCGGCAAGTTGCTCGAATTGTTGTTTGAGGATAGCACGCAAGCGATCGCCAATTACTATCGTATTTTGACTGAGAAAAGCCCCAATATTCCCACCAAACACTGACTGAATCAAAGGCGTAACAAGCTTGAGTGCTAAAGGATTGCCGCGATAAAGTTGAATCAAGGGTAATAATCCAATTTCTTTACTTGTGAATCCTCTGGCTTGCAATAGTTCTACAGCATCAGCTTTTGGCAATCCTTTTAACGTGAGACTGCGAACTGTTTTAGTATTCGACTCAATAATATTTGGTTGTTCTCGACTAGTGAGAATAATGCAGCCTTGATGATGAGCGCGGCTTAATTGCTGGATAAACTGATGATAGTGTTTCTCTGAATCATCCAACCCATCCAAAATCAACAAATATCGACGCTGTTGCAGATGGTAAATGAGCTTTGCTGTATTTGAGGAAATATCATCAACCGGAGTTTGCTTAAAGGTGTGGAGAAGTCCATCTAACAGGGAAACTAGGGATGGTGTAGAATGAAGGATTTTCCAAATTAAACCATCAAATTTTAACTGAAGACAATCAGCCAAAGCCAGTGCCAGAGCCGTTTTGCCAACGCCAGCCATCCCTGTGATGATGATTAGTTTACAGCGATCGCCTACAATCCATTCTTCTAGCTGAGTTAATTCTTGATTGCGTCCATAAAAGCTTTCAACATCAGGTGCTTCATCCCAGTCGAGGTATTGTGTAGAGGTTTCCTCGAAGTCTGCGTTAGGGATTTCTGCGATACTTTGCCAATCGTTAATGCCAACAGCCTGACAGATAGCGATGAAAATTTCTTGCTGAATGCGATCGCCCTGCCAAAATCGCCGTAAAGTAGCTCTAGAAGTGTGAGCGTCTTGCCACCAACGCGCCGTGCTGGTTTTCGTCCAGCCAAGACGTTTTCGCGCCTTGTCTACAATTGCCAGTCCAGTTGTTGATGCGTTGAGCGAGTTTGACATATATCTGTTAACTGAGCAGATTGTCTCTATTTTGGCTTAACAGAAACGCTGGAATAATAGTAATTTTATTCAGGCTTCAGTCGGTGGATGCCAACCAGCAGAAACCCAAGCCTGTCTAACTGAGACAGTAACCACATTGATTATTTGCCTGTGTGCGGATTCGCGCTTTGACTTCCTCTGGAATTTGGCTCATTAGCTTAAAGGTTCAATTAACCCGCGTTTGACAGCTTCATTGAGTGCAGTTGCTTTCCGTAAGAGTCCTTCTTGATAAATTTGCATCAAGGTTTGTAATTCTGAAAGTTCATTTTCTGTCATAGTACCTGCTTGTTGCCGATCCAGCAGTTCACTCAATCGAGTATCCTGTTTAGCTTCCATTTGCAGTTCCGTCAACGCTAAAACTTGTTCATTGGAGAGAACTGAAACAGGTTCTAGGCTGTTAACTTCTGCTCTCACAGGCGGAATCGACAGTTGAATTGTATCTGCCAAAATACTGGCAATATCCCGATTTGCCAGTCGCGCAAAGCGTTCGGCACGTTGGTAAATCTCGTCAGGTAATGTAATCGTGATTCTGGTACTCATGACTCTGAGATGGATGTTCTTCTTTATTTTTACCTGCGATCACCTTTTTATTCTAAAACCTGTATGCTATCGCGCCGTTTATCGTCAGGCGATCGCCTTGCCAAAATCGCCGTAAAATAGCTCTAGAAGTGTGAACATCTTGCCACCAACACGCCGTACTAGTTTTCGTCCAACCAAGACGTTTTCGCGCCTTGTCTACAATTCCCAGTCCAACCGTTGATGCTTTGAGCGAGTTTGACATATATCTGTTAACTGAGCAGATTATCTCTATTTTGGCTTAACAGAACTTTCTACTCATACAAATCAATAGAATAGTTATGTAGAGATAAATCCAGCTATGAGCATTGTTATTCCTGATGAAATTTTAGCTGCAACTCGTATGACTGATGCTGAACTGAAACAAGAAATTGCAGTGATGCTGTTTCAGAAAGATAAACTCACCCTTGCTCAAGCCAGTCGTTTGGCAGGGATGAACCGCATTGCATTTCAGCATTTGCTTGCCAGTCGTCAAATTCCAGTTCACTATGGTGTAGATGATTTTGAACAAGACATCAAAAACTTGCAGGATATGGGCAGGTTATAATATATCTCTATTGAACTCAGCCAATGGGCAAAATTCGGACGTAAAATCAGTTTCATTTTCTAAGTTTAATAATCCAATAATAAGACTTACTCCTGGCGGTAATTGAATGCTATTCCTCTGTAGAATCTGGAGCATTTTACTCGCAGTTTCTTCATCCAGTGTTACAAATACAAATGTTATTTCGTCAAGTGAACCTTCTTTTATTTCATAATAGCCACGATATTGCTGATCCCTTAAAATAAATTTTGTAGCATATGGGTCACGAGATAATTTAACTTCAAATCCTAAACTTTTTCCTGACTTTGAATCATGAACTATATAATCTGGAAATCTTCGTTCATTCTCTACAACAATAGAATTATAATAACGGTTTTTAAGCCATGCTAATACATATTTACATGCAAGATATTCTAACTTTCTCATAACTGAATATCTATTGGAAAATTTTATTTCTGATTCTGTAGCAATTTCACCAACTTGGGATATTGATTCATCAGTTACATTAGTATTTAAGAACTCTTTAGAATACCTCAAGAACTGCTCCGAATTATACATATAGAAAAATTTATTACCAGCATATTTTGAAATTTCTTGAACTAATTCAGGTCGTGGCCCAACTTTCTTTTTACCTTGGGATTCAGTGATCCACCACCAATCTTCTTTTTCATCATCAGTAAGAAACACTATTGATTTAATAGAATCCTGTAATGCCTTATCAAGAATTTGTTTCCATAATACTAAATCTCCATACTTGCGTTTATAAATAATGCCTCCGTAAGTAAAAATATCATTTTTATTTTCATTCTCTTTCTTGTAGTCTTTATAACCTGGAGGTATTTCATCTTTAAATCTGATTTCACCTTCTTGATATATCTTATTAATTTCTTCTTGAGAGAATGGTTCACCAATTTTTCCTTCTAGCAATTTATCAAGTTTTTCTCTGATTGGATCATTATCTGTTACTGATAACTGAGTTGCTTCAAGCTGTTCTAGCTTCTCTATGAAATTTGTTATTTTTTCACCAAGTGCTGAAACAAGTTCATCAACCTGAATAGACGAGTGACGTTTCTTTAACTGTAAATTATCTAGCTCAGATATTATTCCTTTTTCATAATTTTCTAGAACTTTACGAACCTCAGAAAAACGCTTTTTTTGTTCAGCAATAACAGTGAGACGATTTCTTTGAAATTCAAGTGCAGCTTGATATGGAACCCAAAGTTGGGGGGCTATACTTTGTAAAACTGTAAACAGTTGTGTTCGTGCTTCTTCAGGATACCGATACATATTGAGTAGCATATTAGCATCAAGCACGAAAGTTGCTGATTTCCAAATTTCTTGAAACTCACTTTCACTAGGTCTATAGTAACCTTTAAATAATTCTTTCATTTAGAACATTCCAAATTTATCTCAATTGCCTTCTTAGTCCAAATATTTGATGATTTGTTATTATACGCTTGTGAAATTCAGTAAGCAAAAAATTTTAATACTTATTTCGGCAAAAATCAGAATTGATTACTGAACCCAACACTGAGCATCGACTGAACACAAAACTGAGCATATCTGCCGAGTAACCGCGCCTACGCTAGAGACATAACATAAAAGCGTGAGGTAACTTATATGACTCAAACTCTAGAACGCCAAGCTGGTGGCTTATATGTTCAAACTTCTGAACAACAGCAAATTGCTTTTCCCCTGAAGCACACTGAAGTAGAAGCCAAAATTGCGGGGAATATCTCACGGGTGGAAGTTACCCAAAGTTTTGAAAATCCTTTTACAACTACGTTAGAAGCTGTTTATATTTTCCCGTTACCGGATGAGGCGGCTGTTGATGATATGCTGATTCGGATTGGTGACAAGACTATTAAAGGTAGTATTAAAAAACGCCAAGAAGCACAGCAAATCTACGAGCAAGCAAAGCAGCAAGGACGCACCGCTGGACTGTTGGAACAAGAACGGGACAATATTTTTACTCAATCCCTCGCCAATATTCAACCGGGTGAGCAAATTGATGTGATTATTCGCTACTCTGAAAGCTTGAAATTTACTGCGGGTAATTATGAGTTTGTTTTCCCGATGGTGGTTGCTCCCCGTTACGTTCCAGGGATACCAATTGAGGGAAATGCAGGCGGTGTAGGTTCGGCTACTGCACCTATGACTCAAAATCAAGATACAGACTTAGTTTCCGATGGTTCACGTTTGAATGCACCTATCTTACCATCGGGTACTCGCTCTCCCCATGATATTAATGTGGCGATCGCAATTGATGCGGGGGTTGAGGTTCAAAATGTACAGTCTCCTTCTCATCAACTCCAGATAAGTTATGAAGGAAAGCGCGTGTTAGTGAAATTGGCGGGTGGGGATAAGATTCCTAACAAAGACTTGATTTTACGCTATCAAGTAGCAGGCGACTCTACCCAAGCCACTATACTCACCCAAGCTGATGAACGGGGTGGACACTTTGCACTATATTTAATTCCTGCACTTCAGTATCGTCAGAATCAGGTTGTTCCTAAAGATGTGGTGTTTCTCATTGATACTTCCGGTTCGCAGATGGGTGCGCCATTGATGCAATGTCAGGAGTTGATGCGCCGCTTTATTAATGGACTTAATCCTGATGACACTTTTAGTATTATTGATTTCTCCGATACGACTCGGCAACTATCGCCTGTTCCCCTCGCTAATAGTTCTCAAAATCGCACACGCGCCATCAATTATATTAATCGATTGACGGCTAACGGTGGCACGGAAATGTTACGCGGGATTCGTGCTGTGTTGAATTTTCCTGTTACAGATGCTGGACGTTTGCGGAGTATTGTATTGTTGACAGATGGTTATATCGGCAATGAAAACCAAATCCTCGCCGAAGTGCAACAACATCTCCAACCAGGAAACCGCCTTTATAGTTTTGGTGCGGGTAGTTCGGTGAATCGGTTTCTACTCAACCGCATCGCAGAATTAGGACGGGGAATAGCGCAGATAATTCGCCACGATGAACCAACGGATGAGGTAGTCGATAAATTCTACCGTCAAATAAATAATCCAGTTCTGACTAACATTAATTTGCAATGGGAAGGTGATGGTGATGCTCCAATTATCTATCCTGCCACACCACCAGATTTGTTTGCGGAACAACCGTTAGTTTTATTTGGTAAAAAGCCTGATGCGTACGCGGGAAAACTGCATATTACAGGAATTGTTGCGGGTGGTACACGCTACAAAAATACAATTAACCTGGACTTTAAAGAAACTGGAAACCCCGCCATTGCTCAACTTTGGGGACGTTCCCGTATTAAGGAATTAATGAATCTTATGGTGAGTGGTGAAACTAAGTTAGGTGTGGAAGCGGTGGCAGAGACGGCTTTGACTTATCAACTGTTGTCACAATATACAGCTTTTGTGGCGGTGAGTGATGATGTGCGAGTTGATTCGCGTCAGGGTTCAGTTTCGGTGCAAGTACCTGTAGAAATGGCTGAAGGTATCAGTTATCAAGGTATTTTTGGTAGTGCTTTTAGCGATGCTGCTCCCATTATGGCAAATATGGTGTCTCCTGCACCTGAATTTTTGCAACGCAAACGAGTCCAAGCATCTCCAGGCGCACCCCAAGCAGCGATGAATCCTCCCACACCACCACCAAAAATGTCACGTTATGAAGAGGAGTATCGTGTTTTCGATGAAAGTCTTCAAGATATAGAAACCTTTGTACCGAGAATTGCACCTGTCGTGCATCTAGAAGTTGTGAGTGTGACAGGATTGAATGAGCAGATGATTGCGCTGCTGACTCAGTATTTAGAATCTATCCCATTACAGACAGGTTTCAGTGGCGATTTAGTGTTTGAGTGGCAGATAAACAAGGGACGAGTGAGACAAGTAGTGTTAGATGAGCAGGCTTCTACTTTTAAGGAACAGGTGGTAATTGATATGATCAGGCGATCGCTTGTCTCTTGGCAACCCCCTCAAATACTCACAGCTACGGTGTCTCTAACACTGCGCTTACAAGCATAATCCAAAACTATACCGGGTTTATCCCGGTTTTTTTCTTCCCTTACACCTCTAATTTTTATTAGATAAGACTGTATAGGCTTCATTAAACAACCGCATTTTTTCTTGCGCTTGTTTTTGCATCTGGGGTTGGTTAACAAATAAGTCTGGATGCCATTTTTTTACTAAAGTTTTATAAGCATGTTTGATATCAGCAAACGGAGCATCTTGTGGTACACCTAAAATTTTATAGGCGCGAGTAATTTTATCTTTTTCAGTTTGGCTTTGGGGTGCTTTAGTTGCTTGGGTATTTTGATTTGTCTGCTGCTTGTTATTTTGAAAACCAGGAGAACCCATTTGAGCTTTCATCCACGCAATTTCTTCATCCATTTCCCAGTTGCGAAACTTCGCTTCTACCTCTGCGGGATTGGGTGAAGGTGCAGTTTTTGGTGGTGGTGAATAAACTTGCTGTTTGGGAGGTTCAACTTTTTTCTCAGTAGTTTTGGCGTTATTTTCCGGTTGTGGGGGACGAGTATAAACTTGTTCTTGCTGTCGATGAGATTTTTGTTGAGGTTGAATAACTTTTGGGGTTTCTTGATAAAGTTGATATTTAGTAGCAATTTTAGCCTTTTCTAACTCACTCAGTAATTGATTAAATCCTTGTTGCAGTTGTCGTAATTCAGCATGTTTTTTAGTTATTTCTGGAGATTCTTCAGGTACTTGAAAGTAAATTACTTTTTCAGCTTGGAGTTCAAATACAGATAATATTGATAAGGCTTGATTACTAAATTGAGAGAAATAATCTTCAGTTACATTTATGCAAATTTTAGCAACTTGTTGATGATATGATTCGTTAACTGATTTTTCTTCTTGCTTTTGAATATTCTTATTTAAAATATATGAAATACTCCCAACTACAGCAGCACCTACTGGCCCACCTAATAACCAACCAATTCCACCACCTACCGCGACTGCTCCCGGTTCACTTAACAGTTCATTATTATCTGACTTAGGCGGTAAAGTAATTTGTGGTTCTGGAGGGAAAGGGATTAATAAATCTTCGGGACGTTCTTCTTTAAAAAAATCATAAGCTTGATATAGCCATTTCATTATAGGTAACTGTAAATCTGTCAGGTCTTTTTTGAGTTTACCTATTTGCCAAGATTTAAAATTATTTTCTGCTAATGCAACAGCTGCATCAGCTTGATATTTAGCTAGTAATTTTGATAAAGATAACCAATCATGTAATTCAGAAACACTAGTATTAAACCCTTGATATATAAGACTTTTGGCTTTTTGTTTAATTTCTATTTTGGCAGTTTGTTTGTCATTAAACTCTTTAACTTCGTTAGCAATAGGGTCAATTTTATTTTTTAATGATAATTGAATTTGGGATGCGATCGCCTGCACTCTCGGCAACCTCACACTACCCCGATTTTGTTGTAAAATACCCACAATATTTTGTAGTGCAGTTTCAAACGCCACTAAGCCGCTACTACTCGCCGCACTCACATCACCTTTTAACCTGGCGCGTAAAGCAGGTAAAGCATCCACACGATATAAATTACTGAATCCTGGTGGTAATTCAGCACGGAAACTTTCTGCAACAAACCGCAGACGACTTTGCACTTGTTGTTGTTCTTCTGGTTCTAGTAAGTTGAGAAAATTCGCCACAAAAATAACAGTTTTAATATTTCTATCTAATAACCAATCGCGTAAATTTTCTCGTTCACCTAAAGTCATCAACTTACGTGCATCTAGTAATTGCACAACTAAATCTGCACCAAGTAATTGTTCTCTAACTAAATTATCTTGTTCATCTCTATCATTCGTTCCTGGTAAATCAAGAAACTCTACACCAGTTTCTAAAAAAGTATGGGGAGAAAATACTTCGACAGACACCACATCTTTCCGCATCTGTCTGTTGCCATCAAGAATCGCAAATTGTTGTAAAATTTCTGTACCATTGCGATAAACTTCTGTATTATCTGTCAATATGATACGAGTTCTTACATTACTACCATATTTCACAGTAATGGCTGCGCCTGTGGTAGGAATTAAATCAATTGGTAATGTGCGCGTCCCTAAGATGGCATTTAGTAAGGTTGATTTTCCATGATTAAAGGGGCCAAATACGGCAATTCTGAAGTTTGGGTTAGTTAGATAATTGCAGAGTGAATTTATATCGTGATACAGTTTTGATGTACTTTCTAAGTTTAGTAATGTAGACGCATATTTAAGAGAATCTACTAAATTTTTATAATTTTCATCTTGGGTTGGCATATTTTTATTATGATGATTTGCGTCTAAAATTTTATATATTAAACCGCAGATGTAGTTAGATACACACGGATGAATTATCTGTATGTATCATTCATTATCCATCTGTGGTTTAATTATCTAACTTAACTATAGTAAGCGAGCAAACTACTATAAGATGCTTCTATTTTTTGCAATTGAGCTATCACATCTTCTTGCAAGGTTTTTAAGCGTTTTAGCTCAGTCTCCCGATTAATTTCGCGTGTTTGTTTCTGCTTGACTAAATTATCTAATTCGGATTTGCGAGAAGTAATATCATCGTTAATGCGTTGGCTTACTTCTTTTTCGTAAGATTCAAAACATTCTTTAACTGCATTGTAGACAGTTTGTGATTGTTCATGCGCGACTTGGGGTAAGTATCTCACTAACTCTTTTTTGGCAGTTTTAACTAGCTCTTTACGTGCTTGATCTGCTTGCAAAAAGCCTACACCTAAACCGAGTAATGCAAAGCCAATTGGCCCAAGTAAAACCCCTGTGACTGCTGTAATTACACCGCCAATGCCAATTACAGTAAAGTAATTCAGCAGGATATTTTTCCAGTCAAATCCAGCGCCAGCTAATGCTACTCCAGCTAAATTACCTTTTGTTAAAGATAACAATCCCATTGCCCATTTTGCCCAGCCTGGAGATTTATCCTCTTCTGTGGAAGTATGAGCGTTAACATGAACTTTTTGTCCTGTGAGTTTTTCGGTGATTTCATCTGTAATTTTGTTGTATGATGCACCATATTGTGCAGCACTGTGAGATAATTTTTTAAATGCTGCATCAATATCTTTCTCAGCAGTTAAAGTCCAAGCCGCAGATTTATCGGTAATGTATTGTTCAAAGGCTTTTTGTAGTGCATTATTAAAAGCTTCACGTTTACCATTACTAAGAAAATCTAACAGATTTAGTTCTGGTTGATAGCGTAAAAAATCAGTTTCAAATGTATTACCAAGATTTAAAACATAGCTGCGAAACGATTCTGATATTGTTCGTGCTTGAGTATCTCTAGTGTTGATGATTTCTGTTTGAAATTGATCGCGGATATCGGTGAGTTTGTTAAACTCTGGTTCTACTGACTCAATGCGTTTTTTTAATTCGTCTACATCTTGGTCGAGTAAAGGTATGCGTCTAGCTATGGCTTCGTGGGTATGGTTACAGGCTTGTCTGGCTAAAGTTCTTACTTGACGGAGTTCTGCGATCGCCCGTTCTCTGGTAAGAAAAGTATTAATAGCACTCATAAACTCTGGAAAGCCAGTCCCACTCAAATCAGCTTGGGAATTCTTCAATCGTCGTCTGAGTGCTTGAATTGACGAAAGCTCAAATACTCGCTCATCATAAATATCTTGACCATCTACATAACAATAATCAGCTAAATTTGCTTTAAATACTTGTCTGAGTCTATCTTCTGCGGCTTGCAATTCTTCTGTATCATCAGGGTCAATCAATGATTCTTTTACTTGATCCCAAGCATTGATTAAAAAGAAAACAGATAAACCTCGACCTTTAATATAATTTTCTAAATAGCGTCTTTCTCCTAAAGTACAAGGCTGCGAAGCTCTCATGACAAATAAAATTGCATGACAGTTATTGACATAACCTAAAGATAATTCATTCCGCGCTTCGGTATCATTCAATCCAGGACTATCAACAATTTCAATTCCTTTTTCGAGTAATGCTAAAGGATACTCCACAATAGCGTAATCAACATCAGGAAATGCTTGTTTTTTCTCTTGTTCTAATTTCTTGGCTTCTGCTGGGTCAATAGTATATTTATACTTGAAACTCTGAAAATCTAGCTGTTGCGGATTTTTACCATCATTAAAATGAATAGTAACTTTCTTCTCGGGGCCGTAGCGTAAAATTGTTAATACAGCAGTACAAGGATTAACATCACTCGGTAAAAGATTTTCCCCAATTAAAGCATTTAAGAATGTACTTTTACCGCGCTTCATATCGCCTAACACTAAAAGGCGAAACACACCTTGACGCAGATTTTTACTCGCTAATGCAATATCTTCAATATTACGTTCTAAGCTCAGTTTGCCTGATGAAGAGTCTCCAGCTAACTCTGCTTTGGTAATTGTTTCAGCCAGATTATTCAAATGTGTAGAAATATCAGAACGTACTTGGGCTACTCGCTCTAAATCTCTAAGAAATTGGTCAGTTAGTACTTGATTACTCATGATAATAATACTCTAATTAAGGATTCTGCTTTGGTGATTCAAAAAATAGTTTGTAAGACATCCATACCAATCCTGCAATAATAATTACACCAGCAACGGCTGAGGCTATTTTGGCAGCAACCAGCACCGCCACACCCAAAGCAAATAACTTTCCGGCGAGGATAGCTTTTTTTACCCAAGGTTTGTGAGAATCTTCTGGCTGATGCTTTACAGTTTGATGAAAAGGTGCTTGAGAACCGTGAATGTCAGTTTCTATTTCTCGAAGTCGTAATTCAACTTCTCTTTCGCGCAGTATTCGTTCTCGCTGTTCTAGTTCTTGACGGCGATCTTCTTCAGATTTCATCAGTATTTACTCCGTTGAGAACAAAGCAATGATATCGGCATTTAAAAGTCAGTCACCGTGTATGTTAACTTACTATAAACTTCATAAACTCCAGTAATATTACGGCTTTGAGGATGAGCGTTTGTTCAACCAAGTTAGAAGTTAGATTCCCAAAAATCTCTTGCCATTCCAGAAATTTTTGGTAATAAAAATTTATTCTTGAGTTATGTTTAGTAGTATTTAATTTGTGAGTGATAAACCAACGGGGGGAACCCGCAAGCAACTTCTCTCTGTGGTTTGATAAATTAAGCCTTTTGATAATTTAATTTTTGCGTAAGTTCTGTTTAAGTAAGATTAGGTAGTAATTATTGCATTACATATATAATTTCCTATTGTTTTAGTAGAAAATCCATATAGAAGCCGTAAATTCTACAACCGCCATAAGCCAAAATTTTTATAGGCAAGAATTCGAGAAGATGGAAAATGGACATTAAAAACGGCTTTATTGGCACAGTAGGTAATACACCTTTAATTCGGTTAAACAGTTTTAGTGAAGAAACAGGATGCGAAATTCTGGCTAAAGCAGAGTTTCTTAACCCTGGTGGTTCCGTTAAAGACCGCGCCGCACTGTATATCATTGAAGATGCGGAAGAAAAAGGTTTGCTCAAACCCGGTGGTACTGTAGTTGAGGGAACCGCAGGTAACACTGGTATTGGACTGGCGCATATTTGCAACGCCAAAGGCTACAAATGCTTAATTATCATTCCTAATACCCAGTCTCAAGAAAAAATCGATGCACTAACAGCATTAGGCGCGGAAGTTCGGCCTGTTCCCGCTGTTCCCTATAAAGACCCAAATAACTACGTCAAGCTATCTGGTAGAGTTGCTGCTGAGTTAGACAATGCCATTTGGGCGAATCAGTTTGATAATTTAGCTAACCGTCGCGCCCACTACGAAACCACTGGCCCAGAAATTTGGACACAGACAGATGGTAAAATAGACGGATGGGTAGCGGCAACTGGTACAGGTGGAACCTTTGCTGGTGTTGCATTGTACCTAAAATCAAAAAATCCGGCGATTAAATGTGTTGTTGCTGATCCTCTAGGTAGTGGACTTTACAGCTATATCAAAACTGGTGAAATCCATTTAGAAGGTAATTCTATTACTGAAGGTATTGGTAACAGTCGAATCACAGCAAATATGGAAGGCGCACCTGCTGATGATGCTATCCAAATAGATGACACAGAAGCTTTGCGCGTCGTTTACCAATTGCTACGGAAAGATGGCCTTTTGATGGGTGGCTCAACAGGTATTAATGTGGCGGCGGCTGTTGCTTTGGCAAAACAATTAGGCCCTGGACATACGATTGTTACGATCCTCTGTGATAGTGGTTCCCGCTATCAATCACGCATATTTAACAGTGAGTGGCTGGCCTCTAAAGGGTTATCAGTAAATTAGTCAATGGTTAATAGTCAATGGTCATTTGACCATTGACAAAGGACAAAGGACAAATGACAAACATAACTCAACCACCAAACTCAGCAGTCAGCGGCCAAGTATCTACTCACAGGTGTGTGCGGGTGTGCCATAATCGCACCTGTAAGAAGCAAGGCGCGGCTAAGGTTTTAGCAGCTTTGACAAATTTACCAGTACCAGATGTGACGGTCACAGCAAGTAGCTGTTTAGGACAATGCGGTAACGGGCCGATGGTACTAGTTCTACCTGATATGGTTTGGTATAGCGGTGTGCAACCCCATGAAATACCTCTATTGGTAGAACAACATTTACGATGTGGTGAAAGAGTCAAACAGATGCTTTATTATCGATTTCATCCCCAAGGATAAATCTAATTACAAACAACCAGGTCTGCACTATTTTTGACTCAAGAGAGGCATCCGATGAATATTCAGCAGCTACGTCAATCATTGAAAATGAAGTGGCTGGGTTACTATCAACAAAATCGTCCCTGGCTGGTGAAAATGCGAGTTTGGGGAAATTATAATGGTCTGCGCCGACCCTCATCTGGCTTTATTTTGGCGACTTTATCGGTTTTAGAGCCAGAGTTTGAGCAGATGCTGAATTTTATGATGGATCTAAATAATAATCCTGATGCTATAGTCACAGCTTTGGGGCTGAACTTCAATCCTGATGAAGAGTTAAGTCTGACAAAGTTAGATGAAGTTGCGGCTATCAACCAATGTCAGAGCGAGTTTACTGAGGAAAAATCTTTTGAAGAAAAACCTGTGCGATCGCTCGCCACGGCTAATGATATTATTCCTCAATCTCTAGCTACAATCCAACATCCCGAAAACATCATTTCAGATTTACCACAGGCACACAAACCTTTACCAGCCTTTACACTCGCTACCAAGGTAACTCGGCAATCTTCTGGTAAATCACGCCAAAATCAACCCATATCATCTTTAGCTTTGGCTACCACAGTTCCCAGCAACGGTAAAACCATCGCCTTAGCGGAAGTTCCCAATCATGTCAAACTTATGCCCAGAAGCATTGTAGTTTCTCGCCAAATAGTGGTGGATAGTCAAGCAAAAACTCCACCACCATTGACTGTGATTAATGAAGTGTCTGCCAACAGCAAATTACCAGAAAAATCCCAACCGCAAAATTCACCTAGCAAAACTCAGCCATTTCTTAGTACTAATGCTCGTACTATAGCTTCTTGGGTAGATGAATTTTGTCAGGGTAGAGGGTGATACCGTTTCACTTTAATTTTGATACAAATAAACCGCAGAGGTGCAGGGAGCAAGGGGAAAGAATGGAAAGGCAAAAAACACTTACTCAAACACTACGGTACGATTACCATACACCAATACACGATTTTGTAAGTGTAGCCGTACCGCCCTTGCTAATACTACTCGCTCTAAATCTTTACCTTTTCTCACCAAATCTTCTACCTCATCGCGGTGACTGACTCTCACTACATCTTGTTCAATAATTGGCCCTGCATCTAAATCTTGAGTGACATAATGAGAGGTAGCACCAATTATTTTTACGCCTCTTTCAAAAGCCCTATGATATGGATTTGCGCCAACAAAAGCTGGTAAAAATGAATGATGAATATTAATAATTTGGGGAAATTGACCAATAAAATCAGAACTAACAATTTGCATATATTTTGCTAAAACAACTAAATTAATTTTGTATTGGTGTAATAATTCTAGTTGTTTAGCTTCTTGTTCTAGTTTATTTTCTTTAGTAATAGGAATGTGATGAAAATCAATACCAAATTGTTCAGCTACTACCTTTAAATGAGGATGATTGCTAATAATTAAAGGAATCTCTGCGGTGAATTCTTTAGCACGGTGTCGCCAAATTAAATCGTAGAGACAGTGGTCTTGGCGGCTTACCCAAATCGCTATACGTGGTACAGAATCAGAAAAATGAAGTTCCCATTTAGCACCTAAAGGTTGAGCGATCGCATTAAAAGCTGGAGCAATTAAATCTTTAGGTAAATTAAATCCGGCTAACTGCCATTCTATGCGCGTTAGAAATAAACCCGCCGAAAAATCTGTGTGCTGATCTGCATGAATAATATTACCGCCATTGGCATAAATAAAGTTAGCAATTTTGGCAACTAGTCCTCGTTGATCAGGGCAAGAAATGAGCAGGGTGGCAGTTGTCGTGGACATAAAATAATTTATAATTCGTAGTTAAAGAAATTTAATTTCAGTCAATTCATACTTCATACTTCTTCTAAGGTGTTGGTAGAGGAAGATTAGTAGGTAAAGGTGTTGATTTACTGTTATCGACAGTTTGTCGCCATTCTGACAACTCCCGATTGACGGCATTTGCAAAATCTGTAGATACTAATAATACATTGATATTGCCGTTTGGTTGTGTAGCGGAGTCAGTTTGAGCATACACAAAACGATTATTAAAATCAGATTTGCCTAAAATCAACTGATGGGTTTGCTGATTTTTTAGTTTAATATCAATAGTGGCGTGGGGTTGAGCCAAACCAAATTCTGTTAGTTGGTTAGCGGGGGTTGATACAATGTTATTGCTCTTACCCTTAACCAACAAATCCATTAAATAAGAAACAATTGCATCATTGGCTGACTCTGATACTGGATATTTCAGCAACCATTTGGGATTACTACCTTGAGAGTTGCGTTCCAAAATTAGAGTGTAAGCTTTTGTTTTTACTGTCAAAGACTGCACATCATCTTCTGCAAAAGTGAAAATTTGCTGCTGTTTCTCTTTGACTTCTTCTTGCTGAGTTGCACCTCGAATTTCATGGAAATACACGAAAGCACCTAAACCCAGCGCCAACAATATCAAAATTAAAGTTGTTTTTGGAATAGTCATTTGTCAATGGTCAATAGTCAATGGTCAAAAGACAGGAGTATGAAATTTCAGACTTCCTACTTCTTCTTACCTTCTTCGCCACCAAATGAAAGCTGCCGTTAAAAAGCCAAGCAGAGGTAATACCAATAAAGATGACAATGTTAATACATTGGCTTGTGATGTTGATAAAGTAATTCGACGGTTTTTCGGTTCTTTGGGGCGAATAGAAAGGGGTTGCTGGTCTTGTTGACTCAGCCAGGTAACAGAGTTGAGAAATACATCACCATTTAGTTGCTGTTGAAATACTCCATCGGTAGCAAAATCCGAATTTCCAAAAACTACTAACCGTGATTCTTTTGGAGATTGTTCAGATTTCTCTTCTGTTGCGGGAGTAGTCGCTGGTGAAGGTAAAGAAGTAGTGGTAGCTGTAGGAGTGGAAGTTGCTGGAGATGTCGTAACTGTGGGAGTGGGAGTTGCTTGATTTTGCGTTGTTGTGGGAGTGGTTAAAGGCGAAGGAGTTGTCGCTGCTGTCGGAGTAGGAATAGGGTTAGATGTAGCTGGCAATTTTCTTGTTAACGCTACACCTAAAGTCAGCGGCCCTTTGAGGTCTTTATCAGGATTGAATTCTAATTTTTCGCTTTGCAGGTCGCTTTCAGCCCAGCTATTGGGATAGGCTTTGGTTTGCAGTAGGGGTGTGGACTGGATACCAGCAACGGAGGTAATTTCTATTGGTCTAGCCAAGCGATAAAAAGAAATATTTTTGCCAAAATCTTTGGTAATTGGGTGTTGTCCGTAGTCTGTGATGATGGGTGCTGCGGGGCCAAGTCCCACACCTGCACCGGAGACATCAACGGCTAAACGATTATCGAGGCGTACACCCCACTCTTGTAATAAAGGGCTGAGTTTGGGGTCAGTATCAGGATCAATCATCAGCAGCAAGTTACCGCCACGATTGAGATAATTTTGTAAGGCTTTTACCTCTGCGTCGAATAGTCCGCGTTTAGCACCTGCTACCACTACAGCCGCAGCATCGTTAGGAACTTGCAGTTTGTCAGCTAAATTTAGTGGTTCAACGGTGTAACCTTTTTCGGTTAATCCTTGCACAGCCTGAGAAATTCCACTTTCGCCACCAGTCAGGGGATGTTCACCGTGACCTTGAAGGAAGTAAGCTTTAACAACGGTGGAATTAGTAAGTTGCTGTAGTCGATTCGTTAATTTAATTTCTGATAGGCGTTCATTGACGTTCAATGATTGTACTAATTGGCGTTTATTTCCAGATTCTAAATAAACTTCTCCATATTCTTTCACCCCAAATTTTTCGGCGATTCCGGGTCGGCTTTGAGGGTCAACATATTCAAATTGAAACTTAGAACTTTGCCGTTGATAGTTTTCTAGTAATTCTCTATCTTGAGGATTTTGATTAGTGTCAAATACCCAAATTTTCACAGATTGTGGTAGACGACGGACTAATTCTTGTGATTGGGGTGCTAGGGTAAATAACTGAGTTTCGGTTAAATCTTGGCGTAGTTGATAGCGAACACCTAAAAAGTTAATTAACCCTAAAATTACCAAGATAGCTAATGTGGCAACAACCGCATTAGTTCCAGCTTGGGTAGAACGACTAGCCCACCAACGGCTTTGCTGGCTTTGCCAAACTACCCAAAATATAATAACGGCAATTCCAGGAATCATAAAAGCTAGAGGTAATAGTCCCCAGCTACCAGATACTAACCCTGCTGTGAAGCCGACCATGAATAGAAACGGCCCCAGCCAAAATAAATATTTCCAAGGTTGCTTTTTTGTGATTTTTTTCATATTTTGTCAATAGTCAATGGTCAATGCTCAATAGTCAATAGTCAGGACTTTAGACTATTGACTAATAAACTATTGCCTTTGAAAACGTAGGGCATCAATTGATTGTGCTGTGAGAAAGATACCTAAAAAAATGTAACTAGCAAATAAAATTATGGCGCTGGTGTCAAAAATTCCTTGGATGAAGGTGTTGTAATGTTTGAGTAATGACAAATGACCCAAGGCTTCGCCGACAGGGCCGCCAATACTTTTAGCGATTAAATCAACAAATAACAGCAACAAAACCAAGCCAAAGGTCAGAACAGCAGAGAGGATAGTGCTGTCTGTTAAGGAAGAAATAAACATTCCCAATGATAAAATTGCGGCTGCCAGCAAGATTAAGCCAAAATGACCGAGTAGGGGAATAGCTGGCGACATAGGTGGATTGGAACCACTAAGGGCGATCGCTTCAAATATCAACAGTGGTGCAACCATTGTAATTAAGAATGTCACCACGCCTAATAATTTTCCAACCGCTACTGCCCAATTCGTTAAGGGTGAGGTGGCTAAAAGTTCCAATGTGCCACGCTTACGTTCTTCGGCGTACAGTCCCATCGACAGAATTGGCAAAATAAATAGCAATAACCAACCCATTCGGTCTAAAAATGCTCGAATAAATTCATAGGGGACATCAATTAAGGGGACTGGGACACCCAATTGTTGACCTTGTAAGTCGATGGCTGCAACCGAGGGCAAAATTCCATCGGGGCCAAATAAAATGGTCACAAAAAATAACCCAGAGATGAACCAAAATACCCCAGCGATCGCATAAGCTAATGGCGAGATAAAGTAACTCTGTAGTTCCCGGCGATAAATGGCAATAATATTCGCTAGTACTATACCCATTTATGCTGCTTCTCCTTCGTTGGCTGCTTCAGGTTCAAAATGCTTTTCTTCGGTGGTCAGTTGCAAGAACACATCTTCTAAGGTAGCGCTGACTCGCCGCATTTCTTGTAAACCAAATCCAGCCCGGATTAAGGTGGCGGCGATTTCTCTTCCCGGTTCTGTTCCCGGTTGAGCAATCACTCGCAAATAAGCGCGACCGTCTGTAGCATGGATCAGATGATGACCAGGAATTGATTCTACCAGACTCACACCCGCAACGTTTTGCAAGACTTGTTTCGCTAGGTTTGCTTCGCCTTCAATTTCTAATTCATATCCTGAGCCTCCAGTCAACTGTGTCATGAGGCTTTCTGGAGTATTAGTAGCTACAACCTTTCCACGATTAATAATAGCGACACGGCTACAAGTCATACTCACTTCCGGCAAAATGTGGGTAGACAAAATAATCGTGTGTGTCCCCGCGAGACTTTTAATCAAATTTCGCACTTCGATGATTTGTCTAGGGTCAAGTCCAACGGTGGGTTCATCCAGGATGATGGCTGGTGGGTCGTGAACGATCGCCTGAGCAATGCCCACTCTTTGGCGATATCCTTTAGAGAGTTTGCGAATAATGACTCGCTGTTTATCTTGTAAGTTACATCGGGCGATCGCTGCTTTGACTTTAGCGGTGCGATCGCCTGCGGAGACACCTTTGATTCGGGCGACGAAATGCAAAAATCCCTCCACCGTCATCTCTGGATATAACGGTGGTGTTTCTGGTAAATAACCAATGCGTTGACGCACCGCCAAAGAATTATCATGGACATCAAACCCAGAAATTTTAGCTGTCCCGCTAGTTGCAGGTAAATAACCCGCTAAAATTCGCATTGTTGTGGTTTTACCAGCGCCATTCGGCCCTAAAAACCCTAAAATTTCCCCTGGTTCAACCCGAAAAGTCACATCTGTAATCGCTGGGGTAGAACCGTAAGTTTTACTGAGATGTTCAACTTCAATCATCGGTCTATGGGCGATCGTCAACTAGAGAATACCCAACAATCTTAGATCATGATGGAATAGCAATTGGTTTTGTGCCTAAAGAATACGCAAAAAAATTAGTAACTTTTACTACTTAATAATATTTTAGTAACTTACACTCCAGAGATATAAATAAATTACACAAATTACTAATATTGTTTGTCTAATAAGACTTATAAATAAATTCAAAATGCTGTTTATATCTTGAAGATTTTGGCATTTTGGCATTTAATGAAAATTTGATGGTGCTAAATTGATCAATAGTACAAGTATGACTTTGGTGAAAACAGTAAGTAAAGTATGAATACTGTTCTTATTGCCTAAATCCTTAGTCTTCTTGACAACCTCCTAATTTTAATTTATATGATTTTTCTTTAATCCAAGGTGTATCGCCACTTTCAAGCTATTTTGACGGGTGAAAACCCGTCTTTTATTTTGCTGATTGTTATCAATCGAGCCATAAATACTATCTATAGATGCCAAAATTCGGAGGATTATATCAGCATTTTTGAATTTTAAAAAAATTCATCTCAATGATTTTATTTTAATGTAATGAATAATACCTAGTTAGCGTAATATCAGTTTTTATAAGTTTTGGATACATCCTATAGGAAGATGCTCGGAAGGAAAAATCATGAGTAAATAAATGCGGGATGTTGTTATGCACTGGATTTATAGTCAGGTTTGGTGGTGAGCCAAACCTTTTTTCTTTTTCCAGGTATTAAAATCATTTGACACAGCTTGTCTAGGGAAAAAAGGAATTGATTTATAGTTGAAATTTGCAATTAACTATAATTATTGATAGGAATTAAGTAAGTAGGCGTGAAAAAACAAAAATAAGTTCAGAAAGGTAAACAAGGCTGCAATCCTCTTCCCTCCTGCCTTATCCTAATTACAATTATTTATGTCACTCTACTTATTAACTATTTGTGAACAACAATAACCCCAACTTCTTTAAGAGGTCGGGGTTCTAAAACTCTCAATACTAAAACAAAAAGGTACTCCGAAGAATACCAATCGTAATCGGGTCGCTATCTGGTGTATGTCCAGGTTCCAAGATATGAATTATCCCTGGCGTAATGTAGATATTGTCTGTCATTCGGAAACGATAAAAAGCTTCGATTTGAGTGGTGGTTCCTGGTTGTCCACCTGCACGTCCTAGACCTGTATTCTCAAAATCTGGAACATTATTACCCACAGGTAAATTACTACTAGTAATTTTAGGTGGTTGTCCCACATAAATACCGCCTAAATTTCCTGGAGCAAATAAATCAGGGAAATTCAGAAATACCATGTAATTCGTTGTGTCCACACTACCTGATCGCCCAGGAATGGACGAAGTAGTATAACCACCCCATGCGCCGACAGTGACGCGGGGCGAAATTTGCCAACTGACTGTCCCACCATAGGCGTTGGTTTGTAAGGGTGCATTAGTCGCTGTTAAACATTCATCACCAACAAAGGTAAGTAAACAGCCATTAGAAGCATAGTTATTAACGTAATACAAACTCAAATCCACACTATCAGTAGGTGTTAATAACAATTGCACTGCTGTTGTCGTAGTTCCATCAAACAAACCATTGCGTTGACTGGGATTCCCCGGAGTGTAACTAGTATACAAAGCTTGCACACTGGCGCGTTTGGCAAATTGCCAATCTATAGCAATTCCACCATGACCAAAGCCTATGTCTAAAATTGGGTTTCTTTGTGCTAACCAAGATAAAGGCCCTGTAGCTGCGCTCTCGACTCGAACGGGGCCACGGAAAGCATTGGTCATATTTACGCCTTCTGTTCCTACCATCACCGCTAATTTGTCAGTAACTAACCAGCGATAATTCAAGTCAGTAACAGTTAATGTGTTATCTGTAGGATATTCGTAACTTAGTGCAAAGTCATTACTCAATTTAGGTTTTGTGGTACCATCGGCAGCTATCAACCCTGTAAATAGATAACTACGAGGTGTGAGTTGAGTAGTTAAACTCAGGTAAGAAAAGTTAACAACATTAAAGTTTGTTCCATTATCATCTGAGTCTTTTACACCATCTCTGGGATTAACATCACCACGGTTAGAACTCCGCCCTTGAACACCTACAATTAACAGTCCGTTAAGTTTTGTTGTGGTAGAAAATTGGTTAGCTTGAATTTCGGCGCTACGTGCTTCTAAGCTATCTACTCGTCCCCGCAAGGTAGCTAATTCGCTACTAAATTCTGTTTGTAAGCGTTTAATTGTCTCTAAATCTGCGCGGGTTACGAGTTCGGCGCTGGGTGCTGCTACTGCAATAATTTGGTTAATTTTATCTAAGCAAGCATTCATCCCTGCGGCAAATTCATAGCGAGTAACAGCGCGATCGCCACGAAATGAATTATTCGGATAGCCAGCAATGCAGTTATAGCGTTCTACCAAAGATTGTAAAGCCGTAAAAGCCCAATCGCTAGGTTGGACATCATTCAATTGCGACACCGATGTGACTTGTGCCATTGGTTCTGTGTCTTCTTTTACACCCTGATCTGTTGCAGCGGTAGGAAATATCGAGAAATTTTGGTTGTCTAAACTTAGACTTGTTTCTGTCTCTGTATTTGTATAATCCTGGGCGGATGCTATTTGTGATCCGCCGTTTAATCCTGCTATCAAGAAAGATGCGATTATCCAGAATTTCAGATAATTATAGCGAATCACGTTAAGTTTCAATTTCTTAAACTCTACCTACAATACTGAAGTTCGAGTGTAAGCAAAAATATCAGGTTCGGCATGAGAAATTTTACCGACTTTGTACTAAATGAGACAAAACTTATTCTGGGCAACAGGAGAAAACGCGAGTATAAAAGTAAAAATAACCAGCCTTACACCACCTACTAGATTGACCGAGAAGCAATATGGCACATCCCTCGCGCAGATTATCGCTCAAATTTTTTAGACGCAATCAAACTTCTACAGACATTGTAGAAAAAACGCCGCAACAAGTAAGTTTGCTGACATCAACAATAGCAGTCACTGTTTTGTTCAGTAGTGCTGGGCTAATTCTGGTGTTTGCTTGGATTAGTTGGCTGTTTATTTTTAATCCCGACAAGATAGTTTGGCTGAACAAGTTTCTACCAGAATGGGCGCAAATTCCCTTCGGTTACAGCGAACACCCGCACACATTACCAGAAATTCAAGCCAGCTTACAAGCACAAAAACAAACATCCGGGGCGACTCTGGCTTTAGATAAAAACGAAAACGCATTTTTATTACCAATTTTTCAGCAACGCACCGATTGTCAGTCTAATTGTCAAGAACTAGCAGCACTGCGGGTTTATCAACTAGCAACAGACTCAGAGTTTCAATCAAAAAGAGAAAAATACTATCGTCTAGCGACGCAACTATCTGTGACTGGAATTGAAAAATCTTTGATTGAAGGAACAGCAGAAAGTGATGATACTAATACTCTGCTACCTTTGAACACAATTAAAGGTTTTGATGACGAAACACCAGCATCAGGAGCATGGTTTAATTTACAAGGGCAATATAAAAAAGGCACAACTGCGATCGCCTATGGTCAAATTTTGTATTACAATCCAGAACGCTCTAACTTAATCCAACTTCTGTCTTGGAAGAATTCTAACGGCCAATTACCAAAATGGCAGCAAGTTACTGGTAACGATACTAAAGAGTTAATTCTAGATCAAACAGTCGGTTTAGAACCCCAATTACGCGTTTACCAAGTTAAACCTACCAAGCTTTACCTCAACCCCATTGAGCTAGATAAAATTTCTCTAAAACCACCAGCCATCAAGGATACTGCTTACCAAAATGCCATATCAATTGCGCGTAGTGGTTTGTGGACACCAGCCTTAGAATCTTTAAAATCTATTCAACAACAAGGCAAAATCGCTTTACCAGCCACAGCACAAGCTCAAATAGATTTAATTCGCCTACATGCTCAATTCACCAAAGCCCAAGCAGAAAAAACCTGGGCTAGTCCTAGTGAACAAGTCTTGGCCGATTTAATTGATGGGCGTTGGTCTCAAGCTTTAAAAGTATTTAAAGCATCACCTCAAAATGCACAAGAAATTTCCATCCTCTTAAAAGCAGAAAAAGGCAAGTTGTGGAATCGTGTAGCAGCAACATTAGAAGTTAATCCACAACAAACAGAGGTATTAGCTTGGGGGGCGTTAATTTTAGCCGTTCAACAAGGAAATGAAAGTGCTAATTCTTGGCTAGAGAAAGAGCCAAAAATTACCAAAGATACCATTGCAGAGATTCAAGATTTGCTCAAACGATTAAATCATGAGTCAGCCAAGTCTTAAATCTCAACAAATCACTACAACTACCTTTTTTGAAGGTAATTTTTCCGCTTGTGTAGCAGTAAAGTTATACCAGTTGCAACTAACACACCTGGGAGCAAATCTGATTCAGGAATTGGGATAATTTTACCCGATCCACTAATTGAGTTGGTAAAAACACCAAAATCAGCTATTCTTCGACCAGTTATGACTAAAAAGTATTTTCGTTGAGAAGTTAATTCTCTACTGAATACAGCAGTACCACCAGTTGTGGTAGTACTTGCTATTAGCACATTATTTAATTGTTGAGAGGGATGGAAACTGTCTTGATATAAAGCTAAAAAAATATCCCATTTTATATTACTTCCAGATGAACCACTGATAGTATATAAACCTGATTGATCAACCGTAAAATCAAACACACTATAAGGTACACTCATCCCTAATGTCCCATCTCTTTCGCCAGAAATCAGAGTAGGAGGATTACCGGGTGCAACGCGCCGCCAAATGGGTTGAGTTGTTGTATCACCTTGATAAGTAAAAGTAACTGCTAGAGATGGTGTAGGAGTAAAAGTCGTTAATGCTAACCCCAAAATAAATATGAATGGGTTTTGCAAAAACTTTATTTTCAACATAAAATTCATGATTTATTCAGATAAAACCTGTGTAATTCTGCAAAGTGTAGAATTTTAAAAAAGTCCGTTAAGGATAACGAAAATCTTTAATTTCTAAAGGAGAAGGCGGCGCAGAAAGTACGACGATATTTCTAATATTGCTAATATAACGTCCTCCTGCTCTATCACCAGGAACTACTAAACGAGCAAATCCTTCATCTGTCAGCAGTTGCACTGTACCATCATTAGCTTTTTTCGCAAATGCAACCAGCACAGATTTATTTTCAAAGTTGGGATGAATTTCGCCAACAGCTACAACTGCTCCATAACAATCTGTAGCCTCAACTAAAATGTATTGGCGAAGAAAAGCATTTTTGGTATTTTGTCCAGGATTACGAGGTTCTAGTCCACCACCAGCTTTTTCATTGTTAATTAAATCCCATAAAGGAACGCCATAGTATGTTTCAGTTCTGGGGCCTGAGCCTGTTTGAAAGCTAACAGTGATTTCTGTAACTGTTGATGGGTTTTGGGTTTTTACAGCATCTCGTAACTCTGTGAGTTTTTGGAGTGTAAAAGTCCTGGGATGATTAATTTCTCCACTTAAACGAAACTTTTCTAAGAATCCACCTGCACATTTATTTTTTGCCCACGGAGCAGGTGTTTCTTGTTTTCTCCAAGGTAGAATATTTCCTGGTTCAGCTAAGGTTGGTTGCCAAAATCCTAGCATAGACAGTATTAAAGATACGCTGGCTATATGGCGCGTAAAATACATACAATATTCCTTATCAACAGTTTGTATTTCTTCTCAGAAGAATATGGTTACGCGTGCCAAATCAACCTAGTTTTTCATCAACTTGGTTAGAAGAAAATATTTTTCTATCCTACATTTCTAGAAAAACTAAGTAAATATTCGGATAAAGCAATAATACCAACTTTATTGGTTTTGATCAAGATAGTTGGTAATTAAGTTGTAAAAAAATTAAGAGGCGTAGACTTCTTGGCTTATTTAGAGAAATCAGACATTTTATTATATAAATATTGCTGTTTATATACAGCAAGTATTAGGTTATAAATCCAAATTTGTTGGTAACTTAAAATCTTATGGTACAGTGCAAAAATGATAACGCAGTAATTTTTTACTGTAACTAACGCCATCTTCCTCAAACACTATAGAATGTTTAATTATTTCTAGAAAGCGTCGTTTATCAAAAATACCTTGGATTAGCACATCTATTTCTGTTTCTTGTGGATGGGTAAAGTCTTCACCATCTATTGTGTACCAAGGTAAAAACTCTGTTGATTTACAAGTTAATGTACCTAAGTTGGCTCGATTGCCAGAAGTAACTACTAGAAAGACATTATAAAAAAACAATTTTGGAATATTTTGAATATATTTATGCAAGGTATCTTGATTATTTTTCAAGATGTTTATTGCAGATGCTTTCTGATTATATAAGATTGCCAAAGGTAAGCCGTTAATAAAAATAACTGCATCTAACTGGTGAGTTTGATGATTTGCAACAATGGTAAATGGATGAACTACCAACCAATCATTGTTAAGCAAGTTAGCAGCATCTATTAACCAGACTTTTTCGCTAATTATTTGATTATTAATTATGTATGTAATATCAATTCCTTGAGTTAATAATTTATGCAAGTACAGGTTATTTTCAAGTAAGTTTTGTTTGGGTAAAGCAGTCAACTGACGGATAGTTGATTGAAGTGCTGCTGATGAGATATGCGGATTGATTCTCAGTAAGGCATGACGCAGGCGATCGCCTAAAATAACTTCAGTCTCATTATTACGTTCTGTCGGATGTCTACCAGCGGCGATATCTGCTTCTAGTTCTACTGTGTAGCCAATAACTTCAAACCAAGTCAGCCAAGAGTCTACAGCAATGGATGGGTTAAAATTTCTGTAGAGATGATGTTTTTTAGCCAAGTTAGTTGCTTGGGCAATTGTTCTACTGGACTTGATAGGATGATTGGGACTCAAAGACTTGATTTTGAGTCTATGGCATGTTTTCACATTGCTTACTAAGATTGGTTGATATATTTTCCCTAATCAGCATCAAAGCTGAAATTGACCACTCAAACTGTATCAATTGCATCTTTTTACCAAATAAGTTGGTAAATTTATAGGATTTGTGAGATGATTAGTCTTGGAAAAATAAGTTAGCAATATCCAACAATAGCTGCTTAGTACCTTGATAGCCAACTTTAGTCGACAGCGCATGACCTAAGCGGTCAAAAATCGGGATTCCTTGACGATAGAGAGGAATATTCAGTCGTTTAGAGATTGTTGTTGTATATGAATTAGCAATCAGCAAGTCAGAACCAACCGCCATCTGTTCAAAATCTTCTAAGTCGCCAATAGTCACACAGGGAATTGTTAGTTTTTCCAGCACAGGAGAACGCGTTGTTGTGACAGCTGTATGAATATGCACACCCATCGACTGTAAAAAAGTGACGATAGACAAAAGCAAGTCTGGTTCGAGTGCGACAGAAACTCGTTTACCACCAAAGTAAGTGTGAGTATGCAGCATCAAATCTTGCAGTTGACGGCGTTGGCGGCGATATTTCTCTGGGACATTATGACCGCTAATATCTGCCAAGGCTTGCAGAAATCTATCTGTAGCACCTAACCCTGTTAATTCACTAAAAACTTCATAAGGGATGTTAAATCGCTGTTCTAAAATTTTGGCTGCACCACGCATACTCTCACCCAAAGCTAAAGTGAAGACAGAATGACCGATTTGTTGTAATTCTGCCAATGTTGTACCACTGCCTGTGATGCCACTGTAATTATGATCCCACTGACTATCTAGTAAACCAGAAAGATCAGGGATAGCGATCGCCTGTAAGCCAAAAGCCGCAATTATTTCTTTTACCTGTTCGATATCGGCTGGTGTAAATGCAGAACTCGCCAACACAACAACTTGCTGGAAATAACAGCCGCCACTATTTTGGGGGATTTCCTTAACTATACTTTCTACGACTGCGGCAAAGCCATCTTGCAAAGTACCTTTAAAATCAGGCGTAGAGACTAAGACAATTGGTAAATTATCCAATTCTGGGTAACGGTGGCGAATATCTTTAGTCAAACGTCGCAAATCATCGCCTTTAGTTTCCGTTAATCCCGTGGTACATAAACCGAGAATTTCTGGTTGATATCTCTGCACCATCTGTAAAATTGCCTGTTCAACTTTATCCTCATCTCCCATAATGGTAGAGACTTCTGTCATCGCCGTACTAGAAAGCGGAATCGCCTTACGCAAATGCTGTGTTAGAGGAGATTTAGTAAAGGCACTGCAACCAGGTGAACCATGTAATAAAGGCAGCATCCCTTTTAAGCCTAAGAATGCTAAGGTTGCACCGATGGCTTGACTTTGTTTAAGAGGATTGACTGTAACAGATGTATTCGTAACGCTCACAATTGCCATAATTTAAGTACGGGAGAATTTTATGAATGAGGATTGATGCCAAGAGGTAATTTCATTCAATCTCCTCCCAAGGTGCAGATTTGCGTACTTGTTGCCAAACGGGACTGTAGATAGTTGTGTAGATTTCTCGTGCGGCGGCTAAAACTCCTGCGTAGCCTGCGTAAAGTTCTGAGTTAATGTTGAGGAAAGGAATTTTGGCTTGGAAGGAGAGAGATTTTAGGCGATCGCTTGCTATTAATAAATCAACTTGATTTTCATTAATTATTGGAATAATCTCTTCCAGTCTCTCATTTGCCAAAACTACTTCATCCCTATCAAGCCATTGTTTCAGTCTATTTTTATCCTCTTGATTCAATTTTCTACAACTAATTGGAATTACTTGCATTCCTAAATTATTTGCAGATTCAATCATTATCCAACTACCAAAATCAGTAATATCAATAATTACGGTTTTATCTTGTAGTTGTAATTTATAGAAATTCAGGTTTTCTGATAAATTATTAACTTCTTCGTTGATTAGCTTTTCTGTTTTTTCTTCTAGTTCATGGCTGCCTAATTTTGTGGCAATACTTTTCAAAAGCTGAGTTATATCATCTACACCATACAGTGGTACTTCAATGTATGGTATATCAAATTTATGCTGCATCTTTTTGACAAAATTTAACATTATCTGTGAAGGAATCAGCACATTCAACTTGGCACGATGGGCATAACAAATTTCTTTGTAGTGACTATTCGCTGTAATTTTGGCTAAAACTCTAATACCTAATTTTTCTAGTAATGGCAAAATGTTACTAACTGCACCTGCCATATTATATTCACTAATAATATTGATATCATAAGGTGTAGTAAACTCTGGTTCGGCTGTACCAATTACGTGTTCTATTAAAGTTTCACCAGCCAGACGAATACCCAAGTTTTTCCGACCAGCAAAACCAGGAGAATCTACAGGGATAATTGGTATCCCTATTTGTTCATAAGCATCTTTACAGGCTCCATGAATATCATCGCCAATCAGAGCAGAAACACAAGTAGAATAGACAAATACAGCACTAGGCTGGTAGCGTCTAACTAGCTGTATAATAGCTTTTTGTAATTTTTTAGCACCACCAAAAATAATGTCGCTTTCCTCCATATCAGTGGTAAAGCGAATTTTGTGCAGCCTAAAGTCAGATGATAAATTGCTGTTATTTCCCCAAGCATTATTTATACAACCACTTGGCCCATGAATTAAATGTGCAGCATCAATAATAGGTACAAGAGTCAACATTGCCCCATCAAAAGCACAATCTTCATGAGCATCTAACGCTGAAGGTACCTGCATACCAAATCTATCTTCATTATCTGGCATTGAATTATGAGGATTTCTGCTGGTATTTTCTTGATTAATTTTCATGGTTTGTGATTAGAAGGTAATATTTTTGAATGGAATCTCAAAAACTCATTTCATCTGTGTGTCTTGAAGCGAGATAAAGAAAGAATGGGAAAAATAACATTCCCATTCCCTCAAAAAATAGACAACCAACCAAGTAGAGAAAGAGAAAAACTAAAATACTAATTCCACATTAAAAATCTGAGAAATTGCGGTAAAAATGGTAAAGCAAAAACTTCCAAAACAATAGATCAGCTATGAGAATACCTCCGAATTTCGATAGATGAATGATTGAGGGTAGAGTGGGCTATTTTCGCCCACTCAATGCTGACTAGGTAACTAACAAGCTTTATTTTTTGTCGCTACTAGCAACGACTTCGACGTTACCTTTTTTGAGTGCTTCTAGTGCTTCACCTTCAGCATCTTCTTGCTTTTTAGCGGCTTCTTCTTGAGCATCAGCAGCGGCAATCATTTTTGCAGCATTTTCTTCACTTTCAAGAATACCGAACTCAATCAATAAATCTTCTAGCTCATCCATCTCGATGGGTGTAGGAATGGCAAGATTTTTATTGTTGATAATCTTGTCCGCTAATGTGCGATATTCATTAGCTTGATTACTATCGGGTGCATACTCGTTAACAGTCATCCGGCGCAATTCAGCATGTTGCACGATGTTGTCACGGGGAACAAAGTGAATCATTTGGGTGCTTAATCGAGATGCTAGGGTAGTAATTAGTTCATCTTCCCGGTCTGTTTTGCGGCTGTTACAAATTAAACCACCCAAGCGCACACCGCCAGTGTGTGCATACTTCAAGACACCACGAGCGATGTTATTTGCTGCAAACATCGCCATCATTTCACCAGAGGTAACAATATAGATTTCTTGTGCTTTCCCTTCCCGAATTGGCATGGCGAAACCACCACACACAACGTCACCCAGTACGTCATAAGATACGAAATCTACGTTGCTATAAGCGCCGTTTTCTTCCAGAAAGTTAATAGCGGTGATAATACCGCGACCAGCGCAACCTACACCGGGTTCAGGGCCACCAGATTCCACACACTTAATCCCCCGAAAGCCTTCAATCACGACTTCTTCAAGTTCTAGGTCTTCGACTGCACCACGTTCAGCAGCTAAATGGAGAACGGTGGTTTGAGCTTTAGTATGCAGAATCAAGCGGGTAGAGTCAGCTTTAGGGTCACATCCGACAATTAAGATTCGTTGACCAACTTCTGCCATTGCAGCGAGGGTGTTTTGGGAGGTGGTAGATTTACCAATACCGCCTTTACCGTAAAAGGCTATTTGTCTAATCTTTTCGTCGGACATGATGATGTAGTCTCCTACTAAATTAGTGAATTTTTGTGAGTTTGCGATTTGAAGCGTTCGCACGCTGCATAGAACGTCGTTGGAGGCGATCGCTCTACTCCCACAACTGTTAAAATCCAGTACATATTGAAGTGTGAAGTGTGAATTCTGAAGTGTGTAGACGCTTTTAGCGCCTTACCCTAGGGTAGGAGGAAATTTTACCCTTCCTACCTACTCCCTATTTCCCTATTCCCCAGCCTAAACAGTTGCTACAACTTCCCCAATTTTGCTAATGTCGTAGCCACCGAGAACTTCTAATTGTGAGTGAACCATCCGATGTCCCAAGGTACTCAGCAATTGTTGGATTGGTGATTCTTCTAGATATTCCTTAAGAATTACTAAGTCATATCGTGACTGATGTAGTGGGATAAATCCTAAGCCAAAGGTTGCAGCGACGGACGCTGTACTAATACCTGCATCGGCTGATCCTAAGACAACAGCTTGGGCAACATCTTGATGGCTGTGAACGATATGTTCAAATCCTTTGACAGCATCAAATGGTATATGTGCCTCTTGCAGTTTGCGTTCCAACAGCATCCGACTACCCGCACCAGTTTCTCGATTGATAATTGTTGCTTTGGCTTTGACTAAATCGGATAGTGTTTCCCAACCTTTAGGATTACCAGATGGTACTAATAATCCTTCTTCCCATAAACCAAGGGTAATGAGAACTGCTGATTTTCCCGCTAAAACTTCTCGCACAAACGGAACATTATGTTCACCTGTTTTTGGATCATACAGGTGCATCCCTGCAATGTGCGCTTCACCTCTGCATAGACTGTGTAATGCAGCCATGCTGTTAGCAAAGGTAAAATGTACTCGTAATTGCGGATGCCAACGTTCGGTAGCCCTTGCCCAAAGCGAGATTACAGGCGCACAGCCAGCAATTACAACAGTATTGTGTAGCGCTTCGAGATTATCATCCAAAAGCCTGACTTTGACTGTATTTGCATCTATGTGCTTTTCTGCTTCCTCCTCCGGATTCGACAGTTTGCTTATGCCGGGGAACCCGTCCACCGCAACTGTCTCACCATCCGCAGGAATCATATCTTGACGGAATGCTTCTTTTCCCACTAAAGGATAAGCTATCCATTGTCCACCAACTCTAGCGAGACTAACTCGCAAAGGTTGATTAATTGTGACAGGTTTAGCGAGAATTGCTTCAATTTCAGGTAAATCCTGCTCTAACCAGAATAGATCCTCAACTTGACAGCCAAGTGCTTTCGCTAATTTTAGTGTGATGGCGACAGAAGGAGCATATTGTCCCGACTCTACACCACTAATAGTTTGACGAGTGACACCAGCAATGTTGGCTAAATCTTGCTGGCTCATTCCTAAGCGGGTTCTGATTGACTTCAAGTTATTCCGGAGGTCGCTATCCTGCTTCATTGGCTTCCTTTTTTCTCAACTTTACAAAGCCGTAGCGGATTTACCTGTATCTGTGCTTGCAAAAGGTTTGCTTTGTCTTTTGCCTTGCCCTTTCTTTTCCCTCTACAGAAAGAATAACATACATCTTGCTAGTTTTCTTGCCAAAAAATCAAAAATATTTGCGCTAAGTTTGTTTTACCTGCTTTTTTTTGGCAGTAGCAATGAGAAAAATGCTTCTATATATAAGGGTTGGCGCTTTAGTTAACTTCTAGGTTTATACCAAAATAGTTGGTAAAAGTGGCGATCGCTACAGTTTTTATAGTTAGTTTCGGTTTTGATGCTTTTTAGGCAGGTAATCTCGCTAGTGAAGAACATACCAACCAACATTGTTGTTGGGATAAAGTATTGACTACTAAATATCCCTCACAACAAAAGCTTTTCCTGCAAGATTTTAGAGGCAATATGATTACCGAAGAAGATTTAGCACAGCAATTTGCGACTATTGTTGAACACACTCATCCCAGTGCATGGGAAGTAATTCGCCATTGTTACGTAAAAGTTATTAACCCCCAGTTCACATATCTACATCCTACATACTTCCATAAACGATATGTGAGCATTTACTGTCCTGAGAAACTGATGGCTGCTGTACTCACGCAAAAAAACTTACTCAGAGAAGTCGCACAGTATTTGGGACTAATTGAAGTTGTCTGCTTAAATGCTACCAACTTAGTTCGTGATCCTATGTCTCAACTTAAGCGAACTCATCCCCAATTATGGTTAGACTTATTATGGATTCTCTCAGCCAAACATGAAAATTAGCTAATTGCCAGTAGTAGAAGATAAGTTTTTGAGTTGGCTCGCTGACTTTCACTGACTTCTAGAATAGTGTAAAAATTTAATATAACAAATGGCTACTATACAGCCATTTGTTATATTAATCCACTAATCAACAATGACTTAATCGATAGCGATCATGACATCAGTAGCTTTAATGATTGCATAAACTTCCTTGCCCTCAGATAGTTTTAGATTGTCTGCTGATGATTTAGTAATGATTGCAGTTACTTCTACCCCATTAGCAATTTCTATTGTTACTTCAGTATTGACACTACCAATTTCAACTTTTTTGACTGTTCCTTTTAAGCCGTTACGTGCGCTAATTTGCATATTAAGTTGCCCCCTGGTTCAGTATTATTAACAGTTTCAATATAACATTTACTATTTTTAAAATTGAAGAATATCAAATTCAACACAGTTTTTTTATTATTTGTTTATATTTATTCTGTGTCAAAAAAAGATTACCAACTATACTAAAAATTTATTAATAAAGTTGGTATTTTAGCAGTAAGATATTCTATGTACTTACCCTAAGTTCAACGAGCGCTAATTCAAGAACACCCTATGTTATGAGTTTTGCATCTAGCGTAATTGCCTCCTCAATCGGTTAAGAGGTAGGACTCATAACAGGGTAAGTATTTTCCTACTTTTGTTGTCAACATTTCCACACAACTGAAGCTGACAAACTTTTAAACTGATCTTAACCATGATAAACTAGCTTTACCAACTTTATTGGTTAGTATATGCTTTTACTAACCTACGAGTGTAATATATATCAGGTGTGAGGAGCATGAGTAGTATTTTCCGCAGTGCAGTATGGATAACTCCAATACTGCTGATTGCTAGTGTCGTTACAAGTAAAAAAGTGCTGGCAAATCCTGTTGAATCCAATATAAATATACAAGCAGAAAGTATCAATTTAATCCAATCACAACAAACTCTGACTGCTCAAACAGAGATTAAACCGAAAAAAAATAATGTATTAGAATTAACATTAGCAGATGATAATTTTGATACAATGTCTCAAGTAACATCCGTATCGCAACTATCAGATGTGCAACCTACAGACTGGGCATTCCAAGCTCTACAATCTTTAGTTGAGAGATATGGGTGTATTGCAGGTTATCCCAACAGTACATATCGTGGTAGTCGCGCCATGACGCGATATGAATTTGCAGCTGGGTTAAATGCTTGCTTAGAAAGAATTAATGAGCTAATTGCCACAAGTACAGCCGATGCTGTTAAAAAAGAAGACTTAGAAACCTTACAAAAACTGCAACAAGAATTTGCTGATGGTTTAGTAGAGTTGCGCGGTAGAATCGACCCACTAGAAGCACGTACCGCCGAACTAGAAGCAAATCAATTTTCCACCACAACCAAATTATCAGGGGATGTAATTGTCACCTTTGGGGGTGTATATGGTGATGAAAAAGCGCTCACTTCTGATGCGTGGCGGACTATAAATAATACACCGGGTGGAAATAGAGCCGCCAGAGAAGCCACCGCCTATAGAAGTGCTGGTGGGCGTGACTTGGAAGACAATACAATATTGGCTGACCGAGTACGAATAATATTGGATTCGAGTTTTTCTGGCCAAGACCGCTTGCGCGTGATATTGAGAGCAAATAATACTTTGGCATTCAACGCGACAAATCAAGTCTCTGGAACAAATATGACTCGTTTGGCTTGGGATACAACTCTTGAACCAGACAACAGTATTGGAGTAGCCAAGTTATTCTATAACTTCCCGGTTGGGGATAAGTTGAATGTGACGGTTGACGCAATTGGTGGTTCGTTTTTCGATAACTTCAACACAGTGAACCCGCTGTTCTCTGCTGCTACAACTGGTGCTATTTCGCGGTTTGGTCGTTTTGCACCAATTTATCGCGCTAGTAACTCTGGACTGGCGGTTGGTAGAGGTTCTGGTATTAGTGCTATTTTCAAGCTGAGTGATGCTATTACCTTCTCAGGTGGTTATATAGCTAGAAATGCCGAAAATCCTCTTGATGGTAGAGGTTTGTTTGATGGTAGTTATGGTGCGTTAGGACAAGTAGCGTTTCAACCAAATAAAAACTTGACTCTGGCTTTCACTTACGCCCATTCTTACTTTAGTGCTGTTGATGGTAATGGAGTTGCAACTGGTGATGTGAATGTCTCTGGTTCGGAAGGAAGTACCTTTGCAAATAATCCTTTTGGTACAACTGCAATTCCAATTGCTACATCAGCCAATCACTACGGTATTCAAAGTAGTTATAAGTTGAGCGATAAATTCATCTTATCTGGTTGGGTGGGTTATACACAGGCGATCGCCGAAACAAATTCTGGCAGAAATCCCGTGACTAACACAGTTAATAGAGGGGATAAAGCAGACATTTGGAACTGGGCTGTCACTTTAGGGTTTCCCGATTTGGGTAAAAAAGGTAATGTCGGTGGAATTATCTTTGGTCAACCGCCGAAGGTGACAAGTAATGATTATGGGGCGCAGACTCTCACCGCCACAAGTGCGCGTCGGGAAGATAGCGATACTTCATATCATCTAGAAGCTTTGTATCGTTATCAGGTGAACAGTAATATCTCAATTACACCAGGATTGATTGTGCTTTTTAACCCTGAACACAATAGCAACAACGACACCATCTATGTCGGTACTATTCGGACAACCTTCCGTTTCTAGAGATACAGTAGGGAACAAAGTTTAAAGCCTCTTGGTAGACAGCTTTGTTCTGAAAATTTTTCCCCTATTCACCTACAAACTACTGTAAAAATCCCAAGTCAAGCTGTTTGAATACAAAACTCCTCAAACAGCTTTTGTCAGCATATTTATGTAGAAAATTACTCAGCAAGTATAGAAAATCAGTACCTTACTACTATCCTAATTTTTTTTGATAGTGGTAATGTTTATGTATAAAGATTTTTTAGAAACACAACTCAACGGGTCTTGATAGCGATCGCCAAACTTAGATTTGCTCAAAGAAAATTATCAAAATTACGGTTTTATGTTTTGGTTAGCTAAAAACGGGCGTTAATCCAAAGCCCTATGCTCACAAACAGACTGATATAGTACAGGCGATCGCTTTTTATGAAAATAAATTTATTCTTCTTCTGGATGAGCAGCAGCTAACTTTTGCTCTTTCAAGTTTTGTAATTGCTGTAACAGAGAATCTACCTCTGCTTCCAGGTTTTTCAATTTTACTTGCTGATCTGCTTGATAGTAAGACTTGTTCAGATCACTGATTAAAGTAGCTTGAGACTGCCGTTCTGAAACACTAGATAATGTAGACATTGTTTATTAAATAGATACACAACTCAACTCACACCAATATTAAATATTATAGTAATGTCGGTTTAAGGTTTGTTAAATTATTGTGTAGTTTTCATCACATCATCTGATAGGTTACGAGTTTTGTGATAAGTGACGGCGATGAGAAATTAATGTTCCACTGTTCCTATCGCTACAAAAAATCGAGGTTCTTTATGCTTGAGGGTATAGGGGTTTGCGCTTTACGAGAGTTGCTATTCGGGTTTAGGAGAGCAAGAGGTTATGATAAACTAACGATCTGCACAAAATAAAAATCTTCTAAAAAACTACACCAAACAAAGATAATATTTTTCTGGAATACAAAGTGTAAACCGTGGAGAGACAAAGCTAAATACTAGCTTTCATCATCCATACCCATAAATCTTTAGTGAAAAACTGTTAAAACCTGTGACTGTGAGCTTGTCTGTTGCTAAATCTCATCGCCAACCTTGGCCCGGACTGATAGAAGCCTATCGTGAGTACTTACCTGTCAGTGACAATACACCCGTTGTTACCTTGTTAGAGGGTAACACTCCCTTGATTCCGGTGCCGGCGATCGCAGAACGCATTGGCAGACAAGTCAGCGTATTTGTCAAATACGACGGTCTCAACCCGACAGGCAGTTTTAAAGACCGAGGGATGACGATGGCCATTTCCAAGGCCAAAGAAGCTGGCGCGAAAGCAGTAATTTGCGCGAGTACAGGTAACACTTCCGCCGCCGCCGCAGCTTATGCCAAGCGTGGGGGAATGAATGCTTTTGTGCTGATTCCTGATGGTTATGTTGCTCTGGGCAAATTAGCGCAGGCTTTATTATATGGAGCCGAAGTTCTGGCAATTAAAGGGAATTTTGACCGCGCCTTAGAAATTGTTCGGGAAATGGCCGAGAGCTATCCTATAACTTTGGTGAATTCCGTTAATCCCTACCGTTTAGAAGGACAGAAAACGGGAGCCTTTGAAGTAGTTGATGCTCTGGGTAACGCTCCAGACTGGTTATGTATCCCGGTGGGTAATGCCGGGAATATCTCAGCATATTGGATGGGATTTTGTCAATATCATCAAGCGGGGAAATGCGATCGCCTGCCCAAAATGATGGGATTTCAAGCCGCAGGTGCAGCACCCTTAGTTAACGGTCAACCAGTAGCCCATCCCGAAACCATCGCCACAGCCATTCGCATTGGGAATCCAGCCAGTTGGGATAAAGCGATCGCGGCTCAAACTGCTAGTCAAGGAACTTTTCAAGCCGTCACTGATGCCGAAATTCTAGATGCTTATCGTCTCTTGGCTGCATCCGAGGGAATTTTCTGTGAACCAGCCAGTGCAGCTTCTGTAGCCGGATTATTAAAAGTCAAAGACCAAGTACCCACAGGCGCAACAGTGGTTTGTGTACTGACTGGTAATGGACTCAAAGATCCAGATACAGCTATTAAGCACAGTGATAGTAAATTTAAGCAAGGCATCCCAGCCGAATTAAAAGCTGTAGCTACAGCAATGGGATTTTAAATACGTGGAGTCAAGGGTTAATCATCAATGACTATTGATGATTAACCTTCCCAGCAACCTCTATAATCTGTTAACAGTTTTGTCTCAGCATTCCCTATTGCCTATTTTTAGGATAGATGTAATTTTTAGGGAGCTTGTGTTTGAGATAAATTTATGCTGGGTTTTTTTAAAATTCTTTTAACTACTCAACAGTTTATTCCTCACGGTCATTGCTATCTTTGGCAATCAAATTTATTAGGACTGCATATTGTATCTGATAGTTTAATTGCACTTGCTTATTATTCCATTCCCTTGACGCTACTTTATTTTGTCCGCCAGCGCCAAGATGTACCATTCAACTGGATATTCTTGCTGTTTGGCACATTTATTATTACCTGTGGCGCTACCCACCTAATGGAAATTTGGACGCTTTGGCATCCTACCTATTGGCTAAGTGGCGGGATTAAAGCGATCGCGGCTGTAGTCTCACTGTACACAGCTTGGGAACTGATATATTTAATGCCTCAAGTACTGGTTTTACCTAGTCCGGCACAACTAGAAGCTGCTAACCAAGAACTCAAGCGAGAAATCAGCGAACGCCAACAGATAGAAGCCGCCTTGCGATGTAGTGAAGAACGTTGGCATTTAGCTATTGCTGGTACCAATGAAGCAATTTGGGATTGGAACATATTAACTAATCAAACTTTCAGGTCTGAGCGTTGGTATGAGATGTTGGGATATGAACGTTATGAACTCAGCAGTGAAGATGATGAATGGAGCAAACGCATACATCCTGATGATTATGCACCAGTCATTGCTGCCCAAACAGCTTATTTATGGCAACAAACCCCAGATTATAACGTTGAATATCGGCTGCGGCGCAAAGATGGGAGTTACTGCTGGTTTAGATCACGGGCAAAAGCTGTCTGGGATGAACAAGGAAATCCAGTACGGTTGGTTGGTTCATTAGGGGAAATTACTGACCGCAAACAAGTAGAACTAGCATTGCAAGAGCGAGAAGCAATGTTGCGGCGGATTGGGGATAACCTGCCGAATGGCGCAATTTATAAAGTCATCCGAGAATTTGATGGGAGCGATCGCTTTTACTATCTGAGTGCCGGAATTGAAAAAATTATGGAAGTTAGTGCAGCAGATGCACTCAGGGATGCAAGCTTACTCTATCGTCAGTTTATCCCAGAAGATATGCCCCGACTGGAGGCAGCTGTTAATGAGTCAATGCAGCATCTCTCTATTTTTAATGTTCAACTGCGAATCTGCACACCCAGTGGTCAAATTAAATGGTGTCATTTTCGTTCCTCACCACGTCAGTTAGAAGACGGTCGAGTCGCTTGGGATGGTTTGGTAGTAGATGTCACCGAACTTAAACGCACGGAAGAAATACTCCGCAAAAATGAAGCCTTGTTAGAAGAATCGCAGCGAGTAGCGCGTTTGGGTAATTGGGAGTATGATTTGTCCACTGGGAAAATTACTTGGTCAAAAGGGCTGTTTGAGCTTTTTCAACGAGATCTAAATCTGTTGGCTCCCAGCTATGAAGAAAATTTACAACTATATCACCCTGAAGATCGGCAACAATTAGACCAAGCTGTCAAGCGTGCTATTTCAACGGGTGAATCTTACAAACTGATTTTACGTGCTACCAGATCTGACAAAGAGGAAATTTATGTTGAGGGGATTGGCTATGCTGAGTTTAACGCTAATCAAGAGGTAGTTCGTCTTTACGGTACGGCTCAAGATATTAGCGATCGCAAGCAAGCAGAATTAGCTTTACAAGCAAGCGAACGCAGATTTCGAGGCATTTTTAATAATTCATTTCAGTTTATCGGACTACTGAATATTGATGGAACCTTGTTAGAGGCGAATCAGACAGCGCTCAATTTTGTCGGACTTCAGCCTGAAGATGTAATTAATCGACCATTTTGGGAAACACATTGGTGGACAATTTCACCAGAAATCCAAGAGCAACTGAAACAGGCAATTGCTTGGGCGGCTCAAGGAAACTTTATCCGCTATGAAGTTGATGTTTTAGGAGCCAATAACCAAGTAGCCACCATTGATTTTTCCTTGCGACCACTTCAAGACGAAAATGGCCAAGTGATTTTGTTAATTCCCGAAGGACGGGATATTACTGAAAGACAAGTAGCGATGCGCGATCGCATCCAGGCGGAAGAAAAATTGCGCCGCAGTGAAGCCCAGCTAACTGCTGCCCAGCATATCGCCCATGTTGGTAGTTGGGAATGGAACTTGGGTGATGAAAAACAAATTTGGTCAGCGGAAACCTTTCGGATTTTTGGTCTCTATCCAATTCAACCAGTACCAACTCAAGCAGAATTACTGCGAATGCTTCATCCAGATGATCGCCCCGCTTTACAAGCCCATTTTTTAGCAGCAATTATTGATGCCTGCCCAATAAATCTTGAGTATCGCATTATTCGACCTGATGGCTCAATTCGCTATTTGGAGTCTAGAGCAGAGGTAGCATATAATACTCAAGAAAAAACAATTAAGTTATTTGGAGCCATTCTCGATATTACAGAGCGTAAACAAACTGAATTAGAAATTATCAAGAGCCGCGACTTGCGCGAAGCTATTTTTAACGAATCTGCTGATGCTTTATTTTTAGTTGATCCGAAAACATTACTCACTACCGACATTCGGAACAAGTTAGAAGAGAAAGAATTTTGTCAATAAGTCTTTGAGAATAAATATAGGTGCATAAGAATGATAATTGTAATGAAGGTGGAGAGGGCGAGCTTCCCTCGCCCTCTCCACTACTCCTGTTTTTGATTATCATTATCATACGGGTCTGAGAGAATGATTTGCTCTGTTCAAAATCATGGCAAACTCAATTAATACAAGTAATTGAGCGATTGTAAAAAACCATGAGTAGCAGTCGTAAAACCAATCGAGATCATGCTAAAAAGAAGCAACGCCCAATGATGGAAGACGAAGTAATTGCTTCTCAACTTGAGCAGTTACTTACACCAGCAATCACTTCACAAGAAAATTACTACCGTCAACTGGGATTAAGAGACAGGATTCTCAACTTACCATTAATGGTAGCGGCAGTGCTAACTCTACTGTGGCGAGACGTGGCGGGAGCCACAGAATTAACCAGAATGTTAGCACGAGAAGGGTTTCTGTGGTGTAAACCTCTTGAGGTGAGCCAACAAGCAATATCGCAGAGATTTCTGACATTCCCAGCGCAATTATTTGAAAGAGTTTTTAAAGATTTAGTCCCAAAATTACAAGATTCTTGGCAAAGAAGAAGTAGGCGAAAAGTCCCCCAAAGTGTTCAATTCACTAAGTCAAAATTTGAAAAAATTTGGATAGTAGATTGTTCAATTTTGGAAGCTTTATTTCAGAAGCTTGACAGTTTAAAAGATGCTCCGCCTGGTAAATTAGCTGGAAAAATTTGTACAGTTATAGATTTAGTCAATTTTTTACCTGTAGAAATTTGGTTTAATGAGAATGCCAGAAGTGCAGATACAAATTTTGAATCAGATATTTTAAAGTCAGCAGATCCCCATACCTTACTTTTATTAGATAGAGGATTTTATCATTTTAACTTCTGGCTACAACTAATTGCACAAAAAGTGAATTTTATTACTCGGTTAAAAAAGGGAGCAGCAATTCATGTCGAGCAGGTATTTACAGATAGCTTTTCTTTACGTGACCGTCTGATACGTCTTGGCTCTGGCACTAAGAAAACTCCGTTTATTACTTTACGTCTGGTCGAAGTTCGTTCAGCTAAGACCTGGCATTCTTATTTAACAAGTGTGCTTGAACCTACAGTTTTACCACCATACGTTGTGGCTGATTTGTACCGTCGAAGATGGAGAATTGAAGATGCTTTTAATACTGTAAAGCGGCTCTTAGGTTTAAGTTATTTATGGACTGGTTCTGTTAATGGTGTTCAATTGCAGATTTGGGGTACTTGGTTATTTTATGCTGTGTTAGTTGATTTAGGTGATGCTGTCGCCGACGAACTTTCTCTACCTTTTGACTCCATTTCTCTAGAGATGATTTATCGCGGTCTTTATCATTTTTATGTTGCTCATCAAAAAGGTAAGGCAACTGACCCTATCAAATACTTTGCTGCACCAGAAAATCAAGATTTAGGCATTGTTAAACGACAACGAAAACCAAACATGTTGCTCATCGTTGCTCCTTTCCCTGATCAACAACGAGGCACACCTGAATTTTTCTTTCAGCCACCTTCTCAAATCCCCTTGACAACTGCCTCACAACCTTAACTTGTGACCAATGCACTACCGACTGCAATAATCGGGCAGTAGAATTATTTGCCGCTGCATCTAAAGCTGACTTGATTGGGATTGAAGGACACACTCTGCAAAAACGACCTTTTGGTTTTCAAGAGGTAGCTGAAATTCTGGCACAAATGAATCAGCAAGGATTTTGGAGCCAAGAAATTGAGTACGTTACAAAACAAGGTAATAGTTTTTGGGGAAACATCGCAGCGAAAGAAATTAGAATTGCTGATCAAGTGATGAATCTGGTGAGAATTACAGATATCAGCGATCGCAAACGCACCGAAGCAGCCTTAACCAAGAGTGAAGAACAACAGCGACTTACACTAGAATTTACCCATATTGGCATCTGGGATTGGAATCTTCAAACAAATGAAGTTATTTGGAATGATAAACTCTATCACTTGCTAGGCTTAGACCCAGAAACATCAACAGCTAAGTATCAGCTATGGCATGATGCCATCCATCCAGATGATGTAGAAAACGTTGAAAAAGCTGTATTGCAAGCTTTGACAACACATACTAACTTTGATGCAGAATATCGCGTAATTCTTCCAAATGGCGAAATTCTCTGGCTGCTAGGCAAAGGACGTGGAATCTACGACACAGCAGATCAGCCTATTCGGATGTTAGGTGTGATTATTGATATTAGCGATCGCAAACTAGCAGAACAAGCACTGCAAGATAAAGAAAATTTTTTACGCAGTATCTACGATGGCGTAGGGCAGTCAATTTTTGTCGTCGATGTTGTAGATGATGATTTTTGCTATGTGGGTTTTAACCACACTCACGAAGAACTAACGGGTTTACGTTCAAATGAGTTGCAAGGTAAAACCCCAGAACAAGTTCTTCCACTAGATGCAGCGGTAATAATCAGACAACATTATCAAAATTGTCTAGCCGCAGGTACAACCATTACTTATAACGAATGTTTACCTTTTAAAGGACAGGAAACCTGGTGGATGACGAGTCTGACACCCCTGAGAGACGAAAGCTCAAGTATTTACCGCATTGTTGGTAGCAGTATTAATATCACAGAGCAACAACGCGCTCAACAAATGCTAGAACTGCAAGCAGTCATTACGCGTAATATGGCTGAAGGGATATGCTTGGTTCGCGCCAACGATGGAATTATCGTCTATGCAAATCCTAAATTTGAGAAAATGTTTAGCTATGACACTGATGAATTAAACGGCTTACATATATCAATTATTAATTATGCAGATGATCAAGCTAAAGCCGAAGAGGTGAATCAGGCCATTCGTGCAGCGGTTTTAGAACATGGCGAAGCCAGCTATGAAGTCCACAATGTGAAAAAAAATGGCACTCCCTTCTGGTGTAGTGCTACCACCTCTGTCTTTGAACATCCTGAGTACGGAAAAGTTTTCGTTGCTGTTCACCAAGATATTACCGAACAAAAGCAAGCAGAAAAAAAAATCAAAGCATCTCTCAAAGAAAAAGAAGTTTTACTTAAAGAAATTCACCATCGTGTCAAAAACAATTTAGGCATTGTCAGCAGCTTATTACAAATGCAATGCCGACGCACACAAGACCCGCAAGCATCAGAAATTCTGCGCGATAGCCAAAACCGCATTGCTTCTATTGCCTTAGTCCATGAAAAACTCTACCGTTCCGCAGATTTGGCTAATATTGATTTTTCTCAATATATCCCCGATTTAACAACTCATTTATTCGATTCTTACAATATAACTCCCAATTGTATTAAACTAAAAATCCAAGTTAATGGTGCCAGCCTAGACATTGAAACAGCCATTCCCTGTGGTTTGATTATCAATGAATTAGTTTCTAATGCTTTAAAATACGCTTTTACTAATCAAAGTACAGGCGAAATTCTAGTCAGTTTAGCACAACAAGAACATGATAATTTAATACTTACTGTTCGAGATAATGGAATCGGGCTACCTCAAGACTTTAACAGTAAAAACACGAAAACACTAGGTATTATTCTTGTACAAGGTTTAGTTAAGCAGTTAAGAGGAAAGATTGAGATTAACTCTCAACAAGGGGCAGAATTTAAAATTACTTTTACAAAAAGCAGGGCATGAATATGATGAACATCTCTTCCGATACAAAAAAAACCAACACAGTTCAGGTCTTGATTGTTGAAGATGAGTATATTCTTGCTCTTAACCTACAAGAAAGTTTAGAGTCCCTGGGATACATTGTTGTTGATATTGCTGATACCGCCGCCACAGCTATTGCTAAAGCAACTGCACTACGCCCAACCTTAATTTTAATGGATATTCGACTGCAAGGTGAGGCTGATGGTATCCAGGCGGCAGAAAAAATTTGGCATGATTTACAAATCCCGATTATCTACGTTACAGGACACTCTGATCAAAGTACTGTAGAACGGGCAACACTCACCTTTCCTTTTGGTTATATTCTTAAACCTATTCGGGAGCAAGAACTCTATGTGTCCATTCAAACAGCGCTGAATCGCTATGAACGAGAACAGTTTTTGAGTACTGTGCTGCGAGGTATGGGGGATGGGGTGATTGTGGTTGATACCCAGTTGCACGTCAAGTATCTGAATCAAGTAGCAGAAACTCTTACAGGCTGGCAATTACAAGAAGTGCAAGACCAGATATTAGATCAAGTTTTTCCGATTATTGACGAACAAACTCGGCTACCTGTAGCAAATCCCATTCATGCTGCTCTAGAACAAGAAACTATTGTATATTTAAGCGATCGCACTTTACTAATTACCAAAGATCAAAAAACTATTCCTATTGCTGATAGTGCAGCACCTCTGCGTGACAACAATGGTAAGATTAGCGGTGCGGTGATAGTGTTTCGGGATGATACACAACGCAGATTAACTCAAGAACGCAACCTCGCACATGAACGCGCTCGTCAGTTAGAAATTCAAATGGCAGAAGTTAAACGGCTGAACCAGTTAAAAGAAGATTTTTTAGCCGCTACTTCTCATGAAATGCGTACGCCGTTATCAAATATTAAAATGGCAATTACAATGCTCGAAAATATTCTCGATCGCCGGCGGATCGTCCAATCAGGTAAGCCTCCAGAAGTAAATGCCGTAGCTCGTTACATCAATATATTACGTTCTGAATGCGAACGCGAGCTAAATTTGGTAGACGATTTATTAAATATGCGTTTCGTTGATGCAGATATGTACCCCTTGGAATTAACTTCCATTCATCTGCAAGACTGGCTACCTCACATTACTGAAAGCTTTGAGGAATTTGCTCAAACTCAGCAGCAAATTTTGCAAATAGATGTTCCCCCAGAATTACCTAATATCATGACTGATTTGGCTATCTTGACGCGGATTGTTTCAGAGTTATTAACGAATGCTTGCAGATATACTCCCTTGGGAAAACTGATTACAGTGACGGCTCAACTGACTACAACTTTGAATTATGTAAACCTGCAAGATGAATCATCTGATGTCAAAATTCCTGGGGTAGAAATCACCGTCAGCAATTTTGGGGTAGAAATTTCACCACAAGAACAATCTCAAATCTTTGAACCGTTTTATCGTATATCCCAAAATCAGGACCAAGATAAATCTTCGATTTTTGATTCTAATTACCAAGCTCTGCAAAACGAATCTGCACTCAATAGCAGTACAGGTTTAGGGCTGGCTCTGGTAAAAAAACTAGTAGAATATTTGCAAGGTACGATCGCAGTTACTAGTTCTCAAGGTTGGACAAGGTTTACAGTTCAGCTACCATTAACCTTGCCAGAAAGTTCAGATTAAACCTAAATGTTGGCGTAGTGCTTGGCGCATCACGTCAACTGGTACAGTTTCTTGTTGTAACCAAATTTTTAAGGCCGCTGCGCCTTGTTGTACGAGCATTTCTAACCCATCAATAATAATTGCGCCTTGTTTTTCTGCCTGTTGGAGAAATTTTGTCGGCTGGGGAATATAAATTAAATCATAGGCGATCGCACCTGATGGCAGATCAATCATTTCCGCAGCACTCAAAGGTGAGTCATCAACTTGCGGATACATCCCCATTGGTGTAGTATTCACTAATAAATTAGCTTGGGGAATTAGTTTGGCCAGAGTAGGCCATGTATGAACTTGCAGTTTCTCAGCTATGGGTGAACTTCCCCAACTATCCCGGAACTCGATTACTTTTGGTTCATTGCGTCCCACAACATGAATTTCGGCAAAACCCAGTTGATAACAACCTGCAACCACAGCCCTCGCCGCACCGCCATTACCTAAAATTACCGCTACTTTTTGACTCCAATCTTGCTGATATGTTGTTTGTAATGGGGCGATAAATCCCTCAATATCAGTGTTTGTCCCTACCCATTGCTGATTTTTACGGGTAACAGTATTGACTGCACCTATTGCTTGCGCTACGGGTGTAATGTCTGAGAGTAAAGACATAATTGCCTGTTTATGGGGAATTGTCACACTAAAACCTGTCACCCCAATTGCCGCAAAACCTGCGATCGCTATTTGTAAATTCTCTGGTTCAATAGGAAAAGGTAGATAAATATAATCTACGCCTAACGCTGCTAACGCTGCATTGTGCATCACTGGCGACAGCGAATGTTCCACCGGATGTCCAATTACACCTAATAATTTGGTAGTGCCTGTAACTTTAGTCATTGATTAATAGTCAATGGTCAATGGTCAAATTACTATTCAACAGTGGTAAGTAAAGAAGTATATTCTACCTTAGACCACCTAATATATTCAAAGCTTACAGCTTAGGCATTAGATGTGGCTGTAGTATTATTTCAAACTTAATCGACTTAGCTCAACAGGTGAATGGAGATGCAGCTTGCCAAACGCCACTTGGTATGCCAGAACCTAGAGAATCGCCAGAATTCACCTACAATCTATCCTGATGATTTATAAAACTTTCAATCGATTGGCAGTTAAATGTAGTGCTTTATCATTTGTATTCTTGATTACTCTACTGAGTTGTGTACTGCTCAACACATTAGTTGCTCATGGCACTACTAGCCCTCTTGATGAGGTACAAATTGTTTCTCAAACAGTAGTTGGTAAACCGGGTTTTTTCCAAGTGGGTCAATCAACCAAAGGTCGTTGGTGGTTTATCGCTCCTGATGGCAAAGCTTTTTTTTACAAAGGAGTAACTTCTGTCAATTTTGGCTATCCAGATGCTTATATACCTATTGTGACCAAAAAATATGGTAGAAATCCTGCGAAATTCCGTCAAGCAGCTTTTGCGCGACTGCGAAGTTGGAATTTTAATGCTCTGGGAGCCTGGACTCCTGCTGAATTATGGGATCGGGGTATGCCTTACACTGTGATACTGGATTTTGTGAAAGTAACTCCACCCGCGGGATTGAAATTAGATGATTGGAAATTGAACTTACCAGATGTCTTTGACCCAGAATGGATAAAAGCAATTGATGCCAAAGCAAAAAGTGTAATTACTTCTATACATCAGAGCAAACTTCTTGTTGGCTATTTCACTGATAATGAACTGAGCTGGTACGATTTGGAAACACCAGACCTCAAAGAAAAGTTGAATCCAGAATTGTTGTTAACAGATCAAGTTAAACCTGCGTTGCTGCAATTGTGTCTGAGTCTAGATCCAAAACAACCTGCATATCAGGCCGCATGGAAATTTGTACTTCAGCGACATGGAAATAATTTAGAGCAATTAGCTCGTGATTGGCTTCTAAATACCAAGACTCTTAAACACATCAAGCAGTTAACAAAGGCAGAAATTACTATTATCTCTCAACCATACTTGCAAGACCTCAGATTATTTGTACAAGAATATGCCAGCAGATATTTTATGTTGACAGCGGCAGCTATTCACCGCTATGACCGTAATCATTTAATCTTAGGATGTAGGTTTGGTAAACCGCCTAGTAAAGAAGTTTTTTCAGCTGTTAAAAGACCTTGGGTCGATGTAGTATCTGCTAACAATTATCGCTACGATATGTATAATCGGATGGATATTTACTACCAATCAACACATTTACCTGTGCTGAATACTGAGTTTAGTTGGGGACATAATGTTTTTTCTCAGCATCTTTTAGCAGAAGAAGCAATAGATGATTTATCTCCGACAGAACGTATGCTTCGTAATGGCGAAAACTCCTTGGCACTAGCTCTAACTCATCCTGGTCTGGTTGGTTACACTTGGTATCGTTGGGTTGATTTGAGTAGTTATAAACCACCAATTAGTCATGGTCTTGTTAATCTTCAAGATGAACCTAATCGATTACATACAGATTTATTGACAAATTTGAATAGCAAAGCTGAAACAATAGCAGTTTCAAGTTCAAATAACTGATGTTATTGGTTAGAGCGATATCACTGCATCATCTCCTGCAACGCCACCGTCTTACCCAAGGAGCCTGTACACACCCCTACTCCTTCTTCTATCCTGCTCTACAATTATTAAGAGCTACTTAACATTTCTTATAACTATGCAGGTAAATACAGCACCCTCTACAAATGCAGTTCCTGGTCAATATTGGCAGTGGCGAGGTCAAAAAGTTTACTATGTGCGTGCAGGAAAATCACAACCGCAACGTCCGCCTTTGTTATTGGTGCATGGGTTTGGCGCTTCCACAGACCACTGGCGCAAAAATATCAATGGATTAGATCAAGATTTTGAAGTGTTTGCGATTGATTTATTAGGATTTGGGCGATCGGCTAAACCCAAATTGCAGTACAGTGGTGATCTATGGCGTGATCAACTCCACGATTTTATTAGAGAAGTGATTGGTCGCAAAGCTGTCATAGCAGGTAACTCTCTAGGTGGCTATGCCAGCTTATGTGTTGCAGCCCAATATCCTGATAGTGTTGCTGGGGTAGTATTACTCAATAGCGCTGGCCCCTTTAGCGAAAACCAAACCACGTCCGAACCAGAAGCTTTACAATCACAAATTCAACCCCCAAAACAACCGTCACCATTACAGCAAATTTTGGGTAATGGTGTTAAGTGGGTTTTGAAACAATCTTTCTCCCGATTTTTAATATTTCAATATGTGCGACAACGTTGGGTAATTCGCCGCACTTTAGAAAAAGTTTATTTAGATAAAACTGCAATTACAGACCAATTAGTAGAAGACATTTATCGCCCTGCTTTTGATACTGGCGCTTTTGATGTTTTTGTTTCTGTTTTTAGCAGCCCTCAAGGAGAAAAAGTTGATGTGCTATTGCAGCGATTAACCTGCCCTTTATTATTATTATGGGGCGAAGCTGATCCTTGGATGAAGGCAAAAGAACGTTCCCAAAAATTCCAGCAATATTATCCTCAACTGACTGAATATTTTCTCAATGCAGGTCATTGTCCCCATGATGAAATTCCAGAGCAAGTCAATCAACTTTTAAGAGATTGGGTTATGTCTATTTCTTAGTAATATTAGGTTGGGTGCTTTACCCAATCTAGTTGAGATGTGATCGCACTCGGTTCAATTGAATATCTGAGATTTCAATCCCTAATAGGGATTAGTTGAAATTGCAATCTGTAGAACAACTCGAAAAGCGCGATGTTCAGATTTTCGTTTCAATCCCTAATAGGGATTAGTTGAAATTGCAATTTGACCAGGCAAGCAACCGCGAATTTTAGCAACACGTTTCAATCCCTAATAGGGATTAGTTGAAATTGCAATGCTACGGAGGGGTGTATTCCGTAAACTCCAGTATCTCGTGTTTCAATCCCTAATAGGGATTAGTTGAAATTGCAATCTCCAGCACCGCGTTGCAGGTTCGCATATACGGACTTGTTTCAATCCCTAATAGGGATTAGTTGAAATTGCAATCGCGGGAGCCAGAAAAGCTTACTATATTTAGTTTTCAAGGTTCGATTTCGCGGATGGGATGATTTTAGCACAAGCAAATGTCAGTTGATTGAACGAAAATATCTGAAATATAGACTGTGTAAGGTGCGCGGATGATTCTAATGAAATTTTCTGGAAAAAGCTTGTACTCTAAGGAATTCAGCGATTGTTGCTTAAAGGCGATTTTCTACACCTACCCATTCGCGCATTTGGAGAGATTTTTTGTTGTGCTATTCAGATCCCCAACTTTTTCAAAAAGTCGGGGATCTAGATATTACATCAAGATTTGGCGGATTAAAATACTCATGACTTCATCTGAGTTGGCGGTTGGTAGCAGTGGACTCCAGTCGCCGACGCTGGCGTAACCAACGATGTGTAAATGATGAATGGTACTAGTAACGACTTGAGTAGAGCCTATCAGTATGTGCTTAATTGGTTCGCGGTGAGGAAGTTGGTGTTCTGGAGATTGATTGCGGGTGTTTAGATGAAAATCTGCGTTACCTAAATATTGTTGTAACTTTGGCTGGGCGGACTTTTGGATTTGTGGCATCATAATATTTGTACTCTGATGTTGGGTATTAGAGAAAGGCGATCGCAGACTCTTGGCCGAGGGCGATCGCTTTTCTCATGCCTTTATTCTAAAGTATAAAATTATACTTGTCAATTATTAATGCAAAGATTTTTATTAATAATTTCACCATTTTTAGAGAAATCAAATAATACGAAATTATAGGGTTTTTAGAGTTTTAATTGAATGTTGATAGAGAATTATATAAGAAATTAATTTAAAAATTTAAAATATCTAATGATTCTTCTATTTGTAAATCTAAGACTCGTCCTCGTGCATCTTTCAGCGCATCTAATTTGCCTTCTTGACGATAAAGTTCTACAGCCTTTTGAAAATCGGCAATTGCTTCTTGTTTATCTCCAATTTCTGATTGCACATTGCCACGGTTGTAATAAGCATCAGCATAATTAGGATTAATTTTGATTGCCTGAGTATAATCTTCAAAAGCTCCGGCATTATCGCCTAAATCATAACGAGCATTACCGCGATTGTAATAAGCATGGGCATCATGGGGATTAATGGCAATGACTTGAGTGTAATCATCAATTGCACCTTCATAATCGCCTATATCAGCACGAGCATTACCACGATTTTTATAAGCAATCGCATCGTGGGGATTCATTTTGATGGCTTTAGTAAAACTTTGCTGATATCCTAAAAAATAACGTGACATCCCACGGTTTTTATAAGTTATGGCATAGTTAGGATTAATTTTGAGTGCTTGAGTATAGTCTTCGATTGCACCTTGATTGTCTCCTAAATGAGAACGAGCATCAGCGCGGTTTTTATAAGCAACAGCCATATTAGGATTTAGTCTAATTGCTTGAGTATAATCATCAATAGCTGCGGTATAGTCGCCTAATTGATAATGAGCTAAACCTCGTTTGATATAAAATTTGGCATCATTGAGATTAATTTTAATTGCTTGATAATAATCTGCGATCGCTTCTGCATAATCTCCTAGTTGATAATAGCTTAACCCCCGCTGATAATAAATTTCTGCATCATTTGGGTATAATTTTAAGGCTTGGCTATAGTGAGCGATCGCATCTGAATATTCTCCTTTAACTAAGCAATTATGCCCTAGTTTTAGATAATCAATTTCTTGTGGATATATTAATGACTTCTCAGGTTGATTAACTGGTAACTTAGGTGAAAATAACTGAGAATGATTAGTTGATAAAAAACTCTGCGGTTTGTTGTGATATTCTGACTTTGCTAAGTTGTAATTAATGGCGGGTTGATACTGTTCTAAATAGCAACGCAAACCACCACCATATAATAATTGTTCTATCCCGAAGGCGATTCTCCCTGTTTTAAGTTTAATCATCCGTGTCGGTAGAAACCCAGCCAAAAAAAGATGATATTCAGATTGAGCTTCGTGTACTTCTTCTTGAATTAAGATGCAGACGACAACTGCATTTTTTTCTACTTCTTCGGAACTGACAGACCATCTTACTTTATCAAGGCTACCATGCCGAGATTTGACTTCAATGCCGACTGATGGGTTAGTAGTCAGGGTAAAATCAATTTTACCGTCACCGCCGAAGCGTTTTTCATAATCGACTTCGGTAATTAAATCAGCTAAACGTTCTTTGACAACTTCCTCACCTAATTTACCTTTGAGATAGCTGATAAAAACGTCACGCACTGGCGAAACCCGCTTATATTTTTCCGCCATCAGCCAGCAAAAATCTCGGAGAGTTTTTAATCTTTGTCCAGAGATTATAATTAATTCACTATATTGAGCTTCTGTTTCGCAATGAAGCAGAGAACCGGATGTTAACCTTTGAATAAAATCAGACTGTAGCGATCGCAGTAGCGTAATCCAGTCCATTGATATATCTGCGAATCTTTGAATTTAGATTATTGTATTCAAATATCCCAGCCGCGTAAACATTTAATAGTGGGGAAAACTCATATTTCCCATATCCCCGACTTCTTGAAGAAGTCGGGGATTTAGATTGTCAAGAATAATTTAGGGTAGCTATAGACGTTGTGAATAGCTAATTGCAATAATTGTTGATAAACTTAATCAGCAGTATAGTTTGACCCAAATATGTCAAACTATATACAAAAAATTATTGTAATTTACAGTAATACCCGGTACAATCTCAGACTTATTGAATACATATACTACTTATCAGTAAATTAATCTATTTATGGCAATATTACATCCCTCTCCTCTTGGTGGTAAAAAAAATACACGTACAGTCGGGCGCAATTTTCAGTCGGGATTTTTAATCCTATTCACTCTCTCAATGTTAACGGGCATTGGGGCGAGGTTAGCTTATTTGCAAATTGTTGAGGGGGAAACGCACCGCCAACGGGCTGAGTCTAACCGCATTCGAGTAATTGCTAAACAACCAGAACGCGGAAATATTTTTGACCGGAATGGCAAACTGTTGGCTAGTACACGTTATCCTCGTTCTGTGTATCTTTGGCCGATGGCACATACTAAACCTTCTTGGCCAATTGTTGGGCCAAGGTTAGCCAGCATTTTAGATATTCCCCAAGCAGACATCGAAAAAAAGCTAGATGAAGCCGGTGCATATTCATCTTCTTTAATTAGAATTGCCCGTGACTTGAATGAAGCACAAGTCACAGCGATGAAGGAGTATGAAAACGAACTACCAGAAGTAGAAGTTCATACGGAAGCCGTACGTTACTATCCCCACGGCACAGCCCTCGCCCATGTACTGGGTTATACACGAGAATTAACCGCTGAACAGTTAAAAGAAAGAAAACAAGAAGGCTATCGCTTAGGTGATGTCATCGGTCAGATGGGAGCCGAAAAGGCTTATGAGAAATTATTGCGGGGTGAATGGGGCGGTCAGCAAGTAGAAGTAGATGGGGCTGGGCGACCGTTGCGGGTGTTAGGAGAAAAACAAGCCAAAGCCGGGAATGATCTGCACTTGACCTTAGATTTGGATATACAGAAAGCTGCCGAAAAAGCGTTAGGCGATCGCGATGGTGCTATTGTGGCGATTAATCCGAAAAATGGTGCAGTTTTAGCCTTAGTTTCCCATCCCACCTTTAACCCCAATATCTTTTCTAAACAAAAACTCACGCAAAAAGACTGGGAATCTGTGCAAGGTGAAGACCATCCTTTAGTAAATCGCGCCCTCAGCGCCTTTCCCCCCGCCAGTACTTTTAAAATTGTCACTGCAACTGCGGGGTTAGAATCAGGGAAATTTTCTCCCAGCACAATTTTACAAACCTACGGTTCCTTAAATATTGGCGGAACCAGATTTGGCGAGTGGAACCATGCAGGTTTCGGGCCTTTAGGATTTGTCGGCGCATTACAGTGGAGTAGCGATACTTTCTTTTATCAAATAGGTAGAGGTGTTGGCGGCCCGACTTTAATTGAATGGACTCGCAAGTATGGATTTGGGCAAAAAACTGGCTTTGAGTTCGCCGCCGAAGAAACTAAAGGTTTAGTCCCGGATGAAAACTGGAAGCAAAAAGCCTGGAAAATCCCCTGGACTGTCGGCGACACCATTAATATGTCCATTGGTCAAGGTGCTTTACAAACCACACCTTTACAAGTGGCGATTATGTTTGCAGTTCCAGCTAATGGCGGCTATCGAGTCCAGCCGCATTTACTCAAAGATAATGAAGAAGCTAAAAGCTGGCGTGAAACTCTAAATATCAAGCCGACAACCATTAAGGTTCTGCGCGATGGACTACGCAAGGTTGTGGCGGAAGGTACAGGTAAGGCTTTAAATAAGCCGACAATTCCCGCTGTGGCTGGCAAAAGTGGTACAGCAGAAGCCTGGAAAAATCGCGTCAAGCAAAATCATGCTTGGTTTGGTGCATATACGCCAGCTGATAACCCAGAAATGGTAATTGTCGCTTTTGCAGAACATTCTGGTGGTGGTGGTGGTGCGATCGCCGCCCCGATGATTTTACAAATTATGGAAGACTATTATCAAAGAAAGTATCCAGGTAAATATCAAAAACCAGAGGCGAAACAACCATAGTTTGAAAGTGGGCTAAGTCTGGCAACATTGGTTTTCTCAAAACAGAATTCAGGAGTCAGAAGCGAGAATTTAGAATTGGATTCTCGGCGATATTATTGATTTTGACTGCTGAATTATCTTGCAATTCAATCCAGTTTAATGAATATTCCGCCTACAGACTAGGAATATCAATTTGTTCTTACTTTAGACAGAGAGAAGAGAAGCCTTCTGAGTTGTAGTATTTTAGATGTCTTTCTTGATTCATTTAACAAGAAGATATTCCAAATCTTCTGACAGATGTATTGCTAATTTAAAAGACTCAAACAAATTAAGGTTTTGATTATTTTTATCATACCTATATGCCTAACTTGTAGTGCAGAGATGAGGCGTTCTTTTGTTTGGAGCAACATATCAGTTCCCGAACGGATTATGTTGGCTATTGATGGGAGTCCGAGATAGCAGAAGTTTTGCAACAAGGATTTTATGAAAGCATTATTGCTCTACCCTCAGTTTCCCCAGTCCTTTTGGTCTTACGATCGCTTCATGGAAATTGCCGGACTGAAAGCCGTTTTACCGCCACTAGGAATTATCACAGTTGCAGCACTACTACCCCAAGAATGGGAAATTAGATTTTGCGATCGCAATGTCAATCTGGAAACAGAAGCTGATTGGGAGTGGTGCGATATCGTCATCTTGTCGGCAATGCTGGTGCAGAAACCAGATTTTCATGCCCTGATTCAAAAAGCTGTGCGCTTAGGTAAAAAAGTCGCAGTCGGTGGCCCTTACCCAACATCAATACCACAAGATGCTTTGAACTCTGGAGCGCATTATTTAATTTTGGATGAGGGGGAATTAACTGTTCCGCAATTTTTAGCAGCCCTCAATCAAGGTCAAGAACAGGGGATATTTCGCTCTCTGGAAAAACCTGATGTCAGCCAAAGCCCCATGCCTCGTTTTGACTTGCTAAAACGGGATGCTTACTTGATGATGGCTATCCAGTTTTCTCGCGGTTGCCCCTTTAACTGCGAGTTTTGCGATATTATTACGCTCTACGGTCGCAAACCACGCACAAAAGAGCCTCAGCAAACCATTGCTGAATTACAAACTCTGTATGATTTAGGCTGGCGAGGGTCATTATTTATTGTTGACGACAACTTTATTGGCAATCAACGGAACGTCAAACGTTTTTTGCGGGAGTTGATTCCTTGGATGAAGCAGCACTCCTATCCCTTCACATTCATCACTGAAGCTTCTGTGAATTTAGCTGAAGATGAAGAACTGTTGCAATTGATGAATGAAGCAGGTTTTTATGCAGTTTTTCTTGGTATAGAAACTCCTGACCAAGAAAGTTTGCAATTAACGCAAAAACTGCAAAATACTCGTAGTCCTCTGGTGCAAGCCTGTCAAAAGATTAATCAAGCAGGCATACTCATCTATGCCGGGTTTATCCTCGGTTTTGATGGAGAACGCCCAGGCGCAGGAGAAAAAATTCAGGCTTTTGTCGAACAAACCAATATTCCTCAACCAATGTTGGGCATTCTTCAAGCTTTGCCCAATACTGCTTTATGGAACCGTCTGCAAAAAGAGCAGCGTTTATTAGAAAGTAAGGGTATTGGTGGAACTGAAGTGGGAGACCAGAATACCTTAATGAATTTCATCCCCACACGTTCCATTGATGAAATTGCCAGAGAATATGTAGAGGGCTTGTGGACTTTATATGAACCTAGAAACTATCTGAGACGCTGTTTTCAGCAATGTCTGAGTCTTGGTTCCCTCGCCCAGCGAAAACAAGCTATGCAATTGTCTCCAGGCAAGGCATTGCGGCTGGTTGTTCAGTTAATCTGGCTTCAAGGCTTACGTCAACCGGAAATTCGTGTGCAGTTCTGGCAACAACTCTGGGCAATTCTGGTGACAAAACCGCAAGTTTTAAATATGTATTTAGGACTATGCGCTGCGGGAGAACATTTTTGGGAGTACCGAGTTTTAGCTAGGCAACGAATTACTCAACAATTAGGCTACGACCCACTCACAGCCTCTGCGTTACCTAAGCAAGAACCAGTACTAGTAAAGTAGGATATGCGATCGCCTACCCTACTTTACTATACCAACCGTTGTGCGCGATCGCGCTATTTAAAGTTGACTAGGCGAGATCCCCGACTTCTTTAAAAAGTCGGGGATATGAACACTGCTAATTTTGAGATTTATCACTATTTACTATCTATTAATTCATCTAAAGAAATACCAAAATTTATATTTTCATGATAAAAATTACAATTATCGTTTCGGCAATTGCTGGGACTGTGCAACTGTAGAAAGCTTTGCCAACATTTGAGTGCGAGATGAAACTTCTAGCTTGCGGAACATTCTTTTTAAAGCTTGTTTCACAGAGTTCTCGGTAATCCACAATTCACGACTAATTTCTGCATTGCTTCGTCCTTGGGCGACTAAAGTAGCAATTTCCAGTTCACGAGGTGTTAAACGCGCTGTTTGTAAGGGTAGATGTTGGGATTTGCTCATTGTTACCCAAGTGGAAATATGCAGACAAATCGCACTCAAATCTGTGAGGTTGTGGGAATCGAATGCAGGCATTCCTTTTTCACGGGTAAATCCTATAGCACCTATTAGCTGACCATTACTGACAATTGGCCCTGCCATTACGTGCCAGTGGTCAGCACGCGGACAAATCAATCGCCATGTTTTCGGTTCTACTACCAAAGCTTCATGAACAGGCGCATGGCGTTCTAATAAGTAGCGAGCAACTGGGTTGTATTGGGGTGATAAAGCAACTTGCAACACTTTTTGAACATTGCTGTCAATTAGATGAGTTTGATTAAAGAAAAACAGTCCGCAGCGTGTAGCTGAAAAATACTGACTCATGTCTGCGGATATGTGCGATCGCAATGTCTGTTCATCTTTAGCTTGGGCAATTGCACGAAATAGAGCGATTAAAGCAACCATAATTGGCAAATTGTACACTTTCGAGGTCTAGGAGCAGTATCACAATCAGATTTATCTTAGCTGTAGTCAAATTCAGTATTTACCTTTTTGGAGAAATTTACTATGACTACAAATTCTGATTACGCTTATCCATCAGTTATTGTTGATACTCAATGGCTGGCAAATCATCTTAATGATCCTTATGTTCGCATTATCGAAGTGGATGTGAGTCCAGAACCCTACAAAAATGCTCACATCCCTGGTGCTGTATTTTGGAACATTTTTACAGATTTACTATTGCCAAATTTGCAGATAAATTTTGATGCGATCGCTTTTACAAAGTTGATGGCACGCTCAGGCATTACCAATAATACAACAGTGATTGCCTATGGCAGTTATCCCGGCATCGGCGGCTGGATTTTTTGGTTGTTAAAAGTCTTTGGTCACGATAATGTCCGAGTTCTCAATGGCGGCTATCAAAAATGGCAGTCAGAAAATCGTCCCCTCGCAACTGAGTTATCTACATTTCCCAGCACTGATTATCAACCTCAAGCGCTTAATCATAGTTTGAGAGTCTTACATCCCGAAGTTGAAGCGGCAATTCATCAACAGGAACCCATTTTGTTAGATGTCCGCACAATTCAAGAATACAACGGTGAGTGGTTTTTTAATCAGCCACCCAAGGCCAATGAACGCACCGGACATATTCCCAGCGCAGTTCATCTCGAACATCTCCTAACACTGAATGAGGACGGTACTTTTAAATCATCTGCTGAGTTGAAAAATCTTTATACCAGCCAAGGTATTACACCCGATAAAGAAATTTTTCCCTATTGTGCGATCGGTGGACGTTCTGGATATATTTGGTTTGTCTTAAAGTATTTACTAGGCTATCCAAATGTTCGCAATTACGATGGCTCTTGGAATGAATGGAGTCGTTTAGTAGACTCATCTGCACATGGCAAATGCTGATGGCGACTGGATTTGACAAATTTGGATACAATAAAATAATCCTTTGGTGAAAAACAAGGAGGGAAAAGAGTATGTTTGTTTTTAAGGTTCTGCTCGCTCTTTTCTGGAATCTTTTGATTTTTGGGGGACTATTATTTATCCCAGCAGGAACACTTTTTTGGTGGCGTGCGTGGATATTTCTTGGTGTTGTTTCTGTGAGCGTGATTGCAGTGATGATCACGGTGTTCCGAGAGAATGAAGAATTATGGAATGAACGCCTCAAGCCATTCATCCAGGAAGGTCAACCTATTGCTGACAAAATTATTATTAGCCTTTTCGTCATTGCATTCTTCTGTCTAATTGCTATTATTCCCCTAGACCTGTTCCAATTTCACTTATTGAGCAAACCAGGTACACTAATTTCCAGCTTAGGACTGTTGCTTTTTATTGTGGGTTGGTGGATTATTTCTCTTTCTTTCAAGGAAAATACTTTTGCTGCGCCAGTAGTCAAGCATCAGACAGATCGTCAACAAATAGTAATAGACACTGGAGTGTATAGCTTGGTGAGACATCCTATGTATGCAGGTGCGATTTTATTGATGATTGGGATGCCTTTGTGGTTAGAATCATACACAGCAGTTTTGTATTCGATATTACCTATACTACTGTTAATTGTACGCGTTCAGTTTGAAGAAAAATTCTTACGCCAGGAATTAAAAGGTTACGATGTTTATACCGAAAGAGTTCGATACAAGCTTTTACCATATCTTTGGTAAAGGCAATTAGTTGTAGGTTGGGTGAAGCGAATCGCAACCCAACAAAGTTTAGTAAATGTTGGGTTTCCTTACGTCAACCCAACCTACAGACTATAGCTGCATTATTTTTGATTGCTTCCCTACTTCCCATAAAGTACAGAAAGTGCAACTATTATTGGATGACTTGCGATCGCTGTTGCAGCACTGGTGGTTTTGGATGAGGATTAGCGTATTGCCCAAGCGATCGTGCTTGCCATAGATTTTTAGTTTAATTGGGCTGAATATTCTGATCAACACCCTCGTCATTTTTCAGCTTGTTTTCACTTGGCAGTAAAGACTCTTGAGAAACGGATTCCAACAATTTAACAGCCTTTACTAAAGATTCTCCCGATAATTGTTCGAGTAGCTGTCTTCCTCTTTGGCGAATTTCTTCAGGTGCAGTCATCGGCAACCTGTCCTCATTTACATCTAGCTTTAATTTTAAGCTAGGTTTTTTTTCGTATTGTCTTTCTAAAGTCTTATTTCTGCCTGTGTCTCTTTGTTGTAAGTAAGTCGTGGGCATTTCATAGTCATCCGGCTCTAATAATAGTTGAAATGCCTGAAAGCATCGCGTTAGCGAGTATCGATCAACCCTGGTATTAGAGCTAAAAATCTTACACAGGGTATGAGAGTCTAAACCTGTCTGATGACTCAGATCATCAAGAGTAAATCGCTTGTTACCGTTTTCATTAAATTCTGCTTGTTGTTTTGCATCCTGAAGTTTATGCAATCCTTTTGGTGTAAGAACTGCACCACGTCTGCGTTGTTTTGTAGGCATGATGAAAACGTTGGATTTAATTTATACAAGCTGTAGGCAAACAACGGAACTAGTTAGCCTAGAGGTAGCCTTATGCTTTTATATCGTTTAAATTCAGGGATATTATGCAGCAGTAAATCTTCGTTAGTGAGAGCATATAGACATCAGATGGAGATTTGCCAGAGTAAGCAGATTAATGTATCTGATTATAAGCTAATTTTAAACTTTACAAGTTTAATTATGAGATTATAAGCACTCTACAAAGTAGAGACAGCGGAGTCGTAACACACTGTAATAATTTTGGGTGTTGCTGATTTTTATTCCGCGCATACTGCAAACAGCACTTGTAGGGTAGGCGCAAAAAGTCAATATTTCACTGTGCTTTGCGCGAAACTCGCAACTCATCCCGCATTTATGCAAGGCTGTATTTTGCAATCTGATTTGCTCAATTTCTCAGTTGTTGAAGAGATTACGATTGGATTTTACAGAGACGCTTGTAATAATTCTTAAGCACAGCGTAGCTTAAGTTGGCAAAATTCCATTGCTTTAGAGGGATTGCAAAGTATATTCTCCTTATCACTATCGCTGGGCTTTGCTTGAAGGCTTAGGGTGATAGGGCGGCTATCGCTCTTTTAGTATGACTTACCATTTTGTACAGTCATGTCTAACACACTATATACATAGCTTATTAGTACAGGGATAATTTCAAAAAAGAATAAATTTCATCATAATTTTTAATTTTCATTAGTTTATTTTGTTTGTAAGAAAAAATATGGGAAACAAAAATATGACTGATTCTAATTCTAAAGAGCCTTATTTTTGTGCATATACTGTAACGAGTACAGCAAAATCAAACGTTGAAGATGACAAGCATAATTCGCAAGAAATATGGGAGATTAAATGTCTTCAACGTAATAGTGAAGTTAATATCCAAGATATTGCTAAAAAATTAGATAATAACGGCAAAAAATCAGAGTTAATTATTGCTGTTCATGGCTACTCTCAAGGAAAAGAAGAGCCATTCTGGCATAAAGGAATTTTTGACTATTTTTCAAAAAATACACGTACTTTAGAAAATGATGAAGATAAAAAATACGTTTTTTTGGGCTATCGCTGGCCTTCTGAAAAACCACTGTTAGGCAATAATTTTGTATCAATGCCTGGTACTATTTTAGGACTTTTGTTATTTTTAGGATTTTTTATTCTTTCATTTTTGATAATTTTATTAGTTTCAGCACAAAAAAATCAATCAGTAGTTCCTAAAGATTCTGATGTATATTTTTTATGGATTGTTGTTTCTGCTTATATAGTCGTAAGTTGCTTTCTTTTATCTCATCGCCATCAACATAATAATCCTTGCATTGAATGGGTTATTGATGGGTTTTTATGGGTACTTTCTGGCGGTTTATTCTTTGGATTTTTACATATTCTTCACAGCCAATACAATCATTCTTTTTTACTCTTGATTAGTATAGCTCTTAGTATAGCTCTTAGTATTTTGCTACTTGTAATACTACAATATAGTAAGGCGTTAGACTTGCTTGCACCAACTTTGCCTGTATCTTTGTGTATAGTTATAGCAGTTGAATTTTTATCAATACAGCCCTTTGAACCCATACTAAGACTTTTAAACCTATACTAGATGTTTTTAAACCCATACTAGATGTTTTTAAACCTATACTAGAATTCTTATTAGATAGGTTCGGAACTTCATTAATAATTGCTATACCTACTTTTGTAATTGGAATTATTGCAGCACTAATTTCATTAAGAGCCGTTGCTTACTTTCGCGATAGCTACCGAGCTAATCACTTTGGTGTTCCAGATTTAGTTGAATTGATTAGACAACTTGATAGAGCTTTATTTCTTGAACAATATATTTCAAAATTAAAACAACTTGAGCAGGAGAATATTTTAACTGAAGATGTGTTTTCGGAAATGGGCTTGACCAAACAAGATTGGATAGCAAAAAGCCATGATGAGAAAATAAAATTATGGAAGGAGAAAGGAACCTCATTTATCAAGCGAAATGAAGTAGAAAAGAAACAGAATGAAATTGACAGAGCTTTATTTTTTAAAAAAATTACTTCAGAATCAGAACAGCTTAAGCAGGAGAATATTTTAACTGAAGATGTGTTTTCGGAAATGGGCTTGACACAACAAGATTGGATAGCAAAAAGCCATGATGAGAAAATAAAATTATGGAAGGAGAAAGGAACCTCATTTATCAAGCGAAATGAAGTAGAAAAGAAACATAGTAATAATAGAGTGAAATTGAGTTTCATTGGGCATAGCATGGGATGTTTTGTAATTACAAATACAATTAGGATAGTTTCTGATGTATTTGATTCAAACTCTCTTTATAAAGATCCTGATTCCAATATTGGTACATCTTTCAATTTAGAAAGGCTAATTTTAGTTGCACCTGATATTCCTGTAGAAACTATTATCACCGGACGAGCAAATTTCTTACGAGCTTCTTTGCGCCGCGTTAAGGAAGCATATATTTTCAGCAACGAAGGAGATATAGTTTTGCGAATACTTTCAGCAACAGCGAATTACTTTAGCTTTCCAACTAATGGTCGCATCCGGGGTTCTAGACTTGGTATTTTAACTGTTAGCAATGATTATCGTGATGAAATAATTGATAAGAAGGAAAATAAACGCAACCCAGATGCTTATGGAATTGTTAATTATGTTAATAATAATGTAGACTCACCATCTGGTTATCTTGAAATTCGCGATTCAGGTAATAAACCTTTAAAAATATCTGAGGTTTCTGTAAAGTTTATACAAGCCCAAGTTGCAGATTCATTTACTTATTTTGATTGCACTGATTATAAGGATTATCTCATTAAGGATGGTAAAAAGAGCCAAGAAACAGTTTCAGTTGTCAGCAAAGCACTTAACAAACCAAAGCTAGGGATATGGGAGTATTTTATACTTTCTATTATTGGCTTATTACCTGTTGACAGAATTCCTTTTTTAAAATGCAGAAAGATTGACGTACACGGTGATTATTTTAATGGAGAGTTTACCCAAAAAGCAATTTATGAAATAGCTTTTTTAGGATTAAAAGGATTCGTAAACACAATACCAAATCAGCCAAAAACAGGAAATACAGACCTTCTACCACGTTTCACGGAAATGTGCAAAGAAAAACGAATTAGAGTAGTCATTTCACCACAACACCGCGCTCTACTTAAATGAAAAAAGTGAGACTTCCGCATCCCTCAATAATATATGAGCCTTAAAGTCATGATTTTGCTTTCATTGCCCATACAGCCACTTTAGAGAGTAGGGTTTCATTTCTGCATTATTTTTGATGCCTTGCAGAAAGTACAACTATTATTGGATAATGATGTGCGATCGCTCTCGTAGCACTGGCGGCTTTAGATGAGGATTAGCGATCGCCCAAGCAATCATACTTGCAAGATATATTAGATTGATAGCTCTTGTAATAAGTAGCAATTAGGATGCTTTTGCAAATTTGTGTCTATTTAGTGCGATCGCTAGACATTATAGATACACTTGGTTAATCTTAAATTAAAATTTGTCGGGTGGGTATTTTCCAGAACACTCTCAATCACCAGCCTCTTCATTGTTCTGCTCCCGCAGGTGTAGGTGTTTCTGTCGGCGTTTCTATCGGTGTGGGCGTTTCTATGGGTGTGTCTGTGGGTGTTGGTGTTGGTGTTTCCACAGGAATGGGATTTTCCGCAGAAATAGTGAGTTGATAATCTACTGATGTTGAGGCTGTAGAAGCGATCGCAAACTCATAGTATCCCTTTTCGGGTAATTCTGTAGTTAAAGTGCGTTTTGTCGAGTCTTCTAAAAGTCTGATTTTGCCAGAGGGGGAATAAACTGATAGTAAAACTTGAGAATTTGCTTTGAGATTTAAATCTAATGTTTGCCCTTTAGCCAGTTCAGCAATGAAGACTTTACCATTCCCTGGTTTGAGAGTTCCACTGACTGTTTCACTTGTCGCGCCTATATCAAAAACAATCTTGGCAAAAGCATTGCCATTGAGGATAGCACTAAGTTGATCATTTACAAACCCATACCAAACTTGCCCGATGGGTTCCTTCATAAAATCTCGCCCACGCTGTTCGGGAAATATGCGGTAAAAAGCTACGTCGCCTAAATCATATAAAGCACGACTACCAACGTTAATTTTATTGACTGCGGCTTTCCAGCGATCGCGATCGGCTGCGGTATAATTCCCTAGTTGTCGCCGTGATTGATTACTGAGAACGGAAAGTTTACTTAACACTTCATCCGCAGTTTTATCCCAAGCCGCCCGCAAACTTTCGTCTTCTGGTTTATCGCTGATGGTGCGCCCTTGTAAGCTAGGGTTTCTCCGCCAAAAGATTTGATTAACTAAGTCTACATAAAAGCTTTGCTCAATTCCCAACTCTTGACGGCGATCGCTTAATTTTTCTTTGCGTTGCTTTTCTTCTGGGGAATAATTCTCGGAAGCATCAACGGGTTGGGTAACGCTGGGTGTTGGCGTGGGGTCAATATTATTCCCACCATCATTATTATTATTGCGATTTGTCCCTAACCACAGTACCCCAATCACACTAACGACTGCTAATGTTGCGGCAAAGGTTTTAGTTGGTGTCCACCAGCTTGTTGTTTGAGAAATAGGTGCGGGGGATGCAGGAATGAAACGCGGCGGTGTTGGATTAACTGAAGGAGAAGGGGCGACTGCGAAAGTAGCTGAGGTTTCCGGCTGAGGTGTAACGGGCGGTTGAGTGACAGGATATTGAATCGGTGTCGGGTTAAGTGCGTGTAAAACTTGACTAGCAGATTGATAGCGATCGCTCGGACGAGGCGCTAACATTTTATCTAACACCTGTGCTAACATCGGACTCACACTAGCGTCCTGCTGCCATTTCCAAGCCAGAGTGTAATTATCTAATAATTCTTGCGGTTGTTTACCTGTTAATAATACTAATATCGTGACTGCCAAAGCATACAAGTCACTGTGGGGCGATACTGCACCAGTTTGCATTTGTTCTGATGGTGCAAAACCGATTTTACCCAATAAAGTCGGCGCGGGCGTGGCTGCTGCACCTGGTTGGTAATATTGCGAAGCAACTGTAGCGACTACTTGTTTCACACCACCAAAGTCAATTAATACTGGTAGTTGATCGGCAGTGCGTAAAATTAAATTATCTGGCGAAATATCTCGATGAATCACATCCTGGGAGTGAATATAATCTAAAACTGGCAAAATTTGCTGTAATAGTTGCCGTACTTCTGCTTCTGTAAACCGTAGACCTTGCTGTTTGCGGGTATTTAATAAAGAATTATATGTCTGTCCCTCTACATAATCTTGCACTAAAAACAGGTATTCCTTACCTTGCAGATTTGTCCGAAACAGTTCACGAAAGCGAGGTATTTGGGGATGTTGCAATTTGTAGAGAACACTAGCTTCACGCTGAAATAGTTCTTCCGCTTTTTGTAAAACGTAAGCCGTTTGCACTTGGGGAGAAAATTCTTTTAAAACACAAAGTTCGCGGAAGCGGTTGATATCTTCAGCTAAATAAGTGCGTCCAAATCCACCTTGCCCGATTTGACGGACAATAACATAGCGATCGCTTAAAGTTAAACCAGCTTGAATACCATTACTTACAGGTAAACCTTGCAAATTCTCACCACACTGGAGACAAAACCGACTACCTGCGGGATTTTCATGACCTTTAGAGCAATAGAATTTAGTCATTGGTCAATAGTCAATAGTCAATAGTGGTGAATGAGTCATATATTCTTTCCCTACACCCTTACACCCCTGTACCCTTACACCCCTGCTTCCTATCACACTCATCACCCTGAAACCTTAACTAATTGTTCGATTGTATTTTACTAACTTTATCAGCCGCGATCGCATACCAAATTTGACCGTAAGTTTGTTGGTTCTGTTTCTCCTGTTGCTTTCCGGGAAATAATTCGGCAAATTTTTGATTTGTCTCTTTGTTCAACTGACTCATTGTATAGTCACCTAACTTTCCAGTTCTAGCTTGCAGTCTCCATCTTTCGTAATCTTTTTGACTGTAGCTTCCCATTTTCCTACGTGCGGCGGGGCTGAGTTCAGCCTGTTCTAGTTTATCCAACAAGTCATCACCAATTCTCAACCACTCATCGCGCAAAGCCTTATCTTCCGATTTCGATGTGATGGTGCGCCCTTGCATTTCTGGCTTCTGACTGTAAAATAAAGCGTCTACCATCCGGATGAAGAAGGCTTCTGATATTTCTAACTCTTGACGACGCGCCAGCACATCCCCATTTCCTTTGTTGCTGACTGGTTGAGCCAGGGGATTAGGTAATGATGGTATTGTGGGCAATGATATAGAAGGTATGGTGATAGATGTTATACCTCTGACTACCGCATTTACCGCTGCCAAAGTGCCAGCAACTGTTAAACCGACTATGGCTGTACCCAGCATACTCACTGCAAAAGGACGTAACCACATAGGTAAAGGTAAAGTCCGGCTCACAGCTTGAGTTCTTTGATGGATTCTACTGACTATCGCGTTAGCGCGTTTTTGTCCCGGCGAGACTATCTGAGTCTTCAGTTTGGTAATATATGGATTACCTGGTTTAGTGACAGCTGGCGATGGTAACTCTTTGAGAACTTGTTCGGCTGTTTGATAGCGATCGCTCGGTTTATAAGCCAGCATCTTTTTCAATACCGATTCTAATTTGGGGCTAACTTTAATTTCCTTACCCCAATACCATAGCCCTTGATAGCTATCGTATAATTTTTGCGGTTCCTTCCCCGTTAATAATACGAGTATCGTTACCGCTAAAGAATATAAATCACTGCTGAGAAATACTTTCCCTTGGCGGATTTGTTCTTCCGGTGCGTAACCTTTTTTACCTAATAACGTGTGATTCACCGCTAACTTCGTGAACCAAAACCCTTGGGATGCGGGTAATTGCTTCACCCCACCAAAATCTATCAGCACAGGTAAATGGTCAGAACGCCGCCAAATCAAATTATCCGGTGAGATATCACGATGTACAACATCTTTGGAATGGATATAAGACAACACAGGTAAAATCTGTTGCAGCAGCAGAATGATTTCTTCTTCCGTAAAAGTTTGTCCTTTAGCTTGACGTTGTTCTAATAACTGGCAATAATTATCACCCTCTATGTAATCTTGCACCAAAAAGAAAAAATCTTTACTACCTATCTGCACCTGTAAAGAAGCATGAAACTGGGGAATTTGCGAATGTTGGAGTTTTTTCAGTACATTTGCTTCCCTTTCAAATAACTCCTTGGCTTTGAGTAAATCTTGTTGTGCTTGGACTTGTGGCGCAAATTCCTTCAGCACGCACACTTGATTGGCTTTTTGTTTATCTTCCGCTAAATAAGTACGTCCAAAACCACCTTGTCCTAGCTGACTTATAATTTGATAGCGTTGATTGACAATTTGCCCAACAGCCAGAGGCAATGGTTCACCGCAAGTGGTACAAAACCGATTACTGTCAAGATTTGTGTGTTGTTTACTGCAATAAACCTGCATGGTGCTGAAGGATAAATGAGGGTTTTTATAAATTACTACAACCAGAGTAGTTCTGTTTACGGATAATACTTCATCTAACTCCGCGTACCTTTGTCTTGAAAAGTTTGCTCAACGGAGGGAACCCGCACACGCAAGTTTTCGCTGCGTTTACCTCCGCATCCCTGGGCGTTTAAAATCAAATCGGCTTGATATTCAACGACTGGAGATAGATTTATGAACGCTAATTCCCAACAACAGCGAAGCATCAAGGCATTTGAAGATTTCATCTCTACACCTATAGAAACCCTACTACAAAGACACTGCAACACCGCTAGTTCACCAACAGTCTTAACGTTATTTCACGATGTCGCCGCAAATGTCCCAGCGTACAAGGCATTTTTAGCAGAAAGAGAAATTAATCCTGATACAATTCAGACTTTAGAAGATTTTCAGCAATTACCTGCGATCGCTAAAGAAAATTATATCCAACGTTATCCTCTGCCCGATTTGTGTCGCAATGGTCAATTAGCAGAGTGCGATATGATAGCCGCTTCTTCTGGTTCCACAGGTAAACCCACATTTTGGCCGCGCTTCTTCACCGATGAACTGCAAATTGCTACACGCTTTGAGCAAATTTTTCATGATAGTTTTTTTACAGACACTAGACGCACCCTTGCAGTAATTTGTTTCACCCTGGGAACTTGGGTGGGGGGAATGTTCACGACTAATTGCTGTCGCTATCTAGCGAGTAAAGGTTATCCCCTCACCGTTATTACACCGGGTAACAACAAAGAAGAAATCTTGCGCGTAGTTCAAGAACTAGGGGGAAATTTTCAGCAAGTTGTCCTTTTGGGATATCCGCCATTCCTCAAAGATGTGATTGATACTGGTTTAAGTCGTGGCGTGGCATGGTCGCAATATCACATTAAGCTAGTCATGGCAGGAGAAGTATTTAGCGAAGAATGGCGCAGCTTAGTTGGTGAAAGAGTAGGTTCGCAAAACCCTTGTTACGATTTCGCTTCACTTTACGGAACTGCGGATGCTGGCGTGTTAGGTAATGAAACGCCTTTGAGTATTTGCATTCGTCGTTTCTTAGCTAAAAATCCCGATGCGGCTAGAGCGTTATTTGGTGAGTCTCGTTTACCCACATTAGTCCAATATGACCCCACCAGTCGCTTTTTTGAGGCGCAGAACAACTCTTTATTATTTTCTGGCGACAATGGTATTCCCCTAATACGCTACGACATCCTCGACACTGGCGGAATTATTACCTACGATGCAATGCTGGAGTTTTTAGCAGAATGGAACTTCAACCCACTAGAAACACTCAGCACTCAGCACTCAGCACTAATAACTCAGCACTCCCCCAGAGGAATTCACCCCTTACCTTTCGTCTACGTTTTTGGACGCTCTAACTTTACGGTGTCTTACTTTGGCGCAAATATCTATCCCGAAAATGTCAGTGTCGGCTTAGAACAACCAGTCATTCAAGCATGGGTAACTGGTAAATTTGTCTTGCAAGTTAAAGAAGATGCAGACAAAAACCGATTTTTATCTGTAGTTGTAGAACTAGCACCAGGGGTTGAAGGTAATGAAGACAAACGCCAAGCCATCACCGAGTCAATTCTGGCGCAATTGTTACGCCTCAACGGTGAATTTGCTAATTATGTTCCCCCAGAATATCAAACACCACAGGTTGCTTTAGCGGCAACAGGCGATCGCGAATATTTCCCCATCGGCGTTAAGCACCGCTATACACGCAAGTAAATGGAAATTTTGTCAAACTTGATTAATCTACGTATTCTCAGGCTTTATTAACTTTACAACTTTTTGCTAAATATTGTAGTAAGTTGCTTAATCAAACATTTTTCCTCTTAAATATAATGCAAGTAAGCACTTGCAAGCAAAATGACTAAAAACATCCGTTCATCCACTCTCACCCGTACACGTTTAATCGCAGCCGCTTCACAAGTATTTGCTAGTTTAGGGGTACAAGGCGCAACTACCCGTGAAATAGCTCGCGTTGCAGGTGTCAATGAGGTCACTTTATTTCGTCACTTTGCCAGCAAAGAACAACTCCTCAAAGCAGTTATTGAAAATGCTCTCACACTCCAAATAGAAGCATTGGCTCACCCTGAAACTTGGACACAAAATTTGCGTGTTGACTTAAGACGCTATGCCAAACTTTATAACAGTATGCTTGAAGCTCAAGAAGACTTAATTCGTACCTTCATTGGGGAAGCTAAACGTCATCCAGAAGCAGCTAAACAAGTTATTCAAGAAGCTGTTCAACCATTAAGCGAAAAACTCATTGCCTATCTCCAATCTTGTCAGAAAAATGGTACTGTCAGACCTGAATTTGATCCAGTACCAGCAGTTGATATGTTTACCGGAATGCTACTTGCCGGTATGCTTTGCCACAATGCCAAACTCAAGAACAAGAATTATAGTTGTGATGAATATATCGATACTTGTGTAGATATTTTTGTCCGAGGTATTAGTTTAGCTCCTGTACCAGTTTTAAGTGCAAATAGTATTCATAATTAATATATTTAATAGATAAAAATAATTTATTTTCAGACACCAGACCTTATTTAATAAAGTCTGGTATTTTAACTACATAATCAAACTTCTACTAAAGCAAAATCCTCCCAGATAATAGCTTACGCAAAAAGCTAAATAAACCAATTGCCACATTAATCTGCATCTGGGTTTTGCGTGCTTCATCTATATCTGCTAAGATTTTTTGCATTTCTTGGATATTTTCAGAATTTACCCCGATAACAATTTTATTAATAATCGCGGCTCTCACACTATCTATTGTGTATTTACATTCATGAATTGCTGGTCTTAATGTATTCACTAAATCCCAATTACTTTTATCTTTTGCTTGCTTCAATTCAAATTGCAGCATCAGCAATATATCTTGTAATTCATTTTCTGTATTTTGTAATTTTTGTAGATCAATACTATCTTTTGGCTCTGCTTGCAACTGAGCAATAATAGTTGATAAACCATCAATTGTTTTGTTACCTACTACAGATATAATGTTATTTACAGGCTCATGATTCATAATTTTTACCCTTTTAAATTTGGCATTTAAGTTGAGATTTATCTGGCTTTGATTGCCCATTGACAACATCTATAAAGAAACTACTCAGAGTTTTATCTGATTTTATTTCTTGCTCAACAACGTTGATTCTACCTGTCAATGAACTGTAGTTATTCCCAGTAATATTTGTAGTTAAACTTAAAATTTGGGTAATTCTCGCCGAAATTACATCAAAGCTAAGATGGGGATATTCATCAATCAGTTTCGAGAGTCTTTGTCCTTTATCTGCTGCTACTATAAATTTAGCGATCACATTGTCGATCATTTCTCTTTCTTCTAAATCTAGACTTCGCCATTTATTGATTAATCCACCAACTTGATTTTCAATTTCCTGCTTGTCAGTTTCAGATATATTCGCTTCTCTATAAGCTTGACGCAGCTTAATTAACTCTACACCAATCTCTGCTCGTTCCGGATTTTTCGGTTTGGGTGGATTTTTTTGTAAAAGTTGAGCAAGACGGAGCATTTTTACAGTTAAACACCTTGCAGGTTGAGCCGTTTGCGCTACTATCTTGCTACTGCCATAATCAATTGCTTCCAGATTTGTAAATATATCTACAACCTGATCATATTCTGCCTGTAAATTATCTAATGCTGCATTAAGCTCTGACGGCTGCTTTTCTTCACCTAAAATAATTAAATCCAACTGTTGAAAATTAATACTACCATCATCACTATTATTTTCAATAATCGGATTATTGAGTAATTCATTGATCATTTGATTTAGCTCATCACCCGTTGAGTCTCTCAGTTGCAGTTGATTAATTTCTCTATATGATGTAATAGCTTCAAAAGCTTGATAACGGAAGTTTTCTGCTGTTATCCTAAGTATGGCTCGTTTTTCTGGTGTACAGCTACTAATAGTTAAACTAATAGCCACAAAAATTAAAGCGAATTTACGAGATGGACTTTTTACCCAACCACAAAAATTGATAGACATCATGATTCAATACAAATATGCAAATTTATTAAATCAGTGTTATTTAATATCTGCTACTATAGTGTTTTAATAGCTCTAATTTTTAAAACTTAAATATTTGTTTTTAATCTGCCTAGGAAGAAAATATTTGATTTTTGTTACCAAATATAAAAATATGAATAGATATAATTTATTTACATAATTGCCATAGAGTTGAAATGCGATTTTTTAATTAAAAATTAAGCAAATCAAAATATCTACCAGAGAAATTACCCAATTTTTTTAGGTTCTCTTAATCTAGGGCTGGCTATCTAGCTTAAGTAGCATATATCTATATAGTTATAATTGAGGATTGTAAAATTAACTCCAAACTCTCAGATAGAAGCGGCAAAGCATACAGCCAAGTTATAATTCTCTTGCGGACGAGCGTAACAAAAATTTATGAGTAACCCCCTTTTACAAGCCTTTTTTGTAGGCAGAGCAGTCGCTGAAGTAGTTAATGAGCGTTTCGAGGTTGCCTTAACCGATGCGTTGAGTGAATTAGGGAAATTTGATGCAGAAGCCAGAGAACAACTGCGTCAGTTTACAGAAGAAGTCACACAACGAGCAAATCGTGCAGCAGAAGCGGCTAATGCGCGTCAAACAACTACATCTAGTCAAGACCCCGTTGATTTGCAAGCAAATATTGATGAACTAAGAGCCGAAATTGCGCTACTGCGTAATGAATTACAGCGTTATCGCAGCAGTTCTGTATAGTTAACAGTCAAAGTCATCGCCAATGACCTAGACACGTTAGCAGCTACTCTGACGAATTCTCCGCAGGAGTAAGCTCAGGGTATGACAAATGACAAGTAGCAAATGACACCTTTATCAAACACACTTTAGGGATCAGAGTGTCTTATCTTCCAGTTGATTCAGTGACAAACCAACGGTACGCCAAAGATATGGAACAAAGTTATTCAGACAAAGCATACCGTTGGAATCGTGAAAACTACTCTAGCAAACGTCGCTTTGTGGACATTTGGTCTTTTGTATTGACCTTTATGTTCAAATTGTGGCGTTACAACAAATCTTGGAGTTATCCAGGTGGTGTAACGGAAGCAAAACAAGCAGCAAGGCGTAAAGCTCAAGCAATTTGGGTTCGTAACACCCTACTAGATTTAGGCCCGACTTTTATTAAAGTTGGGCAATTGTTTTCGACGCGTGCGGATATATTTCCTAGTGAATATGTTGAGGAGTTATCGAAGCTGCAAGATAAAGTTCCCGCGTTTAGCTATGAGCAAGTAGAAACGATTATCGAGCAAGAACTGGGAAAAAAAATTCCTGAACTTTTCCAAAGTTTTGAACCTATTCCTTTAGCTGCTGCGAGTTTAGGTCAAGTACATAAAGCTGTGCTGCACAGTGGGGAAGCTGTGGTTGTCAAAGTACAGCGTCCTGGACTCAAGAAGTTATTTGAAATAGATTTACAAATTCTCAAAGGAATTGCGCGTTACTTCCAAAACCATCCCAAGTGGGGGAAGGGACGAGATTGGATGGGGATTTATGAAGAATGTTGTCGCATTCTTTGGGAAGAAATCGATTATCTCAGTGAAGGTCGTAACGCTGATACATTTCGCCGGAACTTTCGTGGTTACGACTGGGTGAAAGTTCCCAGAATTTATTGGCGTTACACCTCACCACGGGTTCTAACTTTAGAATATTTGCCGGGAATTAAAATTAGTCAATATGAAGCTTTGGAAGCTGCGGGTTTAGACCGGAAGTTAATTGCGCGTCAAGGCGCTCAAGCTTATTTACATCAATTGCTGAATAATGGCTTTTTTCATGCTGACCCCCATCCAGGTAACATAGCTGTCAGTGCAGATGGTGGTGGTTTGATCTTCTATGACTTTGGCATGATGGGGCGAATTAAGTCCAATATCCGAGAAGGACTGATGGAAACCCTGTTTGGCATTGCCCAAAAAGATGGCGATCGCGTGGTAGAATCACTGGTTAATTTAGGAGCGATCGCACCAGTAGATGATATGGGGCCAGTACGGCGTTCTGTCCAGTATATGCTGGATAATTTTATGGATAAGCCGTTTGAAAACCAATCAGTTGCAGCAATTAGTGATGATCTATACGAAATAGCTTATAATCAGCCATTTAGATTTCCCGCAACTTTCACTTTTGTGATGCGAGCTTTTTCCACTCTAGAGGGAGTAGGTAAGGGCTTAGATCCAGAATTTAATTTTATGGAAGTTGCCCAACCTTATGCAATGCAGCTTATGACAAACATGAATGGCGCTGACAGTAATAGCTTCCTGAATGAATTAAGTCGTCAAGCAGTACAGGTGAGTACGACGGCATTTGGGCTACCACGTAGGCTAGAAGATACCCTAGAAAAATTAGAGCGTGGCGATATGCGTGTGCGCGTGCGTTCCATAGAATCAGAACGTCTGTTGCGGCGACAGGGGAATATTCAACTAGGAATCAGCTATGCTTTGATAATCAGTGGATTTACTCTGTCAGCTACCATTTTATTGGTGAATCATTATGTATGGTTGGCGCTGCTCGCTGGTTTGATTGCAGCAGCAGTCTCAGTAATTCTGATCCGCTTGCTTCTTCGCCTTGATCGTTATGAACGTATGTATTAATTATTGCCTTAAAAAATTATGAAATTGAAATTCACGGGTTTTAGTGATCCGGGACTTATTCGTTCTAGTAACCAAGATGCTTATTATGTCGATCCCGAAGGACGATTTTTTATTGTCGCTGATGGGATGGGCGGTCATGCTGGCGGTGAAGAAGCAAGCCATATTGCAACACGCGAAATTCAAGCCTATTTAGTTGCAAATTGGAATTTGCCTGAATCAGACCCAGAATTACTCGAAAAGGCTTTGTGGCAAGCTAATGAAGCCATTTTGCAGGATCAGCAAAATCATCCAGAACGCGCTGACATGGGTACTACTGTTGTAGTAGTACTTTTTCGCCAAGTAGAAGCTCCTTGGTGCGCTCACATCGGTGACTCTAGATTGTATCGCTTACGTAGGTCACAGCTAGAGCAAATCACTGAAGACCATACTTGGGTAGCAAGAGCAATTAAGGTTGGTGACATCACTCCAGAAGAAGCCAGAATGCACCCCTTCCGCCATGTGTTATCGCGTTGTTTGGGTCGGGAAGACCTAAATCAATTTGATGTGCAACTGCTGAATTTGAGCGCAGGCGATCGCTTATTGTTATGTAGTGATGGTCTCACCGAAGAGCTGATAGACGAAAAGATTGCTGATTATCTGCAACACCCCTCGCTAGAAAAAGCCTCTATTTCCCTGATAGAAGCTGCCAAGGAGCAAGGCGGACACGATAACATCACTGTTGTCATCGTAGAACTACAAAATTGAATTAGCAGACTGTAAATCGTCAATAGTGACTGGTCAAATGTCATTTTGACAAATATTCCTTCATGCTTCAAAGCCACCAGTTGCTGCTTTGCAAAAAGCCTTTGTGGTAGAATTTTTTGTTGCTTATGACATTTGCTTGATCAGGAATTACGCCAGAAACCGAAAAATTAAGGTTTTAGAGAAGGGCGGGAGGATACGCTCACAAACGTAGGTTTTTCGCAGAGTAATGAGTAATAACTCTAAAAATAACGAAATAATCTGAGTTTGATCACCCTATCCCCAAATCTTGGTGCGTAAGTTCTAGCTCTATACGCCATAAAACCGACAATAATCTTTTTCGGTAGTTCCAAAACGGGAAGCCTTGTGAAAAGGCTATCTCTCCCACCTTTTAAGGCAAATTTTTGCCAAATCCAAAATTGCTTGACTCTGAACTTTATTTTTAGTAAATATACTCAGCAATTTGTTCAGCCTGAGCATTTTTATTCTTTACAACTTGATAAAAATACTTTTAACTTCCAAAATTTAGCAGTTGGAGGCTAAGTTTCTATAATTTGTTGAATTGACATCTTGCACCTAATACGATATGGCGCATATAATTCAGGTTTAATACCTTATATTTAACCTTGCACCAATCGCCTTCTCCACACTAGAGAAGCTCAAACTCGGCAAGGCTAAAATTAGGTATTTAATTTCACTATTTGTGAAATTTCCCGGAATATGCCTCAGCATACTTGAGTTGTATACCAGTAGGTTTAGGCAAAAGCTGTTAAAGACCCTAAAAATTTATCCCAAGGGGTGTGGGCAAATAGTCAAACAATTGTTATCTTTCTTAATACGTAGGAACAAATGTAGAGCTACTATTAGCCCTCCAACTATCCCTGGTAGGATAGAAATTCTCCCGCTAAATCTCTTTTTTACGCGTTGTTTTCGGAGTTTACTATGAACCAGCCAATTGAATTATCTTTGGAACAACAATTCAGCATTCGTTCATTTGCTACTCAAGTGCAGCACATGAGCCACGACCAAGCGAAAGACTTTTTAGTCAAACTTTATGAACAAATGGTTGTGCGCGAGGCTACTTACCAAGAGTTGCTCAAGCATCAGTGGGGCTTAGATTCTGGTTCCACTCTGGCATAGCATTATTTTTGTGTCGCAGTGGGCGACCTCCTTCTCTTGCTCGGTTCCAAGAAGGAAAGGAGCTGGGGATGCTGGGGCGTCAACTTTAGTTCAGCAATTGTAAATTGATTGTTTTTAACCTAACTCTATGCCAAGCCAACATAAAGGCTCTACATACTTGTTAAGACTAAATTGTATTGTCGGGGATAAATTAGCAATTATCAAGTAGCCATTACACATAAGTTATGGCTATTTAAGTGGACTAATTTATGTGCTGTATTGGATACATAGCACGATTTGCGTAAATCCAATTAATCTTAGTTGACCACTTGCCATCGCTAATCATTATATTTGCTATAACGCAGGGCTTACAACCGAATATAGATTTTTTGTTATAAAAGTTTACATTTTGCAATCAGCCATATCCTAGCTCGAAAGATCGAGGGGAATGTCTGTAGCCATTGCTTCTAATTTAGATAAGATTTGGGGTTTAATTCTTTCGTATTCACTTTTTAGTACATTCTTACTAAGCTGCGGATCAACTGATGAAGCTGAGATTTGACTTTCTTTTGCCCACTGTTCTAGATTTTGGCGTTGAGCCGTAGCGATACTGCAAAGTAGGATATGAGAACAGCGACTTGGAACTTCCCGCGCAAAGAATAACAATCGATAGTAACCAGTGTTTGCTAGTAATCTAGCTATTTCTTGCCCAAAAGTAGTCTTGAGATCAAGATAGTAAGGCAACCACTTAACGCCGTGCTTACGATTGTAGATAACAGTAATCCACAGTGCCATCGGGTGAGGGGCGGGCAGAAATAGAAATTGATTATAACGATCGCAGGCAAACCTTTTGATAATTTCCCGTTGTGGTAACATCACCCAAAGAGTTGGGACAACTTCGTTATGAAGACGAATCTTTTGGGGAAAAACAATATCGGCAATTGGCTTATTGTCTGGCCAAGAAACAGAGCGCAGAATGTCATCATTGGAAGGTAACACCTGTACATCAGCTTTTGTTTTTGGCTGAACCTCCACAGGCATTGTTAAGCTACGACTAGCTACAGGTTTTGGTGCTGGGTTACTTGGCAGAACGATGGGTGAGCGATAATTTTGTTCGATGGATTCTAAGACCTTCAAGATGTCGCTCACCGTTTGAGGGCGATCGCTTGGTGCTTTAGCCAGACAACTCATGACTAAATTTTGTAACTCTTGGGGAATTTGTAACCCAGGATGAACCTCAGTAAACGAGCGTGGTTCAACAGAGTGATGAGTTTTATACCATGCACCAAAAGAATGAGTGGGTGCTACTAACGGCATCTTGCCTGTCAGCATTTCAAACATCATCACACCTAAACTGTAAATATCTGAGCGATTGTCTAATTCCTTCCCTTCCATCTGTTCAGGAGAAGAATAAGCCAAAGTTCCCAAATAAAATTTTGTCTGGTCTTTATTTCCTTGGAGTAACTTAGCAATCCCAAAATCGAGAATCTTGACTAATTCCCCAAAACTTGAATCTTGAATTACCAGCATATTGCTGGGTTTAATGTCACGATGAATAATTGGGTAAATAGTGCCATCAACTGGTATACCATCATGGGCGCATTGTAACCCCAAGCTGATTTGACGCACCATACTAAAAAATCTGGGTAAAGCTAGATGGTGCTGACGAATAATCTGACTGAGGCTGTGTCCTTGAAGATATTCCATCACGTAAAACGGCGTATTATTTTCATCTACGCCATAATCCATAACTCTTACAATATGAATGCTTTTTTGCCCTAACAAAGCACAGGTTTTCGCTTCTCGCTCAAAGCGTTCTTGTAACCGCATCTTTTCATTTTGAATCGACAGAGCGAGGAACTTGACAGCGACAGGTACACCTCCCAACAAAATATCTTTAGCACGATAAACTCGACCCATTGCTCCAGTACCAATTAATTCCTGAAGCTGATAGCGTTTGCCGAGTAAGCGTCCAATGTTGGGGTCTGACATAAAACATTCGACTCCAAAAGCAGATTGATTGTAAGTGTGTAGGAAAATAAGTGCGTTTAAACTGGCATTTTTGATTTGTCTAGAATTTGTTTCTAAACTCATCACTAAAGTTCAGAAGTAGTATTGAGTCCTCCGAGAACTTCTAGTATTGGCTTGCGGTTTGTAAGCAAATGGTTTTTACAACTGCTGGAAGATGCCAATTCAAATCTACGGAATGGTAGATTCATTCTGAAGTTGGCTAACATTCCGCATTATGATGTTGATTTATTTTTAGTCTGCCCAAATTTGACTAAATAATTATCTATGGTTTCTATTGATTTGCGATCGCTCGTCCTGGTTTCAATCTCCTAGTTTTAACTCTGGGGTTGTACTCAGCAACGCCAGTTGCTTCTCCTCATCGGAGACGCTGCGCGAACAAGTCGGCAGAGCCGCCCAACGCACTGGCTCCTCAGTACTATTTCAGCGGTTGACGTTCTAAGCTGGCTTCCATCGTACTAGTGAGAGAATGACCTGACATAACCCCACAACTTAAATAGTAAGTATCATTGGAAAGACGATAGGCTGTTTCAAAGCCACTGCGACGTTGGCGATCGCTCAGTACCCAATAACGCTGGACAATTGTATCTAGACCAATCCAGCCTTCGCCTTCAATTTGCCCGAAAAGATTATGCTGAAGCAAAAAAGTATACTGGCGTTCGCCTTCGTGCAAACGCCCTTTGTATAGTAAAGAGATTTCCGGGCGATCGCTGCCAGGAAAAATCAGCTTTGTGGCCATTGTGAACCAATTATCTCGATTCCAAGCAACCAAGGTCATACCCTTAACGCTGATTGGCATTCCATTGCGTTCTAGCCAATTGCCTTGTAATGTCCAGCGTCCTGGTTCCATTAAAAAAGTGTGACCCACCTTCTCAGTTCCTTGTCTTGATCGAGTACCCTTACGACTCAAAGATATATTTGAAACCTGAAAATGTCAGGTGTCTAATACCATTTTAGATTTTGGATTTTAGATTTTGGATTGGGAATTGCTGTCTGCGCCTGGGTTGTGTCAATCTATTTGTCTCAATCATTTGGTGAATTTGTATAAGTCATCAAAACTTATTTTCAAGAGGTTTTACACAAATATGTCTGTTAAAACTTGGTTTAGAGGTGTGAGGGTTTTGAATACTCACACCTCTATAATTTCTCAAACCCTTGATTTTGCGTTTTTATCCGTAAGTCTTATTTAAGCTGGGTGAATTTCTCCTAGTAGTACTTCATGAGGTGCGCCTGTTGCTGATGGTAGGTTTCCAGGAATACCTAGCTGTCGCCAGTAGGCTAAAACCGCAAATGCGATCGCTTCTTTAAAATCTGCACTCAAGCCGACTTCATGGGTAGTTAAGACGGGGATTGTTTTGAGTAATGATTGTAATCTTTGTTTTAAATATAAATTGCGACTACCGCCACCACATAAAAAAACGCGTTGTGGCATTTGTGGTAAAAAAGTTTGGTAACTGTGAACAATCGAAGCAGCCGTCAGTTCCGTTAGGGTTGCTAAAAAGTCCGCTGGGCTAAGTTGGTATGGCCCGGCATCTTTTAAACATTGATTTAAGTAATCTACACCAAATAATTCACGTCCTGTAGATTTGGGTGGTGGTAGATGAAAATAATCTTGTTGTAACCATTGTTCAACCAAAGGTTGGCAAGGACTACCAGTAGCTGCCCATTTGCCATCTTCATCGTAGGTTTTCGCACCATTGGTTAAATGCTCTACTGCCAAATCTAACAGACTATTTCCAGGGCCAGTATCCCAACCACGCATTTTTTCTAACCAGTTATCGCGGCGCGGTGGGATATAAGCTACATTACCGATACCGCCGAGATTTTGAATGCAACGTCCTTCTTCTGGGTGACTGAGTAAATAAGCATCTACTCTAGGTACAAGTGGTGCGCCATGACCACCAATAGCAATGTCAGCCACACGAAAATTACTGACAGTTGTGATACCTGTAAGATGAGCAATCAAATCGCCACGGCCAAGTTGTAATGTGTAGCCTAGTGGGGAGTTACTCTCCCCTGTCCCCCTGCTCCCCCCTGCTTTTATAGGTGGTCGATGGTAAACTGTTTGCCCGTGGGAACCGATTAAAGTTGCTGGCTGATGACCTGTTTGAATATTTTCAGCAGCTTGAGCAAAGCTGGAGGCGATCGCATCATCTAATTCGGCCAATTCTGCCATTGAGATGGCTTTGCCTGCACAAACAGCTAAAATACTTTCTCTGAGTTCAGCAGGATAAGGATATGTTTGCCCTGCTAACAACTCAACTTTGAGATCTAAATCTGTACCAGAAATATCTACTAAAGCAGCGTCAATGCCATCTACGGATGTACCACTAATTAAACCGATAATACGAGTCATAAGTATTTGTCAATAGTTGTATTGGTCAATAGTCATAAATGACAAGCTACACAAAAATTTTCGCAAATCCCACAGCATCGCTATATAGCAGTTAAGGTAGGGAACAGGAAACAAAGAATGTATAAAGTAATTTGTGAAAATCGAGAGGCTCAGATCCCCGATTTTTTAAAAAAGTCAGGGATCTTTTAGTTAATAAACAATTTAGGAATGCCATGTCAGTCTAATGATACATAGTAAATCTATCCTAAGTCTGTTAATCAAAATTACTACTCAGTACATAATTGCTAATGTTCCACTTTTGTTTGTGCAGCGATCGCTCCCCTAAATTTAGGCTAATAGGAGCGATCATTTCTCCAATTTAGATAAAGTAGAGAATTTTTCTATAAAAATAGCACAGACAGCAAAATCCCCGATTTCTGTGAGAAGTCGGGGATTTGGGTTCTAGGAATTAATTAATCTAACTGACTCAAAATGGCATTGACATCAACGCCTAACTTTTGACCTAATTTCAACAACTGCCGACACTGACTAGTATCTTCTTTTTTAATTAGGCTGGTTATACAAGCAGGTGCTATCTGACTGTGCAGACAACTAAAGTAGAGTTCTTGGGAACGATAGAGAGAAATACCCAAGTTGAGTTGATATCCCACATCAATCAATCTTTCTAACAATTGGATATCGGTGGCAAAACTACCGTTGGCATCATGTAATAATTGCCAGAGCGATCGCAAAATTAATTGCTCTAGCATTTGCTTACCTTCAGGAATATTTAAGCGACAACGCAGATGTTTAGCTTCTGTGGCGATCGCTTCTAATTCGACAATGTGATTCCAACAGGATTGCGGTTCAGCAATATCTTGCTCTAGCGATCGCAATGTGGTCATACACCGATATCCTAAAGCAATCTCCGCTGCGACTTGCAATTCTTGAGGTACTTCTAACTCATCCCGATGGAATGCCATGAGTACGCCGTAATTTTCTCGGTATGTTTGAGTATACAGTTGATCTAGTCGGGTCAATGTTTCTTGATTAATTAACCGCATAATTCGATGGCGTTCTTCAGCAAAGAGATTCTGTAAGCTGAAGGTTTCATTACCAAATAACTGTGTCATTACCAAAATAGTCTGGGCTGCACTTGCTTGTTGGAGTGCTGTAAACAGTTTTTCTTTAAATTGGCTGTAATCACGTCGCCCAGTAAACTGTTGAATGCAGCAGTGAAAATCCCAGCCACCTAAATGCAACACAGCAAATACTAAATGTTCGCTTTCCCAAGTAATATCTGAAACTAATTTTAAATGTCCAACAACCAGAGTCAGCGCTCCCATTCGTTGCAGTTGGTAATCTAACTCATTGGTGGTGTAGCAATAAACCCGCTTTCTGTGAGTGCTGAGTTTTGAGTGTTGACCGTTACTATTAAACAGCGAAGTAATGGCATAGTGAGCAGCAACTTGCTTGAAGCTGACTTGAGCCGTTAGCACCAAGTGACGATATATTTCACCGCCATGTTTGAATAAGTCTACATTACTTGGTGCTAAACCCAGACGTTTGAGGAAGCCTTTTTCTAATTGCACACCAGCCACATCACCCGCCAGTTCTAACGCACGGGAAGCGTAACGGAGAATCTGAGTTCCTTCTGGGCGAGATAGTTCTTCAAAAAACCAGCCGCAACTGGTGAACATTAATAAAGCATGACGCTGCATTTCCAATAAACGCAAAGCATCTACTTGTTCAGCGGCGGTGAGTTTGTGCGTTTGATGACGCGACAAGAAGCGGCTGACATTGGCGCTTGTGCGATCGCGGATGACGTTGATATACTCATCTCTGGCTAACCAAGAATCTTTGAAAAATTGCTGGCCATATTCTTCATACACTTCAATTAACTGATCCCGCAGCCAATTTAAGGCATTACGTAAAGGCCGCCGCCATTTTTGATGCCACACACCCCCTTCACCACCGCAACCACAGTCATCTTGCCATCTATCGACACCGTGAGCGCAACTCCAAGCAGTGATGGGCTTGAGTTCTACTTCCCAGGTGGGAGGATTTAAGCTGAGGTAATGGGCAAAGTTGGTGACTGTCCAATCGTGACGAGGAAATTCTTGTGTAAAGGCGTAAGCTAAGGTTTTTTCCGTACCTTTTTTATGATGTCCAAAAGTTTCCCCATCGGTGGCGACAGAAATCAATTGGGCTGGACGATGATCTCCTCGCACAGCTGAACCAATGCGTCCAGCCAAGTAATTGGAACTATAAGTAACATCTGTAAAACCCATATCCCGTGATATTGGGCCATCGTAGAAAAAGATATCGATATAAGGTAGACCTTCTACAGATGCTTCAATACTTTCTGTGGAAGAGACAGTACTCAGCGGTGAAGCTGCAATCTTTAAAGTTGGCTTCAAGTAGCAACGATAGGGACGGGTGGGATCAATCTGACTACCGCCAACTTCGTACCATTCTGCTTGGGGATCATTTTTAGTTGCTAAAGGACGGCAACGCTGTGCTTGCGATGGTGCCAAGATAATGAAACGAATACCTTCAGCAATTAAAGCTTCTATGGTTGCGTAGTCTACACCTGTTTCGGCTAACCATATTCCTTCGGGATCGCGGCCAAAGCGGGATTTAAAGTCTTCTTTGCCCCAGCGAATTTGCGTATATTTATCCCGTTCGTTAGCCAGAGGCATGATGATGTGATTATATACTTGCGCGATCGCATTACCATGACCTTGCAAGCGAGCGGCGCTTTTGGCATCTGCTTCTAATATTCGTTGGTAAACCTCCACATCGTAGCGTTCTAGCCACGACATCAAGGTAGGGCCAATGTTAAAGCTGAGATACTCGTAATTATTCACGATCCCCATAACTTCGCCTTGATCGTTCAAGATTCTGGCAAAGGCATTAGGACGATAGCATTCATAGTGAATTCGCTCATTCCAATCATGGAAAGGTGCAGCACTGGGTTGACGCTCAATTGCGTCTAGATAAGGGTTTTCGCGCGGTGGTTGATAAAAGTGACCATGCACTGTGACATACACACCAGTAGATGTTCTCAGGGGATCATTCTGGTGAGTATTTTGGGCAGTGGGATGATGAGTAGACGTAGCGCCAGTGCTTCCTGGCAATTCAGCAGCAGAAGTCATGTATGTATATTGATCCAAAATAAAAAACTTTTAGTAACGCGCAAAGCGTTGTATGCCAACCTCATATACACAGGGTTGATGACAAAATCCGGTATAGACTAAAACTATGTGTCTAGGATACAGTCTAATTCCTGAGAAAGCAGTCTGACTAGAGTGGGAAATCTGCGTTATTTGATGGCTGTTTCTCAAGTATCACTAAATTCTTAACCATCTAACAACACCTTTATTAAGGTTTTTACTTTGGCAGTTCCAATGCCACTAAAAATTTCATTGTCTTCTAATCTATTAAACTCGATTTTTTGTGTAGTTTACTACTGTCAAACTGATATTTTTGCTACAAAAGATTGCAAAAAATCTGTAAAACGCAATTTTAATTTACATAATCTCACAAAACTAATTTTTATCAAGAAAGCTGAGTTTAGTAAATTCTCTCAATGGGTTAACTGATGGTTGAGAGTATCCTATTGGAGTGCTGAGTTATGTGTACTGCGGAGGATGAGAAAGATAAGCCAGATCGGAAAGAATAATTCAGGATTTAGAGAAGGGTGTAAGGGAGTAGATATTCAAAACCCTGACACACCAGTCTCCACAAATATTTTTTGTGCGTAAGTCCTACCTGAGTCCCTTAACTTTCTCATTTTCCCCATACTTGATTCAGCATTTTTCTAGGATAACTTTTACTGAAGTAACCAAATGTCAGTTAAAAACATTGTTTTTTTCGTGCTGTTACTGTTTATTCCAGTTTCATTGGCGGCTCATTTTCTTGAATGGGGAGATTTAATCGTATTTGTCGCCGCTGGTTTAGCTATTTTGCCTTTAGCGGCTTGGATGGGGACAGCCACTGAAGAAATTGCAGTGGTGGTAGGCCCAACACTAGGAGGATTATTAAACGCCACCTTTGGTAATGCGACAGAGTTGATCATTGCTTTAATAGCTTTGAATGCTGGACTGGTCAATGTAGTTAAAGCCAGTATTACAGGCTCGATTGTCAGTAACTTATTGCTGGTGATGGGTCTTTCGATGTTTTTGGGAGGACTACGCCACAAAGAACAAACATTTCAGCCGATTGTAGCGCGGGTGAATGCAGCCTCGATGAATTTGGCGGTGATTGCGATTTTGCTACCAACGGCTATGAATTATACTTCTCAAGGCATTAACGAACAAACCTTACAACATCTTTCCCTGGCTGTGGCAGTGGTGTTAATTTTGGTCTACGCCTTAACGCTGCTGTTTTCCATGAGAACCCACGCCTATCTGTATGACGTGGGTGTTGCTGAGGCGGAAGACAAGGAAGATTCCCACGAAAAACCCAATATTTGGTTGTGGACTGGTGTGTTGTTAGTATGTACCTTGCTAGTCGCACTCGAATCAGAAATGCTGGTTGATTCTTTAGAAGTCGCCACATCTCAGCTGGGTTTAACAGCATTGTTTACAGGTGTAATTTTAGTTCCCATTGTGGGTAATGCCGCAGAACATGCCACGGCTGTTACCGTCGCTATGAAAGATAAGATGGATCTGTCTGTATCTGTGGCGGTGGGTTCCAGTATGCAGATTGCTTTATTTGTAGCCCCAGTATTAGTAATAGCTGGGTGGGTACTTGGTAAACCAATGGATTTAGATTTTAATCCTTTTGAATTAGTAGCTGTGGCTGTGTCGGTATTAATTGCTAACAGTATTAGTTCTGATGGTAAATCTAATTGGTTGGAAGGCATTTTGCTGTTAGCTGCATATACAGTTTTAGGCTTTGCTTTTTACTTCCATCCCGTTATTAGCAGCATTGGATAGTGACAGTTATCAGATAGCGATCGCTTGTTACTTTTATACAGCGATCGCTTCTGTTGATCGGTAGAGTTAATTTGATATTTTGTTTGCTGTGTAACCATAATTTTGTATCTTCATCAATTCTAAAAAATAAAGTAATTTTCTTATTCAAATCTTATTAACCGTGAGAGATACTGCTTAAGATAGAACAATTTTTTTATGATCTAGAGTTTATTATTTTCAAGGAAAGCAGAGACATAAAAAAAGTAGACAAGTCATAATCGATTGTGTAAGGCATGATTGAGCATCGTCTGGCGATCGCATCTATTTCTCGTCACCCAAAATTATTATATTTTTTTATTTTTAGGACACACCATTCCGGAACCACGAAAATTTTTCTGTCAAAGGAAATATGGGTGTTAATAACATCAAAAACAATGAGTGATATTGTCCTGCTGATGACGGGTATGTTAATTGCAAAACAACCATCTCCGTCTCATATAAACCAGCAGCCTGTAATTCAGCTAGACAATGGCGTGCAGAAAACACCACAGGGGCAGTCATCTCAATTTGATCCAGATTCAAATATCGCGCCATCTGAATTCACGCAGCTTAAAGAAAATCCTCAAGCTACTCTCGTAGCTTTTAATTCTGAGCCTGAAAAAATTCTAGTCAAAAAAACAGAGAAAAAACCTACTAAAGACTTATATAGCTTATCTGAATTTAAAAATTTTCAGCCTGTAAATGTCAAATTCCCACGTTCACAACGCCTGATATCTCAACAACTTAATGATGAAGAAATTCTGTTAGCCAGGGCTTCAAGATTTTCTGGACGAACTTTACCTAATCTACGTTTTGGTAATTCCGGTTTAGCTGTCAGAGTTTTGCAAAAGCTACTCATAGCTAACGGCTATGCGATGCGCGTCGATGGGGTTTATGGGGCGGTGACAGAAAGTGCGGTGAAAGCTTTTCAAAGCCGTCGCAACTTAATCACAGATGGGATAGTTGGGCCAAGAACTTGGTTGTATTTGACAAGATAATTAAGAGTCAATAGTCAATAGTCAATGGTTTTTAATATTAACTATTGACTATTGACTAATTACCGATATTTATGCTGTTCTAGAAGTTGTTGCGCTCTGGGTTTGTAGATTAAATAAAACAAACTTTCTAGATAGCGTAATAAATCCTCGCGGTTTTCTTTAGATGTAAAGTTCCAGAAACCGTAAATTCTGGCTAAAGATAACAGCTTTGTCGTGTGAATTTTCCAAGTATATGTAGTGTAAACTCGGTCAATTGCTTTTTGAGAAACTGTTTCCCAATACTCAGGATTTTGTTCACATTTAGTCACAAAATCTAATACTTTTGTGGCTGTTTCTGTTAAATTCGTGGGGTTAATGTAAAATCCGTTAACTTTATCTTGAATGATTTCTAAAGGCCCTCCAAATTGAGTGGCAAAATTAGGTAATCCAGAAATCATTGATTCTAAAATTGTTAAACCAAAGGCTTCAAATAAAGCTGGTTGGACAAAAATACCTTTACGGTCAGCAATCACGCGATAGATTTCGCCAGAATCACTTTTTGATAGACGTACACCTAACCAGCGAATTTTGCCGTGAAGATTGTATTCATCAATAATGTGATAAAGTTTGACAATTTCATCGCGTTCTTCATTATCATCTGATTCTTCGGTGCGTAACTTACCTGCCACTAAAATTAAGTTACAATGCTCTTGCAAATCTTTGCTTTGACCGAAACATTCGGCTAAACCAGTTAAGTTTTTAATGCGGTCGAGACGCGCCATTGAAAATATCGGTCGTTTGTTGGGGTCATCGAGTTTACCAAAAATTTGACTGGAATCTTCTAGGGTAAATAACATTTCGTCCAACCGCAAGCGATCGCTTTCTACTCTGTCTTGATTTCGGGTATAAGGGAAGTAATAATTCTCGTTTACCCCAGGCGGAACAACATTAAATTTAGGACTAAATAATTCAATGCCATTCACTACATGATATAACTCAGGCATGGTGAAGCATTTATAAGATTCATATTGTCCAACACTATCAGGTGTGCCGACAATTTCTTGGTAAGTGCTGCTGACGACAAAGTTAGCCGCATTCATGGCGATCAAATCAGCAGTAAATTGTAAGGAGAAATGATATTTCTCATCTAAATCTTGCCAGTAAAGATTACTAAATAAGTATTTGGATTTTTCTAAAGCATGGGCGATATTACACTGGGTAACTTTCATTCGTCGCGCCAACAGAAAGGCGACTAAGTTCCCATCAGTATAGTTACCCACAATCAAGTCTGGTTTACCTTGGAATTCAGCTAACAGTTCTCTTTCTGAGTCAATGGCGAAGGTTTCTAAATAAGGCCAAAACTCAAATCGAGAAATCCAGTTTTGCGTCATGTTGGGATTAAAGTCCCGCAAGGGTACACGCAAAATCCACGCATTATCTGTACCGTAGACTTTCTCTAATCTTTCGTTACATAAAGTACCATCGCTATTAGGAATCAAGCGCGAGAGGATAATTACTTTTGGTTTAACGTTGATTCCGTCTAAACCAGCAAGTAAAACATCTTCTTGTAGTTGCTTTTCTAAATTTCTGGCCTGGTCGAGAACATAAACAACTTGACCACCTGTATCGGGTCTTCCTAAAACGCCTTCTTGGCCAAACCAACCGTGTGCGGAAACTAAGACGATTCTAAAAATCATCGGGACACGGGAAATAAATGCTTCTAAGGTTTGGGGGTCGGGTGAGTCAATTAATTCATCTAAAATATTGAGAGTTTCTTGTACCCGTTGCGCGGTGTTTCCCCAACCCGGTTCAAAACCCATCGTTTGCAATTGAAAGCGGAATTCATCGTAGGGTTCATCACTAGGCCGTTCGGTGACAAATGCGATCGCTTTTTTAACTTGTTGCGATAGTTGCTGCTGTGATTGAATCCGATTATTAATTAGTAGTTGAATACCGTTATATTGATGCAGGCGTAAGAAACTAAATAAGCTTTCTAGCCATTGTTTGGGGTCTTGGAAGAGTTTGCTAGAAAGATAACGATTGAGATATTGTACGCCCTTACCAATATTTTTGGGGTCGCGGATGACTGGTGTGTAATCGTAAAAAGGGCCAAAGTCTAATTCTAGCAAGTCGCCTTCGTTGGGATGATATTTGTTGACGAGGCGATCGCGCAAATCCAGCAGTTCTTGTACTGTCATTGCTTCTACACTCAAATCTGCTGTCACCCGATAAATTTCTTGACTAGCAATATGAGGACGGATAATAAAACAGAAATTGGAATCTTCTTGAATAATTTCTTGAGTGTAGTAGAGGAGTTTCCCTAAGAGCGAAAAAGTATATAACTTTTCTGGCTGCTCGTTTTTAGCGCAGTATTCACTATATACGTGCAGTATGTCATTCCGCAGCAAGTAATTTTTTTCTTGCTGACGTAATTGACTAACGAAAGCACGTAAATCATTTTTTTCTTCACTCTCTAGAACTGCTTGAATCAATTCAGACATACTCACCTCAAAATAAATAGGTACAAACACAAATAAACACAGATAAACTTTTCTATCTGTGTTTCTCTACTTATGCCCTTCATTCCTGTTCTTCTTTACTCAAAGTACCGAGAACTCAGTATTATTCCCTCTAACTAAAGACGGACAATTTTCCTAACTTGAGGATGATTCAGTTTATCTAATGCTTTCACTGCCTGAATTCTAAAATATTGGCAATTTTTATCCACAAGCTATCTCTCGATAGATTCTGAGCATTTTTATGTAGGTTGATGAGTAGAAAAAGTTAATTTAAAATTAAATTAGTTTTTATTTTACAATAAAAAATTAATACTTATCTTTAGTCAGTATACTAGTTATTGTCTATACACTTTGTTACAACTTACTGTATTAGTAATCAATTCGAGTTTAACTTTTATTAATTGACTAAATTTTCACCAGAAAACAAGCAACAAAAGTTAATCTTTTTATGTTGATGCTAACAATGAGTTTAAACTTAAATCAAATAAAATCAACTTTTGATATTAGTTAAATTAATTCCAATTCGTCTTAGCTATAATTGCACCACAAGTAATTAAACCAGGGACGGTGTATATGCAAGACCATTCGCATAAATTAACAACTACCGACCACAGCATAGGCAATATCTTGATTATTTCATTCATGGTATTCTGTGGCATGACTTTTATCTTTCTTTTAGGAATTTTCTAATAGTGATTTTTGCGAATAAAAAATTGATTGGGAAGCAAAAAACTAAATTTGCTTCCCTTTTTAATGTTATGTCCCTCTTCAGCAAGATTAAATAAGTTGTTGTGCATTTAAGTTGTTTGCTTGAGGCTGTTATTTGCCAATAATAATGACAACCCTTATGAGTGGTTATTTATTAAAATTAAAGTTTTGACAAAACTATAACCAGAATTACCAAAACTACATTTGGCTATTCCGGTTTACACTATTGATCTTAGTAATTTATATTAATCAGGGCGAACGATGGGAATTGAACCCACGAATGGTGGTACCACAAACCACTGCCTTAACCACTTGGCTACGCTCGCCATTTACCCATCGATTAATTAATATAGCACCTATCTCGTTATCGAGCAAGCATTTTTTAAGAGGAACGGACTTTGCTAATGTTTAGTCCTAGGACTCTAATAACTAATTAGATATGACGGTAAGACAATATGAAGCTCTTGACTATTATGGCATTGGCGATCGCTACAAGTATGGCTGTAGTTGGCGTAGCAATGTCTAAAACCAATCCTACTCCTGATGAGTATGAAGAGTATGCAGTACATCGACTAACACAATATTTAAAAAGTAATGTGTGTAAAAAAACATCTAAGCTAATTGAAAGTTTACTGAATTCTAGTTGTGACAAACTAGTTGATTCCACTAATCCACAAATGCGTGAGTTGTTGGCTAAAACAACGGAACGGCAGGACTTTTTCTTGTTTAGTGTGTATCGGACAGATTTAACCCTTGGTGTTTGGCTACCTGGGTATAAATTTGAAACGGTGGGAGCTTTTCATAATTTTTATACTTACAGCGCGGAAGAGCAATAATCTTCACTAACTCCTACATCTAAGATTAAGCTTAGTTAGCAAGAGTTACACGTTTACCAATGTCATCTGCATATCTGCTGGTATCTCATGGAAGCCGTGACCCACGTCCAGAAATTGCTTTGCAGCAATTGATAGAATTAATAGATAAAAAACAGCAAGGTTACGCATCAGGCAAAAAACTAGTAGGCTTGGCTTACTTAGAAACACGACCAGAACCTCTGCACGTCCAAATAAAAAAGTTTGCTCATAGTGCTGTTGTGGCTGGATGCGATAGTCTAAAAATTATGCCGCTATTTCTGCTATCGGGAGTCCATGTTATGCAAGAAATCCCTGAAGAAATAGCACTAGCACAACAAGCTGTAGCAGAAGATATCAATCTGGAATTGCTACCATATATAGGTAGTAACCCTGGTTTGACACAGTTGTTATCCCAACAATTGGCTGATATCACAACTGAGGTATGGATTTTAATCGCTCATGGTAGTCGTCGTCCAGGGTTTCAACAGCCAGTGGAAAATATAGCAGCAAATATAGGTGCGATAGCTGCTTACTGGTCTGTACCTCCTAGTTTAGAAACACAGGTAGAACAGCTGGTAGCTGCTGGTCAGGAAAAAATTGCGATTTTGCCATATTTTTTATTCGCAGGTGGCATAACTGATGCGATCGCTCAACTAATAGAAACGCTAAAATTAAAATTTCCGGCTGTGACTTTCCAATTAGCTCAACCTTTGGGAGCAAGTGCAGAGTTAGCTGATATGATTTGGGATTTGATGAACGAATGAACTGCACACAAACACAAGAGCAGAAGAATTTGGGAAAAGTTTATTTAGTAGGCGCAGGGCCGGGAGACCCCGGACTGATGACTCTCAAAGGCAAAAGTTTATTAGAATGTGCCGATGTAGTTATTTATGATGCGTTGGTGAGTCCAGCAATTTTAGCAATGATTAATCCCCAAGCAGAAAAAATCAACGCTGGTAAACGGATGGGGAGACATTCGTTATTGCAAGACGAAACCACGCAATTATTAATTGATAAAGCTCAAGATCATACTATTATTGTACGGCTCAAAGGCGGCGACCCGTTTATTTTTGGTCGCGGTGGTGAAGAAATGGCAGATTTAGTCAAAGCTGGCATTTCTGTAGAAGTTGTGCCGGGTATTACATCGGGAATTGCGGCTCCAGCGTACGCTGGCATACCTTTGACTCATAGACTGCATAGTTCTTCGGTAACTTTTGTCACTGGACATGAGTCTGCTGGTAAGTATAGACCGAAAGTCAACTGGCAAGCGATCTCTCACGGTTCCGAAACAATTGTAATTTATATGGGTGTTCACAATCTGTCGCACATTATTGAAGAGTTAGCAGCGGCGGGTTTAAGTTTAGAAACACCAATTGCTTTAGTGCGTTGGGGTACAAGACCAGATCAAGAAGAATTAATTGGTCAGTTAGGCACAATTGTAGAGCAAGTTGAGCAAACAAAATTTGATGCCCCGGCGATCGCGGTTATTGGTTCTGTAGTGAATATGCACGATATTTTGTCTGGGTGTCGTCCAGTGTAAATTAATAAAGCTCTGGCACGAATGCAATAATACAATCATTTTCAGAGCCTCACGCAAAGTGCAAGCAGCCAAATAATTTACACCAATTCTCTAAATCCAGGCTATAGATAATTCTCCCCCTGCCCCTCTGCTGCCTATGTGTAGCCATATTTTGGGGAATTGGTATTACAACCCATTACCAATCAAAATAAAAGCTGACCAATAATAAGGATGGTTAAATTCACTATTATTTCCTGTTATTAAAGCAATTTGTGCTTTTTGTAAAGCCTCAGCTTTAGTAATTTTCCCAGATTTTAACGCTGCATAAAACTCATTCATTAAAGCTTGTGTACCACCATCAGAAACAGTCCACAATGAAGCCATTGTAGCTTTAGCACCTGCTAGTTGCATTTGATATCCTAAACCTAAGATTTCTTGGCCATTTGCTGATTTTTCTCCTAAGCCAGTTTGACAAGCACTCAAAACTACTAAATCTACATTGGACAAAGACCAGTTTTCAATGTCTCGCAAAGTTGCGTGTTCGCCATCACCAAATACAATAAATGAATCTTCTGGAGAACCATTTACAAGTTTGCCATGAGTTGCCAAATGCACTATTTTGTAATCATTCATTTGGGGAATTGTCGCTTGAGGATTGAAATCTTTATCTAAGACAACTTTGCTCCCAGGAATAATTTTTGCTACGTTTTCTACTTCTATTTTGGCAAACTCTAAACCACTAAATATCTCTTGGCGTTGACCAACTGCTACTGTATATTCGCCTTTTGTGAAAGCCGCAGCTAAAGCATTGACAGAGGTTTGAGGTTGATTAACTAATTTTGTTAAACTGGCGGCGGTAATATTGTTAATCACAAAACGTTGAACTAACCAATTTTGTCCATCATATAAGGCTGCTAAAGGTACATATCTCAGTTTGCCATCTGGGGCATAAATTATAGTTTTGGCATCGGCTTGTTTTAAATCATTTTCTATAGGTTTTATTAGCCAGTTATACAATTTATTGGCTGGTGCTTTACTATTTTTATAAGGAACAAGTACTGCTTCGCGAAATTCATTAATTGTCTGATTTAATTCTGCGGCTTTTACTGGTACAGTGCGATGAATTGGCGGCGCATCAGCGGAGACAATAACTAGTTCTAGTCTGTCATCTAAGACTAAAGGATATAGTAAGACCGCTTTTTGATTTAACTGGCGTAGGTTGTCTCTTAAAGAATTGAGTTGGCGTAAGTTTAAATTTTCCTGTCCTGATGTGGCGGACAATTGTTGTACTAACGCGACAACAGAAGGACTTTTAATAAACATATTAAACTCAGCGTTAGTAGTTTGTTCTAGTTTCACTAATTCAGCGATGCGTTTTACTTGAGTTGCGTTGCGAGTTTGAGAGGGAATTTTTCGCAGGGTGGTAAGTTCTTTACCCAGGGCGATCGCTTTATCTTGAATCGCAGTATACTTCTGAGAGATTTGCTCTTCTTGGGGTTTTAACGGTAATTTTTCTGGTATGACTGCTACTGTTGCAGAACTTCCCCGCTGAGGATTTCTATTTGTAACTTTTGGTGTGCTAGTATTGCGATTTCCGATAAAGTCACTAACTTCCTGAATTTTGAGTAAATCTAAAACTTGTTGCGCTTCCGCTGGACGATTTTGTTGCAATAATAAATCAGCGAGGCGGCGATATCTTTCAGAGACAGTTTCGGTGTAAGATTTTTGGATATCAGTAGGCACAACTCGTAAATTTTGCCGAATTGTTTCAGTTAAATTGACTGATTGTTTGTAAAATGCGATCGCCAGTGATGGTTGATTCTTAGCAGCTAGTACATCCCCCAAAAATTTCAGCGTTGCAGCTTCACTGACTTTATCTTCAACTTCTCGGTGAATAGCTACCGCTTGCTGATACAATCCCAAAGCTTGATCATATTGATTTTGCTTTTGATACACTTGTCCTAAGTTACTAATTGTTACGCCTTCACCAGTGCGATCGCCAACTTCCCGATAATTAGCTAAGGCTTGTTGATTAAACTCTAAAGCTTGGTTATAGTTACCCAAATTTTGGTAAACACGCCCAATATTATTCAGTGCAACAGCAATGCCTAGTTTATAGTTATTTTGTTTGTATATATCTAAAGCTTGTTGATATAACTTGAGCGCTTCGTCGTACTTACCCAAACTCAAGTAAATCTGTCCAATATTGTTTAAGTTTAACGCTGCACCTTGAAATTGAAATGAATCTTTCCCAAACGCATCACCAACATTAGCGCGGTTGGTAACTTGTTGCAAAACTTGGGCATTTTGACCAAGAGCATTATATAGTAACTTGATTGCTTGCTCATCTGTACTTTTATATTCCCCAGTGCCAAGTCTTTTATAAATATTTGTAGATTTTTCGGCAAATTCCAGAGACTTTTGATATTGCCCTAAGCTAAAATATGCACCGGAAATATTATTAAAAATTGCCGCTTGTGTACCATAAAATGTCGAACAGCATTCTTGCAAATCTTTTAATGCTTGCTGATATGAATTAAGTGCCTGAGCATAGTTACCCAAGTTGAGATAAACTACACCAATGTTGTTTAAAGTTTGGGCTGCACCACTGTTATCACCCTTAGCTTTTTGAATTGTCAAACTTTGTTGATAAAAATCTAGAGATTGAGAATATTTACCTGTACGGAAGTAAACTGAGCCAATATCTGCTAATAAAATAGCTTCGCTACTAGCATAACTATAACCTTGAGGATTAGCTGCTTTTAATTCTTTGAAAACTGTTAAAGCTGGTTGATAAAAATCGATTGCTTTTTGATATTCTCCTAGATTTACATATACTTCCCCAATATAAGATAAAGGTATCCATTCGTTTTCTTTGTCGCGGATTTTGCGGCGAATATCTAAGGCTGACTGAAAAAATTCCAATGCTTTAGCATATTCGCCTTTGCGGAGGTTAACGTAACCAATATTTACTAAGCTATTGGCTTCTCCCGCTTTCGCGCCATATTGTTTAAATATTGCTAAGGACTGCTGAAAGAGTTCTAACCCAGCTTGTAAATCAGCTAAACCAACTAAATTTTTATAAACCAGCCCTTCACCTTGATTATTTAACACAATCGCTTCGGTGATGCGTTCTTCTGCTGTTGGTGTTGGTGCTTGAGCAAAGCTTTGTTGTGAATGATACAATACCAAAGTTGGAGATGTAAAAGTCAGTAAGATAGTTGCAAATATTCGAGAAAACTGCATAAGCACAAGTTTTTATTCAGTTAAATAGTTATAGTTTATTGTTCCCATAAACAGAACTAAATTTATAATTAAAAGCTTAATTATTGATAAAGCTAACTTTTTTTTAAAATGGGCGATCGCTCTAAAAAACAATGGTATAATTGCGCTAATTTTATGAGACTTCTTTGCAATACTTAACTTGCTTCTAATGAATAAAAGTTAATATAGATTAAAAATAATAAATAACATCATATTTTATAAAGTTAACTAAGCTAAATTAAGAGTAAGCTTAATTATTGAAGCCTAGTTAAAAGTCTAAGTAATAGCTACAAATTAAGCTAAATCTTACTAGTGTATCTCATATATTTAGTGAAAAAATGCTAGTGATTTAAATTTGATTTGCACTAACTGACTTAGCACAGAAATTTAGGCAGAAATAATTAATATTCCGACAAAAACTTCAGTCGTTTTTGACTGCGGAATTCTACGTAACAACGCTAGGTTATTGAGCAAGACGTTGATAAATCAACTGAGCCAATTACTAAGAGCAAACAGCAACATTTACAAGTAAGAACTAACAATGATAGAAAAAATTTTGTTAGCGGTTTCGGGTTTGGGTCATGCAGAAGAAATGCTCAAAACCTTGAAAGAAGTACCATCAATTCAACGTGCTAAAGTTAGTGTTTTGCATGTTGTTCCTCCTCAAAGTACTGCATCTGCAATGACAGATAAATGGGAAGAAGGTGGTAAAATTCTTGCCAATGCCATTCAGTCTTTAAGTTTAGATCCCAGCCAAGTTTCTTCAATTTTACGGCAAGGCGATCCTAAAGACGTAGTTTGTCAAGTCGCTGATGAAATTGATGCTGATTTAATCATCATGGGTTCACGCGGACTCAAGCGTTTGCAATCAATTTTGTCAAACTCTGTCAGTCAGTATGTTTTTCAATTGTCTTCCCGTCCCATGTTGCTGGTTAAAGATGACATTTATGTTAAAAGAATTAAGCGCATTATGGTGGCGTTAGATAATTCTGATGCAGCAAAACACTGTTTAAATTTAGCTTTATTCTTGCTACGAGATATTCCAGGTAGCCAGTTAATTTTGACTCACGTAAATACTGACCTACGCGGTAAAGCATCAGAAGTCACTGAAATTATTCCCGATAAAAATCCCATTTTTGGCGCAGCTTACGCCGAAGCCCAAAAATATGGTATACAAACTCGCTGCTATAGCAGCAGTGGTAAACCGGGCGAAGAAATTTGCCGCTTGGCTGAAGAGTTGCAGGTAGACTTACTGTTACTTGGTTCTCCAGATCGTCGTCCATCAGTAGCTAAGAGTTTTGTAGATATAGACCGACTTATTGGTGCTTCTTTGTCTGATTATGTGCGAGTCAATGCTACTTGTCCAGTATTGTTGGCGCGAACCACTGCATGAAGAGTAGTGAGTACTCTTCTTCTTAATCAATACTCAGCACTAAGTCAATGATAAATAAAAACCCCTGCACCAGTGGCGTAGGGGTTTTTTATATTATGCACAAACTATTAACTATCTTTTTTACCTTCGCGGCTTGCTGTTTGGATGTACAGAATTAATAAAAACACAGAGGGAACTAATACGAACAGAATGCTCGCTACGAACCCTAAGTCATTAGTTTGCATGGCAAAGAAGCCTCTCTAGAATTTCCAGTCAACAACTTTAGAATAGCATCATCGATGCCCGTGTTAGCCTTATTTTTTTACTGCTTATGTCGCCAATGCTGCTGGCGTGTCAGCCCCAAAGTTTAAGGTTTTGTCACCACGCTAACAGGGCCATGTACTACAGTTTGACAGGCTAGGCGGTAATTTTCTGGTTTTTTCTTAAATTTGCGGTTTTCTACCTCTGTACGCGGGGAAAGATTTTCTAAACCTTCTACTATCTCAACAACACATGTACCACACTGACCATAGCCGCCGCAATTGGTCATTTTGCCAAATAGTGTATACAAATCAATACCATTTTCCACTGCTTTTAGCCGCAAGTTAGCACCATTTGCAGCTATTACTTCTTTATCCTCTTTAACAAATTTGATATTACCCATAAATATTTAATTCCTCGTTGACTGTACAACACTCGGCTGAAAAGGCTAAGTTTTAATCAGGCTGTATCAACTATATTACTTAACTTCTAGTTACTTGTTACAAATAATTAAGAAATATCAATTTTTTGCAAGAACATATTGTCAAAAAAATAGGACAGGTTTAGCACCTATCCTATTGATTAAAAATTTACTTAACTTACCTAAATCCCACAGCTGCTTGCCATACAAAAGCAAGTAACAAGAAGAAAACAGGAATTACTGGAAGAACGTCTACCAGAGGATCGAAAATTTGGTAAGCTTCAGGCAATTTAGCTAATAACAGTGCTGCTTCCATGTTCGTTTTTATCCACTCTATCCAACACAGCTTTCATAATTGAGATGTATCTTAACATGGTTTAGGCACTGAGAATTAGTTATTCTTGCCTCTGGCTCAGAGTGCTGAGTTTGGAATCAGATATTCTTCCCCTGCTTCCCGGCTCCCTTCTCCCCTGCGGCTTGAATATACTAAATTAAGGTGTATGAAAGTGAATCAGACACCTAGTAACTTGTAGATTAAGCTGTTGATGAAAGTCAAAGCCAGCGCACCTAATACAGCACTCCAGATACCGAAACGTAACCTAAAGCCTTCGACTAACCAAGCAGCAATACTAAAACAAACAACGGCAATCATAAAGGTAAAGATGCCGGATAATAAATCAAAAGTGAGAAAATTTGGTACTGCAAAGATCAGGCGTAAAATCGGTCTGATGATCGCCGTAACAATACCGAGAACTGCTGCCGAAATAAAGGCTTTTTTGGGTGAGTCAACTTCAACTCCTACGGGGAGTTTACTAATAATCAGCAAGCTGATAGATGTTACGACCCAAACAATTAAAAGCGTCACAATTGCATTCATTGCCACAACCCTTGAAACGCGAATGGCGATTGGCGATCGCTTAATTTAAGCAACCGATTTCAGAATCTTTGAAGCTTTGCCAATTACTTGTAAATTACCAGAGATTTGGCTCTAACTAGAATTTATTTTTTATATCTTTAGGTTTGGGTAAGAAGTTTAGATGTCAGAAGTTAAGAGTAACAAATCCCAATCCCAAATTAAAAGGGAAGATAAGGAAGTAGTTTCTGCCTCATCTCCCATTACTGCATTTTGAGTTGAAAAATTCTGTTCAAATTTATCTTTTTGGAGCAGAATTAGTATTGCCTGGTGCGACAGGAAATTGTGTTGCTGGGGCATTAGGTACACCAGGAATCACACCTTCTCCCGTGGGCGGTATTTGGTTAGGGTTAACAGGGATATTGGGGTCAAAATTCCCCTGTGGATTAATTCCTGGAACTGGTGCAGGTGGAACTCCAGGATTAGTGGGAATATAGGGTTCTGTTGGCAGATTAGGTTGAGAAACTGAAGGTTGAGTCGGCCCTGGGATAATTCCTAAAGAAACGCGATCGCCTCCTACTTGTCGCAATAAATCTAACGTCTCGACGACATCATTATAAGTTGCCGTTCTTGAAGCATTTAACACCAAAATACCGTTAGGATTTTGTTGGAGATATTGCTGTAGTCTCTGGGCTAACTCCTCTCGTTTTACAGGTTGTTTTTCTATGTAAGTATTACCAACAGCATCAATGGTGACAATTTGAGTGCTACTTTGTCCGGTCAAATTAGCCGGTGTACCTGTAGCAGCTTTGGGTAAATCAACGTTAATAGCTTGTTGGCGAGTAAATTGTAATGCTGCTAACAAAAAAAATGTCAGGATACAAAAAACAACATCAATTAAAGGGATGATTTGAATTTGTACTTCTTCAACAGGAGTATGCAGATTAACTTTCATGAGCTTACAAATTTTAGTTATAGCAAAGTGTTGAGTGCTGAGTTCTGAGTAAATCAATTTTTGATTTTAAATTTGGGATTTTAGATTAGGACAATCTTTCAATCTAAAATCAGCAATCTAAAATTCTTCTGCCTCCTGTCTCCTGCTTATTGCTCAGGATCTAATGAATCATTCACATTTGGTTCTTCTGGAGGTTGAGGAAATAGATTTTTAGATTTTTTGCGGGGTGGATTAACACTTTCGCGGGAAGCTTCATGCACAATCGCTGTACTCTTGCTAAATTCCGGTGGAGATTGGCGATAGAGTAATTCCATCTCATTCCCCGCCTTACGAAAAATCTTAACTTGGTTAACCAAAAAACTTTGAAATAACCGATAAAATACCAAACTAATAATTGCTACTATTAACCCTGTAGCAGTACTAATTAGAGATTCACCAATCCCAGTAGTTACCCCAGCTGTCGATTCTGTACCTAAATCGCCAATCCGAATTGAGCGCAAAGAGTGAATCAAACCCAACACAGTACCCAACAGCCCCAACAGTGGAGATAGTGCAATCACTGCTTCTAAAAGTTTTTCACCGCGACGCATCCCAGCTAGTTCGTCTTCTGCTGAGGCTTCTAGTGCTAAACGAAAAGTTTCCAAATCAACTTTTAATAAGCGTAAAGGTGCGTAGAGAAATCGCCCAATTGGCTGATCTGTGGCTTGTTTGGCAATATCTGCGGCTATATCCCAATTCTCTTGGGCTGCGTCTAGCACGCGATTAACTATTTCTTTTTCTTGATTTAAAATCCGCAACCAAAACCACAGACGTTCTAAAATCACACTTAAAGCTAGTATTGACAAAACTGCCAAAGGCCACATCGCTGGCCCGCCCTTTTGAAACAGTTCTAAAATATCCACTGCTTAACTTTCCTCCCTCCGTACCTAGAGCAATTATCCCAAAGCATTTTAATTCTAAAGATTAATGTGCAGTTAGAAACTCAGATAACACAAATTTCATGAAGGAAGCGTAGACAGAAGGCAAAAGTGCAAATATTTATTTACTCAGAACTCAGTTACGTAACTTAATTTATTTCTAGACTGGCTGGCCAGAATTATGTCATAAGTAAAAAAGGCTGTTAAATGCAAATCAACTTATGACCGCTGCTGTACAAAACTCTCCTAACTTGGCTGTTCACTTGGTAAACGGCATTCTGGCAATTAAGCCTTTAGCCAACCTAGCCAAGCACCAAGCCCGGCAAATGATGATTAAACGCGCTGAAAAAATTGGTGTACCTTGGACAAAAGCAGTAGAGAAACTACAAGAGCGTGATTGGTCAACTGATTTAGCTCAAGTAGAAAATCCTCAGCTTGCTTATCCCGAATATTACACCACTTCATTTCATGCTTACGACAAGGGCAATCTAAGTTGGTTAGCGGCTTTTGAAGTAGAACCTGCGGCCCATGCTGTTCACGCTAAAATTTGGCCTGGTGCTGAAGCTGAAGGCGATCGCCAACTCCGCCAAAGCTATCATAATATTCTCAAACCCCTTCTATCTCAGGAACCACGCGACATTCTGGATATAGGATGTAGTGTGGGATTAAGCACCTTTGCTTTGCAGGAAGTTTATCCCCAAGCCAAAGTTACAGGCTTAGATTTATCTCCCTATTTCCTGGCTGTTGCCAACTACCGCGCCCAGCAACGTCAAGCTAATATCAATTGGGTTCATGCCGCAGCAGAATCAACAGGGCTACCAGATAAGTCATTTGATTTAGTTTCCCTATTTCTCATCTGCCATGAATTACCCCAAGTACCAACCAGACAAATTTTTGCGGAAGCGCGGCGGCTGTTGCGTCCCGGCGGTCACTTGGCCATCATGGATATGAATCCCAAATCGGAAATTTACAAAAAAATGCCAACCTACATTTTGACGCTGCTCAAAAGTACTGAACCATATCTAGATGAGTACTTCTCTTTGGATATTGAGCAAGCTTTGATTGATGCAGGTTTCCAACGCCCCACAATTACCAGCAATAGCCCGCGTCACCGGACTGTAATTGCCCAGGTGCGTGACTAATTTAGACTTACTGCTGTGGGCAGTAATTCCACCACTGTTATTTCTAGGTTATTACTATTACCGTGTTGCTTTTGCTCCGGCTTTACCACGCTTGTTGTTGTTTTTTATTGCCGGAGCAATTTCTGGTGGTGTTGCTCTTGGTTTAGAATGGGCGGCGGAAATTGCATTTAACTCCATTGTAAATTGGCAACAAATCCAGCGATCGCTTTTTGGTGCCGCCCTACGCCAACTTGTAGAAATCGGCCCAATTGAAGAAGGCTGCAAGTTAATTGCAGTTATTCTCCCCACAATTTATCTGCAACGCAGATATCAACTACGCAGCAGTAGCATTTTACTGTTTACCATTGCTGTGGCTTTAGGTTTTACCGCCGAAGAAAATTGGATTTACTTTTACTACGGTACAGCATCAATTCTTGACCGGAGTATCGGGACTCTAGTTCATGCGATGTTTTCTGCACCTTGGGGTTATGCTTTAGGCATTTATCTGGCTTCAAGTATGCGATTAAATCGCAGCAGAAAGTTGATATTACCAGCTTTGATCAATTCTGTAATTTGTCATGCACTAGTGAATGTTTTATCTATTGCTTGGCGTTATGCTGCACCAGTCAACTTTCTCAGCTATGGTTTATTTCCCTTTTTATTGTGGATGTTTTGGCGATTAGAACAATTACTGCGAAGAGTACAACACCAACACCCAATAATCTTGATTTCTGGTCACACACCCCAGCATCGTGCTTGGCAAACAGGTTTAGTAATATTTGCTCTTATCCTTGGTGGCAATGCTATTTTCGGGCTGTTTCTTTTAGGTAGAATTCTTAGCCCTTTGAGTTGGGCGCAGCTTTTTCACCCAGAGATTTGGCAATTTATCTTGAGTCGCTTTTTACTAAATTTCTGTTTTGCAATTTTAGCGTGGTTTATTTATCTATATTTACGCAATTCATTTCTATTCAAATCATCTAGGCGATTTTAATTAATAGCAATTGTAGTTAGCCTAGGTAGAAATGAAGCTGCAAAATCTGGTTGATATTGCTGCAACCAGTTCATAATTCTTGCTAATGCTGCGGTTAATTTTGCCATAAAATTTCAAACTTTAAGATAAATTGTGAATTGAATATTTGTAACCTAAATTAACACAACAAAAAAATCCGACTTTTTCGCAGACTTTGGCTACTACACCACATAAAATTGCCGACTTTCACCGACTGACAAAAGAAAGAGCGATCGCTTAGGCTATTGGGCGTAGAGTAGAAAGTATAAAAAATATGGTTAACACTACTAGCCCACCAATAGAAGATTTGGCAGATCAAAGCTATGCCAGTCCTAACTATTGGCAAATACAACACCGTCTACGTTCGCTGATAGATCACTACGTAGCTGTCGAAAAATTAGATAATCGTTTGCAAGATTTACCCACACAATTTACCAATCCTCAGCCCCTTCCCTGGAAACCCATTGATTGGCAAGCCATCAACCGCAATCAAATCATTGGTATAGCACCAGAAGTATTTTTATCTATCTTGATAGGTGCGATGGATACAGAAGCACCCATTCGCGGCTACACCCAAACCAGCCGCCAGTATTTAGCACAATTACATCCCCAAATGGCGCGGTTTGTTGGTGGAATAGTCAATAAAGATGGTGAACTCCAAGAAATTGGTTTATGGGAAAAAGAAGAACGCCAGCACACACCTGCATTACTGAAGGTTTACACCCAACTAACAGGCGAAAAAATCATCCCCAAACACCGCACCGTGAGAGGCTACCTCCCCACCGATGATCCCCAAGAAGACCTATATCGCCACGGCTTACATCGAGTAGCTACAGAATACGGTGCAACCTGTCTTTACCTGTGGATGATGGCGCACACAACCGGCGCACTCCACGAAGTTCTAGAAGAACTCGCCAAAGATGAAATCAACCACATGACCAAATTTTGGGGCTTTGGAGTCTGGGCGTACCCCAACACAGGATTCATTCGCATCACCAACACCCTGATCAAAACCCGTTCTCAAAACTATCAACGTAACAACCTGATGCGTACCCTACGCCGCATGATGAATACACTCAACTGGAACGCCTGGACACTCACCAACAAAACCACTCTCCTTTACACCTTTACCCACACCATGCGCCACCTCTGGAAATGGCACAACACTCTCACCCCAGAGTATTTACAAAACCTCTTTAAATAATCATCTTTCGTGCCTTTGCGCGAACCCTGAATCAATCCCCTCATCAACATCAAAAACCATGACTTTACCTCTAGACCTAAACCCAGAAAAAATCCCTCAACACGTAGCCGTCATTATGGATGGTAACGGTAGATGGGCAACCAACCGAGGGCTACCCCGCATAGCCGGACATCGCCAAGGCGCAAGAACCCTTAAACAACTATTACGCTACTGCAAAGATTGGGGAATTAAAGCCCTCACCGCCTACGCCTTCTCAACCGAAAATTGGCAACGTCCCATTGAAGAAGTAGACTTTCTTATGCGCTTAATTGAAAGATTTCTGCGCCGGGAATTAGCGCAAATGCACCAAGAAGGAATCAAAATTTCCTTTATTGGTGATTTATCAGCCTTACCTCCATCTCTGCAAAAACAAATAGCTCATTCAATGACAGAGACATTCAATAATCAAGCAATTCATTTTACCCTTGCTGTCAATTACGGTAGCCGCAACGAAATTACTAGAGCCTGTCGTCAAGTAGCAGAACTCGTGGAACAAGGCAAAATCAATGCAGCAGCAGTTAATGAAACCTTGATAGAACAACACCTCTATACAGTTGATACTCCCACCCCCGATTTACTGATTCGGACTAGTGGAGAGATGCGGTTGAGTAATTTTCTGTTGTGGCAAATGGCATATACAGAGATGTACTTTGCTGATATTCTTTGGCCTGATTTTGACACAGAAGCATTTCATCAGGCGTTGTTGAGTTACCAACAGCGCGATCGCCGTTTCGGTAAAGTGAAGGCTGTTTTTTCCGCCTAACACACAAGTGCGATCGCTGCCTTTACTTTATTCCTATATCTATTATCGCCATACCCTACGGAAAGCCGCTTACGCGTCTACATCCTCGTTAATCGGTGTTTTTTATCTAAAACTAAAGCACTAAATTAGCTGAAACAGTCCACTCATCGGTTGCTTTTAAATTAAAAAAGATTAACAATTTTCTCCTGGCTGTTCACAAGCACCAATACTCACCCAACTGCTAGAACCATTTTGCCAATGTTCTTTTTTCCATATTGGTGCGTTGTGTTTCAGGGTATCAATAGCATAGCGACACGCTTCAAACGCCTCACCCCGATGGGGACAACCAATAGCAACTAAAACGCTGATTTCTCCAACTTGTAACCGTCCAATGCGGTGATGAATTACAACTCGATTAATCTCAGGCCAAAACGTGCGAATCTCAGCAGCAATTTGATAAAACACCTGCATAGCCATTGGTTCGTAGGCTTGATATTCTAAAGCAACCACAGGTTGTCCATCAGTATTATTGCGTACCATACCACTCATCACCACCACAGCACCATTAGCCGACGCATCAGCTTTAGCATAAATTTCCTCTAAAGATAATGGGGCAAAGGTAATCGCAAAACTATCTTCGATTCTCGGCTTGACTGGTGCAGTAAATGTATTGGTCATAGCGAAGTTAATAATAATTCGTATAAGTAAGCATAGCTACTACTTAAGTATATTGCTCTGGGGCAAAATGCTACCTCTTCCCTATATTGATAAATTTTGGGACATAACAATCTGGTAGCTCTTATTTATCAAAACAACCTCAAAACATTGACTGAAATTCAAGATAATTGATGTAAATTTACTTTAAAATCAAATTTGTTTTGTCATCCTCCTTAAGGAGTATTACTATAATTAAAATGATAAGACCTGCTTGGTCTGTTATTTAGTTTTGCTTATAGTTCTGTTTGGACTTGAGAGCATTCACGACAAAATTTAACATCAATACTTTGACAATTTTTCTTCTTGATTAATATCTTTTGACACCAAGGTCATAATGAAACTTTTTTCACCTATTGAATCATGATGCCAGCGGCAATTATATAAATAATTTGGGTAAAATTTGATGGAAACTTTAATATGTAACTACGAAGTAGCAAGGTTAGAAGCTTTACAGCAGTATCAAATTCTAGATACTCCCCCAGAACAAGCATTTGATGATTTGGTATCATTAGCAGCACAGATTTGTGACACACCAATAGCCTTAATTAATTTTATTGATGTTAACCGTCAGTGGTTCAAAGCGAAAGTAGGGTTAGATATTCAGCAAATACCTGTCGGTATTGGCTTTTGTCGCTTTTGTCTAGAGAAAAAAGATATTGTAGTGATTCCTGACACTCTATTAGATGAAGATTTTGCTCAAGAAGTAGTTGTCACATCCCCACCTTATGTGAGATTTTACGCTGGTGTGCCTTTATTTGCGCCAAGAGGAGAAGTCATTGGGACTTTGTGTGTAATAGATAACGTACCACGAGAAATTAGTCCCAAACAGGTAGAATCACTACAAGCTATTAGTCGCTTGATAGTTAGACAATTAGATATTCGCCGCAATTTGGGGGAACTTTCTCAGATAAAAACTGAGTACCAGCAAGCACAAGTAGCACTGCAAGAAAGTCAATCTACCCTGCACAGTTTCTTTGATAGTGCGCCGATGATGATGGGTGTTGTGGAATTAGGCGAAAATAATATCTTTCATGTTTCTGATAATTTGAGTGCAGCGCAGTTTTTTGGACTTACCCCCAAGATAATGCAAAATCGCTGCGAACAGAAAATTGGCGTAGCACATTCTTATTTGCAACGGTGGCGACATTACTTTGACCAAGCGGAACAAACCCAATTACCTGTGAGGTTTGAAGATGTTTACGATACTCCGCAAGGAAGAAAATGTTTGTCAGCCACTATCTCTGTAATTGTCGGCAGTTCCTCTGGGCGATCGCAATTTGCATATATAGTAGAGGACATTAGCGATCGCCAGCAAGCAGAAACACAATTACGCTGGAAAGAAACACTGTTACACTCCATGAATAGTGTCTCGCCACTGGCATTTTATGTTGTCGATAAATATACCGATAACATCTTATATTTTAACGATCGCTTCTGTGAAATTTGGGGCATTGTCCACCTCAAAGAACTGATGGAACATCAACAATTGTTACACCAAGATATTCTTGCCGAAGTCTGCAAATCAATTGTTGATCTGCCGCGATTCATGAATTCTTGCCAAGTATTGCAACAAACAGATAACTGTTGTGTTACTGAAGATGAAATAGCCTTGACTGATGGGCGAACTATTCGGCGATTATCTACACAAATTTGCCAGCAAAATAATCAATATTGCGTCCGTTTATATATTTTTGAAGATATCACAGTTCAGAAACAAACAGAACAAAAATTTCGGGAACAAGCCGCATTATTAGATGTGGCAACAGATGCCATTATTTTACGAGATTTATCAGATAAAATTTTACTTTGGAATCAAAGTGCTACCAATCTTTACGGGTGGACAACAGCAGAAGCATTGGGTAAAAATGCCAATCAATTATTAAATCACAACTGTTTACCACAATATTCAGAAATTCGTAATCTAGTTTTAGAACATGGGCATTGGCAAGGAGAACTGCAAAAAAATAACCGTTCTGGAAAACAATTAATTGTTGAAAGTCGCTGGACATTGGTACGCGATGAACATAATCAAGCAAAATCAATTTTAGTTGTAGACACTGACATTACCCAGCGCAAACAATTAGAAAATCAATTTTTACGTACCCAACGAATGGAGAGTATTGGTACTCTCGCCAGTGGTATTGCTCACGATTTAAATAATGTTTTATCGCCAATTTTAATGGCTGTACAGCTATTAAAAAATAAAAACACAGAGCAAAATCAGCCGCAGATATTATCAATTATTGAAACTAATGTCAAACGTGGGGCAAATTTAGTTAAACAAGTGCTTTCTTTTGTGCGAGGAACCGAAGGCGATCGCACCATAATTCAAGTTAAGCATTTGATCATGGATATCCAGCAAATTATTCAACAAACATTTCCCAAATCCATAGAATTTATTGCAGAAATTCAACCAGATTTATCAACAGTTTGTGGTGATAGCACTCAACTACATCAAGTTTTGCTGAACTTATGTGTTAATGCCCGTGATGCTATGCCCACAGGCGGAAATTTGAGTATTTCCGCCGAAAATATTTGGCTTGATGCAGATTATGTACAAATACATCTTGATGCTCAAGTTGGTGCATACATTGTCTTAACAGTGAGTGATAGTGGAATTGGCATTAATAGTACTTTATTAGATAGAATATTTGAACCATTTTTTACCACAAAAGAATTTGGGAAAGGTACAGGGCTGGGTTTATCAACAGTCATGGGTATTATTAAAGGACATGGTGGTTTTATTACTGTGTCCAGTTGTATGGGTCAAGGCACAACCTTTAAAGTTTACTTACCAGCAGTGCATACAGAAGATGTAACTGAGATATGGGCAGAAGCAGAAATATCCAAAGGTCAAGGAGAATTGATTTTAGTTGTGGATGACGAGACCGCAATTCAGTCAATTACCGCCTCCGCCTTAGCAAACCATAACTACCAAACAATTTGCGCGAGTGACGGTATGGAAGCGATCGCAGTTTATACTCAGCATCAAAATAAAATTAGTGCGGCAATTATCGATATGATGATGCCTAACATGGATGGAGCCACAACCATTCACCAATTAACAACAATTAATCCTCAAATTCCTATCATAGCCGTCAGTGGACTAGCTACCAGTGAGCAAGTTCCGACTGGTCAAATCGTCTTTTTACCTAAACCCTACAGTACCCCAGAATTACTGGCATTTCTGCATAAAATTTTGCATTCACAGTGATAAATCAGTAAACACCATAGGGGAGATCAAAAAATTGATGACCAATGACTAATCACCATGACTAATCAAAATTCGGCACTGATTCTGATTGTCGATGACGACGATATAACGCGAATTCACTTGCGTCAACTTATGGAACATGCAGGATATCGAGTCGTAGAAGCTAGTAATGGTTCCGAAGCTATTAGTACCTACACAGATTTACATCCAGATATGGTGCTATTAGATGCCATTATGCCAGTCATGGATGGATTTACTTGTTGCGCTCAATTGCAAACATTCCCTGATATTCAAGACACACCGATATTAATGATTACAGCAGCTTATGAGCCAGCCGCTGTAGAACGAGCTTTTGCTGTAGGTGCAACCGACTACATTACTAAACCAATTCAATGGGTAGTACTATCCCACAGAATCCGCCATCTTTTGGCAGCATCTCGCGCCATCAAGCAATTACGGCAGCAAAACCAACAGGCGCAACTTCGAGAAGCCCAAATTAGAATTGCCCTAGAAGCCGCCCGTATGGGTACTTGGGACTGGGATATCAGCACCAATCAAGTTACTTGGTCAGATAACAAAGAAGCACTATTTGGCTTAAAGCCGGGTAGTTTTGATGATCAGTATGAAACTTTTTTGAACTGTATTCACCCCCAAGACCGCCATTTTGTCAATATCTCGATCATGCAAGCTGTGCAAACAGACACAGAGTATGATGTGGAATTTCGGGCGTTGCTGAATAAAGGGATGAATTAATTTATATAGGTACAATTTGATACTTCAAATAATGAAGTAATAATTTAATTGAGTGTCTCAGCATTTGTTCTGATTTGGAATAGCATAAAGTTTTTCTGTGAAGGCGTGCAAGATAATGACGTAATCGGGTATTTTCATTTTCTACTCGCGTCATATATGTTTTACTCACAATTTGGTCTCCATCTGGTATAAAACTGGGGTAAACTTTCCAGCCATCGGTCACATAAAAATAGCTTTCCCACTGTTTCACAATTTCCCATAATGGCTCGAATGTTTCCGCACTATGGTCTCCTAAGACCCAGGCTAAAATACCTTGAGTAAAGTGATTTACTGCTGTCCACAACCAGATTTTGTTTTTTTTGAACCTATGAATGTCTCTAATTCATCTAGTTCTCCAACTTCTGGTACAGCATCTTCTTGGGGTACGTCTGGCAGCTTTTCTCCTCTTTGTTTTACCCAAGAGATTATAGTAGTATGATGTACACCTTTAACACGTTCAATCCCACGAAAACCCATCCCATTAAGATACATTTTTAAACATTCTTGTTTAAGTTCCTCTGAGTATCCTTTTGGCGGATCGTACACATCAATAAATTGGCGATCGCAGTTAGTACAGATGTGATTTTGTTTACCTCTCCGTTTTCCATTCTTTCTAATTTCCGTAGACTCACAGTATGGACATTGCACAGTAGATTACCTCAATTCATCCCTCTATTATGCAACGCCGAATTTCGCATTGTTTTACCTGACCTGAGTATTCGCTGGTTAGTTAGCAAAGGTGTAGTTTTTCGGAATGCGGCTGGGGCAGCAGTGCGAATGTCTGGGATAGTGATAGATATTACTAAGCGTAAACAGGCAGAAGCCGAACTGCGGCAAAGTGAAGAGCGATTTCAAATTATTAGCCATGCAACTAACGATGTGATCTGGGATTGGGATTTGCTCACTAATCAAGTTTGGTGGAATCAAGGTGTACAAACACTGTTTGGTTATTCATTGTCTCAATTGAATGCTGATTTAAGCTGGTGGTACGAACGCATACATCCAGAAGATCAAAAAAGAATCGAGACTGATATGTGGGATGCGATGAATCGCGGTCAACAATTCTGGTCGAATGAATACCGCTTTCGTTGTTATGACAATTCCTATGCCGACATTTTAGATCGGGCTTATATCATCTATGACCAGACAGGCAGCCCTGTACGGATAATTGGTGCAATGATGGACATCACAGAACGCAAGCGGGTACAGGCGCAACTACAATGGCAAAACTTGCGATCGCAATTATTTGCTGATATCACCTTAAAAATTCGTCAATCTCTACAAATTGACGAAATTTTGCAAACCAGCGTCACGGAGGTACAAAAATTACTCCATACAGACCGCGTGTTAATTTTACAACTGCGCTCAAATGGTAAAGTTATCATCCTGAAGGAAGCTGTAGTTTCTGGTTTAGCAACAGCAGCAGACCTGGAAATAATTAACCAGACAACTTTTGATCCAATGTGTCTGGCAAAATATGCTCAGGGAACGATTAAGGTTATTAGTAACGTCGACCAAGAGCAAGCCAACATCTCAATAGCTTATCTCCAATTACTGCAACAATGGGGGGTCAAAGCCAAGCTCTCTGTGCCAATTTTTCTGCAAAATCAGATCTGGGGCTTGCTGGTAGCCCATCAGTGCGTCCATCCCCGTCAGTGGAATAACTGGGAAATTGAACTTTTACAACAACTCGCAGATCAAATCGGTATTGCATTAGCCCAAAGCCAAATTTTAGAAACAGAAACTCGTCAACGCCAAGAACTGATCCGTTCTAACGAAGAACTGCAACAATTTGCCTTTATCGCCTCTCACGATTTACAAGAACCACTACGGAAAATTAAAACCTTTAGTGAACGGCTGATTAGTATCTTTGGCGACGCTTTACCCGCACCTGCATCCGATTATCTAGAGCGAATGCAGAATGCCGTTTTGAGAATGCAGACTTTAATCGAAGATTTATTAACACTCTCACGGGTGACAACCAGAGCGCAACCTTCTATATCTGTGAATTTAGCGCAAATTACCCAAGAGGTATTGTCTGATTTAGAAGTGTTAATCCAGCAAACAGGCGCGACCATAGAAGTTAGAGATTTACCCACAATTCCTGCTGATCCTCTACAAATGCGCCAATTAATGCAAAATCTGATTGGCAACGCCTTAAAATTTCATCGTCCACAAATGCCACCCATTGTTAAAATCTATAGTCAATATTTCCACAATCAATCAGATCAAGTTGTGGGCTGGGAACTTTGTCAAATTATCATTGAAGATAATGGGATTGGATTTGAACAAAAATATAGCGATCGCATCTTTCAGATTTTTCAAAGGTTACATGGTCGTCGAGAATACGAAGGTACAGGCATTGGTTTAACTATCTGCCGCAAAATTGTCGAACGGCATTTTGGCAAAATCACTGCTGAAAGTAAACCAGGACAAGGGACAAAATTTTTTGTAACTTTGCCGATGAATTCCCCTACAGAATTTTTATTCCTAGAGAGGGATTACTAAAACTACTCAAAATAAGGTTTATTGGACAAATACAACCTTTAATTACCAGCAAATGACAAAAAAAGCCACAAAATTAAACTCTTGAAAGCTAGACATAAAAGCTATTTTACTGCTGAATTCTGCCGTATATCCCCAGCTAAATTCAAAATTGCGAATATGAGTTTTTTTTCCAACTTTAATTCATACTAATAACTAGATTGTAGAAGGAGAAATTACAGAGTGAAGGGTCGGCAACCAACCGTGACTATCTTAATGGCTGATGATGATGATGATGACAGTATGTTAATCCGTGAGGCGATTATCATTAGTAAATTGCCAATTGATTTACATGCAGTGAGTAATGGTGAAGAATTGATGGATTATCTCTGTCATCGTGGTCAATACGCTGATACCAGTCTGGCACCACGCCCAGGCTTAATTTTACTAGACTTAAATATGCCCAAAAAAAATGGTATTGAGGTACTTAAAGAAATCAAAACTGACCCCGAACTCCGACCGATTCCTATTATCGTCCTCACGACATCCACGGCAGAAGAAAATATTGATCACACTTACAGCTTGGGTGCTAATTCTTACATAGTCAAACCGATGACATTTTCTGCCTTAGTCGAACTTATGAAAACATTAGGGAAATACTGGTTTGAAACTGTGGAATTACCACTAGCAGTAGCTGGAGGAAAAAATGAACAAAAACCCAATCAGAGTTCTGCTAATTGATGATGACGAAGATGATTATATTTTGACTCGTGATTGGTTCGGTGAATTTCAAGCAGATGGCTGTGAGTTGTCATGGGTGGATAATTATGCAGATGCAAAGCAAGCGATCGCTGCAAATCAACATGATATATATCTTGTAGACTATCGTTTAGGCATCCACAATGGACTGGAACTTTTACGCGAAGCCGTTGTCAATGGTTGTGCTGCACCAATAATTTTGCTCACAGGTCAAGGTGATAGAGAAATTGACATTGAAGCGATGAAAGCCGGCGCAGCCGATTATTTAGAAAAAAGCCAATTAACAGCACCTTTATTAGAACGTTCCCTTCGTTACGCCATCGAACGCAAACAAACAGAACAAAAAATCCGCGAACAAGCCGCATTACTAGATGTCGCTACCGATGCAATTTTTGTCCGCGATTTAGATGACCAAATTTTATTTTGGAACAAAGCCGCAGAAACTTTATATGAGTGGCGCAAAGACCAAGTAATTGGTAAAAAAACATCATCACTATGGCAAGAAAAAACCTTAGCTCGCTTGCAAGAAGCATTACGGTTTTTGATGAAAAACGGCTCTTGGCAAGGAGAATTACACCAAACAACAACATCCAATAAAAAAATTATTGTCGAAAGTCGTTGGACATTAGTGCGCGATTTTGCACATCAACCCCAAGCAATTTTAGTAGTAAATACTGATATTACTCAAAAACAACAACTAGAAGCACAATTTTTGAGGGCGCAAAGATTAGAAAGTATTGGCACACTAGCCAGTGGTATCGCCCATGACCTCAATAATGTCTTAGCGCCAATTTTAATGACCGCCCAACTTTTAGAATCACAGTTACAAGATGAGCGTTCTCGTAGACTGATACCAATATTAACGGCTAACGCTAAACGTGGGGCAAATTTAGTCAAGCAAGTACTGTCTTTTACGCGCGGTATTGAGGGAGAACGCACACTTTTGCAGTTCAAGCACTTAATTCTCGAAATTCAGCAAATTGTCAAAGAAACCTTTCCCAAAACCATAGAAATTACAACTCGACTACCGCAAAACCTCTGGGTGATATCTGGTGATGCAACTCAACTACATCAAGTGCTGATGAATTTGTGCGTTAATGCCCGTGATGCCATGCCTAATGGCGGAATGTTGAAAATTACTGCCGAAAACCTTCTGGTTGATGAAAATTATGCCAATATGCACATTGATGCTAAAGTTGGCCCTTATATTGTTATTTCTGTGATTGACACAGGTCTGGGTATTTCTACAGAAATATTAGATCGCATTTTTGAGCCATTTTTTACGACTAAAGAACTTGGTAAAGGTACGGGACTAGGACTTTCTACAGTCCTGGGAATTGTTAAAAACCACGCTGGTTTTATCAGTGTCTACAGTGAAGAAGGGCAAGGTAGTCAATTTAAAATATATTTACCCGCACAGCAAGTCACAGAAACCCTGGAAGAACTAGAACCTGTATTTCCTGGCGGTAACGGAGAACTAATTTTGATTGTCGATGATGAACCTGCTATTCGGGATATTACCAAAACATCTCTCGAAAGCTACAACTACAAAGCCATCACAGCCAGCGACGGCATTGAGGCCATTGCTTTGTACGCCGAACATCGAGATGAAATTTCTCTAGTATTAACAGATATGGTCATGCCATCTATGGATGGTCTTACTACTATCCGCACATTGCAAAAAATTAACCCAGATGTCAAAATTATTGCCATTAGTGGGCTGGCTTCTAGTGATAAGGTGAATGCCGCTTATGATATTGGGATTAAAGCTTTTTTGTCTAAACCTTACACAGCTAATCAGTTGTTAGAAGCAATTAGCTTGATTAAAAATCATAACTAAGAGTCAATAGTCAATAGTCATTTGTTCGTTGATTAATCTCCAATTAACTCCACTGCATCTCGTCCATCCAAATCTTGTAAATAAACTTTGACCACTTCTTCTTTAGCTGTGGGTAATTGCTTACCAACAAAGTCTGCTTGAATTGGCAGTTCTCGATGACCCCGGTCTACCAACACCGCTAAACGAATGATTTCTGGTCTACCATACTCAGTCACAGCGTTTAAAGCTGCGCGAATTGTTCTCCCTTTGAAAATTACATCATCAACTAGGACAACGGTTTTTCCGGTCAGGTCAAAAGGGATATCGGTTTTGGCAGGAGTCCGCAAGCCAATTTTGTCAAGGTCATCTCGATAAAAAGTAATATCTAATGCTCCTACAGGCACGGTGACACCTTCTAGTATCTCAATTTGACGTGCCAATGATTCTGCTATGGGTACTCCTCTAGTATAAATACCCATAAGTACCAGTTGCGATAAATCACGCGTTCGTTCGACAATTTGCGAGGCTAGGCGGGTTAAGGTACGCCGCAAGTCTTCTGATGAGAGAATTTCAACTACTTTTGCACACATAAGGTATGGTCAAAGGTCAATAGTCAATAGTCAAAGGTCAACTTGAACTATAGACTATTGACCATTGACTTATTATTTCTATCATGACCTGTTTGGGAGACAGAATAATATAGCGATCGCTATTCCTAACCACAATAAAAAACTATAGCGAGTTAATTGCAATGCCTGATGAATTGTTGTCGGTGTAATGGGGTAAATGGCATCTCCTAGGAATGGTTTTTCTTTAGCTACACCCCGATACCAATTTATCCCTCCCATCTGCACACCCAAAATCGCTGCATAAGCACACTCACTCCAACCAGAGTTGGGACTGGGGTCTGAAATAGCATCTCTGCGACATATCCGCCACACAAACAATGGTTTACCAGATAACAATGCCAAGGTAATTACAGTTAAGCGACAAGGTAGCCAAGTTAAATAATCTTCTAACCGCGCACAAAACCAACCTAAATAAGTGTATGGTGCTTCCTTATAACCCACCATTGAATCTAAAGTGCTGCTGGCTTTATATGCCAAAGCTAGAGGAACTGCACCTAAGTTTGGTATACAAGCACCAACAATGGCATAAAAAAGCGGAGCCATCACTGCATCTGTAGCATTTTCGGTGACAGTTTCTAAAACAGCACGCAAAATTTCTGCTTCTGACAAATTTTGCGTATCTCGACCAACATAATTACTTAAAGTCTGACGCGCTACTGATAAATTGCCGGCAATTAAGGGTTGTAAAACATCGGTTGCGGCTGTTCGCAAACTTCGTAACGCAAAACAGCTGGCGAGGATAATACTTTCTATAACTATTGCCAATATTGGATGTAACCATCCGGCAATTTGAACTGTTAACCAACCTATACAGCCACTACCAATGATTAAAATTATTCCCAGCCAAATTCCGGCAATTCTTTGTGTTATGGAATTTTGACATATCCGCAACCAAAATTTTGTGAGGCGAGAAATTATCCATCCCATCACTTGTACTGGATGAGGCCAACCCCAAGGATCACCTATTAAGAAATCTAAAATTGCGGCGATGATTAATGTCATACAATTTTGGATTTTGGATTTTAGATTTTGGATTGGATAAGGGTTGATTGGTGAGTTTGATCATTGACTAAACCACAAAACTCGCTTCTTCTCCTAACGATGCTTGCCAACTGCGGGCATCGTAATAGAGATCTGCCAGTGTAATACTGTATAAAGCTTCTTTAAGTTTTTGATTGAGTCTTTGCCAGAGAGTGTATGTTACCCAATCTTCAGCCTGGATTGGTGTTGGGTGGCGGTCGGGAATATGGGTAATGGTTTCACCGACGGCTTCTAATATTTGTCCAATGGAGATTTCTCTTGGTTCTCTTGCTAGTTGATAGCCGCCAATGCTACCACGCACTGATTTAACTAACCCCGAACGACGCATTTCTATGAGCAATTTTTCTAAGTAAGGTGCAGGAATATCTTGGCGTTGAGCGATCGCTCTGACAGATACAGGCCCGTAATCTGGCTGTAAGCTTAAATCTAGCAATGCCTTGACACTGTAATGTCCTTTGGTAGTTAGTTTCATTATTTTTTAGTCAAGAGTCCATAGTCAAAAGTCTATAGTTCATCAATAAATAGTCCAAAACCTAGATTTTTGCATCTCCAGTGCGTAATCGAAACTGCATATTCTCGAAGTAGAGAGTTAAAAATCCGTAGTTCTTAATCTCCATATTCATCGGGCTAATTTGAGATTTGAGATTTGGGATTTGGGATTGCATCTTCGGTACAAGACCCGTCGCCAGGAGACTTAACAAGTTTAAGAATGTCAATTTTAAATACCCAAGTTACATACACTTGTAGATACAGTCAATCTAAAATTGCAAATCTCAAATCCAAAATGGTTTGGCTGTTGACTAATGACTAAAGATCAGGGTTGCTTATCATTTTATGTTCCCAGAAGCAAGCTGACTGAGTAGATAAACTTTTATGCGTTAGTTTAAAAAACTTAAACAAGTATAGTTTAGCAGTTTTCATTCACTATATATAGTGATCGGCATTGTTGATATCTAAACTATAGATTGTCTTGACATTATTGATAATTGTGCAACAATTCTGGCTAGGATTGTAATATACTTGGCTTGGTTGATATAAAAACTAAAAGATTTTGTTTCTATCAACTCAACCTCAGCTAAAATAAAATCGATTCAACTACTTCAACCATTCATTTTCCATCTAAGTTGATGCCTAAACAGAAAAAAATTGAACCTCTGGTCGGGGAAGAACTGCTCAAAAAAGTCAAAGAGCTAGAGAACCTTAGCAAAGAAGAAAAAGCCAAGCAGTGCGGCTACTATACCGTGACCAAAAATGGTATAGAGCGCGTCAATATGATGAAATTTTTAAATGCCCTCATTGATGCTGAAGGCATTCAGTTAGACAGTGCGCCCAATGCAAATGGACGTGGTGGGCGCAGTGCCAGCTATCGTATTAGCGTACAATCCAACGGTAACTTACTGATTGGTTCAGCTTATACAAAACAGATGAATCTCAAACCTGGTGATGAGTTTCTGATCACTTTAGGGAAGAAGCATATTCGCCTGCGTCAAGTAGATCCAGAAGACAAAGAAGGTATTGAGGAAATAGAAGCCTCAGCATAGTAAATAGTCTAAAGTCAAGAGTCAAGAGTCAAGAGTCAAAAGTTGCAGTCGAAATAATGACTATTGACTATTGACCATTGACCAATAACTATTGACCATTGACCGTTGACTTTTGACTAAAAATATATTGCTGGAGTGTTTTGCGGGTGAAGGCCAAATTGCATGTTAAGGCAATTTGCTCTTTTTCTAATAAACCTAGAATTCGTTCATGGTTGTCTCTAGCTACCACAGGTAACTGATGCAAACCACGTAAAGCCATGCGATCTAAAGCTTCAGATAAAGGTTCATCCCGCCAAGCATAAAGAATTTCAGTGGTGCAGATATCCATGATAGTTTGATTGGATAATTCACTCAAAATTTCTGTTGCAGAATTTTGGTAATTTTTCCAGCGGGCAAGAGAGCGATTAATATCTTCTAAAGAAATAATCCCGACTAATTGCTCGGCTTCATTAATTACTAAAGCACTGCGTGTGCGATCGCGGGTCATTTCCATCGCAGCTTCTAACAATCCTAAAGTTGCAGGCAATTTTTTGGGGCAGGAAAGCACAGCATCTTCTACCAAAATTTCCTGCACAATTTCTGCTTGCTCATCTTTCAAATCAGCCAAACCAAATTGTTGAAGTTTCGAGTTAGAGTTGATATTTGGTTTAATTTGATCAATTAACCACACACTTAAACCCACCGCTGCCATTAAAGGTAAAACAATGCGGTAATCACGAGTTAGTTCAAACAGCATTAAAATCGCCGTTAATGGCGCTCGCACACTAGCCGCCAGTACAGCAGCCATCCCCACCATTGCATAGGCTGGTGGTGCAGCCATATATGCGTCAATTCCCGGAGCGATGAGACACAAAATTTTGGCATAAGCCGAGCCAAAAGAAGCACCCAAAAACATCGCTGGGGCAAATAAACCGCCCACAAAACCACTCCCCGCACTAATAGCCGTCATAAATAACTTGACTACCAGCAAGGACAGCAATAGATTGAGGGAAAACTCCACATCCTGAAGCATGGCTTGGACAGTACCATAACCGATACCTAAAATCTGCGGGAATTGCAAAGCTACCAGCCCTAAAATTACACCACCAATAATTGGATGAATTGACTTGGGAATACTTTTGAAAAACCCAAAGCCAGGAACCGAGCCAGCAAAGCAAGCTTTAGCTAACCGAATTAATTCTGTATAACTCAGAGAAATCAGACTGGCTCCCAAACCCAAGCCGAGATATAAAGGCAATTCTAGCGGGCTACGGACTTGGTATACAGGTAAAGCAAAGGCTGGTTGCGCTCCCAAGCCAATTTGGGCAATTAATGCAGCCACAACGGCGGCTAGTAGGACTACACTCACCGCTGAAGTGGCAAAAGATGTTGCCCCCATAACTACTTCTAAAGCAAAAAATACCCCAGCGATCGGTGCATTAAATCCAGCAGCTAATCCGGCAGCTGCACCAGCACTTAAAAGTAATCGTTGGCGCTCTTGAGAGACTTGGAGAATAAGCGACAACAACATGCCAAAGTTAGCGCCAATTTCCACACTCGGCCCCTCCGGCCCCAAAGAAGCGCCACTTCCCAAAGAAACAGATGCAGCAATCATCTTGGTGACAGGCCGTAAAGGTCGCTTGATTGCTGTTCCTTGGGAGGCTGCAATTAAAGATGACAAACTAGGGCCAAAATCTTGAGTGCGCCAGCGCATTAACCCGACAATTAATCCGCCCATAATGGGAACACAGGCTAAAGTCCAGCCTCCCCAAGCACCAATCACACTCATCAGATCTTCTAGCATCAGATGGTGAATTAGCTCAATTAAATAGTGAAAAGTCACTACACCCATGCCAGTACCACCACCAATCAGTATGGCTAAAAACAGCACTACTGTTTCCGGTGTGGGTTGAAAACGGTTAATTAGATGTGTTAAGCGGTTAGAAGGTTTAGGAAATGCAGGTTGTTCCATTACCTTCCTTAAGTTGGTGGGAGGCAAGAGAGTCATTGAACGTTGGGGTAAATGTAAGAAAAAAACTTAAATCATTTATCTGTTACTTCTCATTGTGAGCCATTCTTGATCAACCAGACAAGTGAGTTGGATTTACTGGATTTATAAAGCTTTGATTAAAAAAATTTGTTGGGTGAAAATTTTCTGTGAGAACAAGTATATGAAAGAAAATTAATATTTAACGGTCGGCGATCGCTGGTATGGTACAAATTAGGAGTTTCGGAATTTTCTATAGATAAAATACAGTATCGATAAATTGAGTAGATGTACTATATGGGAGCAACCAACAGCAGTCATCTTCACTTAAATCTAGCTATACTCGTGTTGCGACCCTTGAGTTATTCCTGGTAGAACACTGGACGGATGATTGACTATGCCAATTTTAGATTTTAGATTGCTGATTTTAGATTTTTTTGGTTCACACTTCATCCTTAGTGGGCAGAACGAATCAAAAATCCAAAATTTAAAATCCTCTAGCCCTGTACTCTCATGGTTAGAGTCAATCTAAAACCCCAACATCCAAAATCCAAAATTGCTTGGCTAAGATGGTCATCCCCAACTAGCAAGCCTACTAAGCATTACTCAGAAATTCAATATAACTATTTTTATAGAGCGAGTAGATGGACTAGGCGGACAAGGTAAATGAATACACCCATCTTTGATAATCATTATGTTACTTGCCCAATTTGCCAAAGAAATGCTAGACCCAAACCAATCAAGACTTACATAGGTTTGTTTACCTGTCCGTATTGCCAGGAAAGATTAGTAGTCTGTCGTAGCGGTCATTATGTCCGTGATCCGTTTACTTTTAAGCAAATGATTCTGGCTTCGGCATTACGTCGCCAAAGCAGTCCTTTTGCCAGAATTATTCGGGATTTTTTACCGCTTAAACGCCCTTTAGTTGCCCTAGCACTTGGCGGTGCAGTTTTATTAAGTGCGATCGCCATAACTCAGCAACACACCAACCATGACGAGTCAGTGCTACCGAAAAACGAAAAACTCCAAGAAAGGAATCTGGATTAAGAATGTTGATTAGGTACTGAGTACAAGAACATTTGAGAGAGTGACGGCAACATTTTTGCTCATAGTCTAGTCCGAAATCATTCATGAACAACACGAAACCCGACTGTTTTGAGCAGCCGGGTATCTATGTTTATCAATTTTCAAAAATCTATGTAGGGGTATAAGTTCCGTTTTTCCGCAAGTTACGGACGTTAGCTTTTTAGGGAGCCATTGCTTACCAACCTAGGCATTACCTACTACTCTCGTTCAAAAATCAAATATGATTCGTATATAGTTATTGACTTCACCCATCATATCTATTCGGGTCTTTTTTCTCCTTTTTTTTCTGAGGATCTTTTTTTTGTTTTTTGACTTCTCTATTACCTTTTTTTTCTTTTGACATAATGAATTTCCTATGTAGTGTTAGCTCAAGTAACAGTTGAAACCATTAACTACTGAAGACTAGCGATGAGGTAGTCAAAGTAACCACTGACTTCTTGAGAATCTTCTGCTGACATCATTGAGATAGTGGCATTCTTCATTCCGCGAATACCTTCCACCACCCCTTCAATTGGAGTACCCAAAGACCGATACATTTCACGAGCGCCTATCACCCCAATCTCTTGGATAGGTGTGCTATCACCAGCGACGATACTGTAAGTGATCAAACGCAGGTAATAATCCATATCACGCAAGCAAGTAGCAGTCATTTCCTGACCGTAAGCATTCCCACCAGGTGAAACAATATCTGGACGCTTTTGAAACAGCTGATTTCCCGCTTGCTTAACTATGCGATCGCGATTTTCTGTTAAACTTTGAACCAACCGCAGACGGCGTTCACCACTCTTGACAAAGCTTTTAATCGGCTCTAGTTCTCCGGGGTTAAGATAGCGAGCGTCTGCATCTGCATTAAGAATTGATTTGACGATCAGGCTCATTATTAACGACTCCTTAAAAATGAAATTATGTTCGTGACAATTACTAGTCAGCCTAGAAATAGCTACTAGTTAAAAGTTTTATTTCTTTTGCATCAAAACTTAGAACTTAGGAATTGCCAGCAAAAAAGTAATTATTTGGTGCTAATGAAAGTCCATCCAAGCAGTTACCAAAATTCAGAGTAACTGATACATCACCAAGGACTTTTCAAACAACCTCTTAACAAAGCTTGTGTTCGCTGCTTTTAAACTTACTCAATATTGATTGGCATTACCTAGATATATGTTGGTTGCTCAAATTTCGGTTTGTCAGTTTTTAATCTAAAAAACTGATGTCTGAAAATTAGCTGTAATTATTTTGAATTTCTGAAAGACTCCAACTTTTTATGACTTCTATGGTCTCAAAACTTGGTTGTAATCCTCGTAATGTGATTTTTACTTGTTATTACTAATATATGTAGGTTATTTTTAACCTTACCTGTTTAGTATAGCAGTTATATTTTACTTTTTTTCCAGATTAGATTTTTTGGCATTAATTAAGGAGAAAAGTAAAATATAAATTGGATTTTTTTGTATAAAATACATCCAGTAATCATGCAGCTTTCAATTTAATTTATGAGATAAATCTGTAGCAAGAAATACTATTTTTGAGAAAGTAGGCTATAGTGATGAATAGATTCCACAAACTAGGTAAAAACCTTGGCTGACATAATTGATACTGCCGTTAAGGCTGGTTCTTTCAATACCCTAGTTGCTGCAATCAAAGCTGCTAATCTGGTAGATACTCTCAAAGGTGCTGGGCCATTTACTGTTTTTGCACCTACTGATGAAGCATTTGCTAAACTGCCAGAAGGCACAGTAGATAAATTACTTCAAGACATTCCAAAACTTACGAAAATTCTGACTTACCATGTCGTTTCCGGCAAGGTGCTTTCGGGTGAAGTGGTTAAACTAAAGTCAGCTACTACAATTGAAGGCTCTGATGTGAAAATTGATGCTTCTCATGGTGTCAAAGTAAATGATGCAACTGTTGCCACAGCAGATGTTGCTGCTGATAATGGTGTGATTCACATTATTGATACTGTATTGATTCCTGCCTAAGTAAATGCTTAGATAGTAATGATGAATATGTGGGGCAGTGACTATTTATTTATGGTTACTGCCCCACATAGTTTTAGGTGTATTTTAGGCAAAATTTTTATACAACATCATATTTTCAATTGCATATTAGAGACTATGAAGCAGCAGAGAATTAAAATTATCCATCCCCAAAAGTAATTTTTTATCGCCTTATAACCGAGGAGTTTCTTTTGTAACTAATTTCCAACCTTCGGCTTGATCAATGACCTTCATGGATTTTAGCTGGAGGTTGCGAAGCGCATCTGCATTGAGTAAAAAGTATGGTTTGCTGTCGTAGTGCCAATAATATTGCAGTTCGCCCACATTAGCGGGAATAATAGTGCGATCGCTATAAAAATCTAAGGAAGAACGATGCTGGGGAAAAGATGTATAAATCTTTTTTACAGCGGGATTAACACGGGCTATCATCGTCGCTACAGGTTTGACTGGATAAGCTTCGGATAATTCCCAAGCCCAATAATTAGATTTCACTAATAAAAATAGCGAAATATAACTTCCCCAAAATAAAATCTTCAAAAACTGGTTGTCACCGCGTTCTGCTAAAATCGCTGCCAAAATCATGGTGATACCAACTGCGGCAAAAATTAGTTGTAAATCAGTTTTTGGCGGTATACCCCAACTGAAATACATACTACTAGCAGAAGCAATCACAGCAAGAACAGATAAACCACCTACCCAACTACGGGGATAAGATGACAGTAAAGGTAAGTTTGCTGTCTCGGCTAACAGCGCCCCAAAAGCTAAAGCTAAACCTGGGTAAATGGGGAATATATACCAAGGTAGCTTGGCATCTATTAGGGAAATACTTAACAAGTAAACTCCACACCATACCTGAATTAATTTAGCCCAACTCAGGTTACGATTTTCCCAGATGTAACCCACAGTTTGTGGTAAAAACAGTAACCAAGGCCATGTCCATTTCAAAAGCTCAAGAATGTAATACCAGGGTGCTTGAGAACTTTTGATGACAAATGTCTCAACTTGGTTGCGAGATTGATTCTGTAAGCCAACTTCCACAAAAGCATAACCATAATGCCAAAGTTGGGCGGCATACCAACCCACAGCAGGCAAAATCCCGATGCAGATACCTGTCCAGAAATAATAACTGGTAAGCAATCTGGGGGTATCCCAAAACAAAAATATCACGGTGATCGCACCGAGAAAAATGCCTAAAAAACCTTGAGTTAGGCAAATCAAGCCGAAACTTACACCTACTCCCAAGCAATAACGCAAATCACGCCGCGATCGCAATACGCACAGCATCATTACTAGCAAAAAACAGGCTACCACCCCATCTATCATTGCTAATCTGCCATAACGCACCACAGGCAGCATCGTCAAATAAATTAAAGCACTATAAATCGCCGCCCAACGTTGGCGAAATATTTCTCGACCAATGCAGTAAAGCAAAGGTATAGACAGCGCTGTTAACATTGCGCTGGGTAAACGTGTTGTCCACTCATTTACACCAACAACAGAGTAAACCCCAGCAATTAACCAATGGGTCAGCGGTGGTTTGTTATAGTAAGGTTCGCCACCTAAAGTAGGATAAAGCCAACGCATGGAACCTGCGGGCGCACTCCAAATTTCGCGGGAAACTTGGGCGACAGTCCCTTCATCCCAATCTCGCAGCGGTAAGCCTCCCAAATTGATGCTAAACAGTAGCACCGCCGCCACCAGCAATACCAATATCCAGGCTCGATCAATCCATTTTTCCAGCGCACGATGCTGCTTTTCTCGATGACCCCAAATAAAGCTTCCTTGTTGCATATTCTACGATCATCATTTTACTTGCTAGTTTGACTGCATAGAGAGCAAAGTGCATCTCTAAATGTTGCACCCCATAACAACATTTGTCTTGACAATTACTAGATTCCCAGGTTAACTCAATTTTCTCTGATTAGCGATAATTTTTTTTGAGCCAGCATACAATTTTTTTCATTTTATTTAACACTCATTGGTTGATAAAAATGATACAACTGTTACCAAACAGGTGTGCAAATTACTCGTTAGGAAACATCAATGAATCTACCTTTTATACTAGATATAACAATTGGATTAATATTTATTTACTTAATATTAAGTTTATTAGCTTCAGAAATACAGGAACTAATTACAACCATCTTGCAATGGCGGGCGGTTCACTTAAAAAAATCCATCGAAATTCTCATAGCAGGCGATGTCAGTAAATCAGACGATGATAATGTACTTCAATTAGTCAATGACTTATATAATCATCCCTTACTGCAAAGCGTCAATCAAGAAGCAAAAGGATTTTTAACTGTATTACCTCGGAAGTTTATTTGGTTATTATCCTCTCTGCTAAATAAAATTACGCCCCCCGGAGAAAAAAGAACAAAAAGTATTTTTGGCTATATTAGAAATGGTAAAGAGGATGTGAGAAAGCAAAAGCACAGTGCGCCTTCTTATATACCTGCTGATACTTTTGCTACAACACTAATGGACACATTAGGATTGCCAAAATTAGTCCAAAAATTAACAGAATCAAGATTGATAAATTTTACACATCAGCAATTAGATGAAATCCAAACTATCTTATCAAGATTAGCAGTAAGAATAGATAATACTGATGATCATGTCCGACAGTTTTTAGAAAACACTCATGATGAGTTCAACAACACTGTAGAAGCTAATTTTAAACTGATTATTGTCGATTTTCAGAAAGATAAAATAGATTTATTAACTAGTCTTAATCGCATGGCTAAGAGTTTTGATAAATATATCGGCTGTTTTGCAGCTGATATGCCTGATCATGAATTAATTAGTAATACTCTCCAGCGATTAAAAGTTTTAAGAACCGATATTTTTGATGATATTGAACAGACAATCTGTTTAAAAGGCTTGCGTCCGAATATTAACGAAGTTGTGCAATTAATTAGTGTTGGTAGTGACATTCAGCAAGAGTTTATCAATGAGTTTCAAGATAAAGACAGCGAAGCATACCAGACATTTCAATACATCAGCCAAAGATTAGAACAGTTCAGTCAAAAACTACCGCCGTCTGTTGTGGGTAACATGGCGACATTAGCAAGACGCGCTCAACTCAAAGCCAAGTCAACAGAGGACGGCGTTAATATATTACGTCGAGAAATTGAGCAAACCTTCAATAACTCAATGGAACGAGCCTCTGGTGTTTACAAGCGTAATGCTAAAGGTGTGGCGCTGTTAATTGGTTTTGCGATCGCAATTCTCGCCAATGCAGATACATTTCATATAGTCAGTAGATTATCGAAAGACACAGCTATCCGCACAGCCATTGTGAATAATGCAGGACAAATTGTAGAAGTTAATACATCGCAAGATTTACAATCACTCAAAAAAGCCACCGACGAAGTTTTGACAGATATCTCTCTACCAATTGGCTGGAACCCAGTTAACCTAGATCAACAACTGCCAAAAGCAACTGATAGCGGCAAATCTAGCATATCTTCGATCACAAACTACTTAACAATGGTTGCTGGTTGGTTCATCAGTGGAATTGCGATTTCGATGGGTGCGCCTTTTTGGTTCGACTTACTGAGTAAGGTTGTCAATGTACGTAATTCCGGTAAAAAACCCCCAGTGACTACTTCTAAACCGACTACTGAAGGAGAAAACACCTACTAGCACAGAATTGAAAAACATCAAACTTTAGAGCATCGATTCACTAATCAAAAACCTAACCCCCCACCCTCTTTCTTAGTAGGTAAGGTGGTTTCATACAACCAGAGAAAAAAATAAACCTAGCTTTCCAAACCTCTCCCACCGTGGGGGAGAGGTTTGGAGAGGGGTTAAAATCTCGGCTACACAACGAAAAATAAAAACGTATAGATTTGTCTTTTTTCGTATGAAACCACCCTGAGAGGGCTTGGGGGAGATGTTCTTCGAGGATTACTAAATTGGTGTTCTAGCAGTCAGATTTGATTTTTTCAAAAATCTGGGGCAAACGGCTGTACCCTGCGGGAACGCTAAGAGCGAACGCCCAGCCCATTTCTTTGGGAAACCATAGTGCAGAAAGTATTTAAAAAACATAAATTCCACTAATTTTAGTGAGAATTGGACAGATATAATACCAAAAATTTTGGTAATTTTAGTCTAGCCGAAGTAAATCTGGTCTTTTCGCTACATATAGTCATACTAGGCTAGACGTTTGATCATGTTTATAGGTAAAATACGGTAAACCAGTCGGCTTACAGTTCTTTGCTTTAAGCACTGTAAAAAATCTGTTCTTCATCTTCAACAAGGATTATCACTTACCACCAAGTGCTAGGCAAGGTACTTGGCGGTAGTTTCTCTTGCGCTGCTGTAGACAGATGTGACTTGACTAGCAAACCGCATTTTTGGAAGGAGTATGGATTATTTATTACTGCCAGTATTAAGCTTCTTAGTAGGCATCATTGTGGGTTTAACAGGAATTGGTGGTGCCTCTCTCATTACCCCAATGTTGATATTTATTTTTCAGGTTCCACCATCAATTGCTGTCAGTTCCGACGTTGTAGCCGCCACCTTAATGAAGGTAGTTGGTAGCGTCAAGCATTGGCAACAACAAACTTTAGACACTGAAGTTGTCAAGTGGCTGGCATTAGGTAGCGTTCCTGGTTCGCTATTTGGTGTAGGGATATTACACTACATCAAGCACACTGGAGAGCAGAACCTAGATAATATTTTGCTGCACTTATTAGGAGTGACAATTTTATTAATTACCGTACTGGCGCTGGTACAACTTTTACTCTTAACTTTCTTTCCTAAGCTCACTTTGCCAGAACTGCCAAAGCTAGATTTAAACACCAATGTAGGGCGTTTTTTAACAATGCTTTTAGGGGCAATTTTAGGCTGTTTGGTAGGGCTGACGAGCGTCTCTTCCGGTTCTATGTTTGCCTTGGTACTAATAGGCTTTTTCCGTCTCGATGCACGTAAGTTAGTCGGTACAGATATTACACAAGCAGCAATTTTATTGTTTTTTACCTCCCTCGGACACCTTAGCTTAGGTACAGTTAATTGGAACTTAGTATTACCAATATGGTTAGGCTCTGTTCCTGGAGTATTATTAGGTGCAAAAATCTGCCAAATTACTCCTCAACGCCCACTGCGGTTTATTATTTATGCAATATTGATGATGGTGAGTTGGAAGTTGGTTTATCAAGCTTAGTGAATGTAACCGAGACAATCACTATTAACTATTCACCCAAGGTAATAGGCTAAATGTACCTCTTTCGTACATAATGAATAAACCTAAGCCAATTAAAATAAAAGGTACAATAATTTTACCGTAGCGACTCAAGAAATAAGCAATGGTAGTATGTTGGCTTAACCAGTAAGCAACAGTACACCAAACTCCTACCATTAAAAAGAATACAGTTAAAATTACTCCCAAGCTGGCAACATTTTGACCAGCAAATAAGGGAATATAAATACTAATATTATCTCCACCATTGGCAATTGTTACCGCTGCAACTTTATAAGTTTGGGGATGCAGGATACTCAAAATTAAAGATAATACAGAATTAACTGGTGAATGCTGTTTAAACTCAGTGTTTACTGCTTGAATTTCGATAGCTTCTTGTTCTCGATTGAGCAATTGCATTAAACCGATCGCTATTGGTAATATGCCCAATAATCCTATCCATTCTCGTTGTACAACCAAACCACCAAAAAATCCTGGTAAGCTGGCAATGATAATAGCTAAAAACCCCAGATACTGACCAATTATGATATGCCGCCGTCGAAAATTAACATCTACCTGAGAGAAGAGAAGTAGCAAAATCATGATGTCATCGATATTGGTAGCGGTGAAGGCGACTATCCCTTCAATAAAAGATGTACCTAGATTACTCATGCTGAATTTTTCGTCAAAAGTAAATGAATGAGTTAATTACTGCAATTAGCACAGGTGTAGTTGCATTTATCGCCACTAATATTGATGATATTGTGATTTTGCTACTATTGTTTTCGCAAACTAATGCTAATTTTCGACCGGAACATATTTTTGTGGGGCAGTATTTAGGTTTTATTGTACTGATAATTTTGAGTTTATCTGGTTTATTTGGCGGTTTTGTTATAGGGGCAAATTGGACGGGTTTATTGGGATTAATTCCTATTGCTATCGGTATTAGCAGTTTGATTAATCCTGAAGATGAATCACCAGAAGAGTTTTTAGGGGAAAATCTTCTATCTTCAGATGAGTATATTCCTAGTTTTATTGCACCCCAGAGTTATACTGTAGCGGCAGTAACTATTGCTAACGGTAGTGATAATATTAGTGTGTATATACCTTTGTTTGCTAGTAGTCAATTAGCGAGTTTTTGGGTAATTATTGGAGTATTTTTTCTATTATTGGGAGTTTTATGTTACACAGCATATAAATTAACTCATCAAAAAGCGATCGCAGAAATTTTAACTCGCTATATTAATCATCTCATCCCTTTTATTTTAATGGGTTTAGGTATTTTTATTGTCTTAAATACTGGTGCTTTAAGTTTAATCAAATTAGCAGCAAGTTGTTGTTGTTTAATAGTTTTGATAAGAAAAGACGAAGCAAAGTGAGACTTGACTTTATACCTAATACAATGAAACGAAAAATCAAGGGTTTAGAGCAGAATACAGGTGTATAAGTATGGCAAACCAGTACGCCCTAAACCCTGAAAACTATTATCAATAACTAACTTTGGTGCGTAAGTTCTAAACTTGTGATTAATCGGGAATTGGACAAAATTAAATTCATTGTTAGAGATATGGAACGAAGAAAAGTGTGTTTCATGAATTCTGTTGAATTATCGAAGGTAATTGTTTTAGATTTAGCCGTTCCCTACTGTTTTTAAATTGATTTAAAGATATTAAATCAGGCATGAAACTTGATTCCCCTATTCACTCTCATCTAATTGTTGAAATAGCGGGGTGCTGAGGTAACGTTCACCGAAGCTAGGCTGTACCATCACAATCAAACGCCCAGCATTTTCTGGTCGTTTGGCGATTTCAATTGCAGCATATAAAGCAGCGCCAGCAGAAATTCCTGAGAGTAATCCTTCTTCTTTGGCTAAACGTCGGCTATAAGCCATTGCTTGTTCATCGGTTACTTGAATAACTTCATCTACTAGTTCTAGGCGGAAAATTGCTGGGATAAATCCTGGGCCGATACCTTGAATTTTGTGTGGCCCTGGTTTTCCGCCAATGAGTACAGGACTGTTGCTTGGTTCAACGGCGATCGCCTGAAAACTTGGCTTGCGCTTTTTAATAACTTCTGCAACTCCGGTAATCGTCCCACCAGTACCAACTCCCGCCACTAAGATATCTACTTTTCCGTCGGTATCAGCCCAAATTTCTTGGGCTGTGGTTTCGGCGTGGATTTTGGGGTTAGCAGGGTTGCGGAATTGTTGCAACATATAAGCATCGGGAGTTTTGGCGACAATTTCTTCCGCCAGAGCGATCGCGCCGCGCATTCCTTCTACACCAGGAGTTAACTCCAGTTGTGCGCCATAGGCTTTCAACATTGCCCGTCTTTCTTGGCTCATAGTGTCGGGCATCGTTAGAATAAGATGGTAGCCTTTAGCAGCCGCCACCATTGCCAACGCAATTCCTGTGTTACCAGAGGTAGGCTCAACTAAAGTAGTTTTTCCAGGATGAATTAAGCCTGCTTCCTCCGCTGCTGTCACCATACTGATGCCAATTCGGTCTTTTACAGAAGCAGACGGATTCATACTTTCTAGCTTCACAAGAATCTCTGCAACCGCACCAGCAGCTTGGGGAATCTTATTTAATCGGACTAAAGGTGTTTGTCCAATCAACTCCGTAATATCTTGCGCTATTCGCATAGGGACACTCCTTTTGTTAAAGACATTCAAAAATCAATGTTAGTGGTTAAAAAATTATTGACTCTGAACTATTGACCATTGACTATTGACTAGATGTAATACATTGGACTCTGCTGTAAACGAGCTTCTCTTTCTTGACATAAATCTTGGAGTGTATAGCGGCCTAAAACATCCATAGAAGCCACGTTAGCTTGATCCCAAATTTCATACACTAAACGTCTTTCTAATGTCGGCGCTTCAGAGTGTTCTTTCTCTTTGCGTTCGCCTTCTACTAAAGTGACAATCTCCAACACAGTAATTTGCCAAGGCTCACGAACCAAGACAAAACCACCTTTTGAGCCACGTTGACTTTGTACCACACCTGCACGCCGCAAATTGGTGAGAATTTGCTCTAAATAGCGCTCAGGTATAGGTTGTTTAGAAGTGATTTCGCTCATAGTCAGAGGTACTTTTTTTTCATGGTGGTTAGCCAGTTCTAAAAGTGCTAGGAGCGCGTATTCAACTTTGGAAGACAGATCCAGGAGAGCGTAATTTTGGCTATTCAAGATTTGTACTCAATCAAAATACTACGGTTAATCGATGGATTTTTCGCATAAAACGCGAAATTAATTTTGTCTTGGTGTTGGATGTGATAGCATCCGATTTATCAAAGACTAATAACCATAAACCTATCGCCTTACCGTAGATTATCTTACAAAATGCGGCAAATGAGTTCATCTTTCACAGGAATTATTTTGGTTTCGTGATTTTTACCGCATCTACCCAAAATCGGCCTCAGCCTAGAACACCAGTTTAGTAATCCTGGAAGAACCTCTCCCCCGACCCCTCTGTCTTGAAAAGTTTTGCGCAGGGAAACCCGGACGCGCAACGCCAGTTGCTTTATGCCGGGGAACCCGTCCAACGCACTGGCTCAACTTTTCGCTCCGACGCGGAGAGGGGAGTTGAGCTACCCCTTCCCTACTAGGGAAGGGGCTGGGGGTTAGGTTTTTGATTAGTGAATTGATGCTCTAGACAAACAAGCTGACCCTATTTCTTCTCCCACCAACTACAACCTCAAAAGAGTATGCTATTAACTGACTTGCGAACAATTTATGAGCGCGACCCCGCCGCCCGTAACTGGCTGGAAATATTATTTTGCTATCCTGGACTCCAAGCCCTAGTGTTGCATCGTTTATCCCACTGGCTGAATAAAAAAAATGTTCCTTTTTTTCCTAGGTTCATATCTCATCTCAGTCGGTTTTTTACGGGAATAGAGATACATCCTGGTGCAGTGATAGGCAAAGGAGTATTTATTGACCACGGAATGGGTGTGGTAATTGGTGAGACAGCAATTGTTGGTGATTATGCGTTAATTTATCAAGGTGTAACCCTTGGTGGTACTGGTAAAGAAAGCGGTAAACGCCATCCCACCATCGGTAGCCATGTAGTTGTTGGCGCTGGCGCGAAAGTTTTAGGCAATATTAATATAGGCGATCGCGTCCGTATTGGAGCCGGTTCTGTAGTGTTACGCGATGTGCCTAGTAACAGTACCGTTGTCGGGATTCCTGGACGGGTGACTCGGCAAAATAACCTCAATCTTGATGCACTGGCGCATAATAAAGTTCGAGATGTAGAAGCGGAAGTAATTCGAGCGCTATTTGAACGGGTCAAAAATCTCGAAAAACAGTTAGAACAATTAGAAACTCAGCCAGCATTAGAATTACCAACTGATGTACATAATGAACTGGAAATACTCTACAACAGTAAAATAAATAGCGATTCTGTAATTGAAGACTTTCTCGATGGTGCAGGCATTTAGTCAAAAGTAGAGGCGTGATTTATCACGTCTCTAAATATTTTCTGGCAAAAAATAAGGACGGGTAATCAAACCCATCCCATAAATATCACTCCTTAATTGTGCAAGACCAAATTTTAATTATCTCAATAACGCAATGTGCGACTTATTATCAAAACCCTTCTCCAAACCTCTCCCCGCAGCGGAGAGAGGCTTTGAGTATTACTCCCCTTCCCTGATAGGGAAGAAGTTGGGGGTTAGGTTTGAAATAAAGTTGCACACCGCGTTAAATATTAATAAATTAGAAAATCTGGGCCATAATTACTACTACCATCAGGTAAGGGAATTTGCATAAGTTTAACAGCAGAACCTTGCAAATTATACATTAGACCAATTGCTTGACCAAGTTTAGATTCATCACCATTAGTCCAGGCAAGTTCGAGGTTATCTAAGACTAATTTAAAAGCATTATTAAATTCATCTAAAAGTGTGCGGACTTCTTCAGATGGATTTGTCCAACCACCTTGAGGAACTTTTGCCATTGGGTATGTCTCAGGAAAAGGAATAATATCACCTGCATATTTCCACTGTCCATCAACTTGCTTTATTTCCCGACCCTGAAGAATTTCATCAAATTTATAATAATGGGCTAGTTGATCACCAAATCCTTCTGCATCTGGTGATAGAGAAGTTCCTTCTCCTTGTACTTTAATTTCAGTAATTGCTTTTTCTACATCAGCCAGTGTTTTTATTGCAAATAGTGCATGACCACCAACATCGTAACCACCATTAGTTAGTTGATTGTTGCCAGTCATCGTTGGCTGTAAATCTTGAAATGCTCCAAGGATGGCATCATAAAAAGCACCGATGGTAGCAAAGGTTTCTTTGGCAAAGCTAATAGGAATGGGATTTTCAGGAAGTTCAATTGGCTTACAAACTTCTTCTAAATAAGTTTTGCTTAAACCTGCTAAATATACAGTTAAACCAGGTCTGACACCTCCTGGTAAACCGCTGGGATAGCTTGGTAAAACTGTGCTGATTCTTGGTGTACCGCCAATAGTTGTTAACATATTGGCGACTAATCCCATGTGCAGCATTTCTTCCATCAAAATACTGCGAATTAACCCAGCAGCAGACGCACCTAAATCTTTAATAGACCACCACGCACAAAGATATGGTGGTAAAGTAGCTAACTCTAGTTCTATAGCTGCATTTAAACTACTTTTGAGCCAATCAATATCTCTGTTTGCACTTTCAGTTTGTAAAAGCTCAGAAATTGAAGTGTTCTTGATTGTAGTGAAACTCATAGATGCGCCTTGACTATTTATTGTAGGAAATCAGTCAATACACGGAAATTGCCGTATATTCCGGCTACAGGATAGCTTTAGCTTGATCATTCAGAGTTCAGTGATAGTACTGATAATTTGGTAGATTTAAAGTCAAGATTTATTGAGGACTGTGAATGTTATCGCACAAATGGCGATCGCTTTCTTGTACCGCCGGATTATTCTGGAGATAATCTTGCGCCAAGGGATTACCCCCGATTCACCTTGAACGTCATCAAGAATGGTGTTGCTTAACCCTGATTTAAAGCGCAAACTTACCTGTGCAGCTTGCATTTCCATTGCTTGTCGCAATTAGGCCCCATCCATTGATGACCAGCTTTATTGAGCTTGAGAAATATCATTGCAGATTTTGCGATCGCTTCCTTCTACATCATCGCTATTAGCTAAGTAATCTTTTACCCATTCACAAGCACTAGCCAGCAACTTATTTAAGTCCGTTTCTTCAATATTCCACAATCGCACAGTATTATCCCAACTACCAGAAGCCAGAGTTTTGCCATCGGGACTAAAAGCTACAGTAGTAACAAGAGCCTCATGACCAAAATATGTATTTAAAAGATGACCATCTAAATCCCAAAGTTTAATAGTTTTATCCTTACTACTAGAAGCCAAAGTTTTACCATCAGGACTGAAAACTACACTTGTTACCTTAGATTCATGTCCTTCGAGGGTATGCAGGAGATTGCCATTTAAATTCCAAAGCTTGATAGTTTTATCTTTACTAATAGAGGCGAGGGTTTTACCATCAGGACTAAAAACTAATTGTTGAATTTCTTCTTTATTGTCTTTATATTCTAGAAAAATATTTTTTTGATTACTCTTTAAATCCCAGAGAATGATATTATGATTACTACTAGAGACAAGAGTTTGACCATCGGGACTAAAAACGATTTGTTTGATTGCATCTTGATATCCTTCGAGGGTGTGTTTAAGATTACCATTTAAATCCCAAAGTTTGATAGTTTTATCTTTACTACTAGAAGCCAAAGTTTTACCATCAAGACTAAATATAACTTGTATAACTTCATCTTGATGTCCTTTGAGGTTATGCTGAAGTTTACCATTTAAATCCCAAAGTTTGATGATTTTATCGCTACTACCAGAGACAACTGTTTTAGCATCAGGACTGAGAGCGATGCTAGTAACTTTATCTTGATGATTCTCCTCTGATTTAATTTTTTCTTCTTCTAGTTTTTTCCTAGACAAACTCCAAAATGCAATATTTTTATCTTGATTGATAGTAACTATATGTTTACCATCAGCAGACAAAATAACTGGGCTATCTTTCAAATATTGATAGATGGAATCTATAAATGTTGGTTGATTACCATCTAACTTCCAAAGTTTAATGGTTTGATCATAACCAGCAGAGACTAAAGTTTTACCATCTCGACTAAAAACTACACTTGTAACTGTATCTGAATGCTTGAGAATTTGCCCAAGTTGCTTCAGCTTCCAAACTTTAATGGTTTTATCTTTACTAGCACTAATTAGTATTTTTTTGTCAGGATGAAAAACAACGCTAGTCACTGCCGCTTGATGTCCTCGAAAAGTTTGCAGCAGTGTGCCATCTGATTTCCAATATTTAACTGTGTTGTCTTCGCTTGTAGATGCAAAGGTGTTAGTTTTAGAATCAAAAACAATGCTAGTCACAGCGGCTTGATGTGCTGTTAAAGTACGTATATTTTTACCTTGTACATCCAAAATTTTAATAGTCCCATTTGTACTCCCAAAAATAATTTGCTTATCATCACGACTAAAGACTACACTTGTAACAGTCGCTGAATGAGATTGAGCTTTAATCAATAATGGTAATAGTTTATTCTGTACATTCCAAAGTTTAAGTGTGCCATCTTCGCTGCTAGAAACCAAAATTTTATCATCATGGCTAAAAGCAATATTTGTAACGGCTGCTTGATGGCCTTTGATAGTTTGTATTAATTCGCCTTGAAAATTCCAGAGTTTAATGGTTTTGTCTTTGCTAGCTGTGGCTATAATTTTATTTTTGTGACTAAAAACAACACTAGTAATTGCATATTTATGACCTTTGAGAGAATGCAACAAATTACCATTTACATCCCAAAGATTAATATTATTATCACTACCGGCAGAAGCTAAAATATAGCCACCAGGACTATAAACAATATTTGTCAGTGAATATTTATCTTTTGTCAGTTTATGTACTAATGTACCATCTAAGTTCCAAAGGATAATTGTATCGTCACTGCTGGTAGAAGCTAAAGTTTGATTATCAGGGCTGAAAGCAATATTGGTGACGGCATATTTATGCCCTTTTAATGTATGTAAAAGTTTACCATTTAAGTCCCAGAGTTTGACTGTATTATCATCGCTGGCAGAAGCTAAAATTTGACCATTAGGACTAAGAGTAAGACGAGTAACTGCTGCTTCATGTCCTGTAAGAGTATTTAAAAGTTTGCCATCTAAGTTCCACAGAATGATAGTATTGTCTCCACCTGCTGAGGCTAAAGTTCCACCATCAGGACTAAAAGCAACACTAGAGATATCAGCTTGATGACCATTTAAACTAGTTTGTAATTGTTTAGTACTTAAATTCCATAGTTTAACGGTTTTGTTATCACCATAGGCTAGAGTTTGGCTATCTGGACTGAAAGCTAATAAATCTATAGCTATAGTAATATCTTCACTTTTCTCTTGACTATCATTTGGCGGCTCAAAGGTTTTTGACAGCTTACTATTGAACTGCTTTAAATCCCAAATTTTCACTACATGATCCAAACTTGCAGAAGCTAAAGTTTTATTATCAGGACTGAAAACTATACTTGAAATTGTATTCTTCTGGGCTGCAATAAATTGCGTAATTTTTTTGGGTTTATTTTCTAAATTCCAAAGTTCTATAGTACTATCTTGAAGAGGATCACTAAAACTAAAATTTTCATTTTTTGCCTTGGCGATCGCTAACATTTTACCATCAGAACTTAAAGAAAAACTTGTAATAACTTCAGTTCTTGCCTCTTCTATCAGCGATATTCCTTCTTCATCTAGTTCTTTTAAATCCTTAATTTTGACATCAAATAAACCAGAAATAATTAATTTTTGACCATTAGGAGTAAAGCTAATTTTTGTAACAGTATCTTCCGTTAAAGTTTTATTTGAGATTAAAATTTTGTTTTTATCATCTAAATGTTCCACGTTCCAGATTTTTACCTTACCATCTTCACTAGCAGATACAAGGGTTTTTCCATCGGGGCTAAACGCAAGACTTGTAATACTAGCTTGATGTTCTCGGAGAATTTTTAACTCTTTACCGTGTAAATCCCAAAGCCTAATAGTTTTATCAGCACTACCAGAGGCGATAATTTGGCCATTGGGGCTAAAAGTAATTATGTGAACAGCAGCCTCATGTTTAATTAGGCGATTACGTTCTTTAATTTGATATACGGCTTTTTGCAAAGCTTCTATAACTACAGGTTGAGATTGATCTAGTTTTTGCTTGCTTTTGCCTACATTAATTTTTTCTAAGATTTCTTTTAATGCTTCTGGAGGATGAATCAGTGATAATGGTTCAGAAAATAACAATTTAATGTTATTTTGTGACTGTCGTTTTTTCCCTGCCTTAATTGCTAATATGACTGACTTTAACTCTTGATGGGAATTAAACAGCGCTAAAGAATTTAAACTACTAGCCTTAGTTTCATTAACCTCTCCTGTACGCCATAGTTTCACTGCTCCGAATAATAAACCTGTAATAATTAAGGTAATTATTGTACCGCCACTCATGAGGAAAATTGTTGTAATATCACGACGGCGACGATTGATTTTTTCTTGTTCTTGGCGTAAGTGAAATGCTGCACAAGTGGAGATATACTCTGATTCAATTTGATTTAAAAATCCCGATTGTTGTAATAGTTCTTGGGCTTCTTGTAATCTACCGCCGCGATGGGCAAGATAATTTTCGTCTTTTTGTTGCTTATCCCACTCTAAAGCCGCTTGGCGAATTGTTTCGCGGATTTGCAAACTCACACGGTTTTCATCTAACCATGTAATCAACCTCGGCCAGTAGCGAATTAAGGCTTCGTGGGCGACTTCAACTTCTTCTTGAAATGTAGCTGAGTCTACGCTAACTACTATCAGTCGCGCACCTTCACCAGCTAACCGCTTCAAGAGATTTTTAGTTAATGCTTGTTTGTCACCTGCGGGAATTAATTCTTCTAAGCCAACTCTGCGGCGTGTGTCTCTGCGTCTTTCACCTTGAACGGCGTTTTCATCTAAACGAGTTAACCGAATGAAGATATTTTTGACTTGTTCTTGTTCATCCGCTGACAAACTATTGTAAACTTCATCGGCAGTTTGAGCGATCGCTTTCTGCACTCCCCCAATTGCTTCATATTCTAAAACCCGCAACCACCGCCCATGTCGGCGTTTCCACAACTCTAATAAGGCGTGTTGCAACAATGGCATGGCCCCTGGTTCGCCTTGCACATCATCTAAAATAGTATTACTCAAGCCAGCTTCAAAGCGTAAACCTACTTGTGCAGCTTGTAACTCCATCGCTTTTCGCAATTCCGCCGAGTCCATCGTCCCGATTAATTTTTGGTGAGACTCCATTAACTCTTTAAGTTGGCGGTAATTTGCACACTCACCCCAAAAATCTGCCCGCATGGTGACAATTACGGGTTGTTGCTTGGTTAAATTTAATAATTGCTGGATAAATTCTAGGCGCTGAGTTTCATCGCTACACAGAGTAAAAAGTTCTTCAAATTGGTCAACTACAATAATTGACGGTTGATTCTGCACTGCTGCTAAACTGACTTGTAATTGTTCCGTGGGGTTATTGCTGGGAGTAAGATAAGCCAGGGCTAAACCAGGTTGCTTTTCTTGCAGAGTGGGAATTAACCCCGCCAACACAACTGATGATTTACCACTACCTGACGCACCCAACACCGCCAAAAAGTTATGTTCAGTTAGTTTTTGTTGGAGTTGGGAAATTAATTGTTCTCGCCCAAAAAAGAACTCACGGTTTTGTTGACGGAAAGGATACAAACCCAAAAATGGACAGCGGCTATCGTAAACAGGTAATTGCTTATTTAAAGCAACAGCATTAAAACTCAAATCGAGAACTTCTAGCGCCAAATTGTTGACTTCAATTAAAGCTTGTTCGCGTTCTTGGTTAGCTTGGGGACTTAAAGTTGTGTTATCTGTGCCAAAAGTGTTGATTAATTGTTGTGCTGGGGTGTGCAGCTTAGGGTAAAGTATAGGCGATCGCTCTAACAATAATTTTTTTAATTGTTCTAAACCAAACTCAATTTCTGCCGTTGTCAAGTTTCTATCAAGTTGGTCACTAAATAACGGTCTTCCGCCCAACCGACTAAACAAAGCCGGAACTGTTACGTCTTGTCTTTCTGCTAAAGAAGCCGCCGCCTCTTGTAGCGCCGTGTCTACTTCCCCAGACTCCCGCAGTTGTTTATAAAAATGTTCTCCTAAAGCTTGAGCTGTCTTAACAGTGACTTTCTCTGTCATTGCTATCACTGCCGGCATACCCAAGTCTCGCACCAAACGCTGCCCTAAACCACCTAATCCTGCTTCTGCATCTGGATGGGCGCTTTCGCAAGTACAAAGAAAAGCAAAATGCGGTAGTCCCTTCGCGCCGCGTAATAAGCGCATTCTATCTAACAAGCGTGTGGCTGTAACTGGCTCAACTGTATCATCAGCCTTTGACCAATACAGAACTGTTTCGCCATTATCCAACAATTTGCCGTGACTAACAAAGTGTAGTAATGTATACTGCTTTGTTCTATCAGTTAATTGAGTACAAAGTTCATCTAAAGTAGGTAAACCAATCGCCCCATCAACATTTGCCAAGACATCAGCAGGAATATCACCCAAGGCAGAACGCACACTTTTTACAGTAGCTTCCACATCAAACAAATCTAATTGATACTTTTTAGAATCCGAGGGACTCGCTACTAACACTAAAGCGCGTAAATCTCGCCGTCCAATAGGGGGAAAGCGGCGGTCTGTGGTGGCTGGAATATATAAAGAAAAAGGCACTCGCTGATCAAGTGCTAACATTTGCCAACCTTCGTCTAAAGGAGCGCATAACCTTTCCCAGCGCAGAGTTCGCAGTTCTTTATCTACAGCTTCAATAAACAGCAAAACCCGCAAACAGTCGTCACTCTCGCGGATAGCAGCAGTAAAAGCATCACGGATTTCATCTTGGAATAAAGCTTTCCCCAAGAATGTGCCGTATTTTTGTGGTTGTCCCTGTAAGCTTAGTAGTTGTTGTAAATCTGTCTCAGTTAGCTGGAGATTACCTTCTGCACGCAGTGGTAAAAGTATCCCTGGCCGACTATATTCGACCACAATCGGCCAGCTATCTCCTGATTTGCGTTGAATGATAATTTCAAAAGTGTTCATTGGAAGTATGAAGTATGAAGTAGTGCATCTGTCCCGCCTCGGAATAAATTCCGAGTCTCATAGCGCAAGTCATCTGAAGATGACTCAAACAAAAAGGTCTTCCAGTCCACTTAAGTGGACTTTGGCTATAAGCCTGGAACTTTAGTTTTAGGCGAGATGTGGTTAAACATGAAAATTTTTGACTGGTGTATACACTCCCCATTCAAGAAAATGAGTTGGGAGTGCAATGATTTAAAAATTGAACAAAAAAAGCTAGAGACAAAGAAATTATCTAGCCCCTAGCCTTTAGCCCCTAATACCATTTCTTGATGAAGATGCAATTTATTGGTTGTTATAGAGACGTTGTATACAACGTCTCTACAATAGAACTTGGATAACTAACGCGATGTGCGACTTATTTTTGAAACCCCTCTCCAAACCTCTCCCCGCAACGGAGAGAGGCTTTGATTCTTGCTCCCCTTCCCTTGTAGGGGAGCCAGTGCGTTGCGGTGAGCAGTCCGTTGGGCGGCTTTGCCGACTTGAAGGAACTGCGAACCCGAAGGGGGGTTCCCCCCGTTGTAGCAACTGGCGTAAGGGGTTGGGGGTTAGGTTTGAGATAAAATTGCACACGGCATTAACTGAATTAACCCAATTTCTTCAGAGTCTCTAGTAAACTCATCACCGTGGAAACTGTGACTTGGAGTTTTTGAGTGCGATCGCCTGAAGTTTGATCAACGGCTTTGACAAACTGTTCTAGGGCTTGAGTTAAGTTTGTCTGAGCTTGTTGAAGTGCAGGTGTATCAGCTGATGTCTGCGTTGCTGTAGGTGCAGCAGGTAATTTAATAGATTCAATGACAGAGCGATCGCCTGTAGAATTATCACCAACAACCAGCCTAACTGCGGGGTCGCCAATAATTGCATAACTGCGAGCATCGTTGTTAGCTGTCCACATTCCCGATAAACTTACGGGATTCGCCATCGCCCCATATTTAATCTCTTCCAGTTCCGTACTTAAATCAGAAGAAAGTTCAGCATAGCGTTCGTTGAAATATTCCACTGCTGACCCAACAGGATGTCCTTCTAGTAGACGCTTTAAGGTACTTTGAAAAACTGCCAATTGCTTACCAGTTTTCTCCCAAACAAAAGAGCAACCCCAAGCCCGTTCTACGTGACCAATCACCGCCAAAGCACCGCCATTAGGATGACTCAGCAACCGTCGAGGTAAAGGTGCAATGAAAGATTTAGGTGCAATTTCTAATCTTTGATTGGAATTTTTTTGGTGAGCAAATTCATCCAGTTTAGGAGTCCCTGCACCATAACAAGCAAAGTGAAAAGCAATTAATCCTAATAAACGCGCATCTTTGCTAATATCATCAGCAGAAAAGTAAAAATCTTCGGGAATTGCTTCACGCCAAGTCAACGGGCCGGGCCAATCTTGACACAATAACGCTCCTTGGTGGCGGAGTTGCTTTTCATGACCGTTGGGAAAACCCATACCATGACTAGCAGTAAACAGTAACGCCGGAGTTTCTTCCCCACCTAATAATTTACCTAACCTAGCTTTAGTCGCTTCTTCAGCAAGAATACTATTAACTGTCCACTCATTATCTTTTTGCTCATTTAGCATCCACTCAGCTAAAGGCTGAACCAGATTTTCGGCGCTAAGTTGTGTAGCTTGGTCAGCGGCGTTACGTACCCCAAAAAAGCTGGCGCGGCGAGGTAAAGATAAATTAGTGGTTTCTGCTTGGACTACACTCCGGGCATACTGAGCATATTCCTCTAGTGTATCAAAGTAAATTCGACCCACCGCATACTGCACATCTAGTTGATATTGAAAACGATAGGGAATCGCTTCTGGATCACCCACAATTAATAGATAATAAGGCATCTTGTCTGGGTCGGCTGGGCCTGGGCCAACACCATGACGGGATAAAAATTGATTCTTCGATTCCCCTGGACGATAACTTTTGGGGCCTATGTATTCTTGATAATAATGCTCGTGTTTTTGCGTCGCTTGTCTTTGACGATGCTGTAATAATTCTTTGAGAGCTTCTTTAATAGCTGGGTCAGCATTAAAAGCAAAAATTACGCCCCAACCTGTTTCTGCTAGGTTTTTGGGATCTACCCCTTCCATTGGGGCAAAATGACCCTCTTGATAGCGCGGATCTTTTTGCTGAAGTTCGCTCAGTTCCAAGGGATCAAATTCTTCACCCTGAGCAATTCTCGCTACCTGTTCCGGTGTTAATGGCGGCAATAAATAACTACCAGAAGCCCCATCAATACCGTTGAAATATAGTTCTTCAGTGAGTTGTTCTACACTCATGTTAAGTACACCCTGTGATTTTTATTGTTGAATTAACTACCAAAAGCCGCAGCCCAAACAGCATGAGCTACTTCTGGCTTATCAATGCTGTTGTGAGCGTCGTCATCTTTACCGTCTTTGAAGTTACGGATAAATTCACTGCTTTCTAAGTTGTAAATTTTACCTGCCTGGAAATTGTATGGCTTGTCACAGGGGTACATTTTGAGACTGATACTTTCGTTGATTCCTTGAATGCCAAAAGTACCAATACTGCCATACTCAGGAAATTCTGAGTTAGTTTCAGCAAAGTTAATATCTTGACCTTGAAACCTACCTAGTAAGCTGGCTGCTGGATACAGTTTGGTGACAGAACTATCGTGAATAGACCGAGTAGTGACAATTGGGCCTGTGACTTTGCGGTCTTTGAGGATAGAGGAAAAACAACCAGGTAAATTTTTGCGGCGGGGAATATCAGGACAGTAAGACCAAAGTGATAAAGCACCTTGAATCAATACTAAAGAATCAACTGGGCGGATTAGCTGATTATTGTCTTTCCCGTTGACAATCGAAGAAACCACAATACAGCCAAAACTATGCCCTACTAAATGAAATCGGACTGTTTTAGCGGCGGCTTTTTGCAGTTGAGTTAATAACTTAAAGCCACTAGTACTACCAATTTCCCGCGCCCGCGCTTTCATTTTCCAATAGGAGACATAACCTAATACATCCAGAATTTTATTGTCAGCAGCATCACCAATTCCAAAACTAATTTCTTGGGTTTCTGGTTCTTGTGCTATCAAAGATTGATAAATATTTTCTGGGTTTAAGTTTAAGGATGCACCATCTTCTGCATCTTCGTTTAAAGAGGCTTCTTTGATTAACACCTCATAAGCTTGGTTTACTTGCGGCGGTAATGTTTCTGGTGGATTGGCATATTCTATGGAAGCTGCAAAAATTGTTCTCAGTGCATCACGCGCTACTTCCGTATCAGCCACATCTTGAGCATATTCGTCAATTAAATTATTTAACTCTGACCCCGATGTGTCGTAGGATGTGGTTTTAGGTTGAGCATTTAAGTCTTCATTACCCCAAGGTTTACTCGGCCAATGCAACCCAATTAATAAGGGGCGAAATTCTTGGTTTTGTGACTGGCGTAATTCTTTGATTTTTTGGATATCAGCAGCCCTACCTCCCATAGCTGTTATCCATTTGGTGTATTGTTCTTTCGCCGCAGGAATGTCACCCATCCATCCGTGGCTAATAAAAAAGACATCTGTGATGGGTTGAGTAGCTAGTATATTTGCTAACTTTTCGCTCATGAAACCAGTCGGTTCAAGACGTTCATTACCGTTAGCGTCAAAGGCGACAAGATAATAGTCTAGCGATAAGGTAGTAGTAGTAATGTTTACAGTTTCAATTGGCATGAAAAAATTTTGGTGTGGGTGTAATTTTGATGTACTGCACCAAGAAAATGAGTTAGCGATCGCAAACTCTCAACGCAGACTCACAAGTGTTGAATGCACCGCATAAGTACAATCTGAATACTCATCTACTTATTAGTCTTGTACTTCATACATACTTAGTTATGCTTACACACTTGAATACACATTAACCATAAAAAAACTGTAAATCCTCAGTGATAATACGTGCTTTTTTGGGAGAAAAAATCAGAAAAAATATTATGTTAAGTTAAGATTTATACACTTAGATTTTATACATAGATTTTGATCTATGTATACTAATTTGTATGAACCAAAAGATACCCGACTTCTTAAAAAAGTCGGGTATCTGAGCCGCTTAATTTTCAAAAATCTCATTAGATGCTTAGACTTGACCTTTTTGTAGGTTATGCCGTTTCACTTTAAGGTTGATACATTTAGGCAAGCAGGGGAGCAGAGGGGAAAGAATTTGTATCAGGATTTTAGTAAAATGGTATTACAAGCATTCGTTCCTACCAAAGACAAATCACATCTAGATGTAAATCTGATTAATCTTCTTTGGATAAAGTATCCTCAACAGAAGTAGCTGAATTTTCTTCTGGCCAATCATCATGATTACTAGGAGAATTACAAACTATCACCACCTCAGCGTCTTGTGAATGATGAGTTCCCCATTCATCCAATACATCTTTGATTAAAATTTCTTGTACCCAAATTTTGGCAACAACTGTTAAAGGTAAAGCTAAAAATAATCCTAAAAAGCCAAAGAAAGTCACAAAAAACAATTGAGAAATTAAGGTGACGGCAGGTAACAAGGAAACTTGCTGCGCCATGACATAAGGTGTGATGAAATTACTTTCGGTTTGTTGAATAATAAAGTAAAGAATTAAGACAGCAACAGATTTCCAAGGCGCATCTAATAAAGCGATCGCCATTGCGGGAACTAAACTTAGTGTTGGGCCAAGATTGGGTATTAAGTTTAAAAATCCTGCCAAAACAGCTAAAGCTAAAGCCGCTTTAACACCCAAAATTGATAAGCCAACCACACTCATCAATCCCACAACACCCATTGCAATTAACGCACCTGTGACCCATCCGCCTAATGAGACTTCGCATTTATTTAAAATACCATCTACTCGGCGGCGATAAAAGGAGGGAAATAAGCGAATAAATACTTTGCGGTAGGCTAAGGGATCTGCTAACAGCATTCCCGTCCACACCAGCACCAACAAAACTTTCAGGACAACTTCTAAAGAACTGGAAACAAAAGCAAAAGAACTCCCCAAAACGCGATTAATAAAAGGCTGTGCTTGCTGAATCAGACTGTTGAGATCAGGGATGTAGGGAACTAACTGGCTGGGAACTCTCGTTTTCATTTCATCCAGCCAACTATTAAAGCGTTCTAAACCTTGGGGAACACGGTAAGTTAATTCATGAAATTGTTGGGCAAAAGGTGGCACAATCAATAAGAAAAAAACCACCACCGCAGCAAAAAACAGAGCAACTGAAAGGAGTACAGCAAATCCCCGTTTCATCCCCAAGTTTTGGAAGCGCTTTGCTAACCGATTTAAGGTGGTGGCTAACACCACGGCGGCAAACATAAGCAATAATACTTCTTTGATTTGCCACAATATATATAGAGAGAGAACTATGGCGATTAAGCCAATCCATTGACCAAGGTTCACAGGCTGACTCCCGGCTGTTGGTGTGATGCTTCTGGTAATGCAGTTAGGTTAGCTGATTTTAGCGATAACGCCTAGGTGATTTAAATTAAGTTTGTTTCTGGGTTTGGAATCGCCAGAATAAAGCGATCGCCATAATTATAGTAGGCAATAAAACTAAAATTAGGGCGTTTGTTGCTGTCGCCGGCAGTGCCACGTTTGGCAGTACATACTTAATTAACAGCGAGATCAACGCTGATAGTACAAGTAGTTTGACAATAAAACTGAGTTGATTTTCCATAGCAGTACGGCAATTCACCTGTTTCTGTAGGGTATACCCGAATCTAGGCGCAATGGAAGACTCTCTACAATATTCATATAAATACACATGAAGGCTGAAGTCTGAAGTCTGAAATGAAGCAACCCAGGTAGTAAGCTTTTTAGGAATTTAGAATGGGGGACTTTATGTTTCGTCATTTGTCAACACAAAGGACAAATGACCAATGACTAATGACAAATCTAAATTGAGGATATATCAAAATGCCTGTAGAAAAAAATAACAAAAATTCCATCAAACCGCCGCGAATCAAGCAGTTTGGGGGTAGCTTACTAATTTTGTTTACTCTGTTATTACTGCTTAATTTTATAGTTCCTAGTTTCTTTGGCCCTCGATTACCACAAGTACCTTATAGTGACTTTATTACTCAAGTACAACAGGGTAAAGTAGATCGCGCCGTTGTGGGTGGCGATCGCATTGAGTATACCCTCAAAACGCCAACTGCTGAAGGTAAAAAGACTGAACAAGTATTTGCAACTACACCAGTCGCCCTCGATTTAGATTTACCTAAAATTCTGCGCGAGAATAACGTTGAGTTTGCAGCACCACTCCCAGACCAAAATGGTTGGATTGGAACTCTCCTCAGTTGGGTTGCACCACCGTTAATTTTCTTTGGGGTTTGGGGCTTTTTAATGAATCGCCAAGGTGGTGGCCCGGCTGCACTCACAGTTGGTAAAAGCAAAGCTCGTATTTATTCTGAAGGTAGCACTGGGGTAAAATTCCCTGATGTGGCTGGGGTGGATGAAGCCAAAGCCGAACTCGAAGAAATTGTCGATTTCCTGAAAAATGCGACCAAATACACCAACTTAGGCGCAAAAATTCCCAAAGGTGTGTTGTTAGTCGGCCCTCCAGGTACAGGTAAAACATTACTAGCAAAAGCGATCGCTGGGGAAGCAGCCGTTCCTTTCTTCAGTATTTCTGGTTCAGAATTTATTGAATTGTTTGTTGGTGTCGGTGCGGCGCGTGTACGCGACTTGTTTGAACAAGCCAAACAGCAAGCACCTTGTATTGTCTTCATCGATGAATTAGACGCATTAGGTAAATCTCGCGGTGGTGCGGGTGGATTTGTTGGCGGTAACGATGAACGGGAACAAACCCTCAACCAATTACTCACCGAAATGGATGGCTTTGATGCTAACACCGGAGTAATTATCATCGCCGCTACCAACCGTCCAGAAGTGCTTGACCCAGCTTTGCGCCGTCCTGGTCGCTTTGACCGTCAAGTTGTGGTCGATCGCCCTGATAAAATTGGTCGAGAAGCAATTCTCAAAGTTCACGCACGTAACGTCAAATTGGCGGATGATGTTAACCTCGCCACCATCGCCATCAGAACTCCTGGTTTTGCTGGCGCAGATTTAGCCAACCTCGTCAACGAAGCCGCATTGTTAGCCGCAAGGCAAAATCGCCCAGCGGTGGTTATGGCAGATTTCAACGAAGCAATTGAACGTTTGATTGCAGGTTTAGAAAAACGCTCTCGTGTACTCAACGAAACCGAGAAAAAGACCGTTGCTTATCACGAAGTTGGTCACGCTATTATCGGTGCGTTAATGCCGGGTGCTGGTAAAGTTGAAAAAATCTCCGTTGTTCCCCGTGGTGTTGGGGCTTTAGGTTATACAATTCAAATGCCGGAAGAAGACCGCTTTTTGATGATTGAAGACGAAATTCGCGGCCGCATTGCTACCCTGTTGGGTGGACGTTCCGCCGAGGAAGTTGTCTTTGGCAAAGTTTCTACAGGTGCGAGTGACGATATCCAAAAAGCCACAGACTTAGCCGAACGCTACGTTACTTTATATGGGATGAGCGATAAACTTGGCCCTGTCGCCTTTGAAAAAACCCAACAACAGTTTCTTGATGGTTACGGTAACGCTCGTCGTGCTATTAGTCCTCAAGTTGCCCAAGAAATTGACAACGAAGTGAAGCAAATAGTAGATAATGCTCACCATATCGCCTTGAGCATTTTGCAACAAAACCGCGACTTGTTAGAAGAAACCGCCCAAGAACTGTTGCAACGCGAAATTCTCGAAGGTAAAGATTTGCGCGATCGCCTCAAGCAAGCCAAAGCACCAGAAGAACTGACAGAATGGTTACGCTCAGGTAATGTATCAGCAGATATACCCTTGATGCAATCTATATTGAATTAAACTTGCATGGTGTGTTGCCACAAAGCGCAACGCACCAAATTTTTTATACAGTAGGGGCGAACGGCCGTTCGCCCTTACTTACATTTATGGAACTTTTAAGCCACACCGTAATCTGTATACTGCCTTTTATAAGGAGGCTGCAATCCTAAAACAATGTCATCTTTGGGAACACCCATCTTAACCAACTCCTCAGCCGGATTTTGATCTGTTAAGTTCTGCTGAAGCCAAATTTTTCCGTTTTTAATGTCAAAGTGGATAATGCAGCGATAAATGCGGTCAAATTGTTGCCAACCTACATTCATCCACTGATAATGATCTCGTTCCGTATCAAAGATAAGTTGCGTTTCAACTTGCTCATTGGAAACATCACCACTAGCATAATGAGTAAGCAAGGTCTGAATGTACTCTCGGTATTTAGCTATTTTATCCATTGCACAATCACCTCGTTTACGGGGTCGTAGACAACTAACAACACTTGATATTTTTGTAATGCTGTCTGTGTAAACTCAAGTTGAAAGAAATTTTGATAGGCATCGACTGGAACTGCCAAATATAATACTCGTTCGGACTGAGTAGATTCTAGCGCTAGACGATAGCTGAGAAATTGACCTAAAGCAGCGTAGAAATCTGTAATTGCAGAAGGATTTAAAAAACTTTTAATCTCGACTGCTATTTTTTCATCTCCTCTGTCCGCTGCAAGTAGTCTTTCTGCACCCAAATCAACTTGAAAGTTGACGTTACCAAATTTAAATTTAAGTGGGTCATCTGTAATTATCCACTGCTCTTTTTGTAACGCTTGCTTGACTGCTTCGTGAAAGATATCTTTGGCAGACACAGATTTGAGTTAAATACGTATACAGTTACAATCTTACTATTTTGCTGATGGTGCGTTGTCGCAAAGCACAACACACCCTACAAGGGAGACTCCGAAGGAGACTTGTTTGTACACGGTAGTTTTTTAGGAGGGAGAGGTCTGTCGAATCTATATCTTAGTTAAATTCGGGCTGTTGTTTATTGAATTCGGGCTGTCGTTTATTGAATTTGGGCTGTCGTTTATTGAATTCGGGCTGTCGTTTATTGAATTTGGGCTGTCGTTTATTGAATTCGGGCTGTTGTTTATTGAATTTGGGCTGTCGTTTATTGAATTTGGGCTGTCGTTTATTGAATTCGGGCTGTTGTTTATTGAATTTGGGCTGTCGTTTATTGATTTCGGGTAGTCGTTTATTGATTTCGGGTAGTCGTTTATTGATTTTGGTACACTCTAACCCCTACACCCACGTCCCATTCCCCATGTTTCTTAATCCCGCAAACTCACGTATATTTAAGGTGTAGCTGACCATCTAAGAGGTATAACGTGGATACCATTGCTATCCCTACTCTCAATCGCCCAGTGGATGCCACGGTAGAGATTCCTGGTTCTAAAAGTATTACCAATCGGGCATTACTCGTTGCAGCTTTGGCGCAAGGCGACTCAATTTTAGAAAATGCCTTGTTTAGCGAAGACAGTAAATATTTTGCCAAATGTTTAGAAAATTTAGGCATTCCCATCAGCCTAAATCCTGATTTAGCCCAGATGCAGGTATCAGGCAAAGGCGGTGAAATTCCTGCAACCCAAGCGGATTTATTTGTGGGTTTAGCAGGTACAGCCGCACGGTTTATCTCAGCTTTGGTAGTACTAGGTAATGGTGAATATCGCTTAGATGGCGTACCTAGAATGCGGGAAAGACCAATGGGCGATATGTTGACAGTGTTCCAAACAGGCGGAACAACTGTTAACTTTGAGGGTAACGCTGGTTATATGCCCTACACTATTTACGGTCAGCAATTTGCTGGTGGACATATTCGCATCAAAGCAAATCAAACTAGTCAGCAACTTTCAGCTTTGTTGATGATTGCGCCTTACGCTCAACAAGACACAATTATTGAGATTGAAGGCACATTAGTTTCCCAATCTTACGTAAAAATGACTTGTCGCCTTATGGCAGATTTCGGCGTAGAGGTGAATCAAATTGGTGACAATCAATTTCACATCAAAGCGGGACAGCGTTATCAAGCCAAGCATTACACCATAGAACCGGATGCGTCTAATGCTTCTTACTTTTTTGCTGCGGCTGCTGTTACTGGTGGACGGGTGCGGGTAAAGTATTTAACAAAGCAATCATATCAGGGTGATATTCTGTGGCTGAATGTTCTAGAACAGATGGGTTGCCAAGTACGTGAGGCTGATGGCTATATCGAAGTTACCGGGCCAGAACAGTTACAGGGTATCGATATTGACATGAACGATATCTCTGACCTGGTACAAACATTAGGTGCGATCGCTCCTTTTGCTAGTTCACCTGTTACCATTTGTAATGTCGAACATATCCGCTACAAAGAAACAGAACGTATTCGCGCCGTCGTCACAGAATTGCGTCGCTTAGGAGTCAAAGTTGAAGAATTCCCAGATGGACTCAAGGTTGAACCTAGTCCCATCACACCAGCCGCCATTGAAACTTATCACGATCATCGTATGGCAATGGCATTTGCTGTCACCGGCTTAAAGGTTCCCGGAATTGTCATTAAAGACCCAGGTTGTACGGCTAAAACTTTCCCCGACTACTTTACTCGATTTTTTAAAATGATAGAACAATAGCTGGCTAATATTCAGTTCCTACCTTATCTTAACGATTATATTCACGCTAACCTACTTATAGGAGTTGCATCATGTCTAACATACGTGAAGAAATGCCTGTACTGGCACGTCATGAAGGCGATTGGGTAGGAACCTATACACTTGTAGATACAGAAGGCAAAATTTTAGATAAACATGAATCGCATTTAAGCTGTCAGTTCCCCGATGACAGTCCTTATTCTTATTACCAAATCAATCGCTATAAGTGGGCTGACGGTAAACAAGAAGAACATAAATTTCCCGCAACCTATCGTGATAAAGTCCTTTGGTTTGATACAGAACGCATCGAAGGCAAAGCTTGGGAAATAGATGATTCTACTGTAATTTTGTGGTTTTCTTATAAGACAGTTCCAGTAGCATACTTATATGAAATGATTCAAATCAGTCCCGATAATAATCATCGCGTCCGCACATGGCATTGGTTTAAAAATCATCAAATTTACCAACGTACTCTAATTCAAGAACAAAGAATTAGATAGTCATCTAAAAATTCAAAAATAGTATCAAATTAAAGTGCGTTAAACTATGTTAACGCACTATTTTATGACATAATAGATAGTTCAATATATATAAATTTAAATATATAACTTACGGATATGGCCAAGACTGACAAAATTAACTTCTCTACTCCTAGCGGTTTCCCAGAATTTTTGCCTAGCGAAAAACGCTTAGAATTATATTTACTAGATACCATCCGGAGAGTTTACGAAAGTTACGGTTTTACCCCGATAGAAACACCCGCAGTTGAAAGGTTAGAAGTATTACAAGCCAAAGGTAATCAAGGCGACAATATAATTTATGGTATCGACCCTATTCTGCCACCAAATCGCCAGGCAGAAAGGGATAAAGCTGGCGAAACAGGTTCAGAAGCACGCGCTTTAAAGTTTGACCAAACTGTTCCTTTAGCAGCGTATATTGCCCGTCACCTGAATGAATTAACCTTTCCTTTTGCTCGTTACCAAATGGATGTAGTGTTTCGGGGAGAAAGGGCAAAAGATGGGCGCTTTCGGCAATTTAGACAGTGTGATATTGATGTAATTGCACGGCGGGAACTCAGCTTATTATATGACGCGCAAATGCCAGCCATTATCACCGAGATATTTGAAGCAGTTAACATTGGTGACTTTTTAATTCGCATCAACAACCGCAAAATTCTAACTGGATTTTTTCAGTCGTTAGGAATTGTTGAAAATCAAATTAAAACTTGTATTAGTATTATTGATAACTTAGAAAAAATTGGCGAAACCAAAGTTAAACAAGAATTAGCCAAAGAAGGAATTTCACCAGAACAGACAGAAAAAATTATTGCCTTTATTAAAATCAATGGCAGTACTGATGAAATATTAGATAAACTCAAACACCTGTCACAAAATATACCAGAAGCCGAGCAATTTAGTTTAGGTGTGACTGAATTAGAAACAGTAATTACCGGGGTGCGTAACTTAGGAGTTGCCGATAAGCGTTTTTGTATTGATTTAGCGATCGCCCGTGGTTTAAATTACTATACAGGCACAGTCTACGAAACCACCCTCATTGGTCATGAAGCATTAGGAAGTATCTGTTCTGGCGGCAGATATGAAGAATTAGTCGGTATGTTTATCGGTGAGAAAATGCCGGGAGTTGGCATTTCTATCGGCTTAACTCGCTTAATTAGCAGATTACTCAAAGCAGGAATTCTGAATACTCTACCAGCAACACCAGCCCAAGTAGTAGTAGTAAATCTGCAAGAAGATTTAATGCCAACTTATTTAAAAGTATCCCAGCAGTTACGTCAAGCAGGCATTAATGTAGTTACGAATTTTGAAAAACGCCCATTAGGTAAACAATTTCAAGCCGCAGATAAACAAGGAATTAGATTTTGTGTAATTATTGGTGCTGATGAAGCCGCAGCGCAAAAATCATCGCTCAAAGATTTGCAAACAGGCGAACAAACAGAAGTAGCATTAGCAGATTTAGCGGAGGAAGTTAAACGCAGACTAGTATAAGTAATTAATAGGCAGGGTGCTATGAACAAACCAATCAAAAGGGCATTTTTAGATACTGAAGATGGACAAATTCTTTATCGCATTAGTGGTGAGGGAGAACCTCTGCTTTTACTTCATCAAAACTTCAGAAGTAGTGATGAATTTCGTGAGTTAATACCAATTTTTGCTCAGAAAAGATTAGTCATTGCTATGGACTTATTAGGGTTAGGAGATTCTGATAAACCGCCAAGAATGTATTCAATTGAGGATTATGCAAAAACTATTATTTTACTCCTAGACGAACTAGGAATCAAAACTGCAAGTATTCTTGGAAACCATACAGGAGCTTATATTGCAGCAGAAGTAGCAGCAGCTTACTCTGAGAGAATCGAGAAAATTATATTATGCAATATAGATAATTTTAGCGAAGAAGGAAAAGCAGCTATCTCCAAAATGTGTGAAAATTTGAATATAAAAGTGGATGGTTCATACCTTATGGAAAGGTGGTTAGCTAGATCAGGTTATATAAATTATGCTGAATTAAAACATCGTTGGCTTTTAGATGAATTAAAATGTTTTGGTTATCCTTGGTATGCACCTTTGGCTGTTATCGACTATTGCCAAAAAATGGAGGCAAGATTCCGTTTAATTAAATCTCCTACATTAATATTATCTGGTACAGAAGACCTAAAAGAAATAGAAAAGCTAGGTTTTGCTAAGACAGATAATCGAAAATTCATTTTAACAGCAGTTCCTCATGCCAAAATGGTTGATATTGAAGATGGAAATATGTCGATGATGAATCAAAAACCTACTGAAATATCAAAGTTAGTAATTAAATTTCTAGAGGAAAACTGAATAAAAGTAAGATACTTTTTAGCGCCAAATTTTTTCGCCATCCTAATGCGTCTGTCATTGTCTACTTTTGCTTGACTACGTAAGATAGTTAAAATACCTATACTATTTTTCTAAAAAATCAATTACTACTTTTAATACTTCTTCTGGTAATTGATTTACCATCCAAAGGGTTCCACTTTCTAGTTCTACTCTTTGGCTATGAGGAATTACATCTTTGAGCCAATATTGATTTTCAGCTTTAGCTAAACCAGCTTTTTCTAATGGTTCTAAGGCCTTTTCCCCTGATAAAATCAGAGTTGGACACTGAATTAAACGAAATCTTTGTGGAGCAGCAAGACAATAATTAGCTATTGCAATCCCAGGATACACAGGAGAGCCAAAACACTTCAAATCCTCTAAAACACAACGATGATTTAATTCTCCGTTACCGATGTAATTCACACGAGATAACCATTGTTCCATCAAATGAGAGCCATCTGCTTTAATTTGAAATCCTTGAGAATATCTGTGGAGAATTTTGTCTTTTTCCTCTGCGTCAAATCCAAATAAATTGCAGAGAATCAGTTTATCAACCCGATTTGGATAAGCTGCGGCTACTTCCCCGGCGATATAACCTCCTGTCAGACTACCGAAAATATTTGCTTTTTGAATGCCTAATTCATCCAAAAGGGCGATCGCTGTTTTAGCATAGTCAGCAACAGAATAAACTCTAGGTGGTTTGTCAGAATCACCCAAACCCATCAAATCCATTGCAATGACTAAATTTTTCTCTGCCAAAATACTCATCAATTCCTGAAATTCATCACTACTGCGAGGAATCATGTGCAGTAAAAGTATGGCTTTACCTTCTCCACCTATCCGGTAAAGAATTTGTCCATCTTCTGTGTCTAAAAATGCTCTTTTGATCCGTTGGCTCATTTTTATACTTTCTACTTTACTAGAGTGTAAATTCTGATTTAATCTTACAGATATCTATGTCTTGATTGCCGAATGAGCTCGTTTCAAATAACGCCCACTAGGTAAACCCAAAACTTGCCCATTGTTATAAATTAAATTTCCTCTTAAAAACGTACTTTTCACCCGTCCTGTTAACTCCATTCCCTCAAAAGGTGTGTAACCTTGCTGTGATTCTGACTCAGCCGCACGCACCACAAAGCTTTCATTAGGGTCTACCAACACCAAATCAGCATCATAGCCAACAGCAATATCCCCTTTTGCTAACAACCCAAACCGCCGCGATGGGTTCCAAGATAGCAACTTAGCCATCTGGTTGTAAGACATTCCCCGCTTGCTACCTTCACTCAAGACACCCGAAAGTAAATATTCTGTACCACCAAAACCAGACTTTGCTAACCAAATATTATTCGGGTCTTTTGTACTGCGTTTTTGTTCAGCAGAACAGCAAGCATGGTCACTCACTATCCAATCTATTTGATTATTTAGTACCGCTTGCCATAAATATTCCACATCAGCGCGAGGACGAATTGGCGGGTTGACTTTTGCCCAAGTACCATTAGGGGTATCAACATCTAATAATAAATGTCCTACAGTCACTTCTCGCCGAAAATTGATATGTGGAAAAGCAGTTTGCATCGTCAACGCTGCTTCCATTGCTTTGCGCGAACTTAGATGCAACAAATTGATATTTGCACAGTTAGTTTCATTCGCCAAATAAGATGCAATACAAATTGCTAACCCTTCCGAATGAGGAGGACGCGCAGCACTGTAAGCGTGCAAACCACTCAAGCTAGAATCGTTTTCTACTATTTTTGTATAGGCGTTGAGAATTTCGGCAACTTCACAATGCAAACTTAAGCTAATAGTATCTCGCGCGGCTGGATGCTTTTCTATTAAGCGAGCTATCCCGCGCATGATAAATTCAAAATGTGCAAAGTCGTAGCGTTCTTCTTTATTTATCATCAAAAACAAGTTTTGCTGTTCTGATAAACCATGCAAACCATAGCCGCCATAAAACATGAAAATTTTAAACGAAGATACGCCATATTCTTCAAACAATAAAGGTATTTCGTCGATATGTTGACTAGCTATAGGTGCAACGTGATAGCTGTAATCAACAAAAAAATTACCTGCGGATAACGCCAATACTTCGGGGAAAAAATCGCGGTAGGAACCACCTTTATTTAGATAATATTGTCCGGTACGAATGTAATTGAGAGTTGTAGTTACTCCCCCCATTGCGGCGGCTTTACTTTCCGTCACTGCATCTTTATCGAGGGGTTGATAAATCCCAATGTGCGTATGAGCATCCACTACCCCAGGAAAACCTAGCAAGTTTTTGGCATCGAATACTTCTATAGCTTGGTTTGCGCTAATATGAGGAGCAATTTCCGCAAATTTACCGTTTTTAATACCTATATCAAGTAGTTCGACTGCATCAGCAGAAGGATGAACAACGCGGACATTTTTGATAATTTTATCTAGTAAAGGAGGTTCAGACACAGTAGATCCCACACTAAAATGAGTGTATAAGCTCAAGTTCTGGTTAAACCAGGAATTTCAACATAGTACCGGAACCTAAGCTAAAACCCATTATTATGTAACAGTTTTTTATTCAATCATCTTCAGGATAGAAATAATGGAAACTTTTAATGAATATCATCTCAACCCAGAGCAATTTTCTTTTCTCAAAGGTCTTCAAGATGAATGGGAAGTAATTAGAGATGAGTTTACTATCTTTATTCAGCAAGCATCGCCTGAAGAGTTAAAATTTGCTTACAATGTTTTAGGCCCTAAAAGTAAAACTATTAAAACTAAAGGTGATTCAAAATATAGTGCTTTTGGAATTTTATTCCAAGGGTTATTTATTGAAGAATATATTCAATTACATCAAATACAATATCCAGATTATGGAACTAATGAAGCCTCACCAAAAGCACTTGCCTTAAGAAATAAATATTTCCCAAATCTAGCTGATGCTATAGATAAAGTAAACTTTGGCAATGACAATATTCTCAGAAACGTGTATTTTGGCACATTCCATCCTGGCTTAGATATTAAGCTCCATGTCAACTATAACCCACATACAAATCGCGGATATTTAGGATTAATTGTGCCGAAGGGTGATGTTGCTATGAAAATCTGCCATGAACAACTTTATTGGCATGAAGGAAAATTCTTAATTTTAGATCACAGCTATCCACACTGCCCACACAATTACACTAATTACGATAGAACTGTTTTAGTTGTAGACTTTTTTAAACCAGATAAACTTAGAGATGAAGTAATAGGGTTTGAAAAAGAACAAGTTACACAACGTATGCAAGATAATCCTTACAGTTTAGGTGTTTTTGGTAAGAGCGATAAAGCGAAGCAAGAAGATTTTATTAAATATGGTTTAGCTCATCAATTAGAGTGGGATAAAGCTTTGTAAGTTGAATTAAATAACAGGAAAAAGCCAACTAGATTATTGAATTTTGAATTTCGCCTGTTATTGCTACTCACTGGTTATTATTCAGCGTAGATTGGAGACGCGCCTCATCTTGCTGGGTAATATCTGGGTTATGTAATATCCAATAACAGTCTAGACGATCGCTAGTCCGAAACAAAAGTAGTGCGCCGCTTTCTGTCCAAAAGGGGCCGTGGGGTACGTGGGCTGGTCGCCAATAATAACCATCTTTGCACATAGCTGCATAGCGTCTATTAAATGGATCATCGCTCATAGACCAATGTCCTAGAACATCTCCGCTGATGACATAGGCTTCTTCTGTTGTTGGATGACCTGCATAAAAGTTACCTTCAATCCACATTGGTACTAAGCCAAGAACCCATGTAGCGCGTCCAGTTTTTTTGTTGGTATACAAACTTTTCCGTGCTGAACCAGGAGGTAAAAATGTTGTGCTTTCCCACTTCATTGCGTGGAGTTCTTGTAATGGTACATACTCAGCCATCCGTGGATGAGTCTGCATATTTGCGTGGTATACAGAAGTGGCGGGAATTTGCTCCAGACTGGCGTATTCTTCGGTAATGTAATTAGGGGTAGCATCTGGCATCCACAAGAAAATCGCGTCTTCTTCGGTTTGCCAAGGGCCTGTAGGTATACCAGCGGGAATAAATGAGTAACTGAGATTACGTAATTTAAACCCACCTTGGCAAAGTGTCCCAGTGAGTACAAAAATCTCTACATCAGTGGTGAAATGACCGATAGGTGCGTTCCAACCTTTTTTGAGGATAACTCGCTGTGTCGATTCTCCTGTACTTTCGTTGATAGAGAGAATCTGAGCAGTACCATGTTCACTAGTCACAAAGTTTTTCACCTCAAAAGGCACTTGGGCAAAGTTGCAAACTGAATTGAGTGACTCTTCAGTTTCTACATGGTTGCGTCCTGTTGAGGTTTGATTATTTATTTGTATATTTGTGTCTGTCTGTGAAAGGTTCACATTGTTAGGGAGAGAATATGCGCTTTTATTATCTTCCGGTGCTTGAACCATATTGATTACTTGCATCCACTAATTTATTCATCACAAATGTTTTATTTAGTTTAAAAACTAATGCCGAGTATAAGCACGTTCAAACTTAGTTTTTAATTTTTGTGCTGCGAAGGCTAAAGCTACTGCGAATAATGCAGATGCAACAGCCATAGGGGAAACCCAAGAGTTATCTGTAAGTATAGCTAAAGCAGCGAGGGCGATCGCTCCCCCAAGGGAAATTTGTTTGACTAGCTGTGTCACCTGATAAGCTTGATTGCAAGAACTACATATTTGGGTATGTTGTGACAGTCTATCTAAGGTCAAGGAATTTGCTGGTAACTCATCTGGATGAAAGTTTTTAGCCGAAGAATAACCTTGATAAAATGGTAAACCCTTACCAAATCTGTCTAACCATTTACGGTACTCAATTACTAAGGTGTCAGAAGTTTTGATTGGTAAATAAACTTCTTTGAGGCTTTTACCCAATCGCTGAAGTTGTCTTTTTTGTTCGACAACAACCTGTAAATCACCTTCTAAAATTAAATTGCGTACCAAGATATGATCTAGCCATTTCGGCATTAGCTTCATTTGCCAGGGAAACATATTTCCATAATTTCTCAGGAAAATTCGGCATTTTTCTTTACTCAAAGGAAGTGAATATAAAACTGTTCCGCCAAATCTACCTTTTTCTTGATTGCCAAACTTATAAATAATTAAATTTGGCGCAATAAAATCTATGACAATCCAAGGTTGGTTTGGCTGTCGTATTCCCCGCCAGCGGCTATGAATTCCCTGAATTGAACTCTCAATAACTTCTATTTCTAGTGGTTGGGCATTTTCTCGCTTGCCGAGAATACCATCATGGCTAATAAAAACGTGGGCTGGATCAATGATATTTTCAATAAAATATGTCTGGTCATAAGGTAAATCTCTAATGTAATCTGTACAGAACAAACCTGGCTGATCTAACGCTGGTATTGTGGGAATTAATTCCTCAGCAGGTTTTTCTTCTCCAGCCCACATCCAAACAATACCTTGACGTTCTACAATTGGAAAAGATTTCACACAGGCATTTGCGGGAATTTTGGCATCTTCAGATAATTGTGGAATATGCAAACATTGACCATCAGTCCCAAATTGCCAACCATGATATAAGCACTCAATTTTACCATTAATAATTTGTCCATCAGAAAGTCTAGCAGCACGGTGAGAGCAACGATCTGTTAAACATCCTAATTTTCCATCCTGATTTGTAAACAAAACCAAAGGTTCATCATAGAGAGAAAATCTGTAAGGATATTCTTTTGGTAAATCTTGGACAAAAGCGATAGGATACCAGCAGTTTTTCCAATCAAATGCTTGATTGTTATCTGGTGTTGCTAAAGCATCAAGTCCTGGTTGATGCGGTATGGTTGTCATATCTTTTTCCGCGGGTTTTAGCTAAATAAATACTAAAAAATTGTAAGTTATATTCGTTGGATTTGTGATTCACCATAAATCACAAATTTTGCGTCAGGAAATATTTATTTTTTGTATAGATATCCATCATAGACAATTTGATAGAAATAAGAAGAACGAATTAGGCGAATAAAATTCGCTACTACACAAACTAAAGTCCACCTAAGTGGACTAATAAAATAACCTGCGTAGGCTGGTTATGTCTGTATAGCCGCGATTTCTAATTGCCAAGGCTGAATAAAATGTGACTCTTAGTTTTGATATCAAATTTTCTCATAAGTCAATTCGGATTGCTATATCTTCTAGATTAATTGAGATTTTTATTGACAATGCCTACCCTACGGGATAGTGTACCTTGTGATGCGCTGGTGCGTTAGGTTACTTAATATTTACGAAAACGAGAAACGCTATGACTGCTATAACTAATCGAGTATGATGAAACAAGACCCTACAAATACTTTAAAAGTTGCCCAGCAAGCATTTGAGCATTTTACATCTGGTCTAGCTACGGGAGACTGGCAAGCATTTCTCGATATGCTTACAGAAGACTTTACCTTTTGGTTTCCGATGGGAAAGTTTCACGGGTTGAATGAGGGGAAAGAACGCGCCCAAGAGTTTTTGCAATATGTTTCGGAATCTTTTGGTTCGGGAATTACGTTAACGTCTCTAGACCGTGTTACTAGTAATGAGACAACCGTTGTCTTTGAGTTTCGTGACGAAGGGCTATTATTAGGACAACCTTATAAAAATCGTGTTGCAGTTTCTTTTGATGTGTGCGGCGATAAAATTTGTAGCTATCGAGAATATTTTGGTAGCGATGGTAAGTCTTATTAGTCAAGGGTCAATGAACAAATGTTAATTGAGTTCTTTTAACTCTTTGCATTTAGCTTCTGCGGCTTGATAAGCAGCTAAATATTCTTTACCGCCCAACATCACATCACCATAGTATTCATAAGGTGTTGTACCGTAAATGGGTAGGGGATCATCTTCAGGATAATCTTCTTTTGATTCTTCGATGATGGCTTTTAGTTGTTTGGCGGTCAAACTTTGTGCTGAAAAGTACCAAATTTCTTGGTTGTTTTTACGTATGTGGGGTAAATTAGGGTCAATGATGCGCGTGATAGAGTCTTCCCCAGAAGTATCTTTTAACTCAATCCAACCGTGTTCAACAGGGCGATAAGGTTTACCTGAATAAACTAAAAACCCTTGAACATAAATTGCTCCCTCTGTGGATAATGCTGCTTTGTAAGCATTATCAAAAATTTTATCTTTTTTACTTTTGATGCGTTTAGCAATTTCCAGCGAAAGGGTTTCGTCCAATGCTTTATTCATTTACAACGGAAATTTAAGTGCGTACTCATATCTATTCTACCACCGACCCACTCTTGATTTAGTGGACTTATGTATGAGGCGATCGCTCTTATCTACCAAGAAACACTACTCATAAAAAACATTGCTGAATGTAAATAATTTTACATCTATAGCTGGATGTCTATTCTAAATCTTAGAACTTAAGATATACACTTAAGTATTCTGTTGTCTAATCCGTATGACCGTTGTGATTAATCAACATTCCGACAGCATCATCGATCAGCCGTTAGAAATATCCTCAAACAAAGGTTATCAATTTAGCTGGTTTGATTGGTTTTGTCTTTGGTATCCGCCGGGATGGTTAGTTTTGTTTAACCGTCATTGGCAACATTATCACAGCGACCCGGATGGTTGGAATTGGTGGGAATATATCTTATTTTTGCTACCTTGCGGGTTTTATTTAGCACTATTGATGCGATGGTTGCGCTTGGGTTGTCGTTCACCAAGAAAAGAAGTCGGAGAATTTAATCCCAACTATCAACAAGCTTTTCGCCAAGAAATTTTAGCCCCTATCGTTAAATATTATTTTCGGGGAGAACTGCAACAGATTAATAACTTACCGCAAACAGGGCCGATGATTGTCGCCATGAATCATGCAGGGATGTGTTTTCCTTGGGACTTTCTCACTTTAGGTTATTTATTAAGTGAAACACGCGAATGGGTAGTGCAACCATTAGCCAGCGTATCTTTATTTGAACATCCTTGGATAATTTGGTGGCTACCTTCGCAATGGTCACAGGTTTTAGGTGGAGTGCGGGCAGAGATTGGTGATTTTGAAACGGCGATCGCTCAGGGTAAAATTTTACTATATGCACCTGAAGGTATCCGCGGGCCGGGTAAAGGTTGGCACAAACGCCATCAACTACAAAAATTTGATATCAGCTTTATGCAGTTGAGCGATCGCTATCATATTCCCATTCTGCCAGTACTTTGCATCGGTAGCGAGTTTTTACATCCTTGGACTATTAATAGTAAAAAATTACAACGCATCATTAAATTACCATTCTTACCCATATCTCCATTAATGCTGATTTTGCTTTTATTTCCCTCAATGGGAATTTGGGCAATGAAAACTCGCTTACAATATTTTATCCAGCCTTTAGAACAACAGATTAATTCGGGTAAAGACCGTGCAGATACTTATCAACAAGCACAGAAATTTCGAGATAAACTACAAACTCAACTTAATCAAGTATTGAAGAGTATAAACAAATTTTTTTAAGTAAGTCTTGTTGTCTCTCACATTGACTCGACAAAAGCAGCACCAAAGCGATAGCCTTTACCATAAACCGTGTGAATCAAAGTAGTTTCTTTACCTACCTCGATCTTCCGGCGCAACAGGCGAATTAATGCTGCTATGACGTTGCTACTTGGTTGTTCTTCATCTTGCCATAGATGTTCCATGATTTGAACATGAGTTAGCAACTGTCCTGTGTGTTCCATAAAATATTGCAGCAGTTGGCTTTCTTTTTGCGATAGTTCAATAATGCGTCCTTGACGGTAAGCTACTTGGTTGTCGCAATCAAGTTCTAAATCAGCAACAACCAGCCTTCCTGGAGTCGTTTCATAGGTTTGGGAACCACTACGACGCAATAAAGCCCGGACTCGTGCTAACAATTCTCGTAATTCAAACGGTTTGACTAAATAATCATCTGCACCAGCATCTAAACCTTGCACGCGATCGTCTAAAGTATCTTTGGCAGTGAGAAACAGCACAGGTGTATTTTTGCCTTGTCGTCGCAATTCGTGGCAAATCTCTAACCCGGTTTTTCCTGGTAACATCCAATCTAAAATTAGTAAGTCATAATTACTGGCTGTTGCCAGTTGACTACCATTCGTCCCATCATAAGCTGCATCTACGGTGTAACCTTCACGGGTTAACACGCGACTTAAGGGGTCAGTTAATTCTACTTCATCGTCAACTAATAAAATTCTCATGCTGCTTATGGTAAGCAATCGAGATATTCTCAATAATAAATGAACTGCCAACACGCTAAGGATATCAAGAAAAAGAATGTTGACTGTTGCACTACCGAAAGGGGAACTACTAAAAAATAGCATCCGCCTGTTGCAATCTGTAGGATTAGATTTTAGTGCTTTTTTAGATTCTGGAAATCGCCAACTTCAGATTCTTGATGCTAGTGGACAAGCTAAGGGTTTGTTGGTACGCGCACAGGATGTACCTGTCTATGTAGAATATGGTCAGGCACAGTTGGGGATTGTTGGTTACGATGTGTTGCGAGAGAAACAGCCACAGGTTGCACATTTGGTTGATTTACAATTTGGCTATTGTCGCATGTCAGTGGCAGTTAAAGCATCAAGTCCTTACAAATCACCTTTAGATTTCTCACCGCATTGTCGAATTGCTTCTAAGTATGTCAATTGTGCTAGAGAATATTTCCAAAGCCTAGATTTACCTGTAGAAATAGTGCCATTGTCCGGTTCAGTGGAACTTGGCCCAATTACAGGAATGTCAGAAGCAATTGTAGACTTGGTTTCTACGGGGCGGACTCTGCGGGAAAATGGTCTAATTGAGCTTGAAACTTTGTATCACAGTACAGCGCGGTTGATTGGACATCCTTTAAGTTATCGCATCAATACAGGTAATCTGTGCGAATTGAGCGCGAAATTGCGAGAGGCGGCTTTGGTGGGGGTTTAGAAGTTTAGAGGGTTAGGGTGTGGGATTTTCTTACCTAGTTTCTATTGCCCATTCCCTACTCCCTAATTTATTGCGTCTACACTAGAATTATGCCCAATTTTAAAGTATGGGGCGATCGCTTTCTTGTTTACAACCCAAAAATCTCAACCAACTCTGCTGAAAAGTCAGAGTTAGTTAACTGATTATAAAAAAACACATTTTTCAAAACTTTTAATCCAACCTTTTTTAAGCTTTTCCCAAAAATTAATGCCAGATGAATCTTATAATCACGAACAGGCGAGGCTAGAAGCCCTGCGCCGATATCAGATTTTAGATACTGAACCAGAGCAAGCCTACGATAATCTTGCCCGATTAGCGGCCTTTATTTGTGGTAGTTCTATCGCTTTGGTAAATTTCATTGATGAAGACCGTCAATGGTTTAAAGCCAAACTTGGTTTAGATGCGTCAGAAATGCCTCGAAATGTGGGATTATCGTATCTTTGCTTAGAACGCAAGGAAGTTGTAGTTGTAAAAGATACATTGGAAAATCAAGAATATGCTGTTAATCCCGCAGTAACTGGCTATCCATATATCCGGTTTTATGCAGGTGTACCTTTGATTTCTCCAGACGGACAGATATTAGGAACTCTGTGTGCAATTGACCCAGCACCACGGGAACTAAACCAACAACAAGTAGAGGCGCTATTAGCTTTAGGTCGTCAGGTAATTAGTCAGTTAGAACTGAGGCGGAATTTAGCCGAAAGGCAGCAAACTGAGGCTTTTTTGCGGGAAAGTGACCAACGGCTGAAGTTAGCATTACAGGCGGCTAAACTTGGTTCTTGGCAACTCAACCTCAAAACATGGGAATTATCAGCTTCTAGTCAGTGCTATCTCAACTTTGGTCTGGCTTCAGAAACCGAGTTCACCTACAATACGCTATTGGAATGTATTTATCCTGACGATCGCTCGAATATGCAGGAGCGTGTCAGACAAGCTATAGAAAATCACGGCGATTATGAAGCAGAATATCGCTGCATTTGGCCGAATGATAACAGTATTCATTGGATATTAGCACGGGGTACTGTCATCTACGATAGTGAAAATCAGCCAATACGGATAATTGGTGTGACTCTAGATGTCACTGACCGCAAGCAAGCAGAAGAAGAACTCAAAAGGCAGAATTTGCGATCGCAATTATTTGCCGAAATCACCCTCAAAATTCGAGAATCGTTACAATTAGAAGAAATTCTGCAAACGACAGTTCAAGAAGTTCAAAAACTGCTGCACGCTGACCGAGTATTGATTTTTCAGCTTTGGCCTGATGGTTCAGGCACAGTAGTAAAAGAAGCCGTTTTACCAGGTTGGCCTGTGGTTTTAGGAAAAAACATTCTTGACCCTTGTGTTCAACAAGATTACGTAGAAAAGTATCGTCAAGGACGCATCAGTGCAATTTTCGATATTGAAAAAGCTGATATCCAAGACTGTCATCGAGAATTTCTCCAACAGTTTGGTGTCAAGGCGAACCTCGTAGTGCCAATTCTAATTCGAGATGGGATTTGGGGCTTATTGATTGCTCATCAATGCGCTCACCCCCGCCACTGGACAAACTTTGAAACCCAATTATTGCTACAGTTAGCCAATCAAATTGGCATAGCTTTATCCCAAGCGCAACTTTTAGAACAAGAAACCCGCCATGTTCAAGAATTAGCACGTTCCAATTCGGAATTGGAACAGTTCGCCTATGTAGCTTCTCATGATTTGCAAGAACCGTTGCGGATGGTGACAAGTTATTTACAGCTACTAGAGAGGAAATACAGTAACCAACTCGATGCAACTGCGGATCAGTTTATCAACTATGCCGTAGATGGAGCGCGGCGGATGCAAAGCCTGATCAACGACTTGTTAAATTATTCACGAGTGACGACACGCGGACAACCTTTTGTGCAAGTTGATTGTGCAGAAATTTTACAGCAGGCGATCGCTAACCTAAAATTTGCTATAGAAGATAGTGGCGCAGAAATTACATATAATCATTTACCAATAATCACAGCCGATCCCATACAACTAACACAAGTCTTGCAAAACCTCATCGCTAACGCCATTAAATTCCGCAGAGAAATACCACCACAGATTCATATTGAGGCTGTGAGAGCAGACGAAGTAGGGGAGCAAGAAAGCAGGGGAAAATATACTACTCAAAACTCAATTACTCCCCACGGGCTGAACGCCCCGCTACCGCTAACAGCACTCCCCACTCAAAATGAATGGCTATTCTCTGTCAGAGATAATGGAATTGGCTTAGAAGCACAGTACGCTGAACGTATTTTTGTCATTTTTCAGCGCCTACATGGTAGAAGTAAGTACCCAGGTACTGGTATTGGTTTAGCAATTTGTAAGAAAATCATAGAACGCCACGGCGGACATATCTGGGTTGAGTCAGAACCGGGTCAAGGCTCGAACTTCTGTTTCACAATTCCAGATCAAGCAGGTCAACAATCGTGAATAATAGACCAATAATTATGCCAATTGAGGTTTTGTTAGTCGAAGATAATCCTGGCGATGCTGAACTTACACGCATTGCTCTCCAAGATAGCAAAATCTCAATTAACCTGAATATTGTAGAAGATGGCGTAGAGGCAATGGCATTTTTACGCAAGCAGGACAACTATGCTAAAAAACCTCATCCTGATATTGTCTTGTTAGATTTAAACTTACCCAGAAAAGATGGGCGAGAAGTACTCGCAGAAATTAAATCTGATGACAATCTCAAACGGATTCCTGTCGTTGTGCTGACCACTTCTCAGTCAGAAGAAGATATACTTAAAGCTTATAACTTAGCTGCTAATTGTTATATCACCAAGCCAGTAGATTTTGATCAATTCGTTAAAATTGTACAATCCATAGAAAATTTCTGGTTTGCGATCGTAAAACTGCCGCCGGAGTAAGGGATATGGCAGGAGAATTAATAAAAGTCTTATTAGTAGAAGATAACCCTGGAGATGTTTTTCTCTTACAGGAGTTATTAAAAGAAATTAATACTGTAAAAGTAGAGTTGTATCCCGTTGAGCAATTGTCAGCAGCGCTCAAGTTGTTAGCGCAAGATAATTTTGATTTGATGTTGCTAGACCTATCTTTACCTGACAGTCAAGGTATTGACACCTTTGTTAAGGCTACCAGCCAAGCAAAAGCTACGCCAATTATTGTCCTAACAGGCTTAGATGATGAAACTTTAGCACTCCGTGCTATGCAAGAAGGAGCGCAAGATTATTTAGTCAAAGGAAAAGTAACTGGTGATTTGTTAGTGCGTTCAATGCGCTATGCGATTGAGCGTCAACGCATTGAACATGCCCTACGTCAAAGCGAGGAAAGATTTCGCGTAGCCCTGAAAAATTCACCGATTTTCGTTTTCAATCAAGATAGAGAGTTACGTTACACCTGGGTTTATAACTCTATTTCTGGGTGGACAACACAAGATATGTTGGGCAAACACGACTCAGAACTGCTCCCAGATGAAGATGCTCAAAATTTGACCACTATTAAAAATAGTGTACTAACTACAGGTATAGGTACCAGAGCAGAAGTAGCCTTAACTACTCCTCAAGGCGTTCGCTATTATGACTTGACTGTTGAGCCATTGCAGAATGAATCACAAGATATTGTGGGGATCACTTGCGCTAGTATCGACATCAGTGAAAACAAACAAGCTGAAGCAAAAATCCGCGAACAAGCCGCATTATTAGACATTACCACTGATGCTATTTGTGTGCGCGATTTAGAAAATAAAATTCTTTTTTGGAACAAAGGCGCAGAAAATCTTTATGGTTGGCAAGCATCAGAGGCTTGGGGTAAAAATGTCAGTGAGTTATTATTTGATGAGTCTTGTCCAGAATTTGAAGCAGCTTGGTTAAACGTTATCAGCAAAGGTAAGTGGCAAGGTGAATTAACTAAACGCACTAAAACAGGCAAAGAAGTATTAGTTGCTAGTCGCTGGAGTTTAGTCCGTGATTCCCACGCAAAACCCCAATCAATTCTCACTGTTGATACAGATATTACTGAGAAACAACACTTAGAAGCGCAGTTATTTCGCGCCCAACGAATGGAAAGCATTGGGACTTTAGCCAGCGGTATCGCCCACGACCTCAACAATATCCTTACGCCGATTTTAGCGGGAGCGCAACTATTACCGCTGAAATTTCCTGATGCTGATGAGCGAACCCAACATTTATTAGAAATTTTAGAAATTAATGCCAAACGAGGTGCAGATTTAGTTAAACAAGTATTATCGTTTGCACGGGGTGTTGAAGGTCATCGCATCAATTTACAACCTAGACACTTAATTGTGGAAGTTTCCAAGATTTTAAAAGAGACTATACCAAAATCTGTTGAGGTTCGCCTTGACTTATCACCTGAATTGTGGATAGTTTCGGGAGATAGTACCCAACTCCATCAAGTGCTGATGAATCTCTGCGTCAATGCCCGTGATGCGATGCCTGATGGTGGTACTTTAACTATTACGGCTGAAAATTTGTTAATTGACGAAAATTATGCCCGGATGAATTTAGATGCTAAAGTCGGCCCATACATAGTGATTAGTGTCTGCGATACTGGGATTGGCATTCCAGAGGAAATTTTAGATCGAATTTTTGAGCCATTTTTCACAACTAAAGCGGTAGGACAAGGTACAGGTTTAGGACTTTCCACAGTTTTGGGAATTCTCAAAAGTCATGGTGGCTTTGTGAGTGTAGAAAGTCAAGTAGCAAATGGCACTTGCTTTCGGGTTTATTTACCAGCAGTAGGTGAACAAGAAACCTTTTACCAAGAAGAAGTGACATTGCAAGTAGGTCATGGAGAATTAATTTTGATAGTGGATGATGAACCCTCAATTCAGGAGATTACGAGAACATCTCTAGAAACTCATGACTACAAAACTTTAATTGCCAGCGATGGCATTGAAGCGATCGCTCAATATGCCAAAAATGCCGATAAAATTAGTGTCGTCCTCATGGATATTATGTTGCCCTCATTAGATGGGGTAACTGCAATCCGGACTTTACAAAAAATTAACCCCAAAGTCAAAGTTATTGCCACAAGCGGACTCATGCCTAAAGATAAATTGGCAGAGATTATGAAAATGGGGGTCAATAAATTTTTATCTAAACCCTACACGGTGAATGAATTATTACTTAGTTTGCAAGAAATTATCAGCGAAGTTGGTTAATAGTCAATGGTCATTTGTTATGAATTTTTCTTTCCTACACCCCTACACTCTTAAACCCTTATACCTTTTCTACTAAGTCTTACCACTGCCAATCAAATATAACAGCGCCATCCTTACGGCTACACCGCTGGTAACTTGTGACTGAATCAAGCTAAACTCTGGGTCATCCATTAAATCAGAGCTAATTTCCACACCGCGATTCACGGGGCCGGGGTGTAAAACTTTAACGTTAGAGTTGCACAGTTGTAATTTTTGCCGGGTAATGCCAAATAACTGATGATATTCTCGCAAACTGGGGAGTAAATGGGCTGTCATCCGTTCTTTTTGTAGACGCAAAGTCATGACAAAATCAGCGTCTTGCAAGGCTGGCTCTAATTGCCAGTGTAAAAATAATTGCCCATTTAAGGTGTCTGTTTTCTCACTATATATATACTCAGCAAATAATTTGGGTAAAAGTGTAGGTGGTGCAGCGAGATGCACTTGTGCGCCACTGGCAATTAAACTCCAAATATTCGATCGCGCTACACGAGAATGTAAAATATCCCCAACGATCGCAATTTTTTTCCCAGCCAACATTTCTATATTCGGGCGATCGCGGTCAATTAAAGTACAAATTGTAAATAAGTCAAGCAATGCTTGGGAAGGATGTTCATGTTGACCATCACCAGCATTCAACACACTAACTCGCACACCCAAACGATCCATTTCTTGGGCGATCGCATTTGGTACACCTGCTTCTTTATGACGGATGACCATAATATCAGTACCCATCGCTAAATAAGTCTTAGCAGTATCCAGAATAGTCTCGCCCTTGGTCATTGAAGATGTCGAAGCCGCAAAATTTAAGGTATCTGCACTTAAACGTTTCGCCGCCAGTTCAAAACTACTGCGAGTCCGCGTAGAAGGTTCAAAAAATAAATTCGCCACCACCTGTCCTTGCAAGGTTGGTACTTTCTTTGTCCGTCGTGATAGCACTTCTTGAAAGCTGGCAGCAGTCTGTAAAACAGTATTGTATTCAGCAGGAGTAAAATCAGCTAGGGAAATTACGTGATGACGGTTCCAGGTGGTAGTAGGCATAAACTGTGCGTTGCGGTGTAAAGATGCGTAGACGCGTAGCGGCTTGTCCGTAGACATCGCTTCTCTACCAATATTTACTTTAAGTATGCAGAGGTAATGATAGCACTTGATTTAAACATAAAGACCAATATCGTATGGCACTAAGTTGAGCAAAAACCTCGCATTTGGTTCTTGGTTGGGTGTATTTCCATAGAAATAACGCCTTGTGCAACTTTCTTTCAAACCTAACCCCCAACCCCTTCCCTACAAGGGAAGGGGAGCAAGAATCAAAGCCTCTCTCCGTTGCGGGGAGAGGAATGGAAGTGGGGTTGTAAAAATAACCTGCACATCGCGTGAAATAGGATTAATCGATGTTGAATTTTAGTGCTGCAAATTGCAATTAGTATAAGACAAAACTTCTCAAACTTAATCAGACAGAGCAGGAGTTATGAAATTGCCAATATACCGACTGAGAAGAAAATTGATGTGGTTACTAGTGGGTTTGATTCTCGCTTTACTACTGACTATTCCTGTCAGACTAGCAATTGCTTACTACCAAACTCCTCAACCCCAAGCTATCCTAACCCTCGGTGGTGGCGCAAACCGACAAGAGTTTACTGCCCAATTTGCTAAATTTTATCCAGGTATAAAAATTTGGGTTTCTTCTGGACTTCCTCCCCGCGAAGCACGAGTAATTTTTCATGCCGTAGGTATCACTGATGATAGATTTTACCTTGACTACCGTGCTACGGATACAGTAACTAACTTTACTACTTTAGTAGAAGTTTTCCAGCAGCAGCGCATACAACATATATTCCTCATTACTTCTAAATTCCATTTGCCCAGAGCAAAGGCGATCGCTACTTTAGTTCTTGGTAGTCGAGGTATTGCTTTTACTCCTGTCTCTGTACCATCTGAAGCAAGTGAATTAGAATCTACTGACCGCACTCTTCGGGATATTGCTCGTTCCCTTCTTTGGATAGTTACAGGTTATACAGGAACCGAATTGTAAACATTAGTCAAACACACAAATTATACCAGGAGACATAAGGAAGAATCTTACTATTTCTGGCATTCAAGCTTTCAAGTTGTATTAACATATCTGACTACGCTATATGACAGGTCAGAGACAAAAAAAGAAGGGACGTTTTCAAAACGCCCCTGTGTTCAATCTTCAAACACTAAATGTCAGATCAAGAAGCTTTACAACTCTCTCAAGAAGGCGATAATTGCTCTTTGATCATCGCGTGAGAGAGAACGGAAACGAGCTATAGATTCCCGTGCTTCACTTCGATTAGTGGTTGAAAGAGGACTGTTATATGGTGGGCAAATGACATTCTGAGGATTTGGGCCGTAGTCTACGACAATCTTGTCACTGCTGGTAAGACTACCGTCATAGCCAAGTTTGTTGACGACTTTACCACCTGGAGGTACAGGACATCCACCACCTGGTAGAGTAGAAGTCTTAGAGTCATCGGGTGCAGGTAGGTCATGTAACTCAATCGCTGCCAACAGCGCTTCGTCTACATTGCGAACAACCAAAGGTTCATTCGTTGCGTCTCTATTGGTAGTTACAGTACCCGCAGGTGTGGTATCACGGTTGAGGATGCTTAAGAAAACACGCGCATCGTGCATGAATGGAGGGCCAACTCTACCAATTCCCATTAGAGGTGGTGTACGGAAGCGATCGCCTGTAGCAGTTCCTCGCACGTTGGAGAAGGAATCACTAGCAAAGTTACGCATTAGGTCATAGGTCATGAAGGTAGCAACATTGTTACCACTTGGTCTTTGACCAAATACATCAGCACGGCTGACAAGAAATGGATCGCGGGGAATTGGGGAATTTCTCTCAACATCAATAACTGGGCCTCTATGGATATTAATATCCGAGAAAATAGGCGCCCAACGGTAGCTAAGAGCATCGATCAGTGCTTGGGCATCAGGCCCCAAGGATGGGTCGCCAACAGCCGGAGACTGACCAGTTCTTTGAACGGGAATATGACAGCTAACGCAACCAACCATGCGATCGCTCTGGTTAATCGCATTGGTATCTAGACCATCGCCGCCTCTAGGCATCTTACCAGCAATCATCCGGTTGCTAAAGGCAACCAAATCAATACCAAATAACTGCGCTCCTCTTTGAACTCTAGCAGCTGGATTGTTACCAGGTAGAGGTCTAGAAGGATCTTTAGCTCGGAGGACAGCTAAGAGATTTCTGCCGAATTCTGGGGGAGCCAACGAGCGAATGAAGTTGCGCTCACTAAATGGTCTGCTAACAGGCAGTTCTGGGTCAGGTATTTCGTTTCGACAACCAGCATTATAAGGAGCAATCGCGGGGTTAGCAATATTTTGCTCAAAAGGAGAGATGCGGTTAGTCATACTCAGACTACCAAACATACCTCCAACAATAAACTGCATCATCTCCGTACCGTTAGCACGTAGACCAAAACGTCCTAGCCCAAGGGCGAGGGCATCTTCTCGGCTACGATCCACATTCGGAGGAATTGTATTGGTCACACCTGTGACGCAATCACCCGTACATTGGAAGAAAGGAGTTCTGAGGGAAGAATTGTCACCTCTAATATCGTTGGGGTCAGAAACGTTCATAATATCCTGGTTGGGAATCGCTTCTATCAACCCACGACCAATATATGGAGGGCCCGCCAGTTCAGTAATAGCACGTCTAAATCCACTTGCACTCTTGCCAGTAGCTTTATCGAAGCCAATGAGGTTTCTATCTTCCGTAACGCTGGGGATAGCATCTGGTTTGCAATCTAGACCAAACCGCGCTCTGAGTTCTTCACTTGGAGGGCGTACGTGCTGTAAGAAACCACCAAAATCTTGACCACTAGGACTAGTAGCATTTAACGCATCAAAAATGACTGGTGATGCTGAAGCGTTAAAGTCACCAAATACCGTAAATGCGGCGGTTCTTCCTGTACTATTTACCGCATCTAGTTCACGTAGTTCAGGATTTGTGGCTAGACTACGACGATTTAAGTCAGCCGTACCATCTGGATTGACCGGATCTAAGCGTCTACCAGGCGCTCTACCACCATTAACTTGAGTATCGCCAGATACAAAACTGTAGTTAGTAGGAGTTGATCTGTTAGCTCTACTGACGGTAGAAGTACCTGTGAGTAGCCCTTCATTGGGAACTGACTCCAGGTTATTCAGGTGACAACCCGCACATCGAGTTTGCATGGCCATCGACCCAAAACCATTCTCAACTCTGTTTGGGGTAGTAAAGAACTCAGACCCTTCTAGTTCTCTTTCCTTCACTGAGTTTGGCAGAGAAGGAAAAACTAATCTATCCAACTGAGCCACCGTATTAACTGGTGTAATGCCTACATCGCCAAAAGTATCACGACGTACACGCTCCACCGGACGCAGAGGGCGAGTAGGAGGTTCAACCACAAAGTTAGTGGCTACTTCGGCTCGTCTGCGGGCAAATAAGGTTTCTTCGTCAGGTAAGGCAATCTGACCGAAAACCTTTTGTGGGTTTATATAGCCAATGAGTACTGAAAGGCCTAATGATAAACCCACTATCAATAAGAGAAATCTTTGTTGTTTTCGCATTAACTAAGTTCCAAGCTTATTTAATATTTGAGTAATACAAACTCAAGGCTACCGATTCCGTATTAGGAGTAATACAAACTTAAAGCTACCTATTCCGCATTGGATTTGTAGCTTTTTCGTAACTGAGTACGAAGAAAACAAGCAAAGCATTTATCCCAATACTTTAGAACTTAAGTTCGCAAATACCTGGGTAACTAATTACACTGTATATTACTACAATATCAGAGTAAAAGGAAATTTTTGTTAAGTATATACTGTTAAATATTTCTACATAAACTATCGAGAATACATCAAGATATTATGAAGTTAATGTCACGCTAAAGCTCAGTTTATGTAATCTTTAAATTCAAGTTATTTCCCTCACAAAGTTAAAAAAATCTTTAAAGAAATAACTATTAAGAAAGAATATGCTGCTAGAAAGTGAATGCTTACAGGCTTGATATCTACAGCTAAAAATTGGGCGAAATAGCCCAAAATTAGAGACTTTACTATAGTATGCTTCATTTTTACATTACTTAATTAAGCAAGCATATTGCTTGCCCCACAATAGTTTTCTCAACTGTAAATGAATTGATATAGCAGAGCGAAAGATACTCTACGTCTAAGTTTGCTGATGAATTTGCTAGTTAACTAATAGACACACAATACAAGGCTGTTATATCCAGCCTCGACATTGAATCTTTGTATCTATTAAGGTTGACTTTCCAGCAATATTATGTGTTAAGAACCTTGATGGATTTTGCTTATCCATGATGGATTTTGCTTATCCATAATCTATTTTAAAAAAGCATATAGCTTTCAATCAGTAAATAGATTTAACAAAATTTCACCAGTTAGCATTGGGAAATGCTCTCAAAACAGCACATAACTTTAAAGCAGTAAATAGATTTAACAAAATTTCACTCACAATATTAATCAATAGTTATTGTTAAGAGGTATTCTCAATAGCTAGTATGATACAAAACTAAAGTCAGATCTAAATCTAACTAAATAGCACGTATTCCTCATCTATTGCATAAATGCACTATGAATTCTTCGCGCCGTTGCTCGAAGTAAAATTTATTCCGCTAATCAGTAACACCTAAATTGGGGTGGTTGCATTAATAGTATTGACGCAATGGTTTGAAGGTTTTGAACATTCGCTGTTCACCCCAAACATTGATGTCTTCGTCATTAACATGCTTAAACTCAAGACTTACATACAGGAAATGGAAAACAGAGCGACAGAAGACACAGAGCAAACGTAGGGAATAGGGTTGTAGCAGTTTTTTGCGTAAGCCTTAGCATCAAATTATCATACCAAACATCATACGCTATCAAACTGAATTTCACATTAAGTTAAGATGCGTTTGCTCTGTAATATCGTGTCCGGTGAAAGACTTATTATTAAGGTCGTTTCTCTTTATGGACGATACAAATATAGGTGTAGAGGCGATCGCCTTACGCGGTGGGAATGCTAAGAGTAAATGCCCGTATGAGTTCTTGTCAGTAATGGGACAAAAATATTTATAGTCATTGCGAGCGTTAGCGTCTTGCAATGTAACGTGATGTGCAACTTATTTTTGAAACCCCACTTTCATTCCTCTCACGCCAGTTGCTACAACGGGGGGAACCCCCCTTCGGGTTCGCAGTTCCTTCAAGTCGGCAAAGCCGCCCAACGGACTGCTCACCGCAACGCACTGGCTCCCCGCAACGGAGAGAGGCTTTGATTTTTGCTCCCCTTCCCTACAAGGGAACGGGTTGGGGATTAGGTTTGAGAAAAAGTTGCACACGGCGTAATGTATATCTGATTACTTATATGTGTCAAGATTTTGGTGAATTTGTATGACTTCTGAATTATGCTGTAATTATTGCGGTAGATGGAAAACGTGTAAAGCTACAGAAATTAAAGTTAGGAAGGTTAAAAAGCCAATAGTATCTAGCATAGTGGTGACTAACGGCCCACTTACTAAAGCTGGATCAAGCTTGAGGCGTTTTAAACCCATTGGTAGTAGTGTACCGAGAGTTACGGCCACCATTGTATTAGTAGCCATGACTGTGCCTGCAATTAAACCTACCCACCTTTCTTGAGGTTTCGCCCAGATCATTGATAACGCCATCATGGTTAAAGCTAAGACTACTGCTGTACCTAACCCAGCGAGAATTTCTTTACGGAGAATTTTAAAAGTATCTCTGGGTGTGACCTCCCCTACACCTAAACCTCTAATTGTCACGGTTAAGGCTTGAATTCCCACAGTCCCGCCTGTGTTAGAAAAAATTGGCATAATCACGGCTAAAACTGGGACAGCTGCAATTACAGATTGAAAAGGTGCGATCGCACTTGCCGCACCTATATATAATGCCATAATTGCCAATAACCACGGTAAGCGCTTACGCATCGTGACTAGAGGTGCAGACAAAGCTTCTTCATCACCACTCACCCCGGCTAACTTTTGGATATCTTCGGTAGCTTCTTCTTCCAAAATATCAATCACATCATCAATGGTGATGATGCCGACTAATCTCTCTTCCCTGTCAACCACTGGGATAGCGATTAAGTCGTAACGCTTCATAATTTGGGCAACTTCTTCTTGCGGTGTTTCCGTTTTTACCTTAATGACGCGATCGCTGGAAATATCCCGAATATAAACATCGGGGAAGGTAAACAATAACTGACGCAAGGAAACTACTCTAACAAGTTTGCGGTTATTGTCTGTGACGTAAGCATAGTAAATTGTTTCTTTGTCTTCGTCTTGGCGGCGAATTTTGCTTAAGGCTTCACCGACAGTCAAACCTTCTTGCAACCGCACATATTCTGTGGTCATTACCCGGCCAGCAGTACCTTCGGGATAACCCAGAATTGTCGCTGTAGCTTGTCTTTGTTCTGGACTTAGCTGTTGTAATAAGCGTTTAACTACCCCAGCCGGTAACTCATCAAATAATTCTGCCCGTTCATCGGGACTCATCGCCTCCATGATTTGGGCTACTTGGACATTATGCAGGGAATTAATTAGTTCTTCCTGCAATTCTGTTGGTAGATATTCAAAAACATCAATTGCTTGAGCTTTATTTAAAAGACGAAAAGCGATCGCTCGCTGTTTTTCTGGTAATTGTGTAATATATTCCCCGACATCTACGGGTTGTAACCGATTTAAATCACACTTAAGTTGATTTAAATCACTGACATCAAACAGTGAATCACGAATGTCCTGTATGAGCATAATACCTCCTATGTGCCTCCCCCGCGCCGAGAGACACGCTCACTAGCTTAGAGGAGGTTCGTACTGCCGTCTTGTGGACTTTTGTCCATAAAATCTCAACAACTCAATATCGATAGCCCATCAAGGCATCGCTAAATGATCATCGTAACTTGGAATCGCGCGATCTGCTCAATTTTCAGTATCTATGTACCAAATTTGTATTATTTCGTACAAGTACACTATTAATTACCCTGATTTTCTATTAACTAGTGTCGATTTTACTATTGCTAAAATTTGTGTCAAGCAAATGTAGCGGTTTACTGGCAAAATTTACAGAGTCAAAATATTTACATATACTCATTAGTATTGGCTTGAAGATTAAAGGTAGATTTGTTAGCTCTCATGAAAACTATCAAACCTACCACCTTCATCAAACACGAGCTTTAGAGCGTATAAAACTTTCTCCAGAAAGACAAAGCTAAGAACAAAAGCACTATCTTTAGAGGCAAATTCCTGATAGTGTAGCGTATCGGAACTTACATATACTTATAAGTGCTTCTAAAACTATTCTGCTGTTCCCCTGCTTTATTCCTCTTCTGGCATTGGTAAATCTAAGGCTATCAACAAAGCCTGAGATAAATGAGCCATTACCAATTGTGAAACTGCACCTCTTAAACGTAAAAAGCGGGTTTTCGATAATACCCGCACTTGATCTGCCATTGCGATCGAATCTCTTTTGAGTCCACCATCAGGTGCTAAAATTAACACCTGGGTTGGGTAAACTCGCTTTCCTGATTGATAAGTAGTGCAGGGAACTGCCAAAACGACCGGACTCGAAGAATTAATTGCATCACGACTAACAATAATCACTGGGCGAGTCCCTCCTTGCTCTGAACCTTCATTGGACTCTAGTCGAGCATCATAGACCTCACCCCTCCTCATTACAGAGATTCCTCTAACAGAAAAGCCTCCCACTGAGCAGCGGCGAATTCAGTTTCTAGTTTGAGTACCTCTGCCTGATAATCATTATCGCTGGTCATTTCTGCCAAAGCAGCATCAATTGCGGCTCTTTTCTGTGCTGCTAATTCTCGACGTATTGCTTGCACCATAAAATCATTACGACTTCTTGCTTTGCCTTCTAAAACTGCCTGGTCAGTTGCTTCTAAAAGTTCCCGTGGTATTGCTAGTGTAGTGCGAACGGATTCGGCTTTCATGTAGTGATGATTATTTTGATGTCTTCAGTGACGACTTCTATGATATCACTCTTAATCGCACTCCGACCCTTGGAGTTCTACTGAAGACCCTGTAGCAACTAAAATTTTGACCCTACAGTAGTACCTAATCAGTAATAGAAAAGACTTTTGCTCTCAGTAATAGCATGTTCACATTACATATTGAGTTACAAAACTGAGCCATAGGAAAAAGTTCAGATTCCATCAATATCTTAGGAATCTGGACTAAGGATGAGCTACTATTTTCTACTTAAGTAGAAAGAGTTAGCTTGTGGTTAATCTTCAGTAATTAGGCAGAAAATAAATTTTTTTTGTAACTTTGCTTGAATCAATGGTTTTTTGCGTGAAACATCTGCATAAAGTTCAAACTGTACTAATTCGATTTAGCTGTGATTCACATCCTGCACAGAAGAAATCGTGGCGATAAATGTGAGTATAAAATTATCTGCGTATTCATAAAGCTTTGCATAAATCTCCATTTCTGTGAAAAATTCATTCACAACTGTGTAACTAAATGGCTACTAACACGAGATAATAAGTAGTCTCTACTACCCTTAGCTGTAATCTCATTACCCATTACAGAACAATTCTCTGCACAGCCACAGGGTGAAATTTTGCCAGGTTTCTTGAATGAGTATGAAAACAGCCACCGAATTACAAACTCGACTGGAGCATTACTACCAGCAAATCAAAACTATTATTCTCACGCGTCAAAATCCGATTACTGGTTTGCTACCTGCGAGTACCGCCATTACGGCTCATGGTGATTATACAGATGCTTGGGTAAGAGACAATGTTTACAGTATTTTGGCGGTTTGGGGTTTAGCGCTGGCGTACCGCAAAGTGGATGAAGATAAGGGACGCACTTACGAACTAGAACACAGTGTAATTAAGCTGATGCGTGGGTTGCTGTTTGCGATGATGCGACAGGCGCATAAAGTTGAGCAGTTTAAACATACTCAATCACCTTTAGATGGCTTACATGCCAAATACAACACTGCAACTGGAGACATTGTAGTAGGTGATGATGAGTGGGGACATTTACAACTTGATGCCACATCTATATTTATACTGATGCTGGCACAAATGACCGCTTCAGGATTGCCGATTATTTATACAATTGATGAAGTAAACTTTGTGCAGAACTTGGTTTACTACATTGGACGAGCTTACCGCACACCCGATTATGGTATCTGGGAACGAGGTAATAAAATCAATCATGGTAGTGCTGAGTTGAATGCTAGTTCTGTAGGGATGGCGAAAGCAGCACTAGAAGCCATCAATGAACTAGATTTATTTGGGGTGAGGGGAAGTCAAGCATCGGTAATTCATGTGCTACCTGATGAGATTGCCCGCGCCCGAAGTACCTTAGAATCACTATTACCGAGAGAATCTGCATCAAAAGAAATTGATGCGGCACTGTTGAGTATTATTAGTTATCCGGCTTTTGCGGTGGAGAATGTAGATTTACGCGATTCTCCCAAGGAGACGCTACGCGATTCTCCTAAGGAGACGCTACGCGAACGCACTTTTAACGATATCATCAACAAACTCCAAGGCAAATACGGCTGTAAACGCTTCTTGCGTGACGGACATCAAACTGTTTTAGAAGATAACCAGCGCTTACACTACGAACCTTGGGAATTAAAGCAATTTGAGCATATCGAATGTGAATGGCCGTTATTTTTCACTTATTTACTACTTGATGGTTTATTTCGCAATGATCAACAGCAGGTTCAACAATATCAAGAGCTTTTAACATCACTATTAGTAGAACGTGACGGTTATTATTTACTGCCAGAACTATATTATGTGCCAGCAGAAAATATAGAAGCAGAAAAGTTAGCCCCTCAAAGTCAACCGCGATTACCGAATGAAAACATCCCCTTAGTCTGGGCGCAAAGTTTATATTTTCTCGGACAAATGTTAAGTGAAGGTTTACTGGCTGTGGGTGATATTGACCCATTAGGCAGACATTTATCTATAGGCAAAACCCGCGAAGCCCTAGTACAAATTGCCTTGTTAGCAGAAGATGATGACTTACAAGCAAAACTAGCAGTTCAGGGAATTGAAACTCAAACCCCCAAGCAAGTAGAACCAATTCAAGTCAGAAAAGCTGGGGAATTATCAACTATTTATACCCAAATTGGACGCAATGATAAACTTGGTTTAACTGGGCGGCCAGTGCGAAGATTGCGGAGTTTAACAACATCCCGCATCTTTCGGATTTGTGGTGAAACGGTGGTATTTTTGCCGTCATTTTTAGATGCTCAACAGTTTTATTTAACTCTGGATTACCATTTTTTAGTCGATCAAATTAGAAGCGAACTGGCTTATATTCAACAATATTGGAGTGATTTAGGTCGTCCGATTTTAACTTTAATGTTGACGCACACCATGTTAGAAATTGGTGCGGAAGCATTACTTGAATTGATGCAGGAACTCAAAGATGGTGTTTGCAATGGTGTACGCGTCAAATTAGGTAGACTGAATCAGTTAATGCTGACAGGTGCAATTCAAAGAATTGATTTTCTACAAGATGCCGAATTTTATCAGTCAGCAATGCAAGATGCTGCACCACATTGTTATTATTTGGCTTATCATCCTGGTAAAAGTTGGCGCTTAGGGCATACCCAAGAATTTCAAATGGAGTGCCAAACTAACTTAGGATTTTTATTGTCTGCTTTACGAGCTTCGGAAAATCTTTATGAGCAAATTGAATTATTGCAGACTTTAACTCGCTTGCAAGGATTAGAATTTGACACTGGATTTGCTGGCCCCCATACTCGCGTTACAGTTGCTAGTCTACTGGATGAAGTTTACACCAAAGCCGGCGATTTAGGCCTCTGGGCAGTAGTGCGTCGGGCGGCTGGGTTACTACAGATGGTTGATATTGGCTTATCAGATGCAGTCACTAGTATCTTGGTGCGTGGTAAGCAGATAGCTGTAGGGAGAGCGTATAGCGAAGCATCATTGATTACTGTACCCATGCCTCATAACGAAATTGCTGAGAAAATCAAGCATTTTTGTCGTGAAGATATTCGCGATCGCGTTCTCACACAAGAAATATTACTGTATCTGGGGACTCTGATTCGCTCGGAAACAGAATTATTTCAAGGACTGTTAACTTTACGCGTTGGTTATCTCATCTTATTAATTACCAGCGAACTAGCACAAGAATTACGCGCCACCCAAGATGAAGCCTACGAACAGTTAATGGAACTTTCGCCCTTTGAAATCAAAATGCGCTTGCGTCAGGTATTAACTGGTTATACCGGGATGAGTAATTTGTTGCGCCAACAGGAATCATTGCACGTCAAGCAAAAAGAAAGCGATATTGAATGGGTAGTGCTACCAACAATTGCTGAAGAAATCGAAGTTCCTGCGGGTGGTTGGCGACGCTTTCGCCAAGCCGGAGGAGCTATTAACCGTGTACCCAAAAACTTTTTTCAGCAAGTTTGGCTGTTGATGAAACATTGCAAAGGCTTAGTTATTGGGGATAAATTAGAGCGCCGTAACCGTTTAGATAGCGAGGTGATGTTATCCGAAATGACCGCTGGCGAAAAGAATTTTGCTTTGCGAGTTGAGCATTTATTAAATAAAATCGAAGCGCCAGAATATCGCCAAGTTAATATTGAAGCATTAATAGAGTTAGGCGCGATCGCATCTAAAAACCCTAGCTTGCAAATTGAAGAATATATTGTGTTAGATGTATTAATCGGTCATGCTGTGCGCTTGGCGTGGTTAGATGCACACCCAGAACGCGGCGATCGCTATGATGAAGATAAAGCAAACGCGTGGCGATCTTTCTACAATACTTCACCGCAAGATTGCGCGACTTATATTCTCAAAGCCTTCAGATTCTTGACACAATTTGTCAGAGAACATTAAACCCACATTTCACAAGTTTAGGGTTTAGGAAAGGGTGTAGGTATTCCAAACCCCTACACCCAATCTTGATAAAATTACTTATCGTAAATTAGCTGGTACTTCTTTGGGAACTACCCAATAGTAAATAGTCTTTCCATCTACCTGTAGTGTCTGTTGTGGTTTCCAGTCGCCCATATCAAAAGCGTGGGAAACAATTCTGGTACCCGGTTTGAGTTTTAATAGTTGGGGGCGGAGTCTTTGGTTAACTTCGGGTAATAGGTATAGTGTGATGACAGTCGCTTCACTTAAATCAGTTTTGAATAAATCTTGTTGACGAAACTGTACGCGGTCTGTTACTCCTGCTTTTTGAGCGTTGGCGTTAGCTTCTTGGATGCGTTCGGGATTAATATCTATACCTACGCCGCGTGTGCCATATTTTTGCGCGGCTGTCACAACAATTCGGCCATCACCACTACCCAGGTCATAAAGTATATCATTTTTACCTACCTTGGCCACTTGCAACATTGCATCAACGACAGGTTGTGGCGTGGGTACATAAGGAACATCACCAGGGCGTTCTTGAGGTTGAGTTGTTGTCGGTGCTTCAGTTTGAGCAGTTAAAACAGGCGGCTGCACTTCTGCTGCTGAGTCTTGTTGTTGGGCGGTGCATCCTGCAATTGCTAAAGTAGTGACACTCACACCTGTAATTAATGAAAGCAGAATTTTTTTCAACATGAATCTACTCCTAAAGCAAAAATAGGTGAATAATTGGATGAATTACGCTCTACCTTGGCGGTAACGATTCCACAGCAATAGGGGAATACCTGCGGCTACGACTAAAACCCCCACACCTGCGCCCACTCCGGTATACACCAAGCTGGAATAAAGTAAGTAGCCGCAAACTGCACAAAATAATAATGGTGTCAAGGGATAAAATGGGACGCGGAATGGCCGTGTAATCTGCGGTTCTCGATTGCGTAGCACTAGCAGCGAGATACCTGACAGTAAAAAGAAAAACCAAAATATCGGGGCGGTATAGTCCACCATTGTTTCAAAGCCTTTGCGGGTGAACGTACCTAACAAAACCAATGCCAAGGCGATCGCAGCTTGCAATAATAAAGCATAACTAGGTGTGCTAGGACGTTGCCGCCAGTGTCCCATAAAACTGAAAATAGCAAAATCTTGTCCTAAAGCGTAATTAGTCCGCGCCCCAGTGAATAAAGTGGCGTTCAGTGCGCCCAAAGTGGACACCGCAATCAACAAACTGATAAACCAAGCCCCTGGTTCACCCAAAAACGCCCGCATTAAATCAGCTGCTACGGCTTGGGAGTTGGACATATTTGCTAACCCCAATCCCCGCAGATAAGCCAGATTAATTAGCAAGTAAATTACAGTAATTGTGCCAATACTCCAAAGAAGCGATCGCACAATATTCCGTTGACGATTTTGAATTTCGGCGGAAATATAAGCGGCTTCATTCCAACCACCATAAGACAACAAGACAAACACCATCGCTAGTCCCTAGGTTCCTGTTGAGGTAGATTCCACAGCCGTGGAAGTATTTGGCGTAATAGTTAAGCCAATTAACACCACTAGCAACAAACCCAGGACTTTCGCCGCCGTGAGTAAGTTTTGCGTCCACTTACCTTGTTGTAAGCCGATGATATTTAACGCAGTTAATAATGCGATCGCAATTGCAGCATAAATCGAAGTTGAAAAGTTTCCTAACTGCCAAATTTGCGAAGCGTAGTCACCAAAAACAAACGCCAACAAAGCAATTGAGCCAGTTTGAATCACCGTCATTCGCGCCCAGGCAAATAAAAAGGCAACTTCTCGCCCAAAGGCACGTTTGAGATAATAATAAACTCCACCCACATCGGGATATGTTGTGGCTAACTCTGCGTAGCACAATGCACCCACCAGAGAAACCACACCACCAATGAACCAAAACAGCAGTACAGCAAAACTACTTCCTGCTTGGGTTGCTACTAAAGCAGGAGTTTCAAAAATTCCTGCACCAATTACAATACCGACAATCAACGCCACAGCATCTGATAGTGTCAGTGATGGCTTGGGTGCTGCTTCTGTAGTCGCTAAACCTTCAAGTAATTTGTACTTTTCATGTCTACTCACATCGACTCCTGCTCGGTATTGAATGTAATGAGCAATGTTGTGAAAAAAATATCAATTACTTTTGATGGTGCAGGATAAATGTGACGAGAAAATGACAAATAGAGCCATCATCAATATTTTGGGAAAAACTAGATCCCCGACTTCTTTAAGAAGTCGGGGATCTAAAACTCTTGGTTCCTCTTCGCTATTAAAGTGGCAATTTAATTTGAAATACAGAACCCTTATTTAGTTCGCTTTTTACACTCAGATGACCATTGTGTGCTTCAATAATTTGTTGAGCGATCGCTAATCCCAAACCAAAGCCATTCACAGAATTTGTTTGGTGTTGTTCTACTCGATAAAATTGTTCAAAGATATGTGGTAAATCTGTCGTGGCAATTCCAATACCGTTATCTTCTACTTCAATAATCGCCTGATTGTATTTTCTAAATAAACGTAACTCCACAACCCCACCAGCCGGAGTATACTTACAGGCATTACTTAATAAATTAATCACGGCTAAACAGATTAACTCATCATCTAAACGCACCATAATTGGGGTTTTTAGTAAATCACTCTTGAGATTTAAATCTTTAGCCGCAGTCTTCACAGATGATGAGTTTAATAATTGCTGAAGCAATTCTCTCAAATCAACTTCTTTTAACGATTCCGGAGTTAAACGCCCTGTGCGGCGTGCTAGAAATAACAGATTTCCAATTAATGTATTCATTGATTTAGCTACTTCTGCAACTTTTTCTAGACGCAGATGTTTACTAGCACTATCTTCCATTGGTGCGAGTAAGCCAACTTGAGCATTACTCAAAATTGCCGCTAAAGGAGTGCGTAATTCATGGGAAGCATGGGCTGTAAAGCGTTCAAGTTGTCTGTAACTCAGTTGGATAGGTTGCATTGCTATGCCGCTGAGAAACCATCCTGTTAAACTGGTTATTCCTAAAGCAATGAATACCGTTGATATTAATAAGAATAAAAATTTATTGAGTAATTCTTGAACACGAGTCATAGGCATTGCCATTTGCAAATAGCCAATTAACTCACCTTGATACTGCACTGGTAAAGTAATTTCTCTTAACCAAATAGCTGGTAATGTAATATCTGAAGAATTAGTGAATTTTAATGTCTGATAAGCAAATCTTGGGTTTAATTTTTTGTGAGGAACCTGACCAAAATAACGCTTTAGATTACCTTTGGTGTCATACCAACGAGCATAAATAATTTCACTATCTTCTGGTGGCGGGTTATTGCCTAAAACTGGTAAATTTTTGAGAAATACTCGTTTTTCTCCTTGATACTCTTTATACCGTACACTAGATGTGATCACTCTCGCTTTTTTGTAGAGAATTAAATCTATAACTTCTAGTTGCTGAATTGATTCTTGATAATAAAGAATCCCAGCAAAAATTAAGAGAATACTGCCCATTGAGAGAGTAAACCAACTAGCCAAGTTACGGCGGCTACGGTTGAACATGACTCAAAAAATTTAAAAGTTATTTTTTCTGATCTGGATTGAGACGATAGCCCATCCCATAAATAGTTTCTAGCCAGTCTGCTGCATCTAGCAACTGTAAACGTTGGCGCACACGCCTGACTAGGGCTGTTGTTGCGTTACTCTCTGGTTCACTACCCCATTCCCATAAAGCTTGTTCAATTTGATCGCGGCTTAAAACTTGATATGGATGACGCATCAAATATTCTAGTAACTGAAATTCGCGGGTAGATAACTCTACCGTGGTTTCACCGCGTTCGACAATTAGGGTGGAAATGTGCAATTTTAGATCCGCAAGTTGGAGTTCTTCTCCTTGCCAAACAGGCGATCGCCTACCTAAAGCCCGCACTCTGGCTAATAATTCAAATAAATCTGTCGGTTTGACTAAATAATCATCTGCACCAGCATCTAAGCCTGTGACTTTTTCGCCTGTAGTATCTTTAGCCGTCAACATCAATACAGGTGCTGTTTTCCCTGCTTGGCGATATTGCCGACATAAATCTAAGCCACTAATTTCTGGTAGCATCCAGTCTAATATCAATAAATCATAGTCTCGTTGGGTAATTGCCCACTGAGCGATCGCACCGTTTTCTAAACCATCTACAATATGTCCAGCTTGAGACAATGCTGTTTGTAATGGTTCTAATTGGGCAGTGTCATCTTCTACCAGAAGTATTCGCATTGTTAGCTAGTGTCAGTTTTTCCATGCTTGATTGTAGAAAATCTGACTCAGTAAAACTTCTGTCATCAGTGAGATTTTTAATAAGCTCAAGAATAAGCCACTGGTAATAGGTAACTTACAGCCAGGAACAGACAACAGGACAAAAATTTGTGTAATCAATTCTATCTGACTACTTATGGAAATTAACTCCTAACTTTGACTAACATAAAGCTGATTTGCTAAGGCTTTCTATGTAAAAAAATATCCCCCGTTTGCAAAAACAAACAGAGGAGTGATGTATTTTTTTGTAAAAAAAACTATTTAACGGAAACAGCATCAACATCAACGGTTTTTGCACCAGAAGCAGCATCTTCTGAAGTATAGACTGTATTAGCAGTATTTACAGTTGTCTCTACACCTTTACGTGCTTTCCAACCTTCAATTACTAACCCAGATACTTCAGTTACTAACAGTGTCATGAGTAAAACATCATCAATTTCACCGACGATAGGAAAAATATCAGGAACAAGATCAATAGGACTGACAAAATAAACTAGTGTTCCTAAAATTACCCACCAGCGATATTTTGGGTTACGAATCAAATTACGATACCAATTGTATACAGCCTCGATTGAAAATTTCATGTTTTAGCCCTCAATTTACCTTTTATTTTGACAAATTCTGTTGATAATTTCCGGTGGGAATAACCGCCCCAAATTAGTCTGGAAGACGCTACATCAGATTATCCGTAATTTATAAAAAGTAATTTTTACTATAAATGTTGAGTTCGCTAGTACCTATGGGAATACTAACTCACGGAGTATAAATTTTAATCTATCCAATATTGGAGGATAGAAATTGAATGAGTATAACTGACTCTCGCAAAGTTAAAGCTTTTCCACTACAGCTGGTGCTGATTATTCCCTTTACCTTGCAAATATTTGGAGCCGTTGGTTTAGTTGGCTATCTGTCATTTAAAAATGGGCGACAAGCAGTCAATGACTTAGCAGATCAGTTAATGAATCGTACTAATACCATAGTACAACAACATCTGGATGCTTATTTATCTATTCCCCACAAGGTAAATCAGATTAATGCCGATGCGATCGCAATGGGATTATTGAATGTACGCGATCGCCAAACTATAAGTAAGTATTTCTGGAAGGAAATGCAGGCCTACGATTTAACTTACATTGGTATGGCATTGACCACAGGTGAGGGGGTAGGTGCAGCCCGTTACGATGGCAAAACTGTCACAATTGACGATTGGACGGCTAAACTACCCAACAATGGACGCAACTACGCCACCAATCAACAAGGCGATCGCCTCCGCATCAATAATTCTTTTGAATACAATAACTTCAAGGAAAATTGGTATACAGAACCAATGAAAGCTGGTAAACCGATTTGGTCGCGCATTTACACTTGGAATTCTCCTAATGGTGCTTATATCACTGCTGCGACAGGTCGTCCAATATATGACGTAAATCAGCGTTTACTAGGAATGGTTGGTGCAGACATCCATTTATTGAAGTTAAGTGAATTTTTGCGGCGTTTGGATGTTAGCAATTTTGGACAGGTGTTTATTGTAGAACGAAATGGTATGTTAATTGCCAACTCTAGTAAACAAGAAACTTTTTTCGTAGTTAATGATGAAGTTAAGCGAATCAAAGCTACAGAAAGTACTGATCCAATAGTTAAAAATACTGCTAAATATATTGATCAAAAATTTCATGGATTCCAGTCAATTACTGAACAAAAAAAACTGGAATTGAAACTTCTGAAGGAAACACAATTTTTATATGTCACTCCTTGGCGTGATCAATATGGACTTGATTGGTTAGTCATAGTGAGCGTGCCAGAAAATGCCTTTATGGCAAAAATTAGTGCCAATACTCAAATTACAATCTTGCTCTGTTTAGCTGCATTAGTTGTAGCAACAGTCGTCGGTTATTTCACTTCTAGCTGGGTAATACAGCCGATTTTGCGGATAAACCGTGCTAGTCAAGCAATGGCATCAGGTAACTTAAAACAAACCGTAAATATTGGACACATTGCAGAACTCAATACACTAGCTCAATCTTTTAATTATATGGCAGAAGGATTACGGCAATCTTTTACTGCCTTAGAAAAAAGTAAAGCAGAATTAGAAGACCGAGTGGAAGAACGTACTGCCGAACTAAAGACAGCATTAAGCGAATTAACCCGTACCCAGGCACAAGTAATTCAAAATGAAAAAATGTCGAGTCTTGGTCAATTAGTTGCAGGAGTTGCCCATGAAATTAATAATCCAGTAAATTTTATTCACGGTAATATTACTCATTTGAGCGAATACACTCAAAGTCTGGTTCAAATACTGCATCTTTACCAAGAATGCTATCCTGATGAAGACCCAAAAATCCAAGCACTAGCTGAAGAAATTGATTTAGATTTTTTGATAGCAGATTTAGATAAGATTCTGCCTTCTATGAAAATGGGAACTGAGCGAATTCGTAACATTGTGCTGTCATTGCGAAACTTTTCGCGTATGGATGAAGCGGATTTTAAAACAGTTGATATTCATGAAGGTATTGAAAGTACATTATTAATTTTGCAATATCGCCTGAAAGAAAAGCCAGACTTTCCCGGAATTGAAGTTATTCGAGACTATGGGAATTTACCTCCAGTAGAATCTTTTGCTGGACAGATGAATCAAGTTTTGATGAATATATTAGTAAATGCAATTGATGCTTTGGAAGAGTCATTTTTTAACAGTCAAAAGTCTACACCAGAAAAACCGCAAATTACTATTCGCACCTCAGCTATTGATGGCCAATGGGTAGAAATTGCGATCGCTGATAATGGAACAGGAATGCCAGAACAAGTAAAAAACCGCATTTTTGACCCCTTCTTTACAACTAAGCCTGTGGGGAAAGGTACAGGTATGGGTATGGCGATTAGTTATCAAATTATTACCGAAAAGCATCACGGCAAGTTAGATTGTTTCTCTACTCCCGGCCAAGGAACTGAGTTTAGAATTCAAATTCCTGTAAAACAGTAGTGCTAACAAAGTGCTGAGTGTAAACAATTAAGGATTGAGTTAGAGAAAACTCTTTCCCAATCCCTACACCTTAATTTTTACTTGGTTTGAGCGCCAACAGCACTTCTAGTTGACTAGTAGATTTGTCGGGACTAGTGGCGGTTGCAGCCAAACCACGAATCGAATTTAGAAGGGCAGTAGTCTCAGGTGGAATTGGTCTACCTTGGGCAGCAAAACGATTAACTAAAGATACAGCTTTATCCATATCTAAGTAGAAATAACCGCCGTTAGGTTGTTGCAATGAACTGGTAACAGTTTTAAAGGTATCACTTTGATCGAGAGAAGGGCTTTTACTAGCTGCTAAAGCGTCAGCAACAGGGCCGCCAAGTGCTAAAAAGACGGTATCTTGATCTAACCAACCATGAGCTAATAATGCTCCTTGTTGGGGTATTTGCCATTCTGTGACATCTTTACCGCCAATTTTGCGGGTGGCGATGTTAATTCTTTGGGCTTTGGCTAGGTCGTCAAGTTTAGTAAAGGTAGCTTCTGCGGTTTTGCGATCGCTTGTATCAAAGACAAAAGCACCACCAAAACCCACACTTGCTAACACGCCTTGATTAGAGGGAATCGCCCCAACGCCAAATTCCCCATCCATCCAACCAAAAATTTCTTTATCTAAGTCAATATTGGCTAATTTTAATTGACTGCGGACTTGTTGCAGGGTTTGTTGAACTTCTGGATAATCTTTTGACTGTTCTACGAGTGTTTGCCAGCCCCGACTGATACCATTACCATTAATCAGCGCAAAGGTATCACTAGGAAATTGTGCCAATATCTTAGCTGGTGTGTTTTGATACTGAAATTTGCTTAGTTGCGGATCTAAATTAGCGATCGCTTTTACCCGCACTCCCTGATCATCTACACCAACACCAGCCACCATTGATTTTACCTGTTTCAACTGTGACAATGTTTGTGGCGGTAATGCTTTGCCCTGTCCATTGGCTGCTGCAAATTGCTGTATCATGCCAGCATAGTCTGGTACATAAATTTGCGCCAGAGTATTTTGCAGATTTACACTCTTGCTGAGAAGATTATTAACCCCTTCTTTATTAGCAAAGGAAGGTTGCCCTTTTAAGGTATCAATTGCTTTTTCTACAGATTGTTTTTCTGGAGCTAATAACAAATAACTATTATTGACGACTACATTATATGTTGGTCTTGAATTTTCTATTGTTTCGGTAATCTTTTCACCTTTATAATCATATTCTTTACTTTTCACTCCTTTTTGACTTTTTAATTTATTGGCAAAATTTAAAGCAGTAAGTTTATCTTTGATCCCTACCACCATTAAAATATTTGTTTCTTGTTGTAATTTTATTGGGGGCTTGGCTGCATTCCCAGGAGTTGGAAACTGAGCCGGTTTAATTGTACTGGGGGGTAACACGGCAAACATTACACCACCAACCCAAGGCTTGATATCTTTTTCGTAAGAAATATCACTGCCTTTAAACATATCTTTGTTCAAGTCTTCTAGACTTTTTGTCAGCAGCTTTTGCGCTTCTGGGGTACCGAACTGCTGCAATTTTGACCAAGCTTGTGCATCAGTAGAGATATATGTAGCCATCAATGCTGATGCTGGAACTAATTTAGCACTGCCTAAAGCCCCAGAAATATCTCCAGCAGGCCCTTTAAAAAGATAGGTATAAACTGCCACGCCCCCTACTACTGCAACAAATGCACCAATAGCAGGAATTAAAAACTTCGATTTACGTTCAGGCATTGTTACTGTCCTCTTTTCCTCAGATTTTTACTGAGGTTAGTAAAAACGTCATTGTTGAGTTCGCGGAATTATGAATAAATTTCACTAAGTATTCGGTTTATACTGATAAAATTAGTGAATTTACACATAGATCTGGGAAAAAACTCCAAAAAAATACTTCAAAGAAATGAGAGGCAAATCCGTAAATGCTAGGTTATTCATCTTGAGAGATAGCTTGTGGGAAAGAGGCAGGCTATCCTAAGCTAATAAGAAAATTTGCCGAGTATTTGTACTCAAGGAAAAATCATCAAGCATATCCCCGCAGAAGATTCATGAGAATCTCTCAAACAATTGCAACAATCGCATATTTTCTATCCGCTGTTTAGATGAGCAAACATCACCGATAGCATTATTCTCGTAAACTTACTTAGATTTTTTAGGATTACAAGGTCAGTCAGCATCAATGACACATTCCTATTTTGATACAGATAATAACGGACACAAATCTTTTGAGTTACCAGGAGCCAGACCACACTATAATCCAGATCGCCCTGGACAGGTAGAGCATATTTTTCTCGACTTGCACTTAGATATACCCAAGCAAAGTTATCACGGTAGTTGTAGTATTCGCCTATTACCGATTCGCTCTGGGATTGACCGTTTGATACTGGATGCAGTGAATTTAAATATCCAATCTGTGCAAGTAGATGAGGTAGCGCAAAAGTTTGACTATGACGGCGAACAGCTTTCGATCAAACTTGACCAACCCACAGAACTGGGTAAAAGAATTTTGATTGCGATCGCCTATTCAGCCGAAAAACCCCAACGTGGTATCTACTTTATCCAACCAGACAAGCACTATCCCCACAAACCCACCCAAGTCTGGACTCAAGGAGAAGACGAAGACTCACGTTTTTGGTTTCCCTGCTTTGACTATCCCGGACAACTCTCAACATCAGAAATTCGGGTGCGGGTTCCTAAAGCATTAGTCGCCATTTCCAACGGTGAATTAATTGATACCGCTGAGGAAGGTGCAGAAAAAATTTATCATTGGTCACAGCAGCAAGTTCATCCTACATATTTAATGACTCTGGCTGTGGGTGACTTTGCCGAAATTCGAGATGAATGGAAAGGTAAACCTGTCACCTACTACGTCGAAAAAGGCAGGGAAGCCGATGCTAAACGCAGCATGGGTAAAACTCCCCGTATGATTGAATTTTTGAGTGAAAAGTATGGTTATGCTTACGCTTTTCCCAAATATGCTCAAGTTTGCGTTGATGACTTCATTTTTGGCGGGATGGAAAATACTTCCACCACCTTATTAACAGACCGTTGTCTTTTAGATGAACGCGCCGCTTTAGATAACCGCAACACCGAAAGTTTAGTTGTTCACGAACTAGCGCATCAGTGGTTTGGCGATTTGCTGGTGATTAAGCATTGGTCTCATGCTTGGATTAAAGAAGGTATGGCTTCTTACTCCGAAGTTATGTGGACGGAACAGGAATATAGTGCCGCAGAAGCAGCATATTATCGTTTATTAGAGGCGCGGAGTTATTTAAGCGAAGATAGCAGCCGCTACCGCCGTCCTATGGTAACTCATGTTTACCGCGAAGCCATTGAACTGTATGATCGCCACATCTACGAAAAAGGGTCTTGTGTTTATCACATGATTCGGGCGGAATTGGGAGAGGAATTATTTTGGCACGCTATTCAAACATTTGTCCAAGATAATGCCCATAAAACTGTGGAAACAGTAGATTTACTCCGCGCCATTGACAAAGCAACAGGGCGAAATTTAGCTTTTTTATTCGACCAATATGTTTATCGTGGCGGCCATCCTGATTTTAAAGTGGCTTACTCTTGGGATGGGGATGCAAATTTAGCCAAGGTCACAATTACCCAAACCCAAGCTGATAACAATAGCAGTAAAAATTTATTTGACCTAAAAATCCCCATCGGTTTCGGCTACAGCAATCAGGACTCCCCCCTCACCACGTTCACAGTCCGAGTTCACGAACACGAACAAAGCTTCTACTTTCCACTGTCAGCCAAACCAGATTTCATTAGCTTTGATATCGGGAATCATTTCTTGAAAACTGTAACTTTGGAATATCCCCTTCCAGAGTTAAAAGCACAGTTAGAATTTGATCCTGACCCCCTTTCCCGCATTTATGCAGCTGCGGCTTTAGCGAACAAAGGCGGTTTGGAAGCGACTAAAGCCTTATCAACCTCATTGAAAAACGATCCTTTTTGGGGTGTGCGGGTAGAAGTGGCGAAACAACTAGCAGAAGTCAAATTAGATCAAGCTTTTGATGGGTTAGTGACAGGATTAAAAGATAAAAATCCTTATGTGCGCCGTGCTGTAGTTACTGCATTGGCGACCATTAAAACCCATGACAGTTATAAAGCTGTGAAAGAAATAGTTCAGGAAGGCGATCGCAGTTATTATGTAGAAGCCGCCGCCGCCCGTGCAATCGGAGCAATAGCAGCTGGTAATCTAGATGACAAGCCCAAGCAAGAAAAAGTCATCAAGCTACTGAAGTCTGTTTTAGAAGAAAAAGCAGGGTGGAATGAAGTAGTGCGTAGTGGCGCAGTTGGCGGTTTAGCAGAACTCAAAACCTCCGAAGCCGCTGTAAATTTGTTGCTGGAATATACCAAACAAGGAGTTCCCCAAGCATTACGTTTAGCAGCAATTCGAGCTTTAGGTAAAATTTCTGTCGGTCAAACACCAGTGAATCTAGAACGGATTTTAGACAGATTAGCCGAAATCGCCAAAGAAACTTTCTTTTTAACTCAAATGGCGGTAGTTGCAGCCTTGGGACAGATGGAAACACCAAAAGCGATTGGGGTTTTGCGATCGCTTGCTGAACAAACCCCAGATGGACGGGTACGCCGCTATGCTGACGAAGAAATTGCCAATGTCCAAAAGCATATCGGATCAGAAACCGCATTACGTCAATTGCGCGAAGAACTCGACCAACTCAAACAACAAAACCAAGAACTCAAAAGTCGTTTAGAAAATTTGGAGGCCAAGTCTAAGTAGAGGCTAGAGGCTGGGGGTTAGAGGTTAGTTATACCTGTAGGGTGCGTGACATTTCATTCACGCACCTTTTGAATATTGAGAGCTTGGTTTCTCGCCAGCTAGAATGATTAGTAAAAAGCCTTTTCTTAACAATTCTTTAATTATTGACAGTTTGTTTTCGCCCCATTTGCGGGGATTTTTTGTACTTTTATAAAGTATAATTAAGAAAAAGATAAAAAAGTTAGGTAAGCACGGTAGGCTTTTATCGCCGAGTGTGTACCCGATAAAAGGTAAAGTTTAATAGTTTTTTATAAAAAACTAAGGTTATCCTCAACAAGCAATTAGCTTGTAATTTGGGATGCCAAAAAACAACAGTGTAGATTTCCCAGTTGAAGAGGCAAACAAAAGCGTGGGTCAGTATCAACCTGCTCAGCTAAAGCGCTACAATCCAGAAGCGATCGCTCGTCACTATCGTTACCGCCCCTGGTTAGCATGGGGACGCTTGCTGAGAATAATCTGGTCTTTTGCTGGATTCATTTTGAGTCTAAAGTGGGATGAATGGCAAAATCAAGTAGAGCAGAATCGGGGAAAACGAGCTACCCAGTTGCGACAACTACTCACTAGCCTAGGCCCCACCTTTATTAAAGTTGGTCAAGCCCTCTCTACCCGGCCTGACCTAATCCGCAAAGATTTCTTAGAAGAGTTGGTCAAACTACAAGACCAACTACCACCCTTCGATAATGCGATCGCTTACGCAATTATCGAAAAAGAACTCGACTGTGCGATATCGGCTGTTTACAGCGAATTATCTCGATCACCGGTCGCTGCGGCTAGTTTAGGTCAAGTTTACCGTGGTCGTTTGCTCAGTGGTGAAGAAGTAGCGGTGAAGGTACAGCGCCCTAACCTACGACCAATTCTCACCTTAGACCTTTATTTAATGCGGTGGGCTGCGGCTTGGCTGGCACCTTGGCTACCCTTGAATCTTGGCCACGACTTGACCTTAATTGTGGACGAGTTCGGCACCAAGTTATTTGAAGAAATTGACTACATCAACGAAGGTCGCAACGCCGAAAAATTTGCCAATAATTTCCGTAACGACCCCCAGGTGAAAGTCCCGGCGATTTACTGGCGTTATACTAGCAATCATGTTTTAACCCTGGAATGGATTAACGGCTTCAAACTTACAGATACGAAAAGTATTCGCGCCGTTGGGTTAGATCCAGAAGCGATTATTCAAATTGGTGTCACCTCTGGTTTACGACAACTGCTAGAATTCGGTTTTTTCCACGCTGACCCCCACCCTGGTAATTTATTTGCTATGCCCGATGGTCGAATGGCTTACATCGACTTTGGCATGATGGATCAGTTAGAAGAAACCACCAAAGAGACTTTAGTAGATGCCTTAGTCCATCTGGTTAACAAAGACTATCTCGACTTAGCCGCCGATTTTGTCAATTTGGGTTTTCTCACTTCCGACACGAATATTTGCCCCATTGTGCCGGCATTAGAAGCAGTATTAGGGGATGCTATTGGTAAGAATGTCGGGGATTTTAACTTCAAAACAATTACCGATGAATTTTCGGAATTGATGTACGAATATCCCTTCCGAGTTCCTGCAAAGTTTGCCTTAATTATTCGTTCGTTGGTCACACAAGAAGGAATTGCCCTCAGCCTCAACCGGAATTTTAAAATTGTAGAGGTTGGTTATCCTTATGTTGCCCGACGCTTACTTACTGGTGAGTCTCCTGAATTACGGCGACGGTTGCTGAATGTCTTGTTTAAAGATGGGAAATTTCAGTGGCAGAGGTTGGAAAATTTGATTGCGATCGCCCGTACTGATGGTAACTTTGACGTATTACCTACAGCCCAGATGGGACTGCAATTCTTGTTATCAGAAGAAGGTAAATTTCTGCGGCGACAATTAGTATTAGCCCTGACAGAAGATGATCGCCTGCATACTGAAGAAGTGCAACGTCTATGGGATTTAGTCAAAGATGATATCAAGCCTAATCGTTTATTAGATGTAGCGATCGGCTTGTTAACAGAGTTTTCTAGAGAAGGTGTAGCTGCCATTTTACCAAAAGCTACAGCCTTTGCTAATCTGGGCAATTCTGCATCAGGTGTAATGCGTTGAAAGTTAAAATTGCAGTCTTAAATCAGGAGGTACTTTTACCTCCTATTTTTTGACTAGCACATTATTACAAAAAATTTTCTCACTTTTAATATACTTTGGAGTTTACATGTATTATTTTCCCGAACAACCACCTTATTTGCTCCTAGCTGTTGGGTTATTTATAGCTGTAACTTCTGGCTTTGGTTTAACAGGAACACTCAAAGTAATTGTACAGAAATGGCGCAAAGATAGCACAGAAAAATCCGACTCTAATTTTTATTCTAGACAGTTATTAGTGCCATTTTTAGGCATAACTTTTGGCATTGTTCTCTTTCTTTATTCCGGTTTAGCAATCTTTGGCTTTCCTACCTTACTCGCCTTGGGAGTTGGTTTACCACTTGGGTTATTAACTTGCTTGCTGTTATGGTTGCAGTTGAGTAGTATGTTGAGTTTTGCCAAAAATAAAGGAATGCAAGCCCTTGATTTAGATTCTTTGTCTTAGACAAAAGAAAGCTACATACTAGTAAAATCATTCAATTAACTGCTCACTGTAACTACAATTATTTAGTTAACAGGGCAGTTTTTTTACATAAACTTCAGAAATATAACCCAGAAAGGTTGAGATATCTTCAGAAAATAGCAGACAAGCTAGATTTATCTTTAGAGAATGTTAGCTATGTTGGAGAATCTTTATTTGCCGTTACCGCAGATAGCAAAAAATCTGAAGAATTTATCAAATATTGGGATTTCATAGCGCGTTATTTAGAAATACATGGAATTCATTCTGGGGAAGGTAACGCTATTGGTATGGCAGCAGCTAAAGCCGGATTAAAAGTATATAATCCCTCCTGGCTAGGTAAGATTAATTCAGTCCGACAACATCTAGATGCTTCTGATCGTAAATCTCAACGGACACAATGGGATATTCTGCAAAGAAAATTGGCTTACCATTACCGTTTAAACAAAGCCAGAATTATTTCTTTGAAAGACTTTGATTTTTTCTATAGTTAGGTATTGTGGAAAATTGAAAGTCGGGATAAAGAGTTTCCTTATCTACTGTAAAAAGTTCTCTGCATATTAATTACGAACTAAGTAGGTGGGGGCGAAAATTTATAACTACATCATTGCGAACGAAGAAAATCAGAGTGAAGCAATCGCAAGGCTTTTGAGACATTTATATTATGTTACATAATTAGGTTTATTCATACTTACCTACTTACAAATTACAAATGAGCAGCACAAGAAGCTGGATTAAGTAATGGACTATGGGGTGTAACAGTTGGTGCTTGTGCAACTAAAGTCACATTACCTTTACCATCTCTCACCCATCCTTGGGCGGGGATAATTTGAGTTTCTTGATTGGCAGAATCTAATTTTTGTGTACTTGTACTTACATGATGAGACAAATAACTTGCGCTATTCTCACGTTCATCATTAAGAGTAATCCAATTGACTAAGACTGAATCATCCATAAAAGGTTCTGTGGGACTGGGTACAATTCCCCCCCTACCTGTGGCGATAAGAGAACCTTTTTTGAGTTTACTCCCTGGTTTACAATCTGCGGCAATTTGACGCGAAGCATCAACTGGTTCTGCGGGGAGTTCTAATAAACCTCGACTGGGGTCAACATCGGGTGTATTAATTTGAATAGTACCGTTTAATGAAGGGTTTTGTTGCGAAAAGGCGGTAATATCGCTGGTGGGGAGTCGGTTGGGGTTTAGTTGTCTGGAATCTTCAGTACCTAACAGTTGTACTAAGTCAGCGCGACTCCGTTGCACAAATCCAAATATACTATTAGCGTTAATGAAAATCCTACCACCAGCACCAGAAAAGGCATTGGCTGTAATGTCATTATTCCCTTGGTGAGTAGCGACGATAAAACCATTCGGTGCATTAATAGTAATATTGCCACCATTCCCCGGAGCGTTTGCTGTACCTGCATTTGTGGAAATTTGACTATTGCGGCGTAATAATAATACATCTTGCACCTGCAACATAATATCCCCACCTCCACCACCTTGACTATTAGAAGTGATTTGTCCTTTCTCATCTAGCAGAATAGAGCCAGCATTTACATTTATTTCACCTGCTGTACCTAGTTCATTGACATTTCCTTGATATTTAATATTAGGTGGAAGTCTTGGAATTTGACTAGCAACAGCTATACCACCATCTCTTATCAATAATTTTGCTGTATTAACTGTCACTGTACCTGCGGCTCCAGGGCCTCTAGTTCTGGCAGATAAATTGCTAGGAAAACCTACTGCTAAGATACCAGTTATCTCCACTGAATCAGAAGCATTTATTGTGATATTTCCTCCGTTACCTCTAGCTGGTATGAAGGTCGAAGTTGAAGAATTTAAATTACCAGAAGAGCCAGCTGAAATTGCTGCACCATTTTTTAGGTGCAATCTACTAGTGTTAACTGTAATATCACCTGCATGACCATCACCAACAGTATCACTCACCAATGCAGTGGCTATAGAACGATTCATAACTGGCTCAAAAATCCCACCAATTAACTCCACTGAATCAGAAGCATTGACATTCAAATTTCCCCCATCCCCCTTGTTGAAAGTAGAAACACGAATTTGTGCGCCATCCCGAAGAATTAAGTTCTTAGCGTTAATTGTTAAGTCTTGGCCGTCTCTCATACCTAGAGTTTGACTTGTAACAATTGCATAGCGGCTAATTAGTTCGACAATGTTACCTTGTACTGTAATTCTGCCACCACCATCTACACCACTAGCATCTAGGACAGAACCTACCGCCGTGCTACCAACTATTCGTTGAGCTAGTTGAATATTTTGAAAATTATTGACACTTTCATATCCCAAGACCCAACTCTGGCTTATAGGCTTGAGAGTAACTAGACTATTAGGCGCAACACTTCCTAATTCAATATTTCCCGACTTCGCTGTTACATTTCCTCCATCTAAGAATAAATTACCGCCCACTAGTGCTAAAGTTTTACCTGACTGCACCTGTAAGCCAACAGGTTGACGAATCACATTAGTGGCACCATTGGGACTTGCTTGAGATAAATTGCGGATAGGAGCTGCGATCGCTGTGAATTGTAAACCAATGGGAATACTGACAGATAATAAAGATGAAACTTGTGTATCTGTGGCACTAAATGTCTTGCCATCAGCAAAGTTAATTTTACTAGCTGTACTTGCCAGAAAAGAACCGCCAATATTTAATGTAGCTTGAGGCCCAAACACAATTCCGTTGGGGTTAATCAAAAACAGGTTAGCTGTACCTCCAGCCTGGAGAGTACCATCAATTTCAGAAATAGAATTCCCTGTTACGCGGCTGATAATGTTTTGAATACCAGCAGTATTTTGAAAACTAGCTGTAGTGTTAGCAGGGACAGAAAAATTCAAAAAACTATGGAAGAGGTTATCACCGACGCGAGTACCCCCTGTAATTATTGTAGTATTGTTCTGGGTTGTGACTTGAGAATTGGTAGGCAATGTCCCATCCTGCATGATTTGGGCAGAAGTTGAGTTAGCAGAAAAAGCTATAACACTACCTATTGCACTGCCTAAAATTTTTGACCACCAATGAAGATTGCTCATATCTCCACACAACTCACTGAACAATTGTGATTGTACTTTTAAAATGCAATTACCTGTTGAAAAATTGACAAAATTTGTTTGTTATGCTTATTATCACCATTTATTTTTACTGCTATTCTGCAACGTTATTTGTAGAGAAAAGAGTTTTATCAAAAAGTACTAAATTTATAAAAAAAAGCGGTGTTATCTATAATTAAAATATAGATAACACCGCTTTTTTGGATTGAACAAATTTTTATTTGGTTATCGTAACTTATTAGTAATAGTAAAAAAAAGATTACTTGATTCTAATATTTACTACAGAAAAATGTTTTTCAATCTGCTTTTTTGCCTTGTATGAGCAAGATGCAGTGTATTTTTAGGGAAAACCACAGTCATACCATTGTCCATTGTAGTAATAACACTGTAATTTAACCTTTGGTGGGGTAATACTAGGCAAAATTCCTTGATTTCCTTCGCTAGATTTAACTTGACTTAGGTCGATTAAGAACTGTAATTGAAATGATTCTAGATCTGACAGACCATATTTTTCTAATAATTGAACTAGTTTATCCTGATTTAGATTACTGTATATTTCTTTGGACAAATCAGCGTATAACTCTGGTAATATTTGCGAATCAATAACTGTTGGTTCTGTTTCTTGGGATTGCATAGATTTTGTTTGGCCTTTTAATGTAGTAAACAAATGAATTTAGCTGTTTAGCATTGCTGAGTTATAAGTCACAAGCTTGAGGTGTGAACTTTTTCTCTCTGTTTATAACTTCAGAGTCACTCCGAAGAATTACGCATTGCTTAACAAAACTTTATATTTTTCTCTATGAAATTACGCAAAAAGTGTAGGTGGGCAAATACCACCTACAATAATCTAGTTATTAACAGGATCGCCAGAATTAAGATTGCCGATATGCTCCTGGTTGCCCATCTTGGACAACGAAGGAAGCTAAGGTTCTAATAGTTGCATTGGGGTCAACTATGCTAGAAACAGCCCGATAATCACTTTGCCACTGTTTAGGAGTGACTTGACAACGGACGTAACCCCGGAATGCACCGTCGAAAAACTTGGTATGGGGATTAGCACTCAAAGCGGCTTGGACTGGTGCGATGAATGAGGTGGGAAAGTCGGAAGTAATGGAAGTACCGACAAACTCAGTCGCTACAGTTGCGGAGGACGGGTTATTAAAATCAACTTTTACGTCGTGTACCCAACTGGAATGGATATCGCCTGTAATCACCACAGGGTTAGAGGGACGGCGATAGTTGAGATAGTTCACAATTCGATTACGTGCAGCTACATAGCCATCCCATTGGTCTAAGTTAAACACCCCAATCTCTGAACGTGCATCAAAATCAAATTGAGCAAACATTGTCTGCTGGGCAATAATATTCCAACGGGCGAGGGATTTATCTAAACCTTGGAATAGCCAGCGTTCTTGCTCTAAGCCTGTCATGGTTGCATTTTCATCAAAGGCTTGCAGACAACGCGGCTTGAGTCCATCGTTACAAGGTTGGTCTGTGCGGAATTGACGGGTATCTAAAACGTGGAACTGGGCTAAATTCCCATAACTCAAGCGCCGATAAAGCTGGGCGTTAGCACCAATAGGTAGTGAAGATAGGCGCAATGGCATGTGTTCGTAGTATGCTTTATACGCATTGGCGCGGCGTTGGGCAAATACTTGTGGGTTGACGTTATCTTCGGAAATTAAGTTGGCGTAGTTGTTTTCTACTTCGTGGTCATCCCAGGTGACTATCCAAGGAAAGGCTGCATGAACTGCTTGCAGATTTGGGTCGGTTTTATACAGCGCGTGACGGTTACGGTAATCAGTCAAAGTCATAATTTCTGGACTATTATGCTGACGCGGCCCATTAGTTTCTGGCCCGTACTCGTAAATGTAATCACCCAGATGTACAACTAATTCAATATCTTCTTCAGCCAGATGTCGGTAAGCTGTGTAAAAGCCATTTTGCCAATCTTGGCAAGAAACAAAGGCGTAGTTTAGTTGTTTGATAAAACTATGAAATGCTGGTGCTGTCCGTGTTCGACCGATGGGGCTAAGTTCATTCCCGACGCGGAACTGATACCAATACCAACGATTAGATTCTAACCCTTGAACATCAACGTGTACTGAATGCGCTAAATCTGCGATCGCTAACGTTTTACCACGTCGGACAACTTTTCGCATATTCTCGTCTAGGGCAACTTCCCAGTGTACCACCACGTTTCTTGGTGGCATTCCACCGCCATTCAAGGGGTCGGGTGATAACCTTGTCCATAACACCACACTATCGGGTAATGGGTCGCCAGACGCTACACCCAAGGTAAAGGGATAGCTAGAAAATCTCGATGTTGCTAATGCTGGTTCCCATTGGCTGGTTAATGCTAAACCTGTAAAAAATCCCGCACCAAGTAAAACACTCCGCCGTTTATAACGATTTGCTAATAGGCGATCGCAATTGATAAAATCCATATCCACCCTTAATGAATTTGCTGTATAAATGCGATGAACTTATCAACCGACAATCAAGCGGAGATTAAGAAAATATTAAAAGTATGAAGTGTGAAGTCTGAAACTTACTCATGCCTGATCAATACCAAACACCTTTATTAGATGCGCTCAAAGCTTGTACAATCAAGCCTCACGCGCCGTTTTACACTCCTGGGCATAAGCGAGGTCAAGGAATATCGCCAGTCTTAGCTGATTTACTGGGTGAAAAGTTATTTCGGGCAGATTTAACCGAATTAGCTGAGTTAGATAGTTTGTTTTCGCCCCAAGGTGTAATTCAAGCCGCCCAAGTATTAGCAGCAGAGGTGTTTGGTGCTGCACAAACATGGTTTCTTGTCAATGGCTCTACTTGTGGCATTGAGGCGGCAATTCTCACTACCTGTGGTGTGGGCGATAAAATCATTTTGCCGCGCAATGTACATTCTTCAGCGATCGCGGGTTTAATTCTTTCTGGGGCGATCCCGATTTTTATCAATCCTGAATATGACCCAGTTTTTGATATCGCCCACAGTATTACGCCCAATACCCTAGAATCTGCCTTACAACAGCACCCCGATGCCAAAGCGGTGTTGACAGTTTACCCTACATATTATGGTGTCTGCGGAGATTTAGGTGCGATCGCCAACATCACCCATCAATATAATATTCCTTTACTCGTAGATGAAGCCCACGGCGCGCATTTCGCTTTTCATACTGAATTACCTACCCCAGCTTTAGCCGCAGGCGCAGATTTAACTGTGCAGTCAATTCACAAAGTTCTCGGTGCGATGACCCAAGCATCAATGTTGCACATTCAAGGAGAGAGAATCGATCGCGATCGCATCAGTAAAGCTTTGCAACTAGTTCAGTCTACCAGTCCGAGTTACATACTCTTAGCTTCGTTAGATGCCGCACGTCAACAAATGGCGCTGAATGGTGAACAACTCATGTCGCGGACTTTGCAACTTGCAGATATAGCCAGAAGCCAAATCAGCCAAATTTCTGGTTTATCAATTTTGTCGCCAAAACTATCACCTGGTTTTTGGGAATTAGATAGAACTCGCTTAACAGTTAACGTGACTGAGTTAGGTTTAACTGGATTTGAGGCTGAGGAAATTTTAGACGAGAAACTAGGTGTGACGGCAGAATTCGCCTCATTGCAGAATCTGACTTTTATTATTAGTTTGGGAAACACCGCCAGCGATATTGAGCAATTAGTCCAGGGTTTTAAAATTCTGGCTCAGAAATATCGCCGTAACAGAGTAATTGTAAAGGGGCAAAATTTTGTGCATAACTGGGAGTATGCAGTGCAGATATCTCCCCGACAAGCTTTTTTTGCTGCTAGTGAAACGTTACCAATAGAACAAACAGGCGATCGCATTTGTGCCGAAATTGTTTGTCCTTATCCTCCCGGAATTCCCGTTTTAATGCCGGGAGAAGTAATTACTACAGCAGCTTTAGCATATCTGCAACAAATTCAAACAATGGGTGGGATAATTAGTGGATGTGCAGATTCAAGTCTGCAAACTTTAAAAGTTGTTCAAAATTAGGGTGCTGCCGCATAAAAAGGGATTGAAATGCCAGAACATGATCGCCTGTTTAAAGAATTACTTTCGACTTTCTTCATTGAATTTCTGGAATTATTTCTACCACAAATTGTCAGCACAATTGATCGTAACTCTATCCGCTTTCTATCCCAAGAATACTTTGCTGACCTCACCGCAGGCGAAGATAAAATAATTGACTTGCTGGTAGAAGTGCGACAAGCAGGAGAAGAAGTTGGCTTTTTAGTACATATCGAAACCCAATCTTACGCCGAGCGAGAATTCAGCCGACGGATGTTTTTCTACTTTGCACGACTGTATCAAAAATATTCGCAGCGTGTTTATCCGATTGTGGTGTTTTCCTTTGATCAACCATACCGAGAAGAACCTCATAGCCACATAGTTGAATTTCCCAACTTGAAGGTATTAGAATTCAACTTTACAGCAATTCAACTCAATCGATTGAACTGGCGTGATTATCTCAATCAACCCAATCCAGTCGCAGCAGCTTTAATGGCAAAAATGCAGATTGCACCATCAGACCGACCGAAAGTCAAAGTCGAATGTTTACGACTTTTGGCAACTTTAAAGTTAGATCCCGCCCGCACTCGCTTAATTTCTGGGTTCGTTGATACCTATTTACAGTTAAACCAGCAGGAGGAGCAGGTGTTTCAAGAGGAGATTGATAGACTGGAAATGAATAGCCAGGAGAATGTGATGGAAATTGTCACCAGTTGGATGAGACAAGGTATTGAACAGGGAGCCGAGCGAGAAGCCCGATCGCTAGTTTTGCGATTATTGAGCCGCAAGGTGGGAGAATTACCAGAAGAAGTGCGATCGCAAATTGATGTTTTATCTCTACCTCAACTGGAAGCTTTAGGAGAAGCCTTGTTAGATTTTTCCAATCTGTCTAATTTAACTGATTGGCTCAAACAAAACAGATCAATACAGCAATAGCCAAGTACTTAAGACATACTTGTTAACTCTGTTCCCTGTAACCTGTAACCTATCCACTATTTTTGAAAAAACTGTAGCTACTGCGGATGATTTGGGAATACTCAACGAGAGTGGGTGTGAGGATCAGCAAGTGGTAGAAGAACGCGCATATTGGTTAGCTTGGGCGCAAATTTCGGGAATTGGCCCAGTTTTATTACAACGGTTACAACAGCATTTTGGCAGTTTATCTACAGCTTGGGAAGCTAGTAAGGCCGAGTTGGGAGAAGTTGAAGGTTTTGGTTTGCAAACCTTGAACAAAGTAATCAAAATGCGATCGCAGTTACATCCAGAACAATTACTTATCCAACACCAGCAAGAAAATCCCCATTTCTGGACACCATCTGATGCAGACTATCCTCGCTTGTTATTAGAAACACCCAGTCCGCCACCAGTTTTATACTATCGAGGCGAAGTTGATTTACAAGAAAATCTTGGACAAAAACCGATGGTGGGAATTGTCGGAACCCGTCAACCTTCAGAGTATGGTATTCGTTGGACTCGTCAAATTAGCATTGCTTTAGCTAAAAATGGCTTTACAGTTGTTTCGGGGATGGCGGAGGGAATTGATACAGAAAGTCACAGCGCTACTATCAAAGCTGGTGGACGCACCCTTGCAGTTTTGGGAACAGGTGTAGATGTGATTTATCCCCACAAAAATCGAGATTTGTACAAGCAAATTTTAGATGCAGGTTTAGTTTTAAGTGAATATCCCGCCAAAACCCCACCTGACCGCGCTCATTTTCCTCGACGCAATCGAATTATTGCAGGTTTAAGTCGGGCAATATTGGTAATGGAAGCGCCTTTAAAATCTGGTGCATTAATTACTGCTACCTACGCTAACGATTTTGGCAGAGATATCTATGCACTACCGGGAAGATTAGATGATTACCCGTCTCAAGGTTGTTTAAAGTTAATCTCCCAAGGCGCTTCCATAATTTTTCGAGAATTAGATGAACTATTAACTTTGTTGGGTGCAGTCCCAAAACTAGATCCAGTGGCTACTTCTCCAACTACAGAAAAGTTAAGTTTGCCGAACTTATCACCACCAATGCAACAGATCATCGATGCGATCGCCTGCAATATTTTATCCTTTGATGCGATCGTCCAAACCACAGGTATTCCCGCTAGTGCTGTTTCTGGTCTTTTATTACAACTAGAACTGATGGGTTTAGTCTCCCAACTCCCAGGAATGCGGTATCAGAAAAGTTAAATTAAATTTTTCTAACTACTTGATGAGGTAGATTCTTCGGGAGCTTTTACTATTCTTCTACCCCAAGGTTTCAGCACGGAAATACCGATGATAGCAAGTACACAGGAAGTTTGAATTGCACCGCCGATCAGAACTCCTTTGATATCAAATGTATATAATGGGTTACTTAATGCTTGCGATCGCTCTATATCCGAAATACTAGTAGCTGCATTTAACCAAGGCCCTAGCCAAACAGTTCCCGTACTAATCAAAGTGACTGTCGCAATCCATTTGACAATTACCCAATAGTGTTTGAAAAATCCCCAAATCGTTAGCCAACAAAGCAGTCCGCCAGTTAGTAAAGATAAATTGGCTGAGGGAATAATGACGAAATCATCTAGTAGTTTTAAAGCTGCATTAATCGCATATAGTTCATCACCGTTAGTAGTATGAGTATTTTTCCAGGCGATCGCTATCATACTCAACGCTGTACCAAACCAAATACTCCCAGATGCAACATGGACTGAAAGTAACCAGTTTTTCTGCTTAACGTTGAGCTTGGGCATAAAGTCTCCAGATTTTCACCGCGACAATCATTAATTTTATATTGAGGCGATCGCAGATTACAACGCTACAAGACAAAACACGTAATTGTAAATAAACGTTACAGGCAGCGTAATAAGCAGTTAATGTGAAGTATCTAATGACAAATCACAAACATAATTACCACAACTTCTGAATCAAATGAGATTCTTAGAAGTTACATAATTTTATCTGGGCAGATGATTATCAAGGTGTGTTCTCATGACTGATAACACCCTCAATTTGTACTGTTACTCAATTACAAACATGACGAATTTAAAGTTGAGATTTAAACCTGTTTCTTTTAGTTGGGTAGCGCTGCATCCGCAACCTAAAGGCGTAATTCAATTTATTGGTGGGGCTTTTTTTGGTACATTTGGCCCGATGTTTTTTTATCGCCATCTGCTGGAATGTTTATTTAAGCAAGGCTATACAATCATTCTCTTGCCATTTAACTTTACTTTTGACCATTATGCAGAGTCAGGTTTTCTCATCAGAGAACAATATAAACTCATGCCAGAATTAGTCAGAATGGCAGAAGTAGCAGGTTATGAATATAAAACCTATCTAGACGATTCTAACTTTTCCTGGATAGGTCATAGTATTGGTTGTAAATATATTGCACTATTAGAATCTTTTAGTGCTTTACCTAAAAAAACAGAGCAACTAGAAGCGTTTATTGAAGAAATAGTCAAACAAACTTCTGGTAATTTATCTCCAGAAAAACAAGCTAAAAAAGTTCAAAGTATTGTCAATGATTTAGAAAATCTCCGTCGTGACTTAGAAAATCAAAGTGCAAAGGCTAAAAAATTAACATCTTATTATGTCAATCAAGATGTAGACCAAAGCCAAACTTATTTTGATGAGTCAAATGTCAAAATTAACAGCATCTTTATTAAGAGCCAAGCATCTCTATTATTAGCACCAGTCAATACTGGGCTGGACAGCGCTATTAAACCTAAAGCTTTAGCCGATTTTATTATCAGACTTGGTTTTAATGTCAAACCAACCCCCGCAGAAACCGAGGCTTTAATCGAAAATAGTCATTTATTTAATTTACTAGGCTTAGTTTATTTTCCTTTAGACAATATTGGTAAATCTACACGAGAGTGGTTCTTTAATCAATTGAAAAAGCCCCCAGAAGATTTTCGTATTAAACTTAAAGGAGGACATTTACGACCTTTAGGATTACGTCTAGGAAATATAGTTTTTAATTTTCCAGATACTTTTTCTGTTCCGCCTATTGAATCTGTCAACCAAAGAAATGCAGAATTTGAAGTTTACGTAGTTAAATTACTGAATTATCTAGAACAAAAGCGCCAAGACCAGAAGAAAAAGTAATCGGTTTGATTTAGGTGTGCAAAGCCTTGCACACCTAATATATTTTATGTGATGTAATTAATATTGTAGACAAGCCAAAGTAATGATTACTTGCCTAAAGTAACTGAATTTTGATCATTATATTATTAGTCTGGTGATGTTCAATTGTCGGTGGTTCGTTTTTGCTCAGTAAGTCTGCAAAATCATAGATTGTAACTTGTGGTTCTAGCTTTACTTCCGGCTTTGCTAAGGGTTCCGGTATGATTTGAGTACTACCTAGACCTATCGCTTCTCTTAGGTATGCTTCCATCAGTATTACTCCGTAATGGTTTTAGGTATTATTCCCATTCCAACCCAATATCTACCAGAGTACTCCCTAAAAACCCTGACCCTTACTCGCATTTTCACCACCGATTTACCTAGATGAGTACCATTCGCCGCTGCTTTTTCTTAGAAACAACCTGACCAAGATACTCTCCTGCACCGAGTCCAACCATTCCGGCGCTCACTCCGTACATTGTGTCTCGTCCAAATATTTGAACTCCGAAATAACCTATGGATATGGCCGCTAAAGTGCCTATGGTACTTGCTATGATGATTTGATTACGTCGCATAAATTTTTATTAACCTTTTAATTGCGATGAATTGTTACTGTTGTCTGTAGGGGAGAAATTCTTAATAGTCTTGTTATTTCCTATTATTCATCATAATTAAAATCTTGCTTTTTACTTTTTATTTCTGCCTTGTTTGACTAGCAAACTATCAAAGAAACACTTTTTATTCCCTGACATCCCTAAACCCTGGTTTCTTGAGAGTGAATGAGCAGACAATCACCCTTGATATTCCATCCCATTAGCTTCAGCATAACGCTGCATAAAGCGCATAAAGCGTTCCCAATAATCATCTTGTTCGATTTCAAACTGGCATTCTACCCGTTGTAATTCATCACCCTCATCACCACCAAAAATAAACCGCGTTGAAGAAGGAGTAACACTAATTTCACCTTCTTCATCAGTCAACAGCAAGGAATTTAAAGACGGTTTTGTAAAACTATTCAATCCTTCTAAAGCCTGTAATTTATTAAAAGTCATGGCGACGATGCGTTTACCTGAAACTTTGCCACGTCGCAAACTAACATTACTGAGTTCTTCAAAAATGCCTGCGAAAAACTGAATTGAAGGTGTGGTAGATGTCATGATAAATGCAATTATCTTGGGAGGTAATATTGTGATTGTGGATTAACAATGGGTGATTGATAACCACTTATGGGTATGTTGTTAGGTATAGCAGGATTAATTATAGGTGGTTGATAAATATTGGGAGGCATTACACTAGTTGTCGTATTAGGTACTGGAGAACTAATAGCTGGGGACGGATAACTAGTCGTGGGGATATTGTTGTTGATGATAGTAGGTGGAGGACTTTGACTCAAGCTTTCGTAAGCAGTACGAGAAATGGAACTGATGAATTTTTCGGCGCGTGGGTCATTATTGGGACGTTTTACCATTACAGAAATGATGTAACGCTTGCCGTTGGGAATATCAACTAAACCCGTATCTGCCAGCATTGTGCCAATATCGCCTGTTTTATGATAAATTCTGGCACCTGAGCCTAAACCCGATGGTAATAAATTATCTCTTTCGGTACGACGCATAATATCCAGCATAATATCGCGCGATCGCAGACTCACAAAGTTACCTTGATTCACCATCGCCATCAAATTCCCCAATTCTCTGGGGCTGGTGATGTTTGTCCCTTGTAAATCTGGCAGTTGATTTTTAATCACTGTTGTGGTTAATCCCCAACTGCGAAAACGCTGATTTAATGCTTCTATGCCTCCTAGCCGCGCAATCAGCATATTTGTAGCTGTATTGTCGCTGATGGTAATCATTTTGGTGGCAACTTCTAAAGCGCTGTACTGTGTCCCGGCTGGTTTGAATTGGAAATTTCCGGAACCGCCAGCTACCATATCTTGCTGCATGGTCAGCATTTCATCCAGACGGATTTTACCTGCATCAACATCTTGGAAAAATGCCACCAAAATTGGGACTTTAATGGTGCTGGCGGCGGGGAAACCAACGGAGGCATTAATATCTACATAACCACCATTATCTAAATCTACTAAGAAAATACCTGGAGTGAGATCTGGGGTAGTTGCTGCTAAATTTTGGAAATTATTTTTTAGAGAGGTAATTTCTTGGGATAGATACAAACCTGAAGTGGGAACTGCGGGATTAGGAGTGCTTTGTGGCTGAACTTGAGCAGAATTATTAGCGTTAGATGACACGGAAGAATTTGAATTGATGCGATTAGCTGGGTCTAAAACTGATAATACTGTACCAACGATCGCTCCCATGCCAACTCCTACGATTAACAACCGCAAGATATATAACATCGTTCTGGCCATTGGCTTTAACCGCGTCTTTTTCGACACTCTTCTGGTTACTTTGGGTTGTGGCGGCTTCTGTACCCGCACCGTTTTTACTTTGACAGTGCTGGATGGGGAGGGAGAAACATTAACTGGTTTTCTGGGGATAGGTTTAACAGCCGTTGGCATTACTAGCCCTTGTCTTGACCGAGGAACTCCTGAGCCAACCGCGATCGCATTTGGTGCAAGCATGGCTTCTCTCACCACAGGACGTTGCTGTGGTTGCGGAACTTTGGCTTTCTTTGGTTCCACTTTAGGAGCTTTGCGCGATCGCTGGCGGCCATTTACGGGTTGTCGCCGCGAGAAAGCTCTTAGTTTGTCACTTGATTCTGTCACTGCTACTCCTTGTGACTCACTCGAATTTTTTCTTGCAGACTCCCGGCCTAAAACTGACTGTTCATGCAGCTTGATGCTGAAATCAACTTTTACTACTCAGTAGTGTGTTTAGTCTAAGCCATATTATCTATTTTGGGGGAGATTGCGTATATATTAATCGATACATCATAAGTTTTCATCATCATTACGATTATTTAGCGCCCATTCTACCTGGCGAAACACCCCACGCAACATCGCCACTTCATTAGTTGTGAGTCGGGCGCGATTATATAGCTGCCGAAATTTCTCCATCCGACTAGCTGCTGTATGGGGATAGATATAACCAATATTTAACAGTAGTGATTCTAATTGTTGGTAGTAGGCTTCCACAAGTTCAAAAGGCGCTAATTCTATCTCTTGGGTAGTTTGAGGTTGAGCGATTTCTACTTGTTGTCCCAGTTCGTAACAACAAATCCCGACGGCGGTTGCTAAATTTAAAGATGGATATATGTCATTGGTGGGAATGCGAATAAATCGCTGGGCATAATTTAATTCTTCATTACTTAATCCTCGGTCTTCTCTGCCAAAAATTAGGGCAGAGGGTTTTTCTGGTTCTTCTAGTAACCACGGTAAGGCGTTGCGAGGGGTTTCTAGAGGTGTTTCCCAGTCACGTACACGCGCAGTAGTAGCGATCGCTCTGACACATCCTTGCAACGCCTCTGGTAAAGTTGCCACTACTACCGCAGATTCTAAAATATCCTTGGCATGGACTGCCATTTTCATGGCTTCTGGCGATCGCGGGTCGCATTGGGGGTTAACTAATATCAGGTTATACAAACCGAAATTTTTCATCACACGAGCGATCGCACCCACATTAATTGGGCCAGCTGGTTCTACCAACACAATCCTGACCCCAGTTAATGCCATTTCTTATCTCTCCATATCTTTTACTTTGTGCATTTTACATAAATCGGCATTCCCACCCATAAAAAATTTAGGGATATAAGTAAAACCTTGTTCTCATACCCCAAACTTATTATTAGCGTTATTACCGAATCAATCTTTTTATTCTGTAACTTGAGAAGAACGCAACCGACGTTGACGACGCAAATAAGCTAAACCAACTCCTGCTAACAACGTACCTCCCATTGTGATTGGTTCTGGTACAGGTTCAGAAGTTCTGGGAGTTAGTAAGAAAGGACGTATGGCATTAGGTTCAATTGAATTGCGCTTGCGCCCATAACCAACAATTTCACCTTTGTTATTAATACCAACCAATACATCTAATTTCCAATCTACAGTAGGATCAAAAGAAATATCGAGGTTGCTTACGCCAGTCTCAGGACTCCATAAACAAAATTCCGTCCCTACTCCAGGACAATAACCTACTACTTGACCCAAGTCATTAATATCAGATGCCCTGATTGGGAGTGGGACTATACCAGCCTCTTGAGTCCACAAAAAGCTACTCCCTCCATTGCTACTACGAGAAAAGCCCAACACCTGACCTTGATTATTAATAGCAGAGGCCGTACTGTAATCTTCTCCTGGCAAAGTGCCAATTTCTTGTATCCCAGTCTCTGGACTCCAAAAAAAAGCACGATTATCATTAAAACTATTGTTTGAATCTCCTACTACTTGACCAGAATCATTGATGGCAGTTGCATAACTTCTTTCTCTACCAGGAAGAGTTCCAAGATCAATTCGTTCATTGCTACTATTCCACAGAACAGCATGATCTTTGCCATCAACGTCTATTAAATCTCCGAAATCGTTGTATATAGGCTCAGAAGAAAAATTTGAGTAACCTACCACTTGCCCAAGATTATTAATGCCATAGGCTGCATTACTCTGAAAGTAAAAGCTTCTTTCTAAAGGAGTAACGCTACCGCTTTCGCTCCATACACCACTCCAGCTACCATAATCAGCACTCATTCTATATACTGATACCTGTCCTAAATTATTGATACCAGATGGGACAATTGCAATGGTATCTACCTGCCCAGAACTATCATTAATCCAAACTCTGCCGTTCTCACGACTCCACAGCCAGCCAGGCCGATAACGATTATTAACAAAAGTGTTTATGTACCCTACTATTTGACCAGCATCATTAATATCAGTAGGCCAGTCACTGTAAGGTAGATAATTGTCTTCTGGATTAATATCTATTAAGTCATACAAAATTGCTGCCATTGCAGAGGTACTTATTCCCAGTGTCATCAACACTGCGCTACCACTGACAATCGCTAGATTTTTGATATTCGTTGTTAATTTTTGGATTTTCCACATATAGTTTGCTCCTCCTTAAATATCAGTTTTTAGTCACAAGTTTATAAATCTATCTTTTTGTAGTTGTGTTGTATAAAGTTTTTCCAAGACTATATCAGCCAAGAATTGCTATGTGAAGTTTGCAAATGCCTGGATTATAGAATTCAGCGTTTTTTCTTCTGATTAAAGTATTTAATTTTCACAAAAAATCTATAAAAAGAACACAAAAAATTTATACTCTTCAATACACCCGTTTGTGTTCTTATAAAAAATATTTCTTTTTATAACAAATCATCTTAATTAATTAAGATTTACATCAAGTTTGATCAACTAAGCCAAAACATATTCAAATTCCATAATTATCTAAAAATTTAGTCATTAGTGTTGACAAATAACAAATTATAAGCTTCTCATAGTCAAGCGATCGCCTATGATTTTGCTCAACGAAAGGTATAACTTTAAGTTTTGTTAAATTCGTTACCTTAAATACGCATCTTCAGAAACATGCAGTATAACTTAGCAGGGCGAAAAGTAAGTTAGACGCAAAAGTTAAATCATTATTTAAAACTCATAGCTTTCAGAAGTATTTTTGCTGTGACTGATTTGCTTTATCTGCCTATTGTCTGAGATTAAAATATATGTAGGAGACCCAAAAAAATGCAAAGTATTGTTAAAAGAACTATTATACTTTCCACCACAGCAGCGATCGCCGTTATATTTGCAGGTTGCGGTGAAAGCAAAGTAGCTCAATGTAATAAAATCATCAAAGTTGCCAATCAAGCAGTAACATTAAGTCAAGAATTGAGCAAAAATCCGCCAAAAGAAAAAGGTTCTAAAGCCTTAACTGAAGTTGCAGGTAAAATAGACACTTTGGCTAATGAAATGAAAGCATTAGAAATTAAAGATGAAAAACTGCAAGGCTTTCAGGGACGCTTTCTTAAGCTATATCAGGATACGAGTAAGGGTTTTCGTGATACCGCTACTGCTTTTGATAAAAAAAATCTCAAAGCAGCCAACGCTTCTTTAGCATCTTTAAAAAAGAGTAGTAGTGATGAAAGTGCAATAGTTAGTGAAATTAACACCTATTGCTCTGGTAAATAACATTTTTTGTCAGAAAAATGTGCAGCATATAGTGGTTATTTTAGAGTGTTCAGATAAATAGTCGAAGATATTTTGTATCGCACACTGTAATTTAACCTGCTATATTGGGCTGTTCTTATTTAATAATTTCCTAATAAAGGCAGCACTTTTTTCTTTAATATCTCGATTAAAACTGGTTCCATATATGAAAATTCATCTGGTATATCTAAACAAATAATTTTTTTATCTTTGAGAAAAGATTGATATTTTTTTGTCAATTTGCGTTTATGAGATTGTTCCATCACAAAAATGATATCAGCCCATTCAATAGCTTCTGTGGAAACTGGAACTTCAGCGTAGTGGTCTAACCCTGCTGAGTCGGTTTCCAGTCCTTCATATTCAGCAAATACCGCCTCAGCAGTAGGACTCCTCAACTTATTTTTGCTACAGATAAATAACAGCTTTTTCATTAATTAATATCATCATATAGCAATCCTATTTAAGTTATAAAAACTATCAAACCGCCAAGAGTGCCAAGAAAAAAAGGAGGATTTCATAAATTATTTAGGACTGCTGTATTTACGGCGTTAACCTTAGTAATTGTTTTTAAGAACGAATTAACATTGGATCATAAATTTGGCATTCTTGAACACCATATTTGCTCAAAATTAAGCTAGATATATCAAGCTCATTATCTGTACCACTCACAATCAGAATGTAATTGCCTTGTTCAATTTGCTCATCGTAAAAACGTGTCCACTCATCTGCTATTCCTAGCCTCATAGCGTCAAAGCGATCGCTTAAAGTGATGTCTGTTGAACCAAGTAATTGAGAAAAGTCTTTGCAAATTAAGGAAATCTGGCTGGCTGGAAAACCTGCCATACGTATCTCATTAATCGCCGCTTCAGCATTCTCTATGTCATTAAAGTAACTAATTCCATACTTGGTCATTATCCCACTTTTATGAGGAAGAGTATTATTAGAAGTTGTTGGAGCCAAATAATGTGTATTTTCCATCTCACTGCTGAGATGCTCATAAATACCAAATTCTTCAACACCCCAACGCTTGAGAATGGCTTCGACTTGAGCAATTTCTAGAAATGTACAATCGACAATGATTAAATAGTTTCCATTTGCTACGCGATCGTTATATGCTCTAGCTTGCTCCTCAGACATTCCCCAGCCAACTAATGCACCAGCAAAAGTCCCAGTAGCAGCACCAAGACTCACTCCGGCAAGGGTTGTAACAAAAGCTGTAGCGGCCGCTCCCGCCAGCATGATTGGCCCAACTCCAGGTATTGCTAAAGTCCCAAGACCTACTAATAAGCCAGTCAAACCACCAACAGCGCCCCCTGAAAGTCCTCCTACTGTTGCACCTTCGTCAGCCTTATCATGCGTATATTCTTTAATTTCAGGGTCATCTGCATTCTGTACAACTACAGATACTTGATCCATCGCTAAACCAATATCTCTCAATTCATAAATTGCCTGTTCTACGTTTCGACGATCAGTAAATACGCCTATAACACGTTGATTTCGGCTTAAAATCATGATGGCTCCTTGTTAGCAGGGAAGGTTAATTACCTGCAAATTTAGTATTTCAGTAGTTGTAATCTTAAATACAAGTTGGTTTAACTGAAAATTATCTTAAGTCATAAAATAAATTCAGTAGACTAATACCTTTGCTAAGGCGGAGAGGCAAGGTAGTTCATCAATCTTCATACTGGTCAATTAGCTAAGGTATTGATATTTATTTTTGATTTTGTAATTAGCTGCATAAATTAGGAATACCAATACATATAAGTGAATAGAAAGTACAGACTAGCCTTAAATACAGGTACAGCAAAATGAAAAACATCACAAAGTGGCTTTTGGGCTTGGCGATTGTTCCCGCAAGTTTGGTATTGATATCGAGTCATGCTAAAGCCAGCCAAATTGCTGGCGAGTGGTTCTTTGGGTTGTGGGATTGTAATATTGACGGTAGACCAGCCCGAATGCAATGGAAGGTAGTAGATGATCCACAAACTAGTTGTAGTGGAGATGTCTGCTCTACTACTTCAGGCGTGCGTCTGGTTGGGCGATTTAGTGACAACGGTAGTGCGTGGGTTCCTTTAGCAAAGCGTTTTTCTAACAGCCGAAAACAGGATTTGGGTATTCGTTATTTAGGTGCAGAGCAAGATAATTGGTATCTGAGATACAACAGTCGTACCAAGATTGCTGATGGTTGGACAACATGGCGAGGGAATCGCTACCCACTACAATGCCGCAATCGTAGATAAGTAAGCTGGTGTATGTTGAATTTGCACATTCTCTCTTGAAGATGGTCATGAGTCGTTGGTTTTTTATCAAGACAAATGACTAACAACAAAGTGCAAAGTTTGAGCGCTGATTTCCGGCTTTCAAACTTTGCCAGGTACAAATATTTCTTCGATTTGAATACTCAATAAAATATGAAATTAGTAATTGACAAAATCAATTCCGCGATTGGCACAATTTTAATTGTCACGGATGGGGAGAAACTTTGCGCTCTAGACTTTGCTGATTATGAGCCAAGAATGCTGAAGTTGCTGAAGAAGCGTTATGGCAGTTTTGATTTTCAATATGTGAAAAATCCCCAAGGTTTTAGTAATCAAATTCAAGCTTATTTTGATGGCGATCGCACAAGTTTAAACAATATTCCCATCAGTACTGGTGGGACTGTGTTTCAACAGCAAGTGTGGCTTGCACTGCGAACCATTCCTTGGGGAAAAACTATTTCCTATACTGAGTTAGCCGTGCGAATTGGTAAGCCAAAGGCTTATCGCGCTGTTGGGATGGCAAATTCACTTAATCCCATCGCACTTGTACTTCCTTGTCATCGAGTTGTTGGCGCGAATGCTGCACTGACTGGTTATGCAGGAGGGTTAGAGCGTAAGCGTTGGTTGCTCAATCATGAAGATGGCGAACTACCACAGAATTGAGAATTCAGGAGTCAGAATTCTGAAGAATAGGCTGTATATTCAGTCTTTATTCCTAAAGTAAATTTAGGAATAGATTGTACATAAATAAAAAGCAATTTTTTGTCTATATATCGAAAGAAGTAGTTAAATAATGTATTTATAAAATAACCAACGATAGATGTGAAAAAATATTGATTTATGAGAAATATTACAACATATAAAAATCTGACAATAAAATAATCAGGTACATATTAGTAGTGGCTAAAAAACAAGATAAAAATAGTTGGAAACAAGAAATAAATGATATTGTACGTGGTATTTGTGGAGGTTTTCTATTTGGGATTCCCCTAATCTATACTATGGAAGTATGGTGGATTGGCTCACTAGTAAAACCAAAATTAATTGCTATAGCGATCGCCTTCATGTTTATTGTAGTTTTTTTACTAAATTATACAGATGGTTTTCGTAAACGCAGAAATACCTGGCGACTTGATGAAGCCGCAATAGATACTGTAGAAGCAATGGCAATTGGATTTGTTTGTTCTGCGTTTATGTTGTGGTTATTGCAAGAAATTACGCCAGAAACATCATTAAAAGAATCACTAGGAAAAGTTGTATATGAAGGTGTACCATTTACCCTAGGTGTGGCATTAGCTAACCAGTTTCTCCAATCAGGTAATCAAAATAATTCCACATCAGATAGTCATAAAGGTAATGGTAATAGCAAACCTCAGCAACATTATTTGCACGCCACATTAGCTGATTTAGGTGCCACTGTGATTGGTGCAATTGTGATTGCTTTTAATATTGCCCCAACTGATGAAGTTCCTATGTTAGCCGCAGCTATTTCGCCTCCCTGGCTGTGGGCATTAATGGCTGCATCTTTAGTGATTTCATATACTATTGTCTTTCAAGCAGGTTTTTCCGACCAGAAAAAACGGAGACAGCAAAAGGGAATTTTTCAGCGTCCATTAAGTGAAACTACTATATCGTATTTAGTATCTTTACTGGCAAGTGGAATAATGCTATTTTTTTTCCAAAAGTTAACTTTGTCAGACCCTTGGACGATGTGGTTAGAACATACTTTAGTATTGGGATTACCTGCAACTATTGGCGGCGCGGCAGGTAGGTTAGCAATATGATGGAAACAGAACCACAACCAGAACGTTCTCTAGCTGAGTGGATCACATTCGGGATTGCTTCATCTATTCTTGCAGTCGTTATTAGCTTAGTAGGATATATGTGGCTGAATGAAAAAGATCAGCCTCCCATTTTATCGCTAAGTCAAAAACCAGTAGTTAGAGAAATTGATGGGAAATTTTATGTTCCTTTTGAAATAGTTAATACTGGTGGTGAAACGGCTGAATCAGTGCAAATTATTGCTGAATTACAAATTGCTGATCAAGTAGTTGAAGCAGGAGAGCAACAAATTGATTTTTTATCTGATGGCGAAAAGGAAGAAGGAGCATTTATATTTAGTCAAAATCCTCGTCAAGGAAAATTAACTATGCGGGTTGCTAGTTATAAGTTGCCATAATCTAATTAAATAATTTTGAGGATGCGGTGACTCATGCCTCTGCCAAATCAGCAAGTACAAAAGCAATTGTCACCCGCAATATTAATGATTTTCGTCTGGCCACTATTCTTGTTATTCTGCCAGAAGTTTGCTTGACTACTATCAGTTAATTCATCTTTGACGTGCAATTTGTGATGGTGGTAAGATGACTTTTTTTGCTAAACCCAATGCTTTTAAAGCTTTAATACTCCACCAAGTGATATCAATTTCCCACCACTGGAAACCAGCTTTGGCTACGTGGGGAAAAGTATGATGGTTGTTGTGCCAACCTTCGCCATGAGTTAGCAGTGATACCCACCACAAGTTACGTGCTTCATCATTGGCATCAAAGGTACGATAACCCCAAATATGTGATGCAGAATTGACAAACCAAGTGGAGTGCCACAATAAGACTGCACGGACAAACATTCCGTAAACTACAAAAGGCCAACCGCCCAAAGCATACAGCAATATTCCCAAAGGAATTTGCAATAATAAAAAGTAGCGATCTAACCAGCGGTAATAAGGTTGTCTTTCCAGGTCAGGCGCATATTTTTTATAGATTTCATAATCAAAAAACTCAGAACGGGGATACATAATCCACAGTAGATGGCTCCACCAAAATCCCCGCTTGGCAGAGTAAGGATCTAAGTTGATATCTTCTGTATGGGCGTGGTGCTGGCGGTGTCCACCAATCCAAAAAATCGGCCCACCTTGAAGTGCTAAGGCTCCGATCAAGGCGATCGCATATTCTAACCACTTGGGTACTTGGAAACTCCGATGGCTTAAAAGTCGATGATATCCTAAACAAATGCCAATACTCCCAAACAGCCAATGGAGAAACACAAGCAATCCTAGCGCTGACCAAGAAAAAAACCAAGGAGCCAACAGAGCTAAGGCATGAATAGTAGCAAAAAATGCCACATTCACCCATCTGAGGCGAGGTGAATTTCCTGTCTCAGGAGCAACCGCCAGATATTTTGCAGTCATAAACATTTCCGTTGATGGATCATGAAGTGATTTGCTTGGGATGTGGGTAAACTTCCCCAATAAATTTTTCCATTCTGTAGACTAGTTCGTTACAGTGGACTTAAGCAAGTATCACTTACATTAGGCATCGTAACAACTATTGGTATTTTATGCAAGTGGCACTTGCATTATTTCTTATGGCATCTCAATCAATTTCAGCCCGTCAACGTCTTATTCAAGCGGCACTAGAATTATTTACGGCTCAGGGAGTTAGTAGTACTACTACCCGTCAAATTGCGGAAAAAGCTGGAGTCAATGAAGTGACGCTGTTTCGCCATTTCGGAAATAAACATGGGCTACTTTTAGCAGTGTTAGAAGAATCAGCAGCTTTTAAGGATTTGGGAGAATCCTTAGTTAGGCGGGCTAATCCTCCTGGCAATGTTTATCAAGCCCTGAAAGATTATGCAAGTGATAGCTTACATACATTAGAACGAGTCCCTGAGTTTGTGCGGTCTGTAGTGGGTGAAGCAGACCAATTTCCAGCGGAAAATCGCCGAGCATTGGGAAGAGGATTAACCGAAGCCAACCGCTATTTAGCGCAATATTTAGCAACTGTCATCCAACAGGGAGACATTAACACCTATCTACCACCAGAAAAATTAGCCAGTTTACTCAATGGGATGATTTTGGGCTATGCGGTGATTGAATTTACCAGCGAATTTCATGAACTGTGGGAAGATCGAGATGACTTTTTAGAGAATCTAGTGGAGTTGTTTTTACATGGAGCAATGTCCGCTGCTCCCCAATTAGCAAGAGAAGCTGTCATTACCCAAGAAGTAGATGATTTACCTGCGATTTTAGTGCATAAAATTTTGCAAAATTCTAGGAAGTCAGGAATACAAGACTATGCTTTAGCATACCTGTTATTTGGTGCCGGCTTATCCGTTCCAGAAATAGTTGGATTACAGCGATCGCACCAAATATCCGATCCCCAAGGGTTAATTTTGCAAATCACCACCCCCGGATTACCCCGCCAAGTCCCGGCAAATCAGTGGATTTTGGGCAAACACTACGGATCTTACAACAACAATCCTTTAGTTAAATGGCTCAAAAGTCGTAAAGATCATCATCCTGCTATGTTTGTTGACAATGTAGGTAATCCTATTTCTGACTCACAATTGCTGCAATGTTGGGAAGTTTGGACTCAGGGACTGCTAACACCCCAAGGTAAACCACCAGAAATTGTTCAAGCACAACAAACCTGGCGTGTAGAAATGTTAATGCGAGGTATGAGTTTGGAAGAATTGAGTATTTTGACAGGCGGCGATCGCGCTCAATTACAGCCTTATGCTCGCCGCGCCAAAGAAAAATCTGCTCTAGAGGCTGCTATTCGTTTGGATCATAAGCCAGCTTAACTTAATAAGGCAAAAGTAAAAACTTACAAGGCAAAAGGAATAAAAATGGCTTTTAAATACCTATATTTATCAAAATTTACTTTTTACTTTTCAAAGCTTTCTGCCTTATAGTAGATGCCTAATAGCTTTATAAAATTGAGACTTAGCTAAAATAACTTTTTGCTTTGTTTTATGATGACACTCATCCAAAAAGTTCATGAATCAGAAAATCAGCAAAATCTTCAAGCAGTCGGGAGTCATTCCTTATAGAGTGCAGAACGACAACATCGAAATCTTACTGATTACAACCCGCGATTGCAATAACTGGGTAATTCCTAAAGGCGGAATTGCCAAAGGGATGAGTCCACCTGCTTCTGCTGCTAAAGAAGCATGGGAAGAAGCAGGTATCATTGGGCAAGTAGATGTCAATCCAGTAGGTAGTTATAGATATCGCAAACGCGGCAAAATCTACCAAGTGCAGATGTATTTATTATTAGTTGAAGTGTTAACTGAAGATTATCCCGAAGCCGGACAAAGACAACGAGAATGGTTAGATGTAAATATTGCCATTCAAATGGTTAAGCAAAATTCACTCAAAAAGATTTTGCATGAATTTCTCCAGTTAAAATCAAACTCTTGCTTACCATTTGTAAATACACAAAGTTCTCTATAAAGGCCAGAGAAATCGCCAAAATCTAGAAAATGATTTTTTAACGGTAACAGCCCTAGACTTATCTGTAAAATCAATCGAAAATCTTAAATTGATCTATAGGATCATTCCCAAATCCAAAATCTGTCTTGAAAAGTTTGCTCAATGGGGGGAATCTCCCGAACTTTGCTCAACGCGGGTTCCCCGCGCACGCAACGCCAGTTGCTTCTCCTAATCGGAGACGCTGCGCGTAGCTTGCTTCCCCGTAGGGGTACAAGCCGGGGAACCCGTCCAACGCACTGGCTCAACTTTTCGCAAAATCTAAAATCCAAAATTGTCGGGCGCTTTTTTTGATACCATAAAAGTCCTGACTCGTTAAATAACGATTGACCTATGAGCAAAGGCACCCTGTTTGATAAAGTTTGGGACTTACACACTGTTGGTACACTTCCTTCAGGGCTGACACAGCTATTTATCGGCCTGCATCTAATTCATGAAGTTACCAGTCCTCAAGCCTTTGCGATGTTACGCGAACGAGGTCTCAAGGTACTGTTTCCCCATCGCACCGTAGCTACAGTAGATCACATTGTTCCCACAGATAATCAGGCGCGTCCTTTTGCCGATAGTGTGGCAGAAGCAATGATTCAAGCCCTGGAACAGAACTGTCAAGAAAATAACTTAACTTTTTATAATATTGGTTCTGGCAATCAAGGTATAGTCCATGTCATCGCCCCAGAAATAGGATTAACCCAGCCAGGAATGACGATCGCTTGTGGTGATAGCCACACATCGAGTCATGGTGCATTCGGTGCGATCGCCTTTGGGATTGGTACCAGTCAAGTCCGCGACGTTCTCGCCTCCCAAACCCTCGCCCTCGCTAAACTCAAAGTCCGTAAAATTGAAGTTAACGGCACTCTTAACCCTGGTGTTTATGCCAAAGATGTGATTCTGCATGTTATCCGCACACTCGGCGTGAAAGGTGGTGTCGGTTACGCCTACGAATTTGCCGGGACTACCTTTGAGGCGATGAACATGGAAGAACGCATGACAGTCTGTAATATGGCGATCGAAGGTGGTGCCAGATGCGGTTACGTCAATCCTGATCAAGTTACCTACGATTACCTCAAAGATAGAGACTTTGCCCCCAAAGGTGCAGATTGGGATCAAGCAGTAACTTGGTGGGAATCGATTAAGAGTGATGCTAATGCAGAATATGATGATGTAATTGTATTCAATGCAGCCGAGATTCCCCCTACTGTCACCTGGGGAATTACCCCTGGTCAAGGTATCGGTATTCATCAGTTCATCCCCAAACCCGAAGAACTGGCGGAAGAAGACCGCTTTGTGGCCGAAGAAGCTTATCGCTATATGGATTTGTTACCCGGTCAACCTATTAAAGGTACAAAAATTGATGTCTGCTTTATTGGTAGCTGCACCAATGGTAGAATCAGCGACCTCAGAGAAGCCGCGAAAATTGCCCAAGGTCGTCGCGTTGCTGAAGGAGTCAAGGCATTTGTTGTTCCAGGTTCCGAAAGAGTCAAACAAGCCGCCGAAGCCGAAGGATTAGACAAAATTTTTGAAGCAGCGGGGTTTGAATGGCGTGAACCAGGATGTTCTATGTGTTTAGCCATGAACCCCGACAAACTTCAAGGTAGACAAATTAGTGCTTCTTCCTCTAACCGCAACTTTAAAGGAAGACAAGGTTCATCCTCTGGTCGCACGTTACTGATGAGTCCGGCTATGGTAGCGACTGCGGCCATTAAAGGCGAAGTTTCTGATGTCCGTGACTTGCTGTAGGAGAAGGCAGGAGGTAAAGCTTATACTCCGCGTAACTTCGCGTTTACCTCCGCGCCCCTCTGCGTTTGTAAACCACATCTTTTTTATCTCGCGCGAAGGCGCAAAGAAAATTATGGTAAGTGAAGTTAAACAAGTATCTGGGCAAGCTATACCTTTAGTTGGTGATGACATTGATACAGACAGGATTATTCCTGCTCGTTTTTTAAAGGCTATTACTTTCGACGGTTTGGGCGAAAATGCCTTTATTGACGATCGCACAGCTTTAAAAGGTGAACATCCTTTTGATCAACCCCAATATCAGGATGCCAGTGTGTTAATTGTTAACCGTAACTTTGGCTGCGGTTCATCACGAGAACACGCACCGCAAGCGATCGCAAAATGGGGTATTAAAGCTTTAATTGGTGAAAGCTTTGCGGAAATCTTCTTGGGTAACTGCGTGGCTATTGGTGTACCTTGTGTCACTGCTGAGGCGGCCACTGTAAAAAAACTCCAAGAACTAGTAACAGCTAATCCCCAAGCAACAGTAACGGTAAATTTAGAAACCTTACAAGTGCAACTGGGTGACTTTACAGCACCAGTTTTCATGGGTGAAGGTTCCAGAAATATGTTTGTTTCTGGTAGTTGGGATGCTTGTGGTCAGTTAGTCGCTAATGCAGAAAAAATTCGCGCTACGGCTGGTAAACTGCCTTATGTCGCTTGGGGTTAATTTTTGGGTGTGATAGCGATCGCCCATAATTTATTTTTCTTTACATCAGCGGTAGCGCTTAGACAAGACTAAGGCAACGTTAACGTGGATCGATGGCAGGTTTGCTGTCAACTAAGCGAACTTGGTTCTGCTTGACTACTACTGTAATCAGTGGTAGAGAACGTACCGCAGGGCCATGAACCACTCGGCCTTGAGAATCGTATTGAGAGCCATGACAAGGACAAATAAAGTGATTTTTCTGTTGATTCCACTCAACAGTGCAGCCTAAATGGGTGCAAATCGGACGTATACCATACTCGGCGATCGCAGGCCCGTCTTTAATGATGAGATAATCAACCTTATCGTTTGGCAATCCTTTAACTGGTATTGGAATTCCAGGTTGAGCAGTTGCTAACAATGTATTAGTTTGAATTGCTTTACCCTTAATATCCAGCGCCTCAACGCCGGGAAGATAATTTTGACAACGTGAATTCTGCGGAAATAACGAGCAAAGGGTCTCTATATCTACCTCACGACTTTGGCTGGCTTTGGGAAATAGATATCCGATAGCTACTGAGGTGAAGCTACTACCTACGATATAAATTAAAAAATCCCGCCGTGTTTTTTTCATAATGAGGGCAGTAATATATTTAATTCACTCTAAATCTATTGTTGTTAGCTATGAGAACTTAACCCTAGTTTGAGGATGAATTTGACATAAATAGTTATGTCGCAACAGTTTATGTTTACTTTTAATATACAAGCTGGGTTCATTTAGGGCTAAGTAATTGCTACAGACGGTGGTAGTTTTAAAACGCTCGTAACTACGTTAATTAAATTCTCAGGGTCAATCGGTTTAGTTAAGTAATGTTGAAAACCAGCTGCGAGAATTTTTAAGCGGTCTTCTTCGCGGGAAAATGCAGTTAGAGCGATCGCGGGAATGCTCCCCCCATTTTCCGGTGCTAAAGCGCGGATTGTTTGGATTAAATTATAACTATCTTGACCTGATATACTGATGTCGCTAACCAGAATATCAGGTTTTGTTTGTTCGATGATTGCCAATGCTGTATCAACTGATGCCACGGCTGTAGCATTTGCACCATACTCTTCAAACATAAATGCTAAAAAATTTCGGCTATCGGTTTGATCATCTACAACCAATACTTTCAATCCAGCTAAAGGTGTAGTAGCAGCTGTACAAGAAGGAGAATTTTCGGCTTTACCATCAAGACTGTTGCTTGGCATTAATGGGAGTCTCAAGGTAAAAGTTGCGCCCTGACCTTTACCTGGGCTGTCTGCGAGAATTATCCCGTTGTGCAGTTCTACCAAATGTCGGACAATTGCTAGTCCTAAGCCTAACCCATTGTGCGATCGCGTGGTGGTACTGTCTGCCTGGCGAAATCTTTCAAATACTTTGGGTAAAAAATCTGGTTCGATACCAATACCTGTATCAATTACTTGAATTTGAGCATAGGAAGATGTAAAAAATCGTATGGGAGACAAGCCAGAGGAAATGACAATTTCCTCTGATGGGAATTCTCCCCCAGGCTCCTGATCTCTGTGCTGCATCAATTCTAGATGGACTGCAACGTTACCGTCTTTAGGTGTAAACTTAATTGCATTAGTTAAAAGATTCCAGACTACTTGCTGCAACCGTACTGGATCACCGCAAACTGAACCAATAGAAGAATCGAGAATTGTGTTGATTTGAATATGTTTAGCTTCTGCTAAGGGACGCACCGCTTCTAGGGCTGCTTCCATCACAGCACTTAAGTTCACCGCACATAAATTCAGTTTTAGCTGACCGCGAATAATCCGCGATACATCTAAAATATCTTCAATTAATTGCACCTGAGATGTAGCATTGCGTTCAATTGCTTCTAAAGCCTTAGCTGTCGCTTTATCATCCAGTTTTTTAGAACGCAGAATTTTTGACCAGCCTAGCATCGAAGTCAAAGGTGTGCGGAGTTCATGAGACAGCACCGCCAGAAACTCATCCTTCATCCGATTTGCGGCTTCTGCTTCTTGTCTGGCTGTTTGTTCTCGAATGATTTGAGTGCGAACTTCTTCAGCTTGCTTGCGTTCGGTGATATCTTCAAGAGTTCCGACATAGCCAAGTAATTTCCCTTGAGCCGAAACCATACGTGATGAACGCACCTGTACCCAGCGGTGTCCACCATTAGCTGTGAGAAATTGAAAATCTTCCGAATAGTTTTGGCTACCTATATCAAGATATTTATTCCAACTAGCGATCGCGCGTTCTTGGTCATCTGGATGGACAAATTCTAGCCATTGTTTTTCTAAACTTTCTACTGTATTTAAACCACAAATTGCCTGATAGTGAGGATTAGTATATCTACATTTGCCCTCTGTATCCATTTCAAAAATCCCTACAGGAGAACAAGTGCTAAGGGAGCGAAATCGCTCTTCACTTTGCCGTAGTTCTGCATTAACAGCTGCTAGTTGAGTTGCTTGTTCTTTAATGGCTTGAGTTTTTTTAAACAGCTCAACAAAGACTGTAACTTTCGATATTAATATGTTCGTATCTATGGGTTTAAGCAAATAATCAACAGCGCCCAGAGCATAGCCTTTAAATAGCATTTGATCACTAGTGCTAAAGGCTGTCAGAAAAATAATTGGAGTTTGTAGCGATCGCTCTCGACTACGAATCAGGTTGGCAGTTTCAAAGCCATCCATTCCTGGCATTTGCACATCCAGCAAAATTACCGCAAAATCTTGATGCAGAAGACACCGCAAAGCTTCGGCTCCAGACGTGGCTTTTACTAACTTTTCTCCCAGTCTTTCTAAAATTGCTTCTAATGCCAACAAATTTTCTAGTTTGTCATCTACCAAAAGGATGTTGACTTGCGGTTCAGGCTGCATGATTTTATCGCACTGTAGTTCTTTTCTGTTCTAGGTTTCAATCTCTTTAAAGGGGATTGCTTGAATTATTATGACACGACAAAGTTTCTGTCATTTGTCATTTGTCAACGGTCAATAGTCAAAAGCCTGAAGCATGAAATTTCATACTTCAGACTTGACACTTTATACTTCAGACTTCTCACTTCCCTTTATCTTTGTAAACTGCGGGGATCTAGAGCATCTCTTAAGCCATCACCTAGTAAATTAAATGCTAATACTGTCAAAATAATTAGTACTGCTGGCGGCCAGATTAACCAAGGTTGGAGTACCAAAATTGAAGCATTACTGGCTAGGGTAAGCATATTACCCCAAGAAGGATCTGGCTGTTGAATTCCTAACCCAATTAAACTTAAAACGGCTTCAGCACTAATAAAACTAGGAACTGATAAGGTTGCAGAAATAATTACATAAGTAGCAGTTTGCGGCAGAACATGACGAACAATAATGTAAAGCGGATTTCCACCCATTGCGCGTGCAGCTTGAACAAATTCCCGTTCTTTAATAGAAAGTACTTGTCCTCGAATTACTCTAGCTAAACCAGCCCAACTAATCACAGAAGTAATAATAACAATTAATAAAAAGCGCTGGGTACTACTTAAGCCAGGTGGTAAAACTGCACCTAATGTCACCAACAGATAAATACTGGGGAAAGTCATCAGAACTTCTGCAAAACGCATGATGACACTATCGAGCCAACCACCAAAATAACCCGAAATCCCACCCAGCAGTAGACCAAGAGGGAAAGTAAAAACTACACCGATAATCCCAATAAACAAACTAATGCGGCCGCCATGTAGCAATCGACTGAATTGATCACGTCCTTGATCATCAGTGCCAAAAATGTTTAATCTTACGCCATTATCTGCACCAAATAAATGCCAATTTAACGGAATTCCCGGAAAAATGGTGACTTCATCCCATTTTGGTGGTAGTGGTAAACTCAGCTGTAATAGATGGTATTCCGGCCCAGATACAAATAAACGTAAAGGAGAGGGCTTAGTAAAATCTACAATTAACTGGCGATCGCCTGTATTTATATCAGTATTACCTTGAGTTGTGGGGTAAATATGCGGGCCGATAAATTTCTTGGAAGACTGGGAAACCCAATAAATTTTTGTTGGTGGTAGCAGTGAACCATTTGGCTGTGAAATATATGGGTCGTAAGGAGCAACGAAATCTGCTGCAATCACCGCTACATAGAAAATTAACAGCAAAATTGCTCCAAATCGCGCCAAAGGATTTTTCTTAAGTCTTTGCCACCAATTCATAGTTTCTAGTCAATAGTCAATAGTCAATAGTCAATAGTCAAGGGTTAAATGTTATTAGTCAATAGTTAAACGTCAAACTTTATTTATTTTGACTTTGGACTTTGGACTGTTGACCCTTGACTAAGCATGTAACTGCTCAATCATGTACAGATGTTCTTCTTGACTTTTTTCGTGTTCCACAACAAATACATTCGAGTAGAGATTCGCCATCACTTGTTTGCCTTGTTGGGTGAGCGATAAGTAGCGCAGACTATCCTTAATATAAGGATGAACACCATTCCAGTAAAATTTGGCGTAATTTTTGCGTAAATCGGCTGGGGTTTCATAGCCTAAGACTTTATTCATCCCAGTTTCTTCAAATTCGTAGAATAAAGAGGTAATTTTTTTCAAATAACGGGGGTCACTTAATTGTCCAATTAAATCAGCAGCCCGTACTAAGCCAGCAAAGTTAACAGTATCTTGATGATCTTCTGCTTTGGGTACGGGAAAGCGAGTCCATTCAATATTACTTTTAATGACTTCACCATCTATGAGCTTGTGACCACCGAAACGCTCATCAATGAACAGCTTGGCTCGATCAACATGATAAGGTGTCAGACTGGCATCAGAAGCACCAGGATGCAGGGAAATCATTCTGCCATTTTTACCTGTAGCATATAAGCCTGATGCTTCTTGGTCTTGGCGGCAAACTCCTTTGACATAACCAATATCATGACAGACCAAGGAGATAATAAAGTGCAACCAATCTTCACTAGAAACACCACCTTCTCGGATGTGTTTGCCACGGAGAATTTCTTGCCCTACTAAGGTAACTAAAATAGAGTGTTCGACATTATGGTACAAGGCATCACTATTGGCAATATTTTCCAACGCCATACTTCCAGCCCAGGCTATGATGTCTTGATAATCATTTTTTAGGCAGCCGTATGTGCGACTGTAGCCTTCTCGAATTTGCTTGACAAAAGCATCAATTAAAATTTCAGTGGCGTTGAACATATTTGGTTGCTCAGTTCAGATAAAAATATCTCTTGTTTGTTATTAAGAATGCCAACATCAAGGCTTGAGTAAGTGTTTGCAGGTATTTTTATCCTTTTTAACTTAAATAAGGGTGTGAATGCTACTCGCCTTGAAATCTTGATCACATGATAGGCTATGGTTTCTTAGTTCACTGCCAACAGATGTAATTTGGCGTATCCTACGTTCATCAGTTTTCCATATTTATACTCACAATGAAGTGATCTGCATACAAAGGATGTGTGACACTAACAAGAGTTATTGAGTGAGAAAAATCTCCTGTCATATTGATGAACAATATTTACGTATAATCACTTATTTTTATTTTTATTTCTAATAAAAAACATGACTTGTGTCATGGTTATCATATTGGGGATTATTACAGTCAAATTTTGAGATGTAAGTCAGATTTAATATATGGTAATTAGTCTCAAACTTTCTTAAAAATAACCAGCAGTTGTGTGTTTCCAGAGTGGAGGTGCGTCTCGTGAGTGACGAAAGTATGCCAGAACTAAGGCGAGAAGAAAATGTAGCGGATGAACAGCAGGCAAAGCAGCAAACCCGCCCGTGGCTAACACCGATGTTTGTTGGTATTGGCTTGGGTCTAGCGATCGCCCTAGGCGGTCTAGGGGTGTTAACTCAATTGCCACCACGTCAACAAAAAGCTGTGGCAGATAAAGTCCCGCCTCAAGCTAATCCAGTAATGACGGTGACTGTCGCCCCAGTACAAGCTACGCGTGTTTCTCGCACATTCAATACTACAGGCACAATCGCCGCCCGCGATTTAATTCCGGTGCTACCCCAAGCGAATGGTTTGCAAGTCAAAATCATTCCTGAAGATATTAAAGAAGGTACTTATGTCAAAAAAGGTCAAGTTCTGGCAATTTTAGATGATTCTATGCTGCAAGCTCAAATGAGTGGAGCCAGAGCCGAGATAGAATCTAAACAAGCTGATGTCGGTTCCAGACAGGCAAGTATGGTTTCCCAGGAAGCCACTGTAGAATCTTATCAGGCAATAGTGCGGCAAAAAAAAGCCGATTTAGCACAAGCCAAGGCTAAGTTAGAAGAAGCCCAAAAGAATTATCTGCGTTATCGCAAATTGGCAATTGCTGGGGCAATTAGTCTGCAAGAACTTGATACTCGCGCCTACACAGTTAAAACAGCCGTCGAAGTTGTACGTGTTGCCGAAGAAAACATTCGTGGCGCTCAAGCTAATGTTCTCAGCGCCCAAGCTAATACAGGCAGTGCCGAAGCAAATATTTATAAAGCTAAGGCAGATGTGCGTAGCAGCGTAGCTAAAGCAATACAATTACAAACACAGTTAAAACAAACTGTAGTTCGCGCCCCAATTTCGGGAATTGTGGCGGAGAAATTAGCCAGAATTGGTGATGTGACAGGTATACCACCACAAACCCAAGTTGGCACTGTGATTGGGGGAACACAAAAACTATTTTCGATTATTCGAGATGGCAGATTAGAACTTCAGGCAGATGTTCCAGAAATTCAATTACCACAAGTAGAAATTGGTGCGGCTGTGCAAATTTCCTCAGATATTGATAGTCGCGTGCAGTTGCAAGGCAGAGTGAGAGAAATACAACCGCTAGTGAACGATAAACGACGAGAAGCAACTGTCAAAATTGACTTACCATTAACCAATTTACTCAGACCAGGGATGTTTGCCCGCGCGGCGATTACGACAAATAGCGCGATCGCAATGGTAGTCCCCCAAAAAGCAGTGCAACCCCAAGCTGATGGTAGTGCAATGATATTCACCCTCTCCGGTGATGATCTAGTTCGTAGTCAGAAAATTGAGGTCGGAGAACCAATTAATAGCGAACTCGTAGAAATTAAAAATGGTTTGCAATTAGGCGATCGCGTCATCATTGATGGTGCAGGTTATCTCAAAGATGGCGATCGGGTGAGAGTTAGTCAATAGTCATTTGTCCAGGAGGCAGAAGGCAGGAGGCAGGAGGATGAAATTTCATAGTTCATACTTCAAACTTCATACTTCATAGTTCATACTTCAAACTTCATACTTCATAGTTCATACTTCACACTTCATACTTCAGATGTCTTTTAATATCTCGGCTTGGTCAATCAAAAAACCAGTTCCCACCATAGTTTTATTTTTAATTTTGACAGTTGTTGGTTGGTTATCTTTCATATCTTTGGGAATTGACACCAACCCTAACATTGATGTGCCGGCGGTTTCGGTGACTGTTACGCAACCGGGTGCAGGGCCAGCAGAACTGGAATCGCAAGTGACGAAAAAAATTGAAGATGCTGTCGCTGGGTTGGGCAACATCGATAATATGATTTCTACGGTGAGTGATGGCAAATCTGCCACCACGATAAATTTTATTTTAGGCACAAATAGCGATCGCGCCACCAATGATGTGAGAAATGCGATCGCTCAAATCCGCCAAAATCTTCCCCAAGATGTCAACGACCCGATTGTCCAACGTTTAGAATTCGCTGGCGGGCCAATTATTTTTTATGCCGTCAAATCAGATCAGCGTTCTGTAGAAGAACTCAGCAACATCGTCGACCAAACTATTAGCCGCGCTTTATTAGCGGTTAAAGGTGTGGCACAAGTTAAACGCATCGGTGGCGTTGACCGCGAAATCCGCATTAACCTTGACCCTGGCCGCTTACAATCTTTAGGCATCACCGCCACCCAGGTCAACGATCAAATTCGGGCTTTAAATATCAATTTACCCGGTGGACGCGCCGAAGTTGGCGGTAGCGAACAAACAATTCGTACCCTTGGTAGTGCAGCTAGTGTTAATTTGCTGCAAACTTATGAAATTCTCCTGCCTAGTGGGGGTTCCGTACCTTTATCTAGTTTGGGGACTGTGGAAGATAAATATGCGGATGTGCGACAAACTGCCCGTTTAGATAACCAACCTGTAGTGGCTTTTCAAGTATTGCGGAGTACTGGCAGTGTGGTTGTGAGTGTAGAACAAGGGGTGAAAGCCACAGTCGCCGAACTGCAAAAAACTTTGCCCCCAGATGTCAAGGTAGATTTAATTTTTACCAGAGCCGATATTATTCGCCAGTCTTATCAAAGCACCATTGATGAGTTGATTCAAGCCTCGGTGTTGGCAGTGATTGTGATTTTAATCTTTTTGCGGGACTGGCGAGCTACTTTAATTACTGCCGTTGCCCTACCTTTATCGATGATTCCGACTTTTGCAGTGCAGCAAGCGTTGGGATATACCCTCAATAATATGACTTTGTTGGCTTTGGCTTTGGCTGTAGGCAATTTAGTAGATGATGCCGTGGTCGAAATTGAAAATATGGAACGGCATATAGCGATGGGGAAATCGCCTTGGGAAGCAGCTTTTGACTCTTCTGATGAAGTGGGATTAGCTGTGATGGCAAGTTCGGCAACGATTATTGCAGTATTTCTGCCTGTGGCGTTTATGGGTGGTGTTCCTGGACAGTTTTTCCAACCCTTTGGTATGACTGTTGCCGTGTCGACAATTTTTTCCACAATGGTAGCGCGGATGATTACGCCGATGATGGGGGCGTATCTATTAAAAGAGAAGGCGCATACCCAACCTAGTGCCACCCACGCCAAACACAGATTAAGTCAAATCTTTTATCGTCAAACCACAAATCAACCAACAAAAAATCAGTTTCAGCCTTATAAATCTTTATTACAAACGGCATTACGCCATAGATTAACTACAATTGCGATCGCTATTGCGTTTTTCATCGCTAGTCTGATGTTAGTTCCCTTGATTCCCAAGGGTTTTGTCGATGATAGTGATGTGGGGATTTCTAACGTGACGATTGAAGTTCCCCCTGGTTCTACTTTGGCTGATGTGAATAAAGTAGTCACCCAAACAACAGATATTATTAAACAAAATCCAATTGTAGAAAAGGTTTTAGCCACAGAAGAAATCAATTCAGCTACCTTGTCAATTCAGCTAAAGCCCAAGGAAGAACGCCATATTTCGCAAAAACAGTTTGAAGAACAAATCCGCCCATTATTTCAAGAAATACCAGGGGCGAGAATTAGTTTTCAAAGTCAAGGGCCGGGAGATAGTCGCAAAGGTTTATCGATTGTGCTGCGGAGTGAAAACCCCCAAGCCTTAAATCAAGCTGCGGATAACTTAGAAAAACAAATGCGTAACTTACCTGGATTAGTGGAAGTATCTTCGACTGCCAGTTTAGTTAAACCAGAAATTTTAGTTATGCCTAATCCCCAACGCGCCGCCGATTTGGGTGTAACAGTGCAAGCGATCGCCAGAACTGCATCTTTAGCTACTATTGGTGATAATGATGCCAACTTAGCTAAGTTTAACTTGAGCGATCGGCAAATCCCTATCCGGGTGCAAATCGACCCCACAGCCCGCGCAGACATCAACACGATTAAAAATCTCCAAATCCCTAGCCAAAACGGTAGTTTAATTCCTCTCGTCGCTGTGGCAGATATCCGCTTTGGTAGTGGCCCCGCCACCATCAACCGCTATGACCGCGCCCGTCAAGTGGCTGTAGAAGCTAACTTACAAGGTATTTCTTTAGGAGAAGCCGTCAAAGCAGTTAGTCAATTACCTGCAATGCAAAACCTGCCACCAGGAGTTGTCCAGCAACCTTCTGGTAGTGCCAAAATTATGCAAGAAATTTTTGGTCGCTTCGGCGGTGCATTAGCCCTTGCGGTGATGTGCATCTATGCAATTTTGGTGCTGCTATATAACAACTTCCTGCATCCTTTATCAATTATGGCTGCATTACCATTTTGTTTAGGCGGTGCATTAGTAGCATTAATGGTTGCTCAAAAACCCTTGGGAATTTACGCCTTGATTGGTATCGTTTTACTTTTAGGAATTGTTACCAAAAACTCGATTCTTTTAGTAGATTACACAATCATCAATATGCAGGAAGGCAAGAAGCAACGCCAAGCCTTGATAGAAGCTGGAGTTTCTCGCTTGCGTCCTATTATGATGACTTCCTTAGCCACAATTGCTGGGACGCTTCCGTTAGCATTGGGTATTGGTGCAGGTTCAGAAGTGCGCCAACCAATGGGCATTGCTATTATGGGGGGTTTTACAACTTCTACGTTGCTGACTTTGGTAGTAGTGCCAGTGATATTTAGCTATATTGACAACTTCCAGACTTGGTTTTTAAACACACTGCGTTACGGTTTTGGCAAAAAACCACCTGTGGAAGAAAGAGAAGTTAGGGGTGTGCGATCGCCAAACAACACATCTGTCTCGGAAATCCAAAACTAATCAATGTGGTATAATATCTGTTAGCTTTAACTTAGCTAACAGTAACTATTTGCGGGTGTAATTCAGTGGTAGAATGTCACCTTCCCAAGGTGAACGTCGTGGGTTCGAGTCCCATCGCCCGCTTTCTCAAGTTTGCTTCACTAGCCCAGTAAACGAGCAACTTCAACCACTATACTAGGCAATACAAGTGGAGTTAGCGTACCTGTAGAAACGCGCACAACTGACTGATATTTTCCATTCTGTGCATTTCGATGCACCCACAACTGAGTATTGACCATATCCAATACCCAATAATCTTGAATCCCGCCTTTGGCGTAGAGTTTGGCTTTTTCGTCTAAATCGTAAGCTAGTGTAGAGTTTGAAACCTCAATTAGCCAATAAATGTCCTCTGGTTCAGGATGGCGTTCATCGTAGCGAGATTCTGGGGGAACCGCGACGCAAATATCGGGTTGTGGTTCACCATACTTGGGCAATGTAATTGGTGCTGCTGAGAAGATGACGGCTTGATGGCCTAGCAATTGTTCTAGATACTTCACTCCTCTTCGATATGTCGCTCGATGAATCGGAAGTTCAGGAGCCATTTCTAAAACCTGCCCATCAATCAATTCTACCTGTCGCCCTGCCAGCAAACCGCTTGCGATCATCCGATGATAGTCTTCAACTGTCCAGTGGATGAGTGTTCTGGTCATGGTAATTGTGCAGTGGGCTTGGCTGTCTTTATCTTACTTCGTAATTCATAATTACGAGAGTCTAACTGAACCAAGGTTCCAGGGTATTAATCTGTATTCTTTTATAGTCCTGGTATAGTTCCTTGACCTTGGACTGTCTTGCGCTTGCTTTGGCGTTGGCTTTTTGGTTTGCTGTTATTTAATTTGTCTCGTTCGGCTCGGATTCGTTCTAGTAATACTGATGCAGGTTCATCGTCTGGGTCTTGGGGAACGAGTTCACCCCGGAAGGCTTTGGCGAGAATGGATTGGTTGAGTTTCTCTTGTTTAAATTTAATCTTTTCAACTTGCTGATTAATAATATCTGCGGCATTAAAAAGATTATCGATTTGAGCAACAATCTTTTCCTGTTCCAAAATTGGAGGAATTGGCAAAGGTAAGTCTCGACAAATCTCTAACGTTAGATTGAATTGTCCAGCAGTTGCTTTAGCCATGCTAGTTGCGAAAAATAAACATTCACTTGAAAGAAGGTAGTAACAGAGGAAGCGATTGTAAATTCCTTTTATTGGTCGATAAACTACAATTGCTTGATTAATATTCCACTCTGGCTGGTTATCTGGTACTATGGATACTTTCCCAAGAGGTGGGCCAACAATATTCATTAGAACATCTCCAGGAAAAACTTTTGAACGAGCTAGCTTACTATCATGAGTTACTTTATCAATGAAAGTTGGATTTACTGAGAAATCAAGCTTCCCATCAAAAGTTAAGTTATAGACTTTGATAAACGGGACATCCCCAGCTTGTTCAAACATTTCATTTGAAGATGGAGTAGTTCCTTTTGTAATAAAGTCACAAACCTCTTCAGCCCTTACCCAAGACCATTTATTAGGAAGTTCTGGAAGATGTGAAGTGTGAATTTCCTTTGGTTCTTGATACTTATCTTTCCAATTCTCATCTTTAGGTAATTTGCCTTTAGCTTGCATCTTTATCAATTCGGATTCTTCCCATCGTTGACGACGATCGCGCCTAATTCTCTCCAGCAAAACTGAAGCAGGTTCAACGTCTGGGTTTTGTTCGCGCCAATCTGCTGTTAAATCGCCTCGGAAGGCAGCAGCAAGGACGGATTGACGGAAGCGATCGCACAATTGAGGTATACTCTCGAGTGATTCCTTGGTTTTTTGGGTGCGATCGTTTAACTCCTCAATTTTGGCAACAATTCGCTTTTGTTCGTTGAGGGGTGGAAGAGGACAAGAATATTCTTTGATAATGGCTTGGCTAATGTTTGGTTGCGCTCCCCCTTGGCCAATCATTCTTAAGTCTTCTCGACTACTTAACAAGTAATAAAAAAGATATGGAATGAGAGCAGTTGTAATACCTCTGGATATTAAAACAGCACAGGCTTGATTTGTTGCAGCAGGTTTATCCAAAATTCCAAGTTTCCCAATAGTTGCTCCATACATTGCTACAACTAAACTACCATGTGGAAAAAGTTTTGCTGAACTATTAACTAACCCCTCTTGAGTTATTGTTTCCTTAATATTTTTAATGAAGTCATCAGGTAAATCTCCTGTCTTGACCCAAGGAATTAACCCACCGTAATATTCAGTATTTCTTCTTGAAGGTGTTCCACCACTTGACCATTCACCTAATTTGCCGAGTGTTGTTAATTCCCAACCTTCAGGCAATTCTCTTAATTCCTCACTCATCCCAACCAATTCGTTAATCCTCACCCTGTTCTGAAAACAAACCTTCTAAATCCTGATACCCACTAACAACACGCAAAATTTCAACACCTTCCTCAATTAGAAGACTGTCATCATATAAATGATACTCATTGACCAGCCTGAGTGCGTTTTTGTTGCAGCTTTTCGCGCAACCTTTCAAATACCTCTTTTGCATCCAGCACCTCACCCCGTTCAGATGCCTCAATTCCCACTTGAATTTTCTGCTGTAATTCCTTAAATCTTCCTTTATATAACTGTTCCCATTCGTCAAATGACAATTTCATTTTTTTGCTCAACTTTCTTGCTCCCAATCTTCAATCTGTAACCCATTCACTCTACTAAACTCCCGTACATTATGCGTGACTAAAATTAAATTATTTGATATTGCAATAGCAGCAATTTGTAAATCATTTGGGCCAATAGGAGTCCCCATAACTGACAATCTTGCACGAATTATTCCGTAAATCATGGCTGCATCATCATCAAATGGCAACGAAATAAACATTTCCAGAAACTCTTGCTGTCTAGCAAGGGTTATTTCCGAATTGTTACTTTTCATTGCACCATAAAATAACTCACCCTTAACTACAGAACATACCGCAATATCTTCAATATTTGTTGCTCGTAAATGTTCTCTGATTGCTGGTGACTTACCATTAAGATAACGAGCGCAAACATTACTATCTATCAAATAAATCACACAATCTCTTCCCTTTCCTCGAAATCGCCCTCATAATCAATAACAATAGGATCATCTTGACAACTGCCATAAGTTTTTTCAAAAAAACCAGGAGGCCAGCCTTTACCTTCAGGTGTGTTATGTTGAATTTTACTGTTGTTTTTTGACTTACTTTTCAAGTGAAGAAACTCCACAAAATCTAAAACTTCCTCTTGTTTATCTTGGGGAAGAGAACGCCAGTGTGTTAATAATTCTTGTTCTGTACTCATTAGTATTCACTCGCTAAATTACTCATATTTCTATTCTAAAGTTGGCATCCCCACAGAAGAACTAACAGCCTCTGCTGCTTCTTCCCCTTCCAGCAATATCATCAAGGCTTCCATCTCCTTGGTTGCTATTCGCAATTTCTCCATAATCTCAGCAGCAATCACCTCTGGCTCAGGTAAATTATCGCCTGATTGCAAACTTTCATCCCGTAACCAAGAAATATCAAGATTTTCATTACGTTTTTCAATATATTCCCGCGTAAAGCAGCGAAAACGCCCATCCTCACCCAAATCTACACGGGGACTATTGCCATTGGGGTCATCGCCATAGCATTGCTCAAATTCGGCGAAATGCTCACGAGTTAAAGGATAACGCTTACCAAAACTGGGCATATTAGTTCGCATATCATAGAACCAAACTGCTTTGGTGTTGCCTTTCTCGGTTGTGCCACGTTGGAAAAATAAAACATTCGTTTTAACACCCTGGGCATAAAATATCCCAGTTGGCAACCGTAGGATTGTATGCAAATTGCACTTATTCATCAAATCAGCCCGAATCGCTCGTCCTTGTCCATCCTCAAACAGTACGTTATCGGGTAAAACCACAGCAGCCCGTCCCCCTGGCTTGAGTGACCTGTATATGTGCTGTAAAAACGCCAATTGCTTGTTTGAGGTGGGAAAAGTGAAATCATCTCTGGAAGGTAAACCACCCCCCTTTTTCGTGCCGAAAGGCGGATTAGTGAGAATGACATCGGCTTTGGCTAATCGCTGTCCTGCTGGAGAAAGGGTATCACCTAAATCAACTGCCCCCTCGATTCCGTGTAACATCATATTCATCAACAGCAAGCGGTGAGCATCCTGCACCAACTCCATGCCATAAAACGCCTGATGCTGCTGAAAGGATTGCTGGGCTTCAGTCCATTCAAAAGGGTCATGGTGTTGACGAATATAGCGATCGCCTGCAATCAAAAAACCCCCCGTACCCGCAGCAGGGTCTTGAATCAATTCTCCTGGTTGTGGCTTAATGAGGGCAACCATGCAATCAATCAATGGTCTAGGGGTAAAATACTGTCCCGCACCAGATTTTTTCTCATCGGCATTTTTCTGGAGTAACCCTTCATACAAATCGCCAAACTCATCTCGATGCTCGGAAAACCAGTCAAGTTCGTCAATACTGGTAACAAGCTTGTTGAGGATACGTGGTTGTTTGAGAGAAGTTTGAGCATTAGCAAAAATCGCCTGTACTCGCTGCGAAGAATCCTCAGAACCCAACATGAGTAACAGCGACCTGTAAAATGTTAGCTGTTCAACTCCATCCTTACTCACCAAATCAACCCAGCGATAACCCTCTGGTAATTGCTTTTCGGCTCCCGTCTCCTGTGCCATCTTCAAGAACAGTAGATAGGTTAATTCGGTAACGTATTGTAAATAAGTAACGCCATCGTCTCGCAGGACGTTACACAGGTTCCATAGTTTTTGAACAATATCGGAGGTAGCTGGCATAACATATAAATTTATGGCGTTTATACAAGTCAAATTACCCCCCTTAATCCCCCCTTTCCAAGGGGGGAAACTGAGTAATTTAATTCCCTCCCCAATACATACGGGGAGGGTTAGGGTGGGGTAACTTCCCTCAACATACAAATAACTTCCCTAATTTTATCCACCACACCATCAATATCTTGATAAACTTCCTGATTAGTAAATCTCAAAATCCTCGTACCTTTTGATTCTAAAAATACTTGGCGATCGCGGTCATATTCGGGGACTCCAGCTTGATAGTGACTATCACCATCAATTTCTATGGCAAGCCTCAGTTCTGAAGAATAAAAATCAACCACAAATCTTTCAATACCGTATTGTCTGCGAAATTTACAGCTTTCAATTTGTTGACTTCTAAGCTTTGCCCAAACTATTTTTTCAGCTAGGGGCATATTGTTTCTTAAAGTTTGCCGTTTGTGCTTTTCTGAGGCTTTATTATAAAGCTTTGTCATCAATATTTTGATATTCCTTGACCTGCTTATTGTTCCCCAAATTAGCCCCCTTTATCCCCCGTTATAAAAGCTATCGTATACACACAAGTCGAATTACCCCCCTGAATCCCCCCTTATAAAGGGGGGAAACTGAGTAATCTAATTCCCTCCGTTGACTTAGCCGCTAGTCACGCTCAATTAGCAACTTATAAAGGGGGGAAACTGAGTAATCTAATTCCCTCCCCTTGGAAAGGGGAGGGTTAGGGTGGGGTAATTCCAAATGCTTTCATGAATCTGGCTCACAATATGCTCTAAATCTCCGCCAAAAACCTTATTAAGCCTTTCAAATCCGCCACCTTGGTTTTTAAATTCCCCTTTATCCAACGCTCCCCGATCAACGATTGTTTCCGCTTTCAGCTGTTTACCAATCCGTTCTAACCATTGGCGTTGCGGAGAAGTCCAAGGTTGACTTGCCAGAATTTTCTTCATAGCTCGATCCACTCTTTCTGCATAGGGAATTAAAGCATCACCCAAAGTAGCCTGACGGATAAAGCCAATGATGGAAGCAGCAATATCCTCATTGGTCATTTCTCGCCATGCAGTTTTTAGGTTAGTCTCTGTATATCCTGCGGTATCTAGTCGTATTCGCAGTTCTTTGAGTTGCCCTCTAGTCAACTCACGGGGACGCTGTGTAACAACCACCAAGGCAGGAATTTTGTTCATGTTCTCCAGCAAGAAAGCGCGAAAACTCTCTAAATAATCTTCTGGACGTTCAGCATTGCCGTAACCCCGTTCAATAGCGACTAACTCATCAGTATGGCGGGAAATCAAGATTGGAGCAGTTCCACCATCTCGACGATCCAGAATTTGAGCTAACGCTTTTCTTTGTTCCCACCATTCCTTTACCTGCTGGTGTGTACTTTTCTTAAGATGGGAAACCATATTTGGTAATGGCATTCCAGCGATCGCTTCTAACTGTTCCTGACTGTTAAGGCTTAAATGCCTGCGTTGGCGCTGAATTTTCGCCAGTAGTTGGCTAATGACTATTTCTAAAGCATCAGGATTTTTGACTGTTTCCAACTCCTCCACTAATTGAGTAAAGGAAATATTGGGGTTAACCACCACAGGTTTCATACTGGAGACAGGAGCGATCGCTTCATATAATCGCACCGCGTCGAAAATCCGAAACACTTCTTTGTTAATTTCATTACAAAGACGGGTTGCCCTTCCCAACATCTGCTCGTAGAGAATGCGGGAATTGACGCGACGAATAAACACCAAATTACAAATCGCCGGAATATCAATTCCTGTAGTGAGTAAGTCTACAGTAACAGCTACTTTCGGATTAACTTCATTGCGGAACTTGCGAATCAACTCTAATGGCTTATCTGCATTGCCTGTAATTTTGACAATTGCATCATCCTCTACGCTGCCATATCTAGCCTGAAACGTTTGTTTAAGCCCCTTAACAACAATATCTGCATGACCATCGGTAGCACAGAAAATTAAAGTTTTTTCTGGCAGCGATGGGTCAATGTGCTGGGCTAAGGCTTCACAGACAACTCGGTTAAAATCTTCAGTAATTACTTTGCGGTTAAACTGTTCAATTTCAATTCTCACCTCATCCGGTGCATGAACTAAATCTATTTGTCCAGTTTGGGGATTAAAATACTCCATCTGCTCACCAGCTTTCCAAACTATCCCTTTTTCTGATAATTTGGTTTTGATAGGAATTGGCTCTTCATGGTCAATTAACCAACCATCGATCACCGCTTCTCGATAACTGTAGGTGTAAACAGGTTCACCAAAAATTTGTGTGGTGTGCAGTGCGGGAGTTGCAGTTAAACCAATTTTTACAGCGTCAAAATGCTCTAATACTCGACGATATTTTGATACATAATCATTAAAATCCCGAAACTCTAATTCGCGATCGCTTAATTCTCGATCTAGTAAATAGCCTCGGTGACACTCATCCACCACAATGCAATCATACTGGTCTGGGGTAATAACAGATGCAGTATCCGAGGGGTAAAGAACTCGTTTAACCATACCTTGCACCGTGGCAATATGGATTTTGGTATCCCTGTCTGGTTCTGTGTCTTTTAAACCTTTAATCTCGAAGATATCAGCAAAGCTTTGCAGGTTCTCCATCCGAGAATCTTTAAAGGCATTGTCAGTTTGTTCTCCCAGTGCAGTGCGATCGACCAGAAATAAAATGCGCCGAAATCGCTTGGTTTTAAGTAAGCGATACACCAAAGCAATACAAGTTTTAGTTTTGCCTGTACCTGTTGCCATTGCTAACAGTAATATCCGTTGTTCCCTAGCTAAGGCAGACTCTACAGCTTGGATGGCACGAATTTGATAATCACGCAACTCTAACCCATAGTTAAAGCCTTCCTGAGTTAAACGAGTATTGGCCTGGTCAATATCTTGAGCTAAGGCATCTAATAACCCTTGGGGACTGTGCCATGTAGGAAGGCATACCCGCAAATTAGTTGGACGGCGCAAATCACAAAACCAAATGCCACTCTTGGTCTGAAGTTGCTGCAAGTATGGTCTACCGTTAGTGGCAAATACAAACGGCACTTTGTAGTTTTGCCAAGAACCACCACAAAGAATTTCTCCTGCAATTTGAAAACCTTCACTGTAGCGTTTGGCTTGATTTAATGCCCCTTCTGAGACATCTTTACTCTGACGCTTGGCTTCCACTACTGCGACAATCTGCAAACCACAGAATAAGGCATAGTCAGCGCGTCCATTAGCGGTGGGATATTCTGCGATCGCTAAATTTCTGCCTTTCTGAGGACGAACACCATTTTGATAAGTCAATTCTTCTGAATCTGCTTCCCATCCAGCTGCACGTAATTGAATATCAATCAGTCGCCTTGTCTCTCTCTCATCCAGCAGCACTCCACTTTCAGCAGCTTGGGCTTGAGTGATTGTCTGCTGAATTGTTTGCTGGGACTGGTTTTGAGCTTGGGCTTGAATTTGGGCTAAATGTTGTAATACCTCCTGCACTTTGGCTTGGGCTTCCCGTGCTAAATCTTCAGCAGTGGTGCGTCGTTGTGCTTCAGTTTCCGCAGTTGCTAAATGTTGTTGCGCTTCTGCTCGTAAGCGTGCTAATTCTGCTTTGAGTGTCTCTGTTTCTATTTTTGGGTCAGGTGGAGGAATAAACGCACCTGGATCAAAATTGCGACCTCCACCAAAAGCGCGATGAAACCAAATTCCTAACGCACGAGCATATTTCAGCCCACTTAATGCTGTGCGGTGATTGCCAGAAAGCTCATGAGTCGCCTGATTACCAATTTTTCGCAACTCATGAAACAGACGATCCACTTCACCTTTAATTAAACCGCGATCGCGCAACCGATTGAGTAAATCAATCTGCCGTTCATCTGCCACCTCATAAAGTCCAATATTAGCTGCTGCTAATTGCGCCAGCAATTCACCAAACTGCCGCAACTTAATTAAACAAGTATTAGGGTCATCAACAAAATATCGCTCTGCTAAAGCACCCAAGCGCACAAGTTGTTGATCATGAGCTGCAAGAAATGAGAAGTTTAACGATTCCGGCATATTGGCTTAGAGAAAAGCACCCTAATGATAGTGTTTAGAGTTACTTATAAAACCTAAGTAACTCTTACAGTTATAACTTCTCCGTTTCAACCTGCACTGGGTGATTTATGATAGCCGGAACCCTGCTACAACTTAAGTATTTATGATTGTGCAGCATAGGTTACGAATTAACTGTTTGCACATATTGATCCTGCACTAGATAATTTCTTATATAACAATTTACTATCTTTCCATCTGCCGTGGTTAAAATTATTCACCAGTTTCTTCGTTCTATCTGGCGAGTTCCTCTTTTGATCGTGATCTTAAGCGTCAGCCTCATCTTTTTATCGAGTTGTCAAGCAAAAGAATCACAAAATAACCAAGTTACGCACATAACACTATGGCATGGAATTAATCCACCAGTAAATCGAGATGTATTTCAAAAGTTAGTAGATAAATTTAATCAGACTCATGTTGATGTCCAAGTAGAATCTATTTATGCTGGTCAACTGGATCAACAATTACCAAAAATTCTTACAGCAGTTGTTGCTCAAGTACCTCCAGATATTCTCTCATTTTATCCGCAAGTTACTGGTCAGTTTGTTGAACTTGGAGCAATTGTGCCTTTAGAAGACTGGCTAGATAAATTGTCTCTGAAGTCAGAAATTAGCCCTAACCTTTTAGAAGAATTAACATTAAATGGTCATTTGTGGTCAATACCACTCTACACAAGTAATATAGGTATTTTTTTCCGTCCCACCCTATTTCAAGCTGCGGGTATTACCAACACGCCTAAAACTTGGCAAGAATTGCGAGAAGTTGCCAAAAGATTAACTGTAGACCGCAATGGTGACAACCAACCAGAACAATATGGTATGTTGCTGCCTATGGGTAAGGGAGAATGGACTGTTTTTAGTTGGTTTCCCTTTTTATTTAGTGGTGGCGGTGAGGTTATCCGTAATGGTTTGCCTAATTTAAATAATCCTGGAGCAATTCATGCTCTACAGTTTTGGCAAGACTTATTAAAAGATGGTTCAGCGATTCTTTCTCCTCCAGAACGAGGTTATGAAGAAGATGCTTTTCTTCAGGGGCGTGTAGCTATGCAAATCACTGGGCCTTGGACTTATATCACCAAGTCTAAGACAGATTATCAAGTCTTTCCTATACCTAGTGATGTTGATCAAGCAACTGTCACAGGTACAGGTAATTTTTATTTGATGAAGACCACACCAGAGAAAAAGAAAGCTGCACTGCAATTTTTAGAATATGTTTTAAGTGAAGAATTTCAAACAGAATGGGCAATTGGTACAGGTTTTTTGCCAGTTAATCTCAAAACTGCTCAAAGCACAGCTTACCAACAATATATTAACCAAAGACCTTGGATGAAAGTTTTTTTAGAGCAAATGGGTGTGGCACGCGCTCGACCTACTTTAGCTGGATATAATCGTCTATCGGAAAGTATTGGTCGAGCAATTGAGGCTTCATTGATGGGTGAATCTCCCCAAGCAGCACTAAAAAAAGCCCAAGAACGTTTAGATTTAATTTGGGGAAAATAATGGAGGACACGCGCTGAAATTACATAATATGTTGAAATATAATTTTCATCAAATCCCCTTGGGTAAAAGGTTTGGTTAAATAGCCGGAAGCTCTGACTATTTTAGCTCTCGCTCTATCAATGAGGCTAACTTTTTCAGTCACCATAATGATGGGCGTATTTTTAAAATATGCGTGCTTGCGTAACAAACTGCATAACTCATAGCCATCTAAATCAGGCATATCTACGTTTAATAAAATAATGTCTGGTTTAGTGCGGAGAATTTCCATTAAAGCTTTTAAAGAATCTGTAACCCCCAGTACAGAAAATATTTGCTCATCTAAAGAATTTTTAATGACATTTAATAAAGCAGGACTATTATCAATACAAAATATGGTGTAGATTTTTTTCTCTGTTGATGGAGAAGAATTAGTTTGATAATTATGATGGCCAGGGTTAGCAGGCTGTGATGGATAGCGGTTAATTTTAGGTAATTGTGGTTCAGGTTTGGGTTGAGCTTTCGGCTTGGTGTGCAGAAATGACGAATGCAACTCTTGGTAATTCACCCCAGCCGAGCTACTTTCTGTATATGGCGAACTATCTTGATAAACCCCATCTCTTCCTCGCTTTTGGCATCGTTCGACTAATAAGCGGAGATTGAGATGGCAGAATTTAGGCATATCATCCAAAAAGCTTTCGGGGATGAATTCATAACTCCCCTCTTCTAAGTTCAAGAATGAGTCTAGAACTTCTAAGGCTAATTGTTCTATCAGTAAGGCTGCTTCTGTTGGACTAATATATTTTTGATTAACTAACCAGCAAATTGCTAAATAATCTGGGTTAGGAATGGTTTGACTACCAGCGCCTGTTTCAAATATGGCTCTAAGTTGAGCGTCAATACCACAAGGTAAAGTCGAAATTTGCTCACTCAAACGCTGCAAATTCCGGTAAAGCGGCTCGAACATTTTTTCGGAGTAGCACGCATAAATTAATTTACCTTCGTCTATATATATTGACCAAGCACCTGATGTGCTAAACACTTGTAAACAACCAGTCACAGATTTACTGGTGATTTTTTTCAACAGAGATAATGGCTGGATTTTTTGAAAGAATCTATATCTACTAATAGGCAGGGTTTTCATCGGAATATTTTTAAATATAAGTACATATCAGCAAGGCAAATTGGTGAATTACCTAGTCGGCATTCACAGTAAAATATTTTAGAGATGCTATTGCGCTAAATATAGCGGTCAAATTTTAGTTAGTACAGAGATTCTTTACCCCTAACTCTAAAGTAGTCAATTTCTGATAAGATATTGCCACCCTAACTACACCTAACTAAGAAATACCAAACTAAGCTATTGCTCAATAGCAAAATAACTGAATTGGTTGTCTGTAAACAGTATCCAAATGTCAATTTTGCTTTCTTCGCTGGCAATAATTTGGCTAGTTTAACAGTACAGCATATTTTGCATTTAGAAGTATTGGCTCCAACCCATCAGTAGCAAAATTGTCATCGTTTTAAGTATGGCTTGTCTGAAAATATAGCTTTTTAATGGTAAATGCCTTAATTTAGGTATATACTTACTCAAGAGCGTTTTACTTTTAAATGTATTAACTAAGACTCCGTAGCAAAAACACCTCAGTGAAAAGTTGAAAATTTACTCTAGACAACACTTGCACAATATAATTTCGGCATCAGCACTAAAAACAAGTTTTGCTTTTATATGTCGATCAATATTGACTCAGCACTATATCTGAGTTCCATAAACCAAAGCTTGTGGAAAAACTCAAAAAGTGTAGTTAATACAAGCACAGTATCTAAATTTAGCTTAATGCTTGATGGTAGTTTAATCTAATTTTTTACTCCCAGATTAAAATATATTAGCTTTATGATAAACAAACTATGAAGATATAAATGTAATTCTTATTTAAAGATTTCAAGTGTCTAAAATTAAGCAGAGTATCCGGAGAGATAAAAGAAGTACAGTAATTAATCATGTTACGCAGGCTGGAGATAATTTAAAACATTTTAAATGTGGCAATCTATCTGAGTGAACAAATATGCAAAGTAAAATCTCCCAATTTAACAGCACAAAGTTATAAATTTTGACTATTGAACTATTAAGTTAAAATTAACTATGCCACTTGTGTAAATTGGACTTACGCTTATGGTGACTCAGCTACCTTCTTCTACCAAACATGACATCATCTACCCGGAAACTGTATGAAGTATGAAGTGTGAAATATGTAGACGCGTAGCGGCAAGCCGCAGGCTAGTCTGAGGTTTGAGCTTACCAAGTCATCATCCTTCAGTATCCCTACTCCCTACACCCTTATTCTCGATGCAGACAGAATTTAATTTACAAGTTTCAGAAAATAGTGAACGTTTAGACCGTTATCTTGCGGAAGAATTACCAGATATTTCTCGTTCTCGCATTCAGCAGTTCATCGAACAGGGTAATGTGCAAGTTAACGATAAAGTCTGCACATCTAAGAAGCTGAATGTGAAAGCAGGCGATCGCATCATACTACAAATACCAGAAGCGCAACCCCTAGAGCTACAAGCAGAACAGATTCCCCTAGACATTCTTTATGAAGATGATCAGTTACTTATCCTTAACAAACCTGCGGGTTTAGTTGTCCATCCCGCACCGGGACATCCTGATGGCACACTAGTAAATGCTTTGTTGGCGCACTGTCCCAACCTTCCCGGTATTGGCGGAGTTCAGCGTCCGGGAATTGTGCATCGATTAGATAAAGATACAACAGGTGCGATCGCTATTGTCAAAACTGACATTGCTTATCAACATTTGCAAGCGCAACTTCAAGCAAAAACTGCACGGCGAGAATATTTAGGCGTAGTTTATGGTGCGCCAAAAACGGAAAGTGGTAAGATAGATTTCCCTATTGGTCGCCATCCCCAAGACCGTAAGAAAATGGCCGTTGTCCCTGTAGAAGAAGGTGGACGCGCAGCAGTTACGCACTGGCAAGTATTAGAGCGCTTGGGTAACTACACATTAATTCACTTTCAATTAGAAACAGGACGCACTCATCAAATTCGGGTTCATAGCGCCAAAATCGGACATCCCATTGTTGGTGATCCTGTTTATGGTTCTGGTCGTTCTGTAGGCGTAAATCTTCCCGGACAAGCATTACACGCTTGGCGACTAAAATTGCAGCACCCCATTTCTGAAGATTGGATTGAGGTGACAGCAACACCTCCGGCGACTTTGACAACTTTATTAGAAGTTCTTCGCCGCAGAGCCGCAATCTCTTCTTAAAAAAGAATATAAAGAATTGTCCGACTTTCGTTCAATTAGCTTTACAAAAGCTTACACAGAAGTTTTTTTCCAAAATGGCAGTAAGTGGTGAGAATACGGCATGAAACGCTTGTAAACCAAAAGTTATAAGGAAATTAAGAATATATGTGGGATGAAAAATCTAAATTATTTTTATTAGCTAAATAAAAATAAAACATTGTGACATAAGTAACAAAATTTCTCTAACAAATTTTAAACAAACTACTAACACTACACAGAAGTCAAAAAGCAACAGTTAAAAGTTAAAAAGCTTTAATGTTCAACTTTTAGTTTGTATTCAACAGTAGCTTGATTCCTGCTGTGTTATATACTTCCGCACGCCATACTGTCAGAGAGTCTTGATATATAAGTTGTATTTGTTACTAAGCTCAAAAAAACTGAGAGACTATATGAAGTAAAATGTCTAAAAATGTTTAATTGTAAAGCAAATATTTCGTCAGTATTAGCAAAAGCTTTGTAGTGCAACACTTTAGCTAAAAAGCTGTATGGAGTAACACTATTTTACAAAACTTAAGAATAAACGAACTCAACCAATATATAAAATACGAACAAGGTTTTAAAAGCAATTAAAAAACCAGCAAAATTAGCTGTTTTTTAAAATATTTGATTGCCGCCAAATATTGTTATTTCAAATCATAAGTTGAAATAGCCATTGTGTGATGCAATAAATTTTTTTCAATTGATTAATTGCTATAAAACGCATTGATAATCTGCAATGAATGACCTTTAGGAGGAATAGAAAATGCTTGACGCTTTTTCCAAAGTAGTTGAACAAGCCGATAGAAAAGGTTCATATCTAAGCGGTGATGAAATCAACGCATTATCAGCAATGGTTGCTGATAGTAATAAGCGGTTAGATATAGTGAACAGACTCAATGGTAACGCTTCATCAATTGTGGCTAATGCCTATCGTGCTTTAGTTGCTGAACGTCCCCAAATTTTTAATGCTGGTGGTGCTTGTTTCCATAATCGCAATCAAGCTGCTTGTATCCGTGACTTAGGATTTGTTCTGCGTTATGTCACCTATTCTGTATTAGCAGGTGACGCTAGTGTAATGGACGATCGCTGCTTGAATGGTTTGCGTGAAACCTATCAAGCTCTGGGTACTCCTGGTGATGCTGTAGCTTCAGGAATTCAAAAAATGAAAGATGCTGCTATTGCAATTGCTAATGATCCCAATGGTATTACCAGAGGTGATTGTAATCAACTGATTGCTGAGGTAGCCAACTATTTTGATCGCGCTGCAAGTGCTGTTGTTTAATAAATTTGTTGGTTCAAACTTTCTCAAACTGGTTGTTAGTCATTAGTCAAAAATCGAGGAGATTAGGAGAATTATGAAAACGCCTTTAACTGAAGCGATCGCAGCTGCTGATCTGCGTGGTTCTTATCTCAGCAATACTGAAATGCAAGCAGTATTTGGTCGTTTCAACCGCGCTCGTGCTGGTTTAGAAGCTGCTAAAGCATTTACAAATAATGGCAAAAAATGGTCAGAAGCAGCAGCAAATCATGTTTATCAAAAATTTCCCTATACCACTCAAATGAGTGGACCTCAATATGCTTCTACACCCGAAGGGAAATCCAAGTGTGTACGCGATATTGACCACTACCTCCGCACCATCAGCTATTGCTGTGTTGTTGGCGGTACTGGCCCTTTAGATGAATATGTAGTTGCTGGCTTAAGCGAACTCAATAGCGCTCTGGGTTTATCTCCTAGTTGGTATATAGCTGCTCTCGAATTCGTCCGCGATAATCATGGTTTAAATGGTGATGTCGCCGGTGAAGCAAACATTTATCTTAACTATGCAATTAACGCATTAAGCTAATACAAAACTTCTGGGTCTTTGGAAATAGATAATTGCCCAATAAGTAGAGATTTTTTCTACTTTCATGGCGGCATTTTTCTACTACCAAAGACCCAATTTTATGGCAAACAGAGATTTAAAAAGGAGCGATTGTTAAAATGAGTGCTTCAGTTGCAGAACGGCTAGGCATTAGAGATGAAATTGGCATTAAAGTAGAGCTACGCCAAAATTGGAGTGAAGACGAATTACAAAAAGTATTTCGGGCTGCTTATCAACAAATTTTTGGTCGTCAAGGATTATATGCCAGCCAAAAATTTACTAGTGCCGAAGCTTTATTGCGTAATGGCAAAATTAGTGTAAAACAATTTGTCGAGACTTTAGCAAAATCTGAATTTTACAAAGAATGCTTTTTTTATCAAAACTCTCAAGTGCGGTTTATTGAATTAAACTATAAGCACTTATTGGGACGTGCGCCCTATGATCAATCAGAGATTGCTTACCATGTAGATTTATATGCTGGTCGTGGCTACGATGCAGATATTGAGTCTTACATTTATAGCTCAGAATATGACAATGCTTTTGGGAATTCTGTTGTTCCTTATCATCGAGGATTTCAATCAATTCCTGGAATGAAAACTGTAGGTTTTAATCGCATATTAGAACTTTATCGCGGTTGCGGTAATAGTGATAATGCTCAGATGGGGCGGAGAAATTCTCGCTTGCGGACTAAAGTTTCATTGAATTTGGCTAATGGAATTTTGCCACCAACTTCCGCAGGTACAGGTTTTGTTTCCGAAGCACCAACTTTAATTAGTTCGGCTGCCAAAGGAGATAGCCGGATGTTCGTTGTTGAAGCGATCGCTGGTAAAATCGGTTCTCAAGCCGCAGTTCGCCGCAGCCGTCAGACTTACACCGTACCTTATGAACGTCTCTCGGCTATATATCAAGAAATTCACAAGCGTGGCGGTAAAATAGTCAGCATTTCCCAAGTGTAAAAAGTGCTGAATAATTTCAGCGGATAATCCTTGAAACTGGGTGTGGGGGTGTAGGGGTGTAGGGTGTAGAAAATCTTCCTATACTCTTACACCCTTAATCCCTTACACCTTTATTTCATCATGACCACCACGAACACAGCCGAACCAATTCTTTCGCCAGAAACAGCGATCGCCGCATTATCTAGTGATGATAATCAAATTCGCTATTATGCCGCTTGGTGGTTGGGTAAACATCAAATACAAGCAGGCTGTATGGCGTTATGTGATGCTTTATTTGATGAACGCTATCGTATTCCAGGGGGAGGTTATCCGTTACGCCGTCAAGCTGCACGCGCTTTAGGACAATTGAAAAATCCCCAAGCTGTACCAGCGTTAGTAACAGCGTTAGAGTGTGACGAAGATTTGCGTTTCACGGAAGCGGCGATCGCTGCTTTAGCTGCTATTGGTGACAAAAAAGCCATAAATCCTTTGCTCAATCTTTTGCAAAGCACTCAAGAACAACCCTATGAGGCTTTAATTGAAGCATTAGCAACGCTCCAAGTTTGGTCAGCACAGCCGCAAATTGAAGCATTTTTGAAACATCCTTCTGAACGAGTGCAATGTGCTGCGGCTCGATATATGTATCTGTTGACTCAACAACCCCAATACATCGAACGTATTGTTAAAAACCTCTATCATGACAATATGTATTTACGTTGGGCTGCGGTTTTTGACTTAGGTGCAGTTGGACATCAACAAGCTATACAAGCAATCTTGACGGCGCAGGTTCCTAATAGTTTGAAGCTGTTGAACTTAAAGCGAATTTTAGAAACACTTTTGGAAAGTCATAATTATGAAGAAAAAACAGCTTTGTTAATTTTTCAAGCGATAGATGATTTACTAATTCAACTTTAAAATTTAAAAATCAATTTTTAAGATTGGTAATTACAAGTTAAAAATAAAAAGTTAAAAGGCAAAATACTTTTATAGCTTTTTTTCCTTTTGCCTTTTACTTTTTTACTTCTATCACCAGTCCTTTTTGTCATGCGGTTTTTTATGAATGAGCAATTAATTTCACAAATAAATCATACCGGAACACCAGAAACCGTGATTGCAGCAATTACAGCAATCACAGTTAGTGACACACCAGAGCTAGAGACTATCAATGCCTTAATTGCCGTTTTGAGTCATCATCATCCAACTGTGAGGGCTGTTGCTGTAGAGGCGTTAGTCAAGCTAGGAAATTCGACAGTAAAACCGTTAATTACTGCTTACAAAGCTTCTTGTGATCAAGGTTTGCAAGCTCATATTATTCAGGCTTTAGCTCAAATTGCTTCTCCAGACGCATTGGATATATTAGCGGAAGTTTTAGGTACAACTGTCGCCAATCATTGCCAAGGGAATGTGCGCCGGATTGCTGCACGGGGATTAGGAAACATTGCGATTAATTCTCACGATGTGGAAGTAATTTTTAGTGTGCAAGACAAACTAACTTGGGCTTTGCTTACCCCTGAAGATTGGGGATTGCGTTATGCGGCTGCGGTGTCTTTACAAGCTATACCCACCCCTGAAGCTCAGGCGGCTTTACAAAATGCGATCGCGGGAGAAGCCGATCAGGTAGTGAGATCGCGCATCGCCCTAGCTTTGTCGCCATTGATAATTAACTCTTAACCTTGGACTTTCAACCAAGCACTCACAAAAATGTTGCGAAATATTTATTTTATGTTTCTTTACAATAACCATCCGGATGCGAAAAGTGATGTAGAACGGCAATATGTTGCTTGGTAAGGGTTGTAAGAAAATTAAGAAAATATTAAACCCGCCATATTTACGGAAAAACTTGGCAATCATGAAGTTATGTAACAAAAAATTTTAACTTTTCTCAGTTACAGCCCTTGTATGTAAAGGATTTGAGGGGGTTCTTATGACTGCAACTTATTTATTCATAATTTGTAACAAATAAAGGATCTATAGCGTTGTATAAACATAAGCTGGAGGGGTAAATAACAGACAGAACATAAACAAGGCAGTCAATTCGTAAAGTTTGCTCGTTTCTCATAAAACCGAACCTGATTCTCATAATTTTTTTCATGAAGCAACAGGCAAATTTGAGGGGCAGCAAAAATACAAAGGGATACTTGGTCTGTTATGTTCCATCCCGACCAAAATTGATAAAACATTACCAGTTTTAATCGAGACATCTCTCAACTAAGGAATTAGGAGATTAGAGTCCATGACATTAGATGTATTCACCAAGGTAACTTCTCAAGCTGATGCTAGAGGCGAGTTCTTAAGCAACGAACAACTAGATGCTCTATCTAACGTTGTTAAAGAAGGCAGCAAGCGCTTAGATGTTGTTAACCGCATTACAAGCAACGCTTCTGCTATCGTTACCAACGCTGCTCGTGCTTTGTTTGAAGAGCAACCCCAATTGATCGCTCCTGGTGGTAACGCTTACACCAACCGTCGTATGGCTGCTTGCTTGCGCGACATGGAAATCATTTTGCGCTATGTAACCTACGCTATTTTAGCTGGTGATGCAAGTGTCCTGGATGATCGCTGCTTAAACGGCTTGCGTGAAACCTACAACGCTCTAGGTACACCTGGTTCTTCTGTAGCTGTTGGCGTTCAGAAGATGAAAGATGCAGCTGTTGCGATCGCTAACGATCCCAACGGTATCACCAAAGGTGATTGCAGTGCATTGATCTCCGAAGTAGCAAGCTACTTTGATCGTGCTGCTGCTGCTGTTGGTTAATAGCAGTCAAAAGTCTCATACGCAAGTATCAGGCAACCAGGTAAAAAGACTAAAAAATACCAAGGAGATTTGAAAAGATGGTTAAAACACCAATTACCGAAGCTATCGCAGCTGCTGACACCCAAGGACGTTTCTTAGGCAACACCGAATTGCAAGCTGTTAACGGTCGTTATGTACGTGCTGCTGCCAGCTTAGAAGCTGCTCGTGGTTTGACCTCCAACGCTCAACGCTTGATCGATGGTGCAACCCAAGCTGTTTACCAAAAATTCCCCTACACCACCCAAACACCCGGCCCTAACTTTGCTGCTGACAGCCGTGGTAAATCTAAGTGCGCTCGTGACGTTGGTCACTACCTACGGATCATCACCTATAGCTTAGTTGCTGGTGGTACTGGCCCATTGGATGAGTACTTAATTGCTGGTTTGGCTGAAATCAACAGCTCCTTTGATTTGTCTCCTAGCTGGTACGTAGAAGCTCTGAAGCACATCAAAGCTAATCATGGTTTGTCTGGTCAAGCTGCTAACGAAGCTAACACCTACATCGACTACGCTATCAACGCTCTCAGCTAGATAGTTTTCTGCCCGGGGAGGGATGCAAGTGCTGGATGGAATCACCTAGCAGTTGGATCTAGCCCCGGGCATAGTTTTTATGTGGGCATAAATAAAAGGCTTTATTTCAGCAAGCAGTCGGCTCGAAGCAGTCGAACATCAATAGGGGGATAGAAAATGGCAATTACAACAGCAGCATCTAGGCTAGGGACAGAGCCATACAGCGAAGCACGTAGAGTTGAACTGCGCCCCAACGCCAGCAAAGAAGAAGTCGAAGCCGTGATTCGTGCCGTGTATCGGCAAGTTTTGGGTAATGATTACATTATGGCATCAGAACGCCTCGTAAGCGCAGAATCACTCCTGCGGGATGGAAACCTGACAGTGCGGGAGTTTGTGCGTAGCGTTGCCAAATCAGAACTCTACAAAACCAAGTTTTTCTATAACAGCTTCCAAACTCGTTTGATCGAACTCAACTACAAACATTTGTTGGGTCGCGCTCCTTACGATGAGTCAGAAGTTGTTTATCACCTCGACTTGTACCAAAACAAAGGTTACGACGCTGAAGTTGACTCTTACATTGATTCGGTAGAGTATCAAAACAACTTTGGCGACAGCATCGTACCTTACTATCGTGGTTTTGAAACTCAACCTGGGCAAAAAACAGTAGGTTTTAACCGGATATTCCGTTTATACCGAGGCTATGCCAATAGCGATCGCGCCCAAGTAGAAGGGAAAAAATCACGCCTAGCGCGGGAATTAGCCAGCAATCTAGCTTCCTCAATAGTTGGCCCATCCGGCATTAATAACAACTGGAGTTTCCGTGCCACCGCAGATCTAGCTCCCAAGCGGAACTTAGGCAACGCTGTCGGACAAGCAGATCGTGTTTACCGCATTGAAGTTACAGGACTTCGCAATCCCGGCTATCCGAGCGTGAGAAGAAGCAGCACAGCTTTTATCGTACCTTACGAACGGCTTTCTGAAAAAATTCAGCAAATTCATAAGCAAGGTGGCAAAATAGCCAGTGTTACACCAGCTTAAATTGTTTGCTGCAATAGAGAGTTTACAACCAAACAGGAGATATAGAAGTAATGTTCGGTCAAACCACACTGGGTGCTAGTAGCGTTTCTTCATCTGCTAGCCGGGTATTTCGTTACGAAGTTGTAGGCTTGCGGCAAAACTCCGAAACTGACAGAAATAAATACAATATCCGCAATAGCGGTAGTGTATTTATTACAGTGCCATACAGCCGGATGAACGAAGAATACCAAAGAATTACCCGTCTGGGCGGCAAAATCATCAAGATTGAGCCATTAACTGCTGAAGAGGAATAATCCCCTGGTAATGATAGAACCCAGTGGGGAAGAATTTCCCGCCCAGAACACGCCACAGCTCACACCAGAGTTAGCGATCGCTAACCTGCAATCACCAGATTTAAGTCTCCGCTATTATGCAGCTTGGTGGCTGGGCAAGTTCCGGGTTAACAGAGCCGATGCTGTGGATGCCTTGATTGCCGCATTAAACGATGAAGCTGATAGGACAGAACTCGGAGGTTATCCACTACGCCGCAATGCAGCTAGAGCATTAGGTAAGTTAAGCGATGCTAGAGCAGTAAAGAGCTTAATTGAATGCCTAGAATGTTCTGACTTCTATGTGCGTGAAGCCGCCGCCCAATCCTTAGCAATGCTGCGCGATCGCACTTCTGCATCAGCACTGATCAAAATGTTAGATGGTGGTGTTGCCGAGGCCGTGCAAGTAGAGGGACTACCCCACCTAACCCAGCCCTACGAAGCAGTTATCGAAGCCTTGGGAGCCATTCGCGCTACTGAGGCAATTCCACTCATTCAGCCTTTCCTAGAGCATCCAGTACCACGAGTACAATGCGCCGCCGCCAGAGCCATGTACCAACTCACACAAAACCCCATCTACGGAGACAGGTTAGTGCAGATGTTGGCATCTGGCGATCTGAAGTTACGTCGCGTTGTCTTAGGGGATTTGGGTGCAATTGGGTATTTGGCAGCAGCGGAAGCGATCGCTCAAGCTCAGGTCGAAAACAGCTTCAAACTTATTGCCCTTAAAGGATTGCTAGAGCATCAACTGACAGACGAGTTAGAAGAGCTTGCTGTCTCAGATGACGCAATTCGGGTAATGAATTTGATGGATGCACTTTTATAGTCAAGAGTCAATAGTTCATAGTCAAAAGTAATGACTGTTGACTCTTGACCATTGACCATTGATCATTGACCAATGACTGATGAACTAATTCGTGCCGTCGCCGAAGCCGTCACACCAGCAAAAATGGTGACAGCAGTGCAGAACTTGGCAGCAACAAAAGATATAGCTGCAATTCCTACCCTAATTGCTGTGTTTGGTTATAACAACCCAGTTGCCGCAGGGGTAGCTGCAACTGCCCTCACAGAAATGGGAGAAATCGCAGTACCACAGCTAATATCTCAAATTGATGACTATAACTATGGCGCGCGGGCTTATTCGATTCGCACTTTAGCTGCGATCGCTGACCCTCGTGCTTTAGATTTATTAATCAGTGCTGCTGCTACAGACTTTGCCCCTAGTGTCCGCCGTGCTGCTGCCAAAGGTTTAGGAAACTTGCACTGGTCTATGCTAGATTTTACCGCCAGCCATACAGCGCCCAAAAGAGCCTTAGAAACACTTATATTTATTTCTCAAGACTCTGAATGGTCAATTCGGTATGCTGCTGTTGTTGGTTTACAAGCCTTGGCAAAAAATAGCGATTTACAACAGCCTATTTTTGCCAGACTCAACCAAATGCTGACAACAGATACCGAAAAAGCAGTCCGCGCTCGCGTACAACTAGCCTATCGTTAATAAGCTTGTTTGTCTACCATAAAACAAGGTAAAAGTAAATATGTCAATACCATTACTGGAATATTCACCAAGTTCTCAAAACCAGCGGGTAGAAGGTTACGAAGTACCTAACGAAGACACCCCAATTAGTTATCGCTTATCTGCTGCCACTGACGATAAAGATATTGATGCCATCATTTGGGCAGCATATCGGCAAATTTTCAGCGAACAACTAATTCTCAAAAGCAATCGCCAATCCTTCTTAGAGTCACAACTGCGGAATCGGGCAATTAACGTCCGAGACTTTATTCGTGGCTTAGGTAAATCGGAAGTTTACCGTACCCAAGTAGCAGACATCAACTCCAACTACCGTCTAGTAGACATTACCTTGAAGCGGTTTTTGGGACGGGCTGCATATAATAAAGATGAGGAAATTGCCTGGTCAATTGTCATTGCCACCAAGGGCTTACATGGGTTTATTGACGAATTGCTAGACAGCGACGAATATCAACAAAACTTTGGTGATGACATCGTACCTTACCAACGCCGTCGCTTCAAAGACAGACCCTTCAACTTAGTTAACCCACGCTACAACAATTACTGGCGCGATCGCCAGACCCTCAACTTCCTTGGTGGTCGTTCCTTCTACAGTGCGCGTACCACAGGTTATGCAAGCAAAGAAGAAATTCGCCGCGTCATTCCTAGCAACTTCATGGCAATGGCTGGGAACATAATTACTAACGAACGTAATTATCAACGTGTAACCGCTTCCGTTGTCTCCCAAATCAGAGACATGAAGATTCCCGACAACAGCCGTGAAACTGGTACACCCCAACCAACTGTTAAACCCACAGCCGTTGCTCTACCTTACCGTTATCTTCCTGGCACTAAGACAACCTGAGTAGTCAGTAGTCAATAGTCAGTATTAACAAATGACAAAGGACAAATGACAAAGGACAAATCCTAAAACTATGGCAATACCTTTACTCGAATACAAACCCAGTTCTCAAAACCAGCGTGTTTCTGGTTACGAAATTCCTAACGAAAATACTCCTAGACCCTATCGCATAGAAAACTGCGCTGAGAATAGTGATGTTCAAGAATTAATTTGGGCAGCCTATCGGCAAGTATTTAGCGAACACGAAATCCTGAAATTCTTCCGCCAAGGCAACTTAGAATCTCAGGTGAAGAATCGCGCCATTACTGTGCGCGACTTTATTAGAGGCTTGGCTAAGTCTGAAGCTTTTCGGACTTTAGTCATTGAGACAAACTCTAACTACCGTTTAGTAGAAATTGCCCTCAAACGGTTTTTAGGTCGTGCGCCTTATAATAAAGATGAAGAGATTGCTTGGTCAATCAAAATAGCAACTGCTGGTTGGGATGGTTTTGTTGACGCTTTAATCGACTCGGAAGAGTATCTCACCAACTTTGGCGAAAATATAGTTCCTTACCAACGCCGCCGCTATAAAGATAGACCTTTCAACCTCGTTACCCCTCGCTACGGTAACTACTGGCGCGACAAACTAGAAGATGCTCGCTATATAGAAGGCGACATCAAAAACTTCTTGGCTTTGGCTAATTCCATCAATATTAGAACCGTTACCTATACACCGGTTAACCTAGCCAATATCAAAATTCCCGACACCACCAGAGATACCACACCCCAAGGTATTCCCGTATCCATCAGTTCCAGCGCTAATTTCCCCGTGCGGTAAGGGCTTTTTTTCAGTGGTTTGATAAAGGTATAAGAAGGACACAAAGTTTGCAATAGCCAACTAACAACCTTCTAAATGTTTTTCCGTCTAGTTACTAAATTATTAATTAAAGGTAACTAATACCAATTGGATAAATAATGGACTTCAGACATAGAAAGCAGTTTCTTAATCTAAAATCCAAAATCTAAAATCCCAAATGGTACAGACGGACTGGGTATAAGATGCCAACCTTATTCTCAAGGCGGTCTTTAGTATGGCATTACCTTTACTCGAATACAAACCCACAACTCAAAATCAAAGAGTTAGTAGCTTTGGTACGGCAGATATTAACGAAGATACACCCTATATCTACCGTATAGAAACAGCCAACTCTCCTAGTGAAGTTGAAAGACTAATTTGGGCAGCTTATCGCCAAGTCTTCAACGAGCAGGAAATTCTTAAATTTAACCGCCAAATAGCCCTAGAAACCCAACTTAAAAATCGGTCAATCACGGTTAAAGACTTTATCCGAGGTTTGGCCAAATCAGAGCGATTTTATCAGCTGGTTGTCACACCCAATAATAACTATCGGCTGGTAGAAATGTGTCTGAAACGTTTGTTAGGTCGCGCTCCTTACAATCGGGAAGAAGAAATAGCCTGGTCTATTCACATCGCCACTCGCGGTTGGAATGGATTTGTTGATGCTCTGATTGACAGTGAAGAATACACTCAAGCTTTTGGTGACTACACTGTACCCTATCAGCGCAAACGCATGACCGTAGAACGACCATTCAGCTTTACTCCCCGCTATGGTGCTGACTATCGAGAACGTGCAGGTATTGTTAACACCGAGCGTGATTATTCTTGGTCTTATATATCTGGCAAGAAACTTGATGGGACTGCACTATTGGCCGTATTACTGGTAATGTCCGCAGGAATAACTCTCTTGCTGGTACTAAATTGGTTAGGAATTAATACTGGCTTCTAACCTAATGCGGGACAATAGATAAAGCATGAGTGAGGATTTGAGTTATCAAACCTCCTCATTTATCACCAGCTAAATCTCTGTGTAATCTTTTAATAAGAGGAAAAAAGCAGCATGGCTCTGCCATTACTTGAATACAAACCCAGCAGTCAAAACCACCGTGTTAAAAGCTTTGGTGTTGCTGACCAAAATGAAAATACACCCTATATCTATCGTATAGAAGATGTCAGTTCTTACACTGATATCCAAAGCATCATTTGGGCAGCTTATCGCCAAGTTTTCAGCGAACATGAAATTCTCAAGTTCAACCGCCAAGTAACTTTAGAATCTCAACTCAAAACTGGCGCAATCTCTGTGCGTGACTTTATCCGTGGTTTAGCCAAGTCTGAGGCTTTCTATCGTTTGGTTGTTTCTGTCAACAATAACTATCGTTTAGTTGACATTGCCCTTAAACGCTTATTGGGTCGTTCTTCTTATAACAAAGAAGAAGAAATCGCTTGGTCAATTGTGATTGGCACCAAAGGTTTTAGTGGCTTCGTTGATGCGTTATTAGACAGCGAAGAATATACCCAAAGCTTTGGCGAAAACACCGTACCCTACCAACGCAAACGCTTGGTAGACCGTCCACACAACTTGGTTACACCCCGCTACGGCGAAGATTTCCAAGAAAAAGCAGGTACAGTTCAAACCGACTGGCGCTTTACTTTGGAGAAATTCTACAGCCGCAAGTCCCAAGAAAAACGGCTTGCAGAAGGCGACCCACGCAAGTTTGCAGATTTGGCAGCCGCTATTAATCCAAGTGGTAACTATGGACAAAGACTCTCGTCTTTTGATATCGATTACCTAGCCGCAGTGCCTTACCGTGGTGGTAACAGACGCTAAGATTGAAAATCTAGTTGTCTAAAATTTTATACTGGGTCTAGTTTTTGCGTTGATGTAATAACCAACAGCTGATGTGTAGTTGGATGTTGCATTGAGTGGAAGCTAGACCCAGTAGTTTTTGTGGTTATTTTGAATACTAAAAATTTCGGATAGTGAGTAGCGCAATGCAATAGAAAATTCTACTGATCATACTACAGTAGGAGGCAGGAGACATAAGGAAAAGTCTTACTGTTCCTGGCATTCAAGCTTTCAAGTTGTCCTAACATATCTAACTAGCGCTATATATTTTCATGATTCATAATTATATTTACATTCAAAAATAATTAAACCTGTGGTATTAGCGATCGCACTCTTCTATTTGAGTGTAATCCGTTATTGATTAGCTGCTCGTGTATGATTTACATCTGTCAAAAGCGGCAAAACTCATTTATGTCTCCAGTAGGGTTAAACCAAAACGCTTGATTTATAGGATTTTGAGAGTGAGCGACAGCTAACTATCCTGAGTAATTTTCATTACTGAGTTTAATTCAAGCGATCGGAGATATTTTATGACTTACGCAACCGACGAAAGCACCAGACAAGCTGTAGAACAATTTCGCCAGTTTGATGTTGATACACAATTAGCTTTATTGTGGTTTGGCTATCTCGATATCAAAGATGAATTGCTTCCATCAGGAAACGATAATGCTGAAGTAGATACAGCTAATGCTGTTTATGATCAAATCCTGGCTTTACCAAAAGAACAGCAATTGCAAGCGCAACGTGATATCGTCGGCTGTGCAAACAGTGATATTAGTCGTACTTACACCGCTTTACATTCTAGTGGCAAATTGGAATTGTGGTTACGCCTAGCACAAGGTATGGAAAGTGATCAGATTATTACTGTACCTTCTGACTATGAATTACCAGAAGAAACAAATGATTTTGTTGAAGGCGTGGAAAACCTGGATTTGGAACAGCGCATTGATTTTATGCGGAGTGTTGTCTTAGAAATGGGTGCGAAGCAATAAGCAGCTATCTTAACGACGCACCCAGAAGAATAGTCGAGTTTTCCTGAGCGATCGCAAAAGCTATTTCGGCAAATCCTGTTATAGTAATTGCGATCGCCAAAACATATCTGAGCTAACGGCCGTAACTTGGGAAAAAGCGGAACCTACACCTCAACTAAGTTTTCTCAGCATTGGTGCTTTCAAAAACTACACGCTGGTTTAAAGCTTGAATTGGACGAGCATTATCAGGAAATAGTTGAGTAAATTTAGCTATCTGTTCTCTAGATACTTCAATGGGATTTTCCATGATGTACCATGTCACATTTTCTGAGCAAGGTGGAGTGGTGAGAGAACCAGAATAGGTGAGAAATCTGCGTTCTGCTGGTAAAAGTACAGAAGCGTTGATGATGCTATCTTTGAGTCGGTTTTCTTCTCCTGGTTTTTGGGGTATGGCATCCCAAATTGTTTGTAGATTGGGGTTAAAATCTCCAGCTTTTAAGAATACACCAACTACGGCTAAATCGCCTGCTTGACTGCGGTGAACAAAATGCAGTTCCATATCATATTCTTCGCCGTTAATGTGATGTTCGCTGGGGTGGTGAAAATGGAACTGAAGCAGATGATAAATTTGGCGATCGCTCTCAATAAAACTTCCTGGTTGATAATTAACTTGAATCGTTTTGCCATTATTAATTAAATTTAAAAGCGTTGGCTGATATTTAACTACCAATAAATCTTGATTATTTTTATCTAAACTTTTGACACTACTGACTTGTAAATCAATTGGTGTTTGTCTTTTACCTGTATAACAAAGTTCAAAATCTGGTGAAAGTTTAGCCCAATATTCTGGCCCTTGTTTGCCGATATAGCCCCAATTTGTTGTAGCTGCGGCTGGGGAAGTTACACAATTAGAAACAGATGTTCCTAACGCAGTCATACCTAATAACTTTAGTAGTCGCCTTCTGTTGAAAATCTTACTCATACTAATTTTGGATTTGTGATTAACAGCGTTGATTAGAAGGTTAATTTATAAAGTACAAAAAACTATCAAAACATCTCATGCAGTAGACTATTTATCGGTGCGTTAGGCTAACGCCATAACACACCCTAATGAACTTTGATTAATTTTTGGGTTATGGCAACCAAAAATTAGGCAAGATAGACTTACTTATTTGGCGGACTGTTTCGTTGAGCGATCGCCCAATTTTGATATGCACTTCATCTTCTTGTACAGGTAAAATCTCAGCAGGTTGACCTTCACCTAAATAAGACATGACAAAATTTGCTGCTTCTAAGCCTGTGACATAAGCTTTTTCTTGCGACCATGAACCGTGACGGTTAATAATCCAATCACCACTCATAAACACATTGGCAAAACTTGTCCTAGCTGGCAACATCGAACTATAGCTACCTGGCGCAAAGTGCGTTACGGCATTTGGCAAGCGAATTACACTACTATCAATTACTTTCGCCTGTTTAAATGCTGGTATACAAGTTGCTAAATAATTCTGCACAATTGGAATAATTTCTTCATCACTTAAATTTAAAAATTGATTAGCATGATAAAAATCAGCCTCAATTACTGTTCCTGGTTCATCTTGATATTCATCATGCAGCGCGTTTAAATCAAAAAATGTCCATCCAGTAGTTGTATCAAAGCCAAAACAAGCATTAGAAGGACGCGGAATCTCAATTTTGCGGTCAAACCACAACCGCGTTGCCAAAACATCAATTGCCCCTAAATTACCTAAATTCTGAAATTCTTTCCGGCTTTGTAAGCTGGGACTGGAGGAAACAATTTTCTTCATCCCAGTGATACCAACAGCAAAAACTACAGCATCAGCATCAAATACTTGCTCACCGCAAACCACACCAGTAGCGCGATTATTATCATCAACAATTACATCAGTTACACGATGCTTTGGTAATACTTTGCCACCAGCTTTGGCAATTTTTTCTACCCAAGGACGGAAGATTTTTTCGCCTACAGTTCCCCGACACCAAACCACATCAAAATTAGGTTGATGCGCCAGAATAAAATAATAAAGCATTCCTAATGTGGCAGCGGCAGAACATTGTTCACCAGGGGCAAATAAGCCCACCAACAACATTGGCTCAAACGCATCACGATAAAGTCTGGCAGATACACCAAAATCTTTAAATAATTCCCGCGCCGTCACAGAATCATAACGCCGCCAAGCTGCATCAGAATTGTCAAAATCAACTACCGCATATAGTAAAGGTAAGGCGCTGAGACGATCAATTAATGGCAGGCGTTGAAAGTGAGTATAGAGAAATGTGCCTAAAGGTGCAGGTAGTTGAGGTAATTCTTGAAAAATTGGTGATTCTACTTCTAAACCTGCGGGTGAATATTGAGCAGAACGAGTCCAGGTAGTGAAGGGATTAATGTCTAATTCGTTGATCAGGGCGAAAATATTTCTGTAAGGATACCAAAAGCCATGAATACCGGCTTCTACAGATTTACCGCCTGGAGTTTTCCAACCTGCAACAAGTCCACCAGGATAAGGGCCTGCTTCCAAAAGTGTTACATCATACCCTTGCTTGGCTAAATGGTAAGTTGCGCCTAAACCAGCCCAACCTGCACCAACGACTACCACACGTTTTTGTTGTGACGCTTCTACCATCTTGCTCTCCGATTGTTTCCACCCATCAATTAATGTATCCGAACTTGCGTTCAGGCGGAGATGGATATTTTCTATGACAAAATAGTTTTATTGTCTTGAAGACGATGCGGCTTACAAACTATGGTTTCTACAATCAAGCACCGCTACACTTTGGATGAATATCGCGCAATCGAAGAAAAAGCGGCAGGACGCAGCGAATATCGAGATGGAGAAATTGTACCCATACCAGGAGGAACACTCAAACATAGCCGTATCGGGGGCAATATATTTGCCTTTCTCAAATTTTTGCTGCGGGATACTCAATTTGAACCAATTAACAGCGATTTACGCCTATGGATTCCTGAATATCGTCGGGGTGTATATCCAGACGTAATGGTTTTTGACGGCGAACCACAACTCAATGAAGGACGCTCAGATGAAGTCTTAAATCCTACAGTAATTGTTGAAGTATTATCTCATACCACCGCAGATTATGACCGACAACATAAATTTCGGATGTATCGCTCCATTCCTAGTTTTAGCGAATATTTATTAGTTGAACAAGATGAGCTTTTTGTTGAAAGATATACCAAGCAAACGCAAGGTTGGTTGCTGAGTGATTTTAAAGGTTTAGAGGGTTCGATTTCTTTGGAGTTAGTTGGGGTTGAGTTACCAATGGCGGAAATTTATCGCGGTGTTGTATTTGAATGTAGTTAAAAAATTTGCTGTTTTTTTATCGCATAAATTCGTGTCGTCACGACAGGGTTTTGTGTCGTCACGACAAGGTTTCGTTTCATAACGACAGGGTTTCGTTTCATAACGACAGGGTTTAGTGTCGTGACGACAGGGTTTTGTTTCATAACGACAGGGTTTTATGTCGTGACGACAGAGTTTCGTGTTGTGACGACAAGGTTTCGTGTCGTGACGACAAGGTTTCATGTCATACATACTTTTACTACAACAACCAAGCAAACAAATCTTTAACAGTCAATTTCATAATCAATTTTGTTTCACGCAGAGGCGCAGAGGTGTGGAGAGTATTAATCAAACTCTCATTTCTCTGTTTCCTCTGTATCTTCTGAGGTTCGTTGAAAATCTTAAGCCGCGCAACAAATAGGGGCAGGTGTTAAACCTACCCCTTTGTTCTCTGATATTCTGCGTCCTACGGCAGTTGCTACGGGCTTTAAAGCATCAACCAAATTTACCATGTCTTCTAAAGATAGTGCTTGACGGGCATCAGAAACGGATTTTTCTGGTTCTGGGTGACATTCAATAATCAATCCATCTGCACCACAAGCTACAGCCGCTTTGGCTAGGGGCGCGACTAGTTCTCGTTTACCGACGGCGTGGGAAGGATCTACAATTACGGGTAAATGAGTAATTTGCTTGAGGGCTACGACTGCACCTAAATCTAAGACGTTGCGGGTGTAATCATCAAAACTGCGAATACCGCGTTCGCACAGCACTACATTGGGATTACCGTGACTGAGAATGTATTCAGCAGCCATAACGAATTCTTCAATGGTGGCGGCTAAACCACGTTTGAGCAGAATTGGTTTATCAACTTGTCCCAAGGCTTTGAGTAAGTCGAAGTTTTGCATATTGCGACTGCCAACTTGCAGCATATCAGCATGGGCAGCGACAACTTCAATTTGAGAAATTGCCATAACTTCTGTGACTACAGGGATATTGTAGAGCGATCGCACTCTCGCTAAAACTTCTAATCCGGCTTCTGCCATTCCCTGGAAAGCATAAGGCGAAGTGCGGGGTTTGTAAACACCACCGCGTAAGGCTTGCACTGATGAAATTGATAGCTTTTGAGCAACTGTTTCCATTTGTTCTAAGCTTTCGACTGTACAAGGGCCGCCAATAATGACTAATTCTTCACCACCGAAGGCAACTTTCTCTGAGAGTTTAACAATTGTTTGGTGATCAGAATGAGATTGGGCGGCAAGTTTGGCGTTAATCATGGTTGAATTCTCCGAAAGTATGAAGTCTAAAGTCTGAAATGAGGAAAGTCTTTAGCGTGAATTTAATAAAAAAGCCCGGAAACTGAGAGTTCCGGGCGCGTTCTGACAAATTGGCATGACGCTATTTACCCGGAGTTTGGTCTGGGCCAAAAGTAAAAGCTATAAAATAAGTTGTGGAAATTAGTCGTCATGCTCAATACTTTAAACATAGGTGATAGGTGACAGATAACAGGTGACAGTGTAAGAGGATTTAGTACTTTTGACTTTTGACTTTTGACTTCCCCTCCTGGGGCGCTCCTAAAAAACAAAAAAACCGCAGAGTGGTCTTCTGCGGTTCATCGGGCGGTTTCCAATCGGAAACGTGACTCACTCCCGGTGAACCGCCTTACGCCAAAAATAAAAGTAGTAATTGTGGCTGAACATATATACTGCGCTGAGATACAAAATTAAATATGTAGCTTCCTTGAGCTTCACAATAACAAAAGCGATCGCTTGCGTCAAGCACCACACAACATCAAAAAAACGATAGACTCATTACAACTCTGGGAATGGAGATTTGTGGCAGGTTGGTAACTGAAAAATAAGCTCAAGGGCATGAAAATAAAGAGAATCAGTTCTCCTCAGCCCTGACAAGCTTGGTTATGCAACTTTTCACGAACACATATACTTTTGCGGAAAACTCAGTTTTATGATGCCCAGTTCCAAAATCTTCAGCAAATCTTTTGATGCTCATGAAGTTTACCCTTGCCCAGTTTGTCGAGTAGGTAAGATTTCACAGATGCCATTAATGGAGACTATGGCTTGTGATTTCTGCCAAGAGATTTTTACTGTCAATTTAGAGCAGCAGCAAATCAAAATGCCTTCGCGGCAACCGCCTTTAGTTTGGCGGTGGAATGGCTTTAGTTGGACAGAAGCCCAGTTAGAAGGTGTGGAATTGGGTTGGGGTTATGGAATAGCAGCGATGGCTTTTGTCTTTCTGCCTACAACTTTAATTGGCATCGTCGCTTTTTACTTCCCCCCATCTGTGGATTCTCCCCTCAGTTGGATACCATACATCTGGACTATCTTAACTTTTTTGTCACATTTATCCATCGTTTTGTGGATTATTGTTGAGGTTTATCAAATTCCTGTTGCAGCATATTTCCGAGCTATAAATCGATGGCGAAATGGAGAAATAGGAAGATGACGGGGATACAGATAAAAAGGGACAATAACCATTGACTATTGACAACTGATTATTGACTAATAACAACATCCTATGAATGAGTTGGAGCGATATTATCGAGTCTTAGAATTAGAGCCTGGAGCAACACTTGACGAAGTAAACCAGGCTTATAAAGATTTAGTCTTTGTGTGGCATCCCGATCGCCTTCCCAAAGATAATATCCGCTTGCAACAAAAAGCTCAAGAAAAACTCAAAGCAATTAATGAAGCGCGGGATAAATTGCGCTCTGTTAACGGCAATTCTGCCAATGGGAAGCATCATCACGCGCCGCACCATCAGTCACCTCAATCAAATGGGAATCATTATCACGCGCCGCACCATCAGTCACCTGAACCAAATGGGAAGCATCATCACGCGTCGTACTATCAGTCACCTGAACCCAAAAGATCACCGCAACCCACACCGCAACCACCAAAACCAGGTTCAGATTTGAGTGGTAAAGATTTCAGTCGGGCAAATTTAAGTAACAAAGATTTATCTGGGAGAAACATGAGTTATGCCAATTTAAGTGGTGCTGACCTCAGTGATAGTTTTATGCACAAAGTTATACTCCGAGGTGCAAATTTGTCAGAAGCAAATTTATTTAGGGCTAACCTACTTTTAGCTGACCTCAGAGAAGCAAATTTACGTAATACTAACTTAATTGGCGCAGATCTCAGTGGCGCTGATTTGCGGGGAGCCGACTTAACCGGCGCACGTATTCGTTCGGGCGATCGCTTGCTAGTTAAACTGATTGGTGCTAACTTAGCAGGTGCAATTATGCCAGATGGTAACACTCATAGTTAATAATTCACCAATAAGTGCGATCGCTATCTGTCTTAACTAAGTCTGACAAATGGCGAACCTAGATCAAAATATTATTGATTTTGGCGAAGTTAGAGCAAACTTTCAGCGTTTTTTCCTGTTTTATGTTCCGTCCCGACATAAAGAATGTCTCTGCATCCCATCGGATTTATAGATAAAACTTAAGTATTTCAACGAATTTCAAATTGAGATTTATCACAGAAAATGTAGCAATCAATATTTTTGTTGCATCTCCTGCATTTGTCCGGCTGACATTAGCTTAAGAAAGTATGGCTGACACTAGATATTTAAGTTAGGCTAAAGCCATTTGTGTGGGGATAACAAATATATATGCGATCTGCCAAGACTAAAAATGTTTCTGTGAAAGATAATCAGACTAATAATTTCTCTACAAAAGAGTCTGTAACTCAATCGTTATTAAATCATCAAAGTTGGATTATTGGGCTAATAAATAATCTTAGTATCAGTAAAAAAATTGCTTGGGGCTATACTTTAGCTCTCAGCGTTGCTGTTGTGGGAACAGTAGCGGGATTTATCCTCGGAGATTACTATCAGCGACAAGCCATAATTCAAAAACAAGAAAAATGGCAAGAAAGTCAGCTAATTCGTAATCTTCATGCTGTTTTATTAGAATTACAAGCGCATCAAGGAAAAATCTTAGTTTTTACAGATTTAGCACATTGGCAAGAAGAACGCACTCATCTAATACAACATTCTACTGAACTCCAAGAACTTTGGTCAGAACTGAAAACTTATGCCAATCGGTATCCTAATAAAAAGATATCTGATTTTTTGCAAACTTATGAAAGTAGTTCTATAGTTTATAGCCAGCAAATAATTGCAGTATTAAATCAAGGTGATACATCTAATTTAAAATCTGAAAATATAGCCATAACAAAAAAACAACTGTTAACTTTAACTCAGAGCAATATATATATTAAATTACATGAAAGTACAGATGCTTTAGATAAATTACTTGAAGCTTCTGAGGGAAGTTTTCAACGCAAAGAAATAGCTGTACTCGCTACAGAGAAAGTGCGAGACAGAATTATTATCATCAGTATGCTGTTATCGGTGGCGATCGCTATTGTACTAGCTCACTACACCAGTCGCGCGATCGCTCGTCCACTCAAAGCGGTTCACGATATCGCATTAAAAGTTACCCAAGAATCTAACTTTAGTTTGCAAGCACCAGTTACCACAGCCGATGAAGTGGGGATGTTAGCCGACTCTCTCAATCAACTCATTCAACGAGTTAATACTCTTTTAGCAGAGCAGAAAGCCGAAGCATCTCGACAGTTAATTCAAAATGAAAAAATGTCTAGTCTCGGACAGATGTTGGCGGGAGTAGCACACGAAATCAATAACCCAGTCAACTTTATGTATGGGAATCTTCAGCATACTAACGCTTATTTTCAGAATTTATTAATGCTACTTGAAGCTTACCAAGCTAAAATCCAAGATGATGAACTAGTTGCGTTAGCTGAAGAAATTGACTTAGACTTTATCAAACAAGACTTGCCAAAATTATTACAATCTATGCAAGTTGGTGCTAAACGCGCCAAAGAAATTGTTTTAAGTTTGAAAAACTTTTCTCGTTTAGATGAAACTGAATTTCATGCAGTAGATATCCACGCTTGTATTGAAAGTACATTATTAATTCTGAATAATCGTTTAAAAAAAAGAATCACTGTAGTTAAAAAATATGGAGAATTACCCAATATTGAAGGCTATGGTGGTGCATTATATCAAGTATTTATGAATATTTTATCGAATGCCATTGATGCTTTAGAAGAGTCAGAGAATGAAGAAGCATCTCAAGAAATTATTATAACTACCCAATGTCTCGATGAAGAGTGGATACAAATAAAAATTGCTGATAATGGTTCCGGGATTTCTCCAGAGTATCAACAAAAGATATTTGAAACTTTTTTTACTACTAAACCTATTGGAGTAGGTACCGGTTTAGGTTTATCAATTAGCTATCAAATTGTTGTAGAAAAACATCTCGGTCAGCTAACTTGTGAATCGGAAGTTGGCGAAGGAACCACATTTGCGATCGCATTACCTATCAAGCGCCCAAATGCTCATGATAATTCAGCGAAATATAGCACATAAACAATATTGAATAATAAATATACACTATTTAAAATAATAGATATTTTGTGACTCTAGAAGACGTAATATTATTTATGTCACAATTAATAAAAATACAGCCCATAAGAGTCAAGTAAGAGAAAACTTATCAATGAATATTGCCATCATTGGTTGTGGTTATGTTGGTTATGCAGTAGCTAAATATTGGCAGCAAAAGATGACTTTTGTTGTTACCGCTACCACAACTACCCCTGAACGTATCCAAGAACTGCAAACGGTAGCGCAAAAAGTCGTAATTGCTAAAGGAAACGACGCTCAAACACTGCAATCAGTTTTGCCAAATCAAGATGTAGTGTTGCTGAGTGTGGGTGCAAAAGGCGCAAATGTATATGAAGAAACTTATTTAGACACTGCCAAAACTTTAGTTGGGCTTTTGCCGCAACTACCTAAAATCAAGCAAATTATCTATACAGGTAGTTATTCTGTTTATGGCGATCGCAATGGTGCTACAGTCGATGAAAATACACCAGTAGAGCCAACTCATAGTTCAGGAATAGTTCTTAGAGAGACAGAAAAAGTTTTACTCTCAGCCGCCAGTGAGAAATTGCGAGTTTGCATCTTGCGCTTGGGCGGGATATATGGAACTAATCGAGAACTGATTAAAATCTTTAGTCGCGCATCTGGTACAACTCGTCCCGGTAATGGCGAAGATGTCACAAATTGGATTCATTTAGATGATATTGTTGGCGCGATTGAATTTGTCCGTCAACAACACTTACAAGGTATTTATAATTTGGTAGATGATGCACATTTAAGCAGCCGAGAATTACTAGAGACTTTATTTACCAAACACAATTTGCCTAACGTGCAATGGGATAGTTCCCTCAAAAGTAACCGCCCATATAATGCCACAGTATCCAATCAAAAAATCAAAGATGCGGGATATAAATTGATTCATCCCCAAATGATTTTTTGAATTTATGGTATGTGACAGGTGACAAACCACTATAGTACTGAGTACTGAATCAGTAAAAGATTACTCAACACTTTCCCACTTGGTAAATGCCATATCTTTTAACTCAGCACTCAGCACTTTCAACTCAGCACTCCTTACAAAGGACGATAAACGCGATAGTTAATTTCCGGGAAGATATTATCCATTAACTCGACTTTTTCTAACCAACCGCTGTCAACTTTCCCGATTTTGATATCTTCATAGAGTTTATTAAACCGCATCAGGTGCGATCGCGTCCGGCGTACAGCATAAGGAACCATTGTCCCTGTTCGCATAATAAATGCCCAGTCCGAAGACTGCGCTAATAAAACTTCCCGTGCTGCTTGGTTCAACGCCCGCCATTCCAACTCATCCGCAGGTTCCAACTTAGAAATTTCAATCATCCGTTCTGCGGCTTTGTGCAAATGCTGATAAACCCAAGCATTTGTTTCATTTAACCAATATTCGTGAAAACCTTTGTAACCCCAACTCGATTGGGAAGGACGACACACTTGTTGCGATGGTTCTGCTCTGAGATAATCTGCCAAGTGAGTCATTTGATATGTACCTTGGTCATACCACGACTTACGGAATAAGTAGTCAATGAACCAAGGGCCTTCATACCACCAATGTCCGAATAACTCTGCATCGTAGGGCGAAACAATAATCGGCGGACGCTGCATAATTCCGTAAAGATGTTCAGCTTGCCGTTCGCGGTTATACATAAAGTTGGCAGCGTGTTCGGCGGCTTTTTCCCTTGCCCAATAAGGATCATATAGTGCCTTATCTGATAACCCTAAACCCCGCCCGGTAATTTTATGGTACTTAATCCCTGTATTTTTTCGCTGACCATTGGGCATGATATAGGGTTTGATGTAGTCATATTCTGCCTCCCAGCCTAAATCTTTGTAAAATTCTCGATATTCGGCTGCACCAGGATAGCCCACCTCCGAAGACCATACCTGCTGTGAAGATTCATGGTCTCTACCAAAGGCTGCAACACCTGTTTCTGTAAAAATCGGCGCATAGCTGCCAAAGCGGGGACGGGGACGAGCGTAGAGAATACCATGCCCATCTGTGAGAAAGTAACGTAGCCCAGCATCAGCCAGCATCCTCTCCAGCCCTTCATAGTAGGCACATTCTGGCAACCAAATACCTTTAGGTGGACGACCGAAGGTTTGTTCGTAGTGTTCGCAAGCTACTTGAATTTGCGCCCACACGGCTTGAGGATACATTTTCATTAATGGCAAATAGCCGTGGGTAGCGCCACAAGTAATAATTTCTAAATTATTACTGTCTTGGAATTGTTTAAAAGCAGTTACCAAATCACCGTTGTAGCGCTCCCACATTTCCCGCGCTTCGTTAAACTCAGTGGCGTAGTGTTCAGCCAAATAACGAACATGGCCGTTTTGGGCATTATGCTCAATTTCTAGTTCTGTAAGTTCCTCTAATTTGGCTAAGTGAGCATCATAGCGTTCTTGCAACAGGGGGTCGCGCAGCATTGACACCAAAGGCGGTGTCATACTCATTGTGATTTTAAAGTCAATGCCGTCTCGCTTTAAGCCTTCAAAAACTTTTAGTAAAGGAATATATGTTTCGGTAATGGCTTCATAAAGCCATTCTTCCTCCAGCACATAGTCACTTTCTGGGTGACGAACGAAGGGCAGGTGTGCGTGAAGTACAAGCGCGACGTAGCCAATAGCCATAGTAATTTTGGGGTGATACTTGTAAATTTAAGGTCGAGGGGTCTAGCAGAAATTAACAATATTTTAAGACCTTCTGGGTATCGTCGTAGCCTGATTGTATGGAGAAAGTTGGATTAGGAGATGCAGTGGATATTTCGACTGCACTCCATAACCAAGGGGGTAGGGGTGTGGAGTTGGGGAAATTCTCTGTCAAAAGGGAATTTTCAACTAATCTATTAGACTTCAGATAACAGTATTGAGGTTACTGTTATGTAATTACATTTTTGCCAATTTTTAGTTTTTACAGGAAGAAAAATCTTACTTTTTAATTCTCATCAAATAGTATGTAATTCAAGTAAACTCACTGGAATAAGCTCCCTTAAGATAGAGGTAGTTTGGCTATTTGTACATAACTGAACACCCCTAAAACCATCGTTTTGTGAGCCATATACTGCTGAGAAAATATAATATTTATTGTCACTTTTTAGCTATTACTAACATAAAAAAATAATTGCTATACTGAAAAAACACTAAAGACAACGAGGAATTTCTCAGCAAATTTATAGACAGTTGCTGAGAGTTAGTTATGGGTGATGACACCCATTTCCTGAGTTAACGAGTTAGACAAAAAATAAAAATATGAAGTACGTCAGCAGCTTTTTAAGCACGCTGTTCATTGGTGTAGGCATCTGTTCCTTACCTCAATTTGCAGCGAATGCAGTTACTTTAGGTAGTGGTGCGATCGCTTTTGCTCAATCACCAACTCTCATCAGTGCTAGTACGCCACACAATGAAACAAGTGTGTCTGATACTACATACTACTTCACCGTGAAAGTCCCAGCAGCAGCCGGAGAATCGTTGCAACAGTTGACTTTTACTCAAGTCACAGGTACAGAAGAGATTGAATTTAACCCAAATGATACCGTTGCTTTTGTGGGTACACGCGATCGCCGTGGCGAAAAGTTAGCAGTCAAATCTGTAGTTACCAACGACAAACAAAACTTCACAGTCACCTTTGCTAATCCTGTCCCACCAGACCAAACAGTAACGATTGGTTTGCGGACTTATCGCAATCCTTTCAATGATGGTGTCTACTTATTTGGCGTAAAAGCCTTTCCCTCTGGACAGCAAACAATTGGTCAATTTCTAGGTGTAGGTCGTCTGCAATTTTATAAAGACACTTACTCGGAAGGTTAAAGAATGGGGATATGTGTAGAGACGCAAAATTTTGCGCCTCTACTTTTTACGCGTTAATCCAATTTATTAAATAAATCAGCCAAAACTACATTAGAAAATAAAAACCCTTCGGGGTCAGTTAATTGCAACCTTCCCGCTGCAACTCTTACCCAACCTTTTGCAAAATAAGGTTGCAAACATTGAAAAATTTCCGCTATTTTTTCTTCGCCAAACTCTGCTTCTAATCTAGAAACACATACACCCTCAGCCAAACGCAAACCCAACATTAAAGTTTCTAACAATACCTCTGCGGGTGGTGTGACTTCACAATCAATTATGCTGCCAGCTTGCACCCATTGATAATATTCTTGAGTTTTGCGCGGACGAGTGTAGCGTTTTCCTTGTATGTAACTTGCTGCACCCATCCCAAAACCATAATAAGGGCGGTTTTCCCAATACACTCGATTATGCTGACACTGATGTCCAGGTCGCGCATAATTAGAAATTTCATAATGCTGATAACCTGCACCAGTCAATACTTGCTGACCCATCTGGTACATTTTGACTGTAGTTTCATCTGTAGGTAGAGGATTATCACCTGATTTGTAGTAGCGACCAAAAGCCGTTCCTGGCTCAATGGTTAAATCGTAGATAGATATATGCGTCGGGTTAATAGCTACTGCTTTGACTAAAGAGTCAGACCATTGATCTAAAGACTGATGTGGCAGCCCAGAAATTAAATCTATACTAAATTCGGGAATCTCGACTTTGTGAATTAATTCAATAGCTGCAAAGATATCTTTAACTGAGTGCGATCGCCCAGCAACTTTTAACAATTCTTCTTGAAAAGCTTGTACACCCAAACTTACCCGATTGACACCCAAATTGCGATAGCCTGTAATATGCGCCAAATCGAATGTTCCCGGATCTACCTCCATCGAAATTTCTACTTCCGACGCAATCCCAAAACGTTGCTCTAACGCTCCTAATATCTTTGCCAACTGCTCAGTTGAGAGCAGCGAAGGAGTACCACCACCAAAAAAAATTGTCTGCAAAAATTGTCCAAAATTAGGGGTGATGGCAATTTCTTGGCATAAAGCTTCTACATATTGGGAGATTGTACCCGATGTTTCACCCCGCAAGCGATCGCCCACAACAGACACCGGGAAATCACAATAAAAGCACCGCCGTCTGCAAAAAGGTATATGTATATAAGCAGAACCGACAATGCTAGAAATATCAAATGCTGATTTCATTTTGAGACATAATTACTTAACTTAACAAAGAATTACAAATTGCTAAAATAATGAGCTTATTTATGGTTTTTTATCGTTTTACAACAAAACCATGCAAAATATTAAAATAAAGGTCTTTAGTTATAATATTTGCAGATATTCCCTGCGTCACACCTTAGTCTAAGTCAATATTCATTATTGTGTCTTAGCGATGAAATCAAAAGCATTTGACTTTATCGGGTAAAACAATTGCAGGAAAACAAAACAACCATGCTTGATGCCATTATTATTCTCTCATTCATTCTGGCAGCAGCAGGCATAGGTTTCTACAGCACCGATCTGCTACCTGATGGCACCCTAGATCGAGTGACCAACCTAGAAGCTTTACGCCTCACTGTTGCCGTCTTTGCCGCTATTATTGGCGGTGCAGTTGGACTGAGTTTCCAGACGACTTATCGCCGCCTAGAAGCACAAGTCCGCGAAATGCCACTGGAAGTCATCTTAACGCGTGCCATTGGATTAGTCATTGGCTTACTACTAGCAAACTTAATGCTGGCTCCGCTATTTTTGCTACCAATACCCCCCGACTTTAGTTTTATTAAACCCTTGGTAGCAGTTGTTGGTAGTATTATTTTAGCCGTTACAGGCATGAATTTGGCAGACACTCACGGGCGAGGATTATTGCGATTAATTAATCCTAACCCTGTGGAAACAATGGTAGCAGAAGGTACATTAAAACCTGCCAATACCAAAGTTTTAGATACTAGCTGTATTATTGATGGTCGGATTGAAGCACTACTAGAAACGGGGTTTTTAGAAGGGCAAATCATCGTGCCACAATTTGTATTGCAGGAATTGCAGCAAGTAGCTGATGCCAGTAAAGACCAAAAGCGGGTGCGGGGAAGACGCGGTTTAGAAATTCTCAACCGCATTAAAGAAGATTATCCAGAACGCATCTTAATTAACCCCATTGACTACGATGATATTGCAACAGTCGATGCAAAATTAGTCCGCTTTGCCCAAGAAATCAACGCGATATTGCTAACCAACGACTACAACTTGTCGAAAGTAGCCAGCGTGCAGAAAGTACCTGTGTTGAACGTCAACGATTTAGTCAACGCCGTCCGTCCTACTTATTTACCCGGTGACAACCTCGACCTGAAAATTCTCAAAGAAGGGAAAGAACCAAGTCAAGGTATTGGTTATTTAGATGACGGGACAATGGTTGTTGTGGAAGAAGGTAGTAGTTATGTAGGGGGTGAACTGAGGGTAGTCGTCACCAGCGCCTTACAAACCTCCGCCGGACGCATGATTTTTGCCAAACCCCAAGCTTCAGCCATAGCGTGAGGGAAATGTCAGGTTCAATCACAATTAAATTATGCACAAGTAGTGCGATCGGTGTAGAGAATCTGCACCGATTATTTTTTTATTAGTAATAAGTTAGTTTTGGTGATGATTTTTTAGTGAAGAAATTATCATTGCAAAAATATTAATAATAGGCAGAATCAATAATGTGAAGATTAAAGTAAAGATAAGAAGAGTGCGATCGCGCGGTTTATCTGGATGAATAATCTCCTGTTTAAAAATTCCATTAATATATCTTCGCTCTATTTTTGTCATCAGACATTTATACGTGTATCTATTTTTTGGCTAATATTACATAATCATCTAATGTATAGTGTGATTCATAATTTTGATTACAATACTTTTTAAGCAACTGATTCATGTATATTTGTTTGGGTAAATTATCTTTAGCAAATTTGCCAAACTCAGAAGCAGCAAGAGGTTTCCTTAAGCTTGTTGAAGTTAAATATTTATACCATACTAAATGTAACCCAAGTTCTTCTATGAATTGAGAAATCATATTTTCCTCCTGTTCCTTATCTTCCGTTTGATCAGCATCATAAGCTTTGAATAATTTTTTATCTTGGATAATTAAAAGTACATAACCTTGATTATTTAGACTATTAGCAAAGATTTCTTTATATATATTATTAGATTGGATTCTTTTAGAGCTATCGGTAAAGAAGCAATGAGAAATTACTATAAAATCAAAAAAATTTTTAGGTATATTACTTGATTTAACATCCCAGGCAAAGATATCAGTAGTAACAAACCTAAAGAAGTTATTTACAGGTGTTTTACGAGACTCTATATATTTACGCCAAAACTGAAGCCCTCGATACTGAAAAGCATCTTGTTTTTCTAAAGAATAGTAAGATACGTGCATTTGAGGAATATCAACAAAGCTACTACAACTTTGGAGAAATAACGCTAATCCATAAGCTGTAGTTCCTGGCCCAGCAGCAATATCAAGTATATTAAATTTAGTTGGAAGTAACCCGTCTTGGTAAATAAGTGACCAAGCTAAATAAAGACAGTAGACATTTTCTAAAAAATATTTCATAAAGTATACATGAGGAGTCAGAGTAAAACGATAGTCTGGCTCTTGTCCAACTTTTAAGCTGCTAATATCCTCCACAGCATCTTCTAACTTAATCAGTAATTTTTGCTCAGGAATTTTATTCAATTCTTCCTGGATATATTCTGCAAGCCTAGCTTCAAAATCTTCAAATATACGCTCATCAATTCCAGTAGCTTGAAGTTTATATTCATCATGTTGTATTAGTTTAAAACTTTTGGACAAATACTTAATCAATTCGGGATTTGGATGTAATAATAAATTTAATTTTGATTTCTCTACTATTTGTTTGCGTAAATTTGTGATTTCACGTTTATGTTCTTCTAAATCTCGTTCAAGTTGAATTTTCTCTCTAAATACTTTTTCTAAGGAAGAAAATTTGGCTCCTGATTTTTGAATTTTTTGTAAAATTTGTAAAGCACTTCGGTTGTCGCCACGATGCAATGCTAATTTAAACTGCTGACTTCTCCACCAATTAATAATCAATTTATTCATAACCAAAACCGTCCTTACCTTCTTTTATTTCCACACCTGGAAGTTGAGACAATAACTTTTGTTTAAATCTCTGATAACTCAATTGTTCAGAATCATACCACCAAGAATATCGTTGTTTGATATTTTCAGCTTCTTGGCGAGTTCCCGCTACAAGAGAACGATGATTATTAGGGTGAAAATCTTGGATTACAACTCTATCTACAATGGCTAATTTCTTAATAAAAACTTCTTCATCGGCTGCAAGTGTTGGAAGTAAAGGTGTAATCGTAATAGAAAATTTAGGAACAAATCCTTTAAAAATATCAATACCTTGTTTAATTTTAGCGATAGCGTTTAGTCTCGCCTTAATACTAGGAGAACGAGGTTCAAAATCTCTTCGCACAGCTTCACTCCCTGTGGGAATACTCATATTAATTCGCAACCGCTGGAATCTTTGTAAATAATCAATATCTCTAGTAATAATTGGACTGCGAGTTTGAATTACTAACGTTGGACGATATTCCAGCATAACTTCTAATAAACTACGGGTTAACTGATGTTTAGATTCCAGAGGTTGATAAGGATCTGTAACACTACTCATGTAAATTTTAGGTGGTTGATGCGGATGTTTTTTATACCAACTTTCTAATTCTTTTTCTAAAACCTTTGCAGCATTTTCTTTAAAAATTACCCATTTACCCCAATCTTGACGCATTTTAGTATTAGGGCTAAACGCAGCAGCATAGCAATAACTACAACCATACTGACAACCACGATAAGGATTAAGAGTAAAATCATAAGCAGCAATAAAACCAGTTGCTTTTGTTAAAAGGGATTTAGCATTTTGGGCGTAAACATTAGTATCTCCAAATTTTTCACGCACGAATTTTGTAGGATTTCCCTCACAATAACCTTCATACAGAGGTTTAATCATATTTAAAAGTGCTAATAAATAGATTTAAATGCCAGCATAACTCATAAAAATATTTATGGCTCCTTCATTACATATTATGCTAAATCGCATTCGTAATAAAAATGAAACCCTTGCTATACAACAAAACCAGGCATTCATTATTTAATAACATTTTAGGCACTTGACGGGTTTTTGGGTTATTTACCTATATTTTTCAAGCAAGTTTTGATGTTTAACTAATAATTTGGCATAACAGGTACGGAAGAACCATATTTATTTGCTTTATATCTGTCTTTGTATGCAATCAAAAACATCTACCCAAAATACCTAAAGCATCGTGAGATTCGAGGTTGCCAATATTATATTTACATAATTAACTTAAGAAATTAACCAATTTTCTAACCGTAAATCTTTAACTCTGCTTAAATCAGAGTCGTAAGAAACTAAAATTAAATTATGAATTATGGCGGTAGCAGCTATTAAAATATCTGCATCCTGAATGATTTTACCTTTGCCTTTTAAATCAAAATGAATTTCTGCGGCTTTTTGAAAAATTCTAATATCATCCAAAAATCAAACAGGGTAATCTTGGCAAAACTGTTGAAATAAAGCTAATTTTTTAATGGCATTGCTACTTAACAATCCTCTTTGAATTTCATAGTATGTTATGCCACTAATAGCAAGAAATTCACCTTGTCGCCTTATTTCTGTAATTTTCAATCCGATTTGAATGTTTTGTTTTAGCGATGCTGAAACAATATTCGTATCTAATAAATAACCCATCTATCCTCGTTTTACAGCTTCATTAAAAAGTTGCATTTGCTCTGGAGTAAAGTCATTGAGCATTCCTGAAACTAAATGTAAAGATAGAATACTTTTAACTCGTTTTGTTAATTCTTCTTCAGAGATATCGTTAATGTCAGGAACAGAGATTGGGTCAAAAGTACGATTAATTACTTCAATCATTTGCTCTTTATCTAAGTTCTCTTGATAAACAGGATTATTATTAATTAAGGTTGTGACAATTTCAGGTAACTTTTGAAAATTAGATTGATAATTAATCAGAGTCATCTTTAAAGTTCCTCAAAATAAGGCAATTTAAATTCTATGTTAGCAGCTAAAATTTCTCTGAAAATATAGAAATTGACAAAAAAACAGCCGCCTCCACAAGAGAAGCAGCTGTTTTTTATTTACTTGACTACAGAGTATTAGTAATCGAAGTCACCACCGCCCATACCAGCGCCAGCAGCAGGAGCAGCATCTTTGGGTTCTGGCTTGTCAACAACGATACATTCGGTTGTCAACACCATACCCGCGATAGAAGCAGCGTTTTGCAATGCAGAACGAGTTACTTTAGCGGGGTCAACGATACCAGCAGCCAACATATCAACGAATTCGTTAGTAGCAGCGTTGAAACCAACGTTAAATTCTTGTTCTTTAACGCGTTCAGCAATGACAGCGCCATTTTGACCTGCGTTTTCAGCAATTCTCTTCAGAGGTGCTGGTAATGCACGAGAGACAATTAAAGCACCGGTCAACTCTTCATCTTTGAGATTAGCCTTAGCCCACTCTTCTAGTTGAGGAGCGAGGTGAGCCAGAGTTGTACCACCACCAGGAACGATACCTTCTTCTACTGCTGCTTTGGTAGCGTTGATAGCATCTTCGAGGCGCAGTTTCTTGTCCTTCATTTCGGTTTCGGTGGCTGCACCAACTTTGACTACAGCTACACCGCCAGCCAATTTAGCCAGACGCTCTTGTAATTTTTCTTTGTCGTAGGAAGATTCGGTTTCGTCCATTTGACGACGAATTTGTTCGATGCGAGCTTTAACGCCAGCTTCGTTACCTTCAGCAACAATTGTGGTGTTGTCTTTGGTGATGGTGATGCGGCGAGCTTTACCCAAACCATCAAGCTTGGTGTTTTCTAGCTTCAGACCAGCATCTTCGGTGACGAGTTGACCACCAGTGAGGATAGCGATGTCTTCTAGCATAGCTTTGCGGCGATCGCCAAATCCAGGAGCTTTCACAGCAGCTACGTTCAGCACACCACGCAGGCGGTTAACAACCAAGGTTGCCAAAGCTTCTTTTTCAATATCTTCAGCAATAATTACCAAGGGTTTGCCTTGACGGGCAACTTGCTCAAGAACAGGTACTAAATCTTGTACTAAAGCGATTTTCTTATCGGTCAGCAGTAAATAAGGATCATCAAATACTGCTTCCATCCGTTCAGGATCGGTGGCGAAGTAAGGAGAGATGTAGCCTTTGTCAAAGCGCATCCCTTCTGTGATTTCCAATTCGGTGGTCATGGATTTCCCTTCTTCTAGGGAAATTACACCTTCCTTACCCACCTTATCCATTGCTTGGGCAATCATCTGACCGACTTCATCGTCGTTACCGGCAGAGATAGAACCAACTTGAGCAATAGCTTTGGAATCTTCTACAGGACGAGCGTGTTCGGCAATTTTTTCTACCAAAAAGATGGTGGCTTTATCGATACCGCGCTTCAACAGGATGGCGTTAGCGCCAGCTGCCACGTTCCGTAAACCTTCTTTAACAATTGCATGAGCCAACACGGTAGCGGTTGTAGTACCATCACCCGCAGCATCATTGGTTTTAGAAGCAGCTTGACGAATCAAAGAAACGCCAGTGTTTTCAACGTGGTCTTCTAATTCAATTTCTTTAGCGATGGTCACACCGTCGTTCACGATTTGCGGTGCGCCGAATTTCTTCTCTAGAACTACGTTGCGACCTTTAGGGCCGAGGGTTACAGCTACAGCCTCAGCTAAAATGTCCATGCCTCGCTCTAGAGCGCGACGTGCGTTTTCGTTGTAAATAATGCGCTTTGCCATAGTTGTTAATCTTCCTGTGTCATTTGATGTGTGTCACTTGTCATTTGTCATTTGTCATTTGTCTAGGGACGATTGACTGTTGACCATTGACTTTTTGACTAACTAACTACTGCTAGAATGTCTTTTTCAGAAAGCAGTACGTATTCATCGGTGCCGAGTTTCACGTCTGTGCCAGCGTACTTGGAGTACAGCACTTTATCGCCAACTTTGACTTCCAACTCTTGACGACTACCGTCATCGTTACGCTTGCCAGGGCCAAGAGCAACAACTTCCCCTACTTGGGGCTTTTCTTTGGCGGTGTCAGGCAAATATAGACCACCAGCGGTCTTTTCTTCCGATGCGCTTACTTTTACGAAAACGCGATCGCCCAAAGGTTTAACTGTAGATACGCTTAAAGATACAGCTGCCATAAAATTTTTTCTCCAGAGTTAGCACTCTCAACTCCTGAGTGCTAATTTACCGAAGTAAAGCCTGCAATGGCAACATTTTCTGATGTACGGGTTCCCGAACTGTTGGAAGAAGGCAGGGGAGCAAGGGAGCGGAGGGGATAAAAATTTCTCTTTGCTTCACTGCACACTACTCCCCATCTCCTCTACACCTCTACACCCCTGCCCCTCTGCTCATTTCCCCACTCCCCACCTTCAGTAATCGGAAGTTCACTTAAGTATAAGTACCTAATTAAGTTTAATTTTCTGATTTTCATCAGTAAGTTACGAATATTTTTATATGGTCAACTTTATTTGCAAAGCTTGGAAATTGTTATAGAACAGTAAACAGGGATCTGAATCATGAGTAACAATACCAAGATTCAAAAAACCATCACATCGACACAGCCATTAAACATGTAGACAACAAGAAAACCTTAAGTAATTGTGTAAAAATTTTAGGAATTGCCAAAAATCAGCGACATATTTTTATGTATGCTGACCACATTGTTGCTAACTACGGTTAACAGCAAGTTAGTGGGTAGTTCTGGGAAGGCCTCCATTAGCTACTTCAAGAACTAAAACTTGATTAAAAGCTATGAAAGTTTACCCTTCTGTATCTTGACAATTCAAGACAATTGCTTGCCACTTTGTTGTTCTAGGCAGATAATGGTTGTCTGCTCGGATGGTGGTGTCTGGTATCGCCAAGCAAATTTGCAAGTTATTGAGAGGATCATCCAAACATACTTGATCGGCATCATGGTGGTAGAAGAATTTGCATTTTTAACCCATCTTTGCCGGAAATTCCCCTACTTGCTTGTTAACATCTGATAAGGCTTCACATCCGCAGGATATAGTAAAGCAGTACGCTGATGAAAGTGCGAGTTGTTATAAAGCTAGGGTCATCTGAAGCCAATACTTACTAGTGAATGGCAGACGATTATTATTTAATCAGTGTTTTTTCACCCGCCACTTTCAAAGCGATATATAATAGCGCATTATAATTACTACTGCTCTACGTATCCTTACCGGACTTTTGCCGATGAGCTAGTGGTCTTAAATAAGGTGAGAACCGCTTTTGAGACTTCGAGGAAGCAAAGGCAAGTTAAGTGGGAAAAAAGACAACATCTCGATAAATCCACCATATTAAGGATAACCATTCAAGACCTTGATGGACCGAAGCGCGACAAGTGCCACTGCTATGAAAGAGCCCAGCATGAAAGATCACAAACGCCTTCTACTAATTGATGACGACCCTAACCTCATCTTGCTGGTGAAGGATTACTTGGAATTTAGAGGATATGAAGTCGTCACTGCGGAAAATGGACGTGAGGCTCTGGAAATTCTAGAGCATGACGTTCCAGATATGATCATCTGTGACGTAATGATGCCGGAAATGGACGGTTACACTTTTGTAGAACAAGTCCGGCAAAATGAACGCACTAGTTGGATTCCCGTTCTGTTTTTGTCAGCCAAAGGGCAAAGTGCAGACCGAGTGAAAGGTTTAAATAAAGGTGCTGATGTCTATATGGTCAAGCCTTTTGAACCAGAAGAACTCGTTGCACAAGTAGAATCTTCGCTGAAACAAACTATCCGTTGGAAGGAACACCAAGCCAAAGGCGGAGAAAACGGTTCCCGTATTCAGGTTCCCTTTGATGTGCAGTTAACTCCCACCGAACTGAAAGTAGTCCAGTTTGTAGCTAGGGGTTTAGCGAACAGAGAAATTGCTGAAGAATTAAATGTTAGTCAGCGTACCGTTGAAAGCCATGTGTCCAATATGTTGGGCAAAACCAATCTCCACAACCGCACTGAATTAGCGCGGTGGGCGATTGAAAATCAAATGGCTTAAAAGGCTTTCAGCATTCAGCCGTCAGCTTTTGACTGTTTCACTGGCCGCTGATAGCTGAAAGCTTGCTTACATCTAACGAGAAAAATATCTCCTGAGAGTAAATTGAGGTAGATAAAATGCTTCCCGTTGGCAAAACTGCTTTTAGCCAGTGAGAAAAGAAAGCAGCTAAATTCTGATCAAATGCGCCAATCTCAGCAGCAGCGCACCCCATTGAAAAATCCAGTCATCCCAGGACAAGTGACTTCAGCAATTATTACTGCCTAATAGTTATTGAATGCACGGGACAAATGACATGATTGCATCTACCCTCCTTGGGGTATCTCATGATTTTTATCCTGTGCTGTGGAAGATAGTTCTTTGTGACGCGCATTAGTGCTAAGACATAACAAGAGCGCGAAAATGGTGAATCCTGCAAGTAATTCACTGCATCACTCTACCCAAATATTAAAAGCGATCGCCCTAACATCACCAGTGCGATCGCTTTTAGTTTAATCAACTTCTCCAGGTGGGAGGGGGACAGAAACTTTTTTAAGCAGCAGGTTCCAACAACTGAATATTCGAGAAAATAAATTCTTGAATATTTAGATGTCCGTTGGTTTCTGTGCGAATTTCTCGACGGTTGAGAATGAAGTATTTGCCTACTTTTTCATATTCATCGGTGAATTCGCTTCTACCACCCTTTTGTTCGCCAGTTTTGGGGTCATGGTAAACAGAATCGTAGGTGTGAGACAAGTAACCTTCGCCAGTTTGGTGGCTGCTGAAGGTGTTGATAGTGACGAAAATGCCATGAATTTGACGGTGAACCAGACAAACTTCGTTATTGCGGACTTTATATTTATCGCCAGAACCTTTACCACCAACTAAAATCTCCACTGCATCAGTTAAGTCAGTGTCACCATAGCTAAAGGTGTTTTCGCTGTGGGTATCTTCAAAGCTGCGACGGATGCGGTGAATAGCGATTTCCCAAGCTTGACCGTGGATGGCTTTTTTTACGGCTTCGTCTTCTACTCCCAGAACTTCCGCCTTGAGATCAGCATTGATGATTACTTTACCTGTAGTAACTTTATCGTCATACTTATAGGTAACATCTGCGGTATAACCGGGGAAATTGTTATCCCATGTGTAACGGTTTTCATAAGCAGCCCGGAAAAGTTCCTGAGCAGAGAGTTTGGTAACTGTCATGTGCTTCTCCTAGCGTATCCAGTGATAATAGCGTTTTATTGTTGCTGGTATTAGCATAGAAGTAATTGTTGAGTAGAGCATAGTCCCCAATGGGGTACACTTTGGGTACACTTATGGCTAATTCTCTTCATGCTGTATTTGGTGCGATCGCTACTGTCCGTAATGAGCAAGAGCTACATCTAGCTCTGAAGGATAAAATTAGCGAGCATTTTGGCGTACAGCATTGGGGTATCTATCTTTTAGATGACCAAGTAGCAACAGAAATTAATATTCCCGCTATTCCCTCTGTATGTTTAGAGGGTAATCCCGTTGGACGCTATGTAGTTGAGCGTCACGCTCCCGCCCATGAGCAATTGCTATTATCACCAGGCGACTGGAAACATTTTTGTTCTCGTTCTGACCACGAACATGTGATGACTGGGCCAATTGTTTGCGATGGTCAGTTGATTGGTACATTACACTTAGCACGCGATCGCGGCCAGCCTGCTTTTGATGGCAACGACTTAGCTGACTTGAGTGCTGTATGCTTGCATTTGTCAGCCAAAATTGCAACTTTAAGGGCAAAACCCACAACTTCACCGTTAGTTAGCCGCTTGACACCACGGGAGTTAGAAATTGCGGAATTGGTAGCGCAAGGTTTAACTAACGCAGAAATTGGTGAAAAACTTTGGATTACGCAAAACTCTGTGAAACAAGCGTTAAAGCGGATGTTTCGCAAGCTAGAAGTATCAGCACGAGCCGAAATGGTGGCAAAATTACAGGATGTTTTGGTTTCGTAGAGTCATGATGTGCGATCGCAGTTAGTAGGCATAATCTTATTTTCTTGTCTATAGTCAGTAATCTTGCAGAGAATTAATATAATTACTGACTAAAACTATTTTTTTGGACACAGGCGCAACCTTTGGCAACAATGTTTGAAAATTCACGTCATATTTTATAAGTTTTGATTCTAGATTTTCTCTTCTTAGGAGGTGTTGATTACATAGAATTAGAAAATAGAGTCCAGTATTCAGTATAAATTCTATAAAAGGCTACAAATAAATTAAGTGGCAAAAAATAGCATTAAAGAAAAAAATAGCAGTTGAGAATTAGGCAGAAGTAAAAATCGGGCAACAAACCTACAACCTGCTGTATAACTACCGAGTGAGTCATAAATTGGCGGTTATATATCAATAGATAGATGAATAGTAATTAATATTTTTGTAAAAATTCTGACTAAAGAAATCTAAATACTTATTCAGTAAACATTTTTGAGGAGAAAAATAATTTATGAAATTTAAACCCGTATGTGCAAGCATAGCGGTCACTACTTCTATAGCTACAGCTATGGTATTTGTTCCTCAATCTCATACACTAGCTCAAAACAAACCAACTCAAACCGAACAGATAAATTCAAGACGGTCAGGGTCTTTGGAAATCCAATGGATTTTAGGGTTTATACCCTGGCCAACATGGGCTAGAAGTTCAAATAGTTCCCGTAGCCAAAATTCAGGTAATAGCAATACCTATGCAAATAACCCAAGCAATCCCAAGCTAACAAATATAGGTAAACCAAATAACTCAAAACCAATAGATCCAAAGCAAGGATATAACCAAAAACAAGTACCTGTTCCTGTTTTAATACCAGGATTAGCTGCTTTAGGTATAGGCTTAATATGCAAAAATCGTCAAGCTTCAAAGCAAATTGAAATGAAATAAAGGACTGATTACTTCCAAGGGTAAACAGTGAGAAGTAGATTAATTTATCACTGGAGCAAATTTATATTCTGCCTAAACTTTCAAGGAAGAGTCTATTCATAAAGTAAAAATAACATTTTTGTAGGGTGTGTTAGGCGCATACTTTCGATCTGATTTGTCAGAAAAAATATAACTCCTACGACTAACTCACTACTACAGATTACTGTGGTAGTAGGCTAAAACCATATTTTACTTTGCCTAATTAATAGTTAATAAAGAGGAGGTTTTAATTCATTTGAATATCTATAAAAAATATGCTTATACAATCAAGAAAATATTATTAATCTATTTAGTAAAAAAACATAGTCTAATAGTTTTGTGTGGTTTATTTGTAGGTTTATATTACTACTTATTTTTTTGGTTAAAGACACTAATAAATTTCCTGATTGGTGGTAGTACATTTCCATTATTGACAGTTACTGCTGCTTATTTAGCATTACAGGAGTTATGGGAACAGAAACCTCAAATTGCTAAGTTAAATCCGGTAGCAATAGAGCGCCGAATCGGCCATAGTTTGATTTTATTTGGATTTGGCATTTTCCCTTTTACTTTGAATAAAGGCTGGTCTCAAGCATTAGTTTGGTTAGGCATTTTAGCAGGTATTGCCCTTAGCTCTTGGGGAATACAATTCTTTAAAAGCTATCAACGTCCAATTTTTTTGATGGTTACAAGTATATATCCGGGGATTTACTTTCTAGCATCATATATATGGCAAGCCTTGACTCCAGAAAGAACAATGGATCACATTCAAGCTTGGAGTGTTAATTTAGCACTTCACGCCATAGGTTATCCCAGTATTTTAGATGGAACATTAGTAAAATTACCCACGGGTGGCGTAGATATAGGATGGGGTTGTAACGGATTTGATTTGATGGTCTTGATGCTGATGACTAGTCTGTTAATAGGTATGGCTTACAGACTAAAAGTCTTTCAAACATTAACAATCAGCTTTTTGGGATGTGTTGTAGCTTTCAGTTTTAACACTGCTCGGATTGCATTACTGGCAATTGTCGTTGCTTATTGGGATGGAAGATCATTTGAGTTTTGGCATCATGGCTGGGGAGGACAAATCTTTTCCGCAGCTATGTTTATAGTATTCTATTACCTGCTTATTCAAATGCGGTTACTGGATTTTGCTCACAAACCTAAGCTGCGATGATCAGGCAACAGATTCAATATTAATGATGCGATGTATAACAACAAGCCGCTTTGTGTCTACGCACACAATAAACATCAAAACCACAGGTAAAATTAACCATAACCTGTGGTTTTGAATTTCAACTATACGCGAGCTATAGTGACAATCTCTAACTGATCCTGATATTTACCCTGTCTTGTGTCGTAACTAATTGCACAGGGTTCTCCTTCTAAAAAGAGTAACTGCACTACACCTTCATTAGCATATATACGACAGTCTGCACTAGAAGAATTGGAAAATTCTAGAGTTAAATGACCACGCCACGCCGCTTCCGCAGGAGTTAAGTTTGCAATTATACCACAGCGTGCGTACGTACTTTTACCTATACAAACTACTGTAATATTATCGGGAACCTCTAGCCGTTCTAAAGCCACACCTAATCCATAAGAATGAGCAGGCAAAATAAAGTAACTGCCATTTACATCTGTATGTAGTGGTGTTGACTCTAAATTGTGGGGATTAAAGTTTTTGGGGTCAACCACAGTTCCTGGTATGTGGCGAAAAATCCGAAACTCGGCGGGGGAGAGGCGGATATCGTAGCCATAGGAAGAAAGACCGTAGCTGATAACGGGTTGAGCATCTACGGATGTCTCTTTCTGTACTTTTCGGATTAAGCTTGGCTCAAAAGGTGAAATCATGCCTTTTTGAGCCATTTCCGTAATCCATTTATCGTTCTTAATCACAAGTTCACAGGTAATTCCAACCGAACTACTAGAATATCGTGAACAGTGTCCTTTAGGGTCGGTGGCTGCGGCGAATTTCAGTAATTTGGTCGGCGACATCTAACAGGGATTTGGGCATTTCTGGCCCTGTAAGAATGATATCGATGTGGGGCGGACGTTTTGCTAAGAAAGCTAACACATCAGCTTCGGGAATTAAACCAAAGTTAATGGCTAAACTTAACTCATCTAAAACGACTAGGGCATATTTACCCGCGTAGACGACATTTTGAGTATGTTGCCACAACTGTTGTAAAGCTAGATTTTCGGCTTCGTCTAGTTGTGGTGTATCGATACAGCGGGGTAAATCACAGCGTATCCAGTCGAGATTTTGTCCTAACTGAATTGGTTTATCTTGTCCTTGACCAATACCGCCTTTGAGAAACTGTACTACTAATACTGATGTGCCTTGACCAGCAATTCTCAAGGCTTGAGCCATCACGGTGGTAAAAAAGTTACGGTGAGCGCTAGTAAAAACTTGTACGAGTCCTTCTACTGGGTTTGGTGAGGAAAGTGACGAATTGCTGCTGGGAGATTCTAACTGGGCAACCATAAGGAAAATTTAGAAAATTACAAAAAAATAAATAAGTTCTGCTGAGAGTTGTTCAAATCTATTTATATGATTAACCTGATTTTGACAAGCGTGTTCTGGAAGAAGGGGGAATAGGGAAATAAAGGGTGTAGGGAAAAGAAGGTCAAAGGGACAAGGTTAGAACAAAAAAATCATCCAAAATCCAAAATTAGGATGAGATATTGACATTTTCATTTTTTGGATGAAACTAGTCGCAACACGATCGCAAAATTTAGGAGCAATAAATGAAAATAGCCGAGTGTGATCTAGACTATTGGTTTGGGCAAAACAAAGTAGAATGTTATGAATTTTACCAGATGAGGAGTGAAATTAAGTGAGATTAGTGATTCTGGGAGGTTCAGGATCAGGTAAAAGCACTCAAGCGCAAAGGCTGGGTAGACACTTTGATATACCTCAGATTTCTACAGGTGAAATTTTACGAGAAGCGATCGCTAACTATAGCGAACTCGGTCGCCATGCACAACCCTATGTAGCTAGAGGTGAGCTAGTCCCCGATGAAATGATGATTGAATTAATGCGGCTGCGATTGAAAAAACTTGATGTTGTTGGTGGTTGGATTTTAGAAGGTTATCCCCGCACGGCCTTTCAATCGGAAGAACTAGATTTTTTATTGGAGACTTTAGAACAAAAGTTAGATTGGGCAATTTATTTACAAGTACCGCAAGCCATCATGGTCAGCCGTTCTCTAGGCCGTTCTCTACCAGATGACCAACCCGAAATTGTCCAACGTCGAGTGGAAATATTTTACGATCGCACAATCCCTATCCTAGAATATTACGACCGTCGCCGCCGCCTATTAACAATCAACGGTGATCAAGTACCTGATATGGTAGAGCAAACTATCCTCAATCTGCTGACGAGTGCTGAATCAAAAGGCTAAAAAACAAAATTTCACACTTCATACTTCACGCAGTATTCTAGATGAAAATTGTGAGGCAAATCCAATGGTATGGCAGCGTCCCGATGGCAGACAACCTTACGAGCTTCGTCCTGTGAGCTTTCAGTCTGGTTTTACTCGTTTTGCGCCTGGTTCGGTGCTGGCTAGATGCGGTGATACTCAAGTACTTTGTAATGTTACTGTGACTGAGGGAGTGCCGAGATTTTTAGCTGGAAGTGGTAAAGGATGGTTAACGGCTGAGTATCGGATGTTACCCGCAGCCACCCAGCAGCGCCAAGAACGAGAATTGTTGAAATTATCTGGTAGGACTCAAGAAATTCAACGTTTAATTGGACGCAGCTTAAGGGCAACAATAGATTTTGAGGCTTTGGGAGAACGGACTATTACGGTGGATGCTGATGTGTTGCAAGCGGATGCAGGAACGAGAACCACAGCCATTACAGGTGGTTTTGTCGCCTTAGCACAGGCAATTTCCCAATTATTACAGCGCGGGGTGTTAGAGCGATCGCCTTTATCTGGACAAGTGGCGGCAATTTCTGTAGGTTTATTACAAGGTGAGCCATATTTAGATTTAAACTACCCAGAAGACGTAGCAGCTACAGTAGATTTCAACGTCGTGATGGATCATCATTTGGGAATTATTGAAGTTCAAGGAACAGCAGAAGAAGGTAGTTTTAGTCGTACTCAATTGAATCAACTGCTAGATTTTGCTGAAAAAGGCATTCAAGAATTACTAATTGCTCAACGCGAAGCTATTCCTGGCTGGGAAAATCTTTTTGAAGTATGAAGTCTGAAGTGTGAAATTTTGTCTTCTGACTCAGCTTGTAGGTTGGATGAAACTTAGACACCCGAAGGGTGGCTTTCCGCAGGGTAGTGGAACCCAACAAATGCTATGAAGAAAATAACAAAATTTTCAACTACCAAAACATCTTAATTCCGACGGTAAAATTTATGCTGCAATTATTTTACCTGTCACTATATTTTCTCAAAATCTCATGATTTAGTGTTGGGTTACGGCGCAATATACATTTACTGTGTTGTTTTCAATATTTCTTGTGCGCCTGCACCCAACCTTGGATATTGAGCCTTTGAATTAGCAGTTTCAGCCTTTTTACTCAAACATTGAGGTTCTGAGGCTAAAAGTTGAGCCTTTGAGGTTAAACGTTGAGGTTCTGAGCCTGAAAGTTGAGCCTTTGAGGTTGAACGTTGAGGTTCTGAAGCTGAAAGTTGAGTCTTTGAGGTTAAACGTTGAGGTTAAAAGGCTAAAAGGTGAGCCTTTGAGGTTGAACGTTGAGGTTCAAAGGCTGAAAGGTGAGCCTTTGAGGTTGAAGTGTCAGAAAATTTTGTGGAATATTCTCGCGCAAAGGCGCAGAGGCGCAAAGAGGGAAGAGAGGTTTTGAGTTTTGTTTACAACAGCTTGGCAAAAAGTTCTGAGGGCGGACATGATTGATATCATAGCCAAACCAAAATGCTTGTGAGTTAATTGTGAAAAAGTTATTCAGTGCAATTAATGCTGCGGGTGTGTGTCTTGCACCTTGGATAATGGTGGCGGGAATAACACCAGGATTACTGTTAAGTATTCCAGTCAAAGGGATAGCGCAACAGCAAACCCCCACATATTCCGCAGAGCAACAAGCAGCCTTAAAGGACGCTGAAGAACTAAATCAACAAGTTATTAAGTTATACCAGGAAGGAAAATACAGTACTGCTATCCCCTTAGCTAAACGTGTATTAGCTATTAGAGAAAAAGTGCTTGGTCAAGAAAATCTAATTGTTGCCACTAATTTAAATAATTTGGCTGCACTATATCAAGCACAAGGAGAATATCAACAAGCAGAACCTCTGTATCTCCGCTCACTAGCTATCAAAGAAAAATTATTGGGGAAATCACATCGTGAGATTGCTACTAGCTTAGATAATTTAGCTTTACTGTATAGAAAACTGGGCAAATATGAACAAGCAGAACCGTTGCATCTGCGTGCTTTGTCTATCTATGAAAAGCTGTATGGTAAAGAACATCCTGATGTTGCTATTAGCTTAAATAATTTAGCTGGATTGTATCGTCTACAAGGCAGATTTAAACAAGCAGAACTATTGTATCTCCGCTCACTGGCTATCTATAAAAAGTTGCTGGGTAAATCACATCCTGATTTTGCAACTATTTTAGATAATTTGGGATTATTTTATGATTCTCAGGGAAAATATGAACAAGGAGAATCACTGCATCTACGTGCTTTAGGCATTTATGAAAAGGTTTATGGTAAATCACATCCTGATATTGCAATTACTTTAAATAATTTGGCTGCACTGTATAATGCCCAAGGAAAATTTACCAAAGCAGAACCTTTGTATCTCCGTGCTTTAGCTATTAGTGAAAACATATTAGGTAAATCACATCCTGATGTTGCTAATAAATTAGATAATTTGGCTGCACTATATAGTTCACAAGGTAAATATGAACAAGCTGAAATTCTGCATCTCCGCGCTTTAGCCATTTTTGAAAAAGTATTAGGAAAACAACATCCTGATGTGGCCATTAACTTGACTAATTTGGCTTCTCTATATCAAGCAAAGGGTGATATTGTTCATGCTGTTGATTTTCAGCGTCGTGGGTTAGACATTCAAGCAAAAAATCTTGATTTAATTTTTGCTGTCGGCTCGGAAAAAAATAAGCAGGACTACATTAAGACTTTTTCGGGGACAACTGACGCTACCGTTTCCCTAGCTCTGCAAGAAGCACGGAATAATCCAGCAGCAGCATCTCTGGCTCTAACTACTGTACTTCGTCGCAAAGGGCTAGTGTTAGATGCCGTAGCTGACAGCATTCAAATCTTACGCAGCAAATTAGACAAAAATCCTGAAACTCAAAAATTATTCACTCAATGGTTGCAAATACAACAGCAATTATCAGCCTTAGTCTTTTCGCGGTCAGTACAACAAACTGCTAACCCAACAGAGCAGATAGGAAAATTGGAAGCAGAAAAAGAAAAACTGGAAGCAAAAATTAGTGTTCAAAGTGCCGAATTTCGTCAGCAAATTCAACCAGTCGATTTATTAGCTGTTCAAGCAAAAATTCCTCAAGATGCAGCTTTGGTAGAGATTGTGCAGTACAAACCATTCAACGTCAAAGCCACAACGGAAGCTGAAAAATTTGGTAAACCTCGTTATGCGGTGGCGGTATTGCGTTCTCAAGGTCAACCAACATGGGTTGATTTAGGTGAAGCCGCAGAAATTGATAAATTAGCGATAGATTTCCGCACAGCATTAGCCATTGGTAGAACATTTAACAAACTGGCTCGCACTTTAGATGAAAAATTAATCGCACCTATTCGTCCTTTGTTGGGTGATGCGCGGCATATTTTAATTTCTCCTGATGGACAATTAACCTTAATTCCTTTTGAAGCTCTCAAAGATGAGCAAGACCAATTTTTAATTCAGCGTTATTCATTTTCTTACCTGACAACTGGGCGAGATTTATTACGTTTCCAGTCAAATTTTAGTAATGCTACGGCTCCAGTTGTGCTGGCAGATATTGACTACGACTATCAAAATACAACCGTCGCCTCTAATAAACAACCTGGTGTACAAAGCTTGTCAAACCGACGTTCTAGTAATTTGGCAACTTTAGAATTTTTGCCCTTAGCTGCAACTAAATATGAAGCGATCGCTATTAAAAAAGTTTTGCCAAATGCCAAATTGTTATTAGGCAAAAATGCCACAGAAACGGCAGTTAAACAATTACATAGTCCGGTGATTCTCCACTTGGCAACTCACGGTTTTTTCATCGCGGATATTGCCCAAGATATCAACACATCATTAGATTTGCCAGAAAAACCAAATCCACAAAAGATTTTAGAAGTAGAAAACCCCTTGTTGCGTTCTGGTTTAGCCTTAGCTGGTGCAAACAAGCGTAATCAGGTGACAACCACCGATGACGGTATTTTGACGGCGCTGGAAGTTGCTGGTTTAGATTTGCGTTCTAATCAGTTAGTGGTGCTGTCAGCTTGTGAAACTGGTAGAGGTGATGTCAAGGTTGGCGATGGTGTGTATGGTTTGCGTCGGGCTTTGGTAATTGCTGGTTCGCAAACTCAAGTGTTAAGTCTGTGGCTGGTGGATGATGCTGCAACAAAAGATTTGATGATGAAGTATTACCAGAATTTGCAAGCAGGTAAAGGAAGACATGAAGCTTTGCGTGCAGCACAGTTAGATTTACTCAAAACAGAAGAATATCAACATCCCAGATTTTGGGCAGCGTTTGTGCCTTCTGGTAATTGGACACCTTTGAGAGAAAAGTAATCAGTTTTCAGATCCCCTACTTTTTGAAAAAGTCGGGGATCTCATTTCCCTACACCCTTACACGCCATCTTCAGCACTCCTTTTCCCAATTAGTACCACTGACTACGGACAAAATAACCTGACAGATGATAACCATGAATTAGGTTAAACTTTGCCCACCTAACTGATGATGTTAAAAGTTTCAAAAGTTAAAAGGAGGGATGATCAGAAGTTCGGTATCGTATTGCTGGAAGCCGGCTATGTAATCATAAAGCCATGAATAAACAGGTAGAAATTCTATCAGATCAGTCTGCGCTGGTAGCGCGATCGCTGGAATTAATTTTATCGAAGTTGGAAACTGCCATTGCACAACGGGGGCAATTTACCATTGCCTTATCTGGTGGGAGTACACCTAAGCCTTTATATGAAGCGATCGCTGCTAAAGATTTGCCTTGGGATAAAATTCACGTTTTTTGGGGAGATGAGCGCTACGTTCCCCCAGATCACCCCGATAGCAATGAATTAATGGCGCGGCGTGCATGGCTAGATCGGGTTGATATTCCCGCCGCCAATATTCACGCTATGCCAACTTTAGACGCTGATCCAGCCTTATCTGCTGCCAAGCATGAGCAGGATTTACAAGAATTTTTTCATACTGCTCCTGGTGAATTCCCGGCGTTGGATGTCATATTGCTGGGTATGGGTGATGATGCCCATACGGCATCTTTATTTCCCCACACAGATGCACTAAAAGTGAGCGATCGCTTGATTACTGTGGGTAACAAAGACGGGAATCCCCGCATCACCTTTACTTACCCCTTTATCAACGCCGCCCGCAGCGTGATTTTTGTAGTGGCTGGCGCTAATAAACGTCCAGCTTTAGCCAAAGTATTTGCACCAGAAGCCGATGACTTTAGCTACCCATCTCGCTTAATTCGTCCGCAAGGGGAACTTTGGTGGCTCCTCGATTCAGCCGCTGGGGCGGAATTGCCGAATTAAAGTCAAAAGGTAAAAGTAAAAAGGTAAAAGACTCTATTCTTTTTACTTTTGTCCTTCGGATTCGGCAGTTGCTTCAAGTCGGGAAACCCGCCCAACGCACTGCCTCACCTTTCTACTTTTAACTTCCTAAAGAGTAGTTGTTAAAATCGAAAGCTAGAATCGCCCCCTTGCAAAACTGCCGATTGGTGGAAGCAGAAGCTGCTATGGAGGTGTTTCTGCTTGCCAGTACTATCTAACGCTGATCTTCAACAAAGGCTAAAATCAATGATCGTCTGCCCGAATTGCAATCATCCCAATCCCAACGGCGCTGTCCAGTGTGAAGCTTGCTATACGCCTTTACCAGCGACTAGTAACTGTCCCAACTGCGGAGCAACGGTACAGGCTGATGCTGCTTTCTGCGGTCAATGTGGCTTTAATCTCCACTCCGCTGCTGCACCTGCTGCTGTTGCTGCTACAGTTGCTCCCGAAATTCCTGTACAAGCACCACCATTAGTTACACCAGATCCACTATTAGATCTATTACAACCAGATGCTTTAGGAATTAACCAACAGCCTGTAGCTGTACCACCAACATCTGTAGCAGCCGAAAGCACACCCCCATCTCCACCACCAACCGTTGCACCTGAACCAGTAGCTGTTGAGGCTGCCATTCCTAGCCCACCGCCAGAACCAGAACCCGCACCAGCACCGGAACCAGAGCTAGAAACGGCTCCCGCACCAGCGGCTCCCGCCGGTGTTTCGAGAACTCAATTACAACAAGTTACCGCGCGAGTGGTGCATATTCAAAGCGATCGCGAAATTGAATTACCCCAAAGTCTCTCGGTAATTCACATTGGCAAGCCCAATGACCGTATTCCTCCTGATATCGATGTTTCAGGATTTAGTAATTCGGAAATTGTCTCTCGGATACACGCTGATATTCGCGTTGAGGGAGATGCTTACTATGTAGAAGATGTCGGTAGTTCCAATGGCACTTATATTAACAACTTGCCATTATTACCAGGTAACAGACACCGTCTCCGCCCAGGCGATCGCATCAGCCTCGGTAAAGGTGATTTGGTAACATTTATCTTTCAACTAACCTAAAAAAAGGTAACAGGGGACAGGGAACAGGGAACAGGGAACAGGGAAAGAATGATTCTGCCTCCTGCCTCCTGCCTCCTTAGATTAGGATGGATGAAAATACACTCCATTTATTGGGGTAATTACATTCAGGAAAGTGCGCCATGCAGGAACCAAAAAAACATTTTGAAACCTTGCTCTCTACAGAAGCCCCACCAGAAGTAGAACGTATGGGACTAAATTGGTTAGTCGCAGCAGCGATCGCCACAGCTGTATTATGGCAAGTTCCCGGCGGCGATTATATTTTATACCCGTTCACTATCCTGGCAACTTGGTTTCACGAAATGGGACACGGTTTGATGGCGCTGGTATTAGGCGGACAGTTTCAAAAGTTAGAAATTTTTAGCAATGGTTCCGGTGTCGCTACTTATCGTATCGCCACCTCACTCGGCCCCATTGGCCCCGGTTTAGTCGCCGCCGCAGGGCCAATGGGGCCGCCAATTGCTGGTGCAGCTTTGATTTTAGCTTCCCGCAGTTTTAAAGCAGCATCTTTGAGTTTAAAACTTTTAGGCGGTTTTCTGCTGCTTTCTACATTAATTTGGGTGCGTTCTTGGTTTGGCTTGTTGGCAGTTCCTTTATTAGGTTTAATCATCCTTGGTATGGCTTTAAAAGCACCCCGCTGGATGCAGGGTTTTGCTATTCAATTTTTGGGTGTACAAGCTTGCGTGAGTACATACCACCAACTCAATTATTTATTTAGTTATAGTGCTGGTTCTTTAGGGCTATCAGACACAGCCCAGATGCAAAGATATTTACTTTTGCCTTATTGGTTGTGGGGTGGATTGATGGCGATCGCTTCTTTGGTAATTTTGATTCAAAGTCTCCGCGTTGCCTATCGTTCAGCGTAATGGGCAAGAAAGAAACATCATAAAAAGGATGGTTCAATATTCTCAGGGTGAGTATTGTCGTAGTATATGCTAAGATACAGCCGCAATTACGTTTAATACCCCTAATCCTGTGTGTAATATCATTTCCAGTAAACTATAACTCTTGCAGTATTTTTTGAAAAATTCAGCATAATTTAGTCATATTTGCAGCTTAGACCGTTTTATTGAACAGCATAAAACTTGCTTCAACTAAAATGCTGAACTATATATTTTGTGAATAAATTGGAATTACTACATTCTTCTCTAAAAAAGCCAAGAATATCAGGGCTAGGCGATAATTAATACAGTTTTAATACATGGTATTACAGAATTGGAGACGCAAGCGTGGTGTTGTACTTACTACTAGGGGTTTGCAAAAACTTCAGGATGCAAAACGTAAGTCAGAAGCAAAGGAAAATTTTGGCAATAGCTACACACTTGAAGACATTAGCTCACTTTCTGGGTTACATCCCAGTACAATCTCAAAAGTAATAAATCGAGAAGGAGGAGTCGATAAAAAGACTCTAGAAAAACTTTTTTTAGTTTTTAATTTACAAATAAACGAAAGTGATTATTTAAGTGCAAATAATCGTCTAGATTGGGGAGATGTTACGTTTTTACCAGTTTTTTATGGACGTAAAGAAGAACTACTAACACTAGAACAATGGATTCTGAATGAGCGTTGCCAATTCGTGGCATTGTTAGGCATGGGTGGTATTGGTAAAACTGCTCTTTCTGTAAAGCTGGCGCAACAGATTCAAGAAGACTTTGAGTATGTAATTTGGCGATCGCTCCGCGAAGCTCCACCAGTGAAAGCTATAATCACTCAACTACTGCAATTTCTCTCTGACGAGCAAGAAACAGAAGCTAACTTACCAGAAAGTTTAAGCGATCGCATATCACGGTTGATTGATTATCTCCGCAATCACCGCTGTCTGTTAATTCTGGATAATGCAGAATCCATTTTACGTTATGGCAGTCGAGCCGGAAAATATCGAGAAGGATATGAAGGTTATGGTGATTTGTTCAGGCGTTTAGGAGAAGCCACTCACCAAAGTTGTTTAATATTAACTAGCCGGGAAAAACCTCAAGAAGTCGCATTATTGGAAGGAGAAGCATCACCCGTTCACTCCTTACAATTAAGTGGCTTAAAGGTAGTGGAAGGCCAAGAAATTTTAAAAGTCAAAGGGTTATCAGCCGCCGAAGATGAATGGAAAGCCATGATTGAATCCTATGGCGGTAATCCATTGGCTTTAAAAATAGTGGCGACAACTATTGAAGATGTGTTTGCTGGGAATGTAACTGAGTTTTTACAACAAAATACAGTTGTTTTTGGTGATATTCGTGATATTTTAGACCAGCAGTTTGAGCGCTTATCAGATTTAGAAAAAGAAATCATGTACTGGTTAGCAATTAATTGTGAACCAGTGACGCTATCAGACTTGCGAGAGGATATTTTATCGCCAGTGCCACCACAGAAATCTCTAGAAGCTTTAGAATCTTTAGTCAGGCGATCGCTAGTAGAAAAAAGCACAGCAACTTTCACCCTACAGCCTGTAGTTATGGAATATGTAACTCAGGTATTAATAGAGCGAGCCTACGAAGAAATTATTACTGAGAATATTCAGCTTTTGAGATGCCATGCTCTGATGAAGGCAAATGCTAAAGATTACATCAGAGAAACTCAAATTCGCCTTATTCTCAAACCAGTGATTGATGGTTTGCTAACTGTATTAAGAAGCAAAAAAGGTATTGAAAACCAATTAACTAAACTTATAGTCAAGCTCAGAGCAGAATTCCCCCAAGAACCTGGTTATACAGGCGGAAATATTCTCAATTTGTTGTGTCAATTACAAACAGATTTAACAGGCTATGATTTCTCGCAATTGACAGTTTGGCAAGCAGACTTGCGGAATATCAAACTGCACAATGTTAATTTTCAAAACGCTGATTTAACCAAATCTGTCTTTGCTGAAACTTTTGGGGGCGTTTTGTCAATAGTCTTTAGCCCCAATGGCAAACTTTTGGCAATGGGCGATACTAATGGCGAGATTCGTTTATATCAAGTTGCAGATGGGAAGCAAGTTCTTGCCTTTCAAGGTCACACTAACTGGGTGCCATCACTTGCCTTTAGTCCTGATGGTAGTATTTTGGCAAGCAGTAGTAGCGACCACACTGTGAAGTTATGGAATGCAAATACTGGTCAATGCCTTCAAACTTTACAAGAACACAAACACGAAGTGTGGACAGTTGCCTTTAGCCCAGATGCTAACAAACTAGTAAGTGGTAGTAATGACCGCACAATGAAATTATGGAGTGTTAGCACTGGGGAATGCCTCAAAACTTTCCACGGACATACAAGTTGGATAGTCTGTGCAGTTTTCACTCTGGATGGTCAAATCCTGGTGAGTGGCAGTGATGACGACATGATTAAATTGTGGGATATTAACACTGGTGAATGTCTCAAAATTTTACGGGGACATAGTGATGGCATACGTTCACTGACTATCAGTCCTGATGGACAGACAATAGCTAGTAGCAGTGATGACCAGACAGTGAAGTTATGGGACATCAACACTGGTGAATGTATTAAAACTCTACAAGGGCATCTTGCTGCCGTTTGGTCAGTTGCTATTAATCCTCAAGGCACTCTCATCGCTAGTGGTAGCTTAGACCACACAGTAAAATTATGGGATTTTCATACTGGTCAATGCCTGAGAACCCTTCAAGGACATTCAACTTTAGTATTTTCTGTCGTTTTTAGTCCCCAAGGAGACCTTTTGGCCAGCGGGAGTGACGACCAAATGATGAAGTTATGGGATGTTAGTACTGGTCAATGTCTTAAAACTCTCAGCGGCTATACCAGTCAATTTCTGTCAGTTGCTTACAGTCCCGATGGTCAAATGTTGGCGAGTGGTAGTGATGATCAAATAGTCAGGCTGTGGAATGTAGATACGGGTCAAGTTTTGCAAACTCTCCAAGGACATTTTGCGACTGTTCGATCAGTTGCCTTTTGTCCTAGTGGTCAGATTTTAGCTAGTGGTAGTGATGATCAAACAGTGCGGTTGTGGGATGTCAATACTGGTCAAGCCTTGCAAACTGTATTGAAACACCCTGCTGTAGTCTGGTCGGTTGCCTTTAGTTTGGATGGTCAGATGTTGGCAAGTGGTAGCAACGACCAAAAAGTGCGGCTGTGGGATGTCAATACTGGTCAAGTCTTGCAAACTCTTCAAGGACATAGTGCTGCTGTCCAGTCAGTTGTCTTCAGCCCTCAAGGAATGCTGATGGCCAGTGGTGCTTGGGATCAAACAGTCAAGATATGGGATGTCAACACTGGTGAGTGCAAACGAACTTTAGAGGGACATACAAATTGGGTATGGTCAATCGCTTTTAGTCCCAATGGTGAACTATTAGCAAGTGCGAGTTATGATGGCACAGTTCGGTTATGGAATGTTAGTACAGGTGTTTGTCTCCAAACTTTCATGGTTTGTGAAAATGGTCTTGTCAAAGTAGTTATCTTTAGTCGAGATGGTCAGGTTTTAGCTACTAGCAGTCCCGATTACACAGTTAAGTTATGGGATGTTGAATCAGGTGAATGTCAAAGAACACTATATGGACATTCAGCTTGGATATGGTCGCTCGCCTTTAGCCCAGATAATCAAACTTTAGCCAGCAGTGGTGCTGATGAGACAATACGACTTTGGGATATCAACACGAGCAATTGTTTAAAAATTTTGAAAGCTCAGAAATTTTATCACGGGATGAATATTAGAGGAGTCACAGGTTTAACAGGTGCAACTACTGCTACTCTCAAAAGATTAGGAGCAATTGCTTAGATAAAACAATCTTGTCCAGCATTCACAGCTAATTTTATTTCATCCACTTTTGTAGGTGAACATGATAATTTCCACCTGCAAAGAATATCAAAATAGACGAAAACTACCAATCAGCCATAGGAATGTCACTTGGCAATCCATGAACGAATTCCTCGAACATGATTCTTTCTAACTCAAAGTCTGGGTCTTCTAATATCTCTAAACTATTTTGACTGAGATTACTAGCAGAATTATTTAAAGTCGAAGACTGCTGCTTAATAACAGAATCATCAGAAGTGGTCGTAACTATTGATGTTGCGGCTTTCATGATCTTTTCTTTGGTAGTTGCACTGGATTTTATATTGTCAAAGCTTTTTTACACAACTTAAGCTGGACTATTGGCGAGTAAGTTATGCCAGTATTAGTGGTTTTAATAGATTTTCAATCTCTTCATCTGAGATATAAGCTTCTTGGGGAGGGCTAAAACGCAATAAGGCAGCTTGGTAACAGGCTTTAACCACGCGATCGCGCTCTTGGGGTGTCAATCCGGCAATCATCGTCACAGTTTCCTGAACGTGATTTACCTCAGTAGGACTAATAGCGCTGTGTATGCGTAGGCAACGGGTGGCGTTAATACCTGCCGGTAGCAATGCTTCTACCTTGTGAATATAAGCTTCTCCTATACATGTACCTAAACGTTCTGCTGTATAAGAATAGCCTACGCAATCAATTGGGTCTGAGTCTTGTACACATCGAGTAAAACAATCTACTAAAGTCTTAGCAGCGGGAGGGAAAAGCACTTCTACCACGGATTCGGCTCTGTAACCCATTGAGCGAATATCCCGCAGAGCGAGTATGTCGTGACCAGCTTCTTCTTGCGCTTTTTGTGCAGCCCACTGTGCCAAGGTCTGACGATTTGCCAAAGCAAAGCGCGATCGCGCTTCTTCCATTAGTTGTGGAGTAGAATGGCACAAATGGTAAAAACCAGCCAGTCGCCATACCCAACGCGTAGGGGTTAAAGTTGGTGGTCGGCGATCTGACTTGACTGTATGCCAAGCGGATACTATTGCCTGATCTAAAAGCTTTCGGGTTTTAGCGAAAGTATGAGGATGAATCATTTTTTGAGTTAAGCAATCACCATGAACCCCTGATTGAGGTTGATTTACGCAACTACTCTTATCTGTCTTCATCCCTACTACATCAGGGTTAATACTTACTAATTTTGTATCAATTAAGAATTCATTAGGCATGGTTCGCGTTGTACACTCCCATATCTTTGTAGGATCTTGACTGTACTTCTGCTATTGAGAAAGATAGCAGATAACTTGACGATAAAATAATTTCAATGCCTGATGAGACCCATCTGCTTTTAAAATGTTGTTCCACTCAAAAATTATGCGTGGATGTCCAAAGGGTGATTTTTACGTTGCTTAAGTCAATTTCTTCATCAAAAAGATCAGTAAAAAGCTTAACTTTGAGCTTAAAATCTTGATTTTCACTGGTAAAGATGTTTCCGCATTGGCAATATGTTAGGAGACTCCATACAAATAAAAAATTATGGATAAAACAGCTGCCCTTGGATTTCCTGGTTTGACCATTCGGAACAAGTTAGAAGAGAAAGAATTTTGTCAATAAGTCTTTGAGAATAAATATAGGTGCATAAGAATGATAATTGTAATGAAGGTGGAGAGGGCGAGCTTCCCTCGCCCTCTCCACTACTCCTGTTTTTGATTATCATTATCATACGGGTCTGAGAGAATGATTTGCTCTGTTCAAAATCATGGCAAACTCAATTAATACAAGTAATTGAGCGATTGTAAAAAACCATGAGTAGCAGTCGTAAAACCAATCGAGATCATGCTAAAAAGAAGCAACGCCCAATGATGGAAGACGAAGTAATTGCTTCTCAACTTGAGCAGTTACTTACACCAGCAATCACTTCACAAGAAAATTACTACCGTCAACTGGGATTAAGAGACAGGATTCTCAACTTACCATTAATGGTAGCGGCAGTGCTAACTCTACTGTGGCGAGACGTGGCGGGAGCCACAGAATTAACCAGAATGTTAGCACGAGAAGGGTTTCTGTGGTGTAAACCTCTTGAGGTGAGCCAACAAGCAATATCGCAGAGATTTCTGACATTCCCAGCGCAATTATTTGAAAGAGTTTTTAAAGATTTAGTCCCAAAATTACAAGATTCTTGGCAAAGAAGAAGTAGGCGAAAAGTCCCCCAAAGTGTTCAATTCACTAAGTCAAAATTTGAAAAAATTTGGATAGTAGATTGTTCAATTTTGGAAGCTTTATTTCAGAAGCTTGACAGTTTAAAAGATGCTCCGCCTGGTAAATTAGCTGGAAAAATTTGTACAGTTATAGATTTAGTCAATTTTTTACCTGTAGAAATTTGGTTTAATGAGAATGCCAGAAGTGCAGATACAAATTTTGAATCAGATATTTTAAAGTCAGCAGATCCCCATACCTTACTTTTATTAGATAGAGGATTTTATCATTTTAACTTCTGGCTACAACTAATTGCACAAAAAGTGAATTTTATTACTCGGTTAAAAAAGGGAGCAGCAATTCATGTCGAGCAGGTATTTACAGATAGCTTTTCTTTACGTGACCGTCTGATACGTCTTGGCTCTGGCACTAAGAAAACTCCGTTTATTACTTTACGTCTGGTCGAAGTTCGTTCAGCTAAGACCTGGCATTCTTATTTAACAAGTGTGCTTGAACCTACAGTTTTACCACCATACGTTGTGGCTGATTTGTACCGTCGAAGATGGAGAATTGAAGATGCTTTTAATACTGTAAAGCGGCTCTTAGGTTTAAGTTATTTATGGACTGGTTCTGTTAATGGTGTTCAATTGCAGATTTGGGGTACTTGGTTATTTTATGCTGTGTTAGTTGATTTAGGTGATGCTGTCGCCGACGAACTTTCTCTACCTTTTGACTCCATTTCTCTAGAGATGATTTATCGCGGTCTTTATCATTTTTATGTTGCTCATCAAAAAGGTAAGGCAACTGACCCTATCAAATACTTTGCTGCACCAGAAAATCAAGATTTAGGCATTGTTAAACGACAACGAAAACCAAACATGTTGCTCATCGTTGCTCCTTTCCCTGATCAACAACGAGGCACACCTGAATTTTTCTTTCAGCCACCTTCTCAAATCCCCTTGACAACTGCCTCACAACCTTAACTTGTGACCAATGGGTTTGACAAACTCCAGTAAAAAAGAAGTATTCAAGCAAATTACTGTGGACTTGACTCCCGATGAAGCTCAAAACTTAGAAAAATATTGTGAGCAAACTGGCCAAGCAGTCACAAATGTGATTGAAGAACTCATTCGGGGGTTATCTGTGACTTAAATTTTCCAGACAACTCTGCAAATTTAAGGTCGAGGAAATCCTCAATGCAATGGGGAGCAAACACAAACCAAGTGTTGCTACTACTCAGATCTCGTAGTAGCTAATCCTCGAATCAGTTCCCTAATCACATCTGTTGCTGGCCTTCCTGTCTGATCACAATACTTTTCCAAATTTTTGGCTTCGTTTAATGCCAGGTTGATGGTTATTCGCTTGACCGCCCATTTTTTATTCATGCTATAAATCTGGTTGTATTGGATAAAACTACAGAAATTCTTATTTATTCAGACCGATATCTGTCTATAAAATTGGCGCTTGTACGCAATTGTGCGGAGGAGGGTTGATTTACCCAAAAATAGCTAAAAAAGTAAAACTTTCCTTTAATGAGCTATCCTCAGAAACAATGAAGAGTTTGATTCGCCTCGGTATGAGTTGAAGCATATTGCCTCTTCATAACTTTTTAAACATTGTTTTCAAGGTTCCGAGTTTTCTGTTGTCCCTGGTATTTAGTTCAAGTGCTAAATTTCTTATTGAGAATATTACCACTCAAGTCAACCATCAGCCAAATATGAGGTCAGAGCCAGATATTTTTTAAATTAGCACAATGATGTAAATAACTATGGTGGCAAGTTTGATTTAGATTGATAAAACCATCCATAAATAAATAAATACGCACAAAACTAAGGATTAATTGAGAAAAAGTCCTTTTCACTGAATCTGTTCTGGCTGAGACTATCTGTGGCGGCTGTTTTCTTTTAGTCGTGAATTTATGTATGAAAAAGGTTAGTTAATTTTATTTTATAGTTAAGTAGTTTTATATTAAAATAAATGATTAAAAATATCCCCGGTATGAATACCGGGGATATTTTTAATCATTCATGAATGCAAATAAAACAAGCGTTGCGTAAAGATTAAGCTTCCAGATAAACCAACAAAGCTAAATTTGGTGCATTAAACTGTGAGAAATTGCAAAAAAGCCAAGACAACAAGAAAAAACTTGAGAATGTTTGGATGATGTATAAGTTATGAGTAATGCTTAATTTTGGCTTTTTAAAACTCCTATTTCTTGTTGTATTGGCAAAACATCTAAAATATCAGTCTGGGAACAATATTTCAGGTCTTCATAGCATTCCAGGCGTAATAATCGTTTGCCGTGACTAGCATGATGAAATAATCCCAATAAATTATCTTGCCACTGAGTGTAAAGTGCGATCGCACCAATCAATTCATCATTACCCGCTAGTTCATCGGGTGACACATGAGATTTTTCGCCGATACTATGAGCGATCGCACCAGCACAAACTGTATCTTCTAAGGCAAAACTCCCTTCCCAACCAGAACCAACAATCCAGACTGTTTCTGGCTGTTTTGCTAAAAGATATTTTACTATTGCGCCTCGGTTGATCAAGGCGGCTGCTAGTACAGCCGGAGAGTTTTGTATGCGTTGTAAAGCACGAGTACCATTAGTAGTACTAATAAACAGGCGACGACCATGCACTAGCTCTGGTGTACAGTCTAGGGGAGAGTTACCGAGTTCAAAGCCAGTAACTTTGGCTCCGCCACGTTCTCCGGCTCTTAAACGTTTTTCTGCTGGCCATTGTTCGCTAACTTCTATGAGATTGTCTAAATCGCTGAAGACTTGTACTGCTTCGCCTCCAGCCGCTAAGACTGTGGCGATTGTGCTAGTGGCTCGCAAGACATCGACTGCGATCGCGCAGTCTGGAATTTCATCTTTAGGAGTTAATTCCGGAGTGTGGTATACGAATAACTTCACGCGCTGGATACACCTGCTCTAAATATTATTGTCGAGATACATTCTAATTTGTGTTAATAGCCATAATGACAATTTAAGCAATAGGAATTTCTAGAGGTTATGGCAAGATGTTGATCAATGAGGGCAAAAAACCTTAACTTTAACTGTTACTTAACTGTTGTTTAAGATGGCGTATGGCGGCGCTGGTGTTGCGTTGATAGGCAATTTGCACACATTGGGAGATGGCGCTGTGCAAATCAAATTCTGGAAAATAGCGACTCTGGGTTTGCAGTTGGTAATTGGTTCCCTGCAATTGGTAAATCAATAACTGCTGTTTTTTGAATAACCAAACTTCTGGAACACGATAAGGCAGATAATCTTGCACATCGGAATAACTAGTGACATCAATTTCAATTACCAAATCAGGCGGGGGATCTTGTCCCCAGTCAATCCGCTTTTTACCTGAAACAGCTTGCCAATTATCAATGTAAAAACAATAGTCAGGCTCAATACCACTTTCTTCTGGTAAAGTCATAGTCACAGGGGTAAACGCATCATATTCCCTGTCATCGCGATCTAACAAAGCCTTCACAATATCTGCTACTAAATTGGCATCTCGTCCATGTACAGGCAAAGGTGACATTAGTAATACTTCTCCATCACGATATTTAATGCGGGGAATTGAGCCATCTCCCCGTTGTTCACAGAGGCGCTGATACTCTTGCCAAGTAGCAGGTAGGCGCACCACAGAACCAGCAGGTAATTGAACTTTGTCATCAGAGACTAAGGCAAACATAATTGCAGATCCTTTGAGTGGTAGTGAAGGACAATGATTATGAAGATTTGCGATGGTATTTGTAAAGGTGCGATCGCTTGATTGATTTAATGGAATCAGAGATGTAAAGAGCAAGCGATTATAATAACTCTACCTTGGTTTCTCAAGAGGGGAATTTTGCGTTAAATCTGCCACTCTCAACTCTAGGATCTAAAATCGACATGGCACCTTTACCCGATTACCGCCCAAAACAACTGTCTGTAGGCCCTTTAGAGGCAGAAATTTTAAATATTGTCTGGGAACTTGGTTCCGCAACAGTTAAAGATGTACACGATCGCATTTTGGCTGATCCTAACCGAGAATTAGCTTATACTTCTGTCACTACAGTGCTGCGTCGCCTCACAGACAAAGGTTGGCTGGCTTGCGATAAACAAGGACGAGCCTTTTATTGGCGACCATTGCTAAGTAAGCAACAAGCTCAAGTCATTAAAGCTCATGATCAATTACAACGATTTTTAGCAGTGGGTAATCCCGATGTGATCGCTGCTTTTGCCGATAGTCTGGATGAAACTGCGAGTCAGCAAATAGAAGCGATCGCCAAGCGCATTCAAGCTGCACGTCAAGCCAGGGAGGAACAATAATGCACTTAGTCATGATTTTGACTGCTGTGACAGTCTCTTGGATATTGAGATGCTCTTGGGTGAATACTCCAGGTAATTGGAATGTGCGGTGGCGGAAAGCTCTATTTATCTTTCTGTTTCCGCCTTTGTTGCTATTCATGACAGCGATTTCTGTGCTGTTTATGGGGCCTCAAGGTAAAATGGGTGGAGCCTATACAGGCTGGTTGAGCTATGACTTAGCATTTATCACCCTGGGTTATTTTGCCTTTTTAGGCATTAAATTAACTTTGCAAGGTTGGCAGTCTGTAGAATCTGCCCGCAATTCTCCCTTAGTCAATCTTGATGGTAAATTAGTCAGACTACTGAACACACCAGCATTGTTCGCTGGTCAAATTGGTTTTTGGCAACCAGAATTAGTAGTTAGTCAAGGATTGCTACAAACTCTTTCACCTGCTCATGTAGAAAGTGTCTTAGCACATGAGCAAGGACATCATTATTACAGGGATACATTTTGGTTTTTCTGGCTGGGTTGGGTGCGTTCTTGTACTGCTTACTTACCTCATACTGATGAATTATGGCAAGAATTATTGGTGTTGAGAGAACTCCGTGCAGATAGTTACGCTGTATCTCAAGTAGATCCATTACTGTTAGCAGAATCACTCGTGTTGGTTGTGAGTCAAACTTCTGTCTTACCAGAATCTGAGGTTTGCTGTGCAGCTTTGGATAGTAGTGTAGGCGATCGCCTCGAACAAAGAATCGATGCTTTACTTGCACCACCAGAACCTGCGCTAAATATGAACTGGCAATCTTCTTCAGGATTCCTCCTAGCATTTTTACCATTATTAACTGTCTTATTTCATACCTAAGCATGAGGTTTCTGCACTTATAGCCAAGATGTCTGCAATAGTTCCCCTAAAGATTTTTGCTGGAAGTGTAGGTGCAGATAAAAATTATTTTTTTATAGATAAGTTTTGTGGAGACCTTGATATATCAAGGTCTCCATTACTTTGTGTCTACTGAAAGACCAATTATTTCCAACTTGGGGAGGATGTAAGTGATACTCTAGTTTTATAGTGTCTTAAGTAGTGTTGCGTAAAAAAGGAACATATACTCATGCTTATATTAATGCAAGCAGCAGATTCAGTCGCTACAGGCGGAGGTAATTTTCCCTTTGCTTTTACATTGGTGTATGTAGTTGGTTTTATTGCTGCTGTCACCATTGGTTCTATTGCTTGGTACAATTCCAAACGCCCAGTTGGTTGGGAAAGTAAAGATCGTCCCGACTTTGTACCCAAAGTAGACAAAGAAGAAACTCCGGGTGTAGGTGAACCAAAGGCATAATAAGTCAATAGTCAACAGTCAACGGTCAATGGTGAGTTAGTGCTGTTGTCGGGTTTCCCGACAAGTGTGCGTAGCGTTAGCGACGCAGAAGCGTCACCCAAAGGGTCAAAGTTTTAGAATTGGGAATCGAGACTTTTGACCTTTGACTATGGACTCTTGACTATGGACTTACAGTGTTAATTTTGAACCTCGACCCAACGCCGATAAAGCTTTTGAATTTGTTTAAGCAACGCATTATGAACTGGTTGTTGGGCTGATTCTTGTTCGGCTAAACCCTGAAGTTGTGTTAAAAGTCTGGCTTCTTCGGTGGCGACTTCTCCATCGCTATAAATTAAGCCACTAATAGCTTCAATGAGACTTTCGCAATCTTCCAGGCTAGGGCGATCGCCTAAATATTCTTTCACCCAGGCATAACATTCTTTTGGTTGCACGGGTACTAATTCGTACAACCAAGGCTTGATTTCTGGATCGGTAGCCAAACCTTTTGCTTGTGCAATTTCGCGGAGATACTGTCGTTCCTCTGGCTGAATTATCCCATCAATCCAAGCGGCTCCAATCAAGATTTTAACTAAGTTCTTTACATTAGAATCAGTAACCATTGCTGCCTCCTGTGGTAGATTGGGGCTTCAATCAAATCGTACAATCCCTGGTAGTGATCACCCGGAATCATTAGTTTTTCTTAAGCGCACCATAAAAAAGCCGTCCATATCCCAACGGTGAGGCCAAACTTTCAGCCAGCCTTGAGGTGTGGAATAAACAGAGTAGGGTGAACCAACTGCGGGAGGCTCAATTTGCCATTCAGGATTCTCCGCTAAAAATCCCGAAATTACCGCTTCATTTTCTGCTAGATGCAGTGTACAGGTGGCATAAACAAGTACACCACCATTTTTGACAAAATTTGATGTATGTGACAGTAATTGCTTTTGCAGCAGTGACAGTTGTTGAATAGATTCTGGTGTTTGTCGCCAACGTGCATCGGCGTGACGATGTAAGGTTCCCAAACCAGAACATGGTGCATCTAACAACACGCGATCGCCAATATTGTAAAATTGCAGCAAGTTGCGACTGTCGCCAGTGCAAATTTCAATGGAGTGCAAATTTAGCCGCCGCGCATTTTCTTGGAGTTTTCGCAGTCGAGAAGCAGTGCGATCGCACGCCCAAATTTTACCTTGATCCTGCATCAACTCTGCAATGTGCGTTGTTTTTCCCCCAGGTGCTGCACAGGTATCAATCACCACCTCACCCGGTTGAGGATCGAGTAAATGACTCACCAGTTGAGCGCTTGCGTCTTGGACAACCCACCAACCTTCAGTAAATCCTGGTAGATTTTGTATTCCTCCGGTACTGCTAGTTAACCGTAAGGCTTGGGGTAAATGGGGAATTCTGTTAGCTAAAATTCCCGCCGATGCTAGGGCTGTTTCTACTTGTTCTAGATTAGTGCGTAAGGGATTAATGCGGAGGTCGATTGTTGGTGTTTGGTTCATCCATTCACAGAGTTTTTCTGTTTCCGCCAAACCAATTTGGTCTAACCAAACCTGAATTATCCAGTCGGGAAAACTATGTAAAATCCCTAAACGTTCTACAGGGTTTTCTGGTAATTTCAAAGGTTCAGGAGATTTCTCTACAAGACGAAGATACTGGCGTAACAAACCATTGACAAAACCCGTAAGTCCAGAAAAACCATTTTCCTTAGCGAGTTCAACAGTAGTATTCACAGCCGCTGAGGGAGGAATTCGTTCTTGGTAGCGGAGTTGGTAAAAACCTAGATGCAGGATGGTACGCAGTTCTGGTGGTTGGTGAGATTTTTTTGTGGCTAGTTGGTCAATGAGTGCATCGAGGGTGCGTTGTCTGCGGACACTGCCATAAACTAATTCTGTGGCTAGACGGCGATCGCTATCTGGCAATTTAAATTTTCGCAACACTCTATCAAGGGCAACATCAGCATAAGCCCCTTTGTGAACATCTCGTAAGGCGATAAAAGCTATTTGGCGGGGGTTAGTCATAAGTCAATACAGTTCAGTTAAGGTTTTGATCCCCCCTAGCCCCCCTTAAAAAGGGGGGAATTATAATCTTGAAGTCCCCCTTTTTAAGGGGGATTTAGGGGGATCTTCAATGTCTAACATCACTAACTGAACCGTATTGGGTCATAAGTTTCCATCTACCCCCCTTAGACTCGGCAGGGCTGTATTATTCTATCAGCGTTGTTCACTGATTTAACAACCGCTTCAATTCCGCGTCAGAGAAGGGATTTTGACCAGCTTTTAACTCCTTCACCCAGCGTTGGCGTTGGGCTTTACTTTCTTTACTATCAGTCTTGGCGATGAAGGCTTCAAAGTCAGTTATTGCGCCTGGGATGTCGCCTGTTAACGCCCTAGCTAAACCGCGACTATCACGAATATTGCCATCATTCGGTGCAAGGGTGACGGCTTTTTCACAGGCGAATAATACTAGCTGGGCTTGTTTGCGTAGACTACCTTGGAGGCAAAGTGTATGCCAAGCATCGGCGGAGATTTCGATTTTGGGATCTAACTTTTGGGCTGCGGCGTAAGCTGTGACGGCTTCTTGTACTTTATTTTTGGTTACAAGTTCCTGACCTTCTTCTAGTTTGCGTTGTGCTTTGCCTTTCATCACAAACTCTGTGGCTTTGGCTTGGGGGTCAAAGTTTAATTGCTTGTCCCATTGCTGGGCTTTGTGGAACTTGGCAACAGCAGCGTTAATATCATCATTTTGAGCTAACTTTTCACCTTGGCTAACTAACACAGTAGCGGCTTTAAGTAACGGAGATGAAGTTTGGCATTCTTTGACTTCTTCTAATGTTTCGGGATGGGCAATAAGGTAGTTATTTAGCAAAGTGCAACCACTATCTAATAAGTTATCAAGATTTAAATCCCAAAGTTTGATGGTGTTGTCAAGACTGCCAGAAGCCAGGGTTTTGCCGTCGGGGCTGAAGCTGACGCTATTGACTGAATTGCTATGACCGCTCAGGGTTTTCAGAGGTTTACCTGTGCTGATATCCCAAAGTTTGATGGTCTTGTCCCAACTGCCAGAAGCCAGGGTTTTGCCGTCGGGGCTGAAGCTGACGCTAATGACCGGACTGCTATGACCGCTCAGAGTTTGCAGCAGTTTACCTGTGCTGACATCCCAAAGTTTGATGGTGTTGTCAACACTGCCCGAAGCCAGGGTTTTGCCATCGGGGCTGAAGTTGACGCTCCAGACCTGACTGCTATGACCGTTGAGGGTTTTCAGGAATTTACCTGTGGTGACATCCCAAAGTTTGATGGTGTTGTCACCACTGCCAGAAGCCAGGATTTTGCAGTCGGGGCTGAAGCTGATGCTAATGACCGAATTGCTATGACCGCTGAGAGTTTTGAGAACTTTGCCTGTACTCACATCCCAGAGTTTGATGGTGCTGTCATAACTGCTCGAAGCCAGGGTCTTGCCGTCGGGGCTGAAGCTGATGCTAATGACCGGACTACTATGACCGTTCAGGGTTTTGAGAACTTTGCCTGTGCTGACATCCCAAAGTTTGATGGTGTTGTCACCACTGCCCGAAGCCAGGGTCTTGCCGTCGGGGCTGAAGCTGACGCTATTGACATAACTGCTATGACCGCTGAGGGTTTTCAGGAATTTAGCTAATGACCGGACTACTATGACCGCTGAGGGTTTTCAGCAGTTTACCTGTACTGACATCCCAAACTTTGATGGTGTTGTCAGCACTGCCCGAAGCCAGGGTCTTGCCGTCGGGGCTGAAGCTGACGCTATTGACATAACTGCTATGACCGCTGAGGGTTTTCAGGAATTTACCTGTGCTGACATCCCAAAGTTTGATGGTGTTGTCACCACTGCCCGAAGCCAGGGTCTTGCCGTCGGGGCTGAAGCTGACACTCCAGACCGAATTACTATGACCGTTCAGGGTTTTTAGAAGTTTACCTGTGCTGACATCCCAAACTTTGATGGTGTTGTCAGCACTGCCCGAAGCCAGTGTCTTGCCGCCGGGGCTGAAGCTGAGGCTATAGCCCGGACTGCTATAACCGCTGAGGGTTTTCAGAAGTTTACCTGTGCTGACATTCCAAAGTTTGATGGTGTTGTCAGCACTGCCCGAAGCCAGTGTCTTGCCGTCGGGGCTGAAGCTGAGGCTATAGACCGGACTGCTATAACCGCTGAGGGTTTTCAGAAGTTTACCTGTGCTGACATTCCAAAGTTTGATGGTGTTGTCAGCACTGCCCGAAGCCAGTGTCTTGCCGTCGGGGCTGAAGCTGAGGCTATAGACCGGACTGCTATAACCGCTGAGGGTTTTCAGAAGTTTACCTGTGCTGACATTCCAAAGTTTGATGGTGTTGTCAGCACTGCCCGAAGCCAGTGTCTTGCCGTCGGGGCTGAAGCTGAGGCTATTGACCCTACTGCTATGACCTTCTAAAGTATTCACTTCTACAGCTATAGCTCGATTTGCTGGGTTTTCTCCGGCTTGTAAATACACCCCTTGGTTTAAAGTTGCCACAGTCCGCATTTGAGTATCTGCTTTTGCCCAAGGTGCTTGTTTCAGTCTTCTCCCCGCTTTTAAAGCTTCAATTAAAGCATCAGGGTGTTGTGCAGAAACTAACAATGCTTCGGAAGAATTATTCAAGGCGTTAATTTCACTAATCTCAGCTTTTTGTCTTTGCTTGTCTGCTCTTTGGGCGGCATCCCAGGCTGTAACGGCTAACCCAGCTAATACTATGCCGGCTGTAACTGAACCAAATAAGGCGCGTCTCAAAAAACTATTGAGTTTGGCTTCACTGAGTTTGCGTTGCTTTCTTTCTTTTTCCAGTTCCGCCATCAACTCTTTTAACTTCGGTTCCTGTTGCTGGCGAATAAAGGCCGCTAAATAATCATGCACCAATTGGTAACGGTCGGCAGGTGTTTCTGGCAATAACATGACTAAGCCAGATTTGACAAAAATCTCTAATACTAAGTCTAGTTGGTTGACCGCCAAATCCTGAGATCCCCCCGCCTGCGGCGACCCCCTTAATAAGGGGGTTGAGGGAATTTTTAAACCCGAAGCAATTAAGCCCCCCTTTTTAAGGGGGGTTGGGGGGATCTCCCCATCATCAGCTGCTAAATCCTGAGATCCCCCCGCCTGCGGCGACCCCCTTAACAAGGGGGTTGAGGAAAAGCCCCCCTTTTTAAGGGGGGTTGGGGGGATCTCTTTTTTAAGGGTTGACGGGATCTCCCCACCAAAAGAAATATATTGCTGCAAATCTCGTTCTAGTTCCGCACGCGTTTTTAAGGGGCGAGTTCCCTTTTCATCAGTAAGCAAATACAGCAGCACTTCCGCCATTTGCTTGTTTTCTGCACCGCAGTCATTCACCACTTCATCTAAATAACGCTGCACCAAATCTGTTTTTGTTCCGCCGTGGCGATATGCTTTCAGGGTTCTAATATTTTCCGTTTGCAGTTGCGCCCCTACTACCTGCAACTCAATAGGGCGAACTTCGCCTAATTCCGCAGCTAAATCTTGCACTAGCTGATCAATTAAAGCAGTTTCTAGCCGGAAACTCATATTTTGAGTTAACCGCTCAATAATTGACTTAGTATTCTCCGGTGAAAAATTCCCCAACTTATACAACACATTCTTGCTGAGGATGTCATTGGCAATAATCTTCATGCTGGATAAATCATTGCACTCCAACAAGTAATGCAGATAATCTACCCGCAACGACAAAATCACCTTCACAGACAGCACATTCAGACATTCACCTAAAAACTCAAAAAATTGCCGCCGTTCTTTCGGTTCAGTATCAAAGAAAAACTCCTCAAACTGGTCAAAAATCAGTACAGTGCGGAGGTTGTTTTGTTCATTTTCTTGTAAAGATGCAATTAAACCTGACTTAACAACAGAATAACTAGAAACACCATTAATCAAATCTGGCGCGTGAGTATCAGAGACTGGTTCACGAGTATCTGAGACTGGCGCGTGAGTATCTGAGACTGATTCACGAGTATCTGAGACTGGTTCACGAGTATCTGAGACTGATTCACGAGTATCTGAGACTGGTTCACGAGTATCTGAGACTGATTCACGAGTATCAAAGACTCGCTCACGAGTATCAAAGACTCGTTCATGAGTATCTGAGACTGATTCACGAGTATCAAAGACTCGTTCATGAGTATCCGAGACTGGCGAATGAGTATCAAAGACTCGCGCGTGAGTATCAAAAGGTGAAACCTCTCCCTCGCCCCCCTGCACCCCTGCACCCCCGCTCCCCTGCTTCCCCACACCCTGACGCAACAGCCCTTCCAACTCCTCCACCCAGTTAGAGTAACCGCGCATGACTATGGGTAAATTATCTTTAAAGCCTATTGGTTTATTTTTCAAAGCTGGTATTAGTCCCGCATTCATCAGAGAACTTTTACCCACACCTGATTGCCCGTGAATTACGATTAATTTATAGTCAGGGCGACCAATGCGTTGCACTAATTCTTCCACATCTAATTGCCGCCCAGATGCAGCAATTTCTAGGGCGACGCTATCTTTATTTTCAACTAGTAACGGCGTAAGACTTTGCGCTCCTACTTGTTTTGCAGCTTGTAACCTGCCTGCACCAATAAACGCCCGTAAGCCAAATTGCTGCTCAATAGAACGTGTTTCTAATTTAATATCAAAGGCTTGGAGATACTGTCTTTGTTGCAGCAACAACTCCCGCAAATGATGGAGAATCTCAAGGTAAATCTCCGGTTCATTGTTAGTAACCCCAATTTTTTTTGCTGCTTCTAAGTTATTAATAGCTGTAGAATATTGCTTTAAATATTGTTGTGCTTGTGCCAGTGTAAATAACAATTCTTGACGCAAAGCCTGATAATGAATTGTGCCTAACTGCACTAATTCAGCAGTCTGATTAAAATTAAATAAAATATTTAAAGCTGTTTGTGCTAATACTTCTGCTTGTTGCCAATTTGCTTGTGCTAAGGCAACTATGGCCAAAAAATGATTATCTTGAGCAATTTTAAGTTTGTTATCTTCAGCTTGATGAAACTGCAAAGCAAGTTCAGCCAAGTCTTTTAATTGCTGCCAATCTTTTAAATAACGCAAAATTATGCCGAATTGCTCCAGAGAATTGGCAATCAAATCATTGCGTTGGGCAAATTTATATGCGTTGATAGTTTGCTGAAGATAATTTTGAATTTGTTGAATAATATTCGCTTTGACCTCTCCCCCAGCCCCTCTGCCTTGAAAAGTTCTGAGCGGAGGAAGCCTCCGCTCAGACTTTTCGCTCCGACGCGGAGAGGGGAGTTCATCTTCTCCCATTTCTCCCCCTTCCCTACAAGGGAAGGGGGCTGGGGGGTTAGGTTTATCCAGTTCTCTAGCTTTAGCGTAATAACAAATTGTAATTTGACTGAGTATCTTACCTTGTCTTTCTAAATTATTACTTGACTGCCAAAAACCTAAACTTTGCTGATAATAAATAATTGCTGCATCTAAATCTTGGGCAATATAAGCAACTAATCCCCGCACAAATTGACAATTAGCTGTTGATTCTGGGGTAAAAAGTTCAGCAGAATTTTGTAATTCTTGCCAAGCTGATTTGATTTCTGTACAAAGTTCTAAGGTAATATTAAAAGTATTAGTAAATAATTGCTCGGCGGTTTGCTGAATAAAATTAGTTAATTCAGTTGTAGTAATATCAAAATTTTTAGTAGTACCCCAACTCTCTAAATCAGGGGCTAATTGGCTAAATTGTTGGTAAACTTCATTAGTTACCCACAACACTATGGGGAAAGGAAAACTCCGGCGAAATTCTTCCCGCACCTGATTTGCCGAAGTCAACATCTGCGGTAAATCGCGCAAGGTTTCTAAACCAGTAATCATTAAAGCTGGGATATGATCACCAAATTCTTCTTGAATGGCGGTCAGTAACGTCCTTTCTGACTGTTTTAAATGCAAAACACGCAAATCAACTTCGCAGATTTCTTGTAATCGGGCAATCAGGCGATCGCGCAAGCTGGCATAATTACACCGTGCCAATATCAGCTTAAACTGCCCTACAGAAGCTTCAATTGCCCAGGCTAGTTGTTGCAGTCTGGTTTCATTTTCCTGAGAGTCGGTCATAAGCAATTGGTAATTAATCTTGTATTGTTAAGGTTTTAATCTTTTGAGATCCCCCCAACCCCCCTTAAAAAGCAGGGCTGTTTCATTCACCCCCTTTTTAAGGGGGTCGCCGCAGGCGGGGGGATCTAACCTATTATTGGGTGAGAAGTTAGGAGAGCAATTCCTCAGCTTCGCCCAAGATAGGATTGACATCAAACCAGGGTTTATCACCATCACGGTATTCAAAGACAAAGCGGCTGCGGATCAGTTTTTGATAACCGTCATCATCACTCACTGTTTTACTCTGCTTGACATCGCGGAGTAATTGCCATTCTTTTTGTGAAATTGGCATCATCATTTCATTACGGCGTTCCCGAATGACTTTTTCTAAGGTTTCCCGGCGCAGGGGAAGCTTCATTTCTTCTTGAATTAAGCTGTTGAGTAAGCGCAGCAAATCACGCACATGACCACCACTCATCAAACACAGGCGTTCTAAGGTGGCGACACTATCAAAAATTTCCGTAATTTTGTTGCGGCGTTCTGCTGCTGTTAACTCAGGAAATGCTCTAGCTAACACCATATCCTGCATCAGTTCCATTCCCTGTGCATGAACCAGACCATCAGGGAACTTGACAGGAACCATCGGTAAAACTTTCGGATCTTCGGGAAAGCGTTGAGTCAGCATTCCATAATCATTAGAGAATTTCAGCGACAGGGGCATGGTATAAACTACATGACAGTTGAGCTTTGTCATAAACTCACCCTGATCGACAAACAAATATTCTTGTTGTGGACGACCCCAAGCCTTAACGCGGTTATCAATGCGGTCAAGATTATCCACAATCACAACTAAACCAGCTTTACCTTGCTGTTTGAGTTTTGCGATCGCAGGTTCTAATAGTTCTTGGTTAATGGCTTCTAATAAATTTACCTTCTGCGGTGCGAGAAACTGATTGAGTTTTTCGCGTGATGTCGGGTCACTCTTAGTCTTGGTGGTAATTTTGCCAATTCCTAAAGACAAAGAAAATTTATCTTTCTCGCTGCTAAAACCCACATCACCCACCCCAGGAACCTTCAATTCTGCGCTAGTGACTTCGGCGTTTAGAACTCGCAGCGCACCTTGGAGTAACTCATTAAATTTTTTTGGCTCCGCCAGTGTAATTTTATCGAGACTTTGGCTTACACGTCGCGCGATCGCCAGCATCACATCCGCAATATCGACATCCGTTGTTACCAAGTCTTCACTCGACTCAAAATACACAACATGAAAGTCGGCTTTTTCCAGTTCTGCTTGCAACCTCAACAGTTCCGTCGATTTCCCACACCCAATATGTCCAGTAAATAAAGTACAAGTAGGTTCATCTGGTTGCCAAAAGCTAATTTTATCCTTCAGCTTGCAGATAATATCGCCACCCCGCACTGAAGAAAAATCAATATATAACTTATCATCTACCCCATTGTTGACAAACAAAGTCTTACTGGGATTGGTTATCTGATAAAACTTTCGTAGATCTATAGTCATAACATTGGTGATGCGATCGCCTAACTTCTCAAACATACCCTTGTCATCAAGGATAAACTTATATACCTACGTACAGGTCATTATTTCGGGGAAATTTCGGGTTTGCTGTGGCGATCGTCACTTAATCTGACAAGCAAAAATTACAAATCACAAGCTTGCGAGGCATTTTCGCCATCAAATTCGGCAAAACTGCATAATTCTAAATAATGAGGATTGCGTATCAGTTCTTTCGCTAATAAATAACCAGTAATTGTCCAGGTTTGATATCTTCTCGCCGCCCTACCAATTAACATTCCTCTGGCACCATCATAATATTCTGGCCATTCGTCTTCATAAAGACGACTTTGAGCTAATTCAAGGGCATTTTTTGCTATATTTATTCTGCCTGTTTTTTGCGCCGCCGCTGTTAAGAACCATAATAAAACAGGCCAATTACCAGCATTATGATAAGACCAAGGAATATTTTTTGGATCACAGCCAGTAAAAATTCTGTATTCTTCTTTTTCTAAAGCTGGGAAACAGATTTTCATCGGCATTGTTCCTACTAAATCTTCCCATTGTGCTTCAATGAGATTCATAATAGCTTGCGATTGTTGTTCACTAGCCAAAGAAGAAATAATTGCCATCAAGTTTCCCAAAGAAAAGAAACGTGTATCTAATTGGGAAGGGCCAACATTACCTGCTAAATAACCACCATATTTAGGTAGCCAAACTGCTAAATCAGCATAAGGAATTGAGTCAGGATAGATATTAAACTGATTAATAGCTGTTTCTCCATATTCTTCACCTTTATACCGATAAATTAAATTTAAACGCTGAATATCTATCCAATAATGATGACGAATATGATTTTGCAACAAAGGTAAACGTTTATCAATCCCAATCACAATCTCTTCATCGCCAGCGCAAATTAATAACTGACGTGCTGCACGTAAAGCTGTATAAAATAAAGCTTGAATTTCTAAAGGATAGCCATAAATACCCAAACGACGGTGAATCATACAAGCACCATCTGGAACTAACAAAGTTGGCGACATATCAAACCGAGTTGCTAAACAGAGTTCCATAATTAAAGCAATTCCTTGCTGAAACTCTGGTTGTAAAGCAAACTTTAAGTCTTTTGTAGCTTTGACATAAGCGTGTAAGATAATAATCCACCAGAGGCAAGAATCAACAGGTGTAACTCTGGCGATCGCATGTTCACCAAAATCCGCTTCTAAATATTCTTTGTTATCATTTAATACAACTTTGAAGCTGGCTGGAATTAAACCACGACTAGGTGTATAAGCATCTAATAGTTGCGCTTTCGGCTGTAATTTTAATGTTTCTGTCAAAAAATTACGGACAATATCATATCTACCTTTAATCAAAAATAATAAGGCTGAGGAAGCAAAATCACGGATAAAGCAATGGTCGTAATTCAATGCAGATTGTGATTGATCGTTAGCAGCTATAGTACCTACAGGACGACCTTGATAGTAAATAATGGCAGCTTCTAATAGCTCCCATGCCTGATTTTCAATATGATCAACTATCACTAATTCCTCTTTTGGCATTACAAAAACCTCCAGTTTCTCTGGAATTGGGTAGTAGCAAATACATTTATTCAGCTAGAAGAAAGTTTTATTTAATGTTTTTTAAATCTTGCACCAGCTAATTTCTTGCTATTAAATTTATACCAATTCACGAAATTACTGATACAAATCTCTTACTCTGCACCTATTCTTCCTCTGCCCCCTCTGCTTGCCGATATGTATCATTCTTGAAGTGAAATGGTATCAGGTGGGTAATAATGAAAAGTTCCTCAAAGCCTGATTTCTAAGTTGTGGACATTACCCACCCTACTGTTATTGATAATGGTGCAAAATATCAGTTTTCATACTTGCTGATGAGGAGCATATTGCTACATTTGCTGTCCAGAATCTTTCACTAAGTATTTATTAGTAAAAGCTAAAATTACTGCATTTTCCTTTTCTTATATGATATCTACTTTAAGCAATGACTGTTAAAAAATCAGAAAATAAAAAAGCCCATTATTATCTATAAAGGGCTTTTCAACTATTGTTAAGTATGAACAATTCTTTTACTTCATTAGAAGTATAATCGCCTTTACCCTATCACAACTATCAAGAGCTATAAGGGTCGACACTGCCGATTTCAAACTCACAGGCTCTGGAAACTAACTCTGGGGGTAATTTATCGAAGCTGACTAGTGGTAAATGAGAATCATCTTTGATTAATTCTTTAGCTAATAAGAAACCAGCTATTGTCCAGGTTTGATACTTTCTCGCTTGTTTGCCAATTAGTCTACCTTTTTTACCATCGTAATATTCAGGCCATTCATCTTCACCAATCCGTGCTTCTGCAATTTCAATTGCTTTTCTAGCCAAATTGACTTTACCAGTTTTAATTGCTGCTGCTGTCAACATCCACATTAAGACAGGCCAACTGCCAGCATTATGATAAGACCAAGGTATATTTTTGGGGTCACATCCGGTAACAATTCTATACTCTTCATGTTCTAAAGCCGGGAAACAGATTTTCATCGGCATATCTCCTACTAAATCGTCCCATCTGTCATCAATGAGAGTCATAATTGCTTGTGACTGTTCTTCAGTGGCTAAATCAGAAATAATCGCCATTAAATTACCCAAGGCAAAAAAGCGAGTATCCAGCTGTGATGGCCCAACATTGCCTGCTAAATAACCGCCTTTACGGGGTAGCCATTTATCTAATTCATAATAGGGAATAGAATCTACATAAATGTTAAATAGATTAACCGCTGCTTTGCCATACTCTTCACTTTTGAAGCGATAAATAGCATTTAAGCGATTAATATCTATCCAATAATGCTGTTGGATATGGGAGCATAAAAGCGGTAAACGATTATCAATGGCAGCTACAATATCTTGATTGCCTTTACAAATTAGTAATTCCCGCGCTGCTCGTAGTGCTGTGTAGAATAAGACTTGAATTTCTAGAGGATGACCATATATACCCATGCGACGGTCAATCATACAAGCACCGTCTGGAACTAACAGTGTTGGGTACATATCAAAACGATTCGCTAAACAAATTTCCATAATCAACCGAATACCATTTTGAAATTCTGGCTGATAGGCTATGGAAAAATCTTTTGTAGCTACGACATAAGCACGTAACAAAATAATCCACCAGAGACAAGAATCAACTGGTGTAACTCTGGCGATCGCATGTTCACCAAAATCTGCTTCTAAATATTCTTCGCCATTTTCTACTACAACTTTGAAGCTGGCTGGAATTAAACCTCTGCCTGGTTTATAGGCATCTAACTGCCTTTCTTTTGGTTGTAACTTTAAAGTTTCTTCCAAAAAATTGCGAACAATATCTGTTCTACCTTTAGCGAGAAAAATTAAGGCTGAGGAGACAAAATCTCGAATAAAACACTGGTCATAATTGAGTGCTTCTACAGAATTATCATAAGCAGCAACTGTGCCAATCGGTCGCCCCTGATAGTAGAGAATCGATTTTTCTAGCGCTTCCCATGCTGCTTTTTCTGTAATTTCATCTGTTAATAAATTCTCTATTTGCATTGCCTAAAAAACTCCATGCAGGGTGTATGTTCGTGGTAAATGCGCCTTATTGTCTAATTTTCTGCCATCCTCATCATAACAAAGAGAATTTATATAAAAGCAGAAATAGTATCTTCTTAAAACAAGTATTTCTGATTTTAATTAACAATTTGAAAGCAATCTCACCGTTAATTATGCTTTCGATAAATTGTATTTATAAATTTTCCACGTCAGCAATAAATTACTACTGAAAATAGTTAGAAAAAATATATTTTGAGATTAATTAATGTTCTGTTTGCTGCCTAGAACCAGTTATATCAATCAAAATATATCTTGTAACCTATTTAAGCTGAAAGTTTTTCAGTAGAATTACGTATGAGAATTTTATTTTTGTCACTACAATTTTATTTTTCCCCTATAAACTAATAATTTATAACCTTTCGTAAGAACATGCAAGATAAATTGCGATAAAAATTGAGAAGTCAATATATCAAAAGAGATATAATACCAATTCTCTAAAATGAGGCAACACATTTAAACCCCGAAAACTATGCCATATCTAACTTTCTTAATTACGAATTACGAATTACGAATTGGTATAAACACCTGGCTATAGTTAGATTTATCCCCTAAATAAGGATAATAAATTGAGATAAATTGAGTATTTTTCATTAAAATTCCTATTATTAGTTAAATATACTGCGAAAATAATCCTGTTATTCCCAGATAAGAGATTTTGAGTAACTTTTGAGTTGAAATGAGAAATAGTTGCTACTCAAAATCAATACTGAAAACCAAGTTTTTCGAGGTTTGACTTTACAGCCAATATTTATAGGCAGCATAAGCCATAGTTACAACTCCCGTTAAAATTGCTGACTCATCAACTTCAAATTCGGGATGGTGTAATGGGTGATTGATCATTCTATCTTTGTAACCCACACCCAAGCGAAACATTGAACCAGGAGCATGGTCTAAATAAACTGAAAAATCTTCTGCACCGAGAGAAGGTTCGGGTAAAACTTGCACGCGATCGCTACTCCATGCTTCTTCTGCGGCTGATTGCAACAACTGTGTTAAAGAATAATCATTTTGGACGCTGGGGACACCTTGACGGTAATTAACTTGATACTTTGCGCCGTAAGCGTGACAGACATTTGCCACAATATTTTCAATCCAATGGGGGAGACAGGCGCGAGTTTCGGGATGAAGCGATCGCACGGTTCCCCACAACTGCACTTGATCAGCAATCACATTTGGCGCTCTACCGCCCTGAATTTTCCCGATACTCAACACTACTGGACGCAAAGGATTTTGAGTCCGGCTGATGGCTTGTTGCAAAGCACTAATAACTTGAGAAGCAATCCAAATCGCGTCAATTGCTTCATGGGGACGCGCACCGTGTCCAGACTCACCAATAATCGTAATTTCTAAATCATCAGCCGCCGCTGTCAAAGCCCCATAACGTATCCCAATTGAACCTGCGGGGATGGAAGGAAAAACATGAACTCCTAAAATAGCAGAAACATTCTCCATTGCCTGATCTTGCACCATCCAGTGCGCTCCTTGGGCAATTTCCTCGGCTGCTTGAAATAAAAATCTTACCTTACCGCCCAATTCATCAGCAATTTGGGACAATACCATTGCCGTACCTAACCCAACCGTAGTGTGGACATCATGACCACAAGCGTGCATTACGCCATCTGTACGCGAAGCATATTCTAAATCTGTACGTTCTTGGATGGGTAAAGCATCCATATCCGTCCGAATAGCTAATAAACGATGATCATTATTTGTACCCTGCACTTCCCCAATCACACCAGTTTTTCCTACACCTTCTTGCACATGCAGACCACTAGAAGACAAAACTCCAGCCACAAAAGCAGCGGTTTGGTACTCTTGACCACTGAGTTCTGGGTGAGAGTGAAGATGACGACGAATTTCAACTAACCGGGGCGCTAGTTTTGTGGCAATGTCTTTAATATGGGATAGCATCAATCAATTTCAGTTACGAGCTTTGTTCCCATGATAAAGAAGTGTTTATGAAGAAAATGTTCTGGATTAGTGATTGGTGTTTATCGCTATCAAACCAGACTGCGGAAATTATTTGTGTAGGAAGGGGAACAGGGAACACAAAAAACAGGTTTTCATAGAGATTTTGCATAACTCTTCCAGTGGAGAAAGTCTTACGGTGACTTATTTTTCTCGACTCCCTATTCCCTACTGCCTACTTCTGACTCTCTACTTCCTCTGATTGTGTATAACAAGTTGTACCTTGTGTATTTCCTGCTTTAAATTTGTTACATTGTTTGGGAATTACACGTTCTGATGACCACCAGTAGGGTTTATCAGAAGTTACATTCCCAACAGGTAAGGTAGTCAGTCGGAAGTTAGCTCCGCGAAAATTAGTTAAGTATAACTTAGCACCTAATAAATTTGCCGCCGTCAAATTAGCTCCGATAAAACCTGTAAAAGACAAATCAGAATTTTCTAAGGATGCTGATGTTAGATTTGTGCCTGTTAAAGATGCACCTGTGAGATTGGCAGATTTTAGCACCGCAGTTTCTAGATTTGCGCCAGTCAAATCTGCATTTGAGAGATTCGCTTGAGATAAGTTTGCTCCCTTTAAGTTCGCTCCGCGCAAGTTTGCACCAGCCAAATTAGATTGAGTTAGGTCAATACCACTTAAATCACACCGAGGACAAGCCCCAGATGTTTTTAACTGTTCTAGGTCTTGCTGATTCAGCCCAAAGGCTTTTTCGGTTAACCCTGTATAAACTAGTAGAGCAACAAGGCTGGCTATCTGGAGTTTCATAATTTTTACGGATATTTCTATGGGTGATAAGTTAAGTGTCGAGCTACTGTCATACTTAACATATACACATATACCGCTGACTCAGCAAATCCTAGCAATGAAGTGGTGATGAAGAAGCTATAAAAATAGTATAAATTCTGATTTTGGGACTACACAAAACCAAATTTAGGTTTTAAAATCGAATCGTAAGGAACTATACAGAACTCACTATAGACTATCACATATACGATCCCCCTAGCTAGATAAACAAAGTAGCTAGGGGGGTCTTGTTTTAGGCATTTATACCGTCAGGGCTTACGCAGGAACGTTAGTGTTTGGTGTAAGGGTGAACCCCTTGACATCTGCACCCCTGCAAACGCAATTACTTAGCGCCATCCTAAAAAGCGCAGTCCCGGAACAATTAAGTAATGACTGACTCCCAGCCAAAAGCTCATGAAAATGGCGACTAAAGCAAACAAAGCCAAGGGTAGACCCAACTCTGACCAAAGGGCTTGGGGCGAAAAGTGAAAGACTGCCGAGGGGAAGCCTAAAATGAATAAGCCGGAAAAAATCAGCGCTGTGCCAACTGCGGCGACTAAGGCATAAACTATGTGATGGCTGCGAAACCCAAAGCTAAGGGATAACAAAAATATTGACACAGCAATCATGGCTATCAAACCATCACTGCTTTGTTTTGGGGAGATGAGTTGCCAAAATAACCAACCAAATCCATAGCTGATCATCCCCATGATTGAGGCGACTAAAAACCGTCGCCGTTGACTAAAACATCCAGATAATGTCAGACCCCAGGCGGTTCCCAAGCCAGCGCTGATAAAGACTAAAATGTCTGCACCAAAGTTAGTTTGAGAATGGGGAATTAATCCTGGTAGCTGACCCAAGATTAATTCCACAATGCGATCGCCTAAAATTGTCCGGTAAGCTATAAAAAAACCGATAATTGTGCCAAAGCAAGCGCCTAAGCTAGATAACAACATCGCCCAAATAATTGCCAAACAAGCTTGAATAATTTTGAACAAAGCTTTGGCGATGAACAAGATTGTTTGACCAATAGCTTGCAAAAAATCAGCAAAAGCTCGCTCAATGGCTTGAATCAGCAGTGTGAAGTAATTGGTGGGATTTGCGTTTTGGCGTTGGGAGAATAACCCTGGCTTAGTAGGTTTGTTAATTTTTGCTAATCGCTTGAGAATGATGGCTGCATTTGTTGGACGCGATCGCACATCTTCCTTTACCATCTCATCAAGTAAATCGGCAAATTGTGCGTTTACATTCACCCGGTTCCGCCAGCGCAATTCCCCTGTTTGCATATCTTCCAACTCTGGCGGATATTTACCTGTGAGTAATTCAATCATTGTCCGGCCAAGAGCGTAAAAATCAGCACCTGGCCCCACATTCCCCCCAGTTACTTGTTCTGGTGGACTGTAACCAGAAGAAAATAACCGTGTTGAACTCGACTCTCGGCGCTGCATTGCGGCGTTAATTTGTTTGACACCACCAAAATCAATTAATACAAGTTGTTCCCACCCAGTTCTGGCTTGAGTTGGCGGTGCGGTTGAGGCTGGTATCCGCAACATTAAGTTAGACGGTTTAATATCGCGGTGAATAATTTGGCATTTGTGCAATTCTTGTAAAATTTTGACAGCTTGGGTGAACCAGTTAAAGACTAAATTCTCTGGACATCCTTGAGGATAGTTATTCAGTATTTCATCCAGAGTCGGCCCGTTAATTTTTTCCATCACCAAACAAGCTAATTGGCGTGGTTTCGGACTAGTCAAATTGATCTGAAAAAAACCATCAGCTTCCACTCTAGGAACACCAGGATGCTGCAAACCAATTAAAACTGCGGCTTCTTGCGTAAACAATTCCTGCGCTTTTGGTGACTCTTCCACCAAAACCTTTAGCACCTTTTCTGTTTGAGTTTTTTCATCCCAAACTGTATAAATTTGGGCAAAACCACCCGAACCCAATGGTTCCAGTGGAACATAGCGGTCTAGCAGCTGTAGCAATGCGCCACAGCTGTTACAAAATTTGTTTCCCCAAGGTTGGGGGTAGGGACGTTGACAATCAGGATTTATGCAGTGAACCGCCCTTTGGGGGATATGGGACACAACCGCTACAATACAAACGCTGAGTTGATTTTAACCTATGTTAAGGAGGCAGGAGTTGAAAGGCAGGAGGCAGGAGGGAAATCCCATAAATAAATTTATGGGATTTAACAAAGTCAACAATTCATACTTCACACTTCATACTTTCTAACTGTATCCATCGCAAGCAGTGGGGAATGTGTAATCAGAAAATAAAGGAAAATTTTGATTATCGCTGCGGGTTTCTTCATCTAACACATTGACAACTTTGTTATAAATGTCTTCGGCTTGTTGGGGAGAATCACCAATGCTGGTTAATCCCAACTTGCCAAATTGAGAAAGACAGCCCATTAAATGAAAGACTGTACCTGTTTCCGTACCACTATCAAAGTGCAGCCTGTGATGAGCAATAATGTCCATTAAATCGTTTGGTAATAATCCTCGATAGCGGTCTTTTTGTAGATTATCAGTGGCAACATAGTATTTAGGACGACCTTGTTGACTATAAAATAGTCCGGTGGAGAGGTCATAACGTCCATTTGTTAATAATTTTAAGGTCATGAAAGGATGGGTAGTACCACCTTTACGTAAGTTAATTTCAATCGCTTGAATATCCCAATTCTTATCACCTTGATCTACAGCGATAAAATCAACACCAAATCTTTCTAATGCGCCTTTTTCCGCCAATTGTCTGCCCACTTTTAGTCCTAATTGTTGTAGTGGTAAGCGATAGTTTTCATCGGCGGGAAAGCGACATCCCAGATAAATTTGACCGTCTGGCCCGCCAAGAATTTGGTCGTGGGTCGAGAGGATTTCGACTTCACCGGTCGGTGTGATGCGTCCTTGGACACTGGGAGATAGTTTAATTTCTCCTTCGACAAACGCTTCGACAATTGCGCCTAATTCAGTTATCCGTCCCGAAAAATTTGCCCAAGTTTCTTGTTTAGCTTGAAAGCGCAAAGTCGAAAAGCGATCGCTAATTGCTGCTATTCTTTGTTCACTAGTAGCTTGCCCTGGTGCTAAATTCATAATTGGTCTTAAATCTAGCAGGGCGTTACCTTCCCCAGAAATCCCTTCGTTGAGTTTTACCACCATCCGTTTTAATGTCGGTTGGCGTTCCCACAAATCACAGGCGGCGGCTGCTAAATCTGGAGAATTCCAAACTCTTACACTACCATCTGGATGAGGCACTTTACTTTCAGCAAAAATTTGCCGACTACCACTTTTTGTTCCCCAAATTTGTAAATCTGGTGCGGCTGCATATAACGGCACATTTAATTTTAAAGATAATTCTGCTTCTAAATGTGTGGAGTTGTAGCAGATCATAAATGATTTTTCTAGCCTTAAAGCTTGCTGAATTCGATCTAGCAAGCGAGGACGGTCTAAAATTTTTTGGCTGAGTGGTTGTAAAGAAGAATCATAAGTAGAAAGCAATAACAAACGATTGCGTGCATGGGAAAATGGAATTCCTGGTAATAATTGAAGGTAGTAGTCAATAATACTAGGATGCAGTGGCATAGAGGTGATATAAATCAGCCTTGTCCGCGGATTTCGCAACCGCATTAGGGAGAATAATAATCTCTCTTCATAATGTTCACAACCTGCAATTTTGCGGAGTTCGCACTGATCAATACTGAGTGAAGGAATCACCACTATATCTGCTTCACTATTATCGAATAGCTCAATAGTTTTCCAGCGATCGCGCAAAGTTGACTGCAAGCGGCGAAATTGATCAACCTGATCCAACTCCGAAACATCTAAAGTTACCATAATTCTTACCCTATCGTGATCCCCAACACTACCGTCTTTCTTCGGTATACCGCACAGTCAGCTACATCCAACTGACCCTTAATACTTCTTGACTGCAAAGATTAATTCTCTACTTCTGTCATGGTAAAGATTGGTGCAATTTATTGCATACACCCAAAAGTAAGAACAATACAAAAATATGTATAATTATTCGGGTCAGATTATCGATTGATACTTGAGCGATCGCACCCAAAGAAGCAATATTTATATCTGTGCAATATGCCTGATAATCTTGGCAACAAATAATTACACAAATAACTTTATGTATAGAGATGTTGCAGACAAGACTGTGATCCAAGTTACTTGCTAATTCCCTTCTAAAATAAAACAACGGTGTCTGCAAAATTTATTATTAATTTGTTCGTGTCGGGGGTGGGTAATGAGCCGTCCAATAATTCTTGGGATTGTAGGTGATAGTGCTGCTGGTAAAACAACATTAACCAAAGGGATTGCTCAGGTACTTGGGCCAGAAAATGTTACTCTCATTTGTACAGATGACTACCACCGTTATGATCGCCAGCAACGATCAGAAATTGGCATTACAGCCTTACATCCTGACTGCAACCATCTAGATATTATGCAGCAGCACCTGTCCCTACTCCGCACAGGACAGCCAATTCTCAAACCTGTTTACAGCCACAAAACGGGGACTTTTGAGCCGCCAGTTTACATTAAGCCCAATAAATTTGTCATTATTGAAGGTCTACTTGGCTATTCTACCCGTGCCGCCCGTGACTGTTACGATGTCAAAGTTTATCTAGCACCCCCCGAACCATTACGCGCTAAGTGGAAAGTTAAACGAGACACCCTCAAACGCGGCTACACTCCAGAACAGGTATTGGCAGAATTAGACAAGCGTGAACCAGACTCAGAACAATTTATTCGTCCTCAACGACAATGGTCAGATATCGTAGTCAGTTTTTATCCACCTAATGGTGAAGTTGAGGAAGCTAATGGCCACCTCAATGTGCGTCTAGTCCTACGTCCTACTATTCCTCATCCCGATTTCACCCCAATTATCAATTTAAGCAATGGCGCTTCTGGGTCAGCAATTCGCTTGGGACTAGACCGAGACATGAATAAACCCGTGGATGTCTTGGAAGTTGATGGTCACGCCACCTTAGAACAGGTGAATAAACTAGAACATATTATTTGTTCTGATATGCCCCATTTACACAGTGTCTGCGATCGCGAAAGTAACCCAGAATTAGGCAAAATTGCAGGGACAACTGGAGAAACTTTACAAAGTTACCCCTTGGCTCTTACCCAACTAATTATTACTTACCACATGCTGAAGGCGACGCAAATACATCAATAGAAAAACTCGGCGTTGCATAAATGCGGGATGAGTTGAGATGTTTAACAAAAAGAAAATATTGATTTTTTGAGCCTTTGCGCGGCAGTCGCTACAAGTCGGGAAACCCGCCGACACTTGCTACAACGGAGGGAACCTCCGCAACGCAGTGTCTCCCCAACGCGCTGCCTTGCCTTTGCGCGAAACAAAAAACATTCCACTAATCAGCAACGCCAGCTTAAGTTATAAAAATATAAGTAGCCCACGCAGAAATCATAGTCTGATTTTTCTCTTAAGAAAATAAATTAGTCCTAGATATAGAAGTTTGGGGTGTAAGGGTTTGGCGGACTAACACCCCACATCCTTGATACCCACCCGACGAGAAGTTGCTGTCGCATCTACGCACCCAATCTTAACAACTAACCTTGAAGCTTACCTTTAACCCCGCACTCTATAAGGCAAGCGCAAAAAAACCATATTTGTAAGTCTACTACCTGGCTATTTCTAATCCCCGTCAAGATTGATATTTATTTTTTTCTGGAATTCTACTTGCGAGTGAAGTATCTATTAGTAAGTTAGTGCATGAATTGTAGGTGTAAGACCAAGTATTTTACTGGTTGTAGTACCTACTATTGTATCTGACCTACTTATTACTGAGTAATCAAATGCACAGTAAAAATAATATTGGGGCAGAACTACCACCATAGATAAAAATCTAAATTAATTTGAAAGCGCAAGCGTCTGAGGCAGGTAAAATATGAATAGTCACTCATTTTTAACTTCTGGCGATCAGCAAAATAACTGCTACAAATATGTTGTAAATAATACATTAGGTTTTTCTCGGCAAGAGACTAATGGTAGCAGTCAATCTGTTGTCCAAGAAAGTTATTTACGCTCTTGTGCTTTGAAATCAGCTAAACAAGGAGATTATAATCAAGCGATCGCTCTGCTAAATGAATTAATTCGTCGTTATCCCCACAATGCTGCTGATTACAACAATCGTGGGTTAATTTATTTTCAAAGCGGCGACAAGCAAAAGGCTTTTTGCGATTACAACACAGCTTTAGACTTAAATCCCAATTTAGCTAGTGCTTATAATAATCGAGCCAATTACTACGCGGCTTGTGGAGAATTAGCCGCCGCATTGGCTGATTATGACCAAGCAATTGATTTGAATCCTCGTTATGTGCGAGCCTGGATTAACCGAGGCATTACCTTCCGCGACTTGGGACAATATGAAGAAGCAATTGAAAATTTGGAAGTTGCACTGCTTTTTGGTCAATTAGAAGCGCATATTTGGGCAGAACGCGGTAGAACCTATCATCTGTGGGGTGACTGGAATTGTGCGATCGCCGATTATCGCCGTGCTATGGCAAAACTACCCACACTCAATAATAGCGTTGATGTTTCAGGTTATCGTTTACGCTTACAAATCGAAACTTGGTTAAATGATTTGCTATCTGAAAAATAGAAAGTAGGAATTGGGGAAATAAACCATTTTCATCTTTGATTTTGGTTTTTTCCTACATTAGCTGTCTGAAAATTAAGAATTAGTATGACGACCCTGTATTGCTCATGGCTAATAGATGATTATTAAATTAATTGTCAAAAATTAGCTATTAGCATTCTATATATTTTCGATGTGTATACATCTATATACTTAAATATTCATAGAAAGAATTGCAATCACTCCAATTCCGCAAGTCCAGCAATATTTTGCTTAGGGTAAAGAATTTATGACATCAATTTCTTTACCATCTTGATTCATCAACACAATCGGACGCTGATTAGGTGCAAATCTGTATCCTTGCTGTTCTGTAATCGCTTTAGTTTGGCGGGGATCAAAATTGCGGACAAATTCTGCCTGTAAAGTACTAACACGTCCTTCCATAATTTTGACTTCAGTGCGAACTTCTCGCAACCTTCCTTGCTGCGACCAATGATAAGGCAAAAGCTGTGTCAGAGCCGATGCTGCTGCTCCCAAAATTGCCAAATTAACTCCGATCTTGACTGTAGTTTCGAGCGCCATTATTTGATGAGAACGCTGGCGAAGATGCCGCTTTGGTCGAGGTATAGTTCTAGGCTGTTGTATAGGTTGTAACGGCTGTCTAGATGGTTGGAAGGCGTTCATAATACTAAAAATAACCTTACTTGGAACAACGTGATCAACAGTCTACTGTGGCTAATTAAAGCTGAAGTTAGCTGTCATATTACTTCATTTTTCTGAGATTGCTACACGTATGTTTTTGGTTAAAAAACAACTTGACATACGTAAGTAATTGATAGTTAGCAGTTTGCTTACCCAGCGATCATTCTGAAAAACTGCACCTTTGTATCCCAGGATTATTAATCCTTTGTGATTTTATGTCAATTACCAACCAACATGTTAATGGCTATTACCCCATATCGGTTATTATGCTGCATTCTTTAACTATCGCCAGCCTCATCTTTTTGATTTCCGTTTCTCTCACGTTTGAGACTTTCTTCTAAGGCTTGAATTTGTTCACGGCGGGCTTCCAATTCTAGAGAACGACGAGCCAAGTCTTGATTTTGCAAAGTTAGAGATTGTCTCCACTGTTCAGCGCGTTCTGCTTCTTGTTGTAACAGTTCTGGGGTAATGCCAGTTGTGAGGTAGCATTGAACTAAGTTCATTACCCAATTACTAGCTTCTTCTAACTTGGCAATTTCACCTGTGGCAGAAAGTTCAACTAAAACCAGTAATCCTTCACTTATGGTTTTGCCTTTTCCCAACAGGATAAAAGCTTCTTCTGGAATCATTGCCCAAAGTTGATCAGTTTCTTGACGTGCTAACAAGCGCAACTGGTACTGGTCTAAAAATTCGTTTTTATGTACCTGAGCTAGATATAGCATGATCGTCTTTTTGCTCCAGCTTACAATTAAAAATTAAAAAATAAGTACAAAAGTTTATATTAAACAACAAAATTAATAGAACTTATGCAAATCTTGTCTTTTTTCATTTACTTCTGTCCAGAGTCAACAGTCAAAAGTCAAAAACCTCTATTTTTGACTTTTGACTGTTGACTCTTGTACCAGAAGATTAGGTGTGCCAGTTGCGTAAGTCCTATTTAAAACACTAATTTTGTGTTGAAAATCATCACTGTAATGAGTAATAGCAGAGTTAATTGCAATTACCCATTGCAGTGATGCTAGACCTTACAGACACTACCTACAGCAACGTCTGAAGGCGTAAGCGCAAAATTTCTGCTTGTTTTTCAGCCTCAGCTAAGGCATCTTTGGCTCCTTGTACTACGTCAGTTGGGGCTTTATCGACAAACTTAGGATTGCTTAACCTACCTCTGAGGGACTGGGCTTCGGCTTCGACCTTGCTGATGCTTTTCTCTAATTTGGCACGTAGGGCTTCAATGTCAACTACACCAGTCAGGGGAATAACGACTTGAATTGTACCAATTACCCCAGCAATGGTTTGTTCTGAGGCTGGAACTGCTTCTAAAACTGCTGGTAACTGTTCTGGGAGTTTAGCTTCGGCAAACAATATACTGCGGGCAATAAACCAAATACTATAACCTAAACCCACAATTTCAAAGAAAGTACCAGCAAAGGGAATTTGATTAACGGTATGCGCCACCGCTAAACCGACTCGCAGAAATACAAGCCCGACTATTACTAAGCCAATGGTCTTCCAATTCCACTGCGATTTTGACGGCGCTAAAGTTTGGCTTTTTTGTTCTTCCGCAAACGTCAAAGCTTCTACCTTAGCCAAATCTTTGATATAAGATTGTCCCGCCGTTAAAATTTGCTGTTCCTTGGGGCTATCAGTTTGCAAATTCACCTTAACTTTCGCCCCTGGCTTAACATCCGCCTCCGCCCGTAAATTGCGAATTGTGCGGATAGTGCCAATTAGCAGGTCAAATTGTTCTTCCAACGCGGGATCAATTAAGTTGGCATCAGCTTGGGGATAAGCTTGTAAAGCTAAAGTTTGCAGAGATTCTGCGGGTTGTTGAGTGAGGGTTTGCCAAATTTCCTCGGTGATGTGGGGCATAAAGGGATGCAGTAATTTTAAAATCCCTTCCAGTACGTAGGCGAGGACTTGCTGGGCGGCGCGGCGGGATGTGGGGTCTGCACCTGGCTGTAAGCGAGATTTCACCAACTCAATATACCAGTCACAGAAATCACCCCAAATAAATTCGTAAATTCCCTTGGCGGCTTCCCCTAAACCATAGTTATTGATATAATTGGTAGTCTGGTTAATAACTTGATGATAGCGAGAAAGAATCCAGCGATCGCTCAATTCACTAGCAACGGGTTGTCTTAGTTGTTGGGGTGTCTGTCCATCCAAATTCATCATCACGAACCGCGCCGCATTCCACAACTTGTTGGCAAAGTTGCGCGAAGCTTGCACTGATGATGATTCATCCTTGTCGCGATCGTATTCTAAGCGGATATCTTGACCAGCACCCGCCACTTCTTTCACTAAGGTGTAGCGTAAGGCATCTGTGCCATATTTATCAATTAATAATAATGGGTCAATGCCATTACCTTTAGTCTTAGACATTTTCTGACCTTTTTCATCCAGCACTAACCCGTGGATGTAAACATCATGAAACGGCATTTTCCCGGTGAAATGACCAGCCATCATCGTCATTCTGGCTACCCAGAAAAAGATAATGTCAAATCCTGTCACTAAGGTAGTTGTGGGATAGTACTTAGCTAAATCTGGGGTTTGTTCTGGCCAGCCCAAAGTTGAAAATGGCCATAGTCCCGAAGAAAACCAAGTATCTAGTACATCCGGGTCTTGTTGAAGCTGAACATTTTCGCCGAATTGGGCTTTAGCTTTCTCCCAAGCCTCATCGGCAGATTTCGCCACAACAAACGGCGTAGTATCGGTAATTTGTCCGCCTGTTTCAGTCACCGCATACCAAGCGGGAATTTGGTGTCCCCACCACAATTGTCGAGAGATACACCAATCTCGCAGACTTACCAACCAATCACGGTAAACCTTTGTCCAGCGTTGGGGAACAAACTCAGGGGAATTCTGTTGGTCAAGGAATTCTAATGCGCTGTCCGCCATTGGACGAATTTTGACAAACCATTGAGTCGAGAGGAGAGGTTCAATGGGAACTTTACCGCGATCGCTATAAGGAACGGTATGCTTATAATCTTCAATTTTTACTAAAACCCCATCAGCTTCCAGACGCGAAACTACATTCTTTCGCGCCACGAAGCGGTCTTGTCCTTGAAACTCCCCAGCATTGGCATTCAGAGTTCCATCTTTATTCAAAATATTAATAAACGGCAGATTGTGACGCTTACCCATTTCAAAATCATTGGGATCATGTGCTGGCGTTACCTTCACGCAACCTGTACCAAAAGTTGGGTCGACCAACTCATCGCCAATAATTGGAATTTCGCGCTGCATAATTGGCAAAGTCAAAGTCTTCCCAATCAGATGCTTATATCTATCATCATTGGGATTCACCGCCACCCCAGTATCACCCAGCATCGTTTCTGGTCGAGTCGTCGCCACCTCCACATAACCAGAACCATCTGTCAGGGGATAACGGAAATGCCAAAGATTACCATTAACCTCTTGTTTTTCCACCTCAACATCCGACACCGCCGACTGAGTAGCCGGACACCAGTTCACCAAATATTCGCCACGATAAATTAACCCTTCCTTGTAAAGACTCACAAAAGCTTCCACCACAGCTTTAGATAAGCCCTCATCTAACGTGAACCGTTCCCGTGACCAGTCCACAGACACACCCAAGCGGCGTAATTGATTAACAATTGTTCCCCCAGACTCTGCCTTCCACTGCCAAGCGCGTTCGAGAAACTCTTCACGTCCCAACTCAGCACGAGTTTTACCCTCTTTTTTGAGTTGTCTTTCTAGCATCGTATGGACAGCGATACTAGCGTGGTCAGTTCCAGGTAGCCACAAAGTATTGCGTCCCTGCATCCGGTGATAGCGTACAAGAACATCAATTAGCGCACTTTCAAAAGCGTGACCCATATGCAAACTGCCAGTAACATTCGGCGGCGGAATCACAACACAGTAAGGTTCGCCGTTGTGATTGGGGTCAGCTTTGTAAACTTGGTTTTCTTCCCAGAATTTTTGCCACTTAGCTTCAGTGGTAAAGGGATCGTAGAGACTGGGGAGATTCGAGATAGTTGCGGTCATGCTGGGAAAATTAACTGTGGAAGAACTTTAATAAATTTTGCCACAGGGTTGGAGAGGGTTTGATAGAAACGAACCGCAAAGGACGCAAAGGGCGCAAAGGAAGAGAGGAAAAGAGAAGATGAGACATTTAAACGAGCAGTTAGAAAAATTAGCTTACCAAGTAATTGGGGCAGCCATTGAGGTACACCGAGTTTTAGGTGCTGGGTTTTTGGAAGAGGTGTATCACAAGGCTTTGAGAGAAGAATTTATCATACTTGGAATTCCTCACAAGTTTGAATATCCAGTGAAAATACACTATAAATGTCGTCCAGTAGGTGAAGGGAAATTAGATTTTTTGGTTGGAGACTTTTTAATCGTCGAATTGAAAGCTGTACAAAACTTAACGCCCCTTCACGAAGCTCAAGTCCTCTCCTACCTTAAAATGACTAACTACCCTTTAGCTTTACTTATCAACTTTAACGTTCCTCTTCTTAGAGACGGCATCAAACGCATTATTCTCTCTTCTTAACTCTTCCTTTGTGTCCTTCGCGACGGCAGTCGCTTCAAGTCGGCAAAGCCGCCCAACGCGCTGCCTCTCCTTTGCGGTTCGTTTAAAAAATTATTCTCATCTTATGTCACGCTCCCCCTGGCTTTACATCCCCACCTTATATTTCGCCTCCGGTGTACCTTACATCATCATCAACACCGTCTCAGTCATCTTTTACAAAAAACTCGGCGTAGACAACACACAAATTGCCGTGTGGACAAGTCTGCTTTATCTCCCCTGGGTCATTAAAATGTTCTGGGGGCCAATTGTTGATACTTATTCCACCAAACGAACTTGGATACTCTATACCCAACTAGCAATGTTCTGTTGCTTGGGTTTCATAGCCTTTTGCTTACAGCTGCCTAATTTCTTTTTTATCTCCCTCGGTGCATTAACCGTGGGAGCATTTATTTCCGCTACTTATGATATTGCCACAGATGGCTTTTATCTACTAGCTTTAACTCCCGAACAGCAAGCCTTGTTTGTTGGGATTCGTTCATTATTTTATCGACTTGCGGTTATTTTTGGTTCGGGACTGTTAGTGGTTTTAGCTGGTCAACTTGAAAAATATCTTAACAACATTCCCTTAAGCTGGACTATTGCGATCGGTTTTTCTGCTGTAGTTTTAGCCATACTTTGTATTTTTCACCGTTTCAGTTTACCGTTACCAGATGCCGATAAACCACGACAGCTACAAAGCACAGATAGCATACCTTTTTGGACAATTATTAGTTCCTATTTTGCCCAAGAAAAAATTCTTGTCATTGTAGCATTTATCTTACTTTACCGATTTGGTGAGGCAATGCTTGTCAAGTTTGCTTCTTTATTTTTGTTAGATAAACCAGAAGCGGGCGGGCTAGGATTATCGACATCAGATGTTGGTTTAGTATACGGCACATTCGGTGTGATATCACTAATCGCAGGTGGAATTTTAGGTGGATTAGTAATTGCCAAGTATGGTTTAAGAAGATGTCTGTTTCCTATGGCTTTAGCCTTGAACTTGCCAGATTTATTTTATGTATATATGGCTTATAATCAACCTTCATTGAACTTAGTTTATCTGCTGGTTTCATTAGAGCAATTTGGTTATGGTTTTGGGTTTACAGCTTTTAGTGTTTACTTAATGTATATTTCTCAAGGTGAATATAAGACATCTCATTTCGCCATATCTACTGGCATCATGGCACTAGGTATGATGCTACCTGGAATAGTCAGTGGATATTTGCAACCATTATTAGGATATACATTGTTTTTTAGCTTGGTTTGTTTGCTAACTATTCCAGGAATGATTGTTTTATTTTTCATTCCTTTAAAAGAAGAAACACAGAAAAAATCTCCTGCACATTAGTCTCATGAGTTATGTTTTAGGAATAGATGGCGGTGGTAGTAAAACCGTCTGTATCTTGATGGATAATAATCATCAAGTACTAGGTCATGCTAAAGCAGGCGCATCTAACTATCAAAGCATCGGTATTGAAGCAGCACTCAAATCAATTCACTCTGCTATTAATGCAGCTGTGAATGAAGCGTTAAAGTTCACCAATGCAATCAAAATCTCAGCCATCTGTTTAGGTTTAGCTGGTATTGGACGTTCTGGAGATATTGAAGTAGTTAAAAATATGGTGCAGGAATTACAAAACAGTCAATTCCTGCCGATTACTTGGGATTTACAGCCAGCTAATATAGTAATTTGCCATGATGCTTTAATTGCTTTAGTTGGCGGAGTCGGTCATGATGTAGGAATTGTCGTGGCTGCGGGTACTGGTTCCATAACTTTTGGTCGAAATCAACAAGGAGAAACTAAAAGAGTAGGCGGTTGGGGATACATTTTAGGAGATGAAGGAAGCGCCTATAAAATCGCTGTTGCTGGTATGCAAGCAGCATTAAAATCTTATGATGGGCGTGAGATACAAACAAGTTTGGTACAAGATTTTAAACAGCATCTTGGTTTCCAGAGTATAGAAGAATTAATAGAAGTAATATATCGCCGCGGATGGGGAGTTAAAGAAATAGCATCTTTAGCACCAATTGTAGATTTAGCAGCAGCTTCAGGCGATAAATTAGCTAACAGTGTAATTGATGATGCTGTTAAGGAATTAGTGAAAGCTACATCTACAGTTATTAATACAATTTTTAGTCCTGACTCAGCTTTTGAAATTGTGACTACAGGTAGTGTGTGGCAAGGTAAATCTCAAATACATGAGAGATTTACAACAGCAATAGTTAATCAATTTCCGCACGTAAAGGTAATGTTTCCAAGGTATGAACCTGCTTATGGTGCTGGGTTATTAGCTTTACAGAGTTTATATAATACGAGGCTAAGAGTCTAATTAATCTATATGAATGGCAAAAGATTAAGTAATGCCCAATATTATACTTACAAAGCAAGAATTAAAAAATAAGCTTTACTCTATTGCTCAACCATTAATAGCAGAAGGTAAATTTGTTCGACAATCTTCTAGTATTCACAGCTATGGTCATGTGTGCTTAAAAATCGAGCCTATAATTGATCACTCACAGATTGAGATTGTCTGGCAAATTGATGATGAAGAAATTATTCCTTTTGAGTGAATACCAGCAATTTTTGAGGGAATTATTGATGGCATATTTGATTATTTTCATCAAACTAAGTAAGAAGACACAAATAAACTTAACTAGATAAGTCTTAGACAAAATAGTTAAAAACCTCTTCCCTCCTGCCTTCTGCCTCCTGCCTAGTCCTAATTACAATTATTTATGTCCCTCTACTTAGCTATCATCCAGTTGATTCTAAAGAGATGGATTACCGTATAGCCGCGAAAATAGCTTGACGTAATGCTACAGCAAAAGCTGAACTTGTTATAAGTCGGGGAACCTGCCCATCGCAGTGGTTCCCCCACAAGAGTTATTGATACTTCTCATCCACAAATTTAGATGTGGTTTAGTTGATCAACTGCTGACTGTGTGTTAATTTTTAGCTTTACATCTTGCCGTGTTGCAACACTTGTTGAAGATGGTGGCGAATTTCTTGTGCTTGTTCCATATCAGACTGGCGCAGTTTTTGGAATAATTCTACGCAAGGCTGAGAGTTTGCTTGTTGTGCATCTTGGATGTATGTGTCATAGGCTTTAACCGCTTCAGCTTTATTGTGCAGTACGGTGACAAAATCGTATTCTAGGTTGCTGATGGGTTGTTGAGATTGTCCGTTACCTGTAGTCATATATTGACCTCATGTAAGTTTCTATTTCATTTCTACTCACCTTAAAAGCGCGGTTCATCTCCCCAAAAGCGTAGAAAAAAGCACAAAGGCTGCTGACGCAGCCTTAAGCAAATGTTGAGTTTTTATGACCACAGAGTTATCACTTATTGGGGAATTTACGCCAGTGGTTGATGTTCATCACATTTATGTGAATAGGGGAATTCTAGTTCGTTTTGCCTTTCTCTACGCCCTTGATAGACAATAGGACAGAATTTGGTATTAGCACTCATGCAATCCATGTGTGGTGTTTTGGCGCACACGAGTAATAAACTACCTAAAATAAATAACAAGCCACAAATAGCGGCTGTTTGAATCCAGGAAATTTCTAAGGCTCCGTGAACAACTACTTCTCGGAGAACTGAGACAATTGTGACTTCAACTGCTACACCAACAGAAATACTATGCTCTTGCAAATAAATCATTAACAGTCGAAATAACTCAACTAAAATCAAGACAAAGAGTATTTTTGCAGTTACATGTTTATAGTCTAATGTCTGTGTTATGGCAATAAATATGCTCCATATCTGGATGATCATGACTGCGAATAAGCTTAAGCACAAGACAATCACAAGTAAGTCTTGAAAAGCTTCCATGTTGCGAGCAATTGAATGTCGATCAAGCCAGCGATCGCAAAATAAAAATCGACTTTTGAAGCGCTTTTGCATTGGTATGTTCCCATTAGGTCTATTTCACACCACACCAGCTAGTCTACCCTTTTCTCTTATTGTGACCTATTGTTAAAATTCGCGCCTCAGCGTGGTTGGTAATTTAAATTTTGTACTTGTTGCAACAATTTTTCGGAATTTTGTACCCACTGAACATTCCTTTGAGAATTATATAAATCTCTGGCATATTGCAATACTTGTGCGGCTTCGGCATATTTTTTTTGCTGCATAAATACTAATCCCGCACCATAATAAGCATTGGGATAATTAGAGTTGGCTTCAGCAGATTTTCTAAAAGCTGCTAATGCTTCTTTTAATTTGTTTTGGCTAAACCAAATCGTCCCCAAATTGTAGTGAGCTTCTGCATATTTTGGATTAATTTTGATGGCTTGGCGAAAGGCATTTTTTGCTTTATCTAGCTTACCTTGTTGCAGATAGCATATACCTAAATGATAATGAGGTTCCGGCGCATTCTGACTATATTCTGCGGCTTTTTTAAAGGAGGCGATCGCTCTTTCCCAATCTTGTTGCTGTTGCTGTACTAAGCCCAAGTTATAGTGAGCAAAGCCAAGTTTTGGGTCTAATTCTATCGCCCGTTGTAAATAATCGTTGGCCTGTTGCACATTATTGCCTTCTAACAAGGCTCCGCCTAAATTGGCAAAGGCGGGAGCAAACTGAGAATCGGCTTGGGTTGCTTGATAAAATGCGTCGGCGGCTGGCTTTAATTGTCCTGTTTGTCTGTATGCTAACCCTAAATTGTAGTAGGCTGGCGCTAATTTTGGGTCTAGCTGAATTGCTTTTTGAAAAGAGGCGATCGCATCTTGGATTCTTCCTGCTTGAATTGACTGTAATCCTTGATTTAACCAGTCTACAGCAGCTTGATTTGTTGATTGTGTTAGCAACCAAGCAGGTTCAGCAGTCCAAGCTTGGGAAGTTAGTAAAAAAGTACTACCGCCCAATAAGCTGAGATTTATTAACCCAATTATGGGATATTTGTAGAATGATAACGGCATTTTTTGACAAAGTTTAAGTTAGATTAAGCTAATATTTGAGTGATGGAAAAAGTTTTAACAAATATTTTAAATTTTCTATTAAAGTTTTGATTACTTAATATTTCTTAAGCTAAATCTTACGACTAACTACAATTTTTTTCGCATCTGATTAAAGGGAGGATAATGACAAGTTAAAGCAGGGATCATTCTCCGTTGAGAGAAGATTATTTGTCCCTGAAAAATACAGGTAGTGCAGGTAAGAAGAACTTACCGCAAGGGAGGTTGTATGAGCGAAAAAGTAAACACGGGTTCGCGGAATATTGCAATTGTTGGCCCTTATTTAAGTGGAAAAACTACCTTACTTGAAAGTTTATTGTTTGTTACTGGCGCAATTTCTCGTAAAGGCAGCGTTAAGGATGGTAACACAGTTGGAGATAGTGCCGCAGAATCGCGCGATCGCCAAATGACTGTAGAAGTTAGCGCCGCCAGCACCGACTATAACGGAACTCGTTTTACCTTTATAGATTGTCCAGGCAGCGTAGAATTTGCCCAAGAAACATACAATGCTTTAATGGGAGTTGATGCGGCAATTGTAGTTTGCGAACCCATACGCGATCGCGTCCTCACCCTAGCTCCTCTATTTAAATTCTTAGACGATTGGGAAATACCCCATCTTGTCTTTGTTAACAAAATGGATCGGGCAAATATTCATGTTCTAGAAACATTACACGCCTTAAAAGCAGTTTCTAGCCGTCCTTTGGTAGCGCACCAATACCCAATCATGCAAGGGGAACAACTTACCGGCTTTATTGATATGGTGAGCGAACAGGCTTATCAATATCATTCCGGCGCACCAGCTGATCAAATACCTTTCCCCGAAGATCTCAAAGCAGAAGAACATACTGCACGAGCCGAAATGCTCGAAGCTTTAGCAAATTTTGATGACCACTTACTCGAAGAATTATTAGAAGATATTGAACCACCCCAAGAAGAAATTCTCAAAGATTTAAAAATGGAATTAGGGGCGGATTTGGTAGTTCCTGTCTTTTTTGGGGTTGCAGAACAAGATTATGGCGTGAGACCGTTATTAGAAGCACTGTTAAGAGAAGCACCAGAACCAGAAACAACAGCCGAACGGCGTTTAAAAAATATCACCAGCAAAGCACCTTTAGCGCAGGTATTAAAAACTTACTACACTCCCCAAGGCGGCAAACTTTCTCTGGTACGGGTTTGGCAAGGTAAATTAACTGATGGTATTGTCCTCAACGGTGTGCGTGCAGGTGGACTTTATCGCCTGATGGGACAACAACAGCAATCTGTAAATGAAGCTGTGGCTGGGGAAATTGTCGCCTTAAGCCGGATGGAAAACATCAAAACAGGGGATACACTCTCCACAGAACAAATTAAACTAGCATTCCCCAACGCTGAAAAATTGGAACCTGTCTATGCTTTGGCGATTACCCCCGAAAAGCGCAATGATGAAGTCAAACTCAGCAGTGCGATCGCCAAACTACTAGAAGAAGACCCCTCTCTAGCTTGGGAACAACACGGCGACACCCACGAAGTGATTCTTTGGGGTCAAGGTGAAATTCATTTGCGAGTCGCCTTAGACAGACTCCGCCGCAAATATAATTTGCCCATGACTACCCATCTACCGCAAGTACCTTATAAAGAAACAATTCGCAAACCCGTTACCTCAGTACATGGACGCTACAAACACCAAAGCGGCGGACATGGACAATTTGGCGATGTTTTTCTCGATATCAAACCCTTACCGCGCGGTGAAGGCTTCAATTTTAAAGAAACCATTGTCGGCGGCGTAGTTCCGAGACAGTATATTCCTGGGGTAGAAATAGGTGTGCGGGAATTTTTGGCACATGGGCCTTTAGGCTTCCCAGTTGTGGATGTGGCTGTGACTCTCACCAACGGTTCTTATCACAACGTTGATAGTTCCGAACAAGCCTTTAAACAAGCAGCGCGTTTGGCAATGCAAACAGGGATACCCCAAGCGCAACCCACCTTACTAGAACCAATTTTGCGGGTACAAGTCACCACACCCAGCGAATTTACCGCAAAAGTGCTGCAACTGCTGAGTGGGAGACGGGGACAAATTCTCGGTTACGAAGGCAGACAAGATTGGCAAGGATGGGATAATATTTCTGCCTATTTGCCCCAAGCAGAGATGCAAAACTTTATTGTAGAGTTGCGATCGCTCACTTTAGGCGTTGGTTCCTTCCACTGGGATTATGACCATCTCCAAGAAGTACCAGAAAAACTTGCCGAACAAGTACTTGCTAGTAACGGTAATGGTAATGGGAAATAATTTGTAACTAGCCCTGAAGAATTACGAATTTAAAGATGCCTCGTTATCTTTTACTTAGTCAGTAGAAATTAATAAAAATCCCCTGGTTGATTAACCAAGGGATTTTTAATTTTCAAACTGCGAAATTGTGGCAATTAGCGAGCATTTGCCAAGAGTAATTCACGCGTATCGGATTTGCGGATTTTAACTTGGCCATCATCATCTACATCGGCAATAGCTGCGTCACCATTGCTGATTTCGCCAGATAGTAGTGCTTCCGCTAAAGAATCTTCTAACAGGCGCATAATTGCCCTGCGTAAAGGTCTAGCACCATAGCTAGGGTTATAACCTTCGTTGACGACAAGTTCTTTAAACGCTTCCGTAACTTCCAAGGCGATACCTTTTTCGGTCAAGCGGTTAGCAACATCGCGGAGCATAATCTCAGCAATTTCCTTGACTTCATCCTTAGACAATTGAGTGAAGACAATAATCTCATCCAATCGGTTGAGGAATTCTGGACGGAAGTAAGTTTTCAGTTCCTCATTCACTAAGTTGCGAATGCGATGATAACTAGCCTCGGCTTGATTATCAAATTCAAAACCTAAACCACCGCCACCTTTTTCAATCACTTTAGAACCGATATTAGAAGTGAGGATGATCAAAGTATTTTTGAAGTCTACCCGCCGACCTTTCGCATCGGTAAGTTGACCGTCATCCAAGATTTGCAACAACATGTTGAAAACATCAGGGTGTGCTTTTTCGATTTCGTCGAACAGCAACACTGTGTAGGGTTTGCGTCGCACAGCCTCAGTCAGTTGTCCGCCTTCATCGTAGCCGACGTAACCAGGAGGAGAACCAATCAGCTTAGATACGGTATGGCTTTCCATAAATTCCGACATATCCAAGCGAATCATTGCTTCTTCTGCGCCGAAGAAGTAGGATGCTAAGGCTTTAGCCAATTCTGTTTTACCAACTCCTGTGGGGCCGGAGAAGATAAAGCTGGCAATAGGACGGTTGGGATTCTTTAAGCCAACTCTGGCACGGCGGATAGCGCGAGAGACAGAGGTAACGGCTTGTTCTTGCCCAATTAGCCGTTGATGCAGGGTGTCTTCCAGGTGTAACAACAACTCAGACTCAGATTCTGTAAGTTTGTTGACTGGGACACCAGTCCAAGAGGCGACAATTTGAGCAATGTCTTCTTCGCCAACAGTGGGAATAGAAATAGTCTGCTCTGTATGTAACTGAGCTTCAATTTCTAATTCTTGATCGCGGAGTTCACCTGCTTTGTCAAAGTCTTGGAGTCTAACAGCTTCATGTTTAGCTTTAGTTACACTTACCAGTTGACGCTTGAGTTCCTTGTTAGCGGAGATTTGCGAGTTTCGCAACCGGACACGAGAACCAGCTTCGTCAATTAAGTCTATGGCTTTATCTGGCAAGAAGCGATCGCTAATATAACGATCTGACAACTGGGCTGCTGCTAAAACAGCCGCATCAGTAATTTCTACTTTGTGATGTTGTTCGTAAGCGCCACGCAAGCCGTAAAGAATTTGGATGGTTTCTTCAACGGAAGGTTCACCTACCAATATGGGTTGGAAACGCCGTTCTAAAGCCGCATCACGTTCGATATGCTTGCGGTATTCATCTAGGGTTGTGGCTCCTAGACATTGAAGTTCACCCCGTGCTAAAGCTGGTTTGAGGATGTTGGCTGCATCTAAACCGCCTTCTGTACCACCAGCACCTACAAGGGTATGAATTTCATCAATTACCAGGACGATGTTACCGACAGAACGGATTTCGTCCATGATTTTTTTCAGGCGTTCTTCAAAGTCTCCACGGAAGCGGGTTCCTGCTACTACTAAGCCCATATCTAGGCTGATAACTTGTTTGTTCAACAAGAGTTCAGGAACATCTTGGTTAACAATCCGTTGTGCTAAACCTTCGGCGATCGCAGTTTTACCAACTCCTGGTTCACCAATCAACACAGGATTATTTTTCGTGCGGCGACCGAGAATTTGAATAGCACGCTCAATTTCTTTTTCTCGACCAACTACAGGGTCTAGCTTGCCTTCTTGTGCTAGTTTGCTGAGATTTCTGCCAAACTCTTCTAGGGTTAGTGCTTGTTGGTTACGCCGTGGACTATTACCACCCGCAGTCACATTGCCATCTTCACCTAAACGACGCAGGACAGCAGTCCGAACTAGTCTGAGGTCAACCCCCAGATTTTGCAATACTTTAGCCGCAACACCTTCCCCAGCTTCGGTTAGACCTAAAAGCAAGTGTTCAGTGTTGATGTAGTTATGTCCTAGACCATGAGCTTCTTTAAACGATTGCTCAAAGAGGTTTTTTACTTTAGGAGTAAAAGGAATTTCTGGCGGTACAAACCCAGAACCTCTACCAATAATTTTTTCTACTTCGCGTCGTGCTTCTTTGAGGGTAACGCCCAACTCACTCAGCACTTTGGCAGCAACTCCCGTTCCTTCTCCAATTAAACCCAGGAGAATTTGTTCCGTTCCTACGAAGTTGTGTCCCAGGCGACGTGCTTCCTCCTGAGCTAACATAATGACCTTAATGGCTTCGGAAGTGAAGTGTTCAAACATAGCGGGTTCTTGCTCCCTTGCTGCTTGGACTTGGGTGATTTGAGGTTCACCCTCGTTAAAACTTTTTGTATTTTCTTAAAGACAATGTATCTTTATTTATTATTGACTGGCAGTGGTGAGAGCCGTAAGAGGTAAGGTGTGTTTGCCCTCATCTTTAATTATCCTGCGATGGAAGGAATCTCAACTCTAGACTCAGAATGAATTAAGGATCGGACTAAAGGTATAAAATATGGCAGAACAGCACGGCAGTAAAGATCAACAACATCCACTTTACAACCGCGATCGCCCCTTTATTGATATTCTACTCGCTCAAGAAGCAACAGACTATAATTTGGCAGAATTAGCGCGGTTACGCATCCGTTATCAAGGCTTTCCAGGAGCGAGAGACATCCAAAAAGACCTAGATAAAGTCTTGCAGCAGTGGGGTTTGACCGAATCTGAACTTTTTGCTAAAACTCGCCAAATCCATAACTTAGGGGGGATTTACAAAAGTCGCGGCAAAAAAGAAGAGCAAGATTGGAACTAGTCAATGGTCAATAATTGTTGAGTCAGATATTTTTTCTCTAGGTTGCGGCTGACAGGTGGAGCGATCGCCCCAATCCCAAGATGCTCAACTTCATGGTGAATTTTCTCTCGTGCTGATCAGGATTACAAAGTAAAATTTAATCTGCATGAGGGGATTGATAGCACAATTCTTCTTCTTAAACATAGCCTGAAAGCTAATGAACAGCGTCCGGCAATTGAAGTAATCACCAATTACGGTAGTTTACCGAAAATGGATTGTTTTCTTGGACAATTAAATTAAGTATTTATGAATATTATTGCCAATGCTATAGATGCTTTAGAAGAAAATAATATTGGCAAGAGCTTCGCAGAAATTCCAGCTAATTCTAACCGCATTATCATTACAACATCAATCGTAGATAAATACGTAAAAATCTCAATTGCTGATAATGGTCAAGGAATGACTGAAAAAGTCAAACAAAAGATTTTTGACCATTTGTTTACTACTAAAGGGGTGGTAAGGAAACAGGTTTAGGGTTAGCGATTGCCTGACAAATTGTCGTAGAAAAATATGGAGGAGTGGTTGAAGTAGATTCTACTATAGACAAAGGTACTGAGTTCATCATTCAACTACTTTTATCTGAATCGACTTCAGTCAATAGGTAATTTTGATTTTATTGCATAATTTAATACTTTTGTGAGACATGTATATCCCCTAAATTCTCATAAAAAAGAGGCTAGGGGGCATCAGATGAAATATTTAATACTTCTCAGATATCTTCTCAGGAGGAATGTAATATATGACATCCTGATAGCATAAAACTACTAATACTTAAATTTTTCCCAAAAATAACTTATAAACAACTGTTTAGTTCAATAAGTGATTACAAGTTATCTATATAGTATTAATTACATAGTTATTAAGTAAATCTATAGAGAACATTTGAACCTATAATCGCTAAAACATAACACTTAGATGCTAATACGAAAGATATGTCTAATAATTGTTAATCATTCACTGAGTTTTATCTCGAAAATTTGCCTATTATTCTCTAAATATCTCTTAAATTTAAGCAATTTACTGTTGATTAATATGATGGTCTCGTAACAACAATTAACATCCTCATCGAACATAAACTTACATGGAATATGCTTAATAAGGTTGACAACTTCCCATTCTTTAAAGAATCATCTTAGAGAAACCAGATAGTCTTTTAGAGGAAACCATGCACACAGTTATTCTCGTTCTGATCGAGGTGCTGATTGTTATTGGACTGTCCCGGCTCATAGGTCTGGCATTCAAAACAATTAAGCAACCTTTGGTAATTGGTGAGATTGTTGCCGGGATTATGCTTGGCCCATCTTTATTTGGATTGCTTGCTCCCCATGTAGCAGCTAGTTTATTCCCACCCGAAACGATCCCGTTTCTTAATGTGTTGTCTCAGGTGGGATTAATATTTTTCATGTTTTTAATTGGGTTAGAACTTAATCCCAAATACCTGAGTGGTCAGTTAGAAGTAGCAGTTCTAACTTCCCATGTCAGCATTTTAGTACCTTTTTCTTTGGGAACTTTGCTGGCAGTGCTGCTATATCCTTTAGTTTCTAATGCAAGCGTTTCATTTACTGCCTTTGCCTTATTTTTAGGTGCAGCAATGTCAATTACGGCGTTTCCCGTATTGGCGCGAATTATTACAGAGAATAATTTGCAAGGGACACGTTTAGGAACTCTAGCATTAACTTGTGCAGCAGTAGATGATGTAACAGCATGGTGTGTTTTAGCAGTAGCGATCGCAGTAGCACGTACTGGTAACTTTTTTGGTGCTATACCCACAATTATTGAAAGCATAGTCTATATTGGCTTTATGCTAACGGTAGGGCGCTGGTTTCTTCAACGGTTAGCAACTTACTACCAGCGTACTGGACGCTTAAGCCAATTACTGTTAGCTGTAATTTATATGGCGGTAGTTGGTTCCGCACTCATCACCGAACTAATTGGGATTCATTTGATTTTTGGTGCATTTTTATTGGGAGCCGCAATGCCCAAGAATGCAGATTTAGTTCGGGAATTAGCAGTTAAAACCGAAGATTTTGTCTTAATATTCCTGCTACCAATATTTTTTGCCTATAGTGGCTTGCGAACGCAGATTGGCTTACTTAATCGTCCTGAGTTGTGGTTATTATGTGGGCTGGTATTGCTAGTGGCGATCGCAGGCAAGTATATTGGCACATATATTGCGGCTCGTGTCAGTGGCATTAATAAGCGAGAAGCCTCAGCCCTTGGTTGGTTAATGAATACACGCGGCTTAACCGAGCTAATTGTTCTCAACATTGGTCTAGAGTTGGGAGTAATTTCGCCGCTAGTCTTTACCATGCTGGTAATTATGGCATTGGTCACAACATTTATGACTTCGCCGCTGCTGGAGTGGACATATCCAAAACGCCTGATTAAGTTAGATGTCGTTGAACCAGACTTAGAAGTAGAAACATCTGCTGAAACCGCTACCATTGTTGAATCTGCTCCTAGTTACCGAATTTTAGTCCCGGTGGCAAATCCCAGCACCCAAAAAGGTTTGGTACAGTTGGCAGTGGCATTAGCGCTGAATTACAAACAACCTGCTGTTGTCAATCCTCTCAGCTTAATTGAATTACAAGAAGATTATGCTTTTGAGAGTACCCCAGTGGAAGCAGAACGATTAATTATTCAGCGTCGCCAGGAACTAGAACAATTAATTAGCACCTTAGAACCGCCCATAGCTCGTTCTCACATACATCCCATCATTCGCATATCAAGCAATGTAGCACGGGAAACTGCCCAAATAGCCAAAATTGAGCAACCTGATTTAATTCTGGTCGGATGGCACCGTCCAGCTTTTAGTAACAATCGTTTAGGTGGTAGAGTCGGGCAAATTCTGAGTACCTCACCAGTGGATGTTGCCGTATTTGTAGACAGGGGGTCAGAGCGCTTAGAAAACTTATTGGTTCCTTACTCGGCAAATATCCATGATGATTTAGCCTTGATTTTAGCTTTGAGACTATTGATTAACCGCGATACCTGTATGTTGCAGATTTTACAGGTACTTGGGGAAAATCCCCACCAAGATGAGTTGAGTTATGAATTGTCCAAAATGATGGAGCAACTACCAGCTAGTGTAAGCGATCGCATTGAAATTAAAACAGTCGCATCCCCAGAGCCAATTCAAGCTGTTGTTACCGCTTCCGAAACAGTTGACCTCACCATTGCAGGCACCAGCCGTGTTTGGGGAATTGAGCGTCAAACCCTCGGCAGATATACAGATGCACTAGCAATTCAATGCCGTTCCTCTCTGCTGATTACCCGTCGTTACAGTCAAGTTACCTCTCATCTGGCTTCTGTACTGCCTGAAATCACCAACCAAGAATCAAAAGTGACAAAGCCATGAATCATTTGAATGTTAAATCTTTAACCTTCTATGGAGTAGCTATAGGTTCAGTGTTACTGTTGTTTAAAACTGTCACAGCCTATGGAGAAAACAATCTCAAAGCGCCTTCTGTAGTTGACGGCCGCTACCTTATTACTCTAGCCCCAAACTTATCAAAGTGTGCCACAGCAGACTCGCTGGTATTAAATATCCAACAATCAGGTATTTATTTGAATGCCTCTTTATTGCCTGTAAGTTCTTATGCAGATACTGAAAAACCGCTTTCCCTCACAGGTATCTTGCAAAAAGAACAGATCAGTTTTTCTGGCAAAGTTGCTCCAGAAATCCTGTGTCGTTATCCAAACTCGCAACTTGACACAAGTAAATCACTCACCATGCAAATGCAGCTGATAGATCAAGATAAAATGACAGGTCAACTAACAGTTAATGGCATTCCCCAAACTCTGAGATTTACTGCAACCAAACAACTAACCCAAGAAAAATCACAAAAGTTAAATAGCCATTAAATATGGGCAAATTATGGAAGTTAGGAATTGGGTAATTGGTAATTGCGTAATTTAAAGCCTAAAATTTGCTTTGAATGAGGTATCACCTTTTACTAATTCCGCCAACCTTTCTTGTGTCTAAATATACGCATAATACAAATAATGTACACAAGCCCAAAACCTAAATGGTTTTTTTTATTCAGCCAGCGTCTAGTTAGTATCAGCTTGCTGGGATTTTACACAGCAATTACTTTAGAAGCTGGTAGTAGTAATGCTACACCAATTGCTAAGTTGAATGATTGGCGATTTTATCCAGAAGCAGCACAACTTGAATTTATGCTGTCAGCAGGTACAAAGCCGCAATACTTTTATCTTTCTCAACCACCACGTCTAGTTATTGACCTGCCAGATACTAAGCTGGGCTATGTTGTTACCAAGCAAAATTATCCTGGCGCAATTCAACGCGTCCGGGTTTCGCAATTGAACGCCACCATAACTCGGATTGTTCTAGATTTAGCCGCCGGAACTTATATCGACATCAATCAGGTAAAACTACAACCTATCTCTAGAAATAATCCCACGCGCTGGGTATTACGTCCTTTTACTTCTAGTAAAAATCTCGCCATTCAACCGACAAACTTACAGCCTGCTATTCATAGCCTCCCACCAACTTCCCATAATTACTATCCTCAAACACCAACTCCTACTAATTTAAATGCCAATTCTAACTATCTACAATTACCTAGTACTTTACCGCCTATCACTGCTAACCAGCAGCAACCCTATATCACTGTACCTCCCCTAACTTCCAAGAATCCTTCTCAAATCCAAGGCTCCATTCTTCCTCCAGCCAACTTTCCCAATCAATCTGGTAATTTGAATAGTACTGCGCCCTTAGCCAGTCCTAATTTTCCCATTCCTACAGCACCAACCAGACCCAACTATCAATCCAATGAAGTCCAAATCCCAGTGATTGAATTTGGACAACCTCTGCCTAAACCATAAATTAAAAGTGCTGTTAGCGGTAGCGGGGCGTTCAGCCCGTGCTGAGGGTTGAGTAAGAAACTAGCCTCTAAGCGTTCTTTCTTCTCACACTAAAATCTGTCTGTGTCTTGAGGTGATCCCACGGCTCCCGGTTGAGATGTGAAAAAGTTTTGCGCTGCTTCGTTTTGATAAATACATCTAATATCGGGTTTTTCGCTATCTAAGCTACCTGTAAAACCAAATGTATTCAGCCGATTTTTACATTCTCTTACTTGGTCAGAGGTGACAAGTTTGCGCTGTTCTAAAATTGCCCAGTTATTTTGTCTTAATACGCATCCTGGACGCATACTTGGTTGAGCAACATAAACGTTAAATGGGTTAAGTGTCACAAATAATCTGGCATCCATTACCATTGCACTAGCGCCGTACTGTACACAAATCTCTGGGTTTGGCGCTCTTGTATCAATAAATTCCCGCGAAGCCACATTGGATGGCGTTAATGTAGTTGTGGAGCTAAAAGCAATCCCAATGCCAATACCCAAAACTAGCACACCTCCCAAAATAGCGATCGTGGTGAGGTTGAACAGAGAAGGCTGAAAAGCCGGAGGTTTAGATGTTGTAGCTGATCTACCAGTTGATTTACGTCTCATTTTTACTTGACACCTTCACGTTTTGGAAAGCAGGGAGCTTTATGAACTGCTCTCCTTATTTCAGTATGCCGATTCTTGACGATGATTGTCTGCAAAATTTAGCAGCGTGATTATTTTCTATTTAGTGATAAATAATACATGAGTGGAAGAAGAGCATTTTTTATTACTAGCATTAATTGAGTCAACTAAAATTGTAAAGTATTCTTACAAAAACTTTGATCATTAAACTGCAACCAAGTGACATCTCAAAAAGCATTTCTCTGGGGAAAAAGATTTCAAACTAAACAATTTCCGCTTCTAATTGCGGATAGTCTGACAGTTTTCTGGGGAGAGTGGTTGAAATTACGTGCCAGAATTACACAAGTTGCCGCAACGGGTTTAATATCTCCATTAATATATATCTTGGCTTTTGGTTTGGGACTGGGTAGCTCAATTCGTCCAGGTTCAGGTATTACCGGGAACTATGATAATTATTTAGAATTTATTCTGCCGGGGATGGTAGCCTTATCATCAATGACTATTAGCTTTGGCGGGACAACATTTTCCATTTGTGGAGAAAGGCTGTTTAGCAAAACCTTTGAAGAGATGTTACTAGCTCCCATACATCCTCTAGCTCTGCATATTGGTAAAATGCTGGCGGGGATTTTGCGAGGTTTGATGACATCTGGTTCGGTAATTTTGGTAGCACTGTTATTTACTGGGAACTGGAATTTTCTCAATCCGTTATTTTTGCTGTTGCTGGTGTTGAATTGTGCTGTATTTGCTGGGTTGGGGGTAATTGTTGGGTTAAGTGTGCGATCGCTCGAATCTGTGGGACTATATAACAACTTCGTGATTGTGCCGATGTCTTTCCTGGGCGCGACTTTTTTTGACCCCAGTACCTTACCAGTCGCGTTGAAATGTGTAGTTTACTTGTTACCTTTAACTTACGCCAGCACTGGTTTACGGGCTGCGGTTTACTCACCTTTATCGGAGTTTCCTTGGTACAGTATACCGATTTTATTAGTAGTGGCGATCGCTCTATCTTTATGGGGTAGTTATAAATTTTCTCAGCAACAAGATTAAAACATAAAAAAAGCGGGCTAACCGCTATAGTGTGGTTAACCCGTGCAGCTTTGGGAACGCGCAGAGAAATTACTATTGCAATACCAACTTAACGTTAGCGTTTTGCAGACCGCGCTGTTTTACTTCAGCCAAAGTCTTGTTAACTGCATATTTTTGATTGATGGAGTTGATTAACTCGGTTTGGTTGTGCTTTTTAGCAACGCCCCACAGGTCAGCGATGAGGTCGAAGGAACCATCGCTATTGCGAGACCAGCCGAGATCATATTCGCCTTCCAAAACAGCAACGATGTCGGAACGAACACGCTGACCGTTATAACCGCGTACATCAGCTTCTGTCTTTACGGTAATACCCAAGTCGCGCAGAGAAGCTTTGAGGATTTCTGCATCGGTGATTTTGGTGCGAAGAGTGCTAAAGTGAGACATTTGGGTTTCCTCCAATGAGAAGATTGAGAAAAAAACAACGGTTTATCTTCAGCAAGCCGCGCTTATAGAGAGGCGGCTTTTTCTTTTAACTGCTAGTTTTTGGGACTAGCCTTTCCCCCTGGGTTAGCAAGGGAAAGCTTTTAGAACTCCATACGCTGGTATTCAGCAACGGAGGCTGCGGCTGGTCTTGCCCGCTGTCTAGCCCAGTCTCTGAGGGCTGTTACCTGTTCTTGCATCGTGCGAGACAGGGGCAATGTTGCTTTCAGTGCAGCAATAATATCTAGTTGGGTGAACTCGCGGTCTTGGGCAAAAGCTTCGTACATTGCCGCAATAATCGCTTGCTCAATTTCTGCCCCAGAAAAGCCATCAGACATCTTGGCTAGTTGCTCTAAATCAAACCTAGTGATGTCTTCACGACGGCGTTTGCTTAAGTGGATATTGAAAATATCGCACCTTTCTTCAGGAGTAGGCAGATCCACAAAGAAAATTTCATCAAACCGACCTTTCCTCAAGAATTCTCCAGGTAAGCGTTCGACTCGGTTGGCTGTGGCCATAACAAACACTGGAGATTTTTTCTCTTGCATCCATGTGAGGAAAGACCCGAATATCCTGCTTGATGTGCCGCCATCAGAATCACCAGAACCAGCACTACCAGCAAAGGATTTATCTAACTCGTCAATAAACAGAATCGCTGGAGAGATGGATTCTGCTGTTTTGAGGGCGTTACGCAGATTTGCCTCACTTCGTCCCACCATTGAGCCGTCGTATACGCGTCCCATATCTAAGCGTAACAGCGGTAAACCCCAAAGCCGGGATGTTGTCTTGGCTATCAATGATTTACCACAACCAGGAACTCCTAAAATTAGCATCCCTTTGGGTTGGGGTAAACCATACTCTCTTGCTCTTTCAGTAAAAGCATTAGAGCGTTGCTTCAGCCATTTTTTTAATTCTTCTAAGCCGCCTACAGCATCAATGGTTTCATCTTCTTCGATGTATTCTAATATCCCATTACGCCGAATTAGCTGCTTTTTCTCAGATAAAACTATATCAACTTCTTCTTCTGTTAGCCGTCCGGTGGTGACTTGAGCTTTCCGGTATACTTTCTCGGATTCATCTTTAGTTAAACCTAAAGCCGCCCTGAGAAGTTTTTCGCGTGCTTCTGTTGTCAACCGTCGCCCACGGTGATTGTCTAAATGGGAGGTTAAAACTTTATTTAACTCCGCCATATCTGGTAGTTGGAAATCTAAAACTACTACTTCCTTCTCCAGTTCTATGGGGACTTGGTGCATCGGGGACATTAAAATAATATTTTTTTGCTGCCCTTTAAAACTGGCAATCGCATCACGCAGCGCTCTGTTTGTCGCAGGAGCATCAATAAATGGGTGTAAATCTTTAAGAATAAATATACCTGGTTCTCTCTGCCGAATTATCCAATCAATTGCCGCCTCTGGGGAAACAGTGTTGTGTTGGCTCACATTCCGGGGTTGACCATATTCCACGATGCCATGAGTTACTGTCCACACATAAACTCGGCGCTGGGGCTTTAACACTTGAGCGATTGTGGAAATTGCTTGCTCTGCTCGCTCTTCCTCGGAGGTCACAAGGTAGATTAGAGGGTATTGAGCTTGAATTAGGATATTGAGCTCTTCTTTCATACAATCGACCTACTTGAGACCTTATACAGTAAAGAACAGACTTCGTTTGTAACGATGGCTGAATTATGAATCACTCATCCATAATTCTTATCTAGCAAGGGACTAGCTCTTCCTCACTCTTGGGATGGGTTTCTACTGGTTCCATTTCATCAATGGAGATATGCTCTTGTCCAATCAATCCTGGTTGATTGCCTAAAGCAATTAATTCCCCATCACGTAATGCAAGTGAACTTTCGCAAGTCGGACAGGAATAGACTCTATGAGTTCTCCCATAAGCAGAAGCTTCTAATTCTTCTACTAATTCTGAGTTCGCCAAGTAAAAGTAGAGGGCGCGTTCGGCAAGGTCTGACATTGGCTCAGAATCAATTGCTGAACGAATCTTCAACCTTTTGTGCAGTTCTGGCGATATATAAAAAGTAACCTTTTGCTTAGTTTGCGTTTGCATATAACTCTTTGGCGGTCTTACCCGGGTATGTATATCACGTTATCGGCTCCTTTGTTAGTTGTCAAGCTGTTAAAACGTTTTGACGGCACTTTTGTTACATTTATTTATATATTTTGCGGACAGATCAAGCCACTAAGTTATATTTAAAACATCAGATTAATTTTATTCATTTCTAGGTAATCAATAGAGAATATCTTGTGAAATCTCAATATATCTGAATATTTTCAATGCTTGTATAAACTCTGTAAGATTAAATAAAAGATTTAATTATGTCTGCTACTTCAGTGAAAACTTGTAGTTATCGACAAAAAAATCATACAAAAGCCCAGGGTATGGTGGGTGCGATCACTCTCTCGCTGCTATTATTCGGATGCAGCAAGCCTTTTAGCGTCTCCGATACCCAATGGCAAACTTATAGTAATTCTCGTTATGGCTTTGAATTTCCCTATCCTCGTAACTGGAATGTTTTAGCAGTACCAGAAAATGATGATGGTATTGCCCTAGTTTCACCACGCAGCCAAAAAGTCGAAATTAGAGCATGGGCTAGTAATCGCCAATCAGAGGCTGCAAATGCAATCCAGCCTAACTTTCAGACCACACAAGGGGTATCTGGAGTTTTATTAGTCGAAGTTGATCAGCAAGTTGGTTCGATGAAATTAACATTAACTCAAGGGCAAGTCACATATTACTGGCAGGGAAAAAGCCCCAGTCAAGAATTTTCTAACTATTACCCCTTGTTTTACTACATAGCCCAGCAATATCGGGTAAAAGTATGAAGTGTGAAGTATGAAATCTTGTGTCTTTTGACAGATGACCAATGACTAATGACCAATGACTAATGACTAATCACTACTTTTGATGGTTGAGCAGGTACAGAAACCTGATAGATTTAGCTATCAGCGAGTAAAAACTGGTGAAAATGAAAGTCCTGGTTATTGGTGGCGATGGGTATTGTGGTTGGGCAACCGCACTTTACCTCTCCAATCGAGGTTACGATGTTGGAATTTTAGATAATTTGGTGCGGCGGCACTGGGATAACGAACTAGGTATCGCAACGCTGACTCCGATCGCACCTATTCAGCAACGTATCCAGCGCTGGCAAGATTTGACCGGCAAATCTATCGATCTATTCGTAGGCGATATCACTAATTACGAATTTCTGCAAAAAGCTTTACATCAATTTGAGCCAAATGCGATCGTGCATTTTGGTGAACAGCGTTCTGCACCATTCTCCATGATTGACCGCGAACATGCAGTTCTTACACAGGTCAATAACGTTGTTGGCACACTCAACTTGCTGTATGCCATGCGTGAAGATTTCCCAGACTGTCACTTAGTCAAGTTGGGAACAATGGGTGAATATGGTACACCCAACATTGATATTGAAGAAGGGTATATCACCATTGAACACAATGGGCGCAAGGATACCTTGCCTTATCCCAAGCAGCCCGGTTCAATGTACCACTTAAGCAAAGTGCATGATAGCCACAATATCCATTTTGCTTGTCGGATTTGGGGATTGCGTGCCACTGACTTAAATCAAGGCGTGGTTTATGGGGTCTTGACCGAAGAAACGGGAATGGATGAACTGTTGATTAATCGCCTAGATTACGACGGGGTTTTTGGTACAGCATTAAACCGATTCTGTATTCAAGCTGCCATTGGTCATCCCTTAACTGTGTATGGTAAAGGTGGACAAACTCGCGGATTCTTGGATATTCGGGATACAGTCCGCTGTATGGAATTAGCGATCGCCAATCCCGCCGAACCAGGAGAATTTCGCGTCTTCAACCAATTTACCGAACTATTTAGCGTTGGGGACTTGGCATTGATGGTGAAAAAAGCAGGTAACTCCTTGGGGTTGAATGTCGACATCAACAACATAGATAACCCTAGAGTGGAGAAAGAAGAACATTACTTCAACGCTAAAAATACTAAACTGCTTGACCTCGGTTTACAGCCTCACTACCTCTCAGATTCCTTACTTGATTCACTGCTGAACTTTGCCGTCAAGTATCAGCAACGAGTTGATAAAAAGCAAATTTTGCCAAAAGTTTCTTGGCATAGAAAGTAGGTGAAAACTCTATGAGGCTGGTGAAACAACCAGATTTCTATTTGGTCAATCACTAGCCTCCAGTGATTTCTCGTTACGTTGTCACACAACAGAGACAAGACTTAAATTGTAACGATGCAGAATTGATTACACCACAGGAGAAGGTTTACCCTGTTTTTGATAGCGAAATCCACAAAAAGCTGGGATTATCTGCCTGGACTAATTTTTTATGAGAATAGCCCTATTCACCGAAACATTTTTGCCAAAAGTTGATGGCATCGTTACACGCTTACGTCATACAGTTGACCATCTCCAACGTCATGGAAATCAAGTTTTAGTCATCGCCCCTGAAGGTGGAATTACAGAACACAAAGGAGCGAAAGTTTACGGCGTTACTGGCTTTCCTTTGCCTCTGTATCCAGAGTTAAAAATGGCGCTACCTCGACCAGCAATTGGTTATGCCTTAGAAGAATTCCAGCCAGATTTGATTCATGTTGTCAATCCAGCCGTTCTAGGACTATCAGGCATTTTTTATAGCAAACTTTTGAAACTACCTTTAGTAGCTTCTTACCATACTCATTTACCGCAATATCTCCAGCATTACGGTTTAGGGATGTTAGAAGGATTATTGTGGGAATTGCTCAAAGGCGCTCATAATCAGGCATTGTTGAATCTTTGCACCTCTACAGCCATGATGGAAGAACTGTCATCACATGGCATTGAACGAGTAGATTTATGGCAACGGGGAGTTGATACAGAATTATTTCACCCTGATTTAGCAAGTTGGGAAATGCGATCGCTTCTTTCGCAAAACCATCCCGAAAGTCCCTTGTTGCTTTATGTTGGTCGCCTGTCTGCCGAAAAAGAAATTGAACGTATTAAACCCATTTTAGAAGCAATTCCCCAAGCTCGATTAGCATTAGTGGGAGATGGCCCCCATCGCCAAGCCTTAGAAAAATACTTTGCTGGGACAAACACAAATTTTGTCGGCTACCTTATAGGACGAGAATTAGGTTCTGCTTTTGCTAGTGCGGATGCTTTTATCTTTCCTTCTCGGACAGAAACTCTGGGGTTAGTCTTATTAGAAGCAATGGCCGCCGGCTGTCCAGTCGTTGCTGCCCGTTCTGGGGGCATTCCTGATATCGTAACAGATGGTGTAAATGGATATCTCTTTGACCCCAAAGCTGACATTCAAGATGCCATTTCTGCCACAATTCGCCTCTTGGAAAATCAACAAGAACGAGATATCATTCGTCAAAATGCTCGTAAAGAAGCAGAAAAGTGGGGATGGGCAGCAGCCACAATTCAGCTGCAAGATTACTATCAAAAAATAGTCTTGGCAAAACAGCCAACAGCAGCAGTTTAAATGGAGACAGGAGTTAAAACGCAGGAGGCAGGAAGCTGATGGGAGAGGGATTTCGACCAGCCTCTCATAAAAGACTGGTAAAATCTTTGATTTGCTGGGAAACTTAAACCCAATTGGGCGATATAAAAAGGCTTTTTTGTAGTCTAAAAATTTTACCTCTTACCTCCTGCCTTTTGCCTCCTGCCTCCTGCTATAAAATCTAAAATCTAAAATTCCCATGACTCTTCCCAATCCTGGTAGCGTCTTGGCTACATTAACCGAACTTACACAAGTTAATCGCACCCACGCTTTACTGCGTCGCGTTAAAGACCTTTCTGTTAACGAATTTGTTTGTCTACTAGATTTTATAACAGCTGAGTTCCAACAATTTCTCAGAGCGATTGAATTAATCAATAATGAAGCTCTAGAAACTATGTTGGAAAAGGTATTAGAAGCAATCACTTTGAAAATTGGCCAAATTTTGCAAGCAGAACACACAGCTATTTTTTTAGTTGACTATGATAAAGGTCAGTTGTGGTCAAAAGTTCCCCAAGATAATAGCCAAAAATTTTTAGAAATTAGAACTCCGATTAATGTAGGAATCCCTGGTCATGTTGCGAGTACAGGCCAATACTTGAATATTTCTGAAACTGCTACTCATCCCTTATTTAGCCCAGATTTAGAAAAGCAAATGGGCTACAGAATTCGTAATATTTTATGTATGCCGGTTGTGAGTAGCAAAAGTCAAACTGTGGCTGTAGTACAACTAGCAAATAAAGAAGGCGACATTCCTTTTAATCATGAAGATGAAAACTGTTTTCGAGATTTTGCTGCTTCTATTGGGATTATTTTAGAAACCTGTCAGTCTTTTTATGTAGCAGCCCGCAATCAACGAGGCGCTACAGCACTGTTACGTGCTACTCAAACACTAGGGCAAAGTTTAGATTTAGAAGCAACTTTGCAAATAGTCATGGAGCAAGCCCGAATTTTAATGCAGGCAGACCGCAGTACGCTATTTTTGTATCGTAAAGAAATGGGCGAACTTTGGACAAAGGTAGCAGCGGCTGCGGCTCCAACAGATTATCTTGAAATTCGGATGCCGGCAAATCGTGGGATTGCTGGCTATGTGGCATCTACAGGGGACGCATTAAATATTCCTGATGCTTATAAAGACCCCCGCTTTGACCCCAGTACAGATAGAAAAACTGGCTATGTAACTCGGAATATTTTATGTTTGCCAGTGTTTAATTCTGCTAACGAATTAATTGGGGTAACACAGCTAATTAATAAGCAAAAAGGCAGTTTCACAGCTTCTGATGAAGAGTTTATGCGGGCTTTTAATATTCAAGCAGGCATAGCATTAGAAAATGCGCGATTGTTTGAAAATGTCCTGCTAGAAAAACAGTACCAAAAAGACATTTTGCAAAGTCTTTCTGATGCGGTAATTTCTACTGATATGATTGGTCGCATTGTCACAATTAATGATGCCGCCTTAGAGTTATTAGGTTGTCCTTTAGGAGATGCTAATAACAAAAGCAATAAATTATTATGGGAACAAAACTTAATTGGTCGCTTTGTTTGGGAAGTAGTGCCAATTGAAAATTTACAAATGCGTTTAGAAGATAGTTTAACATCAGGTGCGAGATATTATGTCCCAGAGCAAAGTCTGATGGTAGGTTTATATGAAGCACTGACTTTAGAAGGGCGAGTGAGTAACGAAATTCAGGACGCGGATCAACTTCCGTTACCGTTACAAAACGGGTTTGCATCTGGTCAAACTGCGATGACTCACCAGTTAATTTTAACAGTCCGCGATCGCACTAACCCTGATTTGTTTATTCCTTGGAATTTACTGTTAACTCCTCCATCCCAATTAATTCCAGCTAATCAAGTAGAACAGTTAGAACGCAGTATTAATTTGACTGTTAATCCCCTCACTAACCCAGAAGGGGGAGTCAGGGGCGGTTTGGTGGTTTTAGAAGATATTAGTCAAGAAAAACGCCTGAAAACGACAATGTATCGTTACCTCACTCCCCATGTAGCTGAACAAGTTATGGCTGTAGGGGAAGATGCTTTGATGGTGGGTGAACGTAAGGATGTGACTATCTTATTTTCTGATATTCGTGGTTACACCACTTTGACAGAAAATTTGGGGGCGGCGGCAGTAGTCTCGCTGCTCAACCAGTATTTTGAAACAATGGTAGAGGCAGTTTTTAATTATGAAGGCACTTTAGATAAATTTATTGGCGATGCCTTAATGGCTGTGTTTGGTGCGCCGCTTCCACTCACAGAAAACCATGCTTGGCAAGCGATACAGTCAGCTTTAGAGATGCGCCAACGTCTCGAAGAATTTAACCAACGGCGGATTATTCAGGAACAGCCACAAATTCGCATTGGGATTGGGATTAGTTCTGGGGAAGTGGTTTCCGGTAATATTGGCTCTCACAAACGTATGGACTACACCGTGATTGGTGATAGTGTCAACTTAAGCGCCCGTTTAGAAGCCGTAACTAAAGAATATGGCTGCGATATTATTTTGAGCGAATTTACCTACCAATTATGCAGCGATCGCATTTGGGTGCGTGAGTTAGACCAAATTCGCGTTAAGGGTAAACACCAAGCAGTCAATATCTATGAGTTAATTAGCGATCGCCAAACTCCCCTGGATGCTGATACCCAAGAGTTTTTATTTCACTATCATAATGGCCGGGCTGCTTATTTAGCCAGGGATTTTGCCGGGGCGATCGCTTATTTTACCGCCGCTAAACATATTCGACCCAAAGACCAAGCTGTAGAAATTCATTTAGAACGCGCTCATAATTATCACAAAACACCACCGCCAGATTCTTGGGATGGTGTTTGGACAATTGTCAGCAAATAAAGGCGTAATTTGTGTACTATATGACAAAAGCTGGTTTATTTTTTATTACGTAATAAGTAAAAATTATTTTTTTGCTTCTTACTATTTATTTATTCTTGCTTTTCCTATGAATCTTCAGCTTCGCCTCCTTCATTTTTAAAAGGATTCTCGCCAATTTGTAACTGTTTTTTACTCTGCTTTAATTGTTTCCACAAAACTCTAATTTGTTCATAGGCTGCTTCTGGGGGAATTTTTCCACCTGTTTCTAAGCTACAAACATAACTAACTTTCTGAGCAAATTCTTGAAGATTTGCATTAAAGACTAAGTTTTCTGGTTTGACATGACCATAATAGCGACCATGAGGGTAAAGAAAATCATCTTTGTCCACTATCCGATGCTCCACTTATGAAACTCCGTTATTGTTTTAATATCTGACTTTAAGCAATCACTTATGCACATATCTTGTGTCTCAAGGCAAAAAAGCTTAATCAGCATTGATATAAAAACAATAGTTGTGCAGAATTGCTAATAGTTTACCCTTGTGCCAATTGCTAATTAACATTCTCTCCAATTAAATACCTAATATTTTAAATAGCTTTTTACTGAGTCATATTTTATACTATTTTTTATTTGAAAGAGAAAAAATTAGGTTGATTGGTAAAAAAATCTACAGTCAAAGTGTAATGTCTTTCTGGGTAATTTACCTCTACTAGAGGTTATATACTATATATCTGAGAATCAGCTTTGGGTAATTAATCTTAACCAAAACTTGATGTAGTTGGCTAGTGGCAGTTAATGAACCAACTGTTACTTTTTTATGGCTCAACAGAGGTCATAAACAATTTTATGAGGCATTTTATTTTACTTTTAAGGAAGTCTAAGTAAACCAGCTTTTATAGCAATAAATTGAGTTATAGAGATAGTAACAAGATTTACGGGTAAATACTCAGTAATCTTTATAGAAAGCTACTGTAGAAAACCCGCAAATATTATTTAATCATTTATTTTGAATCCTATTCATTGCTCACTTACAATTGATTGGCTAATCTTTGTTAACTAAAGATAAAATGGTTAAGCCCGAAAGGACACAAGTCTCCCAGTGCTGAAAAGTTTACCTCCTACCATGTCTGTTCATTCCAAGCTCTACGAAGGCAAAGCAAAGATCCTCTATACAACAGATAATCCAGAAGTCTTGTTGGCTGATTTTAAAGATGATGCCACTGCTTTTAACGCCCAAAAGCGTGGAAGTATCCTTGACAAGGGAAGAATTAACTGTATTATTTCTAGCCAATTATTTAAAAAATTGGAAGCCAATGGGATTAAAACCCACTTTATTGACAGCCCAGCCCCCCATCAAATGCGGGTAAAAGCCGTTAAGATTTTACCGTTAGAAGTAGTTGTGAGAAATATTGCGGCTGGTAGCCTGAGTCAACAAACAGGTTTACCAGTAGGGACAGTTTTAAAACAGCCAATGGTTGAGTTTTATTACAAAAACGATCAATTAGGAGACCCGTTGCTGACAAGCGATCGCCTACTCTTGATGGAACTAGCTACAGCGGAACAAGTAGACATAATTAAGAATCTAGCATTGCAAATCAACGAATTTCTGCGTAGCTTTTGGCAGCAATGTGGCATTACCCTAGTAGACTTCAAACTAGAATTCGGCTTAGATTCACAGCAGCAGATACTCCTGGCAGATGAGATTAGTCCAGATACCTGTCGTTTGTGGGACACAGCAGAAACTGACCCTAACCGCCGGGTAATGGATAAAGACCGCTTCCGCCGAGATTTGGGAAATGTAGAAGACGCTTACCAAGAGGTTTTACAACGAGTGCTACAAACAGTAGACAGTAAAAATTAAACTGAGATACCTTGTCATTGGTCATTGGTCTTGACAAAGGACAAATGACCAATGACTAATGACTAAGTAACTAGTGTGTGATTGTGTGCGGAAGTGAAGAGGAATATAAAATGCGTTTATCTCCTATATTAGTAGCAGCTGTAGCAATTGCAGCGCCATTAAGTGGCTCTCTCAGAGCAAATGCCCAAACTGCTGAAGGGTTACAACAGACAGCTAAATTTGTCAAACCCTCGACAAGTCAGCCACAAGAGAAGGACGCAGGCCAAAGTTCAGCAAGGGAAAGTTTAAAATCTGCGAGCAACTCTACAGAGGCTAAGGTACTTAAAGATACTCAACCTCAGTCTGTGGAACTTTTACCAACACAGTCAGCGGTAAAACTCAAACCACAGGTAATAGTACCCACATTAACAGTACCAACAATTGCCCAAACTCCAGAAACAATTCCTAATCCTGATACTCAACAGCCAACTACCGTTCCAGATAATTCATCTCCAGCTACCCAACCGACACCTGCACCAGAGAATACCAACCCGCCAACGACAATAGAACCCGCATTTCCTACAACTCCCAGTAACACTCAACCAGGAAATACCATCCCATCAACGATAGAACCTGCATTTCCTACAACTCCCAGTAACACTCAACCAGGAAATACCATTCCATCGACAATAAAACCCGCATCTCCAGGTAATACTCAGCCAAATAATACTCAACCAGAGAACACCAACCCGCCAACGATAGAACCAGCATTTCCCACATCTCCAGGGAATACTCAGCCGAATGGCGCTACCGAAACAACAGAACCAAGGGTGTTAGTCTCAGAAGTAGTAGTGAGGCCTCAGACAGGACAATTAACACCAGAATTAGAAGAAAAAGTTTATCAGGTCATTCGGACTCAACCAGGGCGAACAACCACCCGCACACAATTGCAAGAAGATATTAATTCTATCTTTGGTACAGGTTTCTTTTCCAACGTTCAAGCATTACCAGAAGATACACCTTTGGGCGTGCGAGTCAGCTTTGTTGTTCAGCCCAACCCTGTACTGACAAAAGTGCAAGTCGAAGCTAATCCTGGGACTGGTGTTGCTTCGGTTCTGCCAGCCAGCACGGCGGATGAAGTTTTTAAAGATCAGTATGGTAAGATACTCAACTTGCGGGACTTGCAAGAAGGCATCAAAACCTTAACCAAACGCTATCAAGACCAAGGTTATGTGTTAGCCAATGTGATTGGTGCGCCCCAAGTTGCGGAAAATGGAGTTGTAACTCTGCAAGTAGCAGAAGGCGTAGTGGAAAATATTAAAGTCCGATTCCGCAACAAAGAAGGTCAAGAAACAGACGATCAGGGTAGACCAATTCGGGGTCGGACACAAGAGTATATTATTAAACGCGAAGTAGAATTAAAGCCAGGACAAGTATTTAACAGAAATACAGTACAAAAAGACTTGCAACGGGTATATGGACTAGGATTATTTGAAGATGTGAATGTTTCCTTAGATCCTGGTACCGACCCCAGTAAAGTAGATGTGGTAGTCAATGTAGCCGAACGGAGTAGTGGTTCGATCGCCGCAGGGGCTGGTATTAGTTCTGCAAGTGGATTATTTGGTACGGTGAGCTATCAACAGCAAAACCTCAACGGGAGAAACCAAAAATTAGGTGCAGAAGTGCAGGTGGGAACAAGGGAGTTACTGTTTGATTTGCGCTACACTGACCCTTGGATTGCTGGCGACCCTTACCGTACCTCCTACACAGCTAACATTTTCCGGCGTAGTTCCATTTCCTTGGTATATGAAGGCACAGATGACAACGTGGAAACTTTTAGAGCCGGAGACACAGATGGCGATCGCCCGCGTGTACTGCGGTTAGGTGGTGGTGTTACCTTTACCCGCCCCTTATCTAATAATCCCTACGAACGTGCAGAATGGACAGCTTCAGCTGGTTTGCAATATCAACGAGTTTCCACCCGCGATGCTGATGGTAATCTCAGAAGATTTGGGACAGTATACACAAATGGAGTAGCTGGAGAATTAATTCCCTTGAGCTTTTCGGGGGAAGGTCAAGACGATTTATTGCTATTACAATTGGGTACGCAGCGCGATCGCCGTAATAATGCCCTACAACCGACCAGTGGTTCTTTCCTCCGCTTCGGAGTTGATCAGTCAGTTCCAGTAGGGCTAGGTAATATTTTACTCACTCGATTACGTGGTAGCTATAGCCAATATATACCCGTTAAACTTCTTAACTTTACTAAAGGCGCACAAACCCTAGCTTTTAACATTCAAGGCGGAACTATCCTGGGTGACTTACCCCCTTACGAAGCCTTTACTTTGGGTGGTAGTAATTCTGTGCGCGGCTATGAAGAAGGTACACTAGCCAGCAGCCGCAGTTACGTGCAAGCAACTTTAGAGTATCGCTTCCCTGTATTTTCTATCGTTAGCGGTGCAGCCTTTGTGGATTTTGGCAGTGACTTAGGTACCAATACTAGGGCGGCGGAAGTCCTCAACAAAAATGGGACTGGCTATGGTTATGGTCTGGGTGTGCGCGTGCAATCACCTTTGGGGCCAATTCGGATTGACTACGGTATTAACGATGATGGTGACAGCCGCATCAATTTCGGCATTGGCGAAAGATTTTAAGTTGGTCAAAAGTCAATTGTCTATAGTCAATAGTCAATCGTTTTCAATTATTGACCTTTGACCACTGACTCTTGACTCTTGACCCCTAACCCTTGACTATTTATTAAGGTGTATTAAATTTTTGCCGATGCAACAACACACCATCACAGGGGAAGTCTACCAAACAGGAGTTGGTTTACATAGCGGTATTACTACCAATGTGCGGATATTACCAGCCCCAGCAAATAGTGGGCGTTATTTTGTGCGGGTAGATTTACCTGATTTACCAATTATTCCTGCCCAAATTGCAGCAGTTAATGAGACTGTTCTCTCAACTCAATTGGGCAAAGGTGAAGCATCTGTTCGGACAGTTGAGCATTTGTTGGCAACATTAGCAAGTATGGGTGTGAATAATGCCCGCATTGAAATCGACGGGCCAGAAGTGCCGCTATTGGATGGTTCAGCACAGCTTTGGGCAGCCAGCATTGCTCAAGTTGGCTTACAACCACAATCAGTAGATGATCATCAAGAAAACTTGGTAGTCAAAGAACCAATCTGGATTTATCAACAAGATGCTTTTGTTGGTGCCATCCCAGCAGCCGAAACTCGCTTTAGTTATGGGATTGATTTTGATTTACCTGCAATTGGGAATCAATGGCACAGTTGGTTGCTGGCTACTGATGTGAATGAAACTGCTGTAAGCTTTACGGCAGAAATTGCACCTGCGCGTACTTTTGGTTTATTACATCAAATAGAATACTTACAACAAGCTGGATTAATCAAAGGTGGCAGCTTGGATAATGCGCTCGTTTGCGGCTCGGAAGGATGGCTAAATCCGCCATTAAGATTTGCAAATGAGCCAGTCCGTCATAAGATATTGGATTTAGTAGGAGATTTGAGTTTATTGGGAATTTTCCCGCAAGCACATTTCTTAGCGTATAAAGCCAGCCACAATTTACATATTCAACTCGCGCAAAGGATTTTAGCAGCACAGCAAAATCCCACCGACAAAATCTGAGGGGGTTTCAGCGCCATCCCACTTAAATTTTTCTAGTCAAAGTCACACAAACCGCCAATGTCAATTCTTGCAGAAGTAAATAGTAGCGATGCGATCGCATCCTCATCTATTGCCACAGAAACTCCAACTGCATCTGAAGTGAAAAAAACTTTCACCTCTGAAGAAATTCAGCAGTTGTTACCCCATCGTTATCCCTTTTTACTGGTAGACAAAATTATTGACTATGTACCAGGAAAAGTGGCTGTAGGCGTTAAAAATGTTACTATTAACGAACCTCAATTTCAAGGACATTTCCCCGGTAGACCACTCATGCCAGGAGTGCTAATTGTTGAAGCAATGGCACAAGTAGGCGGAATTGTGTTAACACAACTGCCAGAATACAATGCAGGTGGACTGTTTGTATTTGCTGGTATCGATAAAGCTCGCTTCCGCCGTCAAGTTGTTCCTGGAGATCAACTAATCATGACAGTGGAACTGTTATGTATCAAACAACGTCGGTTTGGGAAGATGCAAGCTCGGGCCGAAGTTGATGGACAACTCGCCGCTGAAGGCGAATTGATGTTTTCTTTAGTTGGTTAACAACTTGTTGGAGTGTCTAAGTACAACCGTGATGTACCTAAACTCAATCCTGAAAAAGGATAACAAGTCAACAATTGTCCACAATAGTATTTGAAAATTTCTTGATTTTCGCTGCCCTCTCGGACGAGACGCTACGCGAACACACTTAACTTGCTTCGCCCAACACACTTTCGACAGCTGAAGTTATCACAACTCAGCAACACCAGTTGCCACAAAGCGCTGGCTTCTCAAGACAGTTCTGGAGATTCACCCTTGAAGACTCTTATTCATCCAACGGCTGTAGTTCATCCTAAAGCGGAACTCCACCCTACAGTGCAAGTCGGTGCCTATGCTGTGATTGGAGCGCATGTCAAAGTTGGCCCTGAAACAATTATTGGCGCTCATGTAGTGCTAGAAGGGCCTTGTGAAATTGGGGCGCGAAATCAGATTTTTCCAGGTGCAGCTATCGGTATGGAACCCCAGGATCTCAAATTTGTGGGAGAACCTACCTGGGTCAAAATTGGTGACGATAACTTAATTCGGGAATATGTCACCATTAATCGTGCCACAGGTGAGGGAGAAGCCACAATTATCGGCAGTAATAACTTGCTGATGGCTTATGTCCATGTAGCGCACAACTGCATAATTGAAGACCATGTAGTCATTCCTAACTCAGTGGCCTTAGCCGGTCATGTCCATATCGAGTCTCGTGCCAGACTAGGTGGAGTGTTGGGAGTTCATCAATTTGTTCATATCGGTAGGCACTCAATGGTCGGTGGAATGTCAAGGATTGACCGAGACGTACCGCCATATATGCTAGTTGAAGGCAATCCTGTACGCGTAAGAACCCTCAACTTGGTAGGACTCAAACGCTCTGGGATGACAGCCAGTGACTTGCAAATGCTCAAAAAAGCTTTTCGCATTCTCTACCGTTCTGGTTTGACTTTCAAAGAAGCATTAGAACAGTTAGAACAGTTAGGAGATACAGAAGAACTACAGCACCTACGCCGCTTTATCCTTCTATCGCAAATGCCAGGAAGACGCGGTTTAATTCCGGGTAAAGGTAGAGCTTCTAGCGCTAGTGATGAGTCTTAGGTTAGTGACGGGAAATTAGGGGTTATACAATTTTGGATTGAGAATGTAGGTTTGATGAATCCAGTTATCTCAATCAATGTTTAAATTGGTACTAAGTAACTCCTAATTTCTCAGCTTTTATATCTAAAATTTTTACGAAATTTTTAATGATCAAATGCGGATATTTATCAGCACTGGCGAGGTGTCTGGCGATTTGCAAGGGTCGCTGTTGATTACAGCCATGCAACGCCAAGCGGCTGCTGCTGGGTGGAAATTAGAAATTGTTGCCCTTGGTGGTGAGAAAATGGCCAAGGCAGGAGCAACAATTTTAGGCAATACCAGTGGTATTGGCTCAATGGGTCTTTTAGAATCTCTGCCATATATTGTACCAACTCTATTAGTACAAAGAAAAGCGATCGCCTACCTCAAGCAAAACCCGCCCGACTTAGTTGTGCTGATTGATTACATGGGGCCAAACCTGGGTATCGGCACTTACATGCAGAATAATTTGCCCGATGTGCCGGTGGTGTATTACATTGCTCCCCAAGAGTGGGTTTGGTCAATGAGTTTACAGAATACATCTCGGATTGTGGGATTTACAGACAAACTCTTGGCCATCTTCCCCGAAGAAGGGCGTTATTATCGGGAAAATGGGGGAAATGTTAGCTGGGTAGGTCATCCGTTAATTGATCGAATGCAGGACGCACCCAATCGTCAGGCGGCGCGTACCACATTGGGAATTGCACCAGAACAAATTGCGATCGCACTGCTCCCCGCTTCTCGTCAGCAAGAACTCAAATATCTTTTACCCATAATTTTTCAAGCGGCTCAGACAATTCAAGCTAAATTACCCCAAGCTCACTTTTGGATTCCCTTATCTTTAGACAGCTTTAGAGAACCAATTGCTGCTGCAATTCAAAGTTACGGTTTGCAAGCGACAATTGTATCTGGTCAACAAAAAGAAGTGTTTGCTGCTGCTGATTTCGCCATTACAAAATCTGGCACAGTTAACCTGGAACTGGCGCTGTTGAATGTGCCGCAAGTTGTGGTTTATCGTCTGAATGCCCTTACAGTGTGGATTGCGCGGAAACTCCTCAAAGGTTCTATTCCCTTTGCTTCACCAGTAAACTTAGTGGTGATGAAGGAAATTGTGCCAGAGTTATTACAAGAAAAAGCTACAGCAGAAAATATCACTCAAGCAGCGATGGAGTTATTGCTGAATCCTGAACGCCGACAGCAGACATTGACAGACTATGCCCAAATGCGACAATGTTTAGGAGAAGTCGGTGTATGCGATCGGGCTGCTCAAGAAATTTTGCAAATGCTCAATAAAGTATGAAGGATGAAGTATAAAGTCTGAAGTAGTGAGTTTTTCACTCAGCAACGCCACTTGCTTCTCCTAATCGGAGACGTTGCGCGTAGCTTGCTTCCCCGTAGGGGTACAAGTCGGGAAACCCTCCCAACGCAGTGGCTTCTCAGCACTCAGCACTCAGTACTTAATGAAAAAACGACGACCAATCGCAGTTGATTTGTTCGCAGGCGCAGGTGGTATGAGCCTTGGCTTTGAACAAGCTGGCTTTGATGTATTGGCAGCCGTAGAAATTGACCCCATTCACTGCGCCACACACGAATTTAACTTTCCTTCTTGTACAGTGTTGTGCAAGAGTGTAGAAGATACCACAGGAGAAGAAATTCGCCAGCGTGCCAAAATAGGCGATCGCGAAATTGATGCAGTTATTTGTGGTAGTCCCTGTCAAGGCTTCTCACTTATGGGTAAACGGGTTTTTGATGACCCGCGAAATTCTCTAGTATTTCACTTTCATCGCTTGGTATTAGAATTACAACCAAAATATTTTGTGATGGAAAACGTTCGCGGTATAACTGTTGGCGAACACAAACAAATCCTCAAAAGTTTAATTAGTGAATTCCAATCTCACGGCTATCAGGTAGAAGAAAATTATCAAGTTCTCAACGCTGCTCACTACGGTGTACCACAGTCCCGTGAGCGCTTGTTTTTGTTGGGAGCTAGACAAGATGTCAAATTACCAAAGTATCCCCAGCCAATTACCCAAATAGCCAAGCCAAATCAGTTAATCAAAAAAAATTCCTTACCACTGAGTCCCACAGTGTGGGATGCGATTGGTGATATCCCAGAAGTGGAAAATTACTCAGACTTATTAGAAAAAGATTGGGTATTTGCTGAGTATGGAAAATCTAGCGATTATGCCATGATACTTCGCGGTATCAGCACTTTAGCAGATAATTATGCCTGCGATCGCCAATTCGATGCCCGGGTTCTTTCTTCGAGTTTCCGAACGAAACACTCACCTACCACTATTCAACGCTTTCAAGAAACTCCCCAAGGTGAACGAGAACCCATTAGTCGCTTCCATAAACTACATCCGGCTGGTGTTTGCAATACTTTAAGAGCCGGAACAGATAGATACAGAGGTTCATTTACGTCTCCGCGACCAATTCATCCGTTTACACCCCGTTGCATCACAGTTAGGGAAGCCGCACGACTCCATTCTTATCCAGACTGGTTTAGATTTCATATCACCAAATGGCATGGTTTCCGCCAAGTCGGTAATTCTGTACCGCCACTGTTAGCAAAAGCTGTAGCAAAAGAGATCATCCGCAGTTTAAAAGTCATTCCCTTCAAACCCAGTTTTTCACAGCAGCTAGGAGATGAAAAGCTGTTGCAATTGAAGATATTCCCAGCAACACAACGTTACTTATAGTAAGCGAAGCATAGCTTAGGATATCAACAGATGATACAAGCTAAACTATGCAGGGTGCGGAATTCTGCCACCTGCTATTTTGCTCTTGATTAGGATCACAACACCTGCTTCTTACTATTTTGCCACTGTGAAATGAGAGCGATCGCTACTTTATTTTTCCGAGTTAGCATTTTCTCTTTTTTCCCTGACATCGCGTAACTTTTGAATTAGTTGACGGTCAGGTTTTTGAGAAGACAATTGCTGATTGGTATTAGTTATTGATGTAGATGATGATGTTGGCTCAATGTTATCAGGTTTAGCCGTCACTGCTGGATTAGGCTTTAGCTGATTACTATTACCTGGAATAATTATTGGCTGGCTACTTGTTGTCGGTTGAGTTGTACCTACTGGTGTCTGTATTGGCTGTGAGCCACCCCCAGCAGTTTTGCTCCCGTCTTGGAACAGCAGATTAAATGGATAACGACTAATTGTTTTCTCTCCCTTTAAAGACTTAGCATTGAAATATTGCCTTGCTTTTAATTGCAGTGCTGGAGAAAGTAATTTGTCTTGAAATTTGATATCCAATACTTTGCCATCAGGATCTACTACTAAAACGCCTAAAACTGTACCTTCCACACCAGCCTTACTCACAGCCACTGTATCCCGAATGACCCCTTTTTCTTCTGAATTAGGGTATTGCTGCTGGAGTGCTTTTCTCAGTTCTGCGTAAGATTCTGCTTGAGCTATCAGCGTCTGGTTGGCAGCTTTTGTGGGCAAACTAGGCGTTGTTATTGGCTTTAAAGGGGGAAGGCTTGCTGTTGACGAAGTTGTATGATCTCCAGCCTTCGGCGTTTGAGCAATACCAGTGGCTAAAGTCCGGTTTGGCGTAACTGCTATGTTATTTTCAGGCTCAGGCTGTATAGGCTGGGGAGTAATTCTGTTATTTGCCGTTGTAGTATTTGAACTAGAGGCTGGACTGGGAATTGGGCTATTGAGTATTTCCGGCGGTATTGTTGCTGGAGGTAGATCTGGGAGATTTTCTACTGGAAGTGGTTGTGTTCTCTGTGGAATTACAGGCTTGTCATCAAAATTAGGAATTGAAGCAGTAAATTTTTGGTTCCCAGCTTTAAAACCGGAATTGTCAAATCGAAAATCTTGTCTAGGAATTTGTGAAGACTGCTTTGTAGGCAATGAGGAAATACGGTAGTTATTAGAAGTTGTAGGTAATGATGGCAGTACTGACTGTGTATAACTAGATGGTGGTAGCGGAGGCAGTACAGTTGTCTGGCCATTAAAAGATGGAGGTACTTGTGGCTGTATTGCTAGTTGCTGTTGCTGCGAAAATCTAGGTAATTGTGGTTGCACAGCAAACTGAGTTGTACCTGGAGTTTGGGGTAAACGATTTTGATCAGCTTGGCTTAATTCCAAAATGCCTACTGATTTTGAAGATGCTGTATCTTTAGCTTTATTTGGATCTACTGGCATCAATGGCACAATCAATGCAATAGCGCCATGAATACCAATTGAGGCAATAGCGGCAATTCCAGTTGGCTGGCTTAAAATTTCAGGTATATTTTTTAGCAGGGAGACGTAAGACATAGCTGTTATCGTTCACTCGGCTCAGTTGCAGTTAATTAGCAAATCAATATTATCTTGGTGGTACAAAATGCAGCCTTTAAAAAGAATAACTTCTTGGGTATAACTCAAAATGACAAGAGTTAGATTTTTGGTCAAGTTTAATTTTTTAATGACGCAATTTTAGCTTTTTTAGTTGCACTTGCAAATCCGAACTTTAAATAGTTATCACTTCACTAATTTGTATGTTGCGTATATATTTACGCACTCTAAACTGACAATTACAGTAGTTGGCAGTGAGCCTGAACGCATCGGTCTAAAGATATATCCATCTAGACTGTACCAGACTCAACTATCGCTATAACTGTTTTTCCGTCAGTTGAGATTTTTTAGTAGATGGTTAGCTTGTTGTCTGTCAAAATTTGCCGACAGATGACATGGTATCACATCAGTTAGTAGCTAATTGTGGCTAAGTTTGCTTTTTCTCTAATAAATGAGGACAAACAAGGTCTTCATAATTCCTGATATTTTAATGACATCATTTGCCACTATGAAATTTTCACTTTAATTGCAAAATGCCGTTACCTACAGTTATTGTGCCGGGATATTTAGAAAGCGCGATCGCTTACCAGACTCTAGAAACATCCCTGAAACAGTTGGGGTTTCCTACAGTCACGGTACCATTGCGACGGCGTGATTGGCTTCCTACTGTTGGTGGCAGACCTGTCACACCAATTTTACAAAAGCTTGACCAGACTGTTAAACAAATATTACAAGCATATCCAGCCACACAAATCAATCTAATTGGACATTCAGCTGGTGGTTGGATTTCCCGGATTTATTTAGGAGAAAAACCTTACACTCCCCGCAATCAAGCTCAACCATCTGTTTGGAATGCTCATCCTTTAATTGCTACCCTCATCACCTTAGGCACTCCGCATATCAGTCAAGAACACTGGACGCGATGGAATCTCGACTTTGTAGCCAATAACTATCCCGGAGCATTTTACAAAAATGTCCGTTATGTGTGTGTTGCAGGCAAAACTATTTTTGGTGAACGGCGGCCTGGTAGCTGGTTAGCCTACAGCAGTTACCAATTAACTTGTGGTCAAGGAAACACCTGGGGCGATGGTATTACTCCGATTGCATCTGCTCACCTCGAAGGAGCAGAGAATCTAATTATTGAAGGTGTGAGACACTCACCCAGAAGCCCTGGAATTTGGTATGGCTCCCCAGAACCACTCAATATTTGGGCGAAATATTTAATTTAGAAATTTTATATATCTTTGATAAATGCAACAAATATAAATATTTCTTAGTTAAAATGTAGTAAAAATACATATTTAATAAAGAACAGGAGGGGTGAATATGCAAAGCACCCAGTTTGATAGAATTTTGCAGCGACTCGCAACGGTATTATCAGTCGTAATTCTGACCCTGTGCTTGATTTATACCACTACTGGAATTTTGCTGTCTTTTTATTACGAACCAACAGCTGGTGGTGCTTACAATTCTTTGAAAATGATTAATACTCAAGTGCCTTATGGCTGGTTGTTTTACCGCACCCATGAGATAGCAGGTAATGGTTTAATTGCGATCGCCTTGGTGCAAATTGTCGTCATGTTTTTAGGGCGGCAATTTAGTCAGAGTTGGCTTGTAGCTTGGGTTAGCGGTATATTACTTACCTTAAGTGCGATCGGGCTAGATTGGACAGCTATGCTCCTTGATTGGACGCAAGAAGGATACTGGCGTTTCAGCATTGAATTGGGAACCATCGAAGCCATTCCTTTCATTGGTGAACAACTGCGAAATATCCTGACTGGTGGTGGAGCGATTAACACCCTCACAGTTGAACATCTTTACACCATTCACAGTTATATTGTGGCAACGGCTACCCTAGTTCTAGCAGTAGTGCATTTACTGGCGCTCCTGTGGCAAGAACAGCAAATTTATACAGCGTCAAATCAACTTCCAGAAACATCACTAGTAGAGAGTTGAGCCAAAGTTGGTACAGCAACTTCTTCTAGTTCTGGTAACTTTTCTACAGCCAAGGGTGTGGATTGACTAGCACCCGACAAGCGTTTTAACAGATTTGGTCTGGGGTCATGCAATAAATAAATAATGCGATCGCCTATTTCCCAGTCTTGATTTGCTGGCATTACTTGTAGACGTTCTTCTCGTTCTAATAGTAGTGGTAGCAATACCCCAGTCCGAATTTTTTCTTGAATGCGCTCTTGTTGGCTGTCAAAATCGACTGTATCCAATGTTGTTGTTCCTAGCTTTACGCGTCCGTCATTCAGGTATTCATTCCAAGTCTTAATTGTTAATTCAGTCACAAAAGCTTGGTTTACAGTTTTTTGATTTCCACCATTACTCGCCTGCGGATCACGGGGAAAAACAGCTAACACACGGGGAGGATTAAATTCCTCAGCAGCACGTTGCGCCAAAACAAAATTTACCTCACCGTTACTCGTCATCGCCACAAAAGTACCCATAGAAGCGAGTCCGGCTTCTTCTAAAACTCCGGTATCGAGAGCGCTACTAGCAATCACGCGAATATTTTGCTCTGCGGCTTTTTCACAACTTTCCGGGTCTGTATCAATCATCACCACAGACTCTCCTCGTTCTTGAAACAAGCGAGCAATTAACAAACTCAAGGAATTACAACCAACAATTACTACTCCAGTTGCATCCTTAGAAGTAATTTGTAATAACTGGGCAATTCCGCCAGCGGTTAACCCTTGGCAAACTACTGTCATGATGATGGTCAGAAATACTAAGGCTTTAATGGCATCACCACCATTTATCCCATGTTGCGTGAGTAAAATTGCGAATAGTGAAGCCACAGAAGCAGACACAATCCCTCTAGGAGCTACCCAACTTAAAAATAACTTCTGTCGCCAGTTGAGATTACTGTTCCAAGTACAAGCCAGAATATTAATCGGCCGCACTACAAACATTAGAACTAAAACAGTTAATACACTACCCCAACCTAGGGCAAATACACTGGCAATTGATAAATCTGCCGCTAACAAAATGAAGAGAACGGATACGCTGAGAATTGTTAACTGCCCTTTAAAACTGCGTAAAAGACGTTCTTCCGGTACAGAAGAATTGGCAAATACTGCTCCTGCTACTACTGTTGTCATCACTCCCGATTCACTACGAATCGTCTGGGCGAGAGAAAACAGACCCCAAAGTATTGCCAAAACTACAAGATTTTTCAACTCAAACGACAGCAAACTGGCATACTTGAAAACCCAACTCATCAAGTAGCCACCGATTGCACCAATTGTCGCACCTACCCCCAAACGCATCAACAGACCAACAATGGCGTTAACTGGGTCAGCATCACCGTTAACAATCGTATCTAAAACCACGAAGGCTAAAATAGCACCCACTGGGTCAATTAAAACCCCTTCCCCTTCTAAGAGCGTTGCAACCTGTCGATCTACATTAATTTGTTTGAGCAGAGGCCCAACCACTGTTGGCCCCGTAACCACAACTATAGAAGCATAGAGAAAAGCTATATTCCAAGGAAATTCACCCAGCCAATGAGCCGCCATACTACCGCCAAGTAGGGTGATTAGCGTTCCTAGGGTAACGAGCAATTGCAGGCTAACTGAAACCCTACCTAATTCCCGCAAATCTAAATTCAGTCCACCTTCAAACAGGATGATAGCCGTCGCTAGAGAAACAATTACTTCTAATCCTGTACCTAGCAAATGTGGGTGCAACAATCCCAGACCATCAGAGCCGAGGATAATGCCCAATAAGAGCAATAAAACGATACTGGGTACACGCAAGTATGCAGCTATCACTTGGGCGCTAATACCTGCTACAACAGCGATCACCATCTGTAAGGTGATTTCAAGAGATGCTTCCATGTTGTAGATTTTGAGCGATAGATTTCAAAATCTCTTGTAAAGAAGTGTAAAGAGGACTTCTCCAGAGTACAGTATGACAATCTTTGTATCTGATTAAAATGTGATTTTCTTTCATACTGGGTTTTGTACGATACTCTATTGTCCCTTAGTTCTCACAAAAGTGGTAGTTTGCCAAACATTTTTAGATTTTCAGAGTGACTCAACAGATTAATCTGGGGGTTTTTGCCATTCAGGAACTCGTTAATTGGCTGTTTGTTGTGCATACAAGAATTTTAGGTAAAAGCTTCCACCCATCTCACTTTGCCCTTTCTTCCCGCATCTTAGTTTATCTGCAATAAAAATTGTTTTTTTGCAAAAGCTGTTGACATCACTGGGAAAATTAGTTAATTTATAAAAGGTTTGATTGCGATGCCCCCATCGTCTAGAGGCCTAGGACACCTCCCTTTCACGGAGGCGACGGGGATTCGAATTCCCCTGGGGGTACTTTACCAGCAAGGCAGCATCAAACTAAAACACAGTCGAAAGTCTTACGCCCCCATCGTCTAGAGGCCTAGGACACCTCCCTTTCACGGAGGCGACGGGGATTCGAATTCCCCTGGGGGTATTTTAAAAGTCAAGTTTTCCCGTTCCCATTGTGTTAGTAAGGAAAACTTGACAAATTATTGTTCATATTTACTACGCCAACTGTGCTATACGCTGGTAAATTGCTAAAAGATTCAACTGTAAATCCTTACTCAGACGGCGTTCGATAATGGTCACTGGCATAGTTAGTTTTGGCCAAACTTGGATGGTGTAGCAAAGATTGGTTCCCATAATTCCGTCAACAGAGCAAGGCTCTAGTTTCCAACTACCAGAGAAGCCTTTGAAATCTCCTTCAACCATAGAGAAAGTAATTTGCTTGGGAAAATGTTCTTCCAAATCTAAAACTACACGCGCACAAAAGTTGACATTCAATAAGCGCTGAGAGCCTACTTGCTCAAGTCGAATACCACCGTGAGGATGCTCCATTAAACGACTTTTAGCTAGATTGGGGATGAAGTCAACTAAGGCTTCATAATCAGTCAGCACTTGCCATATACGTTCCACGGAATGAGGAATGTGAATTTTGGCGGAAATTTGTCGCTGTCGCTCTGCTATTTTCTCGATTTGGACGGCGACAGGAGGCAAATTAGCTGAATCAACAGCCAAGTTGTCCTCTAGGCTAGTTTCATCAATAGCGGTATTGAAATCAAGGTTTGCTGTGGAATTGTTTTGTTCAGTCACGGTCGGAATTATAGTTCGCTTTCGTCTGAAAATTGGGGCAAGGTAAGAGTAAAAGAAACTTGGCTTTGTTCAGAATCGGGGATGGAAGTACTTTCAACCGCGATCGCGCCATTCAAATGCTGTACTAAAGACTTGGCTAAAGCCAGCCCCAAACCCGTTCCCGGAGTCCATCGACCACCTTTACCACGCCGGAACCGATCAAATATGTAGGTAGCTTCTTCTTCAGAAATTCCCCGTCCTGTATTAGTCACTTTAATAATAACTTGATCTACCAATTGCTCAACTTGGTGAAAGGCTTGTACATGAATTACAGTTTCCGGCTCTGAGTATGTACACGCATTCGTTAATAATTCTTGCAGGATACGGTTAAAACTTTCTAATTCAGTCTGTATTTTTAACGAATCTTGGGGTAAATCCAGATTTATACTTAAGGTTTTAGTTGCCAGTTTTGAGTTCAGATTAGCTGCTAATCCCTGAATTCTCGTATTTAAATCTATAGTTTCAAATTGCGGACGTTCTTGCTTGGACTCTAACTTCTGGAGTGTCAGCAAATCATTAATTAAGTTAATCTCTTTCGTGCATTCTTGCTCTAGGATATCCATGTATCTTGCTTGACGCTCTGGTTGAATTCCCGGCAAACGCAAATTCTTGATCGACATTTGCATATTGGTCAGTGGATACCGTAGGCGATCGCTCATGTTGCTCAAAAATTCATCTTTGAGATGATTGAGTTCCCGTAGCTGCTCAACATATTGTCGTGTTTTTTCATGCAATTTCGCTTGCAATTCCAGACTACTTTGGAGTTTGGCTGTGCGCTCATCTACCAAAGTCTGTACCTGGCGCAATGTTTGTGACTGAATAATGGCATTGCTCATTTGAGCGCAGACCATTTCCACCAGATTTAATTCTGATGCTTGCCAACTACGGGCTGTTGCTTGTTGAAGAACAATAAACCCTAAAACTTTGCCTTGATTTTCTAATGGTACTAACAGTACCGCAGGCAAGATATCCAGTGTAAACAATGAAACAGCTGTCAAGGTGTCTTGGAGGTCTGTGTAATCATCGATAATTACGGCTTTTCCTGAATCTGTAAACACACGTTGGCACAAACCACACTCAGAAATCAGAAATGACTGCGGCTCAACATCTGGCTTGGTAGCTGAATAACTTGATGTATTTCGGTTCCACTCAGCAACTACGGTGGCCTTTGCTTTAGGAATTTGTTTTTTTGGTTGAGTTCTAAATAAAGGATCTGTATATTTGAGCAAGATAAGTAAGCCTCGGTCTGCCTGTAAAGATTCGGCAGTAGACGAAATAGCTAACTGAAGCATTTGATTTAGCTCCAAATTACTCTTGCTTAATATAGTTAATTGCTTGATCAAGCTTTGATGTTCTTCGCTTTTTTGCAGATGCTCTTCTTGCGAGGTGATTAAATTCACTTGGGCAAATTGAGAAAAAGCGATCGCACAAGATGACTCAACAAAATTTAACAGTTGTTTTTCTGAATCACTCCAATTGTATGGTTGAAATTTTATCAGGCTAATCACACCATTATTTTGGCCAGCAAACCTAGTAGGAATAGCCAAAACAGATCTGATTGGTAATGGCAGATGTTGTCCTCCTACTACCAAACTATCTTGGATAGTAGAAATATCCTCAATAGTAAATGGTTCCGCCGCACATTGAACTACAGGCGAGTCCATCAACAGATGCTCCGGGGAGAACATCTGACTTGGGTTTGGCATTGCCAAATACTCATCAGAACACCAATTGACAACGATTGATTCAGTGGATGCTGCGCTGGCGGATACTGTCACTAAACAACAGCAATCCACTTTAAAGGCATTTCCTAGCAATCGAGCAATTTCTTGCAGCATCAATGTCGTTGCTGAGTTATTGGCGATGATGTGATTAATTTTTTTTACCAACTGAAGAGTTGGTTCGTTCTGATGCTGCATCAGCTTGAGTGGGTATGATTGTAGTCGTTCTAGGTCATCTGGACACTGTGGCGGCAATGATAAACGTTTTTTCATTCCTGGCACGCTTTTAGATAATGACCTCATATCGTATGCACCCAATTTCTTGGCATATTATTTTCATTTAGTTATGTCGCGGCACCCTAGTTAGTGGCCAATTTTTTATCAAGACTTTCTCTCACCTGTTATAGCCCCTTTCTCTTGCAGATGAATAAGTAACTGGTATATTAATCTAATTTATACAGGGGTATAGAAAAATCTCTAAAATATATTAAGGTGATGCTTCGAGAGGATTTGGGGCTGGGACGCAGACCTAAACTACTAGACTTTGGCCTAGGATAGCTTGTCGGTAACTATACATAAACCGTAATTTCTCTGGAATTAAGATAAAAACTCTCAAAAGTTTTACCGCATTAATACTGCTGAATATATTAAATTTAGTAATATTTATTGCTAAATATTTATCTTGTGCTAAGTACATTTCTATGGGTTTGCCAAAAATTAAATTCTATTATGACAGAACCTTAGAAAAAACTCTGTGAGTGCTTTTGTCTCTTTGGAACAGGTTTATAGATAGTAATATCAAGCTTGTGGCTATATTTATTATGTGGTGATAAATCTTCTCATTTAATGTATCAAGTGTCATCGCATACCTAAAACTAAAACTCCAGTTTGCTTTTGAGATTGCCTATTGTGTTGGCAGCTTAATAAATATATATATTTTAAATAAAAAATATTGATAACGTGTGAAAGCTAAAGATTGAAAGCAGCCTAGTTAGCTGGATGAATAACTAAGCTGCCTTCGATTGAATTAAAAACTATCCAGCCAAACTTTCGACACTGAGAGGAACCATATCTCCGTTCCTGGTGAGTCCTAGTAACATAGGCTGTTGAGGTTGAATCAATTGACCTGTAAGTACACAACGTTCTTCCTGCTGGGCGGTAGCGGCTATACTAGCTCGAATATCGGCTCTTGAAAATCGCGGTTTCCACTCACCGGATTTTTGCTGGACATAATTCCAGAGAATATCGCGGATTAAGGCTTGATAGCCTTGATTGCCAGCTATTTCTTTGAGTTTGTCTTTGAGTTCTCGCTCCAGGCGAATGCTGGTAACTTCCATATCGGTAGTTGGGGTGCGAGTAATTGTGTGCATGACTTTTTCTCCTTAAAGGTATAGACAGGATAGTAATACAAGTGTAGTATGTTTAAAGGAATGTTCAATAGGTGAAATTTTCTGTGAAACCCATTTACCCCATCTCTACTTCTTTGCGTGCTGCCAACTGCCGATTTAGTTGGGAATCAGCTGCTATGGGAGTGGAGTATTTATTTATGGGCGATGGTAGCCAAATTCATGGGCTAATCACAGAGGGGAATTATGATTTTAGATATCTCGGCATAGGCGCGCTGAATGCAAAACCACAACCGAACCAAATAAGCGGGAGGTACAGACAAGAGAATGCTGTACCGATATAAAACCAGAAAAGTTTTTGGTAAGTTTCTAACCCCCGCTTCATTTAGACAAGAAGCGGGGGTTTTTTAATAAGGAGTGAAGCTGTGACAAGCGTAATGCAGGTGTTAGAGCAATCTGTAGTGGTGTTTTCGCAAAATTACTTACCACTGTGTCGCATAAATATTAAGCGAGCGATTGTGTTGTTAGTCACGAATAAAGCAGAACCACTGGATTTTGCTTCAGAAGGTGGATGGCGAGTTCATTCACCCAGTCTAGTAATTGACGTACCAAAACACATTCGTTTGAAAATTGGCTCTAATGAACGGACATGGAAAGTACCACCAGTAAATCGGCGAGAAGTTTTGCGACGAGACCACTACACTTGTCAATATTGCGGTAGCAGCAAACGCCTGACCTTAGATCATGTCATCCCGCGATCCAAAGGTGGTTTACATACTTGGGATAACGTAGTCATAGCTTGTGAAAAATGTAACTCTCGGAAAGGCGATCGCACTTTGTCTGAGACTGGAATGCGTCTACGGAAAATACCAAAGGCACCCATTCACCCCGCGATCGCTTTTGCAGAACAATTTTGGATAAATGTGCAAGCAAACCTGGAATAGCAGGAGAGCATAAGGAATGCTGAAATTAACTTATACCGAAAGGAGCTTTTGTTTAGAGTGTATTCCTCAGTCACTAGAGGAGTGGGTAACACAGCGCGTAATTTTCGCTATGCGAGTTGGACAAAATCTGTGTGTTGAACCCAGTACTGCTTCCTTTTTGCTACCTGTTGATCTTCCAGGGGTAGAAGCACTCAAGGCGGAAGTGAAACGAGATGATCGGGAAGTCATAGCCTTGTGTGTCTGCGATAGCGAATATATGGAAGTCACCCTACGCGGTTCTTGGCTATCAAACAGTGCTGAAGATTCTGTGGGTGTGTTCATCACCACCATGAGCGATCGCACCGAGTTCTTTCTGCAAAAACTGTGGCAAGAAGCGCAAGCTTGTACTTCGGTGATGAGCGAGTAAAAAAGTATGAAGTGTGAAGTGTGTAGACGCTTTTAGCGGCTTGCCGCAGGCTAGTATGAAATTTCATACTTCTACTTTGGGCTTTCTTGTAGGAGTTCGGGGATTGTTACGAATCGGTAGCCTTGCTGTTTCAGCCCAGCGATGATTTGTGGTAGTGCTTCTACTGTTCTATGGCGATCGCCTCCACCATCGTGCATCAACACAATAGCGCCTGGTTTGGCACCTTTCAACACATTGTTAACAAATGCTTGCGGTTTGGCATGAGGGTCAGTATCTGCTGAAGTTAATGACCACATAACTACAGAGTATTTCTGTCTTTTGGCATAAGCTGCTAATCCATTATTTAAAAAACCTCCAGGCGGTCGAAACAAAGTTGTTTTGACTCCTGTTGTTTTGTAAATCAGATCAGATGTGCGGTCAATTTCCTTTTTGGCTGTGGCTTCATCCATACTTTTATACCAGTGATGCCAAGTATGGTTGCCAATGGCGTGTCCCTCAGCTACAACTTGCTTGGCAATTTCAGGATTTGCTTGTAAAGCACTCCCTACCCAAAAGAAGGTCACTTTAACATTATTTGCTTTGAAGATATCCAGCATTTGTAAGGTTGATGATGGCCAGGGGCCATCATCAACCGTCAAGGCAATAACTTTCTCTTGATTACTAGGTTCTACTTTATATAAGGTTTTTCCTTGAAATTTCGTCAGAACCTCGAAATTAAGGTTTTCTAGATTAGTTGATGGCTGTGATTTAGCATCTATTGGACTGGTTACTGGTTGATCTGGCACTTGTGCTGCATGGACTTTGTTAATTGGATGGGCATTTTCCAATTTTGCAGACGTGCTACAGCTTGTTACACAAAAGGCGATCGCAACAACACCAAATATTCTGTGTCGCTTCAGGTTCTTATCTGTCACATCAGGTTCCTAAAATATTCAGCCCATCATAAGCTTGTAGTTTTACTTTTTAGAGAGGTTAATAAGTCACAAGCCAAGCAATCTAAGGGTTTTCAGCAATTTTTTAAAATTTTTTCTCAACCCCTTGACATCTTTTGTAGTATTTATGTAGTATATATGTAGTGAGGCGAAAGACAAAGCCTTCCAAAGTTAAAAGTCATGTTCTACACACAAATACAGAACAGGTACTGGAATAAACGAAAGTCTCCAGTCAAAAAAGCCTCTCCCACTTCTAAACAACTAGAAGTAGAGGATATCCAAGCCAAAAGTTCTAAATTAGCTCAGGCAAAAACCACCGAATACATCAGTAATACACAACAGGTTTATTACTTAGAAAGTCGGTTATTTAGTTAACAGTTTTTCTTAATCAAAGTAATTTTTCCGAACCTTGAAAACTGAATAAGGAATGGGCAAGTTCACCAAAAATTATCTGTGCATCTAATCCTAAAAATTAGGCACAGATACCAAACATGGGGGTATAGCTCAAATGGTGAGAGCGATCGCCTGTCGAGCGATAGGTTGCGAGTTCGAGTCTCGTTACTCCCGTGTAGCCTTGTGGACGACTAGATAAGTCGCTGCGCCTCTCAAGCACAGAGAAGCGGGTGCAACTCCCGTCAAGGCTCCTATAAGGCTGAGTAGCCAAGTGGTTGAAGGCATTGGTCTGCAAAACCGACATCGTGAGTTCGATTCTCACCTCAGCCTTTGGTACCTTGTAGTGTAGCTTAACGGTAAAGCCCTCGGCTCATAACCGAGTATATGCGGGTTCAACTCCCGCCACTGCTAATGCAGGGATGGTGTAACGGCAACACCTCGTGACTCCAAATCCGATGTTCTAGGTTCAAATCCTAGTCCCTGCGTTCTACTTTTGCCCCCGTGGACGAACGGTTAAATCACTGCACTTTCAAAGCGGAGATTGCGGGTTCAAATCCCGTCGGGGGAATTATGGGTCGATGGCCGAGTCTGGTTAAAGGCGACAGTCTGTAAAACTGTTCTATTTTGTTCGCAGGTTCAAATCGACCCATTGTGGAGAGGTGGCTGAGTGGTTCAAAGCATCCTCCTGCTAAGAGGAAACGGGTAGTTAATACTCGTCGAGGGTTCAAATCCCTCTCTCTCCGCCTGAAAAGTGCTGAGTGCTGAGTGCTGAGTCAAAATACTAGTCCCTAGCCTCTAGCCTCTAGCCCCTAATCCCTATTGAGAGCGTGGTGTAACTGGATAACATCTCAGTCTACGAAACTGAAGAAGTGGGGGTTCAAATCCCTTCGCTCTCGTTACATAGGAGAGATGGTGGAGTGGCTGATTCAAGTTGAATTAAACCAGTCCACGGGGTAATTACCCATCTCTCCTTCCTATCCCCTGGTAGCTCAGTTGGTAGTAGTGCCTGTTTGAAAAACAGGAGGTCGTCGGTTCAATTCCGACCTGGGGGACTGCGTTGCCTCGTAGCTCAGTGGTAGTAGCGATCGCCTGTTAAGCGAAAAGTCGCAGGTTCAAATCCTGCCGAGGCAGCCATTCATTGCCGGGTGGACGAATTGGTAAGTCGCATCGCTCTGAACGATGAGGTTGCAGGTTCAAAGCCTGCCCTGGCAATAAAGCCCTGTGGTGTAATTGGCAACATCCCGCCCTTTGAAGGCGAAGATTCCAGGTTCGACCCCTGGCAGGGCTGCCAAACTTTGCTCTTGTAGCCCAATTGGAAGAGGCTGCCGTCTCAAAAACGGTATGTTGTGGGTACCCTTTGGGAAGCCACCCTGAAGGGTGTCTACGAGTCTCACCAAGAGTACCAAAACTAGCTCCTGTAGCCCAATTGGAAGAGGCGGCAGACTTAAAATCTGTTAGTTGTGTGGGTTCGACTCCCACCGGGAGTACCAACGGGATGTGGCGCAACTTGGTAGCGCGGCAGCTTTGGGAGCTGAAGGTTGCAGGTTCAAATCCTGCCATCCCGATATGCCCCTGTGACGGAACGGCATACGTGCTGGAATCAGAGTCCAGATTTTACAGGTTCAAATCCTGTCAGGGGTACTAAGCTCCCGTGGCGGAACGGAAGACGCACTAGACCGAGGATCTAGTTTTTTGCAGGTTCAAATCCTGTCGGGAGTACCAATATCAGAGTATGCCCTTGTAGCCCAACTGGAAGAGGTGCTTCGCTTAGAACGAAGAGGTTGCTGGTTCAAATCCAGTCAGGGGCATTGGTGAAATGCGGGGATGGAGCAAGAGTGGCTTAGAGGTCTCATAAGCCTCATATCAGCAGGTGCAACTCCTGCCCCCGTCACCAAATAAGGCAAAAGTCACAAGTTAAAAGGCAAAAGTAAAGAAAAAGAAAATCTTTTTACTTTTTAACAAGTGCTGGTGTAGCTCAACTGGCAGAGCAACTGACTTGTAATCAGTAGGTTGCAGGTTCAATTCCTGTCACCAGCCCCAGAATACGATGCGATCGTGGTGTAACGGCAGCATCAGAGTCTTCCAAACTCACGGTACGAGTTCGAGTCTCGTCGATCGCTCTGAAACTTGCGGGTGTGATGTAATCGGTAGCATCTGAGTGCGCCACATTCAGCGTGTGGGTTCAAATCCCTTCACTCGCTTGCGTAGTCCTGTAGTTCAACGGTAGAGCAATTGCCTTACAAGCAATAAGTTGCGGGTTCAAATCCTGTCAGGACTACCAATTATTGGGAGTGTAGCTCAACTGAAGAGAGCATCGAGCTTCTAACTCGAAGGTTGTAGGTTTGAGTCCTACCACTCTCGCCTGAATAAGTCAAAAGTTAAAGGTTAAAAGGTAAAACAAAAAATTCAATTTTTACTTTCTACTTTACACTTTTTACTTTCTTCATGGGGTCATAGCTCAAATGGCTAGAGCGCCTGCCTTGCAAGCAGGAGGTTATGGGTTCAATTCCCATTGATTCCACTGATGGTGTCTGAAGCCAAAGCGGTCGAGGCACTGGTTTGTGGAACCAGTCACAGCGAGTTCAAGTCTCGTCGGACACCCGTGAATGGAAGATGCCGCTAAATGGTTGGCAACCGGTCTTGAAAACCGGGGTGGGGTAATACCCAGGAGTTCGATTCTTCCATCTTCCGCCTTCCACCTGAAGCCGAAAAGTGAGGCGCTGTGCTGATAACACAGAAACAGGAGGGGCAGTACCTCCCTGGTGGATTTTACTTCCCATTCCTTATTCATGGGTGGTTGGCATAGCGGCTGTGCAGCGGGCTTTTAATCCGCCATAGAGAGGTTCGACTCCTCTACCACCCATTTTCAATAGACTTTTACAGAGAATCTATCTGCTGCTGTACTTTTTGCGATAGTGGTTGATACTCAATTTGCTGAGATAATTCATGAGCATTTTGGTAGCAAGATAGCGCCTTTTTTTTGCGTTTTGTTGAGGCGTACAAGTTACCCATATTTAACAAGCTCGAAATTTCTCCCAGGCGATCGCCTAATTCTTGATAAATTGCGATCGCTTGCTTATAAAATTTCATTGCCTGCCAGTTATTACCCAAAATGCTGTAGGTATAACCAATGTTGTTCAGAGTTGTGGCTTCACCAGATCTGTCTTGAAGTGCGCGGCGAGATAAAAGTACTTGATAGTAAAGTAGCAGTGCTTGTTTAGGTTGCCCTAAATCACTGTAAACAGAAGCAATATTATTCATAGTAGTTGCTTCACCAACAAAATTTTTGACTGCTCGTTGAATAGAAAGTGCTTCCTGCAAAAATTCTAGAGCTTGTCCATGCTGGCCTAAGATACTGTAAGCAAACCCAAGACCATTTAATGTGGTGCCTTCACCAGAAAAATCACCTAGTAATCGCCGCATCGAGAGAATTTGGTGTTGTAACAACAGCGCACGTTTGGGTTCTCCTAATTTAGTGTAAATTAGTGCCACATCATTGAGCGTCGAAACTTCACCCTGAGTGTCTTGCAATCTTCTAAAGATTTTCAGAGCTTGATCAAGATATTTCAGCGCTTGCGAAAACTTTCCGAGACGGCTGTAGGTAGAACCAAGATTACTCAGAGCAGTTGCTTCTGCTCTGGCGTTACTTATATCTTGAGCAACCAAAAGCGCCTGCTCAAAACACTCTAATGCCCTTTGAGGTTGCCAGCAACCAAGGTGAGCTAAACCGAGGTCGTTTAACGTGTAACCCTCTTTGGCACGATCAGAAATTGCTCTAGCTAATTCTAAATTTTTGGTTGCCAGAGCGAGTGATTCTTGAAGTTTACCTTGCTGGTAATAGCGGGTTGCTTGATCACGACGTTGTTCCCACTCTTGGACTGGATTGAATGATTGCGTCATTTGACCTCAGTTGCACTGGAGATACTTTAGGCAGGCTCTTGTTGAGCAAACACCCTTAAGACAGAAATTTTCTTAGGTTGCCCATCAATGTTAATCATTATTCTCTACCTTCAGATATAGGATGTAAATAGGAAAGTGTGGTATATTTTTCGACTAAACTAACTAATTTATATAAATTTCTAAGATAATAGGTTAAGTTTCATAGCTTATTCTTGTAAATTCATCAACTCACTAATTGAATAAGTTTTTTTGACGTAAATCTAAAAAATAAGCAATATTTTAGTTAATTTAAGACTAGTGTCTTCAATGTATTGTCTAAGGGAATAATTTGTAGTTTTGTTAAGATATGTGAAAATTTCAAGGTAACGAAATCTTACATACCTTGAAAGGGTTATTCAGAGAGAGTAATTAGATAAATCTGCTAAAGATAACCCATAATCTGCGTTGCTGCGACTTAAATATTTTTAATGGAGATCTTACACGAAGCTACTGTAATTCAGGTCTACAGAGACAAAACCCCTTTTGGTGAAACTCCTATGTTGCTAATTTTCTTTTGTTGCAACGAGGATAAAAATACTTCCTCTAACCTTATACTTAAACAGAATCAGAAATTGAGCGATCGCTTTTTAAACCTCTCCAAACAACTTTTATTCTTAGATTGTTGACATTGGGTAATTTTAGATACTTTTTAAATTTATTTAAATTAAAATAATAATCTTAAATTTTTCGCTGCAACCAAGCAAAAACTTCATCAACTGAGAGCGTTAAATTCAAATCTTCTAACACTGGTAATATGTCTTTTCCAGCTAATAAATCAGGTAAACAATTAGGCTGGTAAACTAAAATAGAACGTTCACTGGGGTCAATTAGCCATCCTAGCTTACTGCCGTTTCTTAAACAATGTAAAATATTCCCAGTGACTTTAGTTTGACTTTGAGCAGGAGAGAGAATTTCTATTATCCAATTCGGCGCAAAATCAATACCACCGCTAATAATATCACCGCTATCATCAAGTGGTAATTGATTTTTGGAAAGAACCACCACATCAGGAACTACGGAACGATTACCAAAGGTACAGCGCAATTCTGGGAAAGCTTCGTAATTACTTTCTAACCCATCAATTACTGCAACTAGACGTTTTTGCAATAAGCTGTGTTTACCTCCTCCCATAGGTTTCTGAATTGCCTCTGCGTTAATATATTCCCAAGCTGGTGACTCCTCAATGTAGGGAAGTTTTAAGAACTCCTCTAGAGTTGTGTTTTTTGGTACTGGGATTCTCCCTGGTGTCAACTCAACATTTTTCATCTTTAGGTAGGCATTTCTGTATAGGGATTGCTAATCCTCATAGCTTGATATTGCTATAATTCACAAACAAAAAAACTTCACTAAACCTCGTGTTTAGGATTAACTGGAATACCTAAAATTACATAGTTTTTATTATGCTAATTCTAGATGAGTAACTGGAATTTGCTCGGTTCTTTCAGGAAGTTTTGCTACGGTTACAACAGCATGAACCGTATGAAGAATATCAGCTGAGTAGTAACGATTACCGCAGGTATCAAAAATTTCATTTATTCACTTTGGATGGTTTGTTACATAAGCGTTTTTATATCTCTGGTACGTATTGTCGAAGTCCATTTATTATATGTTCTCGATCAACAGAGTTGAGCATACGAAGGACGAGTTTTTCGTAACCGTTGCGACCAAGCTCAAAAATTGAACAAACATTTGATACAAGTCCTTTATTGTTGTAGTATTTTAAGATGTCGTCGAGATTGCCAGAAGTAGCTAATCTAGTATACAAGTCAATATTGTTTGTGTAGGTCACATCGATATTCAAAGCATTAGTAGCATTTACAATCGAGGTCTTTATTGCCTGAAGCCCTACTGATTTAGTATCAATCTTACGTAGATTATTCTCAATTGCCCTATACGTTCGTAGAGAGGCTTGACGCTCTATCTCTTTGCTAAGAAGACTTCTTGCCATCTCAGTTGCACGATTAACAACATCTTCAGGCTCAAGGTGTTGGTTTTTCGCTATCAGGCGTAAAGTTTGCTCATTCAGTAAAATATTTTCGATTTCTGCGACATCAATACAAAACACGCCATCAATTGAAAGTGATTGTATTTCATCGTCTGTTCGATAATCTCTATCGATGAGTCCAAAAACTTTTACATGATGAAAAGAGGAGTTAAGCCGAAGAGCGCGAACTGATTCAATGATATTCTGACAGCCACTTCTAGGGACGATGTTAGAATTTTTGTAAATTGATTGGTATATCGAGTGATCTTTCCCTCCCTTTTCTACTTCAACAAAAATAATTGTTCTGCGATTACCAAGCAACTCTAGCAATAGGCTTTCAGGAAATTCATCGACCTCTGGAACTTCTTCCCATAACCATCTATTAGTGCCGTCGAACTCTTTAACCCATATACTTGTTGTACTAACGCGTGTAGACGCGAAGTTAAGGTCATGTGTAATGTATACAAACAGGCAGTTCGGCTGTGCTTCTTCAAGCTTATTCCATAAAGATTGCATTATTGATGTGTGCAGATGTATTTCAGGCTCATCAATTACTAATATTGAACCTGGAGGAGCGCATAAACACTGTCCCATTAGATAGAGTGCCACTCTTTCACCGTCACTCATTTCTTTTCCGTGGTACTGCGTTCCATAAATAATATCTTTGACGCTAACCTTTCCATCCTCTAAAAAAATGTTTCTATGGGGAAGTATTTCTTTCCATAGTTTAACTAAAACATCAATTGGAGCATCTAGTACAGGAATATAGGCCTGTTTTCGACGTGTTTCCGCAGTATGATTTCTATCCCGTTCTGCGCTTCGTGCAAACAAATTGGAAAGAACTTTTCCATAATCATTCTGGAGGTAAGTTTCAGGATTTCCCCCCCAACGGTGACTCCATTTAAATTGATTATTGGCATATTTGGGATCTTCATTACCCCAAATTAAATCATTTAGGGACTGCTCAAGAGATTTGATGACCGCATATTCAGGAATCTCTAATGCTCTTTGGGCGGATATGCGGTGAACAATAATGTCGTTGTCAGCATTCCTCTCTATCCATGCTCCAAGCCTACTTTTTCCAGAGCCATTAGCACCTACAATAACTACAGAGCCGTTATGTTTTATCTCAACCTTACTTCCAGTTCCATCTGATTTAGGCAGGTATAGCCTTGGTTGTGAAGGCATATGTCTTTCTTCGTTTTAATTGTTCAATGTTGATAAGGTTAAAAATATAACTTATTTTGTAGGAATATTGTATCTTGACCCTATCTAGTAGTGAATTAAAATTTTTTTTAGATAGAATTTCATTTCAGCTATTTTTCCAGAAGTTTCTAAACTTTGAGATAACCCATGTAAAATTGCTGCATTTGGTTCATGATGCAACGTAAATAATAAAACAAAAAGCCCGCTAATACGGGCTTTTTAAATTAATTAATTAAACGATCGCTTTACTTACCGTTTTGCCAATTTCTTCGACATCTTCCGTAGACGAATTGATTGGGGTGTAACTTCCACCAACTCATCGGGGCCGATGTACTCTAATGCACGCTCTAAACTCATATCGATTGGTGCTTGCAACTGGACTAGTTCATCACCACCCGCAGCACGGTGGTTGGTTAACTGCTTGGTTTTGCAGACATTCAATTCTAAGTCTTGAGGACGATTGTGTTCACCGACAATCATGCCTCGGTAAACTTTAGTACCAGGAGTGATAAAGAATGAGCCTCTATCTTCGGCGTTCTTCATGGCGTAGAAGGTAGAAACACCTTCTTCAAAGGAGATAAGTACACCTTTATTACGGGCTTCAATGTCACCACTGAGTTGACGGTAATCTAAGAAGCTGTGGTTCATGATGCCTTCACCGCGAGTCATCCGCATGAATTCACCACGGAAACCAATCAAACCACGGGCGGGAATGACGAATTCTAGCTGGGTGCGATCGCCACTTCCAGGTTGCATATCTTGCATTTCGCCTTTGCGTTGTCCCAGACGTTCAATACAGCTACCAACTGCATCAGCAGGAACGTCTAAAACCAACAATTCATAAGGTTCGCAAGGTTGTCCGTTGATTTCGCGGTAAATTACTTGTGGTTGGGATACTTGGAACTCAAAACCCTCGCGGCGCATGGTTTCGATTAAGATACCCAAGTGCAGTTCTCCACGACCGGAAACTAGGAATTTATCGGGGGAGTCGGTTTCTTCAACGCGTAAAGCAACGTTGGTTTCTAGTTCGCGGAATAGGCGATCGCGTACTTGTCTTGATGTCACCAACTTACCTTCTTGACCAGCAAAGGGTGAATCATTTACCCAGAAGGTCATTTGTAAGGTAGGCTCATCCACTTTAATTAGTGGTAAGGCTTGGGGTTCGGTTGGATCAGTGATTGTTTCGCCAATGTAAGCATCAGCAAAACCAGCCACCGCAACAATATAGCCGGCGGTTGCTTCTTCCATCTCTACCCGTTTCAGACCTTCAAAGCCCATCAACTTGGTAATTTTGCCTTTGACAATGGAGCCATTTTCTGTTACTAAAGCCGCTTGTTGTCCAGCGCGGATAGTACCGTTGTGGATTCTGCCAATGACAATCCGTCCCAAGTATTCAGAATAATCTAGGGTTGTGACTTGCAATTGCAGAGGCTTGTTGATATCGCCTACTGGTGGTGGAACGTGTTGGAGAATCGCATTAAACAGAGGCTGCATATCAACCGCTTCTGCTTCCATGCTTTCTTTGGCATAACCGCCCATACCGGAGGCAAACAGATAGGTAAAATCACACTGGTCTTCGTCTGCTCCTAATTCTAAGAATAGATCCAAAACTTTATCCACTGCAACGTGGGGGTCAGCTTGGCCACGGTCAATTTTGTTGACAACAACGATGGGACGCAAGCCTTTTTCTAAAGCTTTTTTCAACACGAAGCGAGTTTGAGGCATGGGGCCTTCATTGGCATCGACAATTAGTAGACATCCGTCAACCATGCCGAGTACACGTTCAACTTCACCGCCGAAATCAGCGTGTCCGGGAGTATCAACAATATTAATCAGCGTTTCTTTGTAGCGAACTGCTGTATTTTTAGACAGAATTGTAATTCCGCGCTCACGTTCGAGGGCGTTAGAATCCATGACGCAATCCGGAACGTCTTCGCCTTCGCGGAAAATGCCGGATTGTTTGAGGAGTGCATCAACCAAGGTGGTTTTGCCGTGGTCTACGTGGGCGATAATGGCGACGTTACGAATTGGGAGCGTCATAGAGGCTTAGTGTCAACTCTAGAGAGGTTTTGTAGATTTACATTTAAGTGCTAGGCTGTTTTAACAGAATTAGGGGTGTTAGGCAAATTCTGTAAAGAACCTTTAACAATTCTAGCTTAATTGAAACAATTGCGAGGCTTTTTGTAAATACTAGTGAAGCGGAAATTTAGCAGCTTTTAAAGCTCAAGCATTAAGTTGACAAAGACTCTAAGTGATATTGACATTTTTTTGAGAGTTGAATATTCCAGATGCCTTTGTAGCGAGTTGTTTCAGCATTTGACTGACAATAAATAATCAACAGTTATTTTACATTTGAACTACTGAATTTTGCCATCAGTCCATTGTTGATAATCATAACTAGTAGCAATTAATTGTTCATAGTCCTGTTGAATTACTGACCAATCTGCATAACCCTGCTCTACATAGTCAAGATCCATATCAATTTGATAAATAACTCTTCTTAGTTCGTCGCCACAACTATGATCAAAAACTAAGTGATATAGCGATCGCAATAACTTACTATGTTCAGCTTTGGCAAAGCGATGATTTTCAGGCTCAAGCGTTGGATAAACTTTACCCAATTTAGCAATTAACAATCTTAAAGAAATTTCTAAATCTTGTTCGCCGGGAATAAAATCAAGCAAGTGGATAATGTTTAATGGGTGTTTATATGCACTTGTAGATAGGTCAATCATCCAATCTTCAGGATGGTCGCTTTTTTCGATAAGTTGATCAGCCCAGTTGATAATTTCATCGTGGGAACAAAGATTTAATTGAAATCCCATACAAAGGTAATCAGCGTAGTGTTTTAAACTGGGTTGCATTTCTAACTACAACAGGCGTTCTGTAAAAGGCTACTTGTTTAAGGACGATGAAATTAAAGCCATTTTTTCGCAGGATGGACAAACATTTGGTAAATTACAACACTTTAGAGGAGTTGCTTGCTCTAGAAAAGTGGTATGAAGCTGATTGCGAAACTACAAATATTCAACTTAATATAGTTGAGCGAGAAGAAGCAGAATCTTTATACTTTTTATTATCTGATTTTCCCTGCGAAGACCTTGTGATTTTAGATGAACTGTGGGTCAAGTATAGTTGTGGACGTTTTGGCTTTAGTGTCCAAAAGCATATTTACCAGCAGTTTAAAGGTAGCAAAAAATATACTAACTTTTGTGAACAAGTTGGATGGCGGGAAAATGGACATTGGAAGTATCCTCACGAATTAATATTTTCATTAGATGCTCCTTCAGGACATTTACCTTGGCTCACATCAGGATTTCGGATAAGTAAGCAATATGCGCGTGAGTGGTGTACTCGGATAGAGACTTGTGGACTTTAATTTCAGTTTTGCGGTTATTTGCTAAATTTATAGCAGCATAGATGCGATCGCCCAAATTATTTCACTGTCAACAAACTAAAAATATCTGCTGCTTTTACTTGCAAATCACTTAACACATCAAGAAAATGCTATGAAAATAAAAATTGAAGCATGAAAGAGAAAAAAACTGACTTCATACTTCAAAATTTAATATTTATTTATGCCAGACTGTAATCTGAATAACAGTCTTTTTTTGGCTAACGGAACATACTACTTACAGAGGTATCTTCGTGAATCCGCCAGATGGTTTCTCCTAAAAGATTTGCCACGGAAAGCACTACTAATTGCGGGAAGCGTTTGTCTTCTGGTAAGGGTATCGTGTTTGTGACGATGACTTCCTCAAACAAACCGCTGGATAAACGTTCAATGGCTGGGGGGGAGAAGACTGCATGAGTAGCACAGGCATATACCTGACGCGCTCCTTCTTCACGCAGCAACCTAGCGCCTTCGGCAATAGTTCCGCCTGTGTCGATCATATCGTCTACCAACACTGCTGTTTTGCCTTTGACATCGCCGATAACGTTCAAGACTTCCGCTACATTATGAGCTTGACGGCGTTTGTCAATAATGGCAAGTGGGGCATCATTGAGTTTTTTGGCAAATGCTCTCGCCCGTGCTACACCACCGACATCAGGAGAAACAACTACCAGATCAGGGAGTTGTTTACTAGCCAAATAATCGAGTATCACCGGCGAACCGTAAACATGATCAAAGGGTATATCGAAGTAGCCCTGAATCTGAGCGGCGTGCAGATCCATTGCCACAACGCGAGCTGCACCTGATTCCGTAATCAGGTTGGCAACCAGTTTGGCTGTGATTGATTCTCGTCCTGCGGTTTTGCGATCGGCACGAGCATAGCCATAATATGGAATCACTGCTGTTACCTGTCTAGCCGAAGCCCGGCGACAGGCATCAATCATAATCAGCAATTCCATTAAGTGATCGTTAACTGGTTGACAAGATGGCTGGATTAAATAAACATCACAACCTCTAATAGATTCTTGGATTTGAACATAAAGTTCTCCATCCGCAAATCTCTTGCGAATCATTGGCCCCAAGTCCATCCCCAGGTAACGAGCGACTTCTTGAGACAGTTGTATATTGGCAGAGCCAGAAAATAGCCGCAGGCGATGGTTTTCAGTTAGTCCTGTTGCAGCTGGCTGCACCTTAAAAGCGGCAGAACTGAGCACAGCAGATCCTCGAAGTGCATTCATGGCGAGATTATCATTTAGATATTTACCAGATTTAACCGGAATAGGCTAAATAAACATCTGTGAGCTTTATTTAAGCTTTCATAAAAACTTTAAACATTTCTCAATAGAGCTACCATCAGTCCATTTTTCAGTCTTTAGTGGTAAACAAACCATCGAATTCGTAACTGACCTATAGTGTGTAAGTTAGCCCCATAGTTGAGTCGTTCTCAACAACTCAAATTTCCTCTAGATTTAGTCTGGTAGAGTAATGATCCTACCAACTGTATTGATTAATGAGTCCAACTCTTTTCAGCTTAAGTGAAGTAGAACTGGAACTCAGACAGTAGAAATACCCAAAATTAAATTCTTCTGGGGTAGAAGAATATTTTATGATACCAGCTACAAAATTATAAACTGACAAACTAAATTTTTGGATTATAAATTGGAGAAAAATTTTCAAATCTGCAAAATTAGTTGGGAAACTAGAAATTCTAGATTTTGGTTCAGGGGATTTACCCAGAGGGCGCAGAAAAGGAAGTGCATGATTGCGCTTTTGCTATCTACGCCAGCTTTCTTGTGGTTTTGGTAATCAGGTTGAAATTTGAATACGATTATTGCTTTTCTTAGGGTAGAATATCGCCGCAGGTCATTGTCGTGTAACTTACGTATGAAAATGAAAAATCAAAGGTGGGAGTGATGGGTTCACAAATTTATCAGGATGAGGGTAAAGAAATTTAGGGGCGTAAGGTGCAAAATCCTCAAACCGTGACAGCATATCTCAAGGAAGAATTTTTGAGTGAATTCTATGTATTGTGTCCTCCAAACTCAGCTTTGTGAGGTCTGTGTATTCAGTTATGATTAAATTTGAATTTATTTATGCAACCTCCAATTACAATTGGTACTGTCTTACAAAACCGTTATCGGATAATTCAAATTCTGGGACAAGGTGGATTTGGCAGAACTTATTTAGCCGAAGATCAGCGTCGGTTTAACGAACTTTGTGCAATTAAAGAATTAATTCCGATCGCAGCTGGGGTTGGTGCTTGGGAAAAAGCCCAAGAACTTTTTCAGCGAGAAGCGACGATTTTATATCAAATTGAACATCCGCAAGTCCCGAAATTCCGCGAAAGATTCGAGCAAGATCACCGTTTATTTTTAGTGGAAGATTATGTTGCGGGTAAGACTTATCGAGATTTACTAGTTGAAAAACAATCTATAGGTCAAACTTTTAGCGAACCAGACGTATTACAGTTGTTGCGATCGCTATTACCTGTGTTAGAACACATTCACAGTCGCGGGATTATCCACCGTGATATTTCGCCGGAAAATATTATTTTTCGGGATAGCGATCGCTTGCCAGTGTTAATAGATTTTGGTGTGGTGAAAGAACTGGCAACGCGCTTGCAAACACCAGAGACTAATATCAATGTTACTAGTGTGGGTAAATTGGGCTATTCTCCCAATGAACAAATGCAAACCGGACGGGCTTATCCCAGTAGTGATTTGTATGCTTTAGCGGTGACAGCGATAGTTTTACTAACTGGTAAAGAACCGTCAGAGTTGTTTGATGAAACGCAGCTTACCTGGACTTGGCAAAAATTTGTGAGGGTAAGTCCGCAATTAGCTCAGGTAATTAATCGGATGTTACATCCTTTGCCGAGCGATCGCTATCAAAGTGCGGCTGAGGTCGCCCAAGCATTACAATTGGTCGAGAATCCCGGCGTAGCACCACCGCCACAAGTGTCAAATTTTCAAACAATTGCGGTTGGTCGTCGTCCCGATGCAATTCCACCACAACCATCTAACCGACCTGACCCTGTGATTCCCCCTAGCCGTTCTAACTCAGTGTTAGATAATCCTTTGGCGCTAGGTGCAATTGGTAGTGCGGTAGTTATCCTTGCGGGTTTTGGTTCTTGGGCGTTGGTGAGTTCGATTCGCAGTCAGTCTAATACACAACCAGAGACAACCCCACCCGCACCTCAGACTTTCCCCTCACCTGTCATTTCTGGCGGTACAACATTCGGAACACCCAGCAACACAGAACCAACTATTACTAGTAAGCGTCTGAGATTAGACGCATCGAACACAGCGACAGTAGAAAATTCGCTTAAAGCTGGTCAAATTATGGAGTATACCTTTTTTGGACAAGCTGGAGCTAAGTTAACTACACTGCTGGAACAAGGCACAGGTATTAATTTGACTGTCTTAGCCCCGAATCGTCAAGTACTTGATAGTAGCGCTCAACAAGTAGGCTCTTATACGGGAATATTGCCGACTAATGGTAGATATACTGTGCAATTAAATCTTGCGCCTGGAGTTAGTGAAAGTGATTATAATCTCAGGGTAGCGTTAGAGAATCCACTTCAACCTTCACCAACAGCAACTCCCACGCCAACACTAACACCAACATTGACACCAACGCCAACATTGACACCAACGCCAATACCAACATTTCCACCAGCATTTACGCCAACACCAACATTTACACCAATAATTCCTGGTACTAACGACAATCAATCGCCTATCAATAGCACAGATCAACCAACGCCTGATTTACAGAGTACTCCTTAGTACAGTTTTGCGTACAATCATGGTGAATTGAGGGTTGAAATTTCAACGCAGAGGGACGCAGAGGTAAGCGCAAAGGTAGGCTGAGAATTTGCTACGAATTAATGAAATGCGCTATATTTACGTCTCGTAACGTGATCTGTTACCTATTATCTATTTGCAAAACAGATTGTTGAATACATTACTAATTACTGGAACTGACACGGAAGCTGGTAAAACTGTTTTAACTACAGCATTAGCCGCTTATTGGCAAAAATATTATCCGCAGCGTCACTGGGGAATTATGAAGCCAATACAATCGGGAATTGGCGATCGCGAATGGTATCAAAATCTGTTTAAGCTAGAACAATCGCCAGCAGAAATTACACCGTTGTATTTTCAAGCGCCTCTAGCGCCACCCATCGCCGCGGCTAGAGAAAATCGCCCAGTGGATTTAGCTGTGGTGTGGAAAACATTGTGTGAGATGCGATCGCGCTATGAATTTCTGTTGGTAGAATCAGCCGGTGGGTTAGGTTCACCCATGACTAACGAGTTAACAGTGGCTGATATCGCCGGTGAATGGCGTTTACCCACTGTTTTGGTAGTTCCAGTTAGATTGGGTGGAATTTCGCAAGCTGTGGCGAATGTGGCTTTAGCGAGACAATGCAAAGTTAATCTGATAGGTATTGTGCTGAACTGCATCCAACCGCGTACCGATGCAGAGATTACTGACTGGACACCACCAGAAGTAATACAATCATTTACACATATCCCGGTTTTAGGTTGCTTGCAGTATTTTGATAACCCAGCAGATTTAGACAAACTCGCTCAAGCTGCATCTAATTTAAATTTAGAGGCGCTAAATATTTAAGGAACTATTAAACTGAGAAAATAACCCAACGTGAAGTTGATGAGTTTAAAAACCCCTCTCCAAACCTCTCACGCCAGTCGCCTCAAGTCGGGAAACCCGCCCACGGCGCTGGCTCCCCGAAGCAGAGAGAGGCTTTGAATCTTTCCCCCCTTCCCTACCAGGGAAGGGGCTGGGGGTTAGGTTTGAGAGACAGTTGCACACCATACTAACTAAAGGAGTTGGAGAGAGGTTTATCGAACTCACATTCACCAAATCTCAGCCGTCTTGTAGCAGTTTGTTGTCACAATGGTTTCTACATTTCCCAATTCTTATTCTGTTGACTTATCCCGTGTGCGACTCTCAATTCGCACATTGCAACCACAATTAGTAGAGTGGCGGCGGCGGTTACATCAACAACCAGAATTAGGCTTCCAAGAAAAACTGACGGCTGAGTTTGTCTCAGGTAAGTTGCAAGCATGGGGAATTGAACATCAAACTGGTATTGCGAAAACTGGTATTGTCGCCACCATCAAAGGTACTAAATGCAGCACTGAAAAAGTATTAGCAATTCGGGCAGATATGGATGCTTTGCCCATTCAAGAACTGAACGAAGTACCTTATAAATCGCAGCATGATGGAGTAATGCACGCTTGTGGACATGATGGACATACTGCGATCGCATTAGGTACAGCATACTATCTCCAGCAGCATCGAGAAGACTTTGCGGGGACTGTGAAAATTATCTTCCAGCCAGCCGAAGAAGGGCCGGGAGGTGCAAAGCCAATGATTGAGGCTGGAGTACTGCAAAACCCTGATGTGGATGCGATTATCGGGTTACACCTATGGAATAACCTTCCCTTGGGAACTGTCGGTGTTCGTGCTGGTGCGTTGATGGCGGCTGTAGAGTTATTCAACTGCACGATTTTAGGCAAAGGTGGACACGGCGCAATTCCCCATCAAACAGTTGATTCAATTGTAGTTGCAGCCCAAATTGTCAACGCCTTACAAACCATTGTCGCCCGGAATGTTAACCCCATCGATTCCGCAGTGGTGACTGTTGGCGCACTTCACGCAGGTACAGCCCACAATGTAATTGCTGATACCGCCAATATGAAAGGCACAGTACGGTATTTTAACCCAGAATTTGCTGGCTTTTTTCAACAGCGTATCGAGCAAATAATTGCTGGAATTTGTCAGAGTCACGGTGCAAAATATGACTTAGAATATTGGAGCTTGTATCCTCCAGTAATTAACGATGCGAGGATTGCAGAATTAGTGCGATCGATTGCCGAAGAAGTAGTAGAAACGCCTGTAGGAATTGTCCCAGAATGCCAAACAATGGGCGGCGAAGATATGTCATTCTTCTTACAAGAAGTTCCCGGCTGTTACTTCTTCCTTGGTTCTGCTAATCCAGATAAAGATTTAGCATATCCTCATCATCATCCACGATTTGATTTTGATGAAACTGTTTTACCAATGGGTGTAGAAATATTCATCCGTTGCATGGAGAAGTTTTTTAGTTGAATTGAAAATTTTCATGCTGAAAATATATCCCACCTAGAACTAAAGTTCCAGGCTAATAGCTAAAGTCCACTCAAGTGGACTAGATTTTTTATGGAGTCCTCTTGAGAGGACTTGCGCTATGAGACTCGGAATTGATTCCGAGGCTTTATTTTGCGCCTTTGTGTGAGCTTTTGATATTATCATCAGCAGCACAAAAATATTGAATTATCTATGTCTGAAAACAATACAGACACTCTTAAGAACTGGTTGATAATTCTAGCACTTATATTCATCCTGACTGTAATGGGTGTTGTTTGGTTATTTTTATTTTCTGACTTTGCATTTTTTAATGCAAAGGGTTTGGACACCTCCAATAGAATAGATTATGGAGCTAAAGTTTTAACAACTATTGGAACGATATTCGGTGGATTGGCAGTATTAATAAATGCTTACTATGCAGCTAAACGTTGGGAAGCTATGGACAAAAGTGCTATGGCTGCTAATGAAAGTGCCAAAGCTGCCTTAAAAAATGCTGAAGCTGCACTTAAGAATGCTGTAATAGCGGAAGATAAACAAATCACAGAACGCTTTGCAAAAGCAATTGAACAGCTTGGAAGCGAAAAGATTGAAGTGCGTTTAGGTGCAATTTATACGTTAGAGAGAATTGCTAAGGATTCCGCAAAAGACCACTGGACAATCATGGAAATTCTCACAGCATTTGTGCGAGAAAATGTGCCTAGAAAACTGGAAGAGGAAAATACAGAGAATACACAGCAAATACCAAAAATTCGCACGGATATTCAAGCAGCACTCACTGTTATTGGACGGCGTAATTGTGACAATGAACAAGAAAATCAAAGGCTTGATTTAAGTAATATTGATATTCGAGAAGCAGACCTCTACAATGCTAACTTGCAACAAGCATATCTCTACAATGCTAACTTGCAAAGAGTAAACCTTAAGGGAGCTAAATTGCAAGGGGCAGGCCTCGATCAAGCAAACTTGCAAGGGGCAGTTCTTGTTGAAACTAACCTACAATTGGCAGTCCTCCGCAAAGCTAAACTGCAAGAGGCATCCCTCGATCAAGCAAAGCTGCAAAAGGCAGGTCTCTTTGAAGCAAACTTGCAAGGGGTAGTTTTCGGTCAAGCGAACCTGCAAGGAGCATTCCTCAATAAAGCGAACCTGCAAAGAACAATCCTTAGTGGAGCGAACCTGGAAAGGGCAGACCTCCGTGAAGCTAACCTACAAGGAGCAACTTTAACAGGAGTTCAAAATCTAGAACAACGGCAAATTGACTTAGCGAAAGGCGATCGCACTACTATTCTGCCAGACTACCTCGAATATCCCGAACATTGGCAATAACATTCTTAGTTAATGCGTAAAAATTTCTGTAATTGAGTTTGTATTAATGGCTGCTGAATATACACTTTGGCTGCTTCCATTAAATTGTGAAGATTCTCAGGACTGACATCATCGATATCATCACTCAATCGCTTACCAATTAGCTCTCGGTCTAGCTTAAACTGCAATCGTAAAATATGGTCGTCTGGAATTATTTGGTCGGTGATGTACTCATGAACACCCGATGAAGCATCAAATAATATCCCAATAAGTGGCTGCGCCCATTGGATTAAACCCCAGCTTTCGGCTTGTTGAAATGGGATGATGCGTGTGCGATCGCCTGTACCTATAGAAAGAATGGTAATATCTTCAATTGAATGCCCTAATCTTAAAGCTTCCGCTACAGCACAAGCTGATGGGTTATTAGCCGCAACACCACCATCAATGGCAGAGTAAATACATTTAATTGAGTAGGTCGCAGTATTATCTGGTATAGTTTCCCACGGAGAATCTAATAAAGCTTCTCTTGTGTAACCTTTATATTTTTTGATAGTACGGGTTTGACCTGTACCTGTACCACTCACAATTCTAATTTGTGTATTGTTATAAAGGTTTTCTGTATGGGAAGCATCACCATCTAAAGTAACAGTATCTTCTGTCGCTCTTTCCACTGTGCCTTTGACTATTCTATCTAGCTTATGTGCTGGGAAATAAGTAGGAGCCGAGGCAGAACAAACGCAGATTTCCCAAAGTGGGACATTGCCATAATCTTTATCTTGTCGCCAGCTTTTAAATATAATTGGTTCTCTGGCAATGGTATCGTAAGCTGTAATTAATAATTTTGGTTCAGGAATATCAAATAATTTTATTTCACCTAAATTTTCTTGGAGAACTTGAGTTAAACCAGCATCAGAAAACTTCGGTGCAGATATCCCATATTTGAAAATCAAAGGTAGTCGCTGTAAAGAAAAAAGACTGCTGTAAGGAAAGATTCTTGCGCTTTTTTGTGTGTATAGATCGATGATATTTTGGCTGCTGCGACCTGTGGCGATCGCTGCTGCTAAAATTGAACCCGTTGAAGTGCCTGCTATTAAGTTAAAATACTCGTGCAAAGGTTGATTAATTTGCTGCTCAATAGCTGCCAAAATAGTTGCTGCAACTACTCCCCTAATTCCGCCACCATCCAAGCTTAAAATCCGAAAAGGCATATTCCTCCGAATTTTGCTAATTTTGACTAAGTTTAGTAAATTACGTTAAAATTCGTATTTTTATGACAATATTATTTTAATTTAAAATCACCTTGAAAAATTATTTTTAAATTCAACATTATTTTTTAATCAAACCTAACAATCTTTGATGGAAAAAACAGAAAAACAAAAAATGTTAGCTGGCGAGTTATATTTAGCAGAAGATCCAGAATTAGTGGCTGAGAATAGGCGGGCCAGTCGTCTTTTGCAAAAATATAATAATACAATTGCGGAACAACAAGAGCAAAGACAACAAATATTACAAGAATTACTAGGTAAGATAGGAGAAAAAACTACCATTGTGCCGCCTTTTCACTGTGACTACGGCAGTAATATTTATGCTGGTGATAGATTATATCTTAACTATGGCTGTGTAATTTTAGACTGCAATCTAGTTGAAATTGGCGATAATGTTTTGTGTGCGCCTTACGTGCAGATTTATGCGGCTTATCATCCCGTAGAACCAGAAATTCGTTTGACGGGTAGAGAACTAGCTGCACCAGTTAAAATCGGTAACAATGTCTGGATAGGTGGAAGTGCAATTATTTGTCCAGGGGTAAAAATTGGCGACAACACGACAATTGGTGCTGGTAGCGTGGTTGTGAAAGATATACCTGCAAATGTTGTCGCGGCTGGAAACCCCTGTCGAATCATTCGCTATTTATCAGATAATTGAGGCGAAAAATGGCTATATTCTAGAATTTGTAGCCTCTAGCCAGCCAATAGTGCCAATCTGCGATCGCTTCTTCTGTTTCACTATCTGCATCAATAGGCTTTATGTCTGATAATTTTGCCGAATAGACATCATCATCCTTACCATTAATGTCAGCTACTTCCACATACATATCTTTTAAACACTCATCATCAGGAGCCATTCCTAGCACCTCGACGTTTTTCTCTTCTATTGTCGATGTTTTGCGGGATTTCTTGGCCCACTTAGCCATAAACGGATAATTCAAAGCTTCTTCTAGGTAATAGTACCAACCCATTGCCCGATCTTCTTTATCTTCCGCATCAACAATAATTTCTGTGGCGATGCGATTTTCTCTGGTTTCGTCGCGTTCAACACTAGACATAACAATAAAAAACTTACGTATATTGCACCTTGATATGGTATAACCCTTTAGCTATTGACTGTCAATTTTTTTGCAGATGTGTCAACCAACCTGGAAATGAGCGAGCAAATCAGCGAAATTTTTGCATTGTTCCAGCTTTCTCGCCAAAACTGCGGAATCTCTCTAAGAATCTATTGTGAAGCTCATGAAGCATCCACAGGGTGATAATTTTTAACATTTCTTGATCATAGGTTAATTATATGGTGTGATTATTAGCAATTTATAGCAATATGGTTGCAAAAGTCTGCCAATAGAGGGAACCGCTTGCTTGTGTAATTACCCTAAAACTTATCTTCCGGTTTTTTAGAACGATATCAAGAAATTTACTAGAGGTAGATATTATCAGAGGAGAGAGCGATCGCTTGGTCAAAATATCTCAGTAATTTCAGATGACCAGACACAGTGTAGTGCTGGCATCGTCACAATTTCCTCATGTTTTATTTATAAAATCTGAAACCAGAGGTAATGAAGTTGTTGTTGAAATTAGTAGTTAATCTTTTCTTACAGCATTGACCTATGGCTAATAAATTATATCTAGTCGCGATCGCTGCGCTGAACAAGCACTCAAAACGCTATGAATTAACGGTTTGCACTGCGGAAGTTGAACCAGATAAAGAAGACAAATTAGAGGATAAAGTTAATAATATGGCATTAACTATATATCCATTAAATAAATATTCTCAACGTCAAATCCAAACACAACTTGTTGATCAAGAAACCATATCGAGGTGTATTTAGTTAGATTTATTCACAAGTTTTAGTAAAACTTGTGAATAAATCTTTTAGATAGTAAATTTCCATCATCTAACTAAATATTTCTCAGCAAAGTCATGATTATGAGTATTATTGTTTTCGGCAGTATCAATATAGATTTAGTAGCTACAGCCACCCATTTACCAACTAGTGGTGAAACTTTGCTGGGAAACGATTTTTTTCAAATACCAGGAGGTAAAGGTGCAAATCAAGCAGTAGCATTAGCACGGTTAGGAATTCCAACTCATATAGTAGGGCGGGTGGGAACTCAGAGTTTTGGTGCAGAATTGCTGAATCATTTGCAAACTGCTGGCGTACAAACTGGCAATATTTTATTGGATGAAACGGTAAGTTCTGGAGTTGCCATAATTATTGTTGATGATGCAGGGCAAAATCAAATTGTGGTGATTCCTGGTGCTAATGGAAAAGTAAATCACGAAGATGTAGAGAGGTTATTACCTTTATTACCAACAACTAAAGCACTGCTTTTACAATTAGAAATTCCCCTGAGTGCTGTTGTTGCAGCAGCTAAAGCTGGACGCAATGCCAATATAACAGTAATTCTTGATCCTGCACCTGCACAATCTAACTTACCAGCAGAACTTTACCCTTTGGTGGATATTATCACCCCCAATGAAGTGGAAGCAGGACAATTAGTTGGGTTTACGGTAGATAGCCCAGAATCAGCAGCCAAAGCAGGGGCAGTGTTATTGCAAAGGGGTGTGAAATCTGCGATCGTGAAATTAGGTGCAAAGGGTGTTGTTTGTGCCACAACTGAGGAAACATTTTTTGTGCCAGCTTTTTCAGTTAATGTTGTGGATACTGTGGCGGCTGGTGATGCTTTTAATGGTGGTTTAGCAGCTGCACTTTACACCGGAATGACTTTACGTCAAGCAGTGATTTGGGGCGCAGCCGCAGGTGCTTTAGCAGCCACAAAATCTGGCGCACAAACTTCATTACCTGATAAGTTGACTTTTGAGGCTTTTCTGAAAGAAAAAAGTATGAAGTATGAAGTCTAAAGTCTGAAATTACAATATTTAGCCTTTTGACCATTGACTATTGACCATTGACTACTTCCCAATATCTTCATTCCATAATTCGGGGTTAGTTTGAATAAATTCACTCATTATTTGTTCGCATTCATCTAAATTTAAATCAATAACTTCTACGCCGTGAGAAATCATAAATTCCTTAGCACCAGGAAATGTGCGAGATTCTCCGGCGATGACTTTTTTTATTCCAAATTGCACAACGGCACCGGCGCACAAATAACACGGCATTAAGGTTGAATAGAGTGTGGTACCTCTGTAAGTGCCAATTCTGCCAGCATTACGGAGACAATCAATTTCGGCGTGGGTAACAGGGTCGCTATCTTGGACGCGCTTGTTGTGTCCTCTACCAACAATTTTGCCATCCTTGATGAGAACCGAACCGATAGGAATTCCGCCTTCTTGTCTACCTTGTCTAGCTTGGGCGATCGCAGCTTGCATAAATTCATCCATTCTCTTATCCTCCTAATATGTCAAAACAACTTGTGTTAATGGATCACGATGGTGGTGTAGATGATTATCTCGCTACTATGCTGCTGTTGACGATGGATCATATCGAATTGCTAGGTGTGGTCGTCACTCCTGCTGATTGTTATGTTGAACCAGCCGTTAGCGCTACACGCAAAATCATTGATTTGATGGGATTTTCTCATATCCCAGTTGCCGAAAGTACAGTACGCGGCATAAATCCTTTTCCCCGGCTTTATCGGCGTGATTCGTTTATTGTTGACCATCTCCCCATTCTCAACCAGCAGGATACTATTAATACACCTCTGGTTGCAGAACCGGGACAAGATTTTATGGTGCGGGTGTTACGAGAAGCACCTCAACCAGTAACGCTGATGGTAACAGGGCCATTAACGACAGTTGCAGTAGCGTTAGAACAAGCACCAGATATTGAAGCCAAAATTCAAAGAATTGTTTGGATGGGTGGCGCGTTGAATGTTGCTGGTAATGTGGAAAAAAGTTTAGAAGCCGGACAAGATGGTTCGGCGGAGTGGAATGTTTATTGGGATGCAGTTTCAGCGGCGCGAGTTTGGCAAACCCAAATTGAAATTATTATGTGTCCTTTAGATTTGACTAACAATGTACCAGTGACATCAGACATTGTGTACAAAATGGGCAAACAACGCCACTATCCTGTCTCTGATTTAGCGGGACAATGTTATGCACTGGTGATTCCCCAAGATTATTATTTCTGGGATGTGCTGGCGACGGCTTATTTAGGACACCCAGAGTTTTATCAACTGCGGGAGTGGGAAACGGAAATTATTACCACTGGTGTGAGTCAAGGACGGACTAAGGTTGTTCCTGGTGGTCGGAAGATTTATGCAATGGATACAGTTGATAAAGAGGCTTTTTATGCTTATATCTTGCAGCAATGGGCGAGATAAGGATGTTGAGAAGGAATAGCTTCTTTAACGCAAAGGTGCGCTGAGGTTAACGCATTCGCCGTCAGGCGTTCCCGCAGGGTAGGTACGCTGAGGGTTTTTCTGTTTTCTGTCCGCATAAATAATTTAAGAATCAAATTGGATGGCTCTAATTGATAGGATGGAAAATAAATGTTTCTATCATAATTAAGGGTTATTTTTTGATATGACTATTGTTCAAGTTGGGTCATCTTTAGTTGAGATTGCTGGGAAAACTCGCGCTGCTGCAAGTAAGTTGGCAATTCTTTCGACAGAGGCGAAAAATCAAGCGATTGCAGCGATCGCTCAGGCATTAGAATCGTCTCAAGAAGAAATATTGCAAGCGAATGTGGCTGACTGTCAAGCGGCGGCGGCGGAAGGAATTGCTAAACCTCTATATAAGCGGTTGCAGTTAGATGAACATAAGTTAAGAGATGCGATCGCAGGAGTCCGAGATGTTGGTAAACTGGCTGATCCTGTTGGTAAAGTGCAGATTCACCGCGAACTTGATACTGGTTTAATCCTCAAACGCATCACTTGTCCTTTGGGTGTATTGGGAATTATTTTTGAAGCACGTCCAGAAGCTGCAATTCAAATTGTTTCTTTGGCAATTAAATCAGGTAATGGCGTAATTCTCAAATGTGGTAAAGAAGCGGTACGTTCTTGTGAGGCGATAGTTAAAGCGATTAAACAAGGATTATCTCAAACTGCTGTTAGTCCTGATGCGGTGCAGTTGCTGACAACAAGAGAAGAAACTTTAGAACTTTTGAAATTAGATAAATATGTAGATTTAATTATTCCTAGAGGTTCTAACTCTTTTGTGCGGTTTGTGCAAGAAAATACTCGCATTCCGGTACTCGGTCATGCGGATGGTATTTGTCATGCTTATATAGATCAAGCCGCTGATATTAATAAAGCTGTAGAAATTACTGTTGATGCCAAAGCGCAATATGCTGCGGTTTGTAATGCTATTGAAACTTTATTAGTTCATCAATCAATTGCAGCGGAATTTTTACCCAAGGTTGCAGCAGCTTTAGCAGTCAGTAATGTGGAATTAAAAGGCGACAAACGCACATTAGCAATTTTACCCGACATCGCAGCGGCAACCGAAACAGACTGGGAAACTGAATACAGCGATTTAATCTTGTCGATTAAAATTGTAGACTCGTTAGAAGATGCGATCGCTCATATTAACCAATACGGTTCACGCCACACCGATGTAATTGTTACTGAAGATATCGCCACCGCAGAAGCTTTCTTCGGCTTGGTAAATTCTGCGGGAGTATTTCACAATTGTTCCACACGCTTTGCTGATGGTTTCCGTTACGGTTTTGGTGCAGAAGTCGGTGTTAGTACTCAACAAATGCCTCCCCGCGGCCCCGTTGGTTTAGAAGGATTGGTAACATATAAATATCAAATGACAGGCAATGGTCACATTGTCGCTAGTTACACTGGCGCGAATGCGAAAGCATTTATCCACCGAGATTTATGAATAGAGGTGACAGGTTACAGGTGATAGGTTACAGGGTACAGGGTAGAGAGTTGATCTATTACTCAGCACGGGCTGAACGCCCCGCTACCGCTAACAGCACTTAATACTCAGCACTCTTAATCAGGAAAAGCTAGACCTGTTCTTGGGTCACGGATATACAATCCTAGGGTGAGACTACGCATAGCTTCATCCCAAACGGGTGTTAACTGTTCTGCTTGGTCTGCCCAATAATCAAAGGTAATTAGGCATTGTATATTCGAGCCTAAGCCAATGCAAATCCGGGAAAAAGCTTCCCGTGGTTCTGCTTGGGTGTCAATAAACTTCAGTTCTGTCCAGACGATTCTGGCGGTTTGACGCTTGAGGGTAAAAACTTCTCCCTTCTCAATCACATCACGACTGTCTTCTTCTACGACTTTCTTTAAGGTAGCTTTGAGGGGAAACAAACTCCAGTCGTTGGGCGGTAAATGATTGAAAGATACTTCTAAACAGCAGTCATCTTTGGGCGGTTTTTTATCCATGAACTTGAAAGATTTCTCTTGGGGTTCAAACACCCAATTTTGAGGAACGTTGAAGCGAACAGCCCCCCGGTTGGCGACAAAAATTTTATAGCCTGATGGAGATTCCCAGTGATGATCAGGTTGGAGATCAAGCGTTTCTTTAATCCACTGGAGATTGCTTTTTTTACGCTTTGCCATAGTTTTAGCGATCGCTCACTTTGTTAATAATATCAAAATGTTGGATGATGAATATTTCGCGCAAAGGCGCAAAGGCGCAAAGATGATTTTGACTCAACGTAAACCACCAGATGCTGATGCTGTGGTGAGTTTAACTTTAGCACTGACGGCGGAGGAACGCACCCGCAGTCGTCATCGGTTTGAGATGGCGGATGGTCAGGTTGTGTTTTTGCGTTTACCTAGGGGGACGGTGTTACGGGATGGCGATATTCTACAAGATGAAACTGATGGTAGTTTAATGAGAATTATTGCAAAACCTGAACCTGTGTTGACTGTATCGGCTACTTCATCAGTTTTATTAATGCGGGCAGCATACCATTTAGGGAATCGTCATGTGGCTGTGGAAATTACACCGAGTTATTTACGCTTATCACCAGATGGAGTTGTAAAAACGATGTTGGCACAGTTGGGACTGGAAATTGCCGAGGAAATTGCACCGTTTCAGCCAGAATTAGGGGCTTATGGACACCATCACCCTCACTGATATTCATTTTTTGGGGATTTTGCAGTTAGCCAGTCCAGCTTTACCTGTGGGCGCTTATGGTTATTCGGAAGGTTTAGAAACTTTAGTGGAAGATGGGATCATTGCTAATCAGGAAACTCTTCAGCATTGGCTAACCTCAGAATTACGTTACGGTGCAATTCGGCTGGAGGCGGCGGTGATGTTACGGGCGGCGGAATCTGCGAAAATTGGGAATTTAGAAACCCTATGTTACTGGAATCGCTGGTTATCGGCGGCGAGAGAAACGCAAGAATTGCGCAATTCTAGTTGGCAGATGGGGCGATCGCTGGCTCAATTAATTGGTAAACTACAACCAGAGCTACTACCTACTATTAATAGTCTGGGTAATCGATGTAATTATGCGATCGCTTTTGGTATTGCTGTCGCCCATTGGCAAATCAATGTGAATGCTGCTTTATTAGCATATCTGCATAGTTGGGCTAGTAATCTCATCACCGCTGGAGTTAAACTCATCCCCCTCGGACAAACCGCCGGACAAGCATTATTGCTAGATTTACAACCGTTAATTAGTGCGACTGTCCAAGAAATTCTGGTATTAAAAGATGATGAACTGAGTTGTTGTAGCTGGGGTTTGTCGTTAGCTAGTATGCAACATGAAATCCAGTATACAAGGTTGTTTAGAAGTTGAAATTGATGGTCAAATTCGGGTTAGGCTATTTAGATATGGAAATGTATCCTAAAAATTAGGAGAAAAAATTTTTATCAATGCCAACCTGCGACCAATCAAGGGCTGCTGTTTATGTCTGTCAATCACTCTCGGATATGTTACAGCCCATACATTTGTTTAGATATGATGCAATATATAAACATATATTTATACTAGCCGGGATTAATGAAGGAATAGAAATCATTATTTTTGAAGATGGACGTTGGGAGTTTTACGAAGATGACCAAACCTGATTTTAGTCAAATGACTCGTCAAGAATTAAAAGCTTACATTCGACAACACCCCACTGATGATGAAGCAATCAGAGAATTATTCGTCAAGCGTCGCAGTCCTAATGCAAAAATTTATCCTTTCCCATACAACATGACGAAAGAAGAGATAACAGATATTTTCCGCCCCAAAAATACCAATTAAAATTTTAACTTTTGCCTTTTAACTTATGACTGCATTTCGAGTAGGTGTTGCTGGCCCTGTAGGTTCGGGAAAGACGGCTTTAGTGGATGCTTTATGTAAGGAGTTGCGCGATCGCTATCATCTTGCTGTGGTGACGAATGATATTTATACTCAAGAGGATGCACAGTTTTTGGTGCGTTCTCAGGCTTTAGCAAGCGATCGCATTTTGGGTGTGGAAACTGGCGGTTGTCCCCATACAGCGATTCGTGAAGATGCTTCAATGAATTTAGCTGCAATTGAACAGTTAGAAGAACGTTTTGATAATTTAGATATAGTTTTTTTAGAAAGTGGTGGTGATAATTTAGCCGCTACCTTCAGTCCAGAATTAGTAGATTTAACAATTTACGTTATTGATGTGGCTGCTGGTGATAAAATTCCTCGTAAAGGTGGGCCAGGAATTACCAAGTCTGATTTATTAGTCATTAATAAAACTGACCTTGCACCATTCGTAGGCGCAGATTTAAGCGTGATGGAAAGAGATACGAAAAAAATGCGCGGTGATAAACCCTTTATCTTTACTAATTTAAAAACTCAATCAGGACTAGCTGATGTGATTCGTTTTGTTAGTAAACATATTGCTTGAAAATTTTACATTTTTTAATTTATCAATACATCAGCGCAAAAGAACTCTGCGTTACTTTGCGCTGACCCTTGCGTCCCTCTGCGTTAAAAAAGATTTCTAAAATAACAAATTTATTGCTTCTTGCCCTCTATCTTTCGTTAGATAGAAATAATATCTTCCTCATCCTAAAGTGAATTTAATTATAGAGTTACAATAATTGATAGCAATTAATAATTAATCTGGTATCTTAAAAATGATTTTTAGCTATCTTCAGCCAGAGTTTAGTTAGAAATTAGCAAAGCAATTCTATTCTTAAAAGCGCTTGTGCGAAAACATCAACTTACTCATCCAAGACAACGATTTTTTGTCGATGTCTTGATTAAGAATGGTTCTTAGATAATTTAATTTGCATAATGACGCTCTTAAATAGCAGCGTACAGTATTTATTTCTTTGCCCAAATCAGTATCAGCCAGCAGCAGACTACAAAACTACTCTTAACTTCCCAAGGATATAGTAATGGCAACCGAACAGTTAATCAGAGAAAGCGACAATCTTGATTTAAAACAACTGCTAAAAACACTAACTGCTGTTAAAAAAGGTGACTTTTCTGTTCGGATGTCTGTAGACCAAACAGGTCTAGCTGGGAAAATAGCTGACACGCTCAACGATATTATTGATCAAAATGAGCGTATGGCATTAGAACTACAACGCATTGGTAATGTTGTCGGTAAAGAAGGCAAAATTACTGAACGCGCTTCTATGGGAACTGTGCGCGGTTCTTGGTCAGATTGTGTCAATTCTGTCAATACTCTAATTACAGATTTAGTCCAACCCACCGCCGAAACTACACGGGTGATTCGGGCGGTAGCGAATGGGGATTTGTCTCAAACCATCCCTACAGAAATCGACGGTAAAGCCCTCAAAGGTGAGTTTCTGCAAACAGCCAATATCGTCAACACAATGGTGGATCGGCTGGGTTCCTTCGCCTCGGAAGTAACACGGGTAGCGCGGGAAGTGGGAACAGAAGGAAAATTAGGTGTACAAGCAGAAGTTAAAGGGGTAGCGGGTACCTGGAAAGACCTCACCGACAACGTGAATTTAATGGCGGGGAACCTGACAGGACAGGTGCGAAATATTGCCGAAGTTGCAACGGCGATCGCCAATGGTGACTTATCGAAGAAAATTACTGTTAACGTCAAAGGCGAAATTCTAGAACTGAAAAACACCGTCAATACAATGGTGGATCAGTTGAATTCCTTTGCATCAGAAGTAACAAGGGTAGCGCGGGAAGTAGGAACAGAAGGAAAATTGGGCGTACAAGCAGAAGTCCGTGGTGTGGCGGGTACATGGAAAGACCTCACCGACAACGTGAACTTGATGGCGGGAAATTTGACAGGACAGGTAAGGAATATTGCGGAAGTTGCAACGGCGATCGCTAATGGTGATTTATCCAAGAAAATTACAGTTGATGTCAAAGGTGAAATTCTCGAACTGAAAAACACCATCAATATCATGGTGGATCAACTCAGTTCATTTGTGTCAGAAGTAACCAGGGTAGCGAGAGAAGTAGGTAGTGAAGGAAAACTGGGTGTACAAGCAGATGTAAAAGGTGTTGCGGGTACGTGGAAAGATTTGACAGACAGTGTAAACTTCATGGCGGGAAGTTTGACAGCCCAAGTACGGAACATCGCCGAAGTAACAACGGCGGTGGCGAATGGTGACTTGTCGAAGAAAATCACCGTGGATGTGAAGGGTGAAATCTTGGAGTTGAAGAACACTATTAATACAATGGTGGATCAACTCAACTCCTTCGCTTCGGAAGTAACGCGGGTAGCGCGCGAGGTGGGAACAGAAGGAAAACTCGGCGTACAAGCAGAAGTGCGAGGGGTTGCGGGAACCTGGAAAGACCTCACCGATAACGTGAATTTGATGGCGGGGAACCTGACAGGACAGGTGCGGAATATCGCAGAAGTTGCAACGGCGATCGCTAATGGTGACTTGTCGAAGAAAATTACTGTAGATGTCAAGGGCGAAATTTTTGAACTCAAAAACACCATCAATATCATGGTGGATCAACTGAGTTCCTTTGCATCAGAAGTAACGCGGGTAGCGCGAGAAGTAGGAAGTGAAGGGAAACTGGGTGTACAAGCGGATGTGCGGGGTGTAGCTGGTACATGGAAAGACCTCACAGACTCAGTAAACTTCATGGCGGGAAGTTTGACAGCCCAAGTGCGGAACATCGCAGAAGTGACAACGGCGGTGGCGAATGGCGACTTGTCGAAGAAAATCACCGTGGATGTGAAGGGTGAGATTTTGGAGTTGAAAAACACCATCAATACAATGGTGGATCAACTCAACTCCTTCGCCTCGGAGGTAACGCGGGTTGCTAGGGAAGTGGGAAGTGAAGGAAAACTGGGGGTACAAGCAGAAGTCCGAGGGGTGGCGGGTACGTGGAAAGACCTCACCGACTCGGTGAACTTCATGGCGGGAAGCTTGACAGCCCAAGTGCGAAATATTGCTGATGTAACAACAGCGGTGGCGAATGGTGACTTGTCGAAGAAAATCACCGTGGATGTGAAGGGCGAAATTTTAGAGTTGAAAAACACCATCAATACAATGGTGGATCAACTGAGTTCCTTTGCATCAGAAGTAACCAGGGTAGCCCGTGAGGTGGGTACAGAAGGAAAACTGGGGGTACAAGCAGAGGTGCGAGGCGTTGCGGGTACGTGGAAAGACTTGACAGGTGCGGTGAATATGATGGCGGGGAACCTCACCGACCAAGTACGCAGCATTGCGGAAGTTGCAACAGCGATCGCAAATGGTGACTTGTCGAAGAAAATCACAGTCCAAGTTAAAGGTGAAATTCTCGAACTGAAAAACACCATCAATATCATGGTGGATCAGTTAAATTCCTTCGCCTCGGAAGTAACAAGGGTGGCGCGGGAAGTAGGTAGTGAAGGAAAACTGGGTGTACAAGCAGACGTGAAAGGGGTTGCGGGTACGTGGAAAGACCTCACCGACTCGGTGAACTTCATGGCGGGAAGTTTGACAGCCCAAGTACGAAACATTGCGGCGGTGACGACGGCGGTGGCGAATGGCGACTTATCGAAGAAAATTTCTGTTGATGTTAAAGGTGAAATTCTGGAGTTGAAAAACACCGTCAACACGATGGTGGATCAACTCAACTCCTTCGCTTCTGAAGTAACGCGGGTGGCGCGAGAGGTGGGAACGGAAGGAAAATTGGGCGTACAAGCAGAAGTAAAAGGCGTTGCAGGTACTTGGAAAGACCTCACCGACTCGGTGAACTTCATGGCGGGAAGCTTGACAGCCCAAGTGCGGAACATCGCCGATGTGACGACGGCGGTGGCGAATGGCGACTTGTCGAAGAAAATCACTGTGGATGTCAAAGGTGAAATTCTGGAACTGAAAAACACCATTAATACAATGGTGGATCAACTCAACTCCTTCGCCTCGGAAGTAACGCGGGTAGCGAGGGAGGTGGGAACGGAAGGTAAATTGGGTGTACAAGCCTACGTGCGAGGGGTTGGCGGTACGTGGAAAGACCTGACCGACAATGTGAACTCGATGGCGGGGAATCTGACAGCCCAGGTGCGGAACATTGCGGAAGTAACGAAGGCGGTGGCGAATGGTGACTTGTCGAAGAAAATCACCGTGGATGTCAAAGGTGAAATTCTCGACTTGAAGAACACCATCAACACAATGGTGGATCAACTCAGTTCCTTCGCATCGGAAGTAACGCGGGTAGCGCGGGAGGTGGGAACGGAAGGTAAATTGGGCGGTCAAGCTGTGGTACAAGGGGTGGCTGGTACCTGGAAAGACCTCACCGACAATGTAAACTCGATGGCGGGTAACTTAACAGCCCAAGTGCGAGGAATTGCGCGAGTTGTGACCGCCGTTGCGAATGGCGACTTGAAACGGAAATTGATGTTAGATGCTAAAGGTGAAATTGAAACCTTAGCAGAAACCATCAACGAAATGATTGATACCCTAGCGACCTTTGCCAATCAGGTAACAACCGTAGCGCGGGAAGTAGGAATTGAAGGGAAGTTAGGCGGTCAAGCTAAGGTTCCAGGTGCAGCCGGAACGTGGAAAGACTTGACAGACAACGTAAACGAACTAGCTGCGACACTCACAACTCAGTTACGCGCGATCGCCGAAGTAGCAACAGCAGTAACAAAAGGCGACTTAACCCGGTCAATATCCGTAGAAGCACTAGGAGAAGTGGCAATCCTCAAAGACAACATCAACCAGATGATTGCCAACCTGCGCGAAACAACCCAAAAGAACACCGAACAAGACTGGTTAAAGACCAACCTCGCCAAGTTTACCCGAATGCTGCAAGGTCAGCGCGACTTGGAAACCGTCTCCAAACTAATTCTCTCGGAACTTGCACCATTGGTAGGCGCACAACACGGCGTATTTTACTTAATGGATGCGGGAGAACAACAACAAGCATATCTGAAATTACTTAGCAGTTACGCATACCGCGAACGCAAACATCTAGCAAATCGTTTTCAAATGGGCGAAGGTTTGGTCGGACAATGTGCTTTGGAAAAAGAGCGAATTTTGTTAACAGAAGTCCCGATGGATTATGTCAAAATTAGTTCTGGTTTAGGTGAGTCCAGCCCACTCAATGCCGTAGTTTTACCCGTGTTATTTGAAGGACAAGTGACAGCGGTGATAGAACTCGCTTCCTTCCGCCGCTTTAGTGAGATTCATTTAACATTCTTCGACCAACTCACTGAAAGTATTGCGATCGTTCTCAATACAATCGCCGCTTCCATGCGTACCGAAGAATTGCTCAAACAGTCCCAATCTTTGGCAGAAGAACTCCAAACCCAACAAAACGAACTCAAAGAAACTAACAAACGTCTCGAACAACAAGCCCAATCACTGAAGACTTCTGAAGATTTACTCAAGAAGCAGCAAGAAGAATTACAACAAACCAACGCCGAACTCGAAGAAAAAGCCGAGTTGTTGGCACAGCAAAAGAAAGAAGTCGAGTGGAAAAACCGCGAAATTGAACAAGCCAGATTATCTTTAGAAGAAAAAGCTGCCCAACTCGCCCTATCATCCAAATACAAATCAGAATTTCTGGCGAATATGTCCCACGAACTGCGGACACCGTTAAATAGCCTGTTAATTTTGGCGAAGTTGTTGACAGATAACATCGATGGGAATCTCAGCACCAAACAAGTTGAATATAGTCGCACCATTTACTCCGCCGGGAATGACTTGTTAGCGCTGATTAATGACATCCTCGATTTGGCGAAAATTGAATCGGGAACCATGTCGATTGATATGTCTCAGATGTTAGTTACAGATTTGCGAGATCAAACCGATCGCACCTTCCGCCAAATCGCCCAAGACAAAGGACTCGGTTTCACCATTGAATTAGGTACTGAACTTCCCAAAGCAATTTATACTGACCCCAAACGTTTGCAACAAGTCCTGAAAAATCTCCTTTCCAACGCCTTTAAATTTACCGATCGCGGTGAAGTACGCTTGCAAATAGATGTCGCCAAGCAAGGATGGAGTATTAATCAAGAAACCTTGAACCGCGCCCCAATAGTAGTTGCCTTTTCTGTCATCGATACAGGGATTGGTATTGCCCCCGAAAAGCAAAAAGTGATTTTTGAAGCATTTCAACAAGCCGACGGCACTACTAGCCGCAAATACGGCGGTACAGGGCTAGGCTTATCCATCAGCCGAGAAATTGCCCGTCTGTTTGGTGGAGAAATTACCTTAGTAAGTAGCCTAACTCAAGGCAGTACATTTACCTTCTACTTACCACAATTCAATTCTGAGTCAACATTCACCACTCCTGAACCAACAACTCAACGAATGGCGACTCAGCCAGCAACCTTCAACACACAGCACACAACCACCTTAGCAGTCACTGAAGTGCAGCCAACAGAGGTAGTTAATCCCGTTGCATCCCCAACACAGTGGCTGATCCCTAACTCCCAAGTGCCAATTTTAGAAGACGATCGCATTGATATCCACAATGGCGATCGCATCTTGTTAATTGTCGAAGATGACATTCATTTCGCTCGCATCCTCTTAGAAATGGCACAGCAGCAAGGATTCAAAGTCATCGCCGCCCAAAGTGGTAGTAATGGTTTAGCATTAGCCCAACAATTCCAACCTTTGGGGATTTTACTTGATATCCGCCTACCTGATATGGATGGTTGGACGGTGTTAGATCGCTTAAAACATGATCCAAATACCCGTCATATTCCTGTACATATCATGACAGTCGAAGAAGGCAAACGACGGAGTTTGCAATTAGGCGCGTTAGCATATTTGCAAAAACCAGCCAGCAGCGAAAGTATATCTGAGGCTTTAAACAAAATTAAAGGTTTTGTGGAACGGCGGGTGAAGAATTTGCTGGTAGTTGAAGATGACGATACTCAACGCCATAGCATTGTGGAGTTAATTGGTAATAGCGATGTTGCTACTACCGCCGTCGCTTCTGGTGCAGAAGCCTTAGAGGCGATTAACACCCAACAATTTGATTGTCTGGTGCTAGATTTGGGGCTACCCGATATGAACGGCTTTGAACTACTTCAGCAAATTAAACAACAGCCCAATGGTGAATCTTTACCCATCATTATTTACACAGGCATTGAATTGAGCAAATCCCAAGAATCAGAACTACGACGGATTACCGAAACAATTATCGTCAAAGATGTGCGATCGCCAGAACGTTTGCTTGATGAAACTACATTATTCTTACACCGAGTCCAAGCCGCTTTACCAGAACCCAAACGCCAAATACTCGAACAACTGCACTCCCGTGACTACATCCTGGCAAATAAAAAAGTATTAATTGTTGATGACGATGTCCGCAATATCTTTGCCTTGACCAGTATGCTAGAACGCTATCACATGCAGGTTATCTATGCAGAAAACGGCAGAGATGGCATCACACTGTTAGAAACTACACAAGATATTGATGTGGTGTTAATGGATGTGATGATGCCCGAAATGGACGGTTACGAGACAACCCGCTTAATTCGGCAAAATGAACGATTCAGAGCCTTACCAATTATTGCCCTCACCGCCAAAGCTATGCAAGGCGATCGCGAAAAGTGCATCGAATCCGGCGCATCAGATTACATCACCAAACCTGTAGATATTGAACAGTTACTTTCTTTATTACGCGTTTGGCTGTATCGGTAAACTAACAGTAGAGACACAGCACAGCAGCGTTGTTAAAGTTACTCATCAACTGTTGCTTCGCTGTGTGTTTATTTATTGCAGTTTACAATTATAATGAGCAACGTACTTTATCCTACTTCAGAACAGACAAGAACGTGCTTTATAATTTGTCAAAATATTACGAGTTTGTTTTTGCCTATTTTTCTAGTCCGCATCGATGAACGTACTGGAAACATTTACATTCTGGCTGGACAAGAAACAGGTATCTTAATTACACGCGATGGCAAATGGAGATACGAAGAATGACAAAACCAAACTTTGCAGCAATGAGTAAATCTGAGTTGAAAGCTTATCTGTTAAAACATCGCAACGATACTGAAGCTTTTCACGCTTTGATGGATAAAATCACATCTGAGCCGAATCAAACATTTTATACAGTTGAAGAGGTAGAAAAGCTAGAAGAATTAATTGAAGATAGAAGGCGCTTTCAAGAAAATAGTTAGTATAAAAACTGTAGTAAAAATGTAGGTTGGTTGAAGCAATAGCAAAACCCAACAACATCATATATCTGACTTCTCCAGAAAGTCAGGCATCTAGATATTACATCAAGATTTGACAGCTTAAAATACACGGGTGAATGAAACAGTTAATCCGCTATCCTAAACAATAATCTGGAAAACAATAGCGGTAATGACTCACCACAGTTTAAAAGCGACCAAAAAAACAGTACATCTTGGTGGTTTCTCCCATTTATTAACACCAGCACTCACTATTGATTCTGGTGACACCATTGATGTTGAAACCTTCACAGGTTACTACATTTATGACAAAGCGCCACCAGAATTCCTCACCCCAGAATTTGTGGATATCTGCCAAAATCTGCCAGATGAACGGAAAATTGCTGGAGGGCCGCATTTACTTACAGGGCCGATTTATGTGCGCGATGCCGAACCAGGAGATGTATTAGAAGTAAAACTAGAAGCGATCGCACCACGTTTACCAGTTGGCTTTAATGCTATTCGTCCAGGTTGGGGAGCCTTACCAGAACATTTTACCCAGCCTGCGTTGAGATTCATTCCCTTAGATTTAGCTAATAATATTGCAGAATTTCCCGCCAATAGCCGCATCAAAATTCCCCTCAAACCCTTTTTTGGTATCCTGGGGGTTGCAACTCCTACAAGCGATCGCAATTCCATTCCCCCCGGTAATTATGGCGGTAACATCGATAACCGCGAACTCCAAGCAGGTTCGCGGTTATTTTTACCCATTTACGTTCCCGGAGCATTATTTTCTCTTGGTGATGGACATTCTGCACAAGGAGATGGAGAAGTAAATGTTACCGCCATTGAAACCTCTATGAACGGTAAAATATCCCTCAAACTTCGCCAAGATTTATCACTCACAACACCCATTGCCGAAACCCCCACAGATATCATTACAATGGGCTTTGCTGGAACTTTAGATGCAGCCCTAGAACAAGCTTTAAAAAATATGATTGATTTTTTGAAGCATTTTGCCAATTTATCAGCAGAAGATGCTTATGTTTTGTGTAGTTTAGCTGTAAATTTTCGCATCACCCAAGTTGTGAACAGTCCTCAAAAAGGAGTTCACGGGATGTTACCCAAATCAATCTTGTCCCCTAAAATTATTTTGTGATTCAACACAAAACAAAGATTTTTGTATGTCAAATATTCTTGTACAAATGCTACTCATTGGTTTAGCTGCTGGCGTTGCTGGTGGGATGTTTGGTATTGGTGGTGGTGCAATTATGGTGCCAGCAATGGTACTTTTGCTAGGAATGGATCAAAAATTTGCCACAGGAACTTCCATCGCCGCCCAAATTTTACCCATTGGGATTTTAGGCGCAGCAGTTTACCATCGTAGCGGTAACATCAACATCAAATATGCAGTGATGATTGCCCTTGGTTTAGTAGTAGGCAACCTCTTTGGTGCCTTATTTGCTAATCAGCCGTTTATTAGCAGTGAAACCATGAAAAAATTATATGGCATCTTTTTATTGCTCATAGGTGCAAGATATTTGTTCTTCCGTTAATCATTTAGTTCACACAAGGGTGAAGGATGTACGCGATTTTTCACTTACACCCTTACACCCAGCCTCAATCAATAAACAAGTGTACTTAACTCCTACTGCACTTGAGATGGAAAAGCACCAGGACGCACGGACAAATTCAATGTTTGTCCATTACGGCGTAACTCTAAGCGCAAATCTCCGCCAATTCGACTTTGATCAACTGCTTTCTGGACACTCTCAGCGTCTGTAACAGCGTTACCTTCCAGTTTTTGAATAACATCACCCGCACGTAGTCCGGCTTTTGCGGCTGGTGAATTAGGCAGAACTTTCACAACTAAAACACCTTTATCTTCATCAATACTTAAACCACTATTGGGATCAGAATTAATATTTTGTTTTAGTTGTGGTGTTAATCCAATCATCTGAATTCCCAGATAAGGATGCTCAACTTTACCTGTAGAGATCAGTTGATTAGCAATGCGTTGTGCTGTAGCGATAGGAATAGCAAAACCTATACCTTGCGCTCCTTGAATAATAGCTGTATTCATGGCGATTACTTCACCACGGGCATTGAGTAGCGGCCCGCCAGAGTTACCAGGATTAATTGCTGCATCAGTTTGAATAAAATCTACACGCTTATCAGATGCACCAATTTGATTACTACTGCGTCCAGTGGCGCTGATGATACCTGTAGTTACTGTATTATCTAATCCTAAAGGATTGCCGATCGCGATCGCCCATTCTCCTGGTTGCAATTGGTCAGAGTTACCCACACTGACTGTAGGCAAATTGCTGGCTTGAATTTTGACAACCGCTACATCAGTTAAATCGTCTTTTCCTAAAACCTTACCTTGATAACTCCGCCCATCCTTGAGGATGACTGTTACTGTATCAGCACCATCAACAACGTGAGCATTAGTCAAAATCTGACCATCACCACTGATAATAAACCCAGAACCAGTACCGCGCTCTACTCTTTCTTGAGCTTCTGGTAGTTGTGAACCAAAAAAGCGGCGTAACAATGGGTCATTGAACTCGTCTGGTAATTGACTTTTTACAGTGCGTGAAGAATTAATTCGCACGACTGCTGGGCCTACCTTCTGTACCACCTGAGTCACAAAATTAGGGTCTGTACCAGCCACGATAGGCGGTGCAGCATTAACTCGACTCAAGGCCAAATTCGATGCACTTTCCGACACCTGCGACTTATGGTTAGCAAGATAACCACCTGTCAAGGTCATACCAGATCCTAGCAACACTAGCGATAGAGAAGCTGCTGCTTTCTTCCAAGACGCTTGTTTGCGGTATTTGGTATCTAAATTGCTATTTAATGGGTTATTTCCGTCTGGTATTTGATTTTGCATTGCTGTCTGAAAAGTTGTTTGAATCTATTACTAATGTAGACAGCGTTTATTACACTTTTGTTACAGCGCTATAGCATTAATGTGAAAATGTGAAAATTTTCCTAGTCAGGAGCCTTAATTCGATTTTTTGACGGCTATTAAAGGATTTGGGTGTTTGAGGGGTAAGTCTTAGCCATGTATTACGCGCTGCGATATAAAGACGCGACTCTTTTAGATAGTGTAATTCACTCACTTGAAATCTGGTGCGATCGCAAATCCTAGTAATTCAGATTTTTGCTCGCTGACAAACTATTATCTCTATCTTAGGAAATTAAGCCTTTTGACTCATCGTTATTTCTTATAACTTCCGAAAGAAGCTTTTATGGATTCTAAAGTCCAGAATTAATAAATATTATTTTGGCAAATATATCTAACTAAAATGGCAAATTTAATTGAATTTAAATTATTTGCTCCCCGTAATGAACAGGCAAGTTTAATCGGCTCTTTTTCTGACTGGCAAGATATACCATTAGAAAAAACCGAAAATGGCTATTTCCAGACTCAAATATCATTAGCAGATGGAATTTACTCATATAAATTTCGAGTGCAAACAAAAAGTCCTCAGTTTCAACTTAATGAATGGGTAGATGTAATTGATCCCTACGCTACAGATATTGATGAAGCCAGAGAATATGGTGTGATGCAGATTAAAAATGGTGAACGAATTATCGACACATATATTTGGCAATATGATGATCATCCCCTGCCACCAAATGAAGAATTAGTCATATATGAATTGCATATTGCAGACTTTACTGGCGATGAAAGTGAGCCTGATAAACGTGGTAAATATTTAGGAGCGATCGCCAAACTAGATTATCTTTGTGAACTAGGCATCAATGCAATTGAATTAATGCCTGTAAATGAATATCCTGGTGATTATAATTGGGGTTATAAAGTTCGCCATTTCTTTGCTACTGAATCTAGTTATGGGACTACAGAAGATTTAAAGCAATTTATTGATGAATGTCATAGTAGAGGCATTCGGGTTTTTCTCGATGGAATTTACAATCACACAGATGAAGCATGTCCGTTAATGCTAATTGATAGAAATTATTGGTATTACGAACATAAACATTATCCTGAAGACCCTGATAATTACTGGGGGCCAGAGTTTAACTATAATAACTACGATGAAAAATTAAATATCAAACCTGCATGGAAATATATTGGAGATGTAGTACAATTTTGGATTAAAGAGTACCATGTTGATGGTATTCGGTTTGATGCAGTGCGCCAATTAGCTAACTTTGAATTTTTAGAATGGTTGGCACAACAAGCAAAACAAAGTGCCGCACCAAAACAGTTTTATAATATTGCCGAACACATTCCCGACACCAGCACTGTAGTCAAACCAGATGGGCCATTAGATGCTTGTTGGCATGAAAGTTTTCACTATTTTATAATTCCTTTAATTTGTGGAGACAAATTTGAATTAGAGGAAGTCATGTCGGTATTAGATCCGAGAAAACAAGGTTATGCCACAAGCATAAATGTAATCAATTATTTAGCTACCCATGACCGTGAACGGCTATTAAGAGAATTAGGCGATCGCGGTATTTTTGGTAAAAAGGCATTTACTAAAGCTAAATTAGCAGCCGTTGTACTTATGACAGCAATGGGTATACCTATGCTATGGATGGGTGATGAATTTGGTGAATATCAACAAAAAAGTAAAAGCGTAACTCAACCCAAAAAAATTAATTGGTCTTTACTAGCAAACGTCCAAAATTATGAGTTATTTCAGTATTATCAAAAACTCATTGCTTTACGTCAGCAAACTCCAGCTTTGCAAAGTGACAATATTAATTTTTTTCACACCAATGCTGAGGCTAAAGTCTTAGCATATATTCGTTGGCATAATCAAGGTTCTCAAGTTGCTATAGTCCTCAACTTTTCTCATCAACATCTCATTGATTACGCCATTCCAAATTTTCCGATGACTGAATCTTGGTACGATTGGTGCGATAATTGTCAAATAAAAGTTAGCGAAGATACTTTATTAACTAATATCCCAGGCTATACCGCTAAGATATTCATTTCCCAGCCACATTAATAATAAGATTGGCGCTGAGTAAATTTTTGTGTTATGGTGTCGGTTTTTACAGGGTTCCCTACTTCTAACTCATGATTAAGCGCCAACAATTTTCCCAATCTCTAGCCTTTTTATCTTTATTAGCAGCATTAGGAATTGATTTAATCATTCCTCAAGTTGTAGCCCAAACTAGTATCAAGACATCTTTCGCTAAAAGTGTAGCATTTACCTGCAATGACAGCGAAATAAGCATCAAAGCTAAAAACGGGCCGAAGATATCTATTGGAAGCAAAAACATCTACATTGGTTATCAACAAGTATCATCTCAAAACAAAGATCCCCGCATCATTCGCTTTGATAACGGTGTAAAAAAATGGTGTCGTAGTGACTATGAAATCACTAATGATGATGGTACAGGTTACGGGTTGTTATGGGATGGGGGAAACGTTTTGTATGGCGTTTTCACTTCGACGGGTAGCCAAACTGGTAATGATTTTCGCCGCTTTGCTAAGAACGGTTGGTTATCTTCTTATGGTAGCGGTGGTGGTGCAAAAGTAGCCATTATCGCCAGAATTAATCCTACCAATGGTAGTGTTTATTCTGCGACCTTTGTCACTGCCAAAAAGCCGAATGATGGTAAAACTAACTCTTTAGCTGTCACTAATTTGTCATGGAATGGCACAACTTTAAAAGTACTAGCAGATTCCTGGTGGAGTCCACGGCGTGCTGATAAAAATTCTATGACTTGTGCTGGTTCATCACCTTATAAATACACAGCCGTATTTACTAGTGATTTAACAAAGGTAAACTCGGCTACGGCTGTTAATTGTAGTTAAGAGGGTTAGAGGTTATAGGTGACAGGTTACAAGTGATAAAAAGGGGTATAAGGGTTTTGAATATCTACATCCCTATGGATAAGTCAAAATTCAAAAGTAGGATAATTTTTGACTTTTAACTTTTGAATTTTGACCTAATTTTGCCCTACATCCTGTTGTTTATGCCTAACTAAAACTCAGCATTTTGTGGTGTACGTGGGAAGGGAATAACATCACGAATATTACCCATACCTGTCATGAACTGCACAAGTCTTTCAAAGCCTAAACCAAACCCGGCGTGAGGTACAGTACCGAAACGCCGCAAGTCTAAATACCACCACAAATCTTCGGGTTTCATTCCTTGCGCTATCACCCGCCGTTCTAGCACATCTAAACGTTCTTCTCTTTGAGAACCGCCGATAATTTCTCCAATTTTAGGTGCGAGAATATCCATTGCGCGGACTGTTTTTTCATCGTCACTCAAACGCATATAAAAAGCTTTAATTTGCGCTGGATAATCTGTCACAATTACTGGCTTTTTAAACAATTGCTCTGCAAGATAGCGCTCATGTTCTGATTGTAAATCTAAGCCCCAATTCACAGGATAATCAAACTTAACATCAGCTTTTTCTAACAGCTTGATGGCATCTGTATAAGTCAGGCGCTCAAATTGATTGTTAATAATATTTTCGGCTGTAGCCAAAACAGTATCATCAATGCGTTGGTTGAAAAATTCCATGTCTTCGGGGCATTTTTCTAACACATAATTAAAAATATGTTTGAGAAATGCTTCAGCTAAATCCATATCACCTTCTAAATCGCAAAATGCCATTTCTGGTTCAACCATCCAAAATTCTGCAAGGTGACGGGAGGTATTAGAATTTTCTGCACGGAAGGTGGGGCCAAAGGTGTAGACGTTAGAAAAAGCCATCGCCATAACTTCTGCTTCTAACTGGCCACTAACTGTTAAATAAGTGGGTTTAGTAAAAAAGTCTTGGGTATAATCTACAGCTTGGTTGTCAGTGCGGGGAATATTTTTGAGATCTAAACTAGTAACGCTAAATAGTTCACCTGCACCTTCGCAATCACTGGCGGTGATAATGGGGGTGTGTACCCACAAAAAGCCACGTTCTTGGAAGAATTGGTGAATTGCTGTTGAACAAGCATTTCTGACACGGAAAACTGCGCCGAAGGAGTTGGTGCGCGATCGCAAATGTCCAATAGTACGCAAAAATTCAAATGAGTGGCGTTTCTTCTGCAAAGGATATGTTTCGGGATCAGCTTCACCGTAGACTTTCACCGCCTCGGCTTTCAATTCAATACGCTGTCCCTTTCCTTGAGAAGCCACTAGTACGCCATTAACTTCAACTGACGCACCTGTGTTCAGTTTTTTCAAAATTGCCTCAAAGTCAGGCAAATCCTGATGGATGACAACTTGCAAATTCGCTAGTGATGAACCGTCATTGACTTCAATAAAAGCAAATCCTTTCAAGTCACGCTTTGTTCTTACCCAGCCTTGAACTACAAGAGACTCATCAGGTTGACCACTTCGCAATATTTCTGCAATTTGTCGATTTACCATATTTACCCAGCACAGGATTTTAATATCCAGCCTATGATAACGCCCATTCCACCAAAGCGGATGGCTTGCCAGAAAGGTTTTTTCAGACTACGCCAAGAAAATAACCGACTTTCTAAATTAATTTCTAGCAATTCCAATTGCTTTTGAATTTGCTGTAACTCAGCTTTGATTTCTGGTGTTTGAGGTTTATTTTGTTTTAATTCTTGCTGACGTTGTTGCCATTCTGCCTTTTGCTCTTGATCGCTCTTGATTTGAGTGTATCGTTCTTTGATGGAGATCAGCGATCGCTCTACTTCTGCTAATTCTTGCTCAAAATCTGGTGATTGATTTTCTTCAGACGAAGAATTATGTGACTTTCTCGGCGGCTTCATTGACTGGTAGTAAATTAAGATTGATGTAATGCCAATAGTTAAAAGTTACTAGTCAATCCCCAAATTTATAAATATGGAATCTCTTCATCCTCCGCACTTAGAACTCAGCACCCTAGAACTAGCGCAAGCCCTCATGGAAAGACTCACCATCTCTCCTAACGATTGGCATCGCCTCAAGTCTAACCGCAATTCTCGCGCTAGTGAACAAGCCGCGGCGGCTCTTGTATTTCTCCTCAAAAACCAACCACAAGAAGCCCTCGCCCGCTTAGAACAAGCCACAGGCTGGCTAGATAAATCAATATCTGCACCCCCATGTCCCACACATGGACAGAAGAAAATGGGAAGTTAAAAGTTGGCGTTGCATAATAGAGGGATGAATTGAGGTAATCTACTGTGCAATGTCCATACTGTGAGTCTACGGAAATTAGAAAGAATGGAAAACGGAGAGGTAAACAAAATCACATCTGTACTAACTGCGATCGCCAATTTATTGATGTGTACGATCCGCCAAAAGGATACTCAGAGGAACTTAAACAAGAATGTTTAAAAATGTATCTTAATGGGATGGGTTTTCGTGGGATTGAACGTGTTAAAGGTGTACATCATACTACTATAATCTCTTGGGTAAAACAAAGAGGAGAAAAGCTGCCAGACGTACCCCAAGAAGATGCTGTACCAGAAGTTGGAGAACTAGATGAATTAGAGACATTCATAGGTTCAAAAAAAACAAAATCTGGTTGTGGACAGCAGTAAATCACTTTACTCAAGGTATTTTAGCCTGGGTCTTAGGAGACCATAGTGCGGAAACATTCGAGCCATTATGGGAAATTGTGAAACAGTGGGAAAGCTATTTTTATGTGACCGATGGCTGGAAAGTTTACCCCAGTTTTATACCAGATGGAGACCAAATTGTGAGTAAAACATATATGACGCGAGTAGAAAATGAAAATACCCGATTACGTCATTATCTTGCACGCCTTCACAGAAAAACTTTATGCTATTCCAAATCAGAACAAATGCTGAGACACTCAATTAAATTATTACTTCATTATTTGAAGTATCAAATTGTACCTATATAAATTAATTCATCCCTTTATTCAGCAACGCCTAAAAGTTAAAAGTTAAAAGGTAAAAGTAAAAAGAATAGAAACTTTTGCCTTTTGCCTTTTTATTTTTTACTTGTTATCGCCTCAAAGATAACCGGGGGCGATTTTCCATCTGTTTACACAATCTTAATTCTGTACCTTTGCGGCTCCATTGTACCTGATCAAAAATTTGATGCAGGAGACATAAACCTCGACCACTTTCTGAATCATCAGATGGTAAATAATCTGTAGGATCTTCTTCAGAACTTGGTTCTGGCTTAAAGCCTTGGCCTTGGTCTGATATCACCCACCAATACTGATTATCTATTAAAGAAAAACGGACTACAACTCTTTTACTGGGATCAAGATTATTACCATGTTTTGCGGCATTTACTAAGGCTTCTTGGAGTCCTAGCCGCAATTCTGCTTGTAATTTAGCTGGAATTTCTGCCAGCAGTAAATCTAATATGGGACAAAGATAGAGAGTAGAGGCAAAACTAAGAGTGCCCCAATAACGTCCAACCGGACGGAGCGAAATACTAATCACAAGAGAAACCCCATAGCTTTCAGTTAGCTAGACATCAGTTTGCTTGTACGCGCACCCTGACAAAATTGGAGGTGGTCATGCTGCCTTCAAACTTGCGTCTTTTATACTAAGTTTTGAAAATGCTAGGGAGCATTTACTCTGTTTATGAAATTCGATTGTTGATACATAAAACGGCTTTTAAAAACTGCTATTGCAGTCAGCAACTTAGAATTTGCTGAAAATTTTTTAGAAGTATTAGGATGATGTTTGTATTGCCGATTTGTATGTCAGACAACCTTATTCATAATTAATGAGAGTCTATGCAACGTTAGTTGTTTTAACAAAATCATTTCTATTTTCAGGTTAATACGATTTTAGCATTGTTACTATGCAAGAGACTACAAATTTGCAATTTAAGATTTTGATAAAGAGTTAGTACTCTTATTTAAATGTCATAACACAAGAAAGGCAGCAGCTTCTACATGAGATGTTTGTGGGAAAAAATCAGCAGGTTGTACACGTGTAAGTGTATATACGCCTCCTTGACATAACAATTTCAGATCACGAGCAAGTGTAGCTACTTTGCAGCTGACGTAAACGATGCGTGCAGGTTTCGATCGCAGTAATGAATCGATGACAGAGCGATCGCATCCTTTACGTGGCGGATCTAGTATGACCACATTCGGTATTATTCCCATTTGCGGCAGTAAATTCTCTACCGCACCGACTTGGAATGTAACATTATGTATACTGTTGCGCTCGGCGTTCAAAATTGCCTGTTCTACTGCTTGGGCTTGCACTTCCAAACCCACTGCTTGACGCACTTGCTTGGCTAGAGGCAGAGTTAAGGTACCAATCCCACAATAAGCGTCAACTAGCACTTCATCCCCTTGGAGGTTCAATTCTGATTGAATTACCTCTAACAGTGCTTCGGCTGTTTCCGTAGAAACTTGGAAAAATGTATCTGGGCGAATTTGAAATTCTAAGTCGGCAAATTTTTCTTTGAGATAGGGAACACCTGCAATAGTGCGAGTTTCTGTCCCAAAAATGGCATTTGTCCGTTCAGGGTTGCGATTTAAAGCAATTCCCACTAATTGGGGATATCGCTGCAACCACTCCTCGGCTTGTTCGGTAATTTTCGGTAAATTCCACTCATTAACTACCAAAGTTAACAAAATTTCACCAGTTCGACGGCCAATACGTAAACCTAAATGACGAATTTGTCCTTTGTGTCGTTGTTCATCATAAATTTTCCAGCCGCGTCTTTGAATATCTTGCTTAATTTCAGCAAGTAATGGATTTAATCGAGAATCTTGGACAGGGCATTGATTTAAGTTAACTAAATGATGACTACCCTTTTGGTAATATCCCGCTTGTACTTGTCCTGTCGCAGAAACACTGAAAGGATATGTAGATTTATTGCGGTATCCCAAAGGCGATAAGGCTGTCAAGACGGGATCTACTGATGGTGCAGTAAAACCACCGATGCGCTGCAAAGCTTGAATAACTTGATTACGCTTGGCTTCTAATTGATATTCATAATTAATATGCTGCCACTGACAACCACCGCACTTATCAGCCACAATGCAACTCGGTCGAATGCGGTGTGAGGATGGGTGCAATAGCTGTATGAGTTTGCCATGAGCATATTTAGGCTTGACATGTAATAAGCGTACCTGGACGCGATCGCCTGGTACAGTATCTGGTACGAATACCACACGATCCTCGTAGCGACCGACACCATCACCAGTATCAGTGAGATCGGCGATCGCAATTTCAATTAATTCACCTTGTTTCCAAATATTAGTCATTGGTCAATAGTCAATAGTCATTTGTCAAAAATTATTCTCTCCTGCACCCTTACACCCCTGCTTCCCTTCTGTACCTCCAACTCGTTAAACTAGCAAATAATATTTATCGTGATTACAATAATCATGACTGTAATTAGCCAAGTTATTCTCAAAGCTGACGACGAACTGCGTTACCCCAGCAGTGGCGAACTCAAAAGTATCAAAGAATTTTTGCAAACAGGCGAGCAACGGACGCGCATTGCTGCGACCTTAGCCGAAAACGAAAAAAAGATAGTTCAGGAAGCAACCAAACAACTTTGGCAAAAACGTCCTGATTTTATCGCACCTGGTGGCAATGCTTACGGTGAACGCCAACGCGCTCTGTGCATCCGTGACTTTGGATGGTATCTACGCCTGATTACCTATGGCGTACTTGCTGGTGACAAAGAACCAATTGAAAAAATTGGTTTAATTGGTGTGCGCGAAATGTACAATTCTCTGGGTGTTCCTGTCCCTGGAATGGTAGAAGCCATCAATTCTTTGAAAAAAGCCTCCCTCGACCTACTAAGTGCAGAAGACGCAGGAGCAGCATCACCATACTTTGATTACATCATTCAAGCGATGTCATAATCCAAAGTTAGTTTTGCTTCTTTAGATGTGCCTTCCGGTCTCTTAAAGTGAGTGCAAAGTCTTAGCACTCAAAGATAAGATCTCTAATTTGATCATACTCTCCCCACATTTGGTAGTGGCTTTGGCCGTCTCTGTGTCAAGTTACCAACCAACTGTGGGGAAATTTTGTTTATTGGTCAATGGTCAATAGTCATTTGTCAAAAGGCAGGAAGCAGAAGCCTGAAGAATCAAGTTTCATAATTCATGCTACCCTTCTCCTGTCGGAGACGCTACGCGTAGCTTGCTTCCCCGTAGGAGTACGGGAACGCCGAGGGCGAACACACTTCAGACTTTTTGAGATACAAAAAGCCGACAGTTTTTCATCAAAGCTGTCGGCGATTAGTGTGTTCCCTATTAATGACTCGGCTAGAGTTCAGTTGTATGTAATTATGCCAATTTGGCTATGGTCATGAGACGATCTCAATCATGTTTCTATGTGATTGTCGTCACTCAAGTGTTACTATCGAGCGGTATCTACTTAAGTGAGTCACAACGCAATAGGGACGACAGATGACCATTGACTATGGACTATTGACCATTAACTATAAAATAGTCTTCTGTCCCCTTGGTGCATTATTCCCATGACCACCACCCCCAAAGATCCGTTTTCTCCCCAAGAAATTGCAGCCGAAGGTATAAAGCCAGAAGAATATGCCGAAATTGTGCGACGTTTAGGTCGTCATCCTAACAAAGCAGAACTGGGAATGTTTGGGGTGATGTGGTCAGAACATTGCTGCTACAAAAATTCCCGACCATTACTCAAACAATTTCCGACTACAGGCCCCCGCATTCTCGTAGGCCCTGGTGAAAATGCCGGAGTTGTTGACCTAGGTGAAGGATTACAACTGGCCTTTAAAATTGAATCTCATAACCACCCTTCGGCTGTCGAACCCTTCCAAGGAGCCGCCACGGGTGTCGGTGGTATCCTCAGAGATATTTTTACAATGGGTGCGCGTCCCATTGCTTTGTTAAACTCCCTGCGCTTCGGTTCTCTAGAAGATGCTAGAACCCAAAGGATATTCACTGGGGTAGTATCAGGCATCAGCCATTATGGTAACTGTGTTGGGGTACCCACTGTTGGTGGTGAAGTCTACTTTGACCCTGCTTATGCGGGAAATCCCTTAGTCAATGTGATGGCGTTGGGATTGATGGAAACGTCAGAAATTGTTAAATCTGGTGCATCAGGTTTGGGTAATCCTGTGTTGTATGTCGGTTCCACTACGGGACGCGATGGGATGGGCGGTGCAAGCTTCGCCAGTGCGGAATTAAGTGATGCGTCAATGGATGACCGTCCGGCTGTGCAGGTGGGCGACCCATTTCTAGAAAAGTCATTAATTGAAGCTTGTTTAGAAGCATTTAAAACAGGTGCAGTTGTCGCCGCCCAAGATATGGGTGCAGCGGGGATCACCTGTTCTACTTCCGAAATGGCTGCCAAAGGCGGTGTCGGCATTGAGTTAGATTTAAATAAGATTCCCGTGCGGGAAACGGGCATGGTTCCTTATGAATATTTACTTTCGGAATCTCAAGAACGAATGTTATTTGTTGCCCATAAAGGTCGGGAACAAGAATTAATTGATATTTTTCATCGTTGGGGACTTCAGGCTGTTGTCGCTGGTAAAGTGATTGCTGAACCCATTGTGCGAATTATATTTCGGGGGAAAATTGCCGCAGAAATTCCCGCTGATGCTTTAGCAGAAAATACCCCACTTTACGAGCGTGAGTTATTGGCAGAACCGCCAGAATACGCCCGTCAAGCTTGGGAATGGACAGCAGATGCTTTACCTGCTTGTACAATTGCGGGTATCGGCAGCCACAGTTGGCACGATATCTTATTGACTTTATTAGATACACCTACGATCGCCTCGAAAAATTGGGTATACCGCCAGTACGACCATCAGGTGCAAAATAATACTGTCACTCTTCCAGGCGGTGCAGATGCGGCTGTAGTCCGTTTGCGTCCACTGGAAGGGCAAGGGAGCAAGGGAGCAGGGGTGCAGGGGGGGGGTACTTATAAAACCGCTGTGGCGGCTACGGTAGATTGCAATCCCCGCTATGTTTACCTTGATCCCTATGAAGGTGCTAAGGCGGTTGTAGCAGAAGCCGCACGCAATCTTAGCTGTGTGGGTGCAGAACCACTGGCTGTGACTGATAACCTGAATTTTGGCAGTCCCGAAAAACCCATTGGTTATTGGCAATTGGCAGAGGCTTGTCGGGGTTTGGCAGAAGGTTGTCAAGCACTATCTACACCAGTCACAGGGGGGAATGTTTCTCTCTACAATGAAACCCTCGATTCTCAAGGAAACCCCCAACCAATTTATCCGACTCCTGTGGTGGGGATGGTCGGGTTGATTCCTGATTTCACGAAAATTTGTGGTCAAGCTTGGCAAGCAAGCGGTGATGTCATTTATTTATTAGGGTTAACCGTACAAGCCAAAGTTGAATTGGGAGCCTCGGAATATTTAGCTACTATCCACAATACTGTAGCTGGCAGACCACCACGGGTAAATTTTGACTTAGAACGCCGTGTGCAGCAGGTTTGCCGTGAGGGCATTCGGGAGGGTTGGGTGCGTTCAGCCCATGATTGTGCTGAAGGCGGATTAGTTGTAGCGTTGGCAGAATCTTCAATTGCGGGCAATTTGGGTGCCGAAGTGAAATTAGAAATCGCCCCAAACCAGTTACAACGTCTTGATGAAGTGCTGTTCGGTGAAGGCGGGGCGAGAATTATCGTTTCCGTGGGATCAGAACAACAAGAAATGTGGGAATCATACTTACAGGCACATCTGGGACAAAATTGGCAAAAACTAGGCACGGTTAATAATTGTGATGCAGGTTTGACGGTTTTAACTACTGATAATCAAACCTTAATCACAGTTAGTATTGAAGATATGAAGGGTAGTTACAATAATGCGATCGCCAAACGCCTCGCAGCATAAAAAAGCCTCAAGTAACCAGTATGAAGTCTAAAATTTCACACTTCAGACTTCATACTTCATCCTTCTTAAGGTACTGTTTTAATAAGTGGTTAAAGATTTGTTAAGAACAAGTAACCATTTAAAGCCATAATCCCAGTGACTTGACACCCCCACCAGGAGCAAAGCCAGCATGATTCCCATCCATTCCGTCACTTCGGATGAATACCCCGAACAGACTTGCAACTCAACTAATAGTCAAGAAAATCGTCCTGATAAGCCAGAAGAAGCTTGCGGTGTCTTTGGCCTCTACGCACCAGAACAAGACGTTGCTAAACTGACCTACTTTGGATTGTATGCCCTCCAACATCGGGGTCAAGAGTCAGCTGGGATTGCGACTTTTGAAGGTACAAAAGTCCACCTCCACAAAGATATGGGCTTGGTGTCTCAAGTATTTAACGAGTCTATTTTAGAAGAGTTGCCAGGAAATCTCGCCGTTGGTCATACTCGCTATTCCACCACTGGTTCTAGTCGCAGAGTTAACGCCCAGCCTGCGGTAGTGGAAACGCGCTTAGGTTCCATAGCACTCGCACATAACGGTAATCTTGTCAATACAATGCAATTGCGGGAGGAGTTACTCCAGAGCAATTTTAACTTAGTCACCACCACCGACTCCGAAATGATTGCCTTTGCGATTGCCGAAGCAGTCAACGCTGGTGCAGACTGGTTAGATGGGGCAATTCAAGCATTTCACCGCTGTCAAGGAGCCTTTAGTTTAGTCATTGCTACACCAGTTGGGGTGATGGGAACCCGTGATCCTAACGGTATTCGACCTTTAGTAATTGGAACCGTAGGTAGCAATCCAGTTCGTTACGTATTATCTTCTGAAACTTGCGGTTTAGATATTATTGGCGCTGAATACCTGCGAGATGTCGAACCAGGCGAGTTAGTCTGGATTACGGAAGAAGGTTTGGCTTCTTATCACTGGAGTCAACAACCGCAACGTAAATTGTGCATTTTTGAAATGATTTACTTTGCCCGTCCTGATAGCGTTATGCACAACGAAAGTTTATATAGCTATCGGATGCGTTTAGGCAGACAACTCGCAGCCGAATCTTTTGTGGAAGCTGATATTGTCTTTGGTGTACCTGATTCTGGTATCCCCGCCGCCATCGGATTTTCTCAAGCTTCCGGTGTATCCTACGGTGAGGGCTTGATTAAGAATCGCTACGTTGGGCGTACCTTTATTCAACCAACCCAAAACATGCGCGAGTCAGGTATCCGCATGAAACTCAACCCCCTCAAAGATGTACTGGCGGGTAAACGAGTTGTGATTGTCGATGATTCAATTGTGCGGGGAACTACGAGCCGTAAACTGGTGAAAGCCTTGCGTGATGCAGGTGCAGCAGAAGTACACATGCGAATTTCTTCCCCGCCTGTTACACACCCTTGCTTTTACGGCATTGATACCGATACTCAAGATCAATTAATTGCCGCTACCAAATCAGTTGCAGAAATTGCTCAACAATTAGAAGTCAACTCCCTAGCCTATCTCAGTTGGGAAGGAATGCTCACAGCGACAAGAGAAGATACCAATAGTTTTTGTTCTGCCTGCTTTACCGGAGATTACCCGATCGCCATTCCTGAACAAGTAAAACGTTCTAAATTGATTTTAGAAAAGGTAGTAGTCTAGAGCAGTAATTACATACTTCGCTGATTAATAAAATATCCGGCTATTAGACCACAAAGGTAATCTGATAGCCGGATTTTTATCATATAAAAAACTTATATTTCCTAACAGAAATTGTCATACTAACTTTTTGCTGGCTATATTTATTAACGGTGATCATAAATGTCTGATAATGATCACAAAAGTCATCTTGTAGAGGCTTGCAGGAAATCAAGCGATCACCTTCAGATAAGCGCTAACTATTGGTTTAATTTACTTTTAATTTTCTACAATTGAAGTAAAATTATTGACTGTGCCACTTTTCATGGCGGAATGTAAGCTGAAAAACGAATAACCAAAAAGTGGTAGCAATATAGCAGTTTCCCTCAAAAACTCACCTCTAACCGAACCTTTTCTCACAAATGAGTTCACTATTGCCTAGCCCTGACAAAATTTTGGTTGTCGATGATTCTCCAGATAATGTTTTTTTAATTAAAACAATACTTGAAGAAGAAGGATATATAGTTAGTACTGCCGAAAACGGTATTGTAGCATTAACACACTTACAAGCGTCTCCCTGTGACTTGGTATTGCTTGATTTAATGATGCCAGGTATGGATGGCTATGAAGTCACCAGGCGCATCCGTGGGGAAATGAATTTGCAGCAATATATTCCCATTCTGTTAATTACGGCTCACGATGCACCCAATGTCGCACGTGGATTAGATTTGGGTGCTGATGATTTTATTCGTAAACCTGTAACCGTAGATGAATTACTCGCCAGAGTGCGATCGCTTTTACGGCTAAAACATAGTATGGATGAGCGTGATGAAATTGCCCGTCAACGAGAAGATTTTGTTTCCCGCCTCACCCATGACTTACGTACGCCCTTAGTTGCTGCTGATCGGATGTTAATGCTGTTTGAGCAAGGTGCTTTAGGGCAGTTATCGTCGCAAATGCAAGAAGCACTCACCATTATGGCGCGTAGCAATACTAACTTGCTGTCGATGGTGAATACCTTATTAGAAGTTTATCGATTTGAAGCTGGGCGCAAAACCCTAGCCTTTCAACCCGTTGATTTAAAGCAGTTAATTGCCGAAGTAGTTGGTGAACTAACACCCTTAGCACAAGTTAAAGCCCTAACTATCAAACAGGAGTACGCCGAAGAATTAACCAAAAGTAATATTATGGGCGATCGCTTGGAACTGCACCGTCTTTTAACTAACTTGATAGGTAATGCCATTAAATTTACTGAATCTGGCCAAGTAGCAATTCGTCTTTCCTCTGTACAGGAAAATAATGAAATTTCTGCCTCTAGACTCTCGTCATCTACCCCTAGTGGTGATTATATTAATATTGTGGTAGCCGATACTGGTTCAGGTATTCCGCCTGAAGAACAAACTACCTTGTTTCAAAGATTTCGCCAAGGTAGCCATAAAAGTTCCGGTAGTGGTTTGGGACTATACCTTTCTCGTCGTATTGTTGAGGCACATCAAGGTCAGATTTTTGTTAATTCCGTATTAGGTAAAGGTAGTGAATTTATTGTACGTTTACCAATTAAACCCTAAATAAATCATAAATAATAAATTATGAGTTACGGAATTTTTTAATTAAATAACTCATAATTTATTGTTTGTTATTCCTGATATTTATCATAAGTTATTAGCTCCAATACTTAATATATATTCCTTGTTAACAACTATTACATAATCCAGAGGACAACATAATGATTACTACAGAATTATCTAAAATTACTGAGCTTATTCACAAACAACGAGAATTTTTTCAAACTGGAAAAACAAAAGATATAGGTTTTCGGTTAGAAAAACTCAGAACACTCAAACAAGCAATAGTTGAAAATGAAACAGCTATTGCCCAAGCATTGCAAGCTGATTTTCATAAACCAGACTTTGAGTCTTACGCAACAGAAATCAGTGTTACTAAAGAAATTGATTATGCTATCAAACATCTGCATTCATGGGCTAAACCTCAGAAAGCAGAAGTGCCAATAGAATTTTTTTCTTATTCAGCTAAAATTTATGCTGAACCTTTAGGAGTCGTTTTAATTATCGGCCCTTGGAATTATCCCTTTAATTTAATTATTGCACCTTTAGTAGGGGCGATCGCCGCAGGTAATTGTTCAATTCTCAAGCCTTCAGAAATTGCCCCCGCCACCTCTAGTTTATTAGCTCAGATGATGGGTAAATATTTTGAACCAGAGTTTATTACTGTAGTTGAAGGTGGAGTGGAAGCAAGTCAAAAACTACTCGCAGAAAAGTTTGATCATATCTTTTTTACTGGTGGTACATCTGTTGGCAAAATTGTCATGGAAGCAGCAGCAAAACATCTCACACCAGTTACTTTAGAATTAGGCGGCAAAAGCCCTTGTATTGTTGATGCTGATATAAATCTAGAACATACAATCAGACGCATTACTTGGGGGAAATTTATTAATGCCGGACAAACTTGTGTTGCACCTGACTATCTGTTGGTTGATAAAAAAATCAAACCAGATTTAATCAATGGCTTGAAAAAAAGCATTACAGAATTTTATGGAGATAATCCCCAAAATAGTAGCGATTATGCCAGAATCATCAGTCAAAAACATTGTGAAAGGTTAATTAAACTTCTCGATAAAGGGGAAATTATTGTTGGTGGAGAAAGCCAATTAGAAGAACGCTACATTGCTCCCACAATTATTGATCAAGTCTCGTTAACAGACCCAGTGATGCAGGAAGAAATTTTTGGCCCAATTTTACCTATAATTGAATATACAGATATTAAAGAAGCGATCGCCTTAATTAATTCCAAACCCAAACCCTTAGCTTTATACTTATTCTCACAAAACAAAAACCTGCAACAGCGAGTTTTACAAGAAACTTCTTCTGGTGGTGTTTGTCTTAACGACACAGTACTGCATGTAGGTGTCTCATCTTTACCCTTTGGTGGTGTTGGTGATAGCGGTATTGGTAACTATCATGGCAAAGCTGGTTTTGATACCTTTTCTCACCATAAAAGCGTCCTCCGCAACTCCTTCTGGCTAGATTTAAAATGGCGCTACGCTCCATATCAAGGCAAATTAGCTTTCTTGAAACGACTAATTGGGTCATAAAAATAAAGGCGTTGCAATGCAACGCCTCTTCATAAAAAAGCTTAAAATCAAAACCTCCCACTATAGCGTTCTTCCGCCCAAGGTTCACCCCGGCGATGATAGCCGTTGCGCTCCCAAAAACCTAGTTCTTCTTTTTTCAGAAACTCTAAACCATTAATCCATTTGGCACTTTTCCAGGCGTAAAGGTGGGGGACAACTAAACGTAAGGGGCCACCGTGTTCTGCGGGTAATGGCTCTCCAAATAATTGAACAGCAAAGAAATTTTCTTCACGGACAAAATCTTCTATGGCGATATTCGTCGTGTAGTCACCATAGCAATGTTCCATCACATGGGCAGTCTCCGGTTCTAGCTCAATCAAATTCATGAAGTCTGTCACCTTAACCCCTGTCCACTTGACATCTAGTTTAGACCAGCGTGTGACACAGTGAAAATCTGCTGTAAATTCGTGCTGTGGTAGCGCCATAAACTCTGACCAAGTGAACACAGCAGGCTTGGCTGAACCCCAAACACGAAATTCCCACTCTTCTATATTGACTTGGGGAGTTGCACCATAGGTGAGTACAGGGAAACCTTTAGCGAGGTGCTGCCCAGGCGGAACTCGTTCTCCTTGTTCTTTGTCTGGTTTTTGAAAAAACTTTCCTAACATATTCTCCTGAAGGGGTGTAGGGGTTTGGGGTGTAGGGGGTGAGAACAAATTATCTGCTTGCTTACACCCTGACACCCAATCTTAATCAGTAGTCTTTATGGGTAAGTCCTAACACTGTCAAATAGCCTGAGCATCAACAGATAGACTCAGGCAGAGAAAAAATATTAATTTTGCTGAACACCTAATAATTAGGACATCCAGATACTTTACTGTTTGATTATGATTATCTGATCATCAGTCATGGGTAAGAGGTAATGGATAACGGATTTTCCGAATTATTCATTACCGATTTTTTATTTGCCCCATTAGCTGCTACACACTCAACATAAATTTTTAATTATTCAGGCAATCTACACAATTAACTGCCGAAAAGCCTGAGCGGTAAAAGTCACCGCTCAAATCTTCGGTGATGCTAGTGTTTTTCCCAATTGGAGATTATGACTCTTCGTCCTCTTCTTCAGGAGTAGGATAGACAAAGGTAGAACGTCCAGTCAAAATTGACTTGCCCAGGGAGAGAGCTTTTTGAGCTTCAACAGCAGCTTTATGTCTCCAAGTAGCTCGACGTTTATCGCGTTTAGATTTAGAAGTTTTCTTCTTAGGAACAGCCATAGTAGCGGATATCGCAGTTTTTGACAACCTTTCTATTCTAAGCCATCTATTGGCATCTGCAATGGTATTCCCCACCAGGAAGGAATTTTTAAACGCAAAAGAGCGCTAAGGTCAACGCAGATGAGCGCAAAGAGGAAAATATTACGGTGTGGTAGCTGCTGGTGCGACTGTGGTGATTGGAGGAATATTAACGGGATTGGTGGGAGTTGTTTCAAAGAATAAAAGCGATCGCGCGGTTTTAAAGTAAGTCGCCCAACGTTGAGCATCAGGACGAGAACGCCATTGGGGACGGCTAACTTCTAAAGCTAAAATTGGTGCGATCGCCCCGTAGCTTTGTACGGAAATAATAATCGATACATCTGTAGCTAATATATCTTGATCAAAACTGCGTTGCGCGGCTGCTCTAGCTGTTGCTTCGGCTCTCCTGAGTGTAGTTTCATAGCTTTCATCTGGTAATCTATCAATAATTAAGTCAACTCTGGCGGTGTAAGCTCTGACTATCTGAGGTGAAATTACTTCTGCCACAATCCATACAGGTAGGCTAGAAAAGAGCAAAAATATTAATGGAAATATCCGGATTTTTTTGGCAACTTGGCTAATAAATAAACAGGAAATGATCGATGATAGTTGGTAAGCAACATTCCTGGTCATAACCTTAAAGCTCCTGACTAATTAATGGCCTGTAATTGAGATTGTCTGAGAATTTTTACTGAAATTAAAGGCAATAAAAATTACTTAGTTTTTAGGGTTCAATGAGAAACTCTTAGACTATAAGACATAGGTTAGCTTTGTTTTTTCAGCAAAGCCAACCGCAATTTTAGGCAAGTCAACCACAACCTACAAAGAGCGGATGGCAAATTACTGGGCGATCGCAATCGGCATCAATCAATATCAATTCTTTCAACCCTTACGTTGCGCCCAAGCTGATGCCGAGGCGCTAAAAGATTTTTTGGTTCAAGAAACAGGTTTTTCACCCCAACGCTGTCTATTAATGACAGATACTTCGCCGCCTATTAGTGATAGATCTACTTATCCGACAAAAGACAATATTCTGTTGTTACTAGAAGATTTAGCAGCGGCCTGTTGGCAACCAGGCGACCATCTGTGGTTGTTCTTTAGCGGTTATGGTGTCAACTATGGGGGACAAGATTACTTGATGCCAGTGGAAGGCAATCCTGAGTTAGTGCAGGAAACTGGCATAGAAATGCGATCGCTCATGCAAAGTCTCCAAATCGCTGACCTCAATGTTTTGGTGCTGCTAGATATTAACCGCGCTTCCAGTACCCAAGCCGATGCGACTGTTGGACAAGAAACCATTGAACTAGCTCAAGAATTACAACTAGCTACGATTGTATCTTGCGAACCAGAACAATTTTCCCGTGAAAGTAGTGAGTTAGGTTACGGATTTTTTACCGCTGCTTTGTTAGCCGCTTTGCGTTCTGGTCATGGCAGTAGTTTGGCGGATTTAAACAGTTATTTAAATGTTTTTACTCCAGAATTATGCCAACACTATTGGCGACCTACACAAAGTCCAGTAGCGATCATACCGGCTAATCCTCCCACCATCTTGCCGCAGCTAGAGGTGAATCATACAGTTACAGAAGTTCCCAGTACCCTGGAACCAACTGAAGCTAAACCCCATGAATTAGAGTCAACTGAAGCTGAAGGAAGTATTTTTCCAGAGGAAAACTTTGCTATGGCTTTGGCGGCTCCCCCGTTAGCACCATCACCCAAAAATCCAGCTAATTCTGCACACATAAGTATTTGGGAAGAATCCCCGGCTATACAATCTGTTGTTCGTGCTAGATCCCCGCAGCTGACTTTCCCAAATCTCCCTCTGGGAGAACAACAACTATCTAAATCACCAGATTTAGTAGCCAAACAAGAGTATGGCAACCAACAACCGCAATCATCGATCCCCTCCCCAGAAACGGGTATGGGAGGTAGGTTCATTCCTGATGTTCCCCAAGCCTATGTCTCTCGTTTATCTCAGAAAAAGATAAAAAACTCATTGTGGCAGCAGTTTGCTTTTTGGGGAAGTGGCATGATGTTGCTAACAGCTTTAGTGACAGTAGTTGTGCTTCGCAATCAAGAAAAATTTGTTGCGGGTAGAGAGGCGTTATCAGCCTCGCCTCATGATCGGTTAATTCCAGCCAAAAATCAGTCTAATGCCCAAATTACCTCTCTGTCTGAGTCCAAGAGTCGCAATCAAGCAGTATTGGACTTGGCGAAAATGTCTCTCAGGCAAACTCAAGCCACAGATCTGAGTTTAGCGATCGCCACTGCACGGAAAATTCAGGCGGGTGAACCACTTTACGAACAAGCCCAAGAAAATATCAATATTTGGAGTAATATGATCCTCAATCTAGCTGAGGGTCGGGCTAAACAAAGACAATATGCTAATGCGATCGCCGCAGCGCAATTAATCAGCAAAGAAGGCTCACTTTATCCCCAAGCGCAAGCAGCCATTAAGCAGTGGCGACAAGAAGCCAAGCAATATCTTGCTAACAAAACTTTGTTAGAAGCCGCTAATGCCTTAATTAAACCAGAACAAGCTTCTACATATAATCGTGCCATTGAAGTTGCCAAGCGTGTTCCCCAAGGTCAACCAGGATTTGATTTGGCGCAAAAATCAATCAACAAATGGAGTGAGAAAATTTTAGATCTGGCGAAAAGTCGCGCGGCTGAAGGTGATCCCCAGGCTGCCATTGCCACAGCTACCTTAGTTCCAGAAGAGACATCTGTTTACGAAGATGCTCAAGAAGCAATCCGCAAATGGCAAAAAAAATAGTTAGTAGTCAAAAGTCAATAGTCCATAGTCAAGAGTAATTAGCTTTGACTATGGACTATTGACTTTTGACTTTTTGTATTAACAGTACTGCGAAATGTCTTCGCCGCATTCATCTGCTAAATAGCACATAGCCCGGAAACGCAAACTCACGACTTCCTCGTATAAAGGGTTGAGCTTGCACATTGGCGGTATGTGTAGTAAGGTTTTGCCGAATAATTTAATATCGCGTTCAAAAGGACATTGGGCGGGGATCATTCTGCACAAACGATGAGCTAATTCGCGATCGCGGATTTGAATGTTGTTTAACCTTCGTCGTAGAGGGAGGAAAATATCAAAGCCTGACTGGGAATTGGGATGGTGCAGCTGGGTTACGTGGGTTTTGCTAACCTCTGCCGGACTTATTGAAACCCAGCTTGCAAGAAAAATCTTTTTTGTGGTATTATCGAATACCTTCATGGTTCAGCCTCTGTATTATTGAGGGTATTCACCTTTCTGATGAATATATACAATGTGACAACCACATTTACCGGAAAAATCTTGTTCTGACAGAGATACAATAAGACATTAATGTAACTATTTAGGTCAGAACCTATTTCTTTCTACGTTAAGTAAATCGCAATTTTCTCGGAAACGGTAGTGTAGTAATACGATCTTGTTTATAACTTGACACAGTTTAAATTTTAATAAAGACATCTACCGTTGGACGGAATTTAGTGTAATAGTTACAAAACTTAATATAACAATGAGAATCTGTATTTACCGCAGATATAAATATCAAGCTATAGCGAGAGATGTGCAGATAGAGCAACTGTGCATAGACACAACGACGGATAATCCGATATTCCTCCGATAAATAGCTCGCTCGCTCAAGTGACGTTAACAGGTAATAGGGAAACCTCCATCAAATAAATAAATGGGATTTTTTACAATGACTAATTTTCCCCTGTTTCCTGTTCCCGTTAAATCAAGCGACTTGCTGTTGCTCATATATCCCAGAATGATGAATGCAGGAGTTTTGTGCGACTATCAACTCAAAGCTTGAGCAACAACCCTCAGTAGGATGTTCTAATTGCGATCCGTTTCAATTAACGGATATATAAAGATATCTGTAGTCTGAATATTGGGCAATCCCTACTTAAAACAGTACTATTGTTCTAGTATAAGCAGAGTAAAAATAGTATTATTAAGAACTGTTTCATACTGCCTCTCACTATCAGCCTGCCAATATGTCAGATAATCAGTTAGCCGCATCCCTCCTGAATGGCCATCTTCCCCACGCGCATCACAACAGTCAAAATACCATTAGGATTCGGGGTGCTAGACAGCATAATCTGAAAAATATTGACTTGGAATTGCCACGCGATCGCCTGATAGTGTTTACTGGTGTATCAGGTTCGGGTAAGTCTTCTTTAGCCTTTGATACGATTTTTGCTGAGGGTCAACGGCGTTATGTCGAATCTCTCAGTGCTTACGCTAGACAATTTTTAGGACAGTTAAATAAACCGGATGTCGAAGCAATCGAAGGTTTAAGTCCGGCGATATCCATTGACCAGAAATCTACCTCGCATAACCCGCGTTCTACAGTGGGGACAGTCACAGAAATTTACGACTATCTACGCCTGTTGTTTGGTCGGGCTGGTGAACCTCATTGTCCGATATGCGATCGCTGTATTGCACCCCAAACCATTGACGAGATGGTAGACCGCATCATGGACTTACCAGACCGCACCAAATTCCAAATCCTTGCGCCTGTGGTGCGTGGTAAAAAAGGTACTCACCGCAAGCTGTTATCGAGTTTGGCTTCCCAAGGTTTCGTGCGAGTGCGGGTTGATGGCGAAGTCCGCGAACTGTCAGATTCGATTGAGTTAGATAAAAATTTTACCCACACAATTGAAGTTGTCATTGACCGCTTGGTGAAAAAAGAGGGAATTCAAGAGCGCTTGGTTGATTCCTTGTCTACATGTCTAAAACAGTCTGGTGGTATAGCAACAATTTTAGTCACCCCGATTACGGATAACCCAGAAGCGCAAGAAGAAGAAATGGTATTTTCGGAAAACTTCGCTTGTCCCGAACATGGCGCAGTAATGGAGGAGTTATCGCCGCGCTTATTTTCATTTAATTCTCCCTACGGCGCATGTCCGCACTGTCATGGTATTGGCACTTTAAGAAGATTTTCAGCGGAATTAGTTATACCTGACCCTGAAGCACCAGTATACGCAGCGATCGCACCTTGGTCAGAAAAAGAAAATTCTTACTATTTGGAATTGCTGTACAGTTTAGGGCAAGCGCACGAATTTGAATTACAAACAAATTGGAGCAAGCTAACAGACCAACAACGGCAAGTTATTTTAAATGGAGAAGATAAAAACCAAGAGACAGCAAAAACTCAATTTAAAGGTGTTCTGCCGATATTACAACGTCAATATGAAGGTGGTTCAGAATTAGTTAAACAAAAATTAGAGCAGTATTTAATCGACCAACCCTGTGAAGTTTGTGGTGGAAAAAGGTTAAAACCAGAAGCCTTAGCGGTGCGGTTGGGACAATTCCAGATTTTAGATTTAACAGGTGTATCAATTCGAGATGCACAGGAAAGAATTGCTCAGTTAAAATTGAGCGAGCGTCAGCTACAAATTGCTGATTTAGTACTACGAGAAATCAGAGCTAGATTGCAATTTTTGTTAGATGTTGGCTTAAATTATCTCACCCTCGACCGTCCCGCCATGACTTTATCTGGTGGTGAAGCACAACGCATTCGACTTGCCACACAAATCGGTTCTGGTTTAACAGGAGTTCTCTACGTTTTAGACGAACCAAGTATTGGTTTGCATCAAAGAGATAATGGCAGATTACTCAAAACATTAATTAGATTACGTGATTTAGGTAATACTTTAATCGTAGTTGAGCATGATGAAGAAACCATCCGGGCTGCTGACCATTTAGTTGATATTGGCCCTGGTGCAGGAATTCACGGCGGTCATATTATTGCCCAAGGTGATTTGCCAGCATTACTGACAGCAGAAAAATCATTAACAGGCGCATATTTATCAGGCAGAAAAGTAATTCAAACGCCAGCAGAACGCCGCGAAGGTAATGGGCGGAGTTTAATTATTAAAAATGCCCATCGTAACAATTTAAGAAATATTGATGTCGAAATTCCCCTAGGTAAACTCGTCGCTGTAACTGGTGTGTCTGGTTCAGGTAAATCTACATTAATTAACGAATTACTTTATCCATCGCTACAACATCATCTGACAAAAAAAGTACCTTTACCGAAAGAACTAGAAAAAATTCAAGGCTTAAATGCAGTTGATAAAGCCATTGTCATTGACCAATCTCCTATCGGACGCACACCACGTTCTAACCCGGCAACTTATACAGGGGTTTTTGATGTAATTCGAGATGTATTTTCTCAAACCGTCGAAGCCAAAGCTAGAGGCTACAAACCTGGACAATTTTCTTTTAACGTTAAAGGTGGACGTTGCGAAGCTTGCAGTGGACAAGGTGTAAACGTCATTGAAATGAACTTTTTACCTGATGTTTACGTGCAGTGCGAAGTTTGTAAAGGTGCAAGATACAACCGCGACACATTGCAAGTAAAGTACAAAGATAAGTCTATTTCTGATGTTCTCAACATGACCGTTGAAGAGAGTTTAGACTTTTTCCAAAACATTCCGAAAGCGGTGACAAGACTACAAACTCTAGTTGATGTTGGTTTAGGTTACGTGCAACTTGGACAACCTGCAACTACCTTATCTGGAGGTGAAGCACAGCGCGTCAAGTTAGCTACAGAACTATCTCGCCGCGCCACAGGAAAAACTCTTTATTTAATCGATGAACCCACAACAGGATTATCTTTTTATGATGTCCATAAATTGTTGGATGTCTTACAAAGATTAGTCGATAAAGGCAATTCAATTTTAGTCATTGAACACAACTTAGATGTGATTCGTTGCGCTGACTGGGTAATAGATTTGGGGCCAGAAGGCGGTGATAAAGGCGGAGAAGTAATTGCAGTTGGTACACCAGAAGATGTGGCAAAGAATTCTAAGTCTTATACTGGGCAATATTTACAGCAGGTGTTACAACAATATCCAGCGATAAAAGCGAAAACTTAAATAAAGTCTCAGCGTACCTTTGCGTTTACCTCAGTAACCCTCTGCGTTGAAAAAGATGTTGTGGGATTTATAGTCAGGCGATCGCCTACTCGTCAGATTGTATAGTTAAGTTCTATAGTGAGAACTGCTGATATTTAACGCCCGTTTTTAGTTCTCTAACATCCCATTAAAACAGTAATACTTAAACAATATTTTTTATTATACCAAGCTTAATTACCGAATTATACTGGAAAAACATTTTGTAAAATTAAGCATAAACACGGTGGCTGAATACTGAGACAATCAGCACAATAAGTTTATGAAGTTAAGGCAAAGAAGGGTATCTACAGAAATTGTACATAGTATCAGGGAATCTACCTTTCTCATGACCTTAAATTTTAGACTGCTGGCAAAAGCCGTTTTGTTTACATAAATTATTTGCATCTTTGCATAATCCCAACAAATATTTATGCAAGGTCTGTGACACAACATAGACTTATACTTAGCACTTCCTTAAGGACGACTCATAAATTTAAATTATTTAAAATACATTATTAATAAAGTTAAATCTGTAGCAAATGATTCTAATTTAGGTTTCGTTAAGAGTTAAGATGGCAAAATTACGTTAAATTGTGGTTAAATCTACAAAAAATTGTCACAGCAATTAATTCATCCGGTTTTTCCAGCCTCCATTTTCCGACTCGACAATGGTTTAACGTTTATTCATCAAGAAATTCCGACTACTCCTGTAGTTGTGGCGGATGTATGGGTGCGTGCTGGAGCAGCCAGAGAGCCAGAACAGTGGTTTGGGATGGCTCATTTTTTAGAACACATGATTTTTAAAGGGACAGCTACACTAGCCCCTGGAGCTTTTGATCACAAAATTGAAAACCGTGGTGGTGTGAGCAACGCAGCCACCAGTCACGACTATGCTCATTATTGTGTGACCACAGCTGCACCTTATTTAGCAGATACATTGCCTTGTCTAGGAGAACTACTAGTAAATGCGGCAATTCCTGATGATGAATTCTTGCGCGAACGGGATGTAGTACTAGAAGAAATTCGTTCTTGTCAAGATGATCCCGACTGGCTAGGATTTCAGTCTCTCATCAAAAACGTTTATCAGTACCATCCCTATGGACGTTCGGTGCTGGGTACGGAGATGGAACTGATGCAGCAGTCAGCCGATGATATGCGCTGTTTTCATCGCGCTCACTATCAGCCAGAAAATATGACTGTGGTAGTTGTCGGTGGTATTGAGCAAGCAAAAGCCTGGGAATTAGTAAATCAATCATTTGCAAATTTTACCGAACCTGTTAATTGTCCCCCATCCATCCCCGCTACACAACCAGTAATTCGAGGGATACAGCGTCAAGAACTGTGTTTACCCAGAATGGAGCAAGCACGGTTGCTGATGGCGTGGACTGCACCGGGAGTTGAGCAACTCCGCACCGCTTATGGCTTAGATGTGTTATCCGTATTCTTAACAGAAGGGCGAACTTCTCGCTTAGTCCGTGACTTACGGGAAGAACAGCAATTAGTACATGGAGTTTGTAGTAATTTTTCTCTTCAAAAAGAATCTAGTTTATTTACTATCACTGCTTGGTTAGAACCAGAAAACATCGAGAAAGTTGAGGAATTAATTCGCAACCATTTACATGATTTGCAAACTGAAGGCATTAGCGAACAAGAATTAGCGAGAATGCGTCGGTTGTTATGTAATGAGTATGCCTTTTCGACGGAAACGCCCAATCAACTGACAGGACTTTATGGTTACTACAACACTATTGCCCAAGCTGAAGTGGCGATAACTTATCCGCAGCAAATTCAGTCATTTACTACGCAAGAACTGCAACAATTAGCTAAACAGTATCTTTCACCGCAAAATTATGCAGTGACTATCCTGAAACCATGTTAGTCCAGATTTTTGTCTAGAAAAGGCAGGGAAACAGGAAGGCGGAAGCGAACAAATGACTAATGACCCTTCGGGTTCGCCAGTTGCTCATGGGGGAAACCCCCAAGACCGCACTGACTCACCAATGACCAATGACTATTGACTATTCAAAAATGACTCCAACCGTAAAACCTTCCCTTTCTCAGTCCTTTATTCATCGCACTGTACTCAATAACGGCATTGTTGTGTTGGTGGCGGAAAATCCAGCGGCGGATATTATTGCAGGGCGAATTTTTCTCCGGGCTGGTAGTTGTTACGAACAACGAGAACAAGCGGGATTAGCACATTTACTTTCCGCTGTCATGACCAAAGGCTGTGATGGGCTTTCTAGCTTTGAAATTGCTGAACACGTAGAATCTGTAGGGGCTAGTTTGAGTGCTGATACCTCTACAGATTATTTTTTGTTGTCCTTGAAGACAGTCACTTCAGACTTTGCGAATATATTGGCACTAGCAGGACGAATTTTGCGATCGCCTACCTTCCCCGAAGAACAGGTAGAATTAGAACGGCGGTTAGCCTTACAAGATATTCGTTCCCAAAAAGAACAGCCTTTTACTTTAGCCTTTGAGCAAATGCGGCGGGCAATATATCAAAATCATCCCTATGCTATGTCATTGCTAGGAGATGAAACGACGATGAGCCGCATTACCCGCCAAGACTTGGTGCAGTATCACCAAACTTATTTTCGTCCAGATAATTTGGTTGTGAGTATTGCTGGCAGAATTACCTTAACAGAAGCAGTTGCATTAGTAGAACAAGTATTCGGTGACTGGAAAATACCTGCACAACCACAACCAGTTTTAAATTTGCCAGAAATTCCAGTTAACCCACAACAGCTACTCAAGCCGCTACAAACACAACAATCAATTGTTATGTTGGGTTATTTAGGTGCAGCCGTTAATTCTCCAGACTACGCCCCACTTAAACTGCTTTCTACCTATTTAGGCAATGGCTTATCTAGCCGTTTATTTGTGGAATTGCGAGAAAAGCGCGGTCTTGCGTACGAAGTCTCTGCTTTTTACCCCACTCGGTTGTATCCAGGTTCTTTTGTCGTCTATATGGGTACAGCCCCAGAAAATACTACTATTGCTATTGAAGGACTACGGGCAGAAGTTGATTTACTTTGTACTACAGAAGTCTCAGCCAACGCCTTCCAAGCTGCGAAAAATAAAATTCTCGGACAGTATGCTTTAGGTAAACAAACTAACGGGCAAATTGCTCAAATTTACGGCTGGTATGAAATCTTAGGGTTAGGCATTAATTTTGACAGCCAATTTCAAGAGCTAATTGCTGCTGTGAGTGTGGAAGATGCCCAAACCGCCGCTAATCGATATTTAGAAACACCTTACTTATCTTTAGTTGGTCAAGAAGAGGCAATTCATAGTGCATTGGCTTAAAAAAGAGAGATTTTTCTTTTAATTGTGGCTATTGCTTAAAAATGCTTGAATACGGTTGACAAAATCCTCTAGTTCTGAAATTATTTCAGTGCTGCCTCTACGTTCTTGATAAATAGCCAGTTGTTCTAATTTTTCAGCAACTAAATACATAGATTTAGCTCCGATATTATTACTAGTGCCTTTAATTTGATGGGCTTGTTGCGCCATTAACTGAAAGTCACTGTTGGCGATCGCCTCTTTGGTTAACTCTAAACGAGTGTACATATCTTTCACAAAGATATCTAATAGTTGCTCTTCAAATTCGGGATCATTTTCTGACAACTGATGCAAATGTTCCCAATCAATGGGCAATGTATCTAAATCCTCTGCGGTTGTAGAAACTGTATGAACAGATTTAATATCTGTGTGAATTTCCACCAAAAACTGGCTCCAATGTTCTAATACAGCTGCCAGCTTCTCCTTCATCACAGGCTTACTCAGATAGTCATCCATACCAGCATCTAAACACAATTGTTTATCTTCCTTCATGGCATTAGCTGTCATAGCAATGATGATTGGACGACGACGATTAGCAAAATAACTTTCATGCCAACGATGAATTTCTTTGGTTGTTTCTAAACCATCCAGAACTGGCATTTGGCAATCCATCAAAATTACATCGTAAGGAATTTTTTCTAACAGTTGTAAAACTTCTTGGCCATTAGCGGCAACATCGGCATTGTAACCCAGACTTTTAAGCTGTTTAAGAGCAACTTTTTGATTGACTAAATTATCCTCAGCAACAAGAATTCTTAATTTAGTGGAGCCAGTAGCAACATGAAGACGGCTATTTTGCAAATTGTTCATTTCTAAACCCTGATGACTTGGTAGATGCTGTTGTTCTGGTGGTAATTGGAACCCTAAAATATTTGTGAGAGTATCAAGGAGGCGGGATGGCTTCACAGGTTTGACTAAATAAGCAGCAAATCCCATTGTGAGCGATCGCTGTATTTCCTCCCGCTGCTGAGTAGATGTCAGCATCACTAAAGGTATCTCAGCCATAGCAGGTTGAGCCTTGATTGTTTCTGCTAGAGCTATCCCATCTGTTTGGCACATCTGCATATCAATTAAAACCACATCATAGGGATTTCCTTGCTGGTCAGCTGCTTCCATCGTGCTGAGAGCCACGTCTGCACTATCAGCTTTATCTACCTGTATTCCCCAGCGGATGGCTTGATGAGCGATGATTTTGTAGTTAGTAGTGTTGTCATCGACTAAAAGCAGGCGGCGATCGCGCAAAATTCCGCGATCGTCTGTTACCGTATTCGGCTGGATTTGTTTGGCAAAAGGAATCTCAAACCAAAACTCGGAGCCTTTACCTAACTCACTTTCTACGCCAATTTCTCCTTTCATCAAGGTCACAAGTTGTTTGCAGATAGCCAATCCCAAACCAGTACCGCCATAATTGTAAGTATTAACAGCATGTACTTGGGTAAATGAAGTAAATAGTTTGCGTTGGTTTTCTGTAGTAATACCCAGCCCAGTATCGGTAATAGCAAAGCGAATATTAGCTGTCGTGGTATTTTCCCAGCACAATTCGGCTTTGACTAATACTTCTCCAGTACTGGTGAACTTGATCGCATTACTAATCAAGTTCATCAAAATTTGCCGTAAGCGACTAGCATCTCCTTGGAGAAGAGTCGGAACGTTGCGATAAATTAAAGCGGCAATTTCTAATTGCTTTTGATGAGCTTGGGGAGCTAATAAATCTAAGACTTCTTCGACACAAGTTGCTAAATCAAAATTGAGGGTTTCTAAAGTCATTTCCCCAGCTTCAAGTTTGGATAAATCCAAAATCTCGTTAATCAGACTTAACAGTGCATCTCCGCTAATGCGAATTGTTTCAATAAAATCTCGTTGCTCTTGATTGAGGGGAGTTTCTAACATCAAGCCAGTCATCCCCAATACAGCATTCATGGGAGTCCGAATTTCATGACTCATATTAGCCAAAAATGCACTTTTGGCTTGAGAAGCTAATTCGGCTTGGCGACGAGCCACTTCTAGTTCTTCTCGTTGTCTTGTTTCTACTTTTAGTAATTGGGCTTGAGCGATCGCAATACCTACTTGGTCAGCAATTTGCCTCAGAAGATGAGTTTCAAAACTTGACCATTGATGGGGAGAGGCACACTGATGAACAATTAATAAACCGCAGAGTTCTTCTTTGACAAGTATAGGGATAACTAAGTTGGCTTTTACTCCCAGTTCTTGCAGTAATTCTAGATGACTTTGTTGAATGCCCAGCAAATCAAACTCAGCTATTACTTCAATCTGCTTTTTGCGGTATTGTTGGAAATAATATTGCTGTTGATATTCTGTTTGCAAGTAAGAATCAGCAATATTTTGTGATTTAATCGATGGCCAGTCAGGAACTACTGCCTCAACCAACATATTGTCAGCGCCATTGAGGGACATTTGCGAAATTAACACGCGGTCAGTTTGGAGAATCTTTTGAACTTCTTTGACTGTGATTTCTAGAATTTCTTCAATTTGCAAAGATTGGCGAATCTTTAAGGTAATTTCTGTAAATAATTGCGATCGCAAGTTTTGCCTTTGTAGTTCTTCTTCGGCTTTTTTGCGTTGAATAAACTGCCCTACTTGTTCGCCAATGGAATTAATAATTTTTGTCAAATTTTCGTCATATTGCTGAATTTGATGGCTGAAACAGGTTATGACACCAAAAATTTTATGTTCACTGCGAACAGGAAAACCAAAAGCGCCATGCAATCCTAATTGAGTTACAGCTTGGTTTCGCAAAAAGTTGGAATCACTAGCAGCATCCATCAACCACACGCTTGCACAACTCGCCCAAACACGACCAGGTAATCCAATTTCTGGTGCAAATGTGATTTGCTGACTCTGTGTTTTCAAGTCTTGTATATCTAACGATTCACGATGCCACAAGTCAAAAAAACTGAGTACATTTGCTTGCTGGTCAACCATCCAAATTTCACTCACATCCCATCCTAAGCTCTCACAAATAGCTTGGAGAATCTGCGGAATTGTTTCGGCGATCGTTGTTGATTCTGCTAAAACGCGGGTAATTGCATATTGTGCAATCAAATGTTTTTGTGCGCGTTTGCTATCGGTAATGTCAATCCCTGTACCAATCACATATTCCACTACACCTTCGTAGCCTTGGAGGATTGTATTTGACCAGGCAATTAGCCGTCGACTACCATTTTTAGTTACCCAATAGTTTTCGTAATTTTGATAGCCTTGATGATGATTACCTGCTTGTAACTGAGCAAATACTGCTTTGACTGGTTCTACTTCTTCTGGAAGTAAAAATAAATTCCAGAAATATCTACCCCTGACCTCATCAAATGAGTAACCTGTGATTTGCTCACAAGCTTGATTGAAACGAACAATTTGCCCTTGAGCATCAAGCACTATTACCAAGGCACTGGCTGTATCCAGCACTGCTGAAATAAAATTACGCTCTTCTTGGAGTGTATCTTCTATCGATTTGCGTGCCGTAAATTCACAATAAATTAGGTAGTAGACTACAGCCAGAATCACAAAGCTCAGAAAAATAGCGAAAGCCAGTGTCAAAATCGTGTGGCGACCACTGACTTTTGCAGTTTGTGATTGCTCTTTTAATAACTCTTTTTCCTCTTTTTCTATCTCATAAATTGCTTTGTGGATATCATCCATTAAGTTGTTTTTTTTATCTTTTAACATGGTCTGCAATGCGACTGCAAACCCTTGACTTTCGCGCAAATTGATAGTTGGCTTTAACAAAATAAGTTTGTCTGTTATCAGTTGTTGCAGAATAATTAGCTGCTGTTTTCTCTGAGGTTGCTCTGCTGTGGCATTTTGCAGATTTGTTATTTGTTTATCAATATTTACCAGTGCTGCTTGATATGGAACTAAATAAAATTTGTCTCCTGTCAGAATGTAACTCTGTTGTGCAGCTTCCGCATCTTTAATGTCAGACAGTAATGTTTCTAAGCGGTTAATTTGCTTTTGGGTTTTTTGAATTTGATGATTTGTATTAATAAATAATTTGGTATTTTTGTAAGAAATTAGACCTATCAAAACTAAAATTACTGAAGCTAAACCAAAGCCACCAGCAACCCTTTTAAAGAAATGCTTATGTACTTTTTGTTTATGCTTACGTTCATCAGCAATTAGTACTAAACTTGCTAAATTCCGCCGCATTTCCATTTGCTTGATGACTTGGCGGCCGAGAGTGCGTAATGCCTCTACCTGCTCAGGAGACAGGTTTCGTGGTACACGATCAATTACGCAAAGTGTGCCTACAGCATAGCCTTCAGGGTTAATCAACGGCACACCAGCATAAAACCGAATATCGGGGTCAGCGGTAACTAATGGGTTGGTAGCAAAGCGTTCGTCAGCTGTTGCATCAGGTACAGTAAAAATGTCAGGCTGTAAAATGGCATGGGCGCAAAAGGCTAAATCTCTGTGTGTTTCCAGTGCATCCAGCCCAACTTTTGACTTAAACCACTGACGATTGCGATCAATTAAGCTGATTAAAGCAATCGGAGTTCCACAAATATACGATGCTAAATGAGTCAGGTCATCAAATGCTTTCTCAGATGGAGTATCGAGGATTTTATATTCTAAAAGCGCCTCTATTCTTTGTGCTTCGTGATCAGGTAATGGTGCTTTCATCCTATTTGATTTATGAGCTTAGACGTACACTTGGGGAACAAGAAATAAATTTGTAAAAATTTAGTCGGCTGAGATTCATGACTTTTGCTAATATTCAGATATTTTTTTGTTTAATATTTTTAATAAAATTTACTAATAAATAAACAGTAATAGTTATCCGCTATTTTTTCGTAACTCAATTTGTCGGCGATCGCCGACAAAATTTTCAAGCCGCGCCCTCGTTCTTGCTCATTGTCTTTAAGTTCAGAGACTTCTCTTAATTGTTTTTCTAAATCAAACGCTTCTCCGCGAGATAATATGCGTATTTCCATCTGCTGATTTGCCAAGCAAACTTCTATCTCAATCGGAGTTTCTCTGGGTAAATTTTTGTGGGCATGTTCAACAATGTTGGCAAATCCCTCTATTAACAGAGTTTGACATTGCCACCAAATTTGTTGATTAATCATTTGTGCGTGGTTAATTTGCTCAAACCAAGACAAAATCTCAGACGAGGCATTCAGGTCTGTATTGACTTTTAAACAAATTTTATGATCCACTTTGATTTTATTAAATGTTGAGCTTATATCATAAGCGGAACTCAATTTATTTAATTTGAGTATTTTTACTATACATTAACAACTAAAATCTAGTTAATTTTAAATGTGAATAAGATATTTAATTATTGTTATATTGAGTAAGCTGTAATTTATGGTAAAAATTCTAGTTATTGATGATGACCCGATTGTTCAGGCAGTCCTGAAAAGAACACTCGAAAATCAGGGTTATGAAATAACTGTGGCGAAAAACGGCGAAGAAGGAATTACTCAAGCCCGCCTACTTCGCCCTGCTTTAATTATTTGTGATTGGGTAATGTCAAAACTAGATGGATTGGAAGTGTGTCGACAAATTAAAGCAGATCCAGAGTTAGCTACTACTTTTTTTATTTTGCTGACTGCTAAGGGAGCAGCTAGAGGAGAAGAAGACGATAGAGTCAGAGGGTTGGATGCGGGAGCAGATGAGTTTATTTCTAAACCCATCGAGATGAATGAGTTAAAAGCACGAGTCCGTGCTGGACTGAGATTACATCAACTAAATCAAGATTTGCAAAGTCAAAAACAAGCTTTAGAAATACTCAACCAAACTTTGCAAACCCAAAAGCAAATTATGGAAACAGAATTAGCTGAGGCTGCTGAATATGTGCGATCGCTCTTACCGCCACCACTTACGGGAACAGTAACTACAGAAGCACTATTCATTCCCTCTGCACAGTTAGGCGGTGATTGCTTTGATTATTATTGGCTAGATGACGAGCATTTAGTAATTTATCTCCTGGATGTATCAGGACATGGGGTAGGTTCGGCGCTGCTTTCTGTATCTGTGCTGAATATTCTGCGATCGCAATCTTTAGCCAACACCAATTTTTGTCACCCCAGTGAAGTTCTCAAAGCACTCAATCATCACTTTCAGATGAGTAATCACGGTGCTAAATATTTCACCATCTGGTATGGAGTTTATCATCGCATTAAGCATCAACTTGTCTACGCCAACGCCGGACATCCACCTGCTGTACTGCTATCGGGTAAATCTCATACTAACTTGCAAGTTAAACAACTGAGTTCTTTAGATTTACCTATAGGCTTTGTGCCAGAAGTTGACTTTGCAGAAGCTGTTTTTGATATTGAAGCAAATAGCATTCTCTATATATTTAGCGATGGGGTTTATGAAATCAATCAACCAAATGGAAATATCTTGGGTCTCAATGCTTTCATCGAAATATTAATCAAATATAACCAAGTAAATAATGGGACTCTCCAAAATCTATTAATGCAAATTATGACACTCAATATTCAACAAAGTCTGGAAGATGATTTATCTTTACTCCAAGTTTTTTTTCGTAGTGTAGCCTAAATCAACTTGTGTAATTCCCTATTATTTCACAAAGTTGTTAATACTTGTTTTTTAAAATCATCTTGATCGATAAATGTTTGAATTACTCGATCAATTTTTGTTAATTCAAATAACATCCTCACTTGGTCACTCACAGAACAAACAAATAGTTTAGCATTAGCGGTTTTTGCTATTTGCATTGCTGAGACTAAAGACCCTAAACCAGAGCTATCGATAAAATTAACTTCTTTCAAATCAATTAATAATATTTCTACACCATTCTCTATTAAGTCGCTAACTTCACGCCGCAACTGATTACCGCTGATACCATTTAAAATTCCCGATGGTTGAATTACTTCGATTTTATAACTCATTAGTTACTCGCTATTTTTTGTATTAAATCTCACATTTTTATATTTTGGCATTTGTATTCTTTAAGCGCAAGTTTTTCTGCTAATTTCCAGACTACAAAATACAATTTACAGCATTTCTTAATTCAGTAATGGGGAATTTTTGTGAAATCTTTAAGACTCTTTTGATGGTTGCCAAATAGCAGCGCGAATAATCACCCACAATAGCAGCAAGTTATAGATAGCCCACGCACTATTTAGTAAGTGAATCCAAGGATGATTGAGATGGCCAATGGCCAAACGATAAAGAATCAACAACATACCTAAACTAGTGAGGATGAAAACAAGTAATTGTGGCCAAACTAACCGGAGATAAATGCCAGATTGGCGCTGTTTAGGTGTGACTTGGAAATTAATTTTTTGTCCAGTGAACACACTCCATACAGCTTGAATTAATAAAGGAAATAGTGCGATCGCATATTGTTCTGAACGCCATACTTCACCAGCGGGAATACCCCAAGTCACTGCTAAAAAAGTGAGTCGATTGATTATAAAAGCTGGAAAAAAATGTATAGCAAAATCATACCCGAAGGTTTGTACAGGAGCGATTTCTGTAAATAAGTAAATAATTGGACAAGAAATAAACACAAGAGTTGCAAAACCGGAAAAGTAGCTATACATCGTCTTGAAATATTGCAGTCGTTGCCAAAATGTTAGCCCTGGTTTTGCAAAGGGATTTTCTCTCAGTAAAACTTGGATAGTTCCTTGCGCCCAACGTAGTCGCTGTTTTAAAGTAGAACTCAAATCATCAGGAGCCAAACCTTCTGCTAACAATTCATGATGATAAATAGATTTCCACCCAGCACCATGCAAACGCATCGCTGTATTCATATCTTCTGTAATACTATTGCTGGATACACCACCAACTAATTGAAATTCATCTAATCTTGTTTCATCTTTGCTAAACTCATCAGCAAAATATTGCAGCCCTACATTAATTAGTGCTTCTCGCCGGAGAACCGCATTTGTTCCTGTATAAAATGCCGCATTCATGCCATCTTTTCCTTGTTGTAGCGGCCCATAAAATAAACTAGCTTTATGTCCAAAAGGATCACCAGCAGGAATATTATAAAAGTCTTGGGGTGTTTGAACAAAAGCAATACGGTTTTGTTCGTACTTACCATTGAAAAGATTATATGTATAAAAATAAGGTAAAACTCGCTTGAGAAACTGTACTTTAGGAATATGATCAGCATCTAAAGTAAGAATAAATTCTCCATAGGTTTCACCAGAAAAAATTGCATAGTTCAGATTACCTGCTTTGGCATGATGAGGTACACCGACAGGTTTAGGACGTGCAATATAGTGAAATCGAGCCAGTTCAACTAATTCTAGTTCTTTGCGGTAAATAGCTTTTTCTAAAGCTTGTTGCTCAGTATTAAGTCGTTCAGTAATACTTTGATGTTCTGGCGGCAACCACAAAATAAACTGTTGGAGACTTTGGACAAATACTTCCGTAGATGTTTTATCTTGATTTTGCGTTGATGAGATTTCTTGTAACCATTTTTCAGCAGCTTGAGTATTAAATTTTAATTTTTCTAATTGTTGAAGACGTTCTATTAATTGTGAGCGTTCGGTATCAATTCGATTTGCTTCTTTTTGTAGGAGTGGTGATTGCAAATCTGCAATACATAATCTTTCTGTCATGGCTCGGATTTCAGCCGAATTGCCATCATCTAATACATAAACATGCAACTTAGTAGCAGGATAATCTATTGCTAAAGCTGCCAAAGCAGTTTGTTGAACAATTTCTGGTGGTTCATTGTAACAGGTGATAAATACATCTACTGTTGGCCATTCGGCTGGCGGTAAAGGTGGCATCATTTGGTCAAGAGACTTAACCTGTCGAACTAAAGGCCGCCATAAACCAATGACAAACATCGCACCGCCAAAATAGCTATAAATTTCTGCTAATAGCAACGGAATTGAAAGCCACAAAGCATCAAAATTGATGGAATGGGTGATGCGCCATTGTAAATACCAAATCCCAAAAATTAAATTAATTTCTGCTAGGTAGCGAAATAATAATGTTCTTTTTTTGAGAGTTGAGCGACTGTTGCCGAAAACGTTGGTGGAATTATTAATAGATGCAGAAGTCATGGTGACACCAAAAATAAAATTATGGTAGAGACAGGAGATATCTAGCTCCTCCTGTTTCTGACTAAATCATTTTGTAACTTTTGTATTTTTGCTACCAGATACCCAGTAACTTCCAGAACTATCAGACATTAAGCTAATTTTTGGTTGAGGAATTCTGGGGAGACCGCGGCCGGAATCTCCTTGGGCTATAGTTTCCCACCAGGGAGATTTGAGAGAAGTAGTTGCACAAATTAAGGGTTGTTGATTTGTGAGTGTGTATAGTAAGGATTGCAAAATCATGCTGTTGGTACTGCTGGTGAAACCAACGGCTGTTTTACCTGTGGTTTCATAAAAGCCTTCATAAAAACCTGTGAGTGGGTTATATAAGTCAGTGGTTCCTTGGACTAACTTTTGACTATACTGATTGTCTGGTAGGAGAGCGTGATAGGCAAAAGCCACGGCTGTACTGACCATGCGCCCTTGAGGTAAAGTTTGTCCGTCATCACCTATAGCTTCCCAAGGTTTACCCTGGGCTGTAATGGCGCTGTGGACTGTGTAAGGCTTGCGGTCGATTAAGGTAGTCGCCGAGGCTGTGAGTGTGTTGGTGCGGCGGTAACGTTCGGCTTGGGCTTGAAAAATTGGCTCAAAGAGCGATCGCATTTTCGGATCTAAGCCAAACTCTAACCCATAAAGAATGAAAGGATTGCTGACGGTGTATTGGTTAACTTTGGAGTTAGTATCTGTGCGTTGGCGCTGAGTTGGTATTTTCACTCCTTCCACCACACTAGTTTGATATTCCCCACCTACAGCCGAACCTTCTACATCAAATCCCCACAGTTGAAAAGCACGCGCCGCATATTCTTCATAACCTAAGCGGGTTTCTAGGTTGACACGGGTAAGATAACGCCCTTGGGGGTTTTTCATCACAGTCGCACTGGAGAGAACTCCATCCCGGACTACCCGGAGATATGACCAATCTAAGACAATTTGATCAACGGCTTTAGTATATTCTGGATGATAACTTTTTAAGTTATACAGCCCGGCTAAAAGTCTGCCAATATCCAATGCTGACCAACCATTACCTTCTAATACAGAGTTTCCGCCGTAGTCTATAGGTTGAAGCGATCGCGTATCATAACCGCGATTTGGTAACTCACCTGCAAACAACGGTAGTTTTCCTAACGCTGCTAACAGTTGGCGAGTGCGCTGGTCAAATTCTTTCGGGGAAATTACATCCAGCGATCGCGCGGCGTGTAGTGCGGCGAGATAATCTCCTAATCCCCAGAGAGTTGTACCTTTGAAGTCGCTGCGATCGTCAATTAAGCCATTCTTTGGATGATAATTGGCTTGAAAATATCTCCATGCGGCCTCTGCATAGCGTCGTTCCACTACTGTTAAAGGTCGAGTTAATTTCAACTTAGATGATGAATCTGGGCTATCAACTGGGGGGATGGGTGTAATCGTTACTTCCTCAACTTGGGAATTATTTGCTGGTGGCGTAGGAACTTTTACCTCCACCACTCTAGGGGTATTTCCAGATGTTTGTGGCGGATTTGTGGGTGTGGGAGTCGCCGCAGAAGTATTGTTACTTGGGGCTTTGGCTGTTGCATTTACAGAACCAGTAATTAAAGAACGATTCCCTCTGGCTTTGTAGTACAAAATCTCCAAAATTAGTCCATTGGTATTACCAGTTAAGGCTTTATTGGGCTGTTTCGATTCCTCATAAATACCCGCATAATAACCACTGTCATCAGGACTGCGGAGATCCTTAACTGCATCAAACAGTTTTTGGGCGTAAGCATTATCTGGGTAGAGATAACGCCAACCAAAAGCAGCTTTTGTACTCACACTGCGGAACTGGGGAAAAGGTTGATTAGTGTCGGTAATTGTAGCCCAGCTTTGACCATTGGCGTAAACAGTGTTGTAGAGAAAATAAGGTGCTTGGTCGATGTTGTCTTCTGTGACGGCTGTCAGCTGACCTGTCGCTTCGTAACGCCGCTTCTGCACTTCGAGAACTCTCGCCGCAAAATCGGCTAATTCACCTTGTAGACCAAATTCGATTCCATCCAGAATATAAGACTCACTAACAACATAGTTATTAGCGTTAGTACTCTGAAAATCACGGGTATCAACGGGAATTTGTACACCATTAACTTCAACCATTTTATAGGGTTCCAAGGCCAGAGCTTTTGGTGCAGCAAAACCCCAAAGTTGATAACCTCTAGCACCATATTCTTCGTAACCGAGTCGCCCTTCTTGGACTAATAATGTTTTGTTATCAGGTAAAACAGTAGCACCGTAAAGTTGTCCATCTTTGAGCGATCGCCCTACTTGCCATTTGGCGACAATTCCTTTAAGCCAATCATTATATTGAGGATGACAAGTACGAATGACATCAAATGCAGCTAAAACCCGACCGATATCTAAAGCCGACCAGCCAATACCTCGCTCAATCGGATTGTTGCCATAATCAACCATCTGTCCGGTAGCGGTATTGTAAACTTTATTGGGTAAAGCATCTTCAAACAACTTGAGATTGCCTAAACCTGTTAAAAATTTATTCAGCCGAGAATCAAAGTCTGCTTGGTCTGTGAGATTCATCCATCGCGCCGCATTCAACGCCATCAGATAATTCCCCATATCCCAAAGTGTCCCCGAAGGATAACCCCCAGCCGCATTGGTCAATCCTGTGGCTGGCTGATAATTTTTGACAAAATACTGCCAAGCACCACGCGCATAAGTTTGTTCTTCTGCTGTCAGAGGCGCAGTAATATTGCTACAGCTACTAGCATTTTGAGATAAGACTGGTGTAGGTATGTACACCAAAAATTGCATCAATGTTCCAACTAAGAACAATGCAATCCATCTCCACGTTTTTTGTGAAAAGTACTGGTACATAAAATTAAAAAAATATTTTAATCGTCAGAATTCTGAGTTTCAATAATCAGTAATTAATAACTTGTATGAAAGCCTTTAATTACTAATTAGTCATTATTCAATTAATTCCTGCCCAAACAATTAAAGGTTTACCCACTTGTTTATAAAGAAAGCTTTCTAAAATCACACCATTATTATTAGCAGTGAGAGATTTATTTGGCTGACGCAGAGATTCGTATAAGCCGTTGTACCAACCTTTATCTGATTTCAGTTGCTGGAAAACTGTATCAGTCAGGGAACGCGTGTAATCTGTTTGATAAAGTATGTGCCAACCGATCGCCGCTTTGGCACTGAGAAAACGTAAATTATTATGTTGTGCTTGAGTATCGGTAATTGTCGCCCAAGGTTTACCGTTCACAAACAAGCTGTTATAGACAAAGTAAGGCGGACGATCTAAATTGTCTTCTGTTAGGGCGGTTAATTCTTTTGTGGCTTGATAACGCGCTGCTTGAGCAGCTAAAATTCTGTCGGCATAAGCTTTGGGTAATGCTTGAAAGCCTGTTTCCATACCGTCCAAAATATAGGGTTCACTAAGGACGTAGTTATTTCCCCCAGAGTTATTCCCATCTCGGCGATCATAAGGAATTCCTTGACCGTAAAGATTCACAAAGGCAGTATTAGACTGGTAATCTAAGGCTTGCTTGACATCTAAACCCCACAGTTTCAAACCGTAGGCGGCATAGTTTTCATAGCCCAAGCGACCTTCTTGGTTATACTGTTCTTTGCCTTGAACAACAGCAGTACCGTACATCTGACCATTTTTAGTCAGGCGCTTGACTTTCCAGTGCTGCCAAACAGCTTGTACAGGCGATCGCATTTTGGGATACTTGGCTTCGACAATCTTCAACCAAATTGCCATTCGTCCCAAATCAATCGCTGACCAACCAATTTCTTCGCGTTTATCTAGCTGACCATAATTAACAGGGATCAAAGTTTGAGCGTTGTAGACTTTGTTCGGCAATTCACCTTTATATAAAGGTAGAGATGCTAGAGTCTGCAACATCTTAGTCATCTTCGCTTCAAATTCGGCGCTGGTAATCATGTTGAGTTCTTTCGCACTCACCAAAGCGGCGATCGCAGCTGCTTGATCCCAAATCGTTACAGATGCAAAACCATCCGCAGAATTCACTAAGCCTGTTTTTTCGTTCCAGTTTTGTTGAAAATAAGACCAAGCTAAACGCGCAGCTGCCATATCTGCTGCGTCGAGTTTACCAACTCCCGGCGCAATATACGGTGTTTTGCTGGTCAGTTCACTAGTCGCAATTGGTGTTCCTGGTGAAACTGCGGAGTTCGCATCTAGTTTTGCTACCTTTTGTGCTTGTGTTTCTACTTCAGATGTTTGTGTCTTTTGCGAAATACGACCAGACCAAAAATTTAATCCTGCGATCGCAATCACCGCCGTAACCACCCCGCCTACAGAAGTGAGGATGGACAAGCCTTTAGGGGGTGGTTGAAAGTCAGAACTCATGCTGATTAAAGCCTTATTTTGTAATTCTTTTTTGCGATGAAAAAAAGTCAGAATGCGCCATATCTCAATTAAGATTGGCGACTGAAAACCACAATTTATCTATTGCTTTGACAGAATACAGTTTGGGTATTCTGTCTCCTGATTGCTGAATTGTCCTTTTGTTAAACTCTTAACAACTTCATTTTTCCCAGCTTTCAACGCTAACTAACATCTGTTAGTGGTTACTAGCAATCAGGAAGCATGAGTAATATCAAGTCCGTTTAATCATTAACAATCTGTCGTTGCACTCGCAATGACAGATTGTTAATGATTATTTATTTACACGTAGATTAAATACTGGCATAAGTATAAAATTTTTGGTATTACTGAATAAAAGTATGAAATTTCCCCATTCAATATCTCAAACTCTCACTCTCTGCGTGAGATAAAAACATCCCAAAGTTCAGCAACGCCAAATATTGGCTAATATCTCATAATTCCTGACTTTAAAATTTGACACGAAACTGTCCTGTTAAAGAGTTACCGCCGTAGCCACTTCCCCCTGTGTCTTGATTCCGCACATTACTAAAGCTATAGTCAAGGTCAGCTTCTAGTTTGGGCGAAAGCTTGGCTGTACAGCGAGTTTGATAACCATAAGCATTATCAAATTCACCATTAAGACGTTGCTGTCCTAAAGTTGCAGATAGCCGACAACGTAAAAAATCGGCAATGTCTCCTTCCCAAGCTAATTCAGCGTTATATACCAAAAAATCTGGTGGAGAAAAATAGCCATGTGTAGTTTCTACATTGCGATCGTAACTCCAGGTGAATAAGTTAGCCGCTAAAGAAAACTGTCCTAACTTGCGTTCTAACCGACTGAACGATTGAATTTCCGAATTCCCATCGTTGTAGTTACCCAAGCGTAATGAAGAAAATAAACTAGTATCTCGATTAATCTGCCAATATAAATCAGGGCCAAAGCGCCAAGCCGTAATTTGATTGTCTAAAGTAAGGGCGTTAAATTTATAAGGGCTGTGGTCTAAGTTGGCTGATAAAATTAAACCCGACAGTAATTTTCCAGTGGAGGAAACTTTCGGCGGGACAATTGGGATTTCAACTTTAGTATTGAAATTGATCGCTGTGGGTAAACGGTCAAAAAAATCAACCCCAGCTGCTGTTTGTAAAGTTATGTCTCCAATTTTTCCTTGCCAACCAATTTGTAAAGGAATATTACTAACTGATGCCACACCCCGTTGTTCAAAAAAGTCAAAACCTGTTTTGAGAAATATTTTATTGCCATTAGGCGATCGCCACTGAAATGTAGGTTCGATAAACAAATTATGTTGACCGAAGTTATCAGTATCATTGCGAAAATTAGTTTGAATGCCTTCTAACACCACAGGCTTAGTTGGTTTCCCAGGCTTTAATACTGGAGGTGGACTAGGTGTTTCTGGTGGTTTGATGACTGGTGTTTTGGGTAATGGTGGTGGTACTCGCAACCCAGGATTAAAATTTTCGGGTGCAGCAATCAAAATCGGTGCTTGATTTAATTGTTCAAGAAGTTTAATTTCCTGACTTTCTTGATGGTGAAAAAGCACAGAATCAATTGATGTTGAGTTGCTGACTAGTGCTAGTAATGAACTTCTGTTTTGATGCACTTGAGCAGCTTGGGAATTTCCTCCAGATAAAGCCCAAAAGCTCAAAATGAAAACTAATTGCCATTGAATATATTGGTAATTCCCAATCCAACCCGTGTAAAAACTATCCCGAAATCCAAAAATATCACATTTAAATATATTGCTCATTTGTAATGACTAGAATTTAAGACAGAAAAAGTTACAAATCAAATGCTTGAGCAACGCCTAAATTGCTAAGACGTGGCATTATGATGCCCAATAAATTACTGCATCACGACATTTCACTACACTTTTAATCTTGCCTCTCACCGCGTCAGCCCTGTTTGCAATACTTAATGTTCGTTTAACTAACAATTAGGTTTTCATGATATTGTGTTGTACAGCACATCTTTTCTGTATCTGGATGTGTAAACTGTATATGCTGACTCAGACTACTACATCAATTTGTGGTAAAAGCTCAAACGCCAAACAGCAGCATTACTAGTTTTGTCAAGCTCAAACAAGAGTAGACATACGAGCTTTGACCCATAAAAATTCACCAATTTATCGTAGCGTCAGATATTTGACTGACGTTGCACAAACAGCCTTTAGCTATACGCATAGAAAAGAAAAAGCAGATGAGCAAAACACGTAAGTTTCGTTTAGGTGCATTTATTCAAGCGACTGGACATCATGTTTCCGCATGGCGGCACCCCGATTCACAAGCAGATGCTGGGTTTAATTTTGAGCATTACAAAGAAATTACCCAGACCGCCCAACGTGGCTTGTTCGATGCAGTTTTTCTGGCAGATAGCCCAGGAGTCTGGGGTGGCGCTCCAGAAACTCAAAAACGCAATGGTAAACTAGTGCATTTTGAACCAGTCACACTCTTTTCGGCCTTGTCTGCTGTCACCCAAAATATCGGCTTTATTGCCACCGCCTCAACTACCTACGAAGAACCCTACACCCTCGCACGTAAGTTTGCTTCTCTAGACTATTTGAGCAACGGCCGCGCGGGCTGGAATGTAGTTACTACAGGCAATGAAAACGCCGCAGCTAATTTTGGTCTTCAACATCACCCAGAACATAGCCAGCGTTATGAACGGGCTGAAGAGTTCGTTGAAGTGGTAAAAGGGCTATGGGATAGTTGGGAAGATGATGCTTTTATCCGTGATAAAGAATCTGGGATTTATTTTGATCCCGACAAACTGCATACACTCAACCATAAAGGCCAACATTTTTCCGTCAAAGGCCCTTTAAACGTTGGTCGTCCGCCTCAAGGTTATCCGGTGATTGTACAGGCCGGAGCATCAGAAGCCGGACGAGACTTAGCCGCGCGTACGGCTGAAGTCATATTCACCGCTAATCAAACCCTCGCTGATGCCCAAGAATTTTACGCTGATGTCAAAGGTCGGTTAGCAAAATACGGACGCTCTCCAGATGATCTCAAAATTATGCCTGGGGCTTTCCCCATCATTGGCCGGACTCAAGAAGAAGCTCAAGAGAAATACGAATTCTTGCAATCTTTAATTCATCCTGATGTGGCTTGGGGTATTTTAAAGACCTATTACAAAGGTGTCGATTTATCGAAATATTCCTTAGATGATTTAGCTCCCGAACTACCCAACGAGACCAATAACAACAAGAGTCGTCTAAAACTAGTGAAAGATTTAGCGACTCGTGGTACTCTGACACTCCGTCAGTTATATCTTGCTCTGGCGACTGCGCGAGGTCATCGCACCATACTTGGAACTCCAGAAACCATTGCTGACCAACTAGAAGAATGGTTTAATAATGGCGCGGCTGATGGCTTTAATATTATGCCGCCCATCTTACCTACAGGGTTAGATGACTTCGTTAACTTAGTCGTTCCCGTCCTCCAAAAACGCGGACTTTTCCGTACTGAATACGAAGGTAGTACCTTGCGTGAAAATTTAGGTCTGCGTCGTCCAGTTAATCAATTTACTGTCAAACAACTGGATGAAAGATTAGTGTTGGCGTAAATAAGTTTTTCATGTCTGCACAAAAAACCTGTGCCTAAATGGCGTAAATCAATTTTTTATAGATGGTTAAGCCATATCTTTTAAAGCGTTTCTTCTGTAGATCACCACCCTACAGAAGTTGAAAATCATTATCCTACGCTCCGTTGGATGCTCGGAAAAACCTGTGATTTTTTGAAGGAAAAAATATGACTGAATATAGCAGATTGAAGACTTCACCCTCTGCCGCAATCAGAGCTACCCTTGATTATCCGGTTATCGATACTGATGTTCACACTAATGATTTCACCCCAGCTTTTGAAGATTACATCGCTAAGTACGGCGGGTCAAAGCTTGTAGACGAATTACGCAAGGCAGAATCTTCTCGTCTCAACTCCAAAAGCAACGGTAAAGACTGGTATCAACAAACTCCAGAAGAACGCCAATACAACCGCACAATTCGATCGCCTTGGTGGGCGAGAGTCACTCGCAATACTCTAGACTTAGCTACTTACACTCTGCCTGCACTACTCTATGAACGCCAAGCAGAGCAAGGTTCAGATTATTCGGTATTGTTTCCTAATAATGTGCTGGCACCTGCGGGAGCCAGCCCAGAAAACCGCCAAGCATTGCAACGCGCAGTCAATCACTACCACGCTGATATCTATCGCAAATATAGCGATCGCCTGACTCCTGTAGCTGGTATCCCGATGGGTAATCCTCAAGAAGCTATTGAGGAGTTAGAGTTTGCTGTAAAAACACTAGGCTTAAAAGTAGCAAATATTCCTGGTGGTGTGAAACGTCCGATTAAGGCGATCGCGGATAAATATCCCGTAGATAAATTCCCCGAAGTCGCTAGGTATGCTTCATACATTGACTTTTACGGATTAGATAGCGAATACGACTACGATCCTTTCTGGGCTAAAGCTGTGGAATTGGGTGTGCCGATTACCACCCATTATGGTAGCCAAGGTTGGACAGGGCGCTCCTCCATCAGTAACTACATGAACAACCACATCGGTCACTTTGCCGATGGTTCTCAAGCATTTGCCAAGGCGTTGTTCTTCGGTGGCGTTACCAGACGTTTTCCCCAGTTGCGTGTGGGGATGCTGGAAGGTGGTGCAGATTGGGGCGCTCATGTCTACATTCATTTGGTAGATCGTTTCTCCAAACGCAATCTCAAAGCACTACAAAACTATAACCCAGACCTCACCAATGCTGATGAGTTGTTCGAGTTGTTTGAGCGTTTCGGTGGTGAAATTACCGAAGGATATTCTCTCAGCAAAGAAGAATTAACCAAGAGTGTACTTGGTTCTTCCTTTAGCCGTCATAGCCGTGCGCCAATTGGTAGCGAACTTGAAGACTTTGCTGCTGCTGGAATTGAAACCATTGAAGACATCCGCGATCGCTGGGTGAATAGCTTCTTCTTTGGTTCGGAATCTGACGATCGCACCATCGCCGCAGCATTCAACAACAAAGCCAATCCATTGGGTGTCAAGATTAACGCCATTTATTCTTCAGACGTTGGTCACTGGGATGTACCCGACCTCACCTCACCATTGGCAGAAAGCTGGGATTTGGTGAAAGAAGGCGTAATTTCTGAAGATGACTTCAAAGCCTATGTCTTTGGTAATCCCTACAAGTTCTACACCGAAGCTAACGCCAATTTCTTCAAGGGTACAGCGATTGAATCTAAGGTAGGTAACATCGAATCCCCGCAAGTGGATAAGAGCTTGGTAGTAGTTTAAATCTGATAGAAAGGCTGCGAGATACCCGACTTCTTAGAGAAGTCGGGTATCTGACCACCGCTAATTTCTCAAACATACACTTCAGGAGTCACAACTATGGCTATCGAACACCGTTCTGGTTTATTACCTTATCTGTTCTCGGCTGTTGCGGAAGATGCTAACAAACCTGCGCCTTTAGTACTGTTTTTGCATGGCGCACGCGATCGCGGCAATGATTTAAATGTGCTGCTGAAATGGGGTTTACCTCGGTTCGTAAATGAATCAAACTCTTTACCATACTTCTTTTTAGCGCCTCAACTTCCTGAAGGGCAGACTTGGGTAGAGCGAGAATCAGATGTCATTGCTTTGTTGGATAATTTTATCGCCTCCCGGCCTATTGATCCTTCCCGTGTGATTATCTCTGGATTCAGCTTGGGAACTGCTGGGGCATGGCATATTGCTGCTTCCCATCCTGGTCGCTTTGCTGGTTTAGTAGCGGTGTCTGGTCGCGTTCCTCAAACCTTAGAAACATCTCAACTAGATGTACTCAAGGAAATCCCCATCCAAATATTCCAAGGCGCTAAGGACGAAAAACTATCAATTGAGAGTACACAGCAGATTGTTGATACCTTACGGGGAGTGGGTGGAACAGTAGATTTTACAGTACTACCTGAAGGTGATCACTTTATTGCCGATGAAGTGTACACAGACTTGAAATTGCAACAGTGGCTAGTTTCCCAGAGCCGACGTGCTTCTGTAGCTGTTTGAAGTACCTAGCCCCGACGAATGGAATTCGCGGCTATAAAAACGAAGTCCGCCTATCGCGCTGGCGCTGCGCTTGGCGCACCACGCGGACTAACATAAAATCAAGGGTCTTGAACCCGAAGGGGTTTTGTCCGTGTAGCCGCGACTTCAGTCGCTAGGTGCAAGATGTGAATATACTCATCCCCAACTAAACCAAAACTATGACATTACCAACAACGAAACTTGGTCAAACTGGATTGACTGTTTCGCGCCTTGTTCTAGGTACAATGACCTTTGGGTTACAGACAGATGAAGAAACTTCGATAAAGATCCTCAATACAGCCGCCGAAGCGGGAATTAACTTTTTAGATACAGCGGATGTTTATCCCTTGGGCGGTGGTTTAGCAACAGCTGGACGTACCGAAGAAATTATTGGACGCTGGCTGAAAGGTAAGCGCGAACATTTTATCTTAGCTACCAAGGCTGTTGGCAAGGTTGGCCCTGCGCCTTGGGATCAAGGGGCTTCACGCAAACATATTTTAGATGCGATCGATGCTTCCTTAAAAAGATTGGGAACTGATTATGTTGACTTGTATCAACTGCATTCTGATGATGCGTCAACTCCCCTTGATGAAACACTTGAAGCACTAGATACAGTAGTTCGGGCTGGGAAGGTGCGGTACATCGGGGTTTCTAACTACTTAGCTTACCGTCTTGCCCGTGCTTTAGGTCGGGCTGATGTGCGAAATTTAACTCGCTTCGTTTCAATTCAACCCCGCTACAATCTGTTATTCCGTGAAATTGAGCGAGAATTATTACCTTTGGCGAAGGAAGAAGGGCTAGGTGTAATTCCTTATAATCCTTTGGCTGGTGGTTTACTGACGGGGAAACACAATTTTGCTCAAGGGCCTACAGATGGCACTCGTTTTACCTTGGGTACTGCGGCTGAACGTTATCAAGAGCGTTACTGGCGCGATCGCGAGTTCAATACTGTAGAGGAATTACGCACAGTAGCGGATCATGCTGGTTTATCTTTGACAACCTTAGCCTTAGCTTGGGTTTTGGCTAATCCAATTATCACAGCCCCCATCATTGGCGCGAGTCGTCCAGAACAACTCGGTGACACTCTCAAAGCTTTGGAAGTAACACTCGACGATCATTTGAAACAAAAACTCGACGATATTACCGCCGAATACAGGAGGGGAGATTCGCTGCGTTAGTACGAGAGGGGAATGTCCATTTTTATTCCGCCCATCAATTCAAACGATGCTACGATATCGACTTTCATGACGAAAAAGATCAGAAAATCCACATCTTTTCAACGCGCGGCGAATGCACCAAATTTACCAAATACTACCTTCGGATTTATTTGCTATTTTGTGAACCAGTTTCGCTGGTGGTATTTATTAATGGTAATTCTGGAGATAATGCACGCCACTTGTGGCATTATGTTGCCTTATGCTATTGGCGAAATCATCCGCAGTGTGACGCGATCGCCTAACAACACTCAGCAAATTTTTGATGTTATTCGTCAACCTCTGATGCTTTTCACTGCTTTGAGTGTGGGAGAAGTAATATTCGGGCGATCGGCTGGACTTTTGCAAACTATTCTGCATCCTATCCACCGACAGCACATTGTCAGATCTCTATATGCCTACTTGCAACATCATTCTCATCGCTACCTGAGCAGCAGTTTTTCTGGAGCTTTAGCACATCGCATCGGTGAAACTTCTTTGGGTGTTACCCAAACGATGCAAATGATGATTACAGAATTTTTGTCTGTGATTGTCGGATATGTTGTTGCGACAATCTTACTGTATCGCGCCCATCCTCCCTTGGCGGCATTTGTGGGGATATGGGCAGTGCTGTTTATTAGTATTTCGTTCTGGTTGGCTACGCGCTGTCGAATTTACTCTCGGAGAGCCGCAGCCGCTAGAAGTGAGACTACTGGTATTATTGTAGATGCAGTGACAAATCTCAGCAGTACTCGGCTATTTGCGCGTCTGGGTTTTGAACGACGCTATTTAAATGAGCAATTAAAGGGCGAACTTAAACAGGTAAGAAAGTCTAACTGGTACTCTGAGCGAATTCGCTGGTTTCAGTTTATTTCAGCAGCGATTTTAAAAATTGGCACGTTATATTATTCCCTCACACTCTGGAGTCAAGGAGTGATTGCAACTGCGGACTTTGTTGTAGCAACTAGTTTGTCATTGTTAATCATCAGTGAAGCGCGTAATTTAAGCCGCCGCTTTCTAGAATTTTTTGAACATATTGGTAATATCGCCAATGGTGTGATGACAATTGTCCAACCCCATGAGTTGATTGATCGAGAGCAAGCGATCGCCCACTCCATCACCCAAGGTAAAATCGAGTTTCGCCAAGTCAATTTCAACTACACCGAAGGTAAAAAAGTATTTGAGAATCTCTCGCTCACTATTCAACCTGGTGAGCGTGTCGGCTTAGTTGGTTTTTCTGGTTCGGGAAAATCCACCTTTGTGAATTTGATTTTGCGTTTATTTGACCCCCAATCTGGACAAATTCTCATTGATGGGGTCGATATTCAAGATATGACTCAAGATGCTTTACACGCTCAGATCAGCTTAATTCCTCAAGATCCATCTCTGTTCCACCGCACATTGATGGAAAATATTCGTTATGGGCGATTGGAAGCAAGCGATGAAGAAGTGATTGAAGCTGCACGCAAAGCTTATGCTCACGATTTCATCAGCCAAATCAAGGAAGGTTACTATTCTTTGGTGGGTGAACGCGGTGTGAAACTGTCCGGAGGACAAAGACAACGAATTGCGATCGCACGAGTTATTCTCAAAGACGCACCCATCCTCATCTTAGATGAAGCTACTTCTAGCCTCGATTCCATCACCGAAAAAGCCATTCAAGATACTCTAGACTTAGCAATGAACGGCAAAACAGTCATCGTCGTTGCTCATCGACTGTCGACAATTGCTCATTTAGACCGCATTTTAGTATTTGACCACGGTCGAATTGTTGAAGATGGTACTCACACCAAACTGTTAGCGCGGGGCGGTGCTTACTACAGGCTATGGAAAATGCAGGCTGGTGGATTTCTCCCTGTAGAAGCCAATAATAAGAATGTTTCTGATTTACAAATTAAATAGTTGTGATGGAATCAGAATTCAGCATTGGGAACGCAGGGTTGCAAGTCACACAAAATACCCTGCGGTAAACTGACTCGGACTCCTGATGATAAATACGCCTATACTAAAAAACCTGCTAATCTTAGGTTTAAGATTAGCAGACTAGGGATTTTATCAATCGGAGCGGCGGGATTCGAACCCACGACCTCCACTACCCCAAAGTGGCGCGCTACCAAGCTGCGCTACGCCCCGGTCAGAATTATTATTCTATCGCAAAGCTCGATGAGAATCAAGGGGTAAGTTTAAAAAACTTTCAACATCCCAGCAGCTTGCAACAAACCAGGTATAGCAGAGGCATTCCATTTACCTTCTGCACAGCGCCCTGTGTTGAGGATGAAGCGCAGACTATATTCATGGGGATAGCCTTCCGCTTCCATCCATAATAAATCGCTTTCAGCCTCACAGGCAATCTTTTCTTCATCCATTAATTCGGCTGTGAGTTGTTTCATGGTGTCTGCTAATTGTGATAACAGACGGCAAAATTCATTCAACTCAGCTTCGGTTAACTCAATAGCCCAATCATCCGTACCCACTAACCCTTTATATTCTGGTGCATTCTGGTTCCAACCAATCCGCCAACCTACACCGCTTTTAATTAGACGTTCCATCTGCAAATTTTAGATTGTAAATTCAAAATCACTTTAGGAGGTCAGCACCGCCTGTTTGGGGTTTTTGGGGTGTAGTGGAAGTAGTAGGAATAGGCTGGTTGCTAGTATTTGGGGAATTGGGATTAAAGATGTCGACTAAGGTTTGGACTAAAGCATCTCGTTGACGACGACTAAGGCGTTTAATGGCAGCGCGATCGCCTTCTATGGGATTCTGCCGTAATGTATCATTACCTGGATAGGTAGTGTCATACATCACTTCATTCGCGCCCAGGTAATCAGCCAATGTTAGCTTCCAGTCTAAGCGATAAATAGGCGATCGCTCTTTTACATAAACGTGATAGCGGATCAAGCGATTAGCTAAAGTGTTAGTCTCTGCAACTTTCCCTGTTTCTTTGTTGACGTAGGTGTTTTCTTTGGGTAGATCGGGTAATTGCTGATATACTAACTGCCAAACATCAGAGGGACTGATTCTTTGAGCTACCGCAGGCTGAATGCCAAAGAAACTAGAATGGTGTAATTGACTTGTGCCTAAACTCACAACAAGTCCACCCATAACCAAAGCAGCGATTAATGCTGAATTAAACTTCACAACCATCAGCGGGATAATTGAGCAACGCAGAATTATTCTTTTACCATCAGCAATAAGTGCATTCAAACCCGCCTGCGCGGGTTTTGTTCGTTTAGCCGCGACTTTAGTCGTTAGGCTGTAATGCTAGACTACTTTTACATTTCCCCAATAATTTCTGGCTGAGTTAATTCATCAGACATTTCGATGATGGCTCTTAAAACAGGCTTCATCATAATATCTTCAGAACTTTCAAAATCTTCGTAACGCCGACGTTTGGCTCGATTTGCCACCTGAACCGTGATGCGGTAGCGATTCGAGGCCGCACTAATTAAATCCTCGGCACGGTGCATAATCTGAGATTGGGTTGTCTCGAACTTAGAACGCTTGAGCATAATTAATGGTTCTTGGGGACATTCCCCAGTTTAGCAGTACTGAACAAAATACGGCTTTGTATATATATTGTCAGCGGCCTCTCCCTTGATAGAGGTTGATAAATTTGTATCAATTTATAACTAATTTGTCAGACTACCTCAATATCATAATGACTAATCTTTTAGAAACTGCTGTGAATGCAGGCAATTTCACCACTTTAATAGAAGCTGCTAAGGCTGCACAAATTATAGATACTCTGCAAAGCCCTAACATTTTTACACTCTTTGCACCTACAGATGAGGCCTTTGCTCAACTACCAGAAGGAACCTTAGATGAACTACTGCAAGATACTGCCAAACTGAAGAAAATTATTACCTATCATATTGCTTTTGGCGATGTTAGGTCTGATGACTTAGTGCAGATTCAAGAAGCAGAGACTCTGGAGGGATCTGTTTTAGCCATTGAGTCTGCTAACGGAGGATTTAAAGTCAATGATGCCAATATCCTACAAACAGATATTTTGGCAGACAATGGTGTGATTCATGTAATTGATGCCGTTCTCATACCTGCAATGGTGGCTGGACATTAAAAAATGAGGGAGTAATAAGCTGTTAATCACTGAATTTGATCGTTTAGTCTGCAAGGCGGCAGGGGAGCAGGGGAAGGGGGATTGACAATAATAACCTCTCCTCTGTCTCTGAAGCTCCTGAAGCTCCCCTGCTATCTCAACGAAGAGATGCCTTAACCGAACGGTATTGGTATCGCGCCTGGAACTAAAGTTCCAGGCGCGATGTGATTGAACACGAAAATTTTTGACTTGTGTGTACACGGTAGCTTACGAGGAGAGGGGAGTAAAATCCACGTTGTATTTAAGCCAAAATGCAACCAGTTCGGGGAGGAACAGTGAGAGAAAGTTGTTTAGTTTCTCCTGCGTTATTCCATTCAAATTCTGCGTAGCCAAATAGCAGCTTGCTAGGTTGAGCTTGCAAACTAGTAATATCTATGTTTGCTTGAGCAGATGCTGTGCCAGTATTAACGACTATCATTAATTCTTCTGTACCTAAAGTGCGGGCAAAAACATATAGTGTTCCTTGGGCATAAAGAACTTGATAATGTCCTATCCGCAAAGCTTGGTAAGCTTGACGAATGTCAATTAATTGGCGGTGAGTTTGCAAAATTTCTTGATCCCAATTCGCTTCTAACGGAAAGCCGCGTCGTGAGTCGGGGTCTATTGCACCGGGTAAACCCACTTCATCACCATAATAAATACTGGGCGCACCAGGAAAGGTGAGCAAAAGTAAAGTTGATAATTGGATGCTGGCTTTATCGCCACCTGCAATAGTCATTAAACGTGCGGTATCGTGACTAGCAAGTAAGTTGAGTTGCGTTAGCTGAATTTCCCAAGGATATAGTTGCAATAGTTCTTGGATTTTAGTGGCGTATTCAGCAGCAAATAAAGGTGGATAAGGTTGATAGTCACGACTTTGAACTTGTTCTAAGACTACGCGATCGCCTGCGGTAAAGGCAATTGTCGGCCCGGCAAATAAATAATTCATTACGCCGTCAAATTGTGTCCCATCCAACCACTCACGCGAATCTCCCCACACTTCACCCACAATATAAGCTTCGGGGTTAATAGCTTTAACTCGCTCTCGAAATTCTTGCCAAAAACCAGGAGTTTTAATTTCAAATGGCACATCTAACCGCCAGCCATCAATGCCGAATTTTATCCAATATTCGGCAATTTCCATGATATATTCTCTCACTTCTGGGTTGTCGTGATTAAACACTGGCAAAGCCCGATTATCCGCCCAACCTTCATAATTAGCCGGAAACTCACCGTTGTAAGCAGAAAGCGGCCAGCCGTGGATTTTAAACCAATTTACCCAAGGCGAATGGGGGCCATTTTCTAAAACATCATGGAAAAAGAAAAACCCACGACTTGAATGATTAAACACCCCATCTAAAACTACTTTGATATTCCGTTGATGGGCTGCTTCTAACAATTCTTTAAACGCTTCATTTCCTCCCAACAACGGATCAACTTGGTAATAATCATGGGTATGATAACGGTGATTACTAGCCGACTGAAAAATGGGCGTGAAATAAATAGCGTTAATTCCTAAACCTTGGATATGGTCTAGTCCCTCAATAATGCCCCACAAATCGCCCCCTTTATAACCTTGGAGTGTAGGCATTGCTTCCCAATCTTCCCAACGAGCTTCGTGTAGCAACCGTTTACGCGGCTGTTTGCTTCTGGCAAAGCGGTCTGGAAAGATTTGGTAAAAAACAGCGTGCTTAACCCAGTCTGGTGTTTGAATTTGCATAGGTAATTATTTTTATCTTCAGGAGAGATTGTGGCAAATATTTCTACATTTATGACTCTCACCTATGATGGAGAAATGCCAAAGATTTTAATTGTTAATTTTAGATAGTAGCTTTACTTAGCCTAAGTTTGCTCACGCACAGATGCAGAGGCGCGGAGAATCCGAGTACAGCAGTTCAGTAGGATGCTTTCTAGCCATATCTCTCAGTACGTTAAGGCTAATCCTCATTTTCTGAAAACTAGCAAATCCTTGCATAGCCATAACACATCCTACTAAATATTTAATTTATAAATAGGCTCTTAAGTTAGTTGACATTTGTATTACCTTTTTGCAAAGTTTATCAATGAAATTGAAATAAATTTTGCTTATTCACTGTGAATGTTACTGAATTAGTTAAAATCTCTATTATTCTTTTACTAGTTGCCACTGGTGTAGCTTTACTATCCCGTCGGTTGCGAGTTCCTTATGTGACAGGGTTAGTCTTAGCAGGTTTGCCCATCACTGAATTATTGTCTCATCGTATTGGTTTAGACCCTTCTTTAGTTTTAAATCTGTTTCTACCAATTCTGATTTTTGAAGCTGGTATTAATACAGATGTGAGTCGCCTACGCAGCACGTTTAAACCAATTGCTCTTTTAGCTGTGCCTGGGGCTGTAATTTCCAGCGCGATTATTGCAGTAGTTTTAAAACTAGGGCTGGGATTAGCTTGGATACCAGCTTTACTTGTTGGCGTAATTTTGGCAAATACAGACACCGTTTCGATGATTGCGGTGTTTAAGGAAATACCTGTGCCTTCTCGTTTGTCTACTATTGTTGAAGGAGAAACTTTATTTAACGATGCAGCTGCTTTAGTTTCATTCAACCTGATTTTACAAGTGTATTCCACAGGTTCACTGACGTTATTAGAGGGAATTCAGCAATTGCTATTTATTGCTGTAGGTGGTTGTATTGTCGGTTTAGTCTTAGGTTACTTAAGCATACCTGTATTCGCCCGTTTGGATGATCCTCTGAGTAGTCTTTTGCTAACGGTTGCAGTCGCACTCGGAACTTTTCAGGTTGGACAGTTTATCGGTGTATCTGGTGCTGTGGCGGTAGTTGTAGCTGGATTAATTTTTGGTAATTTGGGACTTTCGCGCAATACTTCGGCTTCTAGTCGCATTACTTTGTTGAGTTTTTGGGAATATGCCAGTTTTACGGTTAACACGTTTATTTTTCTGCTGATTGGGCTAGAAATCAACTTAGTCACATTCTGGAAAACTTTACCTGCTGTGTTGCTGGCAGTTTTAGCTTATCAAGCAGGACGAATACTAACAGTTTATCCACTGTTGGCGACGGTTCGTTGGTTCGATCGCCCGATTCCTCTGCGTTGGCAACATTTACTTTTTTTAGGCAATATCAAAGGCTCACTCTCAATGGCTCTAGCGTTGAGCTTACCAACTACTTTACCAGGTCGAGATGTTTTGATTGCTTTAGTTTTTGGCAGTGTGCTGGTTTCATTAGTGGGACAAGGTTTAAGCCTACCTTGGCTAGTCAAACGCTTAAAATTATCGAAATTCTCCGAAACACAGCAGCAAGTTGAAGAATTACAAGCGCAACTGATGACAGGTAAAGCCGCACAGGAAGAATTAGATAGCTTATTGAAATCAGGAGTATTGCCAAAATCAGTTTACGAAGAAATGCGATCGGCTTATCAAGTCAGGGTGGCTGGTGCGGAAAAATCTTTGAGAGACTTATATAATCGCCGTGTTGATAATTCAGATGCGAAAAATCATGATTTAAGCAAATTAGATGCTATACGTCGTCGCTTGCTGTTAGCTGAAAAGGGAGTTCTCAACGAAGCACTGCGTAAGCGAATTCTTTCGGAAGAAATTGTCCGGGGACGGATACAATCTCTTGATGAACAAATGCTGCAACTTGATGATGATTGATAGCTTTTGAATACTGCTTATTTTTTGTACATTTTTATCACTTTTCCCGGACTAATAAACGATATTCCTTGCTGAAAATCAGTGCCAATCATCACGGCTTCAACTATCGGCTCAGATATTATTGTTGATGATACCCACTCAACAATAAAATTTGCCCCGACACCGCCCCTACTATCATTGCGATTCACAAAAAATTCTGTAGAGGCGAGTGCATCTAGTTGAATTGGCTTTTCTAAATATTGCTCAATTAGTTTGCCGTTGGAGTCGTAATAACGCACAGAGGTAATAATTATAGGATTAGTTACATCTGTATTCCTAATACTCAAGGTAGCTGCTAAATTAAAAATTTCTTGGCGATTGTGATGATATATCTCAGAATAAATAGGAACATAAATAGTTTGACCTGTTGCTATTTTAAAATTCTGATTTAAAGTCACAACTTTATGAGCCTGACCACTCGGAGTTGGCTTAGTTTGTGACTTAAGAGAATTTTCTGATGTTTGACAAGCCGTGAGAAAAATAACTGCGATCGCTAAAATAATCTGTAAATAAAACTTCATGAAAATTACTTACAACCCTCGATAAAATCAATGACTTGATGTACACTTCCTGGCTTAGTCGCAATCAAGACAGTCGAACCTGGTTCTAGAACTGTACTACCATTCGGAATCATCAAATCTTCGTGGGGATGAGGTTGATAGCCAATAATCAGAGAGCCACTAGGAAATCGAGCATCTTGTGCTATTTCAGCTAGGCTGCGATTCACTACATAACAATTATTGGGAATAGCCAGTTTTAAAACTTCAATCTGTCCTTGCTCAAAGTGCATCATTGATTCTACTTGCGGATATTCAATGGCATTTACCATTGTGGAAACGGATAATTCAACGGTGCTAATTACATGGTTAGCTCCTGCTAAACGCAGTGGTTCTGCAAAATCAGAATGACGCAAGCGACTTAAAATGTGCGTCACACCGTAGTGTTTGGCAAGAGTTACCATTGCTAAGTTCAACGCATCACTTCTCAGGACTGCTACTAAGGCATCGGCTTTACGAATTCCCGCTTCTAACAACACTTCTGTACTCACAGCACTGCCTTCAAACGCCATTGCTCCCACTTGTTCACGGGCATAGCGACAAGCTGTAGGCTCTATATCAATGACGGCAACAGTATGCCCTAGTTCTACCAATTTTTGAGCTAAAGAAAGCCCTACTAAGCCTGCTCCACCAACTAGCACGTACATGGCTACTCCTGATACTCAAAAACTTTCTCCTTTACAGGTTAACAATAAAGTGAATTTGACGAGCTTGTTGGATATTGGGAGAAATACTTTGGTACTTACTCTTTCAACTTTGAGGCACATCAACAACACGCCATTCCTGAATACCCCAACGTTGCAAAATTGGTTCAGCATGAAGAATATCTGCTTCTGTGCCTTCTATAGTTACTAAATAATTGCCCTGAGATACTTGGTCATGATAAAGTTGCGCGGCTTCTTCCGGCAGAAACCAACCCCGCAGCGCACCAATGATTCCGCCCGCTGCTGCACTAGCGCCACTCCCTAAAAGTGTGGCTAAGGCAGACTCAACAGCCAGGGCTGGGCCAAACCCAGGAATAAGCAAAATCCCAAAACCTGCAACTAAGGTAAGTAACCCGGCTGTTCTCGCAGTTGCTAATGCACCTATAGCCGCCCCTTCAGATTGAGTGATATTATTTGCTCTGGGATGATGATCGTCAAGTTCAGGCTGGCGAGTAATTACAGAAATTTTATTCATCGAAAAGCCAGTATTTTTTAATTCGGCGATCGCTTGTAGTACAATTTTGCGATCGCCAAATATGCCAATAGCGTGCTGGAGTTTACCTGAAGCCATTTTGCCTCCCAAAAACATGAATGAGTCAACAAAGCTTTAATCTTTGCTGGATTTGTTTTTAGTCTTAGCAACAAATATGACGAGAAAATGACTATCTATAGATAAATTGTTGACGCTTGATAGGATGAAAAGCTGACTTTACATAACTTGCTCTAAGAGTTACTTACCAACAATTTTGTATTAATTACTACGAACTTTTGGCTTTATAATTCTTGATGTTTAGTTATAACATTTAGGAATTACATAAAATAAACTCTTACCTTTACCTATTCATCGCCAAAAGATGTATCTTCCCAAAACGAGCAAATTTATAACTTTTCCGTAATCATCGGGACTGTCACTGAATTACTAAAAAGCACTTCTAAAAGAAACATTTAATTTAGACACTCATGACCAAGTAATTCAACTAATCATCTCTACTATATTTGTTGACGCTAGGATATTTCAGAAGTTACAACAACATCAAATGAGGAGAGAAATAATTCATGAAAATTAGTGAGAAATGAAAATTTTAGCATTAAAATTTATGAGTTATTGATTCATTCATAAACTGATTTATGGCTATCTAGTAAAACCATAGATAACCATAAATTCTCCAGAAATAAAGCAGCAAACATCACCTGAATTTTCCTAATTTAGGGTGAATTCTCTTACTGAAAAAATTACTGTTTTCCCAAGAATAGAGGTTAAAACCACAATGAGACACGAAAAACTTTCTCCTGGGCTGCTGTTGGCAGTGGAAGATTATCAACATGAAGGGCTACCAGCTTTGATGACACACAAGCGATCGCTTGGGATCATGGCACCTAAAAGTATTGTCAAGCCTACCAAAAGCCTGGTGTTTATCTACTGTGACGATGACGCAGATTTAAGCCACTTGGCACAATATGGCATAGAAGTTAATCAAAATGCAGGCCATGTGCGTACAGCTTTCCTCCCCATTGAAAGTTTAGATGCTTTATCAGAAGAACCAGCCATCCAGCGGATTAAACCATCGCGTAAGCTCAAACTGCGGATGGATGTTGCACCCCAAGCCGTAAAATTACCAGAATTTAAGAACAAAACTGGACTAAGTGGCAAGGGTGTAATTATCGGTGTGGTTGACAGTGGGATTGACCCAAAACATCCTGCTTTTGCTGGGCGGATTTTACGGTTATGGGATCAAACCCTACCGGGGCCAGGAGTTAAAGAAGGTGGTTATGGTGCGGAATTAACAGATGCCTTACTCACTGTTTCCCAAGATACTGAGGGTCATGGTACTCATGTTGCAGGTATCGCGTCTGGTGCTGATGTTACTTACGGTGGTGTCGCACCAGACGCAGAATTAGTAATTGTCAAATCTGACTTACAGGATGCTCACATTGCTGATGCTATCCGCTACGTTTTTCGAGTAGCTGGTGAGTTAGGACGGCCAGCAGTAGTCAATCTCAGTTTAGGTGGACACGCGGATGCTCACGATGGTAGCGACTCCCTTTCTAAAGTGATTGACGCAGAAACTGGCCCTGGTAGAATTGTTTGCTGTGCAGCTGGTAACGAAGGCAACGACAATATTCATGGTCAAGCTACCATAACCAGTGGACGAATGAAAGGAATGCGGTTTAATGTGCCGTTAAATCAAGTCGGTATTGTCTGGTTGAATGCTTGGTATTCCAAAGACAGCCAATTAGAAGTTTCCTTACGCAGTCCTAACGGTTTTGTCACTCCTTTCCAAAAAATTATTACTAATGGGAACCCAACACTAGATCATCAACTCCCCGATGCAAGGGTGCAAATTGTCACGCCCGGCCCAGATGCGTCCAACGGCGACTATAATTTCTTTGTCCAGATTCGCGGAAATGGCCCCTCGCCAGTGATGGGAGGTATTTGGCAGCTAAGAGTCCGTAACACATCTTCTAATGATACCCGCTTAGATGTATGGACATTAGATGATACTTCCTCAGTGTTTTTTACGGGTACTAGTGTTAAAGATTCCCTTAAAATTGGTGCGCCAGGATGTGCTGACAGTGCAATTACTGTTGCTGCCTATACCACCAAAGTTAAGTACACAGATATTGATAACCAAGTGCGAGAAATGGGTTTAGAACCCAACTGCATTTCTGAATTCAGTAGTGAAGGGCCGTTACGTAATGATGCCCAAAAACCGGATGTTGCTGCACCTGGAGCAATGATTGTGTCTGCTCTGTCTTCTAATGCCAATGCTGACCGTTCGATGACGATTAATTCTAAGTTTTTGGCGATGGCTGGCACTAGTATGGCGACACCTTTTGTTACAGGATTGGTAGCATTATTATTGCAGCGCGATCGCAACTTAGATCCCCAAGCCATCAAAGAGCTATTCCGCAAAAACAGTTCAATTCCTGGTAAACCAGCTGGCACCTTTGATAATAAATGGGGTTATGGCTTGATTAATACTGAGAATCTGTAATTAATTGTAAAACCAAGTATATTGCGCTCATACACACAATTACTTAGTTTAAGGCAGGTAATTTTTTACCTGCCTTTTAAAAAATTATAATCAATATCTAAATTGTAATACTTAAGTATAAATGTAAATAATTGTAATTTAAGTATAAATTTTTTCTAAAATTACTTACATATTGCAGTTAAGACATAGTATTTTTTAACTTATACAGATTTAATCTAGTTTAAATAAGTAATAGCATGATTAAAATTATTATTGGAGAAATGGCCGCATCTAAAGGCGTATCTTTAGATGAAATTAGCAGATTATCCGGAATTTCTATAGAAGAAATTCAGTCATATTCAACTATAGAAAATATAACCGAGGATACTTTTGTCAACCTCAGAAAAATAGCTGCAAGACTCAATTTACCCGTATTAGATTTAGTGCAGCCTATAGCTAATCAGTTGGCTTTCAAATTTAAAATTAGTGAAATGGCAAAAACTAAGGGATTAACACTAGAAGAGTTAAGCGAAAAATCTAGGATACAACCAGCTATTATTGAATTTTACAATACTCAGGCTATATGCCAACAAACCCTGACAAACCCTCTATGCCAAACTCACCTTGGCAAGATTACCGAGGTTTTAAATTGCTCTTTAGAAGAATTGCAATTTAGTGAAGAATTACCTCCAACATATTTCCGTCTAGAAGAAATAGCAAAAGAGAAGGGGTTAACATTAGACGAGTTAAGTCTATTAATAGAATTACCTAAGGGATTTGTAGATTTAATTGCAACTATACGTATTGATTACAGCACATTATCTTGCGAATTTTGTTGTAAATATTGGGGTTCTAGGCAGTGTGGTGACTGTAAATGCAATAAAAATCTAGAATCTTAATATCTATATTTAAGGAAACTAGTGTGCAAAAACTTAAAAGTCTTCAGTCTTTTAATGAAAAAATAATTCAAAAAAAATTTAAAAATGCAAAAGCAGGACACAGTTTAATTAAAAAAAGTTTTATAGCCTTATTGGGGATAATAACATCATTCTTTTGCAGTATTTTACCTATATTATCTGCTAACTCGTTAATAATTATAATAGATAATTTAATTAAAAATTTTATCTTATTACCTTTTATTCTCTTAAGCTTAGTTATATATATAAGTAGTATTATTTTTATAATAACAAAAGGATTTAAAACAAGTATTATTGTTTCAATAGTTATACTTATTATTTTTGGAAATATTATTACAAGTTTTTTTAGAACAGAGAGTAACTATATAATAGAAATTTTAATTCAAACCCTCTTTCTTGGATTCGCTATAGCTTTTGCTTGGGTTGGAATAATTACCACAGCATTTTCCATAACTTTTAATTCTCTACTTTTAGGGAGATGCTTAGAGATATTAACTTTTTTTAACATTGTTATTACATCTGTAATCTTGACAGCCTGCTCAAAAGATATTTCTAACTCAGAATATGCAAAACCTTTTATTTTAATAGTAGCAATATTAGTGATATTAGCTGGTAAAACTGTTGCTAGACTTGCAATTAAAGGTTCAACAAAATTTGATTGGATTAGGGAGATAACAGTATTTTGGGCTGCAACAGGTGGAACATCTTTTTATGGATGTGATTTAACAGATACTTGTTTTGATGGAGCAGATTTAAAACATACAGATTTTAGAGAGACTAATCTTACTCGTACTAGTTTTAAAGGTGCGACTGGTTTAGATTTAGCGCGATTGCAAGGAACTATTTTAGATGATCCTAAAGTTAGGAAACTGCTGACTACTAATGATGGTAAAGAAGAAGATTTTACAGGCGCAAATTTACAAGGTGCAAATTTACAAGGTGCAGATTTAAGAGAAGCAATTTTAGTTAAAGCACAATTATTGGATGCAGATTTATCAGGAGCCTTACTGACAGATGCTTGTATTCAAGATTGGAATATTAACTACAATACAAGATTCCAAAACGTTGAATGCAAGCGTGTATATTTAAAACTTAATCAAAAAGGGCGATTTTATGAGCCAAAACCAGATAGTGGAGAATTCCAACCTGGTGAATTTGAAAAATGGATTACAGATGTTAGAGATACGATAGACTTAATTTTTCAAAATGGGCTGAATTGGAGAGCCTTTGCATTTTCTCTAACTCAAACTGCTATTAACAATGATGGATTAGGTTTATCAGTTCGCAGTATAGAAAATAAAGGTGATGGTGTAGTTGTAGCTAAAGTAGGAGTTTCTTTAGAAACTAACAAGACTGCTATTCATGAAGAAATTACTCATCATTATAATCAAGCAGTAAAGGCAATTTCAGCTAAATATGAACTTATACTACAAGCTAAAGATGGAGAAATAGAAAGACTTACAAACTTCTACAATTCTCAACAACAATTCATGCAAGGATTAATTACCAGTATTGCCGAAACAAAAAAAGAAGTGACTATCAGAGGTGAAGGCAATCGTGTATATATGATGAATCAAGCAGGAGATATTATGGAAAGTAATAAACAAAATATTAATGCTGGTGGCGATGTAGATATGTTTAGCGGTAACAAAGTCTCAATCGGTGGAGATGTGACGAACTCTAATGTCACGTTGGCTGATGCAAATAGCCAAGTTAATAACTCTATCCAACAATTGAGGGATCTTAGCGCTGATAGTAGCAATCAGTTAGCAGAAATTTTAACTGCTTTACAGAAATCTATTACAAATGATGTAGCACTTTCTGACAGTCAAAAAAAAGAAGCTTTAGAAGCTGTAGAAACTATTGCAGAAGAAGCTAAAAAGCCAGCAAATGAACGAGTCATGAAACTTTGTACAATGGCACTCAATGCACTTAAAGGTGTAACATCCGCGGTTACAGATGCCAGTAAATTAGGAGAATTACTAAAAACCTATTTACCAACTCTGAAAAGTATATTAGGCTTATAAGCACCAAAAAAATGTCGATCGCCTCATCTAGGAAAAAATCGGTAATAAGGCGTATAGATTTGTGTATTACGTCTGTATAAGGGTAGGTAATCAAAACTTAAAAATTTGATAGCTTAATGTTAGGCCAGTTTCCAACTTGCCTACCCTTTTACTAAGGAAATACTTATGAACTATCAAAAGCTAGGCGCAGCACTGGCGATGGCACTTAATGATGTTCAAGATCCAGCCACGCCAAGTTTAACGGTATTTATCCATACTGAACCAATTTCCGAGGCGGCGATCGCAATTTTACAAAGTTTCGATGTTAGTGATGTTACAAGCGATAAAGATACTTTTACTGCCACCTTATCAGCAAATGCAATTTCCCAGCTATCAGAACAAACTTGGGTAAAATCTTTACAACTCTCCCAAAAGTTAGGGTTGCTGAATAATGGAAAAAGAATGCAAAGTTTCAAAATTTGACAAGTTAATCAAGCTTATAGTTACATCGCTATTCAAAAAAAATTTCCCGTTATTAACTGTAGTAATAACGGGAATAGATATTATTTTTAATATACTTTAGCAATTATCGAGTCGCAACTTGTGGCCCTGACCACACTTCTGTCTGATCACCAAAAGTTACAGGCTGATCAGCATCTGTTGTATTTACTGTTTTACCATCAGTAGCAACTTTTACCAGAGGCCATTCTTCTTCACCCATTTCTCCTTCGCGGAACAGTACGTGATCTGGTTGGTTTTTACTCCAACCTAGTAACACCGCAATTTTTTCATGCTCTTCTTCCTGGCGAGATGGAGCAACAGTGTTAGTGTGATTTTTTTGTCGATCCCAGATAACTGCACGATCGGTTGCGTCGCCTGTATTGAATACACCCTCAAATTTACGTGCTAAAAAGCGATCGCTTTTTTCTGACCAGCTAACAGGAACCAATACCCCAATTTTCCCATTTTCTTGGATCTGTTCTGGTGGTGCAACATTACTATGTAATAACGGATCTTTGACTTGCGAAGTTGAAGCCATTACCCGCAATTTCTTAGTTTGTCTATCTTCAACAAACATCGTACTGCTAACACGGCTGTTATACATTTCCGGTTTAACCTCCATTTGTACCCGGCTGTAAACAGCATACTTACCATCAGGAGAAACCACGGGTAAACTCCGGTAATAGCGCACCCCACTATTACCTTTTGCGCCAATTGCTTCTTGATTTGCCACAATCCATTTCCAAGGAATTGGATGGGGACTACCAATAGGATCTACTTGTTCTGCTTGCTCATCGCTAGGGAATTCCATTGCGGGTTCATCAGTGGTAGATTCTGATTCTGACTCTTGGGGCATTGGTACAACCCCTGGAATGCGATTTAATGCTGATGAGCCGACAAGAGCATTTTTTGCAGATGCAAAATAATCTTCTTGCCTTAACGACTCAATCTCAGCGGCTTGTAATTTTGTCGCTAACTTCAGATCATTAACGTTGATGTTGGGAATTGGAGCCAATTCTACTGCTGCTAAAGGATCAGTAGTAGTTATATCACCGCTTGTATGAGAGCCATTTTTGATTGCATAATCTGCTACTACTAAAGACTCGATTTTTTGTGCTTGTATCACTGGCTGTTCCCCAACTACAGCCAATTTCTGTGAAAATGAAGTAGATTCTCCGGTGCTGGAGTTGTGCGGAGCATCTTGAAACATTCCTGCTAAATCAGGCTCACCAAAATTAGCCGTCTCTTGAGGTACAGCTTCCGATTCTCCCGCATCAGGAGTAATTTTAGCTACTACTTTTGATTGTTTAGCAGAGGTAGAGTGACCTGATGCAGCAATTAAAGGAGCAATCAGCATCACTACAACAACAGAATTAAGAAATGGTTGCACACGGAACCATCCTGACAGCAAGAGGGGTTTGAGCATGTGTGGACTCTCTAGAAGTGCGGGTGCTGTGTGAGGAGCAATCGATGTCTATGTAGCAAGAAAAAAGGTGATGACTACAGGTATAACAATAAACTCATGGTTTTAACGAGTTGTGAGCAATAATTTTTTTAAATTTGCATTGCGTCACATAAATTGATTATCATTAGCTACACCTTTTGCTGAATAAATACTATTTATTTACGAAAGTTTTGCCAATACAAAGTTAATGCAGATTAATCGCAAAATTACTGCATAAACTCAACTTTTACGCCTTTCACCCATCATTAACCACACCAGAAAACTGATAATTAATTAAGAAGCATAAGGCGCATGATGTTGGCTACAAATACTAGTACAGATTGGCGGCAATAAAGCACCAATTATAATTTGCTCAAAAGCTCACTATATAGGTTTCTTTATTTCAGACTTCAGCTTTTTTGTACTAGCAGCCTACAGGTAGAGCAAATAGCTGAACTGTTGGGATAGACTTTAGCAACTGCCAAGCCGCAGGAGGCTCCCATGATCCCTGCTACAACAGTGCAGACCCCGGTAACGTTGAAAGTGAGTGAGGCGTTACTTTAAAAGCTGGGAAAGCTGACGCACAACATATAATACTCGAAAAACCGAGTTAGTATCCACCCCTGGGAGTAAATTAATATCTAACTGTAACAATTGGAAAAGTGCAGCTAGACTTGTAACTGCATTTTAGGAAAAACCGACTAGCTACTTTGCTTTGGTAAACCTCACAAAGCGCTTTTTTTGTCTCTAGCTGAATCAGCCTACTAAATAAAGTATCAAGTTGATATCAATTTATCAACATATTGGGTTAAATTATTTTTAGTTTATCAATAAAACTTCGTTTCGCCAACTTTATAGAGAAAATAGGGAATAAGGAGGATAATAATAAGTAACTCAGTAATTATTACCTATTGACTATTAAATATTGATTATTGATTAATGAAAGTTGTATTTTTTGGCACTCCTGAATTTGCTATTCCTACTCTAGAAAAATTACTGAATCATCCAGAATTTGAAATTTTGGCAGTAGTTACTCAACCGGATAAACGTCGAGAACGTGGAAACAAACTTACTCCTTCACCTGTAAAAACACTTGCTCTCAATCATAATTTGCCAGTGTGGCAACCAGAGCGAGTCAAAAAAGATAGTGAAACTTTAATCCAGTTGCAACAAACAGCAGCTGATGTGTTTGTTGTGGTAGCTTATGGACAGATTTTGTCGAAAAAAATCTTGAAGATGCCTAAATTGGGTTGCATTAATGTGCATGGCTCAATTTTACCCAAGTATCGCGGTGCGGCTCCGATTCAGTGGTCTGTATGTAATGGTGAAGCAGAAACAGGCATTACCACAATGTTAATGGATGTCGGTATGGATACAGGGGACATGTTACTAAAAGCAACCACACCTATTAGCTTGTTAGATAATGCTGATAATTTAGCCGAGAGATTAGCGACAATTGGTGGAGATTTATTAATAGAAACTTTGTTAAAACTGAAGTTGCAAGAAATTCAACCAGTTCCGCAAAATAACGCAGAAGCTACTTATGCACCTTTGATACAAAAGCAAGATTACGAGTTAAATTGGTCAAAGAGCGCTATACAATTACACAATCAAATTCGGGGTTTCTATCCTAACTGCTACACAACGTTTCGGAACCAGACTCTCAAAATTACAGCCACCCTTCCCCTTGGTTCTGCTTACGCTGAAGAAATACCACCAGAATTAGCAAAAATATGTCAAAAATTGCCTGATTTATCCAATATATCTGGTAGTCTAGGAGAAATAGTAAGCATTGCCAAGGGAATAGGAGCGATCGCCCAAACGGGAGCAGGTTTATTATTACTACGGGAGGTTCAGTTAGCTGGTAAACGTCCTCAGTCGGGATGGGATTTTGTTAATGGGACGCGTTTAAAAATAGGCGAAGTTTTGAAATAATATGAAGTACAAAGTTTCAGACTTCATACTAGCCTTCGGCAAGTCTACACACTTCATACTTTTTCATAGTAGTGACAATCCTGGCAAGGGCCGTGGGGGTTGACTGCACAGCGCACAATTTCTGACTTAGCGTTATAAATACAAGTTGCATCACCAACTACCCAACGGCCATCTACCAAAGTTTTTTCGGCTGGTCTTTGAGCAAACTGCACGTAGAGGGCTATATTATAAAGTCGATAACGCCCATATTTAAATTGATATCGATGGCGACGCTCTAGTACAGCGTAGGTTTTACCTTGAAAATCAAGATAGTTTCCCGGTTGGGGTGTCCAGTCAAGTTGCACTTTACCGAGGGACTGACGCGGGTGCGTCAGTATCACCTCGGTTGGTAGAGAGTCTGGCTCCATAAATTTATGTGATGTGGTTTACATTATAAAAATAGTATCGCAGGAGCCTACGCTTGCTTATCTGACTTCGATTATAATTAATGATTAACTTTTTCTGTGAGAGATTGAGGTAAAGCGATCGCCTCAGACTTAAAATCCAAGGCGATAGATAATTTCGCTATCTCAAAACGACTTGGAAGGAATTCAAATAACCTGTAATAGTTTTGCTGAGAGTTTGTTGTTGCTTTTTCGTGGTAATCGCCATGACTTGATAAAGTCTACCTTCGGCAACATACATCCGACTTCTAGTAATTTTACCTCCGGCATTCACAAACTCAATTTCTTTGCCAGGATGACCATTGGAACTACGAATATTGCGCTGACGAATTAAATTACTTTTCGTAGTTTTTAAAACCATAGCTTGTGCTTGTTCTAATATGGTTTGCGGATTGGTCAATGTGCCATAACTGTGAGGAAACTCATTATAAACAACTACGTAGGCAACTTGCTGCTTTGGTGGTTGAGCAAAGAAGATTTCTAAGTCAATTTCCCCCATATAAGTTTTTTGGGTTTGGGTTTCTTTACTAGGTGTTCCTGGCATTAATACTGTAAAACGTCCATCAGGCGCACGAAATAACTTCCATTTTGGTTGGACTGGTTGCGCCGCAGTTTCTGGCTTTTTAGTTGCTGGTTGCTGGGGTTGGCGTGCTTCCACAATAAAACAGCTACCACAAACAAGTGTGGCAGCTATGAATGGTAACAATTTTTTGAATGTCATAGTTTTAGCTTTGCTGATGCAGATATCACTGATGATGTTACTGTTATAACCTCGCTGCACACAACGCTGCACCTATTAATCCTACTTGGGGGTTGAGAATAATATATACTGGTACTTCTTCTAAAAGAGAACGCATTCGGCCTTTTTGAGTGAAGTTCAATAAGAAATTACCGTTTTGAATTAAAGGTAGAATTTTCGGTGCAATTCCACCAGCGATATACAAGCCACCGTAAGGTAAAAGTTTCAAGGCGAGATTTCCGGCTTCTGCACCGTAAGCATCAACAAATAGTTGTAGAGTTTGTTCCGAGAGGCGATCGCTTTTCTGCACTGCGGCTTTACCAATCACAGCACCAGGATCGACGCTTTTCTCTGGCTGTCCGGCTTCTTGTTCCCAGGTTCTCACAGCTTGGGCAATTTCTGGAGATTCAGTTGCATGTTTGCGATCGCGCAAAAATTGGTAAATCGCCACAATACCCAAACCAGAAACAACACGTTCTACAGACACACGCTGGATATCATGTTTATCCAGCAAATATTTCATCAGTTGAAATTCTAACTCGTTGCGAGGGGCAAAGTCGGCATGACCACCTTCGGAGGGAAAAACTTGATAATGATCTCCCTGCTTCATCAAAAAGCCTTGTCCTAAGCCAGTACCTGCACCAATTACAGCGATGGGTGCTGCTGGTTTTTGTTTCCCTGGTTGTAAAGTCAGTAAATCTTCTGTACTTAAACCAAAAATGCCATAGCCAACAGCTGCAAAGTCATTAATCAGCGAAATTGCCGCAATACCCAATTCTTGTTGCAGACGTTCGGTATCTAAATACCATGCGAGGTTAGTTAATTTCGCTGTGTTATTGACTACTGGCCCAGCGATCGCAAAACAAGCTTTTTGGGGAGTTCCTGTATTTGCTTTGAGTAAAAACTGCTGTACTATCGGCACTAAATCAGGAAAATCTCCACTGCGATAACTGTCCTCATAAATAGTCTGTAAACCTTGTGTATCTGAGGTTTTCACCAATCGCAAAATGGTTTTTGTGCCGCCGATATCTCCTGCTAATAACAAAGTCATAAATCAATACTGAGTAATTTAGTTGTGGTTTTTGTCGATAGAAATTACGTAGAAAAATGTGCTATTTCACCCTAAACTATTGTGTATCCCTGCGTAAGTCTTGATCAAGTCAATTCAAGATTGAGCCAGAAATCTGGGTAAGACTAGATTAATATTTAATCTTTTCTTGATATGTAACTCTAGTCTTCTGCCTTGTTGAGGAATTTACGCAAATCGGATCACTTCTTCTACTTGATTTAAATGAGCAGTATCCCCCTTTAGTTCTAGCAACCATTCTGGGCCTTGAAGCACAACCTTGACTAAAGAACATAAGGAAGCTTTAACTTCCGTTTTGGCAACTTCACCAACTAACCCCATTGCTGCCCCTAACACAGAAGCACCGTGTGCTACCAGTAATATATGCTCTGGAAAGAATTCTGCTGCTAGACATCTAGCAGTTTGTCCTGAACGTGCGCGTACTTGCTCATGTGTTTCGGGGTATTTGGCCGCAATACGCGGTGTGTAGCTAGGATCAATCCGGGGAAATAGTTCTTTTAACGCTGGAACAGAAAGTCTTTCTGGTTCTTCTGTCATCCATTCAGGATTTAGCCATTCGCTCAAGCCTGTTTCTAATTTGATGGATAAATCCAAGGTTTCAGCCACAGCATTGGCTGTTTGCACCGTTCGTAAAAAGGGAGAAGCAAAAATATGGGTAATTTTCTCGGTTTTCAAACGTTGGGCTAATTGTTTTGCCTGCACGAAACCATCGTCAGATAAAGGCGGATCGTAGCGTCGTTCGGCGGTGAGAAACCAATCAGGATTTACAAAGTCGAGGCGGTTGGCGTGTCTTGCGATCCAGACTATTTGACTCATGGGTTTTTTACGGCAAATAAAGTTCACACCTATAGAAAAATAGGAGTGCTAAAAGACGGTTGCAAACCCAATATTATGACAAATTTTGTAATGTTTTGTAATAGTTAAATATTATACTAAGTATAGATTACTACTATTGATATACTACTTCCGCTTAACATTGATCAATAGCCAACTACATCCAGACAGATAAAATTAATACCTCCGGCGAGAGAGGGCATTGCATCTCAGCATCTATTAACCTGCAAATAATAGAACCTTTCAGCCGGAACAGCTAAGACTCCTTAGCTGTTTTTATTTTTTCTCTTGATGCTGCTGAATGAATATTGCACAGCCAAAAGTTAAACGATCGCACCTATCTCCATCGTTTGCGGTCAATTAGAGACCATTTATAAAGTAAATATGAGGAATTTCATTTTTACTTTATAAATCATCTCTGACTATCTTCTTTCTGAGGAACCGACCTTAAAACTGGTAAGAAATCCTATACCCGTACTAGGTTAAACCATTGTTGTATATAGTTGTTTTTTAAAATAAGTGCGATAGAGTTCGCAACGAGGTAGGATGCGATCGCCCTCAAAACAAATCAATCCTAAACTTTCGAGTTTATAAGCATCGACAGGATCAAGCGTCAAGCTTCCTGGTTGTGTTACAAGTTCAGTATATGTTTTGACTAAATGAGGATTGCTTTGCAGTTTAATCCAGTGTCGCCATAGGTGATGACGATAGATACCACCATTAGCGATCGCCTCTCTAATCAAATCTGGGAGAGTGAGAGTACAAGAGGCCAGATGATACAAGGCTAATTGAATCAAAGCCGGATGACCACCAACCAGAGACATCAATTGAGCAGATTCTTGACCAGGACTCCAGTCTAACTCGTATTTTCTTGCTAAATCTTCTACCTGTGTTTGAGTAAATTCGTTTAAACGGATTGGTAAGCCAATATTAAATGGTGAACGATTAATATCTAGAGAGATATATTGTTCTGTAGAGTAAACCACTACTAATCTCAGCTTTTGCCAATTCTGATTTTGCCGTGCTTCTTCGCACCAAGAACGCAACAAAGCAAAAAATTCTTGAGTAATATGAGGATAGTCAAAAAAGCGATCAACATCGCTCAACACCAAAACTATAGGACTGTCACTTTGTTGGAGAATATACTTTTGTAAGTAAAAGCTACAGCTTAACTTATAACCAATTTCTTCATCCCATTCGTTATCAAGATTAGGCTCAATGTCTAATTGTTGGGCAATTTTCCAACAAAGACAACGCAAAAGCTTATTTAAATCAGTCAAACAATGATCATCAATTTGATGGCAATTTACATTAACTGTGCGATATCTTTTTCGGTTAGCAAAAGCTAAAAGACGCAGCACTAGAGAACTTTTTCCCATTTGTCTAGGAGCGCGAATCCGAATTACACAGCCTGGTCGAGTAATTTCTCGATAAACCACTTCTTCTATTGGTGGACGGTCGATATATAAAGGAGAATCTAGAGCAATCGGCCCATCTGGGTATGACCAATGGTTTTCTATTTTGTAAGTAGAAAATTGAGAAGAATTATCTTTTGGTGTATATGAATATTTTGACAAAAAGTCTAAGGCTTCTGTTTTGTTTTCTCCATTTAAAACTGTGTAATCTTCTTCTCGTAATTTTAGATTAAAAGCACTAAAGCACAATTTAAGAGTTTTTTGATCTACACCTTTACTTAAAGACCATAATCGGGTCAAAGTTTTAGTAGAAATATTGATTTGTCTGCTAAGTTCTTCTAGGGTTAAACGATATCCTTGATTTTTGATAACTTCCCAAGATATAATCGCCTCTTGTAAACGTTGTATCCCGGTGGAAGTTAGTACAACGCCTCTTCTTCTCTTAGTTTTATGTTCCTGTAAATTCATAGGTTTTGTAGCAAAATTTTTGGCGTACATAAAATCTAGTAGATAAATTGTGATGGTTGATTTATGCCGAGAATTTGAGGGAAACAATTTATTCTAGTTGTGTATGATTGCTAATAACCTAGTATTTATTTTGGGTAACTTTTTTTAATTGTGAAGAGTTATTAAGCAAAGTAATTGTATATAGTTCACAATCTGTTAGATAGTAGGAGATAATAAGACTTTTTATTGATTATTTTTTAAACCACAGATTCGCATTCAGGCTGCACACTCCACCCTAAAGCACGCGTGATCTGATCTGGTAAAGTTAAGGGATTAAAGGGTTTAGCAATGGCCTCAACTACACCAAGCTGCTGAAGTTGTTGTGATGTAAACCAATCTGCAAGTACACTCAAAAGAATTACTGGAATTAATTTAGCTGAGTGTCTTTCATGAAATCTGTACAAGAATGTAGTAATGTCCATACCTGGCATAACAACATCAAGTAAGATGGCATCGGGACATTCTATCTCTAGTTGTTGAAGGGCTGCTTGGGCTGAAGCAGCTGTTATGACCTTCCATCCGACCAAATCATTTAAACAAATTTGCACTAGTTCTCGAATAGTCGGTTCATCATCAATTAACAATATTGTCTTGATTGTCATACTGAAAAAGCTGGACGGAATGAATTCAGCTTAAATCAAGAAAATAAGAAACTGATAAGAATGTCATTCGTCAATGGTGATTATTCCTCTATTCTCTACTCCTAACTTCCATAACTATTCTCTCCAGTCAAGCATTTGAGCTATTTGTTCACAAATTAGTATTGGATTAAATGGTTTATTGATAACGCCGGCTATTTGCAATTGGGCAAAGCGCTTGTAATCATCTGGTAGTACTTTAGCTGTGAGCAAAATTATGGGAATTTCGTGGGTTTTAGGGTTCGCTTTGATTTGCTTGTAAAATTGAAAGCCATCCATGTCAGGCATTGATACATCAAGGAGAATTACATCTAAAGCATCATCTTGGGCTTGTAAAAGTCCTTCATGACCTGATGGGGCGGATATTGTCTCCCAGCCACCCAAATCTTCTAAGCATGTGCAGGCTAGATCTCGAAGTGATTCTTCATCATCGATAACAAGAATGCGTTTGCTCATAGTTCTTTTACCGATATTGGCAAAGTGAAATAAAATGTACTGCCTTCGCCAAGGGTACTTTCTGCCCAAATACTATCATTGTGTTGTTGAATAATACTTTGACAAATTGCCAAGCCTAGACCTGTTCCGCCTTTAGCATGAGCATCAGAAATATCTACTTGCTGAAAACGTTCAAATATGGTTTCTAGTTTATCGGCAGGAATACCTCTACCTTGGTCTTTGACTGCAAAAAGCACCCATTCTGCTTGAGTTTGGGTAGATAAGGTAATCTCTGAGTTACGGGGAGAGAACTTGATGGCGTTGCTTAATAAATTAGTTAAGGTTTGGATAATTAAATCGAAGGAAGCCCAAACGCAAGCATTAGTATGATTAATAAAGATTTTTATCTCAGCGGCCAGGGCTATTGATTGTAATCCCTCCACGGCTCGGTGCATTAAATCTGCGACATTGCTATTTACTGAATGCTGAGAATTTTGCAATGATATATAACTCACTAAACCTGTTGTTCCCCCAGTTAAAATCACAAAGGAAACTGTGAGGATCAGCCGTAAGGAAATTTTCAGCTTTTGATTGTGAGCTTGTTTTTTCCCAAAAAGATTGGAGAGCCTCACCTTTGCATCCTCCGCTTTTAAGTTTGGAGTTTTTGCTGTACACGAGAACGATCAATCCGGCTGATGACACGATTGATTAAGTCAGTCTCGACCACAGGTTTACCAATAAAGTCATCGGCTCCAGCTGCCAATACTCGTTGAACTGATTTTATATCTGTATGGGCAGTGACTACTAAAATTGGCAAATTTCCCCAATGCGGATCTTGTCGGACTACCCGACACAAGTCAGTACCACTATATGTCGGCATTTCTAAATCAATTATCAATAAGTCAGGAGTTGTAGAAACAAGTGCTTCCCAAAACTTTTGGGGATTGTCTAAGGTTTTGACTTGTAGTCCCCACGATTGCAGAAGATTGCTCAATATTTCCAACATCATTGGATCATCATCTAGAATCATCACTTTGGCTGCACTAGCTGGAGATTGGGGTAATACTTGGGTAATTACTTGAAATACTTCAGCAGTAGTCGGTGTGGTGAGAAATCCCTGAATTCCCAAACGAGCTACAGCGACTCGCTGTGTCAGATTATCTTGCTCTGCTATGACGAAAATTGGTGTAGTAGGAAACTGTTGTTTGAGTTTATTCAGCGATTTTAAACTCTTTGGCATCGATGTTTGCTCATTTAAATAGAGTAAAATCACCTTGGGCAGTTGAGAAACTTGTTGCTGAACACTCTCCCAATTCCCAGCTACTTCTATCTCCATTCCCCAATTTGCAGCTTCGGTTTTCAGTTGGTAAGTAAAAGATTCATCATGGATAGCCAGCACCAAAGGAAGTTTCATCGGTGTAAATTGCTCAACGGTTACGGGTTTGGGAGGTTGAGTGAGTGTTTCTTTGATTTGACCAATTAGTTGTGATAGTTGAACCGCATCCTTTGAAGTTAAATTTTTATCCGTAATTAGTAAATGTTCAATAGCTTGGGCGAACTTTGAGCCTGTTGCGTAGCCAAAAGAGCCTAGTGTTCCGGCTAGTTTGTGTGCTTCGTTACTAGTTTGCTGCCGTAATTCAGGCGACAATAATCCTTTATGTAAAGCTTGTTCAGCCTGCTCTAGCAAACTTACTCGTTGGATAAATGTATCTTTGTGGCGTTCTATGGCTTTGTTGATTGAAGCGATCGCTGCTAGTTTGTTTGTCTGTTTAGTTGGCGGCGGAGTCTTGAGCCGATAACCCAAACCATAAACTGTTTCTAGTAATTCGGCAGACATTCCCACAGTTTTCAGCTTTTGGCGTAAGTCTTTAATTAAATTAGTGACAGCACCTTCGCTGGGTGAAGCATCTATTGACCAGAGGCGATCAATAATCTCACTGCGGCTAAATACACGCTGTGGATGGCGCAAAAACAGCCCTAGTAAGCTATATTCCTTGGGGCTTAAAGATAGAGGTTGTCCTTGATAGGTAACTTCTGCCGAAACAGTATTGATGCAGAGATTTTCCCAATTCAGCAAACTAGGCGTGAGTTCTGTGTGTCCACGCCGTAATAATGCTCTGATCCGAGCCAGCAATTCTGAGATATCGTAGGGTTTAGTGACATAATCATCTGCACCTGCATCCAAACCTTTCACCACATCAACACTGTGATCTTTTGCAGTCAGCAAAAGAATAGGTTTTTGCATCCCCTGAGCGCGAAGTTGTCGGCAAAGGTTAATTCCGTCCAGTTTGGGAATCAGCAAATCTAACAATATCAAGTCAAAATTTGACAAGGTTGCTAAAGCTAATCCATTTTGACCATCTGTCGCCAGTTCAACTGTATAATACTCTGCCTTTAGAACCTCACTCAGTACGGTCGCAGTTGGTAAATCGTCCTCTACCAGCAGAATTTTCACAACTTCTACTACTTACTAATCAATGTATCCACATGATTTCAGTAAAACCAAAAACACTTAATCCTCAAAGAATTAAGCCCACACTGGAAACGTGTCTTATAATCTTTTGGCTATGACTTTATTTAGCAGACATTTTTTAAGATACATCTGTTTGCTTGATCAAGCAAGCCTAAATTTTCCATAGTGGAGATATTGTATCTTTTTGGTTACAGAAAGCCTCCGGTGATGCGATCGCTTTGACTTTCTTCTGCTGCTGCAATTACAGACACTTTTAGGATTATACAAGGTAATTTACGCAAATTTGTCATAAATCATCTCGGATACTGCGTACTTGCCCAGTATCGGCTTTTACGGGATTTTTTGAAAGTCTTTGCTCAAATCTTACATCATTCTCAATAACCGTAAGGTTAATATAGTTCCGTTAAATGCAGATTTAAATCATCTTTTATTGTGTTGAACAGCATCAGTGATATTGGATGCTAACCAATTTGGCTGAGGATAAACACTCACTTCTGTACTGAAAGTTTTATCGTGGTTTCACTTAGATAGTATCTATGAAAAGTGTGGTATTTTTTCGCTTTATTAATAGTTTTTAATATTGTTAAATTAACAATATGGCAGGTAAAAGAGTTCAAAGAAAAACTAAGATATAACATCAAAATATCTGATTTTGCATTGGGTGATTCTCCGCTCCTAACATTTATGTTAGGAGCTTTATTTTTTTAAAAATACAAAATAAAATTTAATTTCTTTAAAAATATTGATAATTGTTAATTTAACAAAAATGAAAATATTAGAGATATAAAATAATCCCTAATATTTTCATTCATCAACAAGGTAAACAAATACTAACAATAGTTCCTTGATCGGGAGTGCTATTAATGGTAAATTCGCCTTGATATATTTTCACTATATGCTGCACAATAGCTAATCCTAAGCCAGAACCTTGTTGTTCATATAACTTTCTATTAAATTGAATAAATGCGCCAATCTTATCTATCTCTGCACCTGTCATTCCTTTACCATGATCAATCACATCTAATCTATATTGATAATCATTGACTTGACTCAACACTTCAATTTCACTATTTGGCGACGAAAACTTTAAGGCATTATCTATTAATTCTTCAATGATAATACTCAATTTTTCTTGTGGCATTTTCACAAGAGATTCGACTAATGATAACTTTAAATCTTTTTCTCTGTTTACTATTATCGCTTGCTTAAAACAAGCATCCCTAATAACTGTTTTACTCAGGCAATTATCTATTTCTTCTTGAATTTGCCGAATTTTTTGGGGATTTCTAGCAATTAGTTCCAGATTACTATATAGTAAAAATCTTTGAGCTAATCTATGCAATCGATTGGCAGATGTATAAATGGATTCTACAATCTCAATTTCTTCCGATTCATTAATCATATCTGAATGCTCAATTAATAATTGAGACATACCAATAATACCATTTAAAGGTGTATTAATTTCATGTGGTAATGAGTGAATAATGTTCATTCTTAGTTCATCTAACTTAGCTTGAGATTGACGATCAGTCACAGCTTTTTTCTTGAGTCGTACAGAAATAGCATTGAGTAATTCTTCTGGGGTAAATGGTTTAGTCAAATAATCATCGGCTCCAAAGTCCATTCCCTGACGGAAATCTGAACGCTCTGCTTTTGCCGTCACAAATATTAAAGGAATATGGATAGTTGTTTCATTTTGACGCAGAGCAGATAGCACACTGTAGCCATCTAACTCAGGCATCATAATGTCACAGATAATTAAATCTGGTAATTGTGTTTGAGCAATTTCTAAGCCTATCTTGCCGTTTGGCGCAGACAAAGTTTCAAAATTAGAAAGTTGTAAAATTTCCAGGATATTTTCTCGAACTTGAGGTTCGTCTTCTATAATCAAAATTGTGTTCATCTACGATTTAGAAAGATAAATTATTGCTTTTGGGAATAGAATGACAACCCTAATAACATTAAAAATATATACTTATTGAAATAGAGCAATTAAGAAATAGGTTAATCTTTACTTACTATGATGTAGTAAATTGAATTTTTGCAAAATCTTGGCATTTTCTGGAGTTAATAATGCTTGTAAATTTTTCATTTCATTCAAAAGCATTATTTCCCGATCGTACTCTTCTTGTAAAATCTTCAAGTAGCGATCGCGTTCATTATCTGATTGCACCTGCCTCAGCATATACACTGCCATATTAATATTAGAAAGAGGATTACCTAAATCTTGCAAGAGTTTTTCTAAAACCTCATGACGCATATCTGCTAATTGTTTTGTTTCTTCAATTTTTTGTTGGTTGGACTGAATTTCGTGTTTCAGCTTGATATTTTGTTGACGTTCTTGTTCATACTTTTGTTTCATTAAATTTGGCTTTGCTACCCGTGCCAATCTCATCTCAATTGCCTTCAAAAGTTCCTCTGGAGAAAAAGGTTTTGTGATGTAATCATCGGCTCCTAATTCCATACCTTGACGTAAGTCACCACGCTCGACTTTTGCAGTCAACATAATGACAGGAATAGAATCAGTTTCTGGGTCTTTCCTTAATGCTTTGAGTACACCATAGCCATCTAAATCAGGCATCATAATGTCACAGCAGATCAAGTCTGGCTTTTCTGATTTAGCAAGACGTAATCCATCTAAGCCATTATTGGCAGAAATGGTTTGAAAATCAGACAAACTTAAAATCTGCTGGATGTTGGAACAGATTTGAATTTCATCTTCAATTACTAATATTTTTGGATTCATTAATTTGCTTAAAACATGAATTATATCTACACAGTTGCTTCATACCCATAAAAATAGAAGAACCATTATGAGAAAATTTGCCAAATTAGCATTGAGCAACTTAGACTTACAGCATTTCACAAAAATCCTGAGATCAATTCTTCGGTTTTTGATTCTTTTCACCTGCTCCTTGCTAACCTGTGGCCTATTTGTATCAAACTTCAAGTGAAACAGTATTAGTTCCACATAGAATCTCTTTGTTTATGTTTCCCAAAAATTATTTATGAGTAACATCTGGGATCTTCTAATTCACTGATGTGACAACCAGTGGTAGTTCTACCCTAAATGTTGTGCCAACTCCGACCTGACTGGCGATGGTAATTCTGCCTCTATGCAGGTCTACACATCGGTGAACTATTGCCAAGCCTAATCCTGTACCGGGGACATTACCAACATTACTAGCTCGGTAAAATGGCTCAAACAGGTTTTGCTGTTCTTCTGAAGAAATTCCAATACCCTGATCTTCAATCAGAAAAACAGCACTTTTATTTTGCATATATAAATCAATTTGAATATGACTGTTGTTTGGGGAGTATTTGACAGCATTGGAAAGCAAATTGCTTAAAATTTGCCGCAGCAGTTTTTTATCCATACGAGCCACGAAGTTATCGCTGGCGGAAGAACTATCTTGGGCTTGCAAGCAAAAAACTAAATTATGCTGAGGAGAACTGAGTTGAATTTCTTCTACTAAGGTATGGCAGAAACTTACTAAATCTAGAGAATTTGGCTCAAAGGCTAATTTTCCAGCTTCAGCTTTATTAATTAGCAAAATATCATCTAAAAGTTGAGTAGTGTGCTGTACGTAAGTTTGAATGCACTGGAGATGTTTTTGCTTTTGTTGCTCATCGAGTTTATGGCTAAAACTTTTTAATATCCCAGCAGAGGAAGCAATCACAGCCAAAGGAGTGCGGAACTCGTGGGATGTCATAGAAATAAACCGAGATTTTAACTCACTCAGTTCTTTTTCTTTTGCTAAAGCTTTGCAAATATCTGCCTCTGCTTTTTTGCGATCGCTAATATCACGACAGACACAAATTAGATCACCTTGTTCTGAAATCGTTAACGAAACTTCTTCTTCAAAATGACTGCCATCTTTTCTTTTAGCAATTGTTTCTCCTCTCCAATGTTTTTGCTGCATCAAAGTTGGAAAAATCTTTGTCTCAAAACGATGAAATTCTTCTTGCTCGTAGATTTCTGACCAACTTTTACCAATGAGTTCTTCGGGATGAGTATAGCCAAACATCTCTAGATGGGCTTGATTGACATAAGTGTAGATATTGCCACTTAATATCGCAATCCCATCTATGGAAGCTTCTACAGCGGCAAATTGACGTTTTAAATCTTCTTCGGCTTGTTTTTGATGGCGGATATCTTTAACTATGCCAACCGAATAAATTGGTTTACCAATTACATCTCGAATTAAAGAAACAGTCAAATTAATCCAAATTAGATAACCATTTTTATGTAAACACCGCTTTTCAATCGAAAATGTTTCTATCTCTCCTGAAATTAATTTTTGTAAATTCTTTTGATGATAGGGAATATCATCTATATAAGTCACATCCCTAAAGGTTTTATTCATGAGTTCTGCTTGGCTGTAACCCAAAAATTCGCACAATTGTTGATTAACCTTGAGAAACCGCCCATCTAAAGTTTCTAGTTTAATACCTACAGCTGCTTGATTAAAAATTGCTCTGAGTTCAGCTTCACTTTCTTGTAATTCTAAAGTACGTTGCTCAACCCTCGCCTCTAAATCTCGATTGAGTTGTTGTAAAGCTTCTTGTACTCTTTGTCTTTGAAGTTCGGCAGATGCTCTCGCCGCAAATACTCTCAAAATTCCCTCAAATTTATGGGGGTCAGGTATCCGCTTTTCATCTATTATGCAAAGTGAGCCAATTGGGTTGCCAAAATCATCACTTAAAACAACTCCCATCAAACTTTCAGCTGGCTTTGCAGCCCATCTTGCTTCTGTTGGGAACTGTTGCTGAATTCCCTCAGCACAGTAGTAATATCCTTGCTGGAGTACAATCTCACAAGGAGTTGATGTTGGGTCATAAGAAATATTGGGCTGTAACTTTCCATCAGACCAAAATCCTAAAGTGTGGATTTGCTCATCAATTAACTCACTTACCAAAGTGTGGCGGACATCCAAGGTAGAAGAAATATGCTCAACTAAAGCCGGGAAAAAGTCCTGTCCTGTTGTCGAAGCTGTACTTTCTATCAAACTTTGTAAAGCAATTTCCGTTTGTTTTCTTTCTGTAATATCTTCAGAAATACCAGTAATTCGGTAAGCTTCTCTCTGGTCATTTTTAATCGGAAAGGCACGGCTGCGAATCCAACGGATTGCACCATCGGGGCGGATAATCCGATACTCTTCATCTAATGCACCCTGCATTCGTTTAAATTTATTAGCAATAAATTTTTGGCGATCAATAGGATGGATAGAATTTATAAATATCTCATAGGATGTATACACTTCTTCTACAGGTCTGCCCCATATTTCTTCAAAAGCAGGGCTAACATAGACAATTTGGGAAAGATCATTTTGAATTTCTGTGATCCAAAGTGTACTTTTAATATTTTCTGTTAATAAGCGGAATTTTTGCTGACTCTCTCGCAAAGCAGCTTCAGCTTGTTTACGTTCTCGGAGTGCAGCTTGCTGTTCACTAATATCATTTGTGATGATGACCGCAGATGTAACTTGCTGCTCGTGCCAAATTGGGCCAATCTGAGAATGATAATATTTTAAATTTGCATTAGCGCCTAAAGCACGGGTTTCATAACTCACAACTTCTCCGTGAGCAAAAACCCGTTCTAAAGCAGAACGTTGAATCTCGCAGTCTTCAGGTAATATATAGTCATCTATACTAGTACCGACAACTTCCTCAAGGGATAAATGAGGTGTTTTTTGGTTGATAAAAGAGATTTTCCCCTCAGCATTAACCACTGTTACTATGCTGGGTGTACTTTTTAAGACAGAACGCAACATAGCTTCCGATTCCGCTAAAGCCATTTCTGCTTGCTTGCGTTCTGTAATGTCTATACCGACAGCAACAGCAGCAGTGTTTTGTTGATATTTTTGGGCTATGAGTAGGTATTTGCGTGTGATACCGTTAATTTGGGTATCAACAACGCCAGAATCGGCAGCATCTTGCCTATCGAGAAAGCAGCGCATAAACTCAGTAAATTGTGGGCTGTTTTGCAGAAACCCTAATTCTTGACCTATAAAGTCTTCGGCATTTAAATTAAAACTCTCAGCTAAATGCTGATTTACGCCTAAATAATAGCCATCAGCGCTGACCCAAGAAACAAACCCAGGTACAGCATCTAAAACTGTTTGTAATTGTTCTTTGGCTTGTTGGAGATTTTTTTCAGCCTGTTTGTATTCTGTGATGTCCTCAGAAATACACAATAAATATTCTGGTTTTTTGTCTTTGTCATACAGTGGAATTTTAGTAGTATGTAAAATTCTGCGGCCTAGTTTGGGCGTGTCTATAGGTTCTTCGGCGATGTCTTGGGGTATACCACTGGCTAAAGCTACTTCGTCGGTTAGGCGAGAAAGTTCTAGTTGTGCTTTAGGAAAGAATTCGTCATCTGTTTTGCCAATAGCTTGCTCGGCTGTGATGCCAAATAGATGTTCGCAGGTATGATTCCAGAGTTTGAATTTGCCCAAATTTTTGGGTTTGGCATCTTTGACAAAGACCGCAACTGGCAGATTGTTAATCATTGACTGGAGAAAATTCCGCGTCTGCTGAAGTTCCTCTTGGGCTTGACGGCTTTGGGTGATATCGATACCTGTACAGACAATACAGTGAATTTCGTTATCTTGATTGAGTAAGACTTTGTTTGACCAAGAAATTAAGCGGCGATCGCTATCCTTATTGATTAAAATAGTTTCGTAACGTTGGGGAAATTCCCTAACTGCTAAATTTTGAAAAATATCTTGCAGACATTCTGTGATTTCAGGTAACACCAGTACATCCCAAACCGCTTTTCCTTTAGCCGCCTCAAATGCGTAACCTGTAGCTTGTTCGCAAGTATGATTAAAGCGAATAATTCTGCCTTGGTTATCTAATACAACCACTAAAGCATCTGTGAGATTAAAAATGGTAGAAATAAAATTACGCTCCAAGCGCAATTCGGCCTCGATGCGTTGGCGTTCTGCTAGTTTAACTCGCGCATAATTGTAGAGTCCTGCTTGTTGAATAGTAACTGCCAAAAGACTCGTAGGTGTTACTAATCCAATCAATTCCCCTTTTTCCCCGATAATAGGCAGATGACAAATGCGATATTTCCGCAGCAAATTTAATGCAGTAAAAACATCTTTAAAATCTTCTATCTTCAGTGTTACTAATTCTCTCGTCATGACTTCAGCAACACTGATACCTTCCAGATTCATTTTTTCTGCTGTTATTTTAATTAAATCTCGCTGGGTGAGAATTCCCACCAAATGTGAGTTATCTATGACAAGAACACAACTGGCAACTTGAGATGTAATATTCTCTATATCTTTACTATCTTTATTTAAGTTAGGTAATGAATTAGTATTTTGGCTGGGCAACCCCTTAAAATTACTTTGCGCTTCATTGATTAATGCAATCACATCTGGAAGCAGCATCTCAGAGTTAACTATGAGAGGTTGACGGATGATAGTTTGGTGTAGATTATCAGGGCTGTGATAGTTAAGAAGCATTATGTAGATATTTGGAACAAGATAGATGATTTAAGACAAGGTATCAATAATATCTTGGTCTATAAATTTTTAATACACCTCAGTGTTTTCTATGATAAAAATTAATCTCAAATTTGCCAGGTAAAAATATCAGTATTTGACTCTTTTTATTTTCTGTAAATGTGGTTTAATTGATGATATTACTTATTGCAGATAAAGTGTAATCACTAAAGATGTGATGATAAGTAGGTACAATTTATAACTATCACTCTATTTCTTTGCCGATCAAATTGGTATTTTAGACATTTTTTCAGTTTTTTGTCTTTTTCAAATACCAAAATTAGAGAAAATTAGTATTTGGGTAGTAAAATAGAGAGTCTGATATCCATAGCATAAAAATTACTAAACAGATTTTTACATACTCATGTATTTCTGCTAATGGCATTCCTGTAAAATGGTAGTTGTTTGCGGCGTAATGTTAGCAAAAAATGGTTATAAAAAGCCCCATTTTGGGATTTTTTTTGTTTGAACTATTGAGATACATATAGCGGTAGTCAGATATGTTAGAACAACTTGAAAGCTTGAATGCCAGGAATATTAAGACTTGTCTTCCTGCCTTCTGCCTTCTGCCTTCTGCCTTCTGCTATATCTCTATTTAGCAGTGTGATTAAGCATTAAAACATCAGGCTGTGTTCCGCATCCCAGCATTTGTTATCATACCAATTTCTGCCACTGTGTTTACAGTCAGACGCATTGTTGATCCAGGGAATAGATGTAGGGTGAGTGCTAGGAGATGAGATAGCAGAACTAATTGAAGAGATGGTAGAAGAGATGATAATTATGCTAGATGTCGATAGAATAATGAAAGATCCTACAAAAAATGCACAATTAATAGGATTACAGAAATTGGCTGTAGGTTTTTTAGTGTTGAGTTGTTGAGAATGACTTTTTATACCTGCTAAAGACATAAGTCTACACTCCTTTGGTAATTGTAGCTAAAGCTAACAGTTCTCAAAGACACTAATGAAAATTACAAAAAAATCAGTCTCTTTTCTAGCTATTTATTGCTATTCTGAAAAAGAACTTTGAATTTTGGATCAGCGCCAATCAAGAACTTAAAACTGAAAGGTAGATGCAGAATTAATGTGATTTTGAAATTCAGATAATAATAAATCCCAAATTATCTGGGAATTACATCAGGCTTTTAGAATGTCTTGATGTTTACCATAACTTTATTATTCAACATTTTGATGAAAAAATAATCGAGGAAAAACAGGAAATTAGTTACTGAGTAATTTGAGGATATGTACTTATCTTGAAACTTTTCTTTAAGGGAGTAATACTGAGAGAATGTGCTGAAACTACCCGCAAGTTTGAGGAGATTCATAGCAGAATGATGCAGCATAACCAATCAGCAAAATTTTTATTACCATCTAACTAGTGAGCAAAATTATTGCAGCCACTCTCAATCAGTCGTTAAATGCTGTTTTCATCACGCTAAGTAGAGAAATTTTGCCCATCGCAAATCTACTGAAAGCTTTAAGTTGGTTCTTAAGTATGTTTGCGAAACTCATTTGTGCATAACACGCAACACTAAAGTTTACTGCCTTTAACTGGCAGTGATTTCTTAATTTAGACTAAGTTAATTAAAGTTACATAGTACAACCTTTTTTTGGGAAGTATAAACATATATAAGATATTGCGGCTTTTATGCCTCTCTATTCAGAGTGGTCTTGATTTACGGGATGTTTTGAACATCAAGACTATAAACTTCTATTGTGTCGGTGTTTTTGAGTTATGAGCGATCGCTCTTCCCTAACTATCTTCCTGATTGATGATTGCGCTGTAGATCGTTATATCTATCGGCAGTATTTACAGCACGACAAATTTCAGTCATACAACATTGTAGAATTTGAGACAGCAAAACAGGCTATGACATGGTGTGAGCAACAAACACCAGATGTAATTTTGCTAGATTATTTAATGCCTGATGAGGATGGGCGGGAGTTTTTGCGAAAACTGAGGGAGAACCTGAATAATCAGCAATCAGCCGTCATCCTGTTGACAGGAGCCGGGGATGAAATGATCGCCGTGAATGCGATGAAAAATGGCGCTCAAGATTATTTAGTCAAAAATAATTTCACGCCTAAAGCTTTACACAGCACTATTCATCATGCAGTAGAACGACTACATCTTACCCGACAGTTAGAACAAATTCGAGAACAACAACAACTAATTACCACGATCGCCCTCCGCATTCGTCAGTCGCTAAAATTAGAAGAAATTCTCAGTACCACAGCTATAGAAATGCGGCAGTTTTTAAAAGCCGACCGCGTACTCGTCTATCAATTTCAGCCAGATATGAGTGGTGTTATTGTGGCGGAGTCAGTGCTACCTGGTTGGACGATAGCTTTAGGCCAGCAAATCGAAGACACTTGCTTTCAACAGGGAGCCGGTAGTGATTATCGCCAAGGCAAAAAAAGAGCCATCAACAATATTTATCAAGCTGGCTTAAGCAATTGTCATCTGCATCTTTTAGAACAATTTGAAGTCAAAGCCTATCTAGTAGTACCCATTTTGGTAAAAGAGCAATTATGGGGATTATTAATTGCTCAACAATGTAGTGCTTTTCGCCACTGGGAATCTGTAGAGTTGGACTTGTTAGATCAATTAGGGGTGCAAATTGCGATCGCCATTCAACAGGCGAGTACATATCAGCAAGTACAAACAGAACTGGCAGAACGCCAACGCGCAGAAGCAGCCCTAAAAAGCAGTGAAGAGAGACTTAAACTGACTTTGAATTTTACTGGTATTGGCTATTGGGAGTGGAATCCCACTACTAAGCAAATATCTGCCAGTCAAAATGCAATTCATGGTTGTTGTGCTGAGTCGAGTGATGTGCAATTAACCCTAGAACAATGGTTCAGTCAACTACATCCAGAGGATAGATTATGGGTTGAGCAGGAATTGAAACAGGCGATCGCCACTCAAACCGATTATGCTGTGGAATACCGAGTCGTCTGGTCAGATAATAGCATTCACTGGGTATCTGCCAAGGGGCGGGGAATTTACAACACAACCGGACAACTGCTACAAATGCTGGGCGTGTTGATTGATATTACTGAACGTAAATTCTCAGAAGCAGAACACCAGCAGTCAGAAATACTGCGAATGGAATTAAATCTGCTGGAGCAAGTTCTGGAAGTCAGCCTGGCAGGTTATTGGGACTGGGATATTCCCAGCAATCAGGAGTATTTAAGCCCAACCTTCAAGCAAATGTGTGGCTATGCAGATCATGAGTTACCCAACACACCAGAAGCATGGCAACGTCTGATTTTTCCCGAAGATTTAGCAAATTCGCAGGAAATGTTCGGGCAACATGTTCAAAGTCGTGGGCAAATTCCCTATTATGGCGAGGTGAGATATCGACATAAGGATGGGTCTACCGTTTGGGTTATTTGTTCTGGGCGTGTTATTGCCTGGGATGAAGATGGTCATCCGCTGCGGATGATTGGTTGCCACATTGATATTACAGAACGCAAACAAATAGAAGCGCAGTTAATTGCTATTAATCGTTTGCAACAGGCAATTTTAGATGGTAGTGACTATGCAATTATTTACAATAACTCCAATGGCATCCAAATCTTCAACGCCGCGGCTCAAAAAATGTTGGGCTACACAGCCAACGAAGTTGTAAATCAAGTCAAGCCGAGTATTTTTCATGACTCGCAAGAACTCCAACAACGGGCAGTCGAACTGTCTTTGCAACTGGGTAGAGAAATTGCATCCGGTACAGAATTTTTTATGACCGTCACTCAAGATGGTAAAACCTATGAAAATGAATGGACTTACATTCGTCGAGATGGCTCTCGCTTTCCTGTATTTCTTTCGGTGAAAACCTTACGAGATAAAGAAGGAAACAACATCGGATTTTTAGGTATTGCCAAAGATATTACCCAGCAAAAACAAATAGAAGCAGCCCTAAGAGACAGCCAACGCCGTTATGAAACTTTAACAGAAGCCGCACCAGTGGCAATTTTCCGGCTGGATACGACTGGTCAATGTATTTACGTGAATGATTATTGGAGCAAGCTCACAGATAGACCAACACCAGCGGCATTGGGTATGGGTTGGTTAGCGGGGTTGCATCCAGAAGACCGCCATTACTTGTGGATGAAATGGTCGCAAGGTTTTGAGCAAATACGCTATGAAGGCAGATATTTACATACAGATGAGAGTATTACTTGGTTTTACCTCCAAATACTTCCTGAAACCAATCCTTTCGGCAGCATTATTAGCTACATTGGCACCTTTACAGACATTACTGAACGCAAACAAGCAGAAGAAGCACTCCGAGAGAGCGAACGCCGCTATGCCCATTTGACAGAAGCAGCACCCGTCGGCATTTTCCGCCTGGATGCTAGTGGTCAATGTATTTATGTGAACGATCGCTGGAGCGAGATGACAGGTAGACCCATCCAGGCTGCCTTGGGGCTAGGGTGGGCAATAGCAATACACCCAGAAGATCGCGATCGCCTGAAGCAGGAATGGGAACTCAAATTTGATCAAGAAATTGTTGACCCTAGAGAATTCTATGAAAGTGAAGGCAGACATCTGCGTCCAGATGGTAGCATCAACTGGTTTTATGTACAGGTAATACCCGAAATTGATACCAACGGTAGCATCAGTGGCTATATCGGTACATTAACAGATATCAGCGATCGCCAACAAGCAGAAGAAGCTCTGCGGGACAGTGAACATCGTTATGCCACCTTAGCGAAAGCGTCTCCTGTAGCTATTTTCCGCTTAGATGCCGTGGGCAACTGTGTCTACATTAATGATCGTTGGAGTGAGATGACAGGTAGATCAACATCGGCTGGATTGGGTATGGGTTGGATAGAAGCAATACACCCAGAAGACAGTGAACGGATTTTGAGAGAATGGTTTGAAGTAGAACTAGCACCAAACGAACTTTTTGACAACGAAGGTAGGCATCTGCTCCCCGATGGCAGTATTAAATGGTTTCACTGCTATGTATTACCCGAAACTAACGCCAGTGGCAAAGTGATTGGGTATATCGGCACACTCACAGATATTACTAGTCGCAAACAGACCGAAGAACAACTGCATCAACTCTCAGAAAGACTCACCTTAGCGCTGCAATCAGGCAGATTTGGCATTTGGGAATATGATTTTGCTCAAGCCAAACAAATTTGGGATGACCAAATGTATGAACTGTATGGGTTGAGCAAAGGTGAATTTACAGGTACTTATGATGCTTGGTTGAACTGTATACACCCAGAAGATCAAGATTATATGTTGGCGAGTATTCAGCAAGTTCTCGAAGGCCAGCAAGAATATCCCTGTTGTGTCACTTTAGGCAGAGGAAAAATAGAATTCAGGGTGAGTTAGGAAGATAAAAATTGGAGAAGTAAGCCTATAAACGATGGCTTGAAGCTGAGAAAAACCCTCATACAGTTGAGGAATAGAAAAAACTGTTAACCAGGGATATATGAGATTAAATAAAACGAAAGGTTGAATAATTAAACGCAGATTGTTGAGAATATTCTTCCAACCTTTACCATGATCCCACCAGGGGTGAGAAGCGAATGCTGATTGAGGAGATGGAGGAGAAGGACGCAGAGATTCTGAATGAAGACTAACCATAAGGTAGGCACTACAGACAATTTCCCACCAGCGTTCAATATCTTCATAGCGAGTAAAACGATAATCAGCCCAACCTAATTCATTCTTACTTTGTTTTAAACCATATTCTACCCATGTTCTTAACCCATAAAAATTCCCAACCTCTCTAGGTGTGATGTCGGGATATTTGCTCATCACATACCAGGTAGAGTTTCCGGGTAATGCTTCAGTATCTGTGGTAATTTGCCAATATCTATGTTCGCCACGTTTGCCGTGAATTATTTCTCTAATAAATCGATTTTCACTACTTAAGTCAGAGAATACTCTTTTAAATTTCTGCCACTTTAAATATTGAGTATACTGACCTTTAAGCAAGTCTACAGAATGGTTTGAGCGTATTGCTACTAAATAATTTAAATCTAGTTCATCTAATACAGATACAAAATTTGTGCCGCTTTCGCCATATAAGCTATCAGCCAGTACCAAGTTGAATTTAAAACCCATCGACTGTAACTTTCGTATTAGCATTGCCCCGATTTGAGGCTTGGTCAGATATTTATCTCCTGGCTTTAATTTCTCCCGTGGTTTGTACACTTCAAACAGTAGTGGGAATGTCATTCCACAAAATACACCATAGGCTGTAACTGCCACAACTCCGTTCTCTACTTTCCCCAAATTACCTATGTACTGACGTTTCACATAATCTGTGGTCGTACCTTTCTTTTTATCTCCGGTTTCATCAATAATTAAAATGATTGGTCTACCTTTGAGTATTTGTAGAATTAGCTCTAATCTTAAAGCTCTTAACTGTTCTACTTCCCAATATGGGGTAGTTAAGAAATGGTGTAGCCCTTGATAGTTCTCTAATCCAACAATTTTTGCTATTTCTGGTAGACTCTTTCGTTTTATATCAGAAATACATCCTATATGCAGATACTTAAACGCTTCAAAATTTCTGACATCTGAAAACAGCTTTTTATACCAAAGACAATATTCATCCACAAATTTAACAGTTTGTTTAGGTGGACGAGGCTCTACCATGCTCTGTGTCTTCGTTCTAGGCTTTTTACATTCTTATACTACCGCGATAGTGACACAACAGGGTTATAATGTTGAGTTCCGCATTGTGCAGCCAAGTGGTAAAGTTCGTTTCCTCAAAGGCTACGGTATTCTCAAGCGTAACCAAGATGGTGAACCTGTACGGGTGATTGGCGTAAACTTTGACATTGCTGCTCACAAACAAGCCGAACAAGAACTGATTCGCAACCGGGATTTACGCGAAGCTATTTTTAACGAATCGGCCGATGCGATTTTTTTAGTTGATTCGTCAACGTTAATTACCCTAGATTGCAATCGTCGGGCAGTGGAATTATTTGAGTCGAAAGACAAAACTCAATTAATCAATATTAGTGGGCAAGCACTCCAGCGTCATCCATTCACTGCCAAGGAAACAGATGAGATAGTTGCAGAAATGCAATCTCAAGGTGTCTGGAGCCGAGAAATTGAATATGTGACCTTGCAAGGTAAGATTTTTTGGGGAAACATTGCGGCCAAACCAATTACAGTAGCCGGACGGACTATGAATATAGTCCGGATAACTGATATTAGCGATCGCAAACAGGCACAAGAAGCTCTGGCGAAATATGCCCATGCTGTTGAAGATTTATATAATAATGCTCCTTGTGGCTACCATTCCCTCGATAACGAAGGTCGATTAATTAAAGTCAACGAGACGGAATTGCAATGGTTAGGCTATGAGCGTGAAGAAATGATTGGTCAACCCTTGGTGAATTTTTTCACCCCAGCCAGCCGCTTGGCCTTCACCCATAACTATCCTGTCTTCAAACAGCGAGGCTGGGCAAAAGATTTAGAGTATGAAATGATTTGTAAAGACGGCAAAGTCTTACCAGTGTTGATTAATGCGACTGCCGTCAAAGATGCCAATGGCAGGTATTTATATAACCGCGCTACCTTATTTGATATTAGCGATCGCAAACAAGCTGAAGAAGAACTACAGCAAACAAATAAGCAGCTGGTGAACACTAACATTGAACTAGCCCGCGCCACTCGCCTCAAAGATGAATTCTTAGCCAATATGAGTCATGAACTGCGAACGCCGCTGAATGCCATTTTGGGTATGTCAGAAGGTTTGCAAGAAAGTGTATTTGGCTCTCTCAATGAACGTCAAGTCAAAGCGATCGCCACTATTGAACGCAGTGGTAGACATCTACTAGAACTAATTAATGACATCCTAGATTTGTCTAAAATCGAGTCTGGCAAACTGGAACTGCAATTAAGTGATGTTTCCGTTAGGAGTCTTTGTGATGCCAGTCTCACCTTTGTCAAACAAATGGCGTTAAAAAAGAGTATTCGTCTCAATACTCACATTGATAGCAATATTGCCATCATTCAAGTAGACGAGCGCCGTCTACGTCAGGTACTAATCAACCTACTGAGCAATGCTGTCAAATTTACTCCAGAAGGAGGTTCTGTCACCATAGAAGTTCGACGAGAAGAAATAGAGGAAGTAATTTCTCCCCCAAATACGGCCAACCTTTGCTTCCATGTTACTGATACGGGCATCGGGATTGCTCCTGAAGACATCGGCAAATTGTTTCAGCCCTTTGTCCAGCTTGACAGTAGCTTAAACCGCCATTACAGTGGCACGGGTTTAGGTTTAGCATTGGTGCAGCGGATTGTCAAGCTGCATGGAGGAACGGTCTCAGTTAGTAGTGAACTTGGGAAGGGGAGTTGTTTCACTGTCCGTGTCCCCTACCTTACCTGTGAGTATGTAATAACAACGCCAATCACTACTTTATTACCGAGAAATGTTTTACCTGCTGAAAATGCTCAAGTTTTGATTATTGAAGATTCTGTAGCAGCAGCAGACCAGATTACTCGCTACTTCCACGAAATGGGAATGCAGCCCATCACTTATTCTCAAGGCGGAGGAGCCGTAGAAGAAGTGCTGCGCGTTCAACCTGCATTAGTAATTTTGGATCTACAACTCCCCAATTTGTCTGGTTGGGATGTGCTTCATCAACTCAAAACTAATCCCCAAAGTCAAAATATTCCCGTGATTATTTTCTCTGTGGTAGATGAGCGTACCAAAGGACTGGCTCAGGGAGCATTTGAATATTTAGTTAAACCAATTACCCGCGCTCAACTTCAGGAAACTATAGGCAAATTGCAAAATTTGGCTTATTGTCAAGAGCAAAATCAAACTTTAGCATCAGAAGCAGCTTTAGCTAATCCTATGATTTTGTTGGTAGAAGATAATCAAGCAAATATTGATACTATCTCTGGTTATTTGGAAAGTCGAGGTTATCATTTGATTTTCGCCAACAATGGACAACAAGCCATTGATATTGTGAAAGTCCAACACCCCGACTTAATTATCATGGATATTCAAATGCCAGGAATGGATGGCTTGGAAGCAATGCGCCGCATCCGTGATGATCGGCAATTTGAGAATATTCCGATGATTGCACTCACGGCCTTGGCTATGCCAGGCGATCGCGAAACTAGTTTAGCTGCTGGAGCTAATGAATATTTAACTAAACCTGTAAAACTTAAACAGCTGGTAGCCACAATTCAAAAACTTTTAGGAAGATAGCAAAACTTGTCGATGGATATTCAACCCACTATTTTAGTAATCGATGATGAACCAGATAACTTTGATGTTGTTGAAACTTTGCTGGATGGAGAAAACTACCAGTTACACTATGCTCCTAGTGGTCAACAAGCTCTGAGTCGTCTTGATAATTTTCAGCCTGATCTGATTTTGCTTGATGTGATGATGCCCGATTTAGACGGAATGGAAGTCTGCAAGCAAATTAAGGTCAATCCCCAGTGGCAAGCGGTGCCGATTATCATGGTGACAGCCTTAACTGCTAAAGAAGATTTAGCTCGATGTCTAGGAACTGGTGCAGATGACTTCATTAGTAAACCCGTCAACGGTGTAGAATTACGCGCCAGAGTTCATTCTATGTTGCGGATTAAACAGCAGTATGACAGCTTGCAATTATTGCTCAAACTGCGAGAAGATATGGTCAACATGATTGTCCACGATTTGCGAAATCCGCTGGCCAGCATTGTCTTAGGGGCGGAAATTCTCAAATTTCCAGGTTTATCAGCACAACAGCAACAAGGAAAAATCGAGCAAATTTTACTGGCTGGGCAACAATTACAATCACTAATTGATAGCTTATTGCTAATGGCAAAGCTGGAATCGGGCAAAATGGTTCTCAATTACAGCCCAGTCGATCTTTGTGCGCTATGTAGGTCAGCATTGGCAGATGTAGAAGCGATCGCAGCCCAAAAGAGAATCACCTTGATTAGTGAATTACCTGAACCTGGTGGCATGATTGAAATAGATGCTTTGATTTTCCGTCGAGTTTTGGATAATTTGTTCACTAATGCCATTAAATTTTCACCATCAAACTCTCAAGTTACCTTGCGTGCTGAATATCTACCAGCAGGTGGGGCGAAATTGCAAGTCGGTGATTCAGGTAAGGGCATTTCTGAAGAATTACGCAACATTATTTTTGAGAAATATGAAGTAGGAACTCGAATGCCGGAAGTTTCGCAAATTGGTTTAGGATTAGCTTTCTGTAAAATGGCAGTTGAAGCGCACTGCGGCACAATTAACATCGAAAATAATCATGCTAAGGGTAGTATTTTTACAGTTATAATTTAAATTTAGTAGTTCACATGGATAGTACACAACTTTGGTATATTGTCAAGCGCAGTAGCGGAAATTGTGAAATCGTCCCCAGCAATTTAGTTAGAGACGATGATCCAGAGATTATTGAAAAGTGGGGGAGTTTTGCTTCGCCAGAAGAAGCGATCGCGCGGCGAATTGGGTTAATCCGGGCTGGTAAGTGCCAACCCGTATAAATGCGTTATTTTTTCTCTGCGCTAGTGAGACCTTTGGCAGCAATCTGCTTACCTAAAATTTCCACACCTTTAGCAAATTGTGGGTCTGCCATAGTAGCTAATTTGTCACGCTCATGTAGCCATAAATCTTGTCTTTGAGCATCAGTCAAATCCACCTTCACATCTGGCGCAATTCCTTCATGATTAATATCTCTACCACTAGGGGTATGATATTTAGCAATTGTTACTGCCAATCCAGAGCCATCTTCTAAGGGGCGCACCGATTGTACTAAACCTTTACCAAAAGTTTGAGTACCCACTAGAACCGCCCGCTTATTATCCTGCAAAGCTCCAGATAAAATTTCACTAGCACTAGCAGAACCTTTATCTACCAAGATGACCAATGGTTTAGTTGTCAGCGCTCGGCCGTTGGCTATTTCTCGCTCTTGCTCACCTTGGCGGTCAATAGTAGAAACAATTGTTCCTTTATCTAGCCACATCCGGGCAATTTCTATGCTGGAGAATAACAAGCCGCCTGGATTTCCACGCAAATCTAGAACATAGCCAGCAACTTGCTTAGACTCTAAATCTTTGATCGCATTTTGCATTTCCTTACCAGCATTGGCGCTGAATTGGTTCAAGCGGATGTAGCCAACATTCCCTGCTGGTGTTTGTTTTTGAGAATAACGTACTGGATGGATTTCAATTCTGGCGCGTGTAATATTAAACTGCTTGATAGTACTGTTGCGCTGAATTGTGAGCGTGACTTTGGTGTTTGGTTCACCTCGGATTAAGGATACAGCTTGGTTAGTATCCATCCCCTGAGTATTTTTATCGTTAATTTTCAGAATAACATCTTTGGCTAAAATGCCAGCTTTGAATGCTGGTGTATCTTCAATTGGCGCAATCACAACTAATTTCTTGGTTTTCTCATCCTGACTAATCGTAATACCGATACCTGTAAGTTCCCCAGAGGTATCAACCTGCATATTCTTGAATTCTTCAGGATCCATAAACCGGGTGTAAGGATCACCAAGCTTTTTCAGCATTTCCCGGATAGATTTATACGCTTCTTGCTGATTACTGTAGGACTTGTTCAGGTACTCCTTACGAACAGCCTGCCAATCTACCTGGTTAAAAGTACCATCTACGTATTGACGGTTAACGATTTGCCAAACTTCGTCTAATGTTTCTTTGGGACTTGCTTTAAATAAAGCCTGACCACGTGAGTGAATGCCCAGGCTAGTAACAGCAATTGTGGAGAGTGTTACTGCCGTAGCACCCAGAACAAGCCTACTTTTTGTAATCACCATAATGACAGCTGTGTCAGAGGGAAAATAATAGTCAGTATGCCCAATCTAACACAGCTATTCTGCAAAGACCGGGCATGTATTCCTAACTTCATTAAAATACTTGACAATCCGGCGAAATGGGGAATTCTGAAGTGTGAAGTATGAAGTATGAAATAGTTAGTTGTTTAGATTGGGTGTGCGGGTGTAAGGTGAAAATTTTCCTTTATACCTCTACACCCAACACACTCCAGTTGCTGCTCATAATCGGAGACGCTACGTATAGCTTGCTTCCCTGTAGGGGTACAAGTCGGCAGAACCGTCCAACGCACTGGCTCCCCTATACCCTTTACTCATTAAGGATCTACCCAACGTCCGTCTGTTTTAATTAGGTTGATTAACTCCTCTACACCCTCTGTTTCTGGTACTTTTTTAATTTCTTCTCTTCCACGATATAAAGAAATGTAACCAGGAGTTTTGCCCACATACCCATAGTCAGCATCAGCCATTTCGCCAGGGCCATTTACAATACAACCCATTACAGCTATGTCTAATCCAGTTAAGTGCTTGGTGGCTTCCCGGACTTTATGCAGCACTTCTTCTAAGTTAAATAAGGTGCGTCCACAGGAAGGACAAGCGACATATTCCACCATTGTTTTCCGCAATCCCAAAGCTTGCAAGATGCTGTAGCATACGGGAATTTCGTTTTCTGGTGCTTCTGTGAGGGAGACGCGGATAGTGTCACCAATGCCATCTGCCAGTAAGGTAGCAATACCAGCAGTAGATTTGATTCTGCCGTATTCACCATCACCTGCTTCTGTTACACCCAAATGTAAAGGATAATCCATGCCTAATTCGTCCATCCGCTTGGCTAACAGACGATAGGCGGCTACCATCACGGGAACGCGAGAGGCTTTCATTGAAACAACTAAGTTGCGGAAATCTAAGGACTCACAAATGCGAATGAATTCTAAAGCCGATTCCACCATTCCTTCTGGGGTGTCTCCGTAGGTAAATAGCATTCTTTCTGCCAGTGAACCATGATTTACCCCAATCCGCATAGCTTTACCTTGGTCACGCAAGGAAACTACCAGAGGCTCTAGAGTTTCGCGGATTTTATCGCCAATTTCCTCAAATTCAGCTTGTGTATATTCGGTGCGATTGGTATTTGGTTTTTCAAACACATACAAACCTGGATTAATTCGGACTTTCTCGATGTGTTTGGCAACTTCTAAGGCAATTTTCATACCATTGTGATGTACATCAGCCACAATTGGCACATCTTGGTAGGTTTTAATGATTTTTTGCTTAATTTCTGCCAATGCTACAGCATGAGCGAGGCTAGGCACTGTGACACGCACGATTTCGCAGCCAACTTCGTGTAAACGACGAATCGCGGCGACAGAACCATCAATATCAAGAGTGTCTTCGTTAATCATTGACTGCACCACCACAGGGTAGCCACCGCCAATGGTGACATTACCTACCTTGACAGGGCGGGTTTTACGCCGCTTGATTGTAGTATCAAAGGTGGGTTGACTAGATGTGGTGTTGGAACTTGTAGGTGTAGGCAGAGTTTGCATAACTCTAGGAAGTAAATTTTTATAGCTAAAATATCAGATTGAACAATCTCTGTTTCTCAGATTGCCATAGTACGGGCTTGTTTTGGTGATGATATGGGAAAAAAGCGGATTGCGATCGCCATACTTCATCATATAAAACAAGAGCGATCGCACCATTACCTGCGATCGCTCTGTGGAAAAAATATTTCCCACGCCAATACCCCGCTAGGGGCAGTGTATAAGATAATCATTTCTTGGTGGTCAATATTGTTGAGAACATCATTAACATCCCACCAAGTAAAATTGCAAGCGCCAATCCACCAGTTGCCCAATCCAGCACATTAGTGTTATCCATCTTAAAAATCAACTCCACGTTTGAGTTCTACGCCGTGATTTGCATAGTGTTTGTGGCAGTATACCTCAGAGTGGATACTGGCTAAATCAAAGTAAGCTGGTTGCTGTTGACAACGGCCAGTAATAATAATTTCTGTATCGCGGGGTTTGCGGAGTAAGGCTTGGACGATGGGTTCCACTGGGAGAAGTTCTAAATCGACAGTGGGGTTGAGTTCATCCAAGATGATAGTTTTATACAATCCAGAGGCGATCGCAGTTTTGGCAATTTCCCAACCGCGTTCGGCTTCGACATAATCTAATTCTTGCCGAGAATTGCGCCACACGATCGCATCTCGACCACAACGTTGATGATCTACCACTTCTGGGTAAGATTGTTGCAAGGCGGCGATCGCTGCATCTTCTGTATAACCGCTACCACCTTTGAGCCATTGCATAATTAACACGCGGGTAGAACCGGGATGGTTAATCCCTCTACCAATGGCTTGTAAAGCTTTACCCAAGGCGCTGGTCGATTTACCTTTACCTGCACCAGTATAAATTTCAATCCCCTCAATTAATAGCTGTTGGGCTGTGGGGTGGTGCTGCGGCTTCATTTCCGAGTGTAAATCGGCAATTTCCAATAGCTTTTCTGGTGCGCCGCGTCCGGTGGCGATAATTTCCAATTCTTGGGGTTTGGCTTTTAATGTCCGCACCACTTCATCTACTGGTAGCAAACCCAAATCGAGGACGGGGTTCAGTTCATCTAAAACTACTACCGAATACAAACCAGATGCGATCGCACCTTTGGCTACATCCCAACCTCGTGCTGCTTCGGCGCGGTCGTAGGGGATAATTTCTTCTGCACTAAAAAATTCGGCTCTTCCAGTCCGTACCTGATCGATTAAATGGGGAAACCCACGCTGCAAAGCTGCGATCGCACCATCTTCATCATAATCACGTTCTGGCCCTTTTAAAAACCGCAGCAGTAAAACGCGATTGCAATTAGCTGGTGTATTTATCCCTAAGCCAATCGAGCGCAAAACCACCCCTAAAGCCGCTTGGGATTTACCTTTACCCAAACCATCATAAACGTGAATTTGACCTGTAAGTCGTTCAGAACGCGCTTGCGCTGTGCGAATACCGATGCCGTTCCTTGTCATCTCTCGAAAACCTGTAACGTGGCAGTCTCTAATCTTACCTAACGTCTTGCACTTCCAGATCTAAAAAATCTCTTTTGGGTACTTCCATACAAGATTTTGCAGGATATATTAACAGGGTAAATAGGGGTATACTGGCACACCAAGATGGTAAACAGCGATCGCCATCACATACAGCAGAATTCAGGTGAATGAGGTACAAATTTTAATCACAAAGCTATATACCAATAGGCTTTCCACTATGTTACCTGTGACCTGTTCTCTACTGTAATTACCCTTATCAGTCTCATTGCCCCAAATTTACCTTCTCACCTTAAACCTTACCATTGGCTCTCTATGTTAGAAAATTTTACCCTTCCTCGACTTTTGCCGATTGGCGTAATGTTGTTTAACTTGTTATTTTTTCTAATTGCTATCCCTATTGAGGCTTACGTTGTTAATCGCCGACTCAAGTTTGACAAAAAAACCAGTATTTTTTATGCCATAGCCACCAATCTTTTTTCGGGAACCCTTGGTTGGGTTATATTTTTTGTCTTAGAACCACTGTTACCGCCTGAAATTAAATCGGAATTAATTAATTATGTATTTTTTAATAATTTTAGATATGCCAATACCCAAGCGACTTTGATTTTAACTACTTTCATTATTTTCTTTACTACTTTTTTAATGAAATTTTTACTGTTACAACTTTTGGTATTTACATTACGAGAAGATGGTTGGAAAAAACCAGAAATCGTCGAAACATCTCAGCGTAGACAGTTGCGCCGCGCTATCCCTGGGATTAAATTGCAAACAACTAATTTAGTGACTACAACATTAATAGCTAATTCTCTTAGCTATAGTGCAATTACAATTATTTTGCTAATTCGTAATAGATAAATAGCTGATTTTTTTGTCGAATCAATTATTTTGGTGTGAAATCATGAATGTTCTATTTAAAGATTTGCTGGGCATATTTAAGTTCACTGAAGATATCTATGCCAGAGTCAGAAAAATATTAGTTCCATCTCAAGCTTATGCTTGGCAGACATTTATTTATTTAAGCGTATTTTCTGGAGTGTTATCTTATTTTGCTATAGGTTATGTCAGAGATATCATTGCAATTTGCGGTTGGTTATTTTTAATTGCTGGGACAGCTTGGTATACAACTGATGATCCATTGAGAGTTCCCGGCACTTTTATGCCAGTAGGTGCAGTAATTACAGGGTTCTTAGTCAGTGTTTTTGCTTTTGGTAATCAACAGGATGTAATTACTCCCAGAACCATCGTACTTTGGCCAACTATCTCAGCTTTAATTACAGCAATTCCTGAATTTATTGAAGGTTCAGATACAGACTCAAAAGCGCAAATTCCTAAGCCAGAAGTTAGACAAAAAATCATCGTTTTAGTTGCAAGTTGTATGATTTTAAGTTGCTGGTTGCAATTTTACTTTGTCATGGATAAATGGTTACAAGAATATCCTAGTTTACGGGCAGATAATTTTCAGCGTAGTACCTTTGTTAGAAGAACAGATATTATCGAAAAAGTGCCGAAAAATGGCGTTGTAATTTTAGATAAATTGCAACTACTAGTAGAACAACAAATTGATGAAAGACCTTGGTCTCAAGTAGAAAAATGGCTGCTAGATGCAAAATTACAAGTGGGGAATTTGGGTAATAGAGTTATAGATAAACAACTGGCAAAGTATGAAGAAAAAGCTTTATGGCGTGTTGAACCGCGTGTAGTGAATACAAAATCAGGTGGATATATTTTAGATTTACTGAGTATTTGGCGCGGCCCAAGTTCTAGCCAGAAAGGTTATTACTTGAAAAAATCTTGTCGAATTGAACCAGTAGCAACTTCTACGAAAAAAGCGATTACAAGTAATAACCCAGAAGACAAAATTGCGGTTGGAGAAATAGAATGCGATCGCATAAGTAAATTTATTGCTGGTTCCCCTCCACCACAACAATAGTAAGTATGAAGTCTGAAACTTTATTTTTTAGCCTTCTGTGATTGAATATTGACAATTGACCATTGACTATTAACCAATGAGAACCTTGATAATTGCGAAGAATGTATTTCAAGAAGTAGTGCGCGATCGCATTTTATATGTGATTGGATTTTATACTTTAATTTTAGCGATCGCTGGGCGAGCATTACCGGAATTTGCTGCTACGAATGAAGATAAGATTTTGCTAGACTTTGGGATAGTGGCTATGAGTGTCATTACCTTAATTGTCGCTGTATTTGTTGGTACGGGACTAGTTAAAAAAGAAATTGATAAACGCACTATTTTGGTGTTAATTGCTAAACCAGTTAGCCGCAGCGAAATTATTGCTGGTAAATTCTTGGGTTTGTCAGCAGTTTTAGCTATTTTGATAGCCACAATGACAGCTATTTATCTAGGCTTTTTGCAACTAGAGAATATTCCTCATCCTACACTCAGTATTGTAATTGCCGCAGTTTTTTTGTTTTTACAGTTATCTTTAATCAATGCTGTGGCTATTACATTGGGTGTGTTTACAAATTCCTTGTTGGCGATAACTTTAACTTTTGGCGTGTATTTAATGGGGAATATTACGCAAGATTTAGTTAAATTAGGTCGTTTGAGTCGAAATTCAGCGATGGAACGCGTTACTCAAGGGTTATATCTAGTTTTGCCAGATTTATCCCGCTTAGATTTAAAAAATGATGCTGTTTATGGAATGCAAGCCTTACCTGATGCCAGTTTGTTAATCACAAATGCAGGCTACGGCGTACTTTATAGCATTTTTCTGTTGGCGATCGCGAGTTTTGTTTTCTCAAAACGGGAGTTTTAAATATTACTAATTATTAATTAATTTAGTGCTTCTTTCTAAAGGAAATCTAAAGAGACCCAATAGGAATAAAAACGAAGGGTAGGATGCAGATAACCTTTCAGTAACATGGCTGAAACCAGAATCTTCGCAGGTATATACCAACATAACTAAAAGTATTAGGTAGGAAACAACAATGCTGGAAAGTCTGGGAAGAATTAACAATCCATTAGTCAGAAGCCTTGCCACAGCTGCTACAGTTTGCTCAGTAGTCACTTTATCTACGGCTATTTTCATTGGAGTCAGCAATCCCAAAGATAAATCTACCTATCAACTTGGTGTCTATTCTTCCATATTTGGGGCTGTGGCTGGTGCCGTATTTGGCTTAGTTTATACTAGTAAAGTAAGTGAAAATGAATCCACTCCAGACATCAAAACATTAGATAGTGATGTTTGGCAAGATTGGCGAAACTTTGTGGTTGTGCGAAAGGTAAAAGAAAGCGAAGAAATTACATCTTTCTATTTGCAACCCGAAGATAAAGGTGAAATTCCCAACTTCCAACCAGGACAATTTTTAACTATTAAACTAGATATTCCCGGACAAAATAAGCCTGTGATTCGGACTTATTCACTTTCCGATTATTCTAAAACTTGTGAATACTATCGTCTCTCAATTAAGCGGGAACCTGCACCAAATGGATTAGATGTTATGCCTGGAATAGCATCTAATTTTATGCACGATCGCATTCACGAAGGTTCGGTAATTCCCGCCAAACCACCAAATGGTAAATTTGCTTTGGATGTGCATAAATCTACCCCCACAGTTTTGATTAGCAATGGTGTGGGAATTACGCCGATGATTAGTATGGCAAAAGCTTGTACTCGTCTTAATCCTCAACGTCCTATTTGGTTTCTACATGGTGCTAGAGATAGTGATTTCCATGCTTTTCAAGACGAAATAATGGAAATTGCCCAACAAAATCCTAATTTCAATGTACATATTCGCTACAGTCGCCCCAAACTAGAAGATACAGGTAAATATCATAGTGTTGGTTATGTTGATGCGATTTTAATTCAAGAATTAAATATCCAAGATGCTGAATATTTTTTATGTGGTTCAACTCCATTTATTCAGTCTGTTACTGAAGGACTAAAAGCAGCGAGAGTACCTAATAATAAAGTCTTCTTTGAATCTTTCGGTCAACCGATGAAGAGTGAGTCGGAAAAATCTACTCAGACTGTAACTCAAGGTGAAGAAGTTGCCGAAATTGTCTTTGCAAAATCTGGCAAAACTTTAACATGGCAACCTAGTGATGGCACTATTTTAGAATTTGCCGAAGCTAATGATATTAATCCACCTTTTAGTTGTCGTGTTGGGGTTTGTGGAACTTGTATATGTAAAATCCGCGCAGGTGAAGTTGCTTATCAAGAAGAACCAAGTGCAGCAACCGATGAAGGTGAAGTGTTAATTTGTATTTCTCAACCTGGAAGTTCTAGATTAGTGTTAGATATTTAATAAATTCCTGTGATTATCAAGAAGCCTTAGCGACTGAAGTCGCAGGCTAAACAAACAAAACCCGCGTAGGCGGGTTGAAAACTTTTAGCAAATACATTAATTGATAATCATTATGTCAGGTTTATAAATTGTCCCTTCAGGCATAATTGTATCTCTGAGCTTGCTATAAATTATTTTTGTCTCCCAAAGATTAGCATTTAACAAATTTGCCTTAGTTAAATTAGTCCATGTCAAGTCTGCACCATTTAAATTAGCTTCAGTTAAATCAGCCTCCAATAAGATTGCACCACATATACTAGCTTCTTGGAGATTCGCTCTAACTAATTTAGCTTCAATTAAAGATGATTCAATCAATTTGGCATAACTCAAGTCTGCTTCTGTGAAATCTGCACCACATAAAGAAGCTCCCCAAAAGTTACTATACCTACATTGCGATCGCCATAAATAAGATCCACACAAATTGGCATAACTTAAATCAGTATGGCTCAAATTTGCTTGTGTTAAATCTGCTTCACTTAAATCTGTATCAGTCAAGATAGAACCTGATAAATTAGCACATTTTAAATTTGCTCCCCGAAAGTTAGCACCACTTAAATTTAATTCTTTTAACTCAATTCCCTGCAAATCACATCCACTGAAATCCTGCTGCTGCCAACATTTTTCTGTAATTTGGCTAGAAATTAATTCCTGCACATCAGCAAAACTTCTCATGGTACTCACCTCAGAGTGTCAATAATTGCAAAGCTCAATTGTCAGAGGCACTGTATATCGAGATTACACCAATCCAGATAATTAGCTGAATAAGAAATTAATCATATTTGGAGAATTCACGCAAAATAGGCTCAAAATGTATTTTCCACAACAAAAAATACTGATCTATGTCAGGAAATATTAATAATATGCAGATAAAGATACCCGATTTATTGAAGGAGTCAGGTATCTTGTTAACACTCATAAAAATAATTATTCTTCCCCCCAAGTCTGTAACTGAAAATATACAAAAACTAAAGTTACCGCTAACAAAACTGTAGCCGCCGCCGCCGCATAACCAAAATCAAATTGTCCAAAAGCTTCTTGATAAATGTAGTAAACCAATAAATTAGTAGAATTCAAAGGGCCGCCACCAGTAATCACGTAAACTTGCTCAAAACTGCGTAATGTAAAAATTGCTGTGGTGACTGTAGCGAAAATTAAAGTAGGTCGTAATCCTGGTAAGGTAACATACCAAAATTGTTGCCAAGCATTTGCACCATCTAATTCGGCTGCTTCATAGCGACTGGGGGGAATTGCTTGCAACCCGGCTAAAAAGACAACCATATTAAAGCCTAATTGTTTCCAAATGCTCAAAATAATTAAAACAGGCATTGCCCAAAAAGTATCCCCTAGCCAAGGAATGGGTGCAATACCAAATAAATGTAAAAATGCGTTGACAGGGCCAGTAGTTTGAAACAGCCAGCGAAATCCTAAACCAGCCGCTACTAGAGAAATGATGGAGGGTAAAAAATAAGCACTTCTTAACATTCCGCGCAAAGCTAGAGAACGATTTAATAACACAGCCAATCCTAAAGGAATAATTAAGCTGGGGATGACAGTAGCGAGGGTAAAATAAATTGTGTTACCCAGAACTTGCCAAAAATCTGGGGTAAGTAGTAAACGCCAGTAGTTTTTTAAGCCTACCCAATAAGTACCTGTGGATGTAAAACTACCAGCCGTGAAACTGAGATAAAACAAATAGGCGATCGGCCAAATTACAAAGATACCTAATAAAATTAATGCAGGCGCAAGAAAAGTCCAAGCGGCAAATGTATCATTATCTAACCACGATTTATTACTATAGATTTTTGGCATCTATTAATTTTCCCTTGTTGCTGTTATGACCTTTCGCCCCGATTCTACCTTTAGCTTGGTTTCTCCCGTTATTAGCGATCGCCTATCATCTAGTGAGACTCCTATCAAACTAGGTATTCTGGCTTCGGGGAATGGTAGCAATTTTGCAGCAGTTGCCCAAGCTATTGAAAATGGGCAAATTAATGCCCAAATTCCAGTTCTAATTTACAATAATCCAGGTGCGAAAGCAGCAAGTCGAGCCGCTAATCTTGGTATAGAAACTGTTTTATTAAATCACCGCGAATATAAAAATCGAGAAACTTTAGATCAACAGATTGTCCAGACTTTGCGCCAGCATGATGTTGATTTAGTGATTTTAGCTGGTTGGATGCGACTGGTAACATCTGTATTAATTGATGCTTTTCCTCAAAGAATTATTAATATTCATCCTAGTTTGTTACCGAGTTTTAAAGGACTTCACGCTGTGGAACAAGCGTTGCAAGCAAAGGTAACAATTACTGGTTGTACAGTGCATTTAGTTTGTTTAGAAGTGGACAGCGGCCCGATATTAATTCAAGCTGCTGTGCCAGTTTTACCAGAGGATACGCCAGAAACCCTCCACGCCCGGATTCAAATTCAAGAACATCGAATCTTACCACAGGGAATTGCGATCGCTGCTAGTCAACTCCAAACCGCACTCACACCTTTATAGGATGGGCAGAAATGTTACCTATGATTACATAATGGCTCTCGGCATCAAATGTTGAGAGACAATTATAGATATAGGCAACAAGCTTCTCAATAAAATTCATCGCCTCAAGTAACTTTGCCAGGATAGCAAATGGAGGTGTCCTATGTTTAGCGATTTTCCACTTTCTGACCCTACAACATACCTAATTGTCAAATTTATCGTTTTGATGTTGGCACTAATCCTTTTGATGGTAGTGTCTGCGGCTCCAGTCGTGTAGACATGAGTTAATTTAAATATTGCTTTAAACGCTAGTTTCCCAGAAATATAGCGGTGGGATTATGCTAAACATCAGCAAGTTCTTACCAATAGGTGTTGTTTGTGTCACCCTATTAGCAAGTTCACTGATTTCTGGTAAATTTATTTTTGCCCAAAACCTTAGCCTCGCTCACCAACCAGTCAATATTGCCAGTTTAGTCAACGGTCGCTATCAATTTTGTAGTCAACCCGATCCTCAAGATTGGCAAGATGGCGCAGGAGTTTGTTTTAATTTCACTAAAAATAAAAACCAAGTGAATGGCTATTATGGCTATCTGCACTCTGATCAATTTATCTGTATTCGTGGGATATTAGAGGGCAATCGGATTAATGGCGAAGGTCTAAGTATAGTGTGGGATATTCTGCCGAAAAATACACCTGATGCTGCTGAATTTAACTGGGATTCAGAAAAACATTTAACACTTAGTCAGGCAAATATCCTCAATACCGTCAATGTTGACGAGGATAGTGCTAATTGGATTTTGTACCGCAAAGCTTCACTAAATCTTGAGGGATTTTACCAATACAATCGCCCTCGTATGACACCAGTATCTCAATTGTGTCAGTGGAGTATTAAGTAGCAATTAATTAACTGGCATGTTCCCAGTCACTGAGTGACTCATGTTCTTGCTTGATTTTTTTGGTTTTGCGAAATGGAACTTTGGGAGAACCAATATCCGTACGCGAAAAAGACTGCTTTTTCTGCTTAGTAGATTTTTGATTTTCTGTAGTTAAGGTAGTCATTGATGATTATTTCCGAAAAACTCAGGACTACTTTAAATCATCAATTTCAAAACAGCAAATTTCTGAAGAAGTATTATTTAATTGATTTAAGCGATCGCACGGTATAAAAATAGTCTACGACTACAAACATTTTGGTATACCTTTGGCTGAGATCATCTCAATAAACTACTAAGTAGGAGTATACCGGGGTATTTTAGATGGGAATGGATATCGCAAACTCAGTGCCGATACCTGGCTGAGAATGAACTTCCATTGTGCCATTGTGTTTTTCTACAACAATTTGATGGGCTATGGATAAGCCAAGTCCAGTACCTTTACCCACAGGTTTTGTTGTAAATAACGGTTCAAATAAGCGTTGCTTGAGTCGTTCAGGAATACCAATTCCATTGTCAGCAATTTGAATGACCACCATTTGTTGAGAATTGACATCTGTTGTAATGTGAATTTGGGGAATGCGATCGCACATTTTGCCTTGGATAATCGCTTCATCAAGAGCGTCAATGGCGTTAGCCAGAAGATTCATAAATACTTGATTCATCTGTCCCACATAGCAATTGACACGGGGTAATTTGCCATAACACCGCATAACTTCAATGCCTGGGTGATCGCCATTGGCTTTTAGGCGGTGTTGTAAAATCATCAGCGTACTATCTATACCTAAATGCAAGTCAGCCGCTAATTTGGTATCACTATCCGAGCGCGAAAAGCTGCGGAGTGAAGTCGAAAGGTGCTGAATCCGTTCAGAGCCTACCTGGAGTGAACTTAAAATTTTGACAATATCTTCCAGAACAAATTTCAGATCCAGGTTTCTAATAAAATTAGTAATTTTGGCTGGTGGGGTGGGATACGCTTGTTCATAAAGTTGGATAAGCTCGGTAATTGCGTCAAAGTATTCTTGTAAAGGTGGGATATTGTTGGTGATAAAACTGATAGGATTGTTCATCTCATGGGCAATACCGGCGATTAACTCGCCTAAAGTTGAGAGTTTTTCTTGTTGTACCAGTTGTACTTGCGCTTTTTGCAACGCATCGGTGCGATCGCGCACTTGTTTTTCTAAAGATTGAGTCAATTGCTGGAGTTGTAAATGTACGCGCACTCTAGCAACTACCTCCTCTTGGGCAAAGGGTTTAGGGATATAATCTACAGCACCAAGAGAAAATCCTTTGATTTTGCTTTCTGTATCAGTTAAAGCTGTGGTGAAAATAATCGGAACATTTTGCGTCACAGAATTAGCTTTCAGGCGGCGACAAGTTTCAAATCCGTCAATACCCGGCATTTGTACGTCAAGTAAAATCAATTCTGGTTGATTGCGTTCGGCTTGGGCGATCGCACTTGCGCCATCGACTGCTACTCGAAAACGCCAACCCTCACTAGCCAGCGCTGCTGACAAGATAGATAAATTAGTCGGATTATCATCGACAATCAAAATAAATCCGTTAGTTGAAACCTTATTCATGATGCAATTTAAAAATCAAATTTAGGCTGAATTAATTAATTTGTTGTTGAATAAAAGTTTCCAAACGTTTAAGTTGGAAATTGCTGGCTAATTGAATAATTTGCCTAGTAAAAGTGCTGAATTTATGATTGGAGTCCGCAAGTTGTTCAGCTATTTCTAAAATTTTTTGAATATCTCCGTCTTGTGCCAGTTCTAAAAATTGTTGTAAAACTTCTTTAGCAGGCAGAACTACATCAACTAAAGTATCTGAATTATCTACATTAGGTTTGTTAATAGAATTTTTTTGATTGTCATATAACCATTCCAGATGCAAAAATTGCCGTAGTAGTTCCAGAAGTGTTTCAGCTTCTATCGGCTTGGGCAGAAAAGCATTAGCACCCATATCAATACTTTTATATTCATCAATTGCAAACACACTGGCAGAAGAAGCAATCACAGGTATCTTTTCAGATTGAGTCGATTGGCGTAAACTTTTAATAAACTCAAATCCATCCATCACAGGCATTACCAAGTCAGTGATAATTAAGTCTGGTTTGTAGGCATTTACCTGTTCCCATCCTTCTTGACCATGACTCGCTTCTATGACAGTAAACCCTACGGGTTCCAATAAATTGACAATTACCGAGCGATTTTCCCATTTATCATCAACAATTAATATGGTGCGTTTTTGCCCTTGATAACCAATAATTGTGCCTCGCTCAAATCTTCTCGAAACCTTTGCCCAGTCTTTAGATTCTGGTACTTCCACCTCAAACCAGAAGGTGCTACCTTTGCCAAACTCACTTTTTACTTGAATTTGACTATCCATCAACGAAATAATTTTTTGGCTAATAGCTAATCCTAAACCTGTACCTTCAGTTTGTCGCTTTTGACTTCCTACTTGTTCAAAGGGAAGAAAAATTTTCTCAAGTTGTTCAGGAGTCATACCAGTGCCTGTATCTATAACTTCAAAGCGAAGTTTATAGATGGTTTGTCCCTTGTGATTAATTGCTTGGTTAGTGACTTGAATATTAAAGCTGACAGTGCCTTGAGAAGTGAATTTAATAGCATTGCCAAGTAAATTAATTAATACTTGCCGTAAGCGTTTTTCATCAGCACGAATCCCGGTTGGTAAATCGGGGTCTAGTTGCAGATGAAAACCAATCACTTTTTGTTCAGCGCGGATGCGACAAATTTCACTTACACTGTCTAAAAATGCAGGTAAGTAAAAATCAATCGGATTCAATTCCAGTTTTCGCGCTTCAATTTTGGACAGATCTAAAATATCGTTAATGAGAGTTAATAAATGAGAACCACATTGATAAATAATGCCGATGCCTTTACTGCCTTTTTCGCTTAAAGGTTCGGTGCGTTGCAGGATTTGTGCATAGCCAAGAATCCCATTAAGCGGGGTACGTAATTCATGGCTCATATTGGCAAGAAATTCACTTTTGGCTTGGCTAGAGTCTTTAGCCACTTCTTCAGCTAAACGTAGCTCTGTTTCGATGCGTTTACGCTGGACAATCTCAGTTAAAAGCACTCTATTAACAGCTTCTAACTGAGCAGGACTGGGTATTGTGAGAGCGTGAGGGATGAGAACAAGTAAGGCAAATGCTGTATATATGGAAATAATTGCCGTGAACGCTTTTAAAGCACCGGAAATCCAGTAATCGGGGTGCCAAAGCGTCCAAATTTCCATCAAGTGTCCAGTCCCGCAGGCCAGGATAAACGCCCCAAATAACAGAAAAACTCCATTAAAAGGAACATCTTTGCGTTGAGAAATAAAGTAAATCAGTAACAAAGGAATAGAATAATAGGCAAGAGCGATCGTGCCGTCAGCAATAATGTGGAGCCACACTAATTCTGGTTTCCAGAGATAACAATGCCCATGAGGAATAAAAGCGGTTGAGTAGAAAAAATAGTTAAAAAATGCCAAAACCATGCCGTGGCTCGCTGGATTTGTAGTTGACTGTGCAACCTTATTATTCCCAAATTGTTACGAAAGCTGAACTTACATTTCCAAATAATCTGTCTAATTTATTACTTACCTTCGTTAATATAACTTGTAGCTACACAGCCAAAATCCATCTAAGCAGGTTCAAAAACTTTAATTTTCTTGTGCGTATACTTAAGTAAATTTAGTATAGATAATAGCGAATTTTTTATATCAATACTGTTCAAAATAATCGTCTAGTATGACTAAACGCTACATCTATTTGCCAAACATCTGCTGAGAACTAACAATCGAGAAACCCCGGCGTGTTGGTTTAACCTTGGCTAACTCAACTTGGAAACTAACTTTATCGCTTGTTTCGCCACTCCGCGCTTCTAAATTCCAGTTCCCAGGACGGAGATACCAGAATAAATTAGTTGATTGTGGATCAAGCTTTTCACCATTCAACCACCACTCAACCGATGTAGATTGATTTCCTGCTAGTTTAAATTCTAATTTTTGCTGTCCTTCTGTGCCTGGATAGAGTAAAAATAAATCGCCATTATGAGGAGAAACAATTCTCAAATTGCTAGACACAAAATTTGATTGCTGCTTGGCTAACCACTCGTCATATTCTGGCGGTAAATTAAATTGTGTCTCAGTTTCGTAAGCAATCTTCTCTTCTGGATAAAAATACTCTTGCACTACAGAGTTACAGTCTGGCGTAGGACGTAAACCAGAAACTGCACATATAGGGAGTTTAATTAACCCTTGAGGAACTGTAAAATTTGCTGGTTCTTGATGTTCGTGCAGATGCAACATAATGCGATTCCACAAAGGTGCTGCACCCATCACACCGGATACTTGACGCATCGGTTCACCGTTGAAATTTCCTACCCAAGTTGCAACGGTGTAGTCGGTGGTAAAGCCAACAGTCCAAGTATCGCGGAAGTTGGAAGAAGTTCCAGTTTTGACGGCGGCGGGGAGGGGCAAGTTTAATACTGAGTCTACACCAAAAGCGGTGGCGCGGGCGTGGCGATCGCTCAACATATCAGTAATCAGTTGCCATGTTGTCGAATTTTCGATTTGAGATTTGAGATTTTGGGTTGAAGAATCGTTAACAGTAGGCACAAGTGGGATACTTTGTCCTTGTCTCGCCATTGTGACGTAAGCTTGAGCCAGTTCCCACAACGTGACTTCGCCACTACCGAGAGTTAAACCCAAACCGTAATATTCTGGAGTTTGATTCAGGTGAATAAAGCCTAATTCACGCAGACGTGCTAAAAAACTCGGTACGCCGATTTTCTCTAAAACTCTCACCGCAGGCACATTTAAAGAATTGGCTAAAGCTACCCGCACTCTTACCGGGCCGAGAAAGCGTTGAGTATAATCTGTTGGGCTATAAAGTTTTGCACCGGGAATGGCATAATGGGCGGGGACATCAGCCAAAATTGTGTTTGGGCGAATCAGTTTTTTTTCTAACGCCAACTCATAGACAAAGGGTTTGAGAGTAGAACCGGGTTGGCGTAGTGCTTGTACGCCGTCGTTACGTCCGAGTTTGGCTTCGTTGAAATAATCTGGTGAACCGACGTAAGCCAAAACTTCGCCAGTATGGTTGTCAATTACCAAAGCAGCCGCATCGTGGACATTGTTGGCGGCGAGGGTGGAGATGACTTGCTGTGCTTGGGCTTCGACGAATTGTTGTAATGGTCGTTCGATAGTGGTTTGGATGAGATGATCCCCCCAACCCCCCTTAAAAAGGGGGGCTATATTCTTCCCCCCTTGATAAGGGGGGCTAGGGGGGATCTGCATTTGATTTGCTAACCAAAACAAGAAATGAGGTGCAGCGATAATTCCCCGTTGGCGAGACTGAAAAACGACTTTTTCCGTTTGGGTTTTGTCGGCTATTTGTTGGGTGATATAGCCATCCTGTACCATCCTGTTGAGGACGTATTTCTGACGCTGTTTGAGTCTATCCCAATGTTGTAGCGGGTCAAAGTAGGTGGGATTATTAGGAATAGCTGCTAAAAGACTGGCTTGGGCAAGATTTAACTCACTGGCGGGTGTTGAAAAATAAGTCCGGGATGCGGCTTCTACACCATATATATTGCCGCCCATTGGTAGACGGTTGATATATGCAGTGAGAATTTCGTTTTTATTCATTCCCGCCGCTAACCGCCAAGCTAACCAAATTTCTTGCAATTTTCCTGATAAGTTGCGGGTGGATGGTTCTAACATCCGTGCTAACTGCATGGTAATTGTAGAAGCACCGGAGACTATTTGTTTGGCGTGAATGGCTTGGTTGATGGCGCGGATAATGGCTTTGATATCCAACGCGCCATGATGGTAGAAACTGCTATCTTCGGCGGCGATAATTGCCTTGATAAATTGGGGAGAAACTTGATTTAAAGGGACGACGGCGGTATGTTCTTGGTCACGGGTGAGGATTGTTCCTAACGGTAGCCCATTGCGATCGCTAAATTCCAAAGCCAACATATTTTGGGCGATGTCTGCGGTATGAATAGGCGCAAAATAAGGTAGTAGCCTCACGACTAAGCATATCAATACAATAACTAAGAAAAATTTTGACTTTTGGATGAGCCGCCTACTTAGTCTCATCAGAGACTCCCCTGTATAGTAAAACTTACTTCAATTTTGACGCGTTGGCTATTTGTTAATCAGGTAATATTGCAAAGACTTAACAATTTATACCAATTTAAATTAAGAATTGTAGTGATTTTTGGAAATAATTACACTAAATTGGTTATCCATTGTATACCGAGTTCCTCTTTATTTTCTTTCTTTGTGTCCTTTGCGCTCTTTGCGGTTCGTTAAAATAAAGTCTTTTTTGACAAACCACAAAGGACACGTAGACGCATCAGCGGCTTCCCGCAGGGTAGAACACAAAGAAAAAAGAATTAAAAGATATCTAATATGATTATTAAAATTTTTCTACAACTATTTATTACCCTAACATTTATACTAAGCATTAGCGGGTGTAGTTTATTGGGTATATCCTCAAACAAAGAACCGTTACCCGCCGTTTCTCCTCTCACGCCACCAAAGTTACCAGACTGGATTGAACAAATTAGCCCTATTGGTGATGCTACCCCTTTAAATCAGATTCGTATCCGCTTTAAGGAAGCATTAATTCCTGTTGAACGTCTAGATAGTGCAGAACAGCAAAATTTATTACAAAAATTTACTTTATGGCCGCCTTTACCGGGTCAATTTCGCTTTTTAACACCGCGGATGGTAGGCTTTCAAGCAGATAAAGCACTACCACAAGCGACAAGATTTCAAGTTACTTTAAAAGCGGGTTTAGCAGATTTAAAAAATCACAAGTTAAATCAAGATTTGGCTTGGACTTTTAACACTGAACCTATCAAGTTGACTGATTTACCTGGGGTGAATCCTGTGGAGAAGGCTGAGATTCAACCTATAGATTTAAAAGAAAAACTGCAATTTACCTCCAATGTCGAATTAAACTTAGCTTCCTTACAAGAACATCTTAAACTTGTACCGGAAGGAAAAAATAAAGATATCAGTTTTAATGCAGAGTTGGCGAAAGAAAAAAAACCTAAAGAGGGTGAAGACCCTTTAGAGAAATTTGACCCTTCAATGCGTAATTGGGTTTATAATCTCATACCCCAGCAAGGTTTAGAAAAAGCGACTAACTACCGTCTGGTATTTTCTCCCGGCATATTACCAAATTACGGTAATTTACCAACAGATAGAGAGTCGGTGAGTAAGTTGGCGACTTATTCACCTTTAGAATTTAAAACCATCAACTTTTATGGACAACCAGATGTTAATGGAACTTACGGAAGGTTTATTAAAGGTAGCCCACAGTTAGAATTTAATAATATATTATTGGCAGATTCAGTTAAAGATAATATCAAAATTGATCCAGCACCAAAAGATATCTCTCGACTGTTCCAAGTTCCAGAAGAATCTAATTTAGTGACTCTTAATCCCTACGCTTTAGAACCTACAACTAATTATAAAATTACGATTGGAACAAATATTAAAGATAAATTTGGGCAAACTTTAAATAAACCTGTCACCTTACAATATAATACTGGCGATTTGGCAGGTGATATTTGGGTTCCATCAGATATACATATCTTTCCGTCAAATCAAAATTTACAGTTAAATATTAGTACAGTTAATTTACCAGAGTCTAAATATAAAGCTGCTTATCGTGTAGTTCAACCTAGCGATTTAGTTTATTTTAATAGTGCTTCACCTAAAGGTAATGATAACGAGTTATTACCACAGCTAAATTCATGGCAAAGCTTTAAAGTCAACACTAAGAAAAATCAACTTGTCGATGTCAATATCCCGTTAAGAGAAAAGCTTGGTAGCCCTACAGGTATGTTAGCTTATGGAGTCCAAGCCCGCACCAATAAATATCAAGATAATGGCAAAGAATTGTGGCGAGAACCTATAACTTATGGTTTAGTTCAATTAACAAATTTGGGTGTATTTAGTCAATGGTTTCCTGACTCTGGTTTAATTCGCGTGCATCATTTGAGTGATGGTTCACCAGCTAAGAATGCAGCTATTGAAGTTTATCAATCAAAGTTAGAGGAAAAATATCCCAGTAATGCTGTATCTTGCGCGATAGGTAAAACTGATGAAAATGGTAATTTCAGATTACAAGTTGATAATTTAAAGCAGTGTTTTGCAGATAATCAAAGATTTACTAAATCACCACAATTATTAGTAATTGCGCGAGAAAACCAAGATTGGGCTTTTGCGAGAACCGAAGAATATAGCGGTTCTTTTGGTTATGGTATTGATGCAGGTTGGCAAGAAGCTAAAGCAGAATCACGGGGTGTAATTTTTTCTGATAGAGACTTATATCAACCAGGCGAAAAAGCTTGGTTTACTGGTTTTGCTGACTATTTACAAAATGGGACTCTTCAGCAAGATAAAAACGCGATTTATCAATTAACTTTGCTTAATCCAGACGGACAGAAGACACAATTAGGTGATAAAAATACAAATGAGTTTGGGACTTTTTCTTTAGAGTTACCCATTCAGAAAACTCAAGCTTTAGGCTACTATACAATTCAGGGTAAAGGTAAAGAAGGGCAAGAAATTTCTGGGGAGTTTCGGGTAGCAGAATTTAAACCACCTAATTTTAAAGTTGAACTCAATTTAGATAAAGAATTTGCCCTAACTAACGATAAAGTGGCAGCAAAAGCCGCTAGTAATTATTTATTTGGTGCGCCTGTCGAAGCTGGGGAAGCCAAATATTTTGTCACGCGCCAACAAACTAGTTTTATTCCTAAAAGTTGGGAAGAATTTAGTTTTGGGAGACAATGGTTTTGGCCGGAAGAAAGTCCATCTTTAACCAGTGATGTTTTGCAAACTAGTTCTAAATTAGATGCAAGTGGTAAAACTAGTCAAACTGTGACGGTGGCGAAAGATTTACCGTATCCAATGACTTATCAAGTAGATGTGCAAGTTGCGGATGTATCTAATTTATCTGTGGCTGCTTCTCAAAAGTTTACGGCTTTACCTAGTAACCGTTTGATTGGGTTGAAAAGTAATTTCATCGCTGATGCTGGTAAGGCTTTACCTGTTGAAGTTATTGTTACTGAACCTACAGGAAAATCAATCACAGGTCAACGGGTGCGGGTAGAATTACAACAGATGAAATATAGTAGCGTGACGCAGTTAGTTGAAGGTAGCCACACTGCTAAAAATCAAGTTGAATATAAAACAGTTGGACAAGCAGAGATTACATCTGCGGAAAATCCTCAAATATTAACTCTCACACCAAATGAATCAGGTTCTTATCGCCTTCGCGCAAATTTTAGCGATACAAAAGAGGAATTAAGTGCAACAGATTTACAAATTTGGGCAACAGGGGAAACTTCAGTTTACTGGAGTTCGGAAGATAGCGATCGCCTAGAAGTTAAACTAGATAAAAAAGAGTATAAACCTGGGGAAACTGCCACAGCTTTAATTCAATCTCCCTACCCAGAAGCAGAATTATACTTTGCGGTAATTAAAGACAAACCAATTTATCAACAAGTAACCAAAGTCAAGGGTGGTGCGCCTCAAATTCAGTTTCAAGTCACACCAGAAATGTTACCAAATGCAGCAGTAGAAGCTGTGTTAGTCAGACAAGGCGCACCTCTTAACCAAGTCGAACCAGGAAGTTTAGATAAACTTGTGAAAATTGGGTTTAGCCCTTTTAAAGTCAACTTGCAAGATAAATATTTAAAAGTGCAAGTGACACCTTTGCAAGCATCTTTAGAACCGGGTGCAGAACAAACAATACAATTAGAACTCAAAGACAATCAAAATAACCCCACCCCTGGACAATTTACTGTCATGGTGGTGAATGAAGCGGTGTTGCAACTATCTGGTTATCGTCCGCCAAATTTGGTAGATACAGTCTACGCAGAACAGCAAATATCTACCCGGTTCAGCGATAATCGTCCTGATGTGGTGATACAACCCCAAGATATCGCCAAACCCAAAGGTTGGGGTTATGGCGGTGGTTTTTCTGTCGGTGCAGCAAATACCCGCGTCCGCACAGATTTTCAGGCGTTAGCTTACTACAACGGTTCAGTGTTAGCTGATGCGAGTGGGAAGGCGCAAATAACCTTTAAATTACCTGATGATTTCACGACATGGCGGGTGATGGCTGTCGCTACCGATGGAAACTTACGCTTTGGTAACGCTGATGCGACATTTATCACTACCAAACCACTGCTAACCAATGCCATCTTGCCACAGTTTGTCCGTTCAGGCGATCGCATTTTCGCAGGTTTATCCGTCACCAACACCACCGGGAATAACGGAAACCTCTCAATAAACGGTGAACTTAGCGGTACAGTCAAGTTTGCCGAAAATAACCCCGCCACAACTTCCTTGCAAACTAACGCCGAACCTGCTACCAAAGCTTATCGCTTCCCCATGATTGCAGGTGGCGTTGGCGAAAGTAAAGTTAGGTTCACCACCCAGTTAAATAATACAGCCGATGCTTTTGAACTGCCTTTAGAAGTGAAGCCGCTAGAAATTACCGAACAAGTTGTAGAAGCTGGGGTAACAGAAAAGCAAGTTAAAATTCCCCTGAATGTTGATAAAAATATCTACCCCGAAGCTGGCGGTTTAAATATTCAACTGGCGAGTACATTAATACCCGAAATTAAAGCACCAGCTAAACAAGTTTTAGAAGATGATGATTTACCTTTTGCAGAACCAGCCGCCAGTCAATTAATTATTGCTACTAACCTGCAAACTTTAGGTAAAAAATACAGTCAATCCTTTGCTGAATTTAATCCTAGCCAAAAAGCAAACCAAGCTATTACGCAACTGCAAAAATTACAAACAGCCGATGGTGGTTTTGCGGCTTATCCAGGACAAGAAAAATCAGATCCTTGGGTTTCTGCATATTCGGCTGAATCTTTAGTAAAAGCTAATCAAGCATTTCCTGGTTTTATCGATTCTGCCACACTAACGCGCTTGAAAAATTATCTGCAAAAGGTACTAGCAAACCCAGGACAGTATGATTTTTGTAAACAACAAATTTGTAAAAATCAACTGCAATTAAATGCCTTAATCGCTTTAGCAGAATTAGGTGATAAAAGCAATAGTTTCTTAGGTGATATTTACCAACAACGTAATAACTTTGATATCGTCACCCAAATCAAACTAGCGCGGTACTTATCGCAATTCCCTGAATGGCAAGATGAATCACAACAAATGTTGAACCAGTTACAACAAAATATCTATGAAACTGGACGCAACGCCGTAGTTAGTTTACCCCAAAGCTGGGGATGGATGAATTCATCTACCACCGCCCAAGCACAAGCTTTAAGGTTATTTATTGCCAAACAAAGCAAACCAGAAGTCATCGATAAATTATTCCAAAGTCTATTAGGATTACGCCGCGATGGAACATGGCAAACTAACTATGATAATGCTCAAGCTTTAACAGCATTAGTAGAATATAGTCAACTCCAACCCACACCACCAAATTTTGCCACTACAGTTAAATTAGCTGGTCAAAAGTTAGGTGAAAATCGCTTTGATGGTTACAAAAATCCTAACTTGCAACTAAATGTCGCAATGGATAAATTACCCCGTGGTCGTCATGATTTGATGTTGCAAAAATCAGGAAAAGGTAGATTACATTATTTAGTTGCCTATAATTATCGCTTGCAAGGCAACCAAGCAGGAAGATTTAACGGGTTACGAGTAACAAGAGAAATTAGCAAAGTTGGTGAAGAAAAAGTTCTGCAAAAAACAGGAATGTATGCTGTTGATAAACCCTTAACTGTAGATAGTGGTCAAGTATTTGATATTGGTTTAGAAATAATTGCAGATCATCCTGTAGATCATGTAGTAATTAAAGACCCATTACCAGCAGGATTTGAAGCGGTAGACCAGAGTTTTCAAACTGCGACAGCCGCATTGCAAGCCAAAGCCGATAGTTGGGAACTTGCTTATCGGAATATTTACCGCGATCGCATTATCGCTTACGCCGACCACCTCGAACCAGGAGTTTACAGTCTACATTACTTAGTCCGTTCTGTAACTCCCGGTACATACCTCTGGCCTGGCGCAGAAGCGCATCTGCAATATGCACCAGAAGAGTTTGGGCGTTCGGCTGATTCTACAATTGTGCTTAACGCAGAGGTGCGCTGAGGTAAACGCAGCGAAAAGTTGCGTGCGGGGGTTCCCCCCGTTGAGCAAACTTTTCAAGACAAAGTTACGCGGAGTCTTTTTATTTAACAAGTTAGATGAAATAGAATGCAGAAACTGACAAAACAACTAGTAACTTGGCTAAGTGCAACCATCATAGTTGTAGGTGTAGCAGGTTGTGATAAATTTTCTGGTGCTTCTGGAGATTTGGTTGAACGAGTTAGCGATGGTGATACTTTAGCAATTAAAGATGCTAAAGGTAATAAATTTAATGTGCGTTTTGCTTGTGTAGATGCGCCAGAAGTACCTCATTCGCAAAAAGAAAGGAACAGTAGCCGCGTTAGCGATCGCAATCAATTTAACTGGGGTGAAAAAGCACAAGCACGCTTACAACAACTCGTAAAGCAATCAGGCGATCTCGTGATTCTGAATATCACAGATACTGATCGCTATCAAAGAAAGGTGGCTGAAGTGCGTTTAAAAGATGGTACGTTTGTCCAAGAAGTCTTATTAAGAGAAGGTTTAGCTAAGGTATATCGTCCTTATCTCAATAAATGTCCCAGTAAAGATTTAGTTCAACAAGCTGAAACAAAAGCACAGCAGCAAAAACTAGGAGTTTGGAGTGATAGCAAATTTACCAACCCTTGGGAGTTTCGGAGTGCTAATAAGAATAAATAACTTGTATTTTATCTGTAAACTTTAGCCTCACCACATTAGTAGCTCAGAATAACTATTCTTTCAGACTTCTATTCGTTCTTCCCATCCATGCTTACCTGCGACTTCTTTCGTGACAAATTCAATGAGTGCTGGGGGTGCGATTGATATTAAAACACTCGGATAAACTGCTGTACCCCAAACAGGATGAACTAGCATACAGCATTTATTTTTAATGACTGGATAGCCAAGTAAGGCTTTCACTACAGCTGTATCATTATGGGGCATAGCACCAGGACGGGACAGTAACGGATAGCCAGTACGCGGATCAATTAAGTCTGCGAGATAGCCGCGATCGCGCAGATCAAAAGCCACGTCACAGCCGAACCGCATAAACTTTTCCCGTAAGCGTTGTTTCTCTGACTCAATTTCTGTTGTGCTTTTGACTAAATAATGTTGCGATCGCTGCAAGACAATTACCACCCAAAATAAAGGTTGTTGTTTCCAATCTGGTAATATGTGTTCGCAGTTGGCACAGATATATTGGCTAGGTGCATGAATGGAAATTTGCACCGCTTGTCCCATATCACCAACTAAATTTATGGGACTCCTTTGTTCCGAAATGTCAACGCTGGGGTAGTTCACTACATTGATTCGGTTTTTTACAAGTTGTTAATTTATTCCTTGCGATCGATAATAACTCTTAAAACTTTCTAAAAACCATCAATTTTTCCTCAGCAGTAAGATTTTGTTGCAAATTATGTATGTGGATGCTCAATTTTTAATCCAATTTTTATCATTTATTAACCTTACTTAAAACTCTGCACCAGATGTCAAGGACTAGAATTTTCTGGCTGGGTTGTGTAGTAAGTTTATATGTACTAATTTGAATCTCTAGACTCAAAATTCCTGCTTAATGGTTGGTTGTAAAAGTTTTGGATTGCAACAGTGGACAAGGTTAAAACCCCTTTTCTGGTTTCCTGTTGTGTACTGTCTGAGTAACCAGTTGATTCCCCACAGGATTTCCAACTGATGATTTTTTTTGGAGAAGTTGTCCAAACAATTAAGTCAGGACAACTTCTGGTACACCCCTTGCACAATACAAACAATATCAGTATTCACCACAATTTGTTTGCCAAATTGGCAAAAATTAAAAATGTAGTGCATAAGTAGGTCTGAACCTGATGATTATTGGTGTTAGCAACTCAGGAAAATTCTTAATTTTAGACGCAGTTCTCTCAAGTCAGGAAAGCCGCACACTCGCGTGTCTGTTCCTGACGGCTGAATCTTACGTTGCTAATTGTCATAATAGAAGCAGTTACTTGATTGCGTCTAAATAGTTAAATTTACTTGATTGCGTAAATCCTAGCTCTCAGAAATCAACTAAAGTCAGTGAGGCTACTCATGAATACTGATCAGCAACTCAACATTAATTTACGTGAAGAACTTGAAGTAGCTAGAAGACAGTTAAAATATGACCAAAAAGGTGGAATTGCAGCCTTAGATAAGATTTACCGCCAAGGTAGAGTACCAAATCCCACTTTAAACGGTCGCTACTGGGGTGAGTTCCTGACCGCTAATTTCCATCCAGTTTTAGATAGTTGGTTAGATATTATCACTAAAATGTGGCTACCTTGGGAAGGTAAAACCTTTGATGCTAATACCAATACTGGAGATAATATTTTTACCAATGATGGCTTATTACTAGGACGCATCATCTGGCCTTTTTATAATGGTTATATTGCAGATAGTAGAGGTCGAACACTAGCTTTCAAATTCCAAACATCGCGGGACAAGTGTTTATTAGAGCCAGATATTGAAGTTTTGCGCTTGAATTTTGATTTACCCGATAATCCTCAATTCTTGATTCGTGACTTGGTAGACCAATTAGTCCAGATTGATGAGGATTTTTATCTAGGAAAAGCGGTACTCAAACATCCTGATGGCGGTCGGTTTTGCGCTGCTTACTTTACCCTAAAATCTGGATTGGTTACTGAGTAATTATATAGGTCAATATAGCACCCTCATTTGATTTCAAGAATCGTATGAGGGTAGAGAAATATCAATGAAATTGGCTTGACAACACTTACATTAGCTAATTACTAATTATATTCCCATTCTTCATATTCCACAAAATAAATACATTGATCACACACTTCAGTCGGATTCACAGCACATTGAATATAAGGCGATCGCGCATTAAATAAGCAATCATTCTTTGGCAAAAAATTCTGAGTTTTGCGGCTTTGATTTGGTTCTCTAACCTGCATCCGAGGTGTGGCGATCGCTGATACGATTCCCAGTAAATACCAAACTGTAGTGCAAAAAGCCATTAACACAAAATCAGACACACGTCCCATATTCAACACCTAGCTAAAATCTTGACTTGCAAATGATTTTAGCGATATTAAAAGATTTATTCATCCGTCATTAGTAATTCGTCTTTAGTCAAGAAAAATAATTGATAATGAGCAAAAAAGGCTAAAAATACCTAAATCACCAGTATCTAAAGTAATAGATATCCAAAACTTATAAAAATAAATTATTCACTACTCTATTTAGCTGGAAACTCATTAACATCTGTTGAGCTTGTTACTAAAACATCAGAAGAAAGTAGTATAATTTGCAGGCTTATTAGATCGCTTAAGTAGGCTTTTGGTATTGCTCTAATGTTGTTAAATCCAGTAGTTACAATCAACATATTTCAAAAACAAGCTAACCCTCTAAGATATTCAGTCGATCAAGTCATCTTTGAAGAAGGAGAGGCTGGTGATTTTATGTTTGGCATTATTGAGGGAGAAATCAATATATTAGTAAACGGTAAAGTTGTCGAGACAATTACATCTGGTGATGTTTTTGGTACAGGAGTACTCGTAGGAATCAAAAATCGGACTTATACGGCGATCGCCAAAACAAAATGCCAACTTGTTTCCCTAGATGAAAAACGATTTCTCTTCGCTGTTCAGGAAACACCGATGTTTGCACTGCATGTAATCAAAAATTATTCAGAGCGTTTGTCGCGTTTGCAACACATGGTTTAGAGGTGTAGCAAGTCAAAGGGGACAGGTGACAGGTGATAGGGTAAAAAGCTTTTAGTGTCTATCTCTGAATCACCTTGGCTATTGCTATAACTTGACTACAAGCGCAACCGAGAAACGAGACTTAATTAATACTCACTTTCTCGGTGCGATCGCATTATTTGCAGAGACTGGACGCAATCGATAGAAAATACTCTTGTCAAATTGCACTCGCTCAAATGATTCATGGAGATTGATTGTAGTTTCCCCACTACCCAGAAACAAATAACCATCTGGGTTTAATTGCTGTCTCACTTTGGTGAGTAAATCTTTCTTAGTAGCTATATCAAAATAAATTAAAACATTACGGAGAAAGATAACATCAATGTTAGGTAAAATTGACCAAGAATCAACAAGATTTATTTGGCGAAAGTCGATACTTTGGCGAATTTCATCATGAATTTGCCATTCATTATCTAATAATTTAAAATACCTTTCGCGCAAATTTTTAGGTAGACCACGCTTAATTTCTAATTGGTTATAACGCCCTTCCTTGGCACGGGCTAAGACTTTACCAGAAAAGTCACTAGCAATAATTGTTAAAGACCAATTGGCTAATAAAGGAAAATGCTCACGAATTAGCATAGCAACACTATAAGGTTCTTGCCCATGAGAACAGGCTGCACACCAGATATTAAGCGATCGCTCAATGCGCCGTTTTTTAATTAACTCTGGCAGAACCAATTGTTTCAATGCTTCAAAAGGATATGTATCCCGAAAAAATGAAGTTTCGTTAGTTACTAAGGCTTCAATTGTCTGAATATGCAAATCATTCAACGGTTGATGTCGCAGGTAAGCAATTAAATCCGTAATTGTGGTGAATCCTGCGGCTTCTGCAATGGGCTGCAAATATAACTCCGCTAAATAAGTCTTATCACCATCTAATACCACTGCTGAATGCTGATAAACTAATTGCCGCAAATAGTCAAAATCCGAAGTAGTAATATCCATTGTCTGTTTCATTACAGACCCGACCTTTGAACCGGATGAATGCGCTGCATAATTTCACCTGCCATTTGCTCAAGGGGAACAATCCGATCTGCTAGTCCGGCATTGACAACAAAACCAGGCATTCCCCAGACTACACTACTAGCTTCGTCTTGTGCTAATACTTGTCCGCCAACTTCTCGGATACATTGACAGCCATGCAATCCATCTTGACCCATACCTGTAAGAATCACCGCGATCGCTCCTGCACCATAAACTTGAGCTACTGAACGCAACAGTACATCCACGGAAGGACGACAAGAATTTTCTGGGGGTGCTTGATGAACAGCTAGGCACACCTGATTTCCTTCACGCTGCACAATCAGATGAAAATCCCCTGGTGCCAACCACGCTTTTCCCGCTTTTAAGGGAACTCCTGCAACTGCTTCCTCTACAGGAATTTGACACTTGGAAGATAATCTTTCAGCTAGTAGCTTTGTAAACATCGGTGGCATGTGTTGCACAATCAGAATAGGAACGGAAAAATCTGCGGGGATTTCACTCAGCAGTGTAGCGAGAGCGTTCGGCCCCCCAGTAGAAACCCCAATGGCGACCACATCCGCTGGTGCTGTTTTTTTCGGGATAGGAAGAACAACAGCATTGGCGATCATCGCATTTAAGGGCGAAACCGCCGGGATTCCTGCACCAAATAGTTTAATTTTGGGAATTAATTCTTGGCGGATATGTTGGTTAGCAGCCTCCACACTACCCAGATTACTCGGTTTTGTGGCGTAATCTGAAGCACCTAAAGAGAGAGCTTCGATGGTAGCCGTTGCGCCAGCATGGGTAGATGTACTGAACATAATCACCGGCAGGTGTGGATAAATTGGTCTGAGGGCGGCCAAAGTTTCCAAACCGTTCATTTCCGGCATTTCTACATCTAATAGGACAACATCAGGATTGACTTGCGGAATCTTGGCCAAGGCAATGCGACCATTGGCGGCAACCCCGACTACCTCTATTTGCGGATCGCTGGATAAAATCTTACTGACGCGACTGCGAACCAACACCGCATCATCCACAACTAATACCCGAATTTTTGGCATGGTCAAGTTTCAAGAACAAAAATTGAATGTTTCACGCAGAGGAGGCAGCACGTTCGTTGTAGCGACTGCCGTCAAAGTGTCCGTCGCGCGGAGAGTAAACAAAGTTTCCTACTCCTGACTCCCAACCACCTATCAATACTTAAACTGCGTGACAACTTTTTGCAAATCTACAGCCATCCGGGCTAATTCGGTGGCGGCGGCTGAAGTGTTACTGGCTCCAATGGTGGTAGTTTGAGCATTTAGGGCGACAATGCCAATACTTTTGGCAATATCTGTGGTACCTTGAGCAGCCTCGGCTATATTTCGGGCAATTTCATTCGTGGTTGCGGTTTGTTCTTCGACAGCACTGGCAATAGTGCTTTGCAGGTCGTTAATTTGGTTGATGATGTCAGTAATTTGACTGATGGCTGCCATTGCACCTTGAGTATCAGTTTGAATCGCTTCAATGCGTTGACTAATATCTTCAGTGGCGTTGGCTGTTTGCTTGGCTAATTCTTTGACTTCATTGGCGACGACGGCAAATCCTCTCCCTGCGTCACCGGCTCTAGCGGCTTCAATGGTGGCGTTGAGTGCGAGTAAGTTTGTTTGTTGGGCTATGGATGTAATAACTTTAATGACTTTGCCAATTTCCGAGCTACTTTGACCGAGTTTATCTATTGTCTCATTGGTGCGATCGGCAGTTTTGACAGCTTGATTTGCGACTTTTGACCCTTGTGCGACAGTTTTGGCAATTTCTCGAATGCTGGCGTTCATTTCTTCGACAGCTGTGACAACTGTGATGCTATTTTGATTGACTTGTTCTGCTGAAGCTGAGGCGGAATTTGCTTGTTCGGAAGTTTGTTTGGCATTTTCTGTCATTTCTTTACTGACGGCGGTGAGTTCTTCAGCGGATGATGCAACTGCTGTGGCGACATCGGCCATTTGTCTGATAGAAGACCTCAGACGGCTAATCATTTGATTGGCATTATCGGTCAGCTGCTTAAATTCTCCGGCGTTGTCGGCTTCGATGTGCTGAGACAAATTTCCTTGAGCCACAACTAGGGTAACTTCTCGAATACTTTTAATCTGCTCTGAGATATTTGCAGACATTTGATTGACGTTGTTGAGTAATTCTTGCCAAGAACCTTTAGCACCTTTGACGACGGCTTGAGAACCTAAATTTCCCTCTGTACCAATCTCCGAAGCGATACGAGCCACTTCGTTGTTGACCTTTTGGTTCAAACTCACCCATTCATTAAAAACTGTAGCAATTTCACTTAAACCATTGTCTTCAACTGCTAAACGGACGGTGAAATCACCATTTTTGGCGGCTTTTAATGCTGTTAATAAAGGTTGTAGTTGGATGTCTGTTGTATTTTGATTGGTTTGTATTGGTTCAGCACCATTTTCTGTGAGAGATTTAGAGTTAGCTGTTTTCCCAGAACGATTCGTAGCCATTGCCAATAACTCCTAAATGACTTTAAAGTTGAGAATTTTTTCAGTGTCAACAACTAACAAAAACCCTTCTGCAATTGGGTAAGCTCCCGCCAGTATCTGACGCATTCTACCTTTTAGGGTTGCGGGTGGAGGTTGAAAGGTGTTTTCGGGAAATTCCAAAACCTCTCCAACATCATCAACAAGTAAACTAACTACTTCATGATGATGAGAACATACAACGATATTAAACCCCTGCGGTGTTTCTAGCTGAGTATTCCGCCTAGCTGACTCACCCATATCTAATCGCTGCTGCAAGTCGATGACAGTAATAATTTGGCCGCGCAAGTTAATTAATCCACAAATATCTGGCGGTGTTAAAGGTACACGAGTTAGAGCTTGGGGACGAATCACTTCTTGAACGTGCCGCACATCAATGCCAAAGTATATTTTATTTAACCAAAAAGTGCAGAGTTGTTGTTCAGCCACGATCGCTCACTTGCAACAAATAGGGGTTAGCAATCTCAATCACAGCCTCAACATCTAATATTTCTGTGATTTGCCCTTGAATTACCGCACAAAACAAAACCCCAGGTCTACTAGGGATACCTTGAATTGTCAGTGGTTCTTCTACAATATCAAGAATGCGCTCAACTACTAAGCCCACACTTAGTTCGGTATTGGGAGAAACAATTACTAATTGTAGTGTCTCGGTTTGCTGACTAGGCTGTGTATCGCCAGGAAAGATGTTTTTTAAGTCAATTAAAGGCAAAATTCTGCCAGAAGACTGCACAACATCTTGATTACCTACTTTTTTGATCGCAGTCCGCTGAATTTCTTCTAACCGAAAAGCGATCGCTACGGGAATTCCCATCAATGCACCTTGAGTTCCTTGAAACAGTAAAATTAACTGACGTTCTGCTACTTCTGTTGGGATGTTTGCACTGGAAATACTCGCCAATAGTTGTTGTTTTTCGTGTATCCCCGCTTGTTTTGCCAAATTTACCGCATCGAGAATTAATGCTACTCTGCCATCGCCCATAATTGTAGCTCCCGTAAACAGAGACAGGGCTTTTAATTGTTGTCCTAAAGGTTTGACAACGATATCTTCAATGTCTTCAACTGCGTCTACAACCAGCCCAAATTGGTAGTTGTCGGCTTGGATAACTACTAGGATGAGTTGGGAGTGAGGAGTGGGGAGTGAGTTTGACGGGTGTAAGACTTGGCTGAGGTAAACCAAGGGGATAAGATTTCCTCGCAGGGGATATACGGGTACATCGTAAAAGATTTCTATTTGTGTATGTGCTTGCTCTGGTTCTAAGCGGACTAATTCTTGCAAGCTGGCTTGGGGGATAGCATAGCGATCGCCATTACTGTTGACAATTAATGCGGGGATAATTGTTAATGTCAGGGGAATTTTCAGTTTAAAGATGGTTCCTGTTCCCGGTTGACTATCAATTTCAATACTGCCGTTAATTTTATCAATATTACTTTTGACAATATCCATCCCCATACCCCGCCCAGAGAGGTTCGTCACTTGTTGGGAGGTGGAAAATCCTGGTAAAAAAATTAAATTTATGGCTTCTGCATCACTCATTGTCTCTGCTTGTACAGAACTCACTAAACCTAGTTGCTGCGCCCGCATTTTGAGTTGTGCTGGAATTAAACCCCGTCCATCGTCACCTATTTCAATGTTGACTTTGCTGTTTTCATAAAAGGCTTGCAAAAATATCTTGCCTGTGGTTAGCTTACCAACAGCACTACGCTCGGTTGGCAATTCAATGCCATGATCAATACAGTTGCGGACTAAATGAGTTAAGGGGTCTTTAATCGCTTCAATAATACTTTTATCGACTTCTGTCTCTGCACCTTGCATTTCTACTGCAACTTGTTTACCATGTGCGATCGCTAAATCTCGAATTACTCTTGGGAATTTCTGCCAAATAGTACTGATGGGTTGCAGTCGAGTTTTCATGACTGCTTCTTGCAACTGGACTGTAATCAAGTTGAGGTGCTGACAAGTCGCCTTAAAGCTACTATCTTGATGTTTCTGAGAAAATCCCATCACTTGATTCCGGGTTAAAACCAGTTCACCCACTAGATTCATCATCTGATCTAGCAAACTGACATTCACACGGATATAAGCTGATTCTGAGCTTGTGATTGTGGTTTCTGTTAGTTCACTAGGCTGGAGCGCTGAGGATGATGGCAATACACTAACTATCTGTTGAGTTTGTTCTAATTTTGCTAAATCACGAATAAGTGTGGAATAATCAACATCACCCTCATACTTGGTTGTTTTAATCTGAGATAGCAACTGACGGATAGTATCTACTGTTTGTAGTAAGGTGCTGATAATTGGTGGTGTGACGGTAAAGTTGCGATCGCCATTAACCAATGATTGCTTAGAAACATCACGCAAACATGAAATTAAACTTTCTCCTGCATGAGCTAGTGACTCTAACTTAGGAAATGGCAAAAATCCACAGTTGCCTTTAAGTGTATGGAGCGAGCGATAAATCCGATCTAACGCTTCTCGATTGACAGATGCTTTCTCAAGCTCAATGATGTCTCTTTCAATTTCCGACAAACTCTCATTGCTTTCCAAGAGAAATGCTTCTATATCATCGTTGTCAATTTCTGTTAACTCCATTAGATTGATCGGCAATAAATTTATATCTTTCGTCTTAATTTTAATATTTTTCCAATCAATAGATATATTTCCCCAGAAAGATGTTCACAGTAGGCAATGCTGAAAAGATAATGATTATCCTTAATGACTAAAATGTGAGCAATGCAATGTCCTCGTTGCCATTCAACTCAAATTTTTAAGAATGGTCGTCGCCAAAACAGACAATGCTACAAATGTAAACAATGTGGCCGTCAGTTTCTCGAAACTTACCATTCTTGGAGTTATTCAAATGATATCAAGCAACTTTGCTTAAAAATGTATTGCAAAGGTATGAGCCTACGGGAAATTGAACGCGTTACCGACATTCACCACACCACCGTCTTAAACTGGCTACGGCAAGCCCAGTCAACAACAGATCATATTGCCAAAACCTAATCAGTTTGACAAAACTCTCCCAAAAGTAGCATTATAGTTTCAGCAGTATTTATATTTTGAGAAGATGTTGATTTTGTTTAAAAAGTATAAAATTAAATTATATGTAAATTAAATTTCATTTCAATATTCTGAGTTTTATTTAACAACATTCCTAAGCGAAATCACTAATCTAAGATAAGTAGATATGGCTAAATAAATTTTTAGGGTTGACCTGATGAGCTTAGTGTTAATTATTGACGATGCAGCCTTTTCGCGGAGAATGATTCGCAAGTTTCTGCAAGCCGATGGTTATGAAATATTAGAAGCAACTAATGGGCGTGAAGGATTAGAAATAGTTCACAAACATCAGCCTAATTGCGTATTGGCTGATTTACTTATGCCAGATATGAATGGATTTGAATTTCTCCAAGCTTTACAAGATGAAGGGTTAAAAATTCCCACAATTATCATTTCGGCAGATATTCAAGAAGGCGCACGCAATCAAAGCTATAACTTAGGAGCGATTAACTTTATCAATAAACCACCAAAAGAACAACAATTGCGCGAAGTGGTTCAGCAAGCTATAAATACAAAGGAATAAACATCCTATGAATGTGACAGTAGATCAACTAGATGCTTTACAAGAATTAATTAATATTGGAGTTGGTCGAGCCGCCAGTCTACTCAATGAAATGGTAGATTCTCACATTCGTTTAGAAATTCCCTTTGTCAAAGTCTTGACTGCTACACAAGCTTATCAAGAATTAGCAAACAGATTTCATGATGCTAGTTTATCATCTGTCAAGTTGAATTTTACAGGCTCTTTTTATGGGACTGCGGGATTAATTTTCCCGACAGAAAGTGCATCAACATTAGTGGCAGTTCTGACTGGAGAAGAGGCAGGCTCGGCTGATTTAGATGCAGTTAAAATTGGCACTCTGAGCGAAATAGGCAATATTGTAATTAATGGAGTAATGGGTTCAATTAGTAATGTATTAAAGCAACACATGAATTATACAATACCTGTTTATTTAGAAGATAAAATTGACAATTTATTATTATCTAATAATGCCAATGACACAACTAAAATATTACTGGCACAAGCACGGTTTGCCATTGAACAATTAGAACTGATTGGGGATATTATTTTAATTTTTGAGGTAGGGACATTTGATGCTTTAATTAAAGCGATTAACAAAGAAATTGCCGTATAACATCGCTAAATTATGTGTGCAGAAGCGAAGTGAATTTTTACATCTTTAATTTTATGTTCCCTGTTCCCTACCTCAACGAGTAATTTCATAACTCATTTAGGATGGCTATATTATGGGAAAATTTCAATTAGTTTGAACAGCATCAATTAAAAACAGTGTGAGAAGATGAGCAAAATTGAGCAAGCCCAGGAAAAATTTAGCTTGTTAGACCAAATTCCTTTGGGAGCTTTTGTTCTACATTCAGACCACACCGTTTTATTTTGGAACTGCTGTTTGGAAGAATGGACAAAAATCCCCAGACATAATATTTTAGGTAGCTCGATTGATGAGTATTTTCCCCATCTACATCAACCCCGCTATGCTATCCGCTTAAAGCAAATTTTTGAAGGCGGCCCGCCAACCATCTTTTCTTCACAGTTGCATAAATATGTTATTCCTGTAGCGCTACCACAAGATAAATACCGCATTCAACACACAACAGTTACTGCTGTACCGTCATTAGATGGAGATGGATTCTATGCACTGTTTTCTATTCAAGATGTGACAGATTTAACCTTTCGCGTGCAACAATACAAGAACTTACGAGATCAAGCCTTAGCTGTAGCTGAAGAACGCCAAAAAGCTAAAGAAGCCGCCGAAACCGCAAACCGCATCAAAGATGAATTTCTCGCGATAGTTTCTCATGAACTGCGATCGCCCCTGCATCCGATTTTAGGCTGGGCAAAGTTATTACGGAAACGCAACTTAAACGAAGCCGCCAGCGATCGCGCCTTAGAGACAATTGAACGGAATGCAGAGTTGCAGGTACAATTGATTGATGATTTATTAGATATCTCTCGGATTCTGCGCGGTAAGTTATCACTGAATCTAGAAAATGTTAATCTCATTTCTACAATTGAATCTGCCTTAGAAACAGTGCAATTAGCCGCAGAAGCCAAATCAATTCAAATTCAACTGCATCTTGATGCCACAATTGGGCAGGTAAAAGGTGATAGCGGTCGCTTACAACAAGTTGTGTGGAATTTGCTATCTAACGCCGTCAAATTTACTCCAGATGGTGGACAGGTGACTGTTGACTTAAAACAGATTGACTCGCAAGTCCAAATCCAAATCCAGGATACAGGTAAGGGTATTAGTCCAGAGTTTTTGCCTTACGTTTTTGAGTATTTCCGTCAAGCAGATAGTAGCATCACCAGGAGATCAGGCGGATTAGGGCTGGGTTTAGCCATTGTTCGCCAGCTAGTAGAGTTACATGGTGGTAGAGTTTGGGCAGAAAGTCCTGGAGAAGAGCAAGGCGCAACATTTACAGTTTGCTTACCAGCCCAGCCACAAAATCGAGAGTTAGCCACAGAAGAAACTAAAATACCTGGAAATTCCTATCCATTAGCCATGCTTTCTCTACCTTTAGAAGGCATCAAGGTATTAGTGGTAGATGATGATGCGGATACACGAGAGTTTCTGGCATTTTTCTTAGAACAGCAAGGAGCAATTGTCACCGCAGCACATTCCGCCCATGCAGCCCTTGAATCAATAGCACAGTCCCTGCCAGATTTACTGTTAAGTGATTTGGGTATGCCCGATGTTGATGGCTATGCTTTAATTCGCAAACTGCGATCGCTACCTAATCATCAAGGTGGGCAAATTCCCGCCATCGCCCTGACTGCTTACGCCGCTGAGACAACACAACAGCTAGTTTTCGCCGCCGGATTTCAACTGCATATTGCCAAACCTGCTGATCCGGTAAAATTAATTGCTGCCATTGCTGGACTTATTCAAAAATAAAAAGCGATCGCAGTTCCGTGGTAGCGATCGCTTTAATTTATAGCCTATAAAACCCTGAACAAAGTAATCGATTACTAAAATTGTATTTTTACTAGTTTAATTCTGACTGCGGGGTTCACCCCTTGAGGGGTTTGACCCCTCATAGTACTTGGTAATTTCTTTCTGTGTCTAATTCATAACCGAATTAAAAAACTATCCCGCAAGTGAAAATCCGCTTCAGCACCTGTATGAGCTAATGCCCAGTAAGATATTTGATGGTTTTTTTGTTTCACCACAGTCGTAATTGCGACATCAATCGCTGGCTCTGATGGCACAATTTTAGTCAAATCTACATCTAAAATCAGGTTGAAAATATCATCCTGATATTCGACACAGAACGGCAGAGTTGTCAAAGCTGTTTCTGTTTGCATTCCTTGACGATAGCCATCAAAACGATATACATTCCAATGTCCAGCGGGGGAAAGGTTAAATTCCCAATAGTGTTTTGAGTCTTTAATTCCCACAAAGAACTCAAAGCAGGTATCTTCCCAGAGAGCATCTTTTCGGGTTGGTGTATCTGATGGTGAAGCAATGATAATTTCTGTTAAATTGCCGACTAGGTTGTAATTAATAGTAAGTTTATGATCATTTCGGGCGATATTACCTATAATTTGCACATCCGGTAGCAAATTGTCAGATTTAAAAGGTTGCAAAGTGAATTTCTGCTCGTTCATTGCATATCCTGAATAATTTTGCGAATCTGGCTTGCTTGGGCTTCGATACTTTCGGTGAGTTTAAACTGAACGATCGCCCGTGCTAAATTATGTTCTGGGTACTTGACTTTAAAGTAAACATTCCCAGCTAAGTAATCGGTAAAAAATCGCAATCCTAATTCAAAAGCAATCAAACGAATGCCATCGTACATATAGGCATAATCATTCTCCGTGAGAAATGCTTTTGCTACTGTCAAATAACCTTGTAAAATTCCCTGACATAAATCCGTATCAAAATAAACACTATCCCACTGCTCAGTTTCTTCCCCAGCCGGATTGCAACCAGAACGTAAACAGTCACCAATGTCGTAATGTACCAAACCTGGCTTCACAGTATCCAAGTCAATCATGCTAACAGCCTTTTGAGTTGCCGTATCAAACAGCACATTGTTAATTTTAGGATCGCCGTGCATTAAGCGTAATGGTAATTGGCCTTGAGCTTTGGCATTTTCGAGGATATGTGCAGAAGTGGTGCGATCGCTGACGAACTGCAAGCAATAATTAACTTCAGGCGATGATTGCGGCGTGGTGTTTGCTAAAACTTCTTGATAATCATGCAGGTAAAGCGGCGTAATATGGAAACCTGCCAGAGTATCGGCAAATTTTTCTGGTGATAAATCGCTGATCAAATTGTGAAACATCCCCAACGCATAGCCAATTTCTGTGGAGTATCCGATATTTGGCATCGTATCAAACGACTGTGAGTCGGGAATAAAGCTAATTGCTCGCCAAAAAGAGCCATTAGCATCAATGCAATAATCTTGAGCATCCTTAGTTGACAACACCCGTGGTAATTCCCAGCGACGGTTGAGGGGTGTATTTTGCAAACGCTGATAAACATGATCGCTCAAAATTCGCATATTCCGCATAATCAGTTGCGGTTGGCGAAATACTTGGGTATTGATGCGTTGTAAGACAAAATGCTGTGCTGTTGCAGCATCTAGAGTCACCAAAAAAGTGTCATTGATATTACCGCTGCCAAATGTTGCCACACTCTTAACGTTACCCTGAATGACAAATTGCTCGGCAGTGACAACTAAATTCTCCGCACTCTGCTGACTAATAACTGTTGCCATATTTATTTTTGACTACTCCCCACACAAAATACACAAAAGCAATAGCAGAAATGTTAACTCAAGTGTTGGTTTTAGAATATATAAATGTGTTGCAACTGTAAATTTTTACACACTTTTGTGAGAAGTCTGTAATCTAGCTTTTACTGATAAGTTAAATAGAAAGATGCAGTTATCAGAAAGAGGCACTTATATGAGCAGCGAACTCAGTACAACTGCCAGACACTACAGTTACAACCTAGCATCATTAAGCTTTAGGAACTTTGAGGATCATTTTAAGTCTAACGACCTGGACAGAAAACTTTACGTAAAATTCCGCAATTGTCACCAGGACAATTGAATACTTATCATGTCATCTTTAACTAGAAAATCAGTAAGTGGCGATTTCTAGTAAAAATTTCCACTACTGCTATAACGCGATCGCTTATATATATTTCCTTTGTTCCTCATACTATGGCAGAAAAACACACCAAAATTAAATTTCCCCTTTGGCAGTATCTCAACCAACCCTTATTTAGCCGTGATTCTCAATTAGAATTAAATCCCCAGCGATTCGCCCATAGCTGGCGGATTGGATTGCTCAAAAGGTGTTGGCATAAAGAATGCGATGCCAAGGGACATCAACAATCATAAATTTAAATAATAAGTATATATTCTGAGGGTAGCTATTTACTCAAAGTATCAACGCTGAGGCAATTATCAATATTTCATAGGTTTGCATTTGTAGGTTTTATTGAGATATATCTACTTTTGTCAAAAATCTATTAATTTTTGTAGGGTGCGCTAACACTGTTAACGCACCCTATTTACTTAAGTAGTGCTGATCCAAACCTACTGAACACCTTGTTCTACCTCACTAAAACGAGAAAAGCTATATTGTCATCATTAGATTAAGTAGTCTGGTAAATTCACAGAGTTTCATAAACAACATTATGAGCCAAACATTGGTGAATCCATATCTCGATGGCAACTTTGCGCCAGTTCAAGCAGAAATTACGGCGGAAAACCTGCAAGTAATTGGTGAACTCCCGCCTGAACTGTCAGGAATGTTTGTACGGAATGGCCCTAACCCTCAATACTCCCCCATTGGTCAGTATCACTGGTTTGATGGTGATGGGATGCTCCACGGTGTGAGAATTAGTGAGGGTAAAGCTGTTTATCGTAACCGCTATGTGCAGACACAAAAATGGCAAGCAGAACATGACGCAGGTAAAGCGATTTTAACTGGCTTGCTAGAACCACCCCAGGCTGTTCATCCTCCGATATCGAGAAATGCTGCCAATACAGCCTTAGTTTGGCATGACGGGCAGTTATTAGCCGTGTGGGAAGCTGGTGCGCCTCATGCAATTCAGGTTCCTGAGTTAAAGACAATTGGTGAGTACACATATAACGGCAAACTAACGTCTGCTTTCACTGCCCATCCCAAAGTAGACCCAATTACGGGTGAAATGGTATTCTTTGGCTATTCATTTATGCCGCCATATTTGCAATACGGCATAGTTTCCGCCGCAGGTGAGTTGTTATCGACTGTACCCATTGAAATTCCAGCACCTGTGATGATGCACGATTTCGCCATCACAGAAAATTACACCATTTTTATGGATTTACCCCTGACTATTCGCCCAGAACGGATACAACAAAGAAAACCAATGATCATGTTTGAGTGCGATCGCCCCAGTCGTTTTGGCATTCTCCCACGTCATGGCGATAACAGCAATATTCGCTGGTTTGAGAGTCCGGCTTGCTATGTGTTTCATACTCTGAACGCCTATGAACAAGGTGATGAAGTCGTTCTCATAGCCTGTCGGATGAGTTCTACTTCAGTGTTAGGTTTTAATGGTACTGAAGACCCAGATGCTAACATTCCCCGACTACATCAATGGCGGTTTAACCTAAATACCGGGGCTGTGTCTGAGTCTAGGTTAGATGATCACGCCGGGGAATTTCCTCGCGTTAACGAGAATTTCTTAGGGCGACAAACTCGCTATGGCTATGTTAATAAAAGCGCAGCTACTCCCGTACCGTTGTTTGAAGGCGTAATGAAATACGATTTTCAGAATGGTACATCTCAAATTAATATATTTGGGCAAGGACGTTATGGCGGGGAGTCTGTATTTGCACCACGTCCCAAAGCAACGGCTGAAGATGATGGTTGGTTAATGACTTTTGTTCACGATGAGACAGCCAATACTTCGGAATTGTTGGTGATGAATGCTCAAGATATTACGGCTGAACCTGTGGCGCGGGTGTTAATTCCCCAACGTGTCCCTTATGGGTTCCATGCTGCTTGGGTGACTGAAAAACAGTTGCAGGGATTTTAGCTAATTGGGCGGGGCTACCCGCCCTTAATTTTGCCCATCAGTTGTGAGTTCGACAAGTCTTTTTTGACCTCTCCCCCAACCCCTCTGTCTTGAAAAGTTTTGCGCCGGGAAACCCGGACGCGCAACGCCAGTTGCTTTATGCCGGGGAACCCGTCCAACGCACTGGCTCAACTTTTCGCTCCGACGCGGAGAGGGGTGTATAGAGTATGAGATATCAACGAGAAATTAAGGTTTTGTAGCAGGAGGTAGGAGGAAAAGGCTTACTATTCCTGGAATTCACGCGCATCCGTTTGTCCTAACTGACTACCGTTTTAAAGCCTCTCTCCTTGCAGGGGAGAGGTTTGGAGAGGGGTTTTTTAAATCTGTCGAACTCACGTTAAGTTACGCGATGTGCAACTTATTTTTGAAACCCGACTTCCATTTCTTTCCCCGCAACGAGGAGAGGCTTTGATTCTTGCTTCACTTCCCTTGTAGGGAATGGTTTAGCGGTTAGGTTTGAGAAAAAGTTGTACACGGCGTTAAGTTCTCTGGGGATGGACTAGAAAGTTTATCCTACAAGAGAAAGGTTGTATTACACTTACATGAAAACTTGTGACTTGACAATTAAAGAACTCACAGAAGCTGTGGGAGGTGGGATAACTCCCCGGATGGTACGACATTATCATCAATTGGGGCTATTGCCGCAACCAGTGCGATCGCCCAGTAACTATCGTCTTTACACTGAACAAGATGTGATTCGGCTGCAAAGAATTGTGGCGCTGAAGCAGCAAGGGTTCCAACTCAACCACATCCGCAATATTTTGGAGACAGAACCAGAAACCGAAAATCTCACCGCGCAATTGCAACAACAGTATTGGGCTATTATGCAGCAAATTGCCCAACTGCGACAAACCGCCTCAGCCTTAGAAGGATTATTAGGACGCGATCGCCATTGTCAAATTATGCAGGCGGAAGTCCTCGCCCAACTGAAATTGTTAGAAGTCGAAACCCAAATTGGCTTAGGTGGACTGGAACAACTTTGGAGTGGTTTAGATGCCGAGGTACATACCCACTCAGAAGCATTTGCCGAATCGTTACAACGTTTGCTACCTGATTTATCTCACCGTTCGGAGATTGAACAACACCTAATTTACCAGTTGATTTTAGCCTGTGGTGATGTGAGTTTAGCATCCTTTGTGAGAGTGCATGGTGGTGCGATCGCGGCTAGTCGTCAAGCCTTATCTGCCAGTTGTGAGATTTTGGTTGATATTCCTACCGTTGCAGCGGCTGTAGATCAAACTAGATTAGCTCATTTGGGTTGTCGCGTCACGACTTTAATTAATAACCCCCACATCACCACCGCCACAGAGGCCGAACAGGAATTCTGGCAACATCAAGAATGGCAAGAAAAATTACAGCAAGTTGCCAATGGCTGCATTTTAGTCATTGGTTATGCACCGTCGGTTCTCCTCGCCGCCTGTACCGCCATCAAAGAGCAAAAAATTCAACCAGCCCTAGTGATTGGAATGCCTATCGGCTTTAGTCATGCTCCCGCCGCTAAACGCCAACTTCTGCAACTAGAAATTCCGGCCATTACCATTGAAGGCACTTTGGGTGGTGGTTTACTGGCTGCAACTACCCTGAATGCTTTGGTTGAGTCTTTAATTGAGAAGCCTGATTGTCATTGTTATTTATTAGGCAGTGAAGAGTAGGTACTGAGTACTGAGTAATTAACGGTAATAATATTTAATTTTTTCTCTCGCCTATTTTCTCCTTGGCGTGTATATTTTTGTGAAATAATCCTGGGCTAATTGGTAATAAATGTGTTAACTACATCGACATCGACAACAAGAAATAATTTAGATTTTAGAGTATGTCAGCTATTCAATGGTTGAAAAAATTAAACAGGCCATGAATAATAGCAAAAGTCAAGATAAAGTAAAACACAGTATAGATTCGTATACGTAGATTACATAATTTTAAAAGAAACTTGACACCAGATGTATAATTAGCGCGTCTCCTCCTGGATAACAAAATCACATTGAGGACTGGCCGGTTCGCTGTTTTCTGTACCTTGGATTAGGAGTATATGGGGCAACAACAAAAAAAAGATAGTGCGATCGTCAACCTGGCATTAACGTTAGCTTTAGCTACCACCCCTATGGCAGCGACTCTTTTTGTGTCAACATCAGTGTTGGCACAATCTGCCACTGACACTCCCTCTTTCTCACTGCCACAAACAGTGGAGAATGGATCTACGGTGCGTGTTGATGGTTCCAGTAGTTTGGCGCTGATCAACCAAAACCTCAAAGCAGGTTTTGAGAAACAGTTTGCTGGCACAAAAGTAGAAGTGGCTAACAACGGTACAGATGCGGCAATTAAAGCTGTACTTGAGGGAAAAACTGATATAGCGGCCATTGGGCGTGGTTTAACTCCTGAAGAAAAAGCCCAAGGTTTAGAACAAGTCCGCTTACACCGTGAGAAAATTGCTATCATCGTCGGTGAAGAAAATCCTTTTAAAGGCAGTTTAACTGATAAACAATTTGCCAGAATTTTCCGAGGTAAAAGTGTGACTGATTGGTCACAGTTGGGAGGGACAGCAGGTAAAATTAGAGTAATTGATCGCCCAGATACTAGCGATACTCGCCAAGCCCTCAACAACTACCCAGTATTTAAGGCAGCAAAATTTGCGACAAGTGATACAGCTACCAAATTAACCGAAGACAACACAGCCGAAATTGTCAAACAACTCGGCAAGGATGGCATTAGTTACGCCAGAGTCAATCAAATCAGCAAGTTACCTGGAGTGCGGGTACTGCAATTACATCAAGCCTTACCCAATGATCCGAAATATCCTTTCTCTCAACCTTTAGTTTACGTTTATAAAAAGAATCCTAGCCCCGCTGTCGCAGGTTTTCTCGGCTTTGCTTTAGCAAAACCAGGAAAACAAGCTATAGAAACAGCTAGAACAGAAGAAGCAGATGCGATCGCCAAAGGCGAATCTCCTACTCTGTTGTTAGCTGTCAATCCGCCATCGCCGCCAGAAGCCACACCTCAAGCGAGTGTTTCTCCCTTTACAACAGCAGTACCAGTCGCAACTACAGCCCCGACTGCAACAGCACCACAGCAACCACCTGCTTCCATCGCCCCAGCTACAACATCAGGCGAACAGCAACCATCAACTTCCATCGCCCCAGCTGCAACAGGCGAACAGCAACCAGTACCTCCCGCTGCGAATAATCCCATTGCTCAAGGACAAATACCGCTGTGGTGGTTGCTATTACCAGTAGGTGTCATCGCTGGATTGCTGTTGTGGATGATTAGAACTAGTCCATCGGGTTCCCCAACAGCAGAAGACATCCCACCAGCAAATCCTCAGCCACCTGCACCAGAAATAGCCCCAGCAATGGAAACCACTGCTATCAGCGAACCTGTAGCAGAAGTTTCCCCGACTAATTGGGCTAACGGCAATGGGTCTTACAATGGTGCTAACGTCCTAGAAGGTACTATCCCAGCTTCAACAACCGATACAGCCGTAGCCATTGGTACAGGAGCCGTGATCGGTTCAATTATTGTCGGCAAAAACTCAGAAAACCATCAAGCTGAAGACAGTGGTTACGATCTCGGCATATCACCGTGGGATATGGAAGCACCAGCCGCAGTGGTCAATACTTCCTATCCGCCCATGATAGATAGGTCGAAAACAACCGCGAATTCAGAATCATCAACAATATCTGACCAGCAAGAGGCGACCCCTGCAACAGTCGAAGTTCCTCCAGAAATTACGCCAGTAGCAGCAGTTCATCAGACTGAGACAGAGACAAACGTAACTCTCGACTTGCCAGAAATTCCCGAAAACTCAATAGATGAGGATGATTGGGGTTTTGAACTGACTGAAGATGTCACAGAACAAGACTCGCAATTAGACCCGGAAATAGAGAAATTGAATTTTGTAGCAGATGCAGCAGAACCTGAGCTAGAACCAACAGAGGAGTTGATTGTGACCAATTCAGAAAGCTTACCAAGTGCAGGGATGGGAGACTGGTCAGGGATTAATCTACCAGAATCAGCAGGGCAAATACCAACCACTACCACAACAGAAATTTTAGCGATCGCCGACCCTCACAGCAGTGTCACTCTCACACCAAAAACTCATGATCTAGCTGATGTGACTTGGGAAATTTCCGCAACTGGTCAGCAAATAATTCACAATGCTGGGCTATCCCAATTTATTTTGCGGCTTTATGATGTCACCGATATTGACATGAGCTATCAGCAGCCCCACTTGGTGCAGCAGTATGAATGTGAAATCACTACATCTGGTGGCTCGGTGGCGATTCCTCAAACTGAACGCGATTACGTTGCAGCAATTGGTTATGAAACCGCAGATAACGGCTGGGTAACGCTGGCTCATTCTCAGATTGCGCGCGTCTTTGGCAGTGCTTATACCAATCCTAAAGCTGCCAATGTGGTGTTAGTTGATGAAACCAGCACTGTAACTTTGACACCTAGCTCTCATCAATTAGCCGATATTGCTTGGCATATTTCCGACACTAGCAAGCAAATGCTGCAAAATGCGGGAATATTCCAATTGGCTTTGCGGCTTTATGATGTCACCAACATTGACATGAGTTATCAGCAACCGCAATTAGTCCAGCAGTACGAATTTGATTTCGCCACATCTGCAAGCTCTGTGGGTATTCCCATAGCCGATCATGATTACATTGCAGAAATTGGCTACCTGATTGTGGGCGATCGCTGGGTTAGCATTGCTCGTTCTCCCATTGTGCGTGTCTTCAGCCCACTCTATACAGAAGATGAGCATCTACCAACGTTAGATCAGCCATCGCCCTCACCAATAGACAATAGTAGTATTACCTTGACATCACGCACACCTAAGTGGGCTTATGCTGCTTGGGAAATTTCCGAGACTCGCAAACAAATGCTGCAAAACGCTGGCATCTTGCAATTAGCATTGCGGCTTTATGATGCTACTGATATCGATATGAGTTATCAGCAGCCCCAATTGATTCAGCAGTATGAATGCGAAGAAATTACCCATGACCGCTATGTGGCAATTCCCACGAGCGATCGCGACTATATGATTGAACTCGGTTACGCTACAGAAGGCGATGGTTGGGTGACAATTGCCCGTTCTACTGCGGTTCGCATCTTCAGTCGCCCCCAACGCGATTTCTGGTTTGTCGCTGATGCAGAGTTAATCATCCACGGTGCAACCGAACCCAATGCTACTGTCAATATTGCTGGTAATCCCATCGCCCTTAAACCAGATGGCACATTCCACCTCCGCGTTCCCTTCTCAGAAAACTTGATTGACTATCTGATGACGGCGGTTGCTGCTGATGGGGAAAAATCCAAAACAATTCATAAAAAGTTCTCCCAAGAAGTGCCAGAAGCATAGTTGTTAAGAACAGGGAACAGGTAATCAGTCTGTTCCTGATTCTCTAAAACATCAATTCAAGTATCCTGGAATAACCTTTCCCTCAGCCCTTCTCCAGATTGGAGAGGGGCTGTATCGTTTTGCTCCCCCCATAAAAAAAGCTACAGTGTACACAAAAGTAATATCTACAGGGCTTTCAAGCTTTTTAGATCATTTAAATTATCATTACGAGTGGAACAATAGCGGAACGTTCGCGCAAGCGTCCCGTCAGGCTTCAACCAGAGAATTCGAGGGAGCATCCACTTTTGGAAGATATACCAGGCGATTGGAAATCGCGGTTCATCTTGCACACCAACCAAGTCCGCGTGTGCGTTTGGCGCAGACACGGACTATCTCAAAACCCACCTGCGCGGGTTTTGTTTGTATAGCCCCAGACTTCAGTCTGTTTGCGTAGCGTGCGCCTTAGCTTATACCATTCCACGAAAAAAATGATACAGATTTATAGGTTTTTCATTCTTTCCCCCTGCTCCCTGCCCCCTGCGGTCTATTTGTATCAAACTTAAAGTGAAACGGTATTAGGGCTATTTGCCGAAAGTGGATGCTCCCAAATTCGACCTCTGACTAAACATATTCTTAGCAATCACTTGCCATAAGTAAATGTATGTAAATGTCTTAGTTTTTTTACAGTTTACCTACTGAATAACTTCTTTAGAGAAAATGAAAATTAAATGAAATTCTTCTATATCTCAGGATATATATAAAATCGCAGTTCATTATTGATGCCTTTCTTATAAAAATGAAAATTAAATGAAATTCCTCTATATCTAAAGATATACATGTCAAATATTGGGGTATTTATTAATAGATTTTAATTTGTTTTATTGTAATAATGAAAATTAGATGAAATTCATTTACTCCTAAAGATAGATATATCAAATTACAGACTATTTTCAACATCAGTTTTCTAAAAAATGAAAATGAGATGAAAATTATATCCGTCTAAAGTCCAAGTAAAATATTTTTATATTGCCCAAATGCCCGACTTTATTATTACTACATACTTAGTAATAATAAAGTCAGAAAAACATCTACTACTTCTGGATTAATCAATATTCAAACCTGAGATATTGTTGCCTTACATTGCCAGAGTATACCCACCATTGTCATAAGATATACTTTAAATCAGTAGCAAAAATCTAAATATTGTTAGCAGATACTCTAGTCTAAAAAATATATTTTTTTAACAAAAATCCTTTTAAAACAAGGCTCTAAAGCATTTTAAATGTTTTTGTGTAAATCTAAGTAGAGGCAAATAATTGTTACTATTTACGCTACCCTAAACTTCAGGTATTGAGAATGAAGCCGAATACTAATAGCAGGTATTTCAAAAAAAAAGGTGATTGCTTTTCTCTAGCCCTCACCTTTGACTTAGTTAATGCGAGCCTTAATTATGCCACAAATATCAAACAATAATCCAGTCCCCTAAAATTATTTCAAATACAATATCCAGTCGATAAACTTGATATTCACTTAAGATGATAAATTGTTTTCTGTCAACAACAATAGCTAGGCGAAGGGTGCAACCTGTGAGTTAAGGCTCGGTTAATAAGCGTATGTTTGTGCAAAATCTTAACCTAATTACTGTATCTAAATTTGGCAATATTTGTTTAGTACAGTCTCCGTAAAATTTTCAAGTGCTAATAAAGCAATTATTAAATTATTAGTAAAGAGATGGAGAATCTACTGGTTATGTATTGTATCTTTTATTTATGTTGAAGTAGTGTATGTTTCTAATAGCGCAGCAGTACAAATCATCACTTAGTTGATGATTGACAGCCTTGTAAAAAGCAACTTTCCTATACAAACCTCAAAACTTATGAGAGAGCGAAACATCTTGAGGTTTACGCGTAAGCGTAAGCTTCCAACTTTGTTATTGATAGTATGTTGTTCATTTGCCCTTGCCATATTTTCGGCGGCTCTCTTCCCAGAGATCGGCTTGGCAAGTATCTTCTCTTCTGCTCCTATTGGTTCCAATGTGCCTGACGATGCTACATTACTGGCTCAACGGCAAACGGAGGTAACAGCCAATGTATTTGATGTCGCAGAGCCAGGCCCCGGAACCGTATTTACTCCAGCAGAGCGTGTCCCCCGGAAAAAGTTTGGTGTTGTAGGAACCTTCCCTCTAGGTCTGAAAGACTTAGATGCGTTGGTATATCCTTCGGCAACCAAAACACAACGTGAGGCTTTGGTAGAAGGGATAGCCTTCTTTACAACACCCCACCTTGCAGTAGAAGGTGCTGGGCCAATTGCCAATCAGCAGATGTGTTTGGGTTGTCACTTGAGTTCAGCAGAAGCAACACCCAACAGCCGAGTAGTGCGTGATGTTTCTAACGTATCCCGCGCGGCACGTTCGACACCAACTAACTTCAAATTCACAGATCTTGACCCTGCTACCGGTGGTGGACGGGCTGCTGATAACCTCGATGCCATCAATAACACTGGACGAACGGCAGCTTTTACAACCTTCGGTGACTATAACCCCACACAGAACATATTCGACCCTCTTGATGGGGTTGCCAGAGGTGGAGCTTCACCTCGTCTTGGTGGCTTTGTGCAACACACTCGTTTTTCCATTCCACAGTGTCTGCCTGAGCGCATTCCGACAATTGCTGAAGACCCGAATCTACCTAATATTGATCCGGTAACAAAACTTAGCTCCCTTGGTTTCCGAAGAGGTGTGGTAGAGTTTGCTGGGCCTCCATATATTGGTCGTGGTTTGATGGAAGCTATTCCGACCAACGACATCCGACGCTTTGAAGATGAAGGTTCTGATACGCAAAGCATCCCCTCATCTCTCAACAATGCAACCATATTCGCTTGTACAGGCGATTGTATTACTGGTAAAACCAACACTATCCCTACCCCTGCCGCTGCTAATATCACTGCTGGTTCAGCCTTTGCCGGTGGTGTAGGACGTTTTGGTTTGCGGGCTAATGGCGTAGAAATCCTTCAGTTTGTTGGCGGTGGTCTTCAAGGGGAAGTTGGTTTTACAAGCATTCTCAATCGTAATGAACCAACTGAATCTCCCACCAACCGAGGTCGTCCAGGGTGTGATGATCCATACCCTGACACACTAGAATCACACCTGAGCGTGCCATTGAGCGAACGAAACTTCCTGCGGATGACGGCTCCTCCAGAATTTGGTGACACACTACTGGCAGTGTTGAATAATCCTACACGCTCTCGTCCTGCACAAAGCCCGGAAGGTCAAGTTAAGCGTGGAGCAGAGCTTTTTGGGATTGACTTAGTAGCCTTCTCTAACCGGATGATTCCAGGCCGCTTTCCTGGCGGTGGTGATGGTCGCGATCCTAATGCCATTAATCGTTCCGATTCTATGGTGAGTTGTGCCAGCTGCCATATCCCAGTTCAAAGAACAGGGCAATCACCAGCAACCACAACCAGAGATGGTGCGATCGTCGCACAACATCTTAGCTATAAGTGGGCGCCAATTTTCTCCGACCTACTTCTGCACAACGTACCGCAAATCGATGCAGAACGTTGGGCTTCTTTACCTCGTGACCCACTGGTTGTTAACAGAAAATATCAACCAACTCTTTCCAAAGAGCAAGACGCTACTAATGCTGTAGGTCGCTCCTTTGCTACCTTTGATATTCCTCGCAACTTAGCCGGCGACGTATTTTCTAACGTGCAAGGTGCTGCTTTAGGTGATGAGTTCCGCACACCACCTCTCATGGGCTTGGGTAGAATGGGGCCTCCATTCTTACATGATGCTCGTGTGTACTTGAGCAGACTCACATTTAACACCAACCCTGCTGGTACTGTATTCACTAATAATCAAGTTACCAATGCGCCACTAGTGGTTCGTACTTTGGATGATGCTATCCGTGCAGCTATTGAGTTACACGATTTACCAGCCCCTGATGATAGTCGCACACCCGCGGGTGGCGGATGTCCAGTACCTCCTGGTGGTGCCGTAGGTAATATTTCTTATGGCTCTTCGCCCAGTGACGTGATTTGTCCTCCTTACAATAGCGAAGTTTCTAGAACCCACCGCAGTGATTCGAAGGAAGTCATTCGTCGCTATCGTTCTTTAAGTCCATCTGACCAACAATCCATAATTGAATTCCTGAAAGAGTTATAAAATTTACACTCACCTAAATATTCCTAACTCTAACGGAATCTAATCATTGTTCATTTTGATAGTCAGAGGAGAGATGAGCAATGCTCTCCTCTCCTTTTTTGTATTACATGGAATTGTAAAAATTATGGCAAATATCAATGGTACGAACGGCAATGATAACCTCATTGGCACAACGGGCAATGATATTATTAATGGCTTGGCCGGGAATGATACCTTATTGGGCAATGGTGGCAACGACATTTTAGATGGCGGTGCTGGAAATGATAGCCTCAATGCGGCTACAGCAGTTGCCAGTTCCACAGGGAACAGTATCCTCAGAGGTGGAACAGGAGATGATTTTTTAAATATTACCCGTTCTTCTGGAAATAACCTTTTAGAAGGTGGGGATGATAATGACACTCTATTAGCTATCTTTTCTACTGGAAATAACCTATTGAGTGGAGGTGAAGGTGATGACCTGATTGATATCAGTTCCTCTACCGGAGACAATCTGGTGGAAGGTGGTAATGGAAATGATGAAATTTATGCCGAGCGCGTTGCCGGAAATAATAGCCTATATGGTGGTGCAGGTAATGACTCCTTCTACATCAGCAACCCTGTACTACAAGAGCCAAGTTCCACAACAGTCACTCAAATAGTCGATGGGGAAGATGGCGAAGACTATCTTTCAGTTGATTACAGCGATGCTGATGCAGCAATCTCCTCAACGTTCAATAGTGCAAGAAACATCGGCACAATCACAGCCGGCACAAATGAGGTTAGCTACAGCAACATCGAACGTTTGAACATTATTGGTACGCAGTTCAATGATTTCATCACGATTAGCAATGCGCGTTTAGATGACAGCATTGATGCAAGTGATGGAGACAACAACATTGCAGGTGAAGATGGCAATGACACAATACTAGCTTCCTTTACCACAGGAGATAATACCCTGAGTGGGGGTGAAGGTGATGACCTGATTGATATCAGTTCCTCTACCGGAGACAATCTGGTGGAAGGTGGTAATGGAAATGATGAAATTTATGCGGAGCGCGTCGCTGGAAATAATAGCCTATATGGTGGTGCAGGTAATGACTCCTTCTACATCAGTAACCCTGTACCACAAGAGTCAAGTTCCATAACAGTCATTCAAATAGTCGATGGGGAAGATGGCGAAGACTATCTCTCCGTTGATTACAGTGATGCTGATGCACCAATCTCCTCAACATATAATGCTTCAACTAACAGTGGCAGAATTACCGCAGGTACAAATCGGGTTAGCTACAGCAACATCGAACGGTTGAACATTATTGGCACAGCCTACAGTGATAGCATTGTCGGCAGCAATGGCAATGATACACTTTATGGTGGTAGTGGTGGCAATGATCAGATCAATGGCGGTGCAGGTGACGATACTTTAAATGTTGACTATTCCATCGGCGATAACCTGCTGAATGGTGGCGCAGGAAATGATGTGGTTTCCGCTATTGGTGCTTCTGGTGAGAACAATCTTGATGGTGGAGTGGGTGACGATAGAATAATTGCGGATGATTCTACAGGCAATAACTTGCTGAATGGTTACAACGGCAATGATGAGCTTTATGCTGTTGGTTCGTCTGGGAATAACACCCTCATCGGTGGTGCAGGTGACGATACTTTAAATGTTGACTATTCCACAGGGGATAACCTGCTGAATGGTGGTACTGGTGATGATTCTCTTTATGCTGTTGGTTCATCTGGAAATAACACCCTCAATGGTGGTGCTGGGAGAAACGCATTAATTGTGGATGATTCCACAGGTAATAGCCTGCTGAATGGTGATAACGCTGATGATTTTCTCTCTGCTGATGGTTCATGGGGGAATAACACTCTTAACGGTAGATCTGGTAATGACATATTAATTGTGGATGGTTCCAGTGGCACTAATGTTTTAAATGGTGACAATGGTAATGATTATCTGTCAGCTGATGGTTCGTCTGGGAACAACACCCTGAATGGTGGTAATGGTAGCGACATATTAATCGTAGATAGTTCTAGTGGCAATAACTTACTCAATGGTGGTAGTGGGAATGATTATCTTTCGGCTGCTGGTGCTTTAGGTAAGAACACCCTTGACGGTGGTACTGGCAATGATACTCTCACTGGTGGTAATGGCAATGATATTTTGATAGGTGGCCAAGGTAGAGATATTCTTTCAGGAGGTGGCGGTGCAAATACCTTTGTCTTTAATAGTTTCAATGAAGGTACTGACACTATTACTGACTTCAGCATCACTAATGACATTATTCAGATATCAGCAGCTGGTTTTGGTGGTGGTTTATTAGCAGGTTCGTTTGCGATTAGTCAGTTTACTTTAGGAACATCTGCAACTACCAGTGATCAGCGATTTATCTATAACAATACGACTGGTGCGCTGTATTTTGACCAAGATGGTAGCGCTGGTGGATTTAGACAGGTGCAACTGGCTCAATTATCTGGTGCGCCTTCATTGAATGTTAGCAACTTTGTGATTGTTTAAAGATTTCTAGAAAATAAATGATTTGCTAGTCATTTGGCACATTTGAAATAGTTCAGCAAACCAAGGTTACGCTATTACCGTAACCTTTTTTTATATCATGTTCGGTAAAAGACGGCTTATTCAAACCGCAGAGAGAATTATAGAGGGAGCCGGATTATAAATGTACTACCCAAACCAGATTGACTTTGAACGTGAATATTGCCTTTGTGTGCTTGAACGATCGCTAAAGCAATGGCTAAACCCAAACCAGAACCACCAGAACTACGAGAGCGATCGCGATCTATTCGATAGAACCGATCAAAAATTCGCTGTTGATGTTCGAGCGCAATCCCAATTCCGGTATCTTGGACTTTAATAATGGCGTAAAGCTCACTATCTTCTAAAAAAATGATAACTTTTCCCCCACTAGATGTTGCTTGAATTGCATTGATCATTAAGTTAGAAATTAACCGATAAAGTTGTTCTTCATTTCCTTGAACATAAACTTTTTTTGTAACCAATATCTGACCAGAAATATTGACGTGATGCTCTACTGCTAAAAATGCTAACTCCTCAATTAAATCGCTAATTAAGTCATTTAAACAGCAAAGCTGATATTCTCTGGTTATTTGTTTTTGATCTATCCTTGTCAATAGCAATAAATCACCAACTAATTGTGATAGGCGATGATTTTGGCGTTTGAGAACATCTAAAGTGCCATTATTAGATTTTTGTTCCGGCTGTAACTTAATAGCAGCTTCAATAGTAGAGTGCATTGCGGCTAAAGGTGTACGGAATTCATGGGCTGCATCAGCAGTAAATTGTTGCATCTGTTGATAGGAACTATACACAGGCTGCATTGCCCTTTCTGCTAACCACCAACTAGATAAAGCAACCAAAATCAGGGAAATTGGCAATCCTAAAATCAAAGTTAATCTCAAATAAGCAACATGTTGCTCCAAATCAGTAATACTCCGTGCTACTTGGAGATAACCAGAAATTTGGTTGTCAGTATACAAGGGTAAAGTTATCTGGCGGTAATGAGTCCCAAAAGCATCAGTAATAATTTGCCACTTTTGTGACGATAAGGTAATTTGTGAATTATCAAATTGTATATCTGTACTTGCAAAGACTTTTTGTGACCTATCTAATAAGCGTATATAGTAATTAACCTGATTACCTGCTTCTTCTATTGGTTGTTGAATAATTGTTGTTTTCGGCAAACAGTTTGTCGGATTTATACATAACTCTAAGGAAAGTTCTTTAGCTAGTTCTTGTAAATGTCCAGGTTGTTGCCACGCAGGTTCAATGCTTTTATGGAGTGCCTTTGCTACTGATTTTAATCCCTGGTCTATAGTTTCATAATAAGTATGGGCAACCACAGTATAAACGCCTAAACCAGATAGCCCTAAAATACTACTCATAACTAGGGTATACCAAGCTGCTAATCTCAATCTAGTTTCGGAGAAAATAGGATTACGTTTCATATTAATTAACTGCCTATTTCTGTTACCGGAATATTGAGACGATAGCCGACACCATAAATAGTTTCTATCAAAGTTTCACTATCTTCTTCGCCTAATTTGCGTCTTAATAAACGAATTTGCGCTGCTACTACATTGCTGACTGGCGCTGCACCAATTTCCCACAGTTGATTAATAATCTGGTCGCGGTTGATAATTTGGTTAGGATGTCGCATGAAATATTCTAACAATTGAAATTCTTTGATAGTTAAAATTAATATTTGCTTTTCACCATTAGGATACAGGCGAGTTAGTTCATGAGTGTTGTAATTGAGTGTCAGACAACCTATTTGTAAACGTCGGGTTTGGACTTGGGGTATAACCGATATGCCTGTGTAAGCAGCCCGTCTTTGTAAGGCTCGCAATCTTGCCAGCAGTTCTGCCATATCAAAAGGTTTAACTATATAATCATCTGCACCGCTATCTAGACCAATAATTTTTTCTTCCATGCGGTCTTTAGCAGTTAACATCAACACAGGTAAAGTTAATTGGCGCGATCGCAACCACTTACACAACTCTATACCAGAAACTCCAGGCAGCATCCAATCAAAAATCCCTAATGTGTACTCTGTCGAGCCATCTTTTAGAGATTGCCATGCTTGAGTCCCATCCAGAAACCAATCCACTACATACGCCTCATAACTGAGAACTTGTTTAATTGCTGCACCTAAATCTGTTTCATCCTCAACTAATATCAGTCTCATAATCAACCCAAAAAAACTTGCTTTAAATTATTCTAAATTTCTGCCAGGTAAATTTTTATCTTGAGATAGATATGTTTATGAAAAATTTTGTTTAAAATTTTTTATCAAAATTATTTTATTTTAGGGAATTACTTTGGTTAATAATCTGCGGAACCGCTTCAGAGAGTTCAAGAAAAAAAGAGTTGAACCTTTAGAAATACAACAGCTTGTGGCTGAATTTTTTGAAGAATCTACTTCTAACAATACATATTTAATTTTAATTATTGGTTCTTGTGCGATCGCTACATTTGGGCTACTGTCTAATAGTACGGCGGTAATTATTGGCGCGATGATTATTGCCCCTTTAATGTTGCCAATTCGGGCTTTAGCTTTTGGTGCATTGGTTGGCAATGTCAACTTATTTCGTCAAAGTACAATAGCAGTTTTATTCGGAACCTTATTAGCTCTGTTAATTTCTTATAGTATAGGTTTGCTAGTTAATTTACCAAGTTTTGGTAGTGAAGTTTTATCTCGCTCTAAACCCACTTTACTGGATTTAGGAATTGCTGTTGCCGCTGGTGGGATTAGTGGTTACGCAAAGGTAAATTCAAAAATATCTGCTAGTGTTGCAGGTACAGCAATAGCTGTTGCCCTGATGCCGCCAATTTGCGTTATTGGCTTAGGTCTAGCAAAATCTGATTGGTCGCTGAGTTTAGGTGCAACTTTGCTCTACCTAACGAACCTGTTAGGCATTAGTCTTGCCTGTATGTTGACATTTTTATTCACTGGCTATTCTCCTTTCCGTCGCGCCCGCAAAGTACTTTTATGGGCGTTGTCTTTGACAGGGGTTTTACTTATTCCTTTAACTGTGAGTTTTAGCGAATTATTTAGACAAGCACAACTCGAAACTTCGTTGAAAAGAGCTTTGTTAAATCGCACCGTAACTTTTCAGCGTTTGGAACTACTAAAAACTGATACTAATTGGCTAACTAATCCGCCCCAAGTCCGCTTAAGTGTTCGCGCCCAAAAACCTGTAACATCCAAGCAAGTGCGTCTTTTAGAAGCATTTCTTAAAAAAGAAATGGGTCAAGTTTTCACCTTAGTTTTTGAAGTTAGTCAAGTTGAAGAAGTAAGGAGAGAAAACTCTATTGCTCCTGATAAAATACCAAAAAAAAGTAATCCAGCAAAATTTTAATCATCCTATTTATAGACTACAAAAACTTACTAGAGATGGAATTAAATAATAGGAGTTTTTCTTATTATCAGCAATGCTGATCATTAAGCAACTATCATGAATGCAGATATATCCGCACTCTGGAATCAAATCCAGGGAATGATTAACGGATTGATTGTTTTGCTACCGAATATTGTGCTGGCGTTGATTGTATTTACAGTCTTCTTTGTTGTAGCTAGAGAAATTAAGAGATTGGTGAAACGCTTGACACGCGATCGCCACCAAGCTAGAAACTTAGGATTAGTACTAGGACGCTTGGCACAAGGTACGATACTATTACTAGGACTATTTGTTGCTTTGTCGATTGTAATTCCCACATTCCGTGCTGGTGATTTAGTACAACTACTGGGGATTAGTGGTGTAGCGATTGGTTTTGCTTTTCGAGATATCCTGCAAAACTTCTTGGCGGGGATTCTAATTTTATTAACAGAGCCATTCCGCATTAATGATCAAATAGTTTTTAAAGATTTTGAAGGAACTGTAGAAAATATCGAGACACGCGCGACAACAATTAGAACTTATGATGGTCGCCGCATTGTAATTCCCAATTCAGAATTGTTCACTAATTCAGTGACTGTAAACACAGCTTTTGAAAATCGGCGGCTTCAGTATGATGTCGGTATTGGCTACGGTGACGATATTGATCGAGCTAAGGAATTAATGCTACAAGCATTGCATAGTGTCCCGGAAGTATTGCCAGAACCAGCACCCGATGTTCTCGTTATGGAACTTGCGGAAAGTACTGTCAATATCCGCGTTCGCTGGTGGATAAAACCGCCGCGACGTGCAGATGACCTCACCTCACGAGACAAGGTGCTGACTGCAATTAAGAAAACTTTGGTCGCCAACGGCATTGATTTACCCTTTCCCACACAGCAAATTTTACTTCACGACCAAACAGAAGAAACCGATGGAAATCGCTCTCGTCAGCGAGAAGGCTGGCCTGCTGGTAGAAGTGAAGTTCCCAAACCTCGCCCGATGAGCGATTCATATCAGATGTTTGCCCAAATGCAAACACAGAAAAATGATCACAATAATGGCAAGATTTGATAGTAAATATTCTGTTTAATTTGAATACTTTTATGACATTAGAATCTGCTGCGGGTGAAGTTGTAATTGCAGAACAACTTAAGCAATTTCTGTTAGTACTTTCTGTCTCTTTAGGTGTAGCAACACTACCACAAATTTTTAGTTGGTTGCGCCGCATTCCTTATACACTTCTACTGGTCATAGTTGGATTAGGATTGGCATTCGTAAATGTGCGATTGGTGAATCTCTCTCCTGCATTGATTCTCGTAATTTTCCTGCCACCTTTACTATTTGAGGCTGCTTGGAATTTGAAATGGTCAGACTTAAAGCGGGATTTATTACCTATTTGTTTGTATGCAGTAATTGGGGTAATAATTTCGATTGCTGGAGTAGCATTTGGTCTGCATCAACTGGCTGGAATTGAACTAAATATTGCGCTTTTAATTGGAGCTAGTCTATCAGCAACCGATCCAGTTTCAGTAACAGCTTTGTTTCGGGAACTAGGCGCAAGCAAACGTCTCACAACACTGATGGAAGGCGAAAGTTTATTTAATGATGGGATGGCGGTTGTGGCTTTTGGTTTATTAGTTGCCTTGCCTTTAGGCACTGCCAAATTAGATTTACAATCTGCTTTATTAGAATTTTTGCAGGTAGTAGGTATTGGTATCGGTGTTGGCGGATTAACGGGATTTGGTATTTCCTACCTCACACAACGTTTTGATTTACCATTAGTAGAACAGTCACTCACCTTAGTTTCAGCCTACAGTACTTATTTAATTACAGAACATTTGGGTGGTTCGGGAGTCATTGGCGTAGTCACGACAGCTTTAATTTTAGGCAACTTTGGTTCCCGCATCGGCATGAACCCGCGTACACGCATCATTGTGACTGAGTTTTGGGAATTTTTAGCTTTTTTTGTGAATTCGATTGTGTTTTTGTTAATTGGTGATCAGATTCACTTTGCTGTATTAGGAAATAACCTCAAAACTATTGCACTTACAATTGCTGCGATGACTTTGGCAAGGGCGGTATCTATTTATGCTTTAAGTAGTGTTAGCAACTGGTTGGCTAAATCCGAAATTCCTTTAGCTGAACAAGCTGTGTTGACTTGGGGTGGATTACGTGGCTCTGTTTCTATAGCTTTGGCTTTGAGTGTACCAGCTATACTGACGCAAAGAGAAGAAATTATTGCGACAGTATTTGGAGTAGTTTTATTTACATGAACCTATCCCACTAATAAAATTCTGTTAATCCAGATATGAATTGTGGCTAGAGAAAGAAAAGCATTGAAGCAAGCAGAGATCCGCTCCCATCGCACAACGAGACGGCGATATTTTCTTTGATACCAGGCAAAACAGCGTTCCTGTTGAAAGCGTGGAACTGACATTTTAATTGGTCTACCTCGATTTTTCTTGGTCTTCCAAACACGCTTAGGTAATTGTGGCCTGATACCACGTTTACGCAAGGCTGCACGTTTATCCTTAGAATCGTAACCTTTATCAGCCGCAAGAACTTTAACTCGTTTACGAGGTCTACCGGGTTTATTCGTTTTGACTTTAACGCTATCTAATAGTGGTAGAACCTGCTCTCGTTCATTACCATTAGCAGGGGTTGTGCGATTAGCTAAGGGCATCCCGTTCCCCTCTGTGAGCGTATGTATCAAAATTCCTTTACCCTTATGACCATACGCAACCCCTTCACCGCCACCTTTCCCAGGGGGAAAAAGACCCGTCCACTGCGCCGTAGTTCCAGTTGATTAATCCTTTTTCTTCTGCAATGCCTAATATACGCGCTTGTAGATTATCTAATGTGCCATCTTTGTGCCAACGTTGTAGCCATCTGTGCGCGGCACTCTTGGATGCCCAGATCTCTCCAGTGGGAACATCACACCAACGACAGCCTGTTATCAACATATACAGTAGGGTATTCAGTACGTGACGAAATGGTGCATGAGGCATTCCCCGCCCTTTCTTTTCTGCTTCCTTGGGAAATATATCTTCAAACAGCTTCCACTCAAGATCACTTAACCCTTCAAATCTCCCCGCCATACCCTAATACAACTTACCGTCATCAACAGCAGATTATCATATTGCTGGTATTAGTGGGATAGGTTCATTGTTAGTGCAAGGTTTAAGCACCCAAACATTATTAGAAAAATTACATCTTTTAGGTTCGCAACCATTACGTCAACAATACATGGAAGCGATTGCGCGTCAAGTTGCTCTCCAGCGATCGCTAGAATATTTAGAGACAGCACAAAAGCGTCCTGGTATTAACCTAGAGTTTTATAAATATCAAAAAACTTTGATTACTGGAGAAATCAATTTATTGCAAGAAATAATTGACAAATTACTAGATGAATACCCAAATTTGCAAGAGTTTACAACTGAGGAATTACGCGGGGAACTATTGGCTATCGAAGCTGATACATACGCTGAGTTTGTTCGTGCAGGGAAGTTAAATAAAGAACTTTCACCTTTTTTGCAAACAAATCATGATAGTAATTATTCAGAATAAGTATTTTGTGTAACTTCCAAATAAATATGTTCTAAACGCACAGGCTGACGCGCGATCGCCTCAAATTTTATACCTTCAAATGTGGCAAGAATTTCTTTTAATTCTAGTGGTTCTGGTAGCCAAAAAGCTAACTCATTACCATAATATTTAGGCGTAAAATTATATTCTTGAGCGCGGTCGATAGCTTGTTCTTTTTGAGTAGTTTGTACTACTAAAATTTCGGCGGCAGGAATTAAGTTACGCAACTGAGCTAAACTACCTTCAGCCAAAATTTGCCCATTTTTGAGAATACCAATTCTCTGACAAAGACGTTCGGCTTCATCTAATAAATGCGTCGTCAATAAAATAGCAATTCCCTGGTTACTCAACTGCCGAATTAACTCCCAAATCTCGTACCTTGATTCGATATCTAACCCGGTAGTTGGTTCATCTAAAATGACTAACTTTGGTTGATGCACTAATGCAACAGCAATATTTAACCTTCGCTGCATTCCACCGCTGAGAGTTTCTACAGGACTTTTTGCCCTATCTAATAAATTTACCGCCGCCAGAGTTGTTTGTATTTGTTCTTGGCGAATTTTTCTATCTAATCCATAAATATCAGCAAAAAATTTTAAATTCTCTTCGCAAGTCAGAGTTTTATACAATAAATTTTCTTGAGGGGCAATGCCAATAATTTTTTTGGTTGCATCGGAAATTGGCTGCTGATTAATTGTTACATCACCACTATCAGCCTTGAGTAAATTGCAAATAATATTAATTGTGGTTGTTTTACCAGCGCCATTAGCACCGAGTAAGCCATAAATTTCTCCTGGTTCTACATGCAGATTTAAATCTTGTAATACTTGTCTTTTAGAGTAAGACTTATTGAGATTTTTAATTATGAGCATATTTTTAATATTATGTTATATCACTAGCAATACTTAAAGCCCAGAATTGTTTAATCAGTTGAGTATTTATACCAATTCGTAATTCGTAATTAAGGAAGTCAGATATGGCATGGTTTTCGAGGTTTGAATGTGTTGCCTCATTTAAGAAAATTGGTATTATATATTCATAATCTTCTCTCTAATAGCAACATACGGCGATAAGATAGCCAACCACTAACAATCATTACTAAAGTAAATACAAATAAAAACCAAAAATGTGATGTAATATCACTAGTTTGCTTGCCATTTGTTGATACTCCTACAAATGCTTCGTTCATGTGATAAATCGGGTTATATTGGGCAATTTTGATTAAACTTTTGGGAAACAATGAGCTTGGTAAAAAGGCTCCACCTAAGATTAATAAAGGTACGCCAAATGCAGCGACTAAAGCATTCACATCTTCAATTCGCCTCGCTAATTGCGTGCCTAAAATAAACCCTAAGCCTACATAAGCCGCAATACTCATCAAAATAATTATGAATCCTAAAAAAATAGAACCTTTAAATGTAGCACCCCAAAAAGCAGCAACGGTATAAACTAGGAAAGTTTGTCCTAAGCCAATGCAACTATGAGCTAAAAAAATTCCTAAAAAATAGGATATACCACTCAAAGGCGAAAGAAACAGGCGTTTGAGGGTTTGCTGTTCTCTTTCTGCAACGACAGTGGCGACGCTACCACCCAAACAACTAAAAAATAGTGCAGCACCCACTAATGTTGAAGGTGCAGTATATTCAAAAGCTGTGTTGATTGGTAGTTTTGCACGTTCTGCCAAAATAAACGCACCCAAAATTAATACGGAAATTGGAAAAATACTCCAAAAAATCAGGCTGCGGCGGCGACGTAATAATTCAATGAGGATGCGCTGAGTGACCGCTATGGTTTCGCGCCAATATTTCATCTGAGGAAGTCTCCAGTATTGTGTACTCTTGACAATTTCTGCCATTCTGGCAAAATAAATCCGTTCGGGACTTAGCACGGTGAGAAAAAAATACCCTTAACAATACAATCTGCGAACTCACAGTTATCATTTCACGACTGTGTTGTGTGTGAAAAGTTAATTTTGTAACCAATGCGCCAAATACCTAATTTGCTGGAATCATCTACTATCTCCCGTCGTACACTGCTGAAGTTGTTCGGGGTCGGTACAGTTGCAGGAGTCACAGGATATTCGCGGTTTACTAAGCCAAAACCAACGGTATTTCAAAAAGATACTCTCGACTTACCACAAATATTAAATCAATCCAAAACTGTTGTTGTAATTGGGGGTGGTTTAGCCGGTTTAGCTTGTGCTTACGAATTGAGCCAGCGGGGATTTATTGTCACACTATTAGAAAAATCTCCTCAATTGGGTGGCAAAATCGCTAGTTGGCAAATAGAAGCGGCTGGGGAAACTTTTATGATGGAACATGGGTTTCATGGCTTTTTTCCTCAGTACTATAATCTGAATAGTTTAGTAGCAGAATTAGGGATAACTAATAATTTTCAATCGTTGAATTTTTATTCTGTTGTTTATCAGGATTCTCATTACAAACCAGAGATATTTCGCCCCAGTAGTTCGGCTTTTCCTTGGAATATTATAGATTTAGCGATCGCATCTCCAAATCGCTTCCGTTGGGGCATAAATTTAACTAAAATCAAACATCTGCAAGTTTTTCAAGCTATCACAGGCTTTCAAAGAGAAAAAAATTATCAGCGATTTGATAATATATCTGTTGCTGATTGGGTAGAAACAGAATTCCCACAAGGTTTATACGATTTATATTTTCTGCCTTTTGCTAAATCTAGCTTGAATGCACCAGATTTAATGAGTGTGGGAGAATTAATGCAGTTCTTCCATTTTTACTTTTTTGGCAACCCTGAAGGACTAGCTTTTAATGGGACAAAAGACGATATGGGGACAAGTTTAGTCCAACCCATTGCTCAGGCAATTAAGCAACAAGGTAGTAAAATTATCACCGATGCAACTGTAACTGAAGTGGTAGCTGTAAATGGAAAAATTGATGGGTTAAAATATAACGCTGGTAGTAATCAAACTGCGGCACCGTTTATAGTCAAACAAAATACTGCGATCGCAGATGACAAGATAGAATATTTTGGCGCGGCTGATGAGGTCTTTGCTTTACCATCAGGCTCTCAAGAAGTAATTTCTCTTACCTGCACTCATCAAGGTTGCACTGTCCAAAAAGCTGAAGATGGGAAGTTTCAATGTCCTTGTCATGGAGCAGTATTTTCTGCGGATGGTAAAGTTATTAAAGGGCCTGCTAAACGAGATTTAGCTAAGTTTAAAGTATTGTCAAGACAAGGTGATGAAGTACAACTAGTAGCAGCAAATCAAGAGTTAGCATTACCCAAAAAACTCCAAGCCGACTATTATGTTTTTGCTACTGATGTTCCCGGAGTGCAGAAATTATTTCAGCGCGTCAGTGGTAATATTGATACTACAGTAAAAAGTCAAGTAGAAAATTTGAGTATTGCTGATCCATTCGCTGTGTGTCGCTTTTGGTTTGACCGCGATTTTGAGTGGCAACAAAGTAATTTTACTTCTTTATCTGGCTACAGTTTAACAGATAGTATTACTCTGTATCATCGCATTCAACAACAGTTTATTGAGTGGTCACAAAATACTGGTGGTAGTGTTATCGAGCTACACGCTTACTGTTATAAAGAAAAAGACTTTCCCACGCAGGAAGCTTTGATTCATACTTTTGAACAAGAACTTTATGCCATTGTTCCAGAGTTAAAACAAGCTAAAATATTACACAGAGAATTAGTTAATCAACATAATTTTTCTGGATATCCACCTAATAGTTATGCCACACGTCCTGAAACAAAGACGAATATTTCTAACTTAATATTTGCTGGTGATTGGGTGAAAATGCCTTTTCCCTGCGGTTTAATGGAACGTGCTGTGAGTAGTGGTTTATTAGCAGCTAACGAAATTTTACACCGGGAAGGTTTGCAAAGGCGATCGCTATTTTCTGTCAATCCTGAAGGGTTATTGCAAATATAAACTTTTCCCAGAAGACGTAGCTACTATTTTTTCCTCATAGAAGCTACGTCTTTGTTCTCTGTTACCTAGCTTAACAAGCAATTTCACAACTCATTGAGGATTGCTATATTGGATTCAGTAAATTTTCATACCAACAAGATAAATGAATAAGATAGGATTGGTAGTTGCAGCAGTTCTTACTATGTCACCATTGACGTTAGGACTAGTAAAAGATGTACAAGCTGCTGTGAAGGAGCAAGTAAAATCAACGCCAGCTAATCAACCAGAACAATCTGTACAAAGAACTTTTACTAGCCTAATAAATGCCATTGAACAAAAAAATTATCCTAAGTTTATCTCTCAAGGGAATGCAGCGTTTAAAGAAGGCCTTACACAACAAACATTTACACAAGTTAGTGGACAATTAGCACCTCGGTTCAATAAAGGGTATTCGTCCGTTTTTTTAGGAAAACTGAATCAGCAAGGCTATCAAGTCTACTTATGGAAATTAACTTTTAAAGATGGCAGTGATGATATCTTAGCCAGACTTAGCCTCAAAGCTGGAAAAGTCGGTGGATTTTGGCTGAATTGAGGAACTTCCAGCAAAAAAATCCAACTAAATATTTAGTGCTTTACCGTTTTATGCTGAAGATGGGTAATTTCTGTTGTGGGTGAGAATGTGTTTTTCAGCGTTGTGATACCAACTTACAATCGCCTGCCAATTTTAGAAAAGTGCCTCCGAGCCTTGGAAATGCAGGAATTGAGTGCGTCAAAGATAATTCAAGATTACGAAATTGTCTTAGTGGATGATGGTTCTACCGATGGAACCTTAGAATGGTTGGCAGCCCACAAGCAAGAGTTTCCCCATGTGCGATGCTTTGAGCAAGATCATGCTGGCCCCGCTGCGGCACGGAATTTGGGAGTAGAACAGGCACTAGGAGATACAATCATATTTATTGATAGTGATTTAGTCGTGCTGAAAAACTTTCTGCAAGCTCACGCTGACGCATTATTGCAGGGAAAAGAGAAATTAGGTAGCGATCGCTTTTTTACTTATGGTGCAGTAATTAATACCTCTAACTTCGAGAATCCTACGGCTGAACCTTATAAAATTACAGATTTCTCAGCAGCTTTTTTTGCTACAGGTAATGTCGCCATTCCTAAGTATTGGTTAGAAAAAGCCGGATTATTTGATATTGGTTTTCAACTTTATGGTTGGGAAGATTTAGAATTAGGCGTGAGGCTGAAAAATCTCGGTTTAAAATTGATCAAATGTCCAGAAGCAGTTGGTTATCACTGGCATCCAGCATTTAATTTAGAGCAAATTCCTAACTTAATTGAAAAAGAAATTCAACGCGGCCGTATGGGAGTTTTGTTTTATCAAAAGCATCCGACTTGGGAGGTGCGAATGATGATTCAAATGACATGGTTACATCGCTTACTCTGGGGCATTCTCTCATTAAACGGGCTGCTGAATGAACGTACAATGGCTCCCTTTTTACGCTGGCTGATTAAATTAGGTAAACCTCAATTAGCTTTAGAAGTAGCTAGGATTTTCCTCAATTGGTACAACGTCAAAGGTGTGTATGAAGCTTATGCACAGGGAATTGGGGAGTAAATTTTGATTGGGTATAAAGGTGTGTGGGTGTGAGAAACATCACACCTCTATACCCTTCCAGAAACTAGGACTTATACTCAGCACTCCCTCATGTTGACTGTAATATTCCGCGGCCATTTTCGGCAAATTCATCAATGGTTTGTGCTGACAGTTCGTGATTAGTTATGGACTGCAACATTGCTAAAGGTAAAGTGAGATGATGCGCGCCAGCTTGTAGGGATGCAACTGCTTCTTGAGGAGATTTGATGCTGGCTGCCATAATTTCGGTGTTGCTTCCTGCTACAACACTCGCCATTTCGCGGACTAGTGCTACTCCATCACCTAATAGTCTAGTAGCTCGATTGACATAAGCGATCGCATATTTTGCACCGGCTTCTTGAGAGACTGCTGCTTGTGCTGCACTGTAAATAGCTGTGACTGCACAGGGAATTTCTGGCGCTAGTGCAGCCACTACCTGAAAGCCAACTAAAGACGCAGGAATCTTTAAGACTGTTTGCTTTCCAATTAACTCAAAGGCGGTTCTACCTTCTGCTACCATTTCGTCAAATTCAGATGCCATCAACTGATAAAATACTGGTCCTGGAGTTAATTGTGCCAGTTGTTTTAATATAGTCTCGACTGGTAATGGGCTTTTGCCTAACAATGTTGGGTTAGTAGTGATGCCTTTTACCCAACCTAATTTTTTAGCAGCTTCCGCCTCCGCTGCGATCGCTGAGTCCAAAAATAAGCTCACTGAATTTATTTTCCTTAATGTGCTATCGCTGGCATCATACCAATTTTGGCTTTAAAATTTCAGTCTTTATATTATGTCCGACTGATCAGTGATGATTCAAGCCATCTGTGCAGAAAACGCCAAATCATCTCCCCTGCACCGCTATGTTTTTGGAAAATTAAACAAGCACTTGATTTTTCTAGCAGTAGCATATATATTGCTACCCATCTTTTGCCGCTAAACTTTTCTATCCTCTACGTAACCATGCGGTTTCTATATCTATATCATGTCTAGCCAAAGCATAATTCAAAGTATATATACTGATGGCGCTTGTACTGGGAATCCTGGCCCTGGAGGTTGGGGTGTTGTAGTTTATTTTAACGATGGCTCAGTTCACGAAATGGGTGATGCTGCATCCCATACAACTAATAATAAAATGGAGATGCAAGCCGCGATCGCTGCCTTAAAATATTTCCATACCTCTCAACAATCTCAACCCATCACTCTTTACACAGATAGCGAATATCTCATCAACTGTGTTACTAAATGGGTAAAGAACTGGAAAAGAAAAGGCTGGAAAAAAGCCGATGGTAATCCTGTACAAAATCAAGACCTTTTGGAAGTTTTAGATGAACTGAATACTCGCCAAATCACTTGGCAACACGTTCGGGGTCACGCTGGTAACGTTGGTAACGAACGCTGTGATGCGATCGCCCGGAGTTTTGCTGCTGGTAAAATCCCATCACTCAAAGAATTATCTTCTAGCAATGCTCACAAAACTTTACCTACTTCTCATGAGCGAAATGTAGCGAAAGTTTCTGAAGATAAGGCACACTCGACAATAATTACCAAAGAAAAATCGGAAACCATTACATCTGCATCAGACATAAACGTTATGGAACCATCCACCGCACAGACTGCGGCCGCAATTGACACAACAACGCCTGGAATCAGGGTCGAACAACTTCGTAACTTGGTTGAAACTCTACGTATCGCTGATGAAATCGCTGACAAAGGCTATCTAATTACTAGTTCTGAATTAGCAGACTTAATGGATGTCCACGCCAGCGCCGTCACTAGCCGGGGGGATCAATGGCGCTGGCGGAACTGGATTGTGTCACGAGTCCGCCGCGAAGGTAATCAAATTCTCTGGGAACTTGAACGAGGCGATCGCGTGGGAGGTGAGGAGGAATAGGGGTGTAGGGGCGTATGGGTGTATGGGTGTATCAAGACTCAGCACTCATTCCATACTTCCTACCTCGCCATTCTCGTGGGGTGCGGAATGCAGATAAGAAAATGCGTAACACAGCGATGGGATCAGCCAAAGGAGACAGCCAGAATAACCAGCCACCTTTAGCGATTGTGCGGTCATAAGAAGGTGCGATCGCCAGTAGCATCCCAAAGCGAATCAGTAACAGAAATCCATTCAAACCCAGCAATAACATCTGTGGCACAGATAACGGCGTAGGCAGAAAAATCAAGTAAGTAAGTATAATCAGCAGGGGCAGACCTTGAACTGCTGAAAGTATCCATAAATCTCCCCAAATTTGCCCAGAAGTCGATGCGTCTTTTAAATCTAGGCTACGCCCCCATTCTTTCCAAGTCTCCAGCGCCCCCTCATACATCCGCACCTTCAGCACCTTGGCCCCATCTAAAAAACCTACCTTATATCCTTGAGCCGCAATATACCGCGCCAAAGTCACATCATCACAAAAAGAACTACTAGCACTGGTATAACCACCCACAGCCGCTAAAACAGCGCGACGACATAAAAAACATTGCCCATTGGCCATTACCCTTTCTGGTTGCTCAGTTCTAATTCCCGCAGGGTCAAAGCGATACAGCAAAGTCATCAATAAAGCTGGTTGTAATAAACACTCTCCCGGATACTGAAGGATGAATTGGGGTGAGAGTGACACCAAATCATAGCCTTGTGCTATTGCAGTATTTACTAAACCAGCAACTAAACCCGGATGTGGTTGAGTATCAGCATCCATCCCCAAAAACCATTCGCTATCCTCACAACTATGCAAAAAACCATTATGTAGCGCCCAAGGACGACCCACCCACTCAGCAGGTAAAGGATCATCTGTCATCACCCGAAAGCGGGGATCTTTTTGCTGTTTAGCTTTTACTAAGTCAGGAGTCCCATCTTGGGAGTTACTATCGACAACGATAATTTCTCGAACTTCGTAGCTTTGTTGGCTCAAGCCCGATAATAAAGGAGCAATGCGGCCAGCTTCGTTCAACGTAGGAACAACAACGCTGACGTTACCAAAAAGCTCTGGAGTTGGCTGTTGGGGTTGAATTGGCGGTAGTCTTCCCGGCCCTTTCAGCAGACGCGACAGCAAAATTGCTGTTGCTGGTAGTTGGATAAGTAGCAATATAAGCGGTATAACGCTTTCTACTATCGAAGCGTTGGCCATAAATCTGTATTAGCTCTACGAAGGCTCATCTGTAACTTGACATAGGTTGAAGTATAAATTTTATCAATTCACAAAGTGAGATAATTGTAAAATTTAGTTAAAATAATACACTTTTTTTCTAGCTCTTAACCTTCCGTTTACCTATACGTCTCTCCTTTAGGATTATCGTAGAAGCGCTAACCTGGAAAGTTACTGAAAATTAACACAGATGCTCTCACGTCTACATGCAATAAAAAATAACCGTCTTGCCTCTTCAACAGCAGTGTTATTACTGACATTAAGTCTAGCTGCTTGTGGCGGACAGCAAGGTTCTGACAGTTCTGCTACCAAGGAAGCACCTACCGGCACGGCGCAAGATGCTACAGCTTCCAGTCCAGCTAAATTAGATTTGGGCGGCAACGTTTCCTTAACAGGTGCAGGAGCTTCTTTTCCCGCACCACTATATACAAGTTGGTTCACTGAGTTAAACAAAAAATATCCCAGTTTACAAGTCAACTATCAGTCTGTGGGTAGTGGTGCTGGGGTTGAGCAATTCATCAAAGGTACTGTCGATTTTGGTGCCAGCGACGTAGCGATGAAAGATGAGGAAATTCAGAAAGTTCCTCAAGATAAAGGCGCAATTTTGTTACCGATGACAGCCGGTAGTATTGTCCTCGCTTACAACTTACCAGATGTTGCCGAACTGAAGTTACCACGAGCAGTTTACACCGATATTTTATTAGGCAAAATTAAAAACTGGAACGACCCCAAAATCAAAGCAGCTAACCCAGACGCTAAGTTACCTGACCAAGCAATTACAATTGTCCATCGTTCAGATGGTAGTGGTACTACAGGCGTATTTACCAAACACCTCAGCGCCATCAGTCCAGAATGGAAAACTAAAATTGGTGATGGTAAAACTGTTAACTGGCCAGTAGGTGTCGGTGGTAAGGGTAATGAAGGTGTAACCGCCCAAATTCAACAAACTCAAGGCTCTATTGGTTACGTTGAATATGGTTACGCGAAACAAAATAATCTCAAATATGCGGCTTTAGAAAACAAAGGTGGCAAATTTGTTGTCCCTACAGAAGAATCAGCCGCTAAAACTTTAGAAGCAGTAACTCTGCCAGAAAATCTCCGTGCCTTTATCACCGACCCAGAAGGTGCAGATTCTTATCCGATTGTTACCTACTCTTGGATTTTAGCTTACAAGAAATATAGCGATCCTGCAAAAGCTAAAGCAGTGGAAGCTATGATTGAGTATGGTTTAACCGAAGGTCAGAAATTAGCTCCAGAATTAGGTTATGTTCCTCTACCGCAAAACGTTTTGCAGAAAGTAGCAACTGCGGCTGACCAAATTAGCCCAGACTACAAAATTGCGATTAGTGGTAGCACTAGTGCCAGCAAATAACATTTAAAAATCACGAAAACTGAGTGAGACATCTATAGTCAAAAATTGATTTAATTAATAGTAAATGAAAAAACATTGCTATTAAAAATCATTTGCTGATGTCTCAATTTCTTAAAACTTTTGGCGACTTGACTACGCTGGTTTGCTCTCACATTTTTCTCTGATTTAATCTATAAAGTCAGTATTCATGGCTACAAATTCTCAAAATTTGTCATCAGCAATTAAGAATCGCTCCGATATTGGTAAGTCTTTAGATCGGGGTTTTATCTGGCTGACTCGGATTTTTGCTCTAGCAGTTGCTGCAACTTTATTATGGATTGCTATACAAGTTGCCATTGGCGCTTGGCCTGCTATCCAAAAGTTTGGTCTGAGCTTTTTAGCAAACAGTACTTGGAACCCAGTTAAGGATGAATATGGGGTATTACCTCAAGTTTATGGAACTATAATTAGTTCGCTGATTGGGTTACTAATTGCTGTACCAATAGGCGTTGGCACTGCTATTTTATTAAGTGAAAATTTTCTGCCAGCCAAAGTTAGACTAGTGCTAGTATTCTTGGTAGAACTTCTGGCCGCTATTCCTAGCGTTGTTTATGGAGTATGGGGAATTTTTGTCTTAATTCCCATTTTAAACAACATAGGTAGATGGTTGAATACCTATTTTGGGTGGTTTCCGCTTTTTAGCACGCCTCCCACTGGGCCAGGAATGTTACCGGCGGGGATTATTTTGGCAATTATGACTTTGCCAATTATTACAGCTATTTCTAGAGATGCTTTGATTTCTGTTCCATCTAGTTTACGTCAAGCATCTATAGGGTTAGGTGCAACACGTTGGGAAACGATTTTTCAGGTTTTGATTCCAGCAGCTTTTTCTGGGATTGTTAGTGCTGTAATGTTAGCACTTGGTCGGGCAATGGGAGAGACAATGGCGGTGACAATGTTGATTGGTAATTCCAACAAAATTAGTGCATCACTATTAGCCCCAGCCAATACAATTTCTTCTTTATTAGCAAATCAATTTGCCGAAGCTAGTGGTTTGCAAGTGGCAGCTTTAATGTATGCTGCTTTAGTTCTATTTGTCTTAACACTGATAGTCAATATTTTGGCAGAGTTCATCGTTCTCCGAGTCAAGCGAGTGTAGCTGAGTTGTGGGTTAAATTTATGGTTTCTCATTATCCAGAAAGGAGTTTAACTAGTGCCTCTATGTCGCCTCGGACACTGTTTAATACAACGATGACTGGGGTAGCATTTATCTGTGGAGTTTTGGCACTTGTGCCTTTGGTGGCAGTACTTTCTTATGTTATAATTAAAGGTTTTGGCAGTCTTAATTTTAGTATTTTCACTGAATTGCCTCCCGCACCGCTGAGAAAAGGCGGAGGTTTTGGGAATGCAATTGTGGGAACGTTGCTGATGGTAGGAATTGCGTCCTTAATTAGCATTCCGTTAGGTGTGATTGCCGCAATTTATCTAACTGAGTTTAGTTCTGGTAAAATAGCTAGGTGGGTACGTTTTGCGACTAATGTCTTGAGTGGAGTGCCTTCCATTATTGCTGGGGTATTCGCTTATGGAATTGTGGTTTTGACATTAGTGAGGCTGAACCTAGGATCATATTCAGCTATTGGCGGAGGGTTTGCTTTGGCAATTTTGATGTTGCCAATTATTGTGAAAACGACTGATGAAGCTTTACAGCTAGTATCGAATGATTTACGGCAAGCATCTGTAGGTTTAGGTGCAACTAACTTTCAAACTGTGACACAAGTTGTATTGCCAGCTGCATTACCAGCGATTGTCACTGGATCAACTTTGGCGATCGCCAGAGCCTCTGGTGAAACGGCACCGTTGCTATTTACCGCTTTGTTTTCTACCTTCTGGCCAAATAGCTTGTTCCAACCAACAGCGTCCCTAGCCGTTTTGGTTTTTAATTTTGCGATTTCTCCATTTCAAAATTGGCAGTCGTTAGCTTGGGCAGCATCTTTGATATTGGTGTTAATGGTTTTAATCACCAGTATTTTTGCTCGCTGGGCAACTCGCCAAAAAGCCTGAATCAAGTCTGAAGTATGAAATAAAAAACACCATTGATGATGGGTGTTTTATTTCTGCCAAAAAATTCAGTCAATTACCCAAATAGCAAAGTTGCATTACTGTCTCAAAAACTTACATTAGACTTTTTATGGCTACTAACATTAGCACATTGAATAGTACAGACACCGTATTACGCACAGAAAATCTAAACGTTTATTACGGCAAATTTTTAGCTTTGCAGAATATTTGGCTAGATATACCCAAAAATAAGGTGACAGCCTTTATCGGGCCTTCTGGCTGTGGTAAAAGTACACTGCTAAGATGCTATAACCGTCTCAATGATTTGATTGATTCATTTAGAGCCGAAGGTCAAGTTTTTTATTACGGGAAAAACTTATACGCATCTGATATTGACCCAGTAGAGGTGCGGCGCAGAATTGGGATGGTATTTCAAAGACCAAACCCATTCCCAAAATCAATTTATGACAATATTACTTTTGGTGCCAAAATTAATGGCTACAAAGGTAACTTAGATGAATTAGTAGAAAAAAGTTTGCGCCAAGCTGCGTTGTGGGATGAAGTTAAAGATAAACTCCGCCAAAGTGGTTCATCTTTGTCTGGTGGACAGCAACAAAGATTATGTATTGCTAGAGCGATCGCAGTTCAACCAGAAATTATTCTCATGGATGAACCTTGTGCAGCTTTAGATCCTATATCTACATTGCGGGTTGAAGAGTTAATTCATGAACTAAAAGAGCAATATACAATTGTGATCGTTACTCACAATATGCAGCAAGCGGCGCGGGTTTCTGATAAAACCGCCTTTTTTAACGTGCGTCCTACAGAAACAGGTGGACGGATTGGCTATTTAGTAGAGTACGACGCAACAGAAGTTATTTTCAATAATCCTAAGCAAGAAGATACCCGCGATTACGTTAGCGGTAGATTTGGTTAAATATTGCAATTGAATTAAATATTTTCCGAATTGAGAATTAGGTATGCGGCGCATATCTAATTTTATTTTTTATAGACTTTGATTTTTCAGAATCAAAAGGCTCAGATCCCCGACTTCTTCAAGAAGTCGGGGATCTTGTTGCTCACGAGAATAACATCCTCAATAAATGTAGGATGGTTACTAAGCATGACTTAACCATAGAAAATTAAGTTGTGACTATCTTCATCTCCAATCTCTCGTAAATTCCGCATGGCTCGCATCTCCAAATTAACCTTTGATCGCGGTACATTAATTCTGCATCCACCACCACGCGGTAAAGCTTGGATGGATTATGCTACGTGGGACGATCGCGTGGAAAAATTTCGGATTCCGGCGATGCGTTATCGTGCTTTAGTTGAAGCACTACAAGGAGAAGAAGTCGATTTTATTGATGAGGCGAAGGAATTTTATCCGCTAGAGTTGATTGCAAGTTTGGAAATGGAACCTTATCCCCACCAAAGTGAGGCTTTAGCTGCTTGGAAATTGGCGGGAAGACAAGGTGTAGTTGTGCTACCAACGGCGGCGGGAAAAACTTATCTGGCGCAGATGGCGATGCAAGCGACACCGCGCACAACGTTGATTGTTGTGCCAACTTTGGATTTGATGCATCAGTGGTATGCACATTTAGTGGCGGCGTTCCCCGATGCAGAAGTGGGATTATTAGGGGGTGGTTCGCGGGATAAGTCACCCATATTAGTAGCGACTTATGACAGTGCAGCGATTCATGCAGAAGCTTTGGGGAATAAATATGCTTTGATTGTGTTTGACGAGTGTCATCACTTACCCACCGATTTTAGTAAAGTGATTGCAGAATATGCGATCGCCCCTTATCGTTTAGGATTATCAGCCACACCAGAACGCACCGATGGTAAACACGCTGATTTGAATATTTTGATTGGACGAGAAGTATATCGTAAACGCGCTGAAGATTTAGCAGGGAAAGCCTTAGCCGAACATGAAATTGTCCAAATTAAGGTGAAATTATCGCAGATTGAGCGCGAAAGATACAATCAATTAATTCAAACTCGCAATGATTTTTTACGCCAATCGAAGATTTCTTTGGGGAGTATTCAAGGTTGGCAAATGTTTGTGCAGATGAGTGCGCGATCGCAAGCTGGCCGTAGAGCGATGTTAGCACACCGTGAAGCCAAAGAAATCGCTTTAGGAACTGATGGCAAGTTGCGAATTTTAGCTGATTTATTAGCGACACATTATCCTGAGCGCGTGTTAATTTTCACGGCTGATAACGCGACGGTTTATAAAATATCTCAAGACTTATTAATTCCGGCAATTACTCATCAAACTCCAGTCAAAGAACGTCATGAAATATTAACTAAATTTCGGGAAGGTGAATATAATACTTTGATTGCTTCTCATGTGTTGAATGAAGGTGTTGATGTTCCGGCGGCTTCTGTGGCAATTATTCTTTCGGGAACTGGTTCGACAAGAGAATATGTGCAGCGTTTGGGGAGGATTTTACGTAAGGGAAATGTGGAAAATAAACAAGCGATTTTATATGAGGTAATCGCAGAAGATACGAGTGAAGAAGGGACTTCGGCAAGGCGGCGAGGGGATAATAAAGCAGGGGAAGCAGAGGTAGCAGAGGGAGACAAAAAGCAGAGAGGAAATTTGCAGGTTGTGTATGGTACCGGAAAGGAAAAAAGTTTAAAGGCTGCGGAACAATTAGAAATTCATTATTCAATCCAAAATCCAAAATCCAAAATCCAAAATTCAGAAGATGTTACCAACGGAGTTACTAAGCCATCGCCTAAACGGAGAAGAAATCATTCCGAAAAGACTGAAGATTGATGATAAACATTTGGCGTTGACCAACGAATTAATTGCTTGTTTTCAAGCAGCGCAAGGTAAAACTCAAGGGGAGTTAGACAAGCTGCTTTTAGATTTGGAAGGTGACGCTACAGATTATCGGATAAAGCGGGGATTAGCTTATATTATTAAAAGCAATTTTTGTACTTTTGAAGTGGTGAGTCCTTTAGAACCACCGATGTTAAGAGAACGGGTGTTTGCATTGGCGGCTCAGTCAGTTGCGCGTCAGGACTCAACCCAAGCTACTTTAAACAAAATTGCTGATGAATTAAGTCAAGAATTAGAGCGAGAAGTTTTGTTAGAACAAGTGCGTACTGGGTTATATGCTGACTTATCAGAAAATAAAATTTTGACGCAATTTGATACACCTTCGGCTGTAGATATCTTAAATAGATATAATTTGTCGCAGGTGCAGGGAATTTTTTATAAAGCTAGTCAATTAGTATTAAATGCTCATCGCAATGTACCGGGAGAATATAAGCTATTATTTCGCTATTTAAAATTGTTTCAATTAATGGCTTATATAGAAGGTGATGCTGACCACGGGTTTACAATTACAGTTGATGGGCCGACGAGTTTATTTAATCCTAGTACGCGTTATGGGTTAGCGATCGCTAAATTAATTCCGGCTTTACTGCATGTCACCAAATGGAGTCTGTCAGCAACATTACAAACCCGTGATGCTTACACAGATACTTGGAAAATTGGCAGATTTACCCTCAATTCCGAATGTGGTTTAGTATCGCACTATTCTAAAGGTAAACCTTACGATAGTATGCTAGAAGCTTCTTTTGCTGATAAATGGGATGCTTTAAAAACAGATTGGGTGCTGGAGAGAGAAGTTGATTTAATCCCCATTCCTGGTAGTGTGATGATTCCTGATTTCCGCTTAGTGCATCCTAATGGACGGGAATTTTTATTAGAAATTGTTGGTTATTGGCGACCAGAATATTTACAAAAAAAGTTTTCTCAGGTGCGGCGTGCAGGATGTGATAATTTGATTTTGGCAATTTCAGAACGGCTGAATTTGGAAAAAGCAGGGGTGAAATTAAATGATGTACCTGCAAGAATCGTATGGTTTAAAGATAAGTTATTACCCAAGGCTGTGTTAGCAGTGATGGATTAAATATCTGTGTATTCTTTCATTCAAAATACCCAAAAAGTGACACAAAAAGGATAAATATTTTTCGTAAGTAGTTTAAGCAAAATATGTTCGGACAAAGGCGCTAAAAAAAACTTTGCGCCTTTGCTCGAAATTATTCTTAAACAATCCCAAACACAGACCCGACAGTTGATTTAATCGAATCTCTAGCATCCTTTAAAGTTTGAGTAATTGGATGTTTAGATTGTAAAAATACCCGCGCACAATTGCGTCCTGGCATTCCAGAAATCGAACCACCTGGATGAGTACCCGCACCAGTTAAGAACAAATTTTCAATGGGGGTTTTGTAGTTGGCGATTTCCGGTAAGGGACGGAAAAATACCATCTGATCTAGGGTCATATCAACGTGGTAGTAATTGCCTTTATATGCACCTAATCTTTCACCTAATTCTGCCGGACTTTCTACTCGTCTAGCAATAGTCGCTGTTTTGACATTAGGTGCATAAGTAGCCAACTTATCAACTACTTTGTCTGCAACTTGATTTTTCAATTCATCAGTCCAACCAGTACCTCTTAAGCCTGTACCTTCTGCACCAGCAATTTGATAAGGTGCAAAAAACTCAATCCAGACTGTATGTTTACCAGGAGGTGCTAATGTGGGGTCAAGGTAACTCGGCATCACCACATACATTGATGGATCAGAGTCTGGGATTTCTCCCAAGGTACACTTACTATGAGCCTGTTCCACATGAGCCACAGAATCAGCAATTAAGATAGAACCCACAAGATACTCATCTTTGTGCGCGTGGAAAGGAAAGCGCAGAGGTTCATCTAAAGCCAAATCTATTTTGAGGATGGTTTCGTTGTTGTTGACAATGCGGCGTTCTAATCTTTCCCACAAATCAGGATCGGCTGAGTCAATATCGCTTTTATCGGTCATTTGTAAAAACAACCGCTTGGCATCGATATTAGAAATTACACCGTATTTCGCCCGATATTCTGTGCCACCAGCAACGCGTACACCAGCAGCTTTCCCATCATCAATCAACACTTTTTCTACGTGCTGATCTGTGAGAATTACACCGCCTTTACTAGTGACTAAATTCACCAAAGCTTTGACTAATGCACCAGTTCCACCACGCGGTCTAGCCATACCAGGATTATGACGCATTGCCATCATAATTGCACCAATACCAAGAGTTTTTTGTGATGGTGGCGCACCTAATTCTGCTGCTAATCTTGCCAATGGTGCTTTTAAAAATTCTGAATCAAACCACTCATTGAGTAAATCTTCAGCACTGGTTAGCATGGTACGAACAAAATCTAATGTTTTGTTTGGTGAACCAATAACTGAGAATAAATCTTTGAGTTTGGTAATGTCGTAGTTACCAACAATATCGATGATTGATTTTGGTGGTGCATTAAACATAGGAATCATTGCGCCTAATGCCCGTTGCCAATACTCAGTAAATTCGGCATATTTTTTAGCATCACGTTCACTATAACGGGCGATTTCTGCACAAGTTTTTTCTAATGATTTATGTGCTAGAAAATACTTGCCATCGGGATGAGGGCAGAAAACTACTGGATCACATTCGAGATATTCTAAGCCGTATTTTTTCAGTTCTAATTCTTCAACTACTGGCCCTAAGTGAATAAATTCGTGGTCAATAGCACACAAATTAAATTTAAATCCGGGGGCTTCTTTGGGTAAACATTCTTCCGTGGTTGCTGCACCACCAGGGACAGAACGTTTTTCTAAAAGTAGGACGCTATAACCAGCTTTGAGCAAATATGCTGCACAAACTAGTCCGTTATGTCCTGCGCCGATAATTACAACATCATATTCTTGCATATTTGTATTTTAGAATAAAGTGGCTTGTTAATAGTACAAAGGGTTAAAAGAAATGACAATCTTGATAATTGATTAATTTTTTGCTGTAAATTTTACATATAATAATTTAATCCATTAATTCTGTTACAGATTCAGGTATTTGGTTAACAGTAGCTTCGATAAACAAAATTAAGTTTTTATTCTGCAATTCCATATTTTTAATCTTGAATTTCATATCTTCCAACTGAATATAAGGTAAATTGGATAATTCTTGGAATCTCTGCATTAACGAGACCATCAAGTCTAGAGATACACCTTCTCCTTGCGTACAGGTAAAACTGTCAAAAATTATGGGGCGGGATAAAGTACGAGGACGAAGTTTAGCGCTAAAACCTAATAACCGACTGTGGTCATTTTCTTGCAACTGAAATTTTCCTTCTAAAGCGATTTGACCAGTATCATGTAAGTAGATTTGCATTTGTTGTAAAGCAAATTTGACAATTTTTCCTTCTACATTTAACTGGAATTTTTGTACTAAATCACGAGAAAACTTAGAATTAAGAGCATTGTTAATATCAGCTTCTGCCAGGGTAATACGAGCAACTAGATTTACTGATTTATTCAGTTTAATTTGCCCAAAAATAGCACTAATAGGATTAATATCAATGTTATCAGTTTGCAGTTTGATTTCTTGAAGACGGATATTTTGTTTAGTTACTAATCCTTGTCCGGCAAATCTCAAGCCGTCTACTTGACCTTGAACTATTTTTAAAATATCTGTTTCTACATAAATATCAATTTGTTCTGCTGCTTCTAGCTGATTAGATATACTGTTTTCAGCGACTTGAGAGATGATTTGCTGATCTAGGCTGTGTTGGTCTGCCATGAATACATAGTTTTTTCATTTACTATCATTAGTTACTTTAAACTCTCAATATCTGTTGATGAATCTATAGCATGGTATATATCTATCAACTGAAAAGTCAGAAGATAGATAAGGAGGAGATTTAAATTACTGATTTTATTGATTGTCAGTATGTAGTAAGGCTCAACATTTTGTACTAGTTGCTTGATGGCGATCGCTACCCGGTAGACTATACTGAAAACTAATACTACAAAATACTTGACTAGAGAAATTATCTGGTGTTGGTAGCTTTGAATTGTGACGAAAATTATTAGTTTGTGTGCTGTCTGCCAAGCTAACTAGCAGCGAAAGGAATTTTAGATTTTAGATGAAAAACTAATCTAAAATCCAAAATTTAATTGCCTTATCTGTAAAATTAATTTGTCATCATCCTATGGTGGTAGTTTCTAAACTCCGAGGCTTGATTTGACGCTGATTTTTAACAACCATTTGAATAGGACGATTTGGCCCGGTGACTAAACCACGACGTTGGGGTTTAACTTCTGTGCTATCAACTAAATCTAATTCTTTCATGGTTAAAATTTTAGCGATCGCTAGTTTCATTTCCCATTGAGCAAAAGCTAAACCAATACAACGTCTTGCACCAGCCCCAAAGGGTATGTATTCGTATGGTGAAAACTGTTTTTCTAAAAAGCGTTCTGGTTTAAACTGTTTGGGTTGTGGGTAGATATCTTCCCGTTGGTGGGTTAAGTAAATTGAACCCATAACTGGTGTACCCGGTGGAAGTTCACAACCACTGACAGTAATAGGTGTTTTGACTCTTCTAGGAAAAGTTAGCATTCCCACTGGGTAAATGCGTAAAGTTTCTGAGCAAACAGCACTGAGATAGGGTAGCTTGTAAATTGTATTTGGGTCTGAATTATCCCCCAAACTATCCAGTTCTTGGATAAGTTTTTCCTTAACTTGGGGTAACTTATGAATCCAGTACATAGCCCAGGCTATAGCCGTGGCTGTGGTTTCGTGGCCTGCGACCAACAAAGTCATCAGTTCATCGCGTAACTCGACATCCGTCATTTGTTGACCTTGGGCATCTCTAGCATCCATCAATAAGCTGAGGATGTCTGTGCGTGATGAGTCTGGATGTTCTCGCCGTTCTTGGATTTCATCATAGATGAGTTTGTCGGCTTGTTGCTGGAGTTCCTGTCGTCTTCTCCAGATTTTAATCGGCCCAAAATCTCTTTGTAATGCCGGGAAATATAGTGAAACTACACGCCACACAGAACTGCCATTTTCTAAAAGTTCCTTTAATCGCTGTTGGAGTTGTTCGGCGCGGAGTCCTTCATCTAGACCAAACACAGCCTGCATAATTACCCGTAGAGTAATGTCTTGGCTGACCGTGCGAATATTCAAAGGCTGTCCCACTGGGTATTGGCTGATAACTTTGGCAGTAATCTCATTAATAATCTGGCTGTAGCCGCGCATTCTTTCGCCATGCAAAGGCGGCATGATTAATTGCCGTTGGCGTTGATGTTCTTCACCAGACAGAGTAATTACAGAATGCTTACCCAGTAAGCCTTCTGCTAAACTATTTAACTCCCCAGGGGCTTCTAATTCTTTGGTATCGTGACTCAAAATTTGCTGTAAATCCTGGGGGTGACTAACAAACACTATAGGAGGAAACTTTTTTTGCAGTTTAAGGGCAAAAACGTCACCATAGCGTTTCGTACACTCTTCCATGTAGGGCATAGGACGGAATACCCAATTCAGCAGTTGTAAAGCTGCTGGAATATTCGGGGTTTTTGGTAGCTGCATAAAAATAGGTTTAATGGATATCGTTATTTTTACTTAAATTAGAAGTTAATTGCTGAGTGTTGAGTCAAGACACCAATCTCTAGTTATTTAAACTACTTATCTTTAGCATCGTGAAACACTGATATTTCTTCACATCCTTAAAGATGTAAAATTTCTGTTAAATTCAACGGGCATCTACAGTTTCCGTTCATCCTCATAAGGTACTCAGCATGACAGCAATTACACCAAAGGCATCTTCCGCGCTTCCTGACTTTTGCGAAGGAATTCAATATTTTGGCGAAGCGTTACCAGATTTTGCCACTTATGGTGCTACACCTGCGATAGATTCAGATAAAGTAGCGATCGCATCTCCTACAGATACCGCAGCCGTATATCAAACTTTACTTGCTGCTGATGCCCTGCGTTATTTAACATTGCAAGTTACTGGTAGTAAAGCATCAGGACATCCAGGCGGGTTTGCCAGCCAAGCGGAAGCGTATGCAGCATTGGTCATGCTGGGTTACAAAAATATTATTACCGAAGTGGGACACCACGCCCCTGGATTTTATAGTGCCATGTTTTTGGATCGCTCCTTAGAAGACATGGGCATTTTTACAGTACAACAATTGCGCGATCGCTTCCGCGAAAAGCACGGACTTTTAGGACACCTCTCCGGTTACATTCCCGGCATTCTCGCACCCGCCGGGCCTTTGGGACAAGGGCAACACTTTGCAATGTCGGCTGCACTCTTGCATAGAGACAAGCTTTTCCCCTTCACCCTTGGTGATGGTGGACTGGGTGAACCATACATTATGAGTTCAATGGCACACTTCAACACCGCCTATCCCAGTGTTACTAACTTCTTACCCGTGCTGGTATGGAACGGTTACAGCCAAGAACATCACAGTATGGTTTCCCTCAAAACTAACGAACAGATGAAAGCATACTGGCAAGGTAACGGTTTTGCAGAAGTCATTCTTGTAGATGCTAAAGAATTTGACGACCAAAATCAACCAGGAGACTACGTTGATAGTACCGCCTTTTCCTTCCAGCAACGCCTTGCCTTTACCCAAGCCGTATTAGTAGCCGTAGATAAAGCCGCACGTTCCGCACTTAGCGGTAAACTCACAGTATTCATTATCAAACAACTCAAAGGTGCAGGCGTTCACGCCAGAGGTGCAAAATCTCATAACTTATATCCCAAAGACACTTTAGATGCACCGCACATTATTAGTGCATTGCAAGGACGCGCCTTATCACAAGCAGCTTGGCAAACAGTCAGAACCAATGCAGAACGCGCTGGTGGCGGCCCCGCAGCTAAAACCGTCGTAACAGAATTTGAATTACCATTGCCAGATTTAGGCGAATTGCCATTAGAAGAATATGCAGTTGGTGGCGAACCGAAAGTTTCGACAACTGCAATGGGAAGATTAGTTGGTATCGTCGGACAAAAAGATAAAAATTTCCTCGTCACCAACGCCGACGGTAACGAAGCATCAGGAATTGGCAACATCAACCAAGCATTAAAGATTATTCATCCGACAACCGACGACTTATATAACCAAGCACCAAACGGACAAGTTTATGAACCATTAAGTGAAGATGCTTGTGCAGGTTTAGCCGTTGGTTTATCACTCATGGGTGCAAGAAGTTTGTGGTGTTCTTATGAATCTTTTGCCATCAACGGTTTACCAATTTGGCAAACAGTCACCCAAGCAATGGCAGAATTACGCCGTCAAACTCCCTCGACAATTACCTTATTTACTGCTGGCGCATTAGAACAAGGTCGTAACGGTTGGACACACCAACGTCCCGAAATTGAAGCTTACTTTGCATCAATGATGCGGAATGGAAATGTATTTCCTGTATTCCCACCCGATGCTAATAGTATTCAAGCTTGTTATGACTGGGCATTGAAAACAAGAAATAAGGGAATTGTCATTACTGCCAGTAAGTCGCCCTTGCCAATTCGCACCACATTAAAACAAACTCAGCAAGGCTTAGAAGATGGTGCGATATTATTACATGAAATTGCTGGTGATAAGCAAGTTGTGTTTGCTGTTATTGGTGATATGACATTAACTCCTGTATTTGAAGCAGCAGCATTTTTAGAAAATGAAGGTATCGGTGTCAAGATAGTTTCTATCATTAATCCTCGCCGTTTATATCGTCCTAATGATGTTGCTTGGGATACTTGTTCTGAAGCCGATGGTGGTTTTATTGATGATGCAAAATTCGCTGAATTATTTGGTGGTGATGCGTTAATTGGTGTAACTGGTGGTGCTGCGGCAATGCTAGAACCAATTATGTTAAGAAGCAACAGCAAACGCGATACTTTTGCCTGGAAACGTGGCGAAACTACAGCTAGTGCTGGAGAGTTAATGGCGTTTAATGGTTTGACTGCTGAGGCGTTGACGAAACGGGCTATTGAGTTAGTACATTAGGATTTAATCGCAATGGTGGGTTATAGTGAAATGTAAGTATATTTGTTAATATCATTTCACAAGTAGCACCTAACCCACCTTGCTTTTATAAATGTTTAAAATCATCCATTTGGTTTTCAAATTGTGCGAAACATTTATTAGAAGAATTTGTTCCTAAAATACATTTCCAATAAAGATACTAAAAAATAGTGGCGATCGCCATCAGCTTCTTGTAAATCATCACACTCATAATTTTTACAGCAATTATAAAAAAATACGAGCATACGACGGTAGTTTATAATCAAAATAAAGTCATAAACATTATTTAACTATGACTCTCCAAACCTTAGATAAAAATATCACAATTCTAGAACAGCGATTTCTCCTACCTGGACATTACACCTGGGAAGAACTGGAGAAAATAGAAACCTTAACCGCAGATGCAGCAGGTTTGCGGATAACTTATCTTGATGGGTGCATTGAATTTATGACGCTTGGTGAACAGCACGAAATGATTAAAAGCGTGATTGGGATATTATTAGCATTATACTTTTTTGAAAAAGGTATAAACTTTATCCCAGTGGGTAGCGCCACGCGTCGCGCCAAAGAAAAAAGTGCTTCCTTTGAACCCGATGAATCGTACTATATAGGAGAGAAAAAAGAAAATCCAGATTTAGCGATTGAAGTTAATATCACCAGTGGCAGTATTGACAAACTAGAAAAATACAAACGGTTTAATATTCCTGAAGTTTGGTTCTGGGAGAATAATCAATTTTATCTATATCGTCTAAAAAATGATAATTATGAGCAAATTCAACAAAGCGAATTATTCCCAGATTTAGATATACAATTATTAACTAGTTGTGTTTTAATGCCTTCAATTATTGATGCTAGAAAACAATTTATGCAGGGAATTAAAAAATAGCTATAACTTGGATAGTACGAACCCAATACAATAGACTGATTTTAAGTCAAAATTATTTAAAGAATATGCGTGACCAAATATCAACAATATCTACCATCTTGTCGGCGCTTATACCCTTAACTTGTTTTTTAGCACTAGGAATTGTTACTCTGGCTATTACATCTTTTAGAGATTCAAATTGTTTCTTCTTCCGTGCTTTTTCAACACTTTCAGCCACTTGAACAGCTTTTTTATCTGTAAATCCAGCCGTTCTTAATCTTAAAGTGAGTTCCAGTAGATTTAAACTATTAAATGCTTCTAATGGTGTAATCTGCTTGGGTATTTGAGTTTCAAGTGACTTTATGTATTCATAAAGTTTTTGTCTTTCTTGCCTTTCTTGTGCTAACTCTACCCTTAAGTCATTAATTTGCTTTTCTATTAAACTCAATTCATGCTTTTCCAAGCTTAATTCAGATTGGTTGGTTTCTCTTGATACCTTATTTTCTATATTGTTAGAATATTTAAGTTCTTTAAAAGCAGATACTTGCTTAAATATTGTATCTTCATTCTTCGGTGAAATGACAAAAGCATTTACCATTTCACCTTTTCGTGGATTTTTTTCCTTTGCTTTTACAGCAGCATAGTACTCAAAATGCCCATCAATAACTGTATAAGTTTCTGCATCTGTTGGTTTTAAAACTAATGGTCTTATAATTCCTCCACTTTCTATAATCATATCTGCTAAGTTGTCGATATCAGCCTCAGCAAAATTTGAACGCGGAATATTGGAATTAATGTCTTTCACATCTACAAGATAAAACTTCATCATTAATTAATCCCCATTTTTTGTAAAACTTCATCTGCCAAAATTTCAAACTCCATAGCAGATTGTTGAGCGTTAGATTTAACTTCTGCATATTTAATAACAGACTTAGGATCAGGATACTCTAATTCTCCAACTATTATTGTCTGGTTCATACACTCTGACAACACTGTTCTATCATAAATTACTGCTTCCATCAGAGGTAGATTATAGCGTTCTAATATTACTTCTCTTTGCTTTGGAAATGTGTATTGTAAAAATTTAGCATTTGTTGAAATTTTAGAAGCAACAATACCCATTATATTGATAGGTAATTTACCTATATCATCTCTATATTCATTAACTTGCTTAATAAAATTTCTTACTGTCGGTAAACCTTGGTTGGCAAATGGTTTTAAATCGGATGGAATGATTAAGTAATCAGCTGCAATCAAGGCAACCTCAGCATAATAATCTCTTGAAGGAGGTGTATCAATAATCACAATATCATAGTTGCTTTCTACCATATTCAGTTTTTTTACTAACCTACGTCTAGTAGCAGCAATTTTATTTAGTGTATCTTGGTACTCAATCAAAGTTATATGAGAAGGTATTACATCAATCTCAGGATTATTAAAGTATTGAGACTGACGAACAATATCTGGAATATAATTAAATTCTCCTGATTCTATTAAATGGTATACATTTTTATCTTTTAAATCATCATCTTCTTCAAATTGAAATTTAATTAGCCCTGTAGCAAAAGTAGTATTTGCCTGAGAATCGATATCAATTAAAAGAACCCTTTTACCTTTTTTACTTAATGCTGCTGCAAGGTTGACAGCAACTGTTGTTTTTCCAACACCGCCTTTATTATGGTATATTGCAATGGTTTTCATAGAATTTTTTCCCTGAGCTGGTAAATTTAATTCTTTTTCAGAGTTATGAATTGTTGCACTATCTGTTAATTGGTTTTTGTTGAGGCTATCTCTACCAATTAAATCTTTAATTTCTTCTAGCTTTGTCTCTACATCCTTCCCATAACAAGAGAAAACCAACTTAATATCATCGCCTGATTTTTCATAAATTCTAATCTCTTTGCCATTAGTCAACAAACCATATCTCACATTCAAGCTGGTTAAATAATGCCTGAGTCTGAGAAAGTGATTATTTAAGTTTTGCTTAGGATGCTTTGCCTCCATCACCACACTCAATGGTGAATTAGCATCTATGACAAAGGGTAAGACTTGTGCTGCAAATGCTAGAAAATCTAATCGTATGCTACCAACTGCGACTTCTTGATGCCAGGTATCGGGGGTATATCCTAACTGTGGTAGCAAATATTGAACGATGAGTTTACTTTCAACTTCGCTTTCGTTACGACACAACTCAGAATTAAAAGGCAAATTATTTACCTCTATAGAGTTTAGTTTATGGAAAAACACTTAATATTTGTTTGATTTTGTCACAAGATTACTTATAAAATTTGTGTATCAATATTTTTTAAGTATTTGTAAAAAAAAGAAATATATTTGATTGAGAAAATAATACTGTATTCAAGGCTCAGATTCCCGACTTTTTAAAGAAGTGGCGGTATAATCTGACAGCGTTTATTTTTGATTTCCCACAAATATTAAATTTAACGAAAGTTTTAGTTATTCAGGATGGGTGTACGCTACCTAGATGGGAATGCGTCATCAGAGGAATTAACCAATGGGATATGTAATTGCTACTGCAAATATGAAAGGCGGTGTCGGGAAAACTACTCTCACCGTCAACTTAGCTACTTGTTTAGCGAAAAATTACGGTAAAAAGGTACTAGTTTTAGATTTAGATACCCAAATTAGCGCGACACTTAGTTTAATGTCCCCTTTAGATTTTGCCAAGCGTCGCAAACAAAGACTGACATTTAGATATCTCATCGACGATGTTATCAATCCAGATCCCAACAGTAAGGTAACAATTAACGATATTATTCAACCCCAAATTTGTGGACTTTCTGAACTGAGTTTATTACCGGGAGATATCGACTTATATGATGAGTTTGTGGTGTCAGAAATGCTGCATAAGCAAACGGTTGCTTTTGGTGAACAAAACTTTGAAACAGTTTGGAACCGTTTTGAAAGGGTTTTGATTAATAACATTTTAAAACCAGTCCGTGATGAGTATGATTTTATTCTTTTAGATTGCGCTCCTGGTTATAATCTTTTGACTCGTAGCGCCTTAGCTGCGAGTGATTTTTACATTCTCCCCGCCAAGCCAGAACCTTTATCTGTGGTGGGAATTCAACTTTTAGAAAGACGCATTGGCCAGCTAAAAGATAGTCACGAACAAGAAGCGAAAATAAATATCAAAATATTGGGAATTGTCTTTAGTATGTGCAATACTAATTTGCTTACTGGCAGGTATTACAAACAAGTTATGCACCGAGTTGTCGAAGATTTTGGTGTAGAACAAATTTGTAAAGCACAAATTCCTGTTGATATTAATGTGGCTAAAGCTGTAGATAGTTTTATGCCTGCGGTATTGAATGCACCTCAATCTGCTGGTTCTAAAGCATTTTTGCAGTTAACTCAAGAGTTGTTACAAAAGTTGTAATCATCATTTGTAGAGACGTTGCATACAACGTTTCTACAGATTTATTTTTGCAATAAATCTGTAGAAACGTTGTATGCTTCTGGATAATTTCACTTATTTACTACTTGCTTAATTCGGAGAATTATACAATGGATATAGCTGAACAAAATACCCGATTCTTTAAGAAGTCGGGTATTGGAAAATATAGATTTTTGCAACTCAAATAGGAATGTTCAATAATTTCCCTGCTAAATTCTGAATTGTGTGTTCTCAATACTTTAATTACTGCTTACACAATACCTGGCGCATTTTCCGCATATTTGCAGGTAATTCAAAATTCATTGCTTGTTGAATAAAAATTGAAGGAATGGGGATATTAGGTGTAGCTTGCACATTATAAGCAAGCAATGTACCATTACCAAAATCTTTTAAATCTACGCAGGCAGTAAAGTCATCAAAAGTGCCTTTTTCCATCCGAAAGTGGATTTGTTGTCCAATCACTTCAACAACATTGAGGTAAATTTCCACTTGAGCAGTAAAAAATAAAAAAGCCTTTTGTGCTGCTTGATACAGGCGCTTAACTTCGCCTCTCTGGACAACTTCGCTTTTGGTAATGTCAGGAAAATAGTGTACCCAACGAGGGTAATCTGTGAGTTGCTGCCATACCTGCGATCGCATCATTGGTACATACATCCATGCAGTAACTGCACCACCCCACGCCGTATGCGATCGCGCTTCTACTAAAATTTCGCCCTGTATTAATAATCTTCGCTTGTCATCGCTCCAAGCCATATCTAAACCTGCAATAATTGGGTCGGAAATATGAGACGCAGCCATACTAATTCACTCACTCCTCACTTTGCCACACTTCCAGCGTTGATGCTCATCAACTGTCGATTTAACTTTAGATCAACTCACTCAAATTTTAGTTCCACTTCCCCAGCACCGTTTTCCGGAATTAATCTCATTTCTGGTTATTATTCTGGGAAATCACTGATAAATTCGTATTGATGATTACAGTTAATCAAATCTATATTTAAGCAGCTTTAACAATAGCACCACTTTTAATATAGAAGTGTAATAAATTTTGAATCAAAGGCACATTCTATGAATCAATCTTCTCTAAATCGTCGGCTAACCCAGGCTTTTGGTATGCTACTAGGCATTGGTATCACCATTTGGATTCTCAGAGGCCTTGGTATTCTTACATTTCTACCTGGAGGAATTATTTGGCTATTTGTCTTAGGTGCGATCGCTATGGGAATTATTAGTTTTGCTCAAAGGACATGGTGGCGTTTCTAATCTATATAACAAAATTGTGTAATATTACGTAAATAAGATTATTAAAGTTGCCATAAATCTAACTTGTGCAAACTTTTAAATCTTAGTAATTATGGTCATAAAAGCCATATATCTTGTTTTCTCTTGAGTGTACAACTGTGCTAATTGTAGTTTGACACTCAAACATGCTCCAGAAATCATTGAAATTAAGGGATAAAACAATGGAAACTTACGAATGCACTGTTTGCGGCTACGTGTATGATCCAGAAGTCGGTGATCCTGAAGGTGGAATTGCGCCAGGAACACCATTTGAAGATATTCCTGAAGATTGGGTGTGTCCAGTTTGCGGCGCGACAAAAGATCAATTTGAACCAGCAGAAGTTTAATGTAGGAAGTACTAAATAAGTCAAAAGTCAAAAGTCAAAAGTCAAAAGGTAAAATCTTTTACTTTTCCTTTTTGCCTTTTAACTTCTTACTTGACCATTGACCAATCAACGAGATTTTTTAAAATTGCAACCGTTAACAATTGTAGTTATTGGGGGTGGGGCTGCGGGATTTTTTGGTGCGATCGCCTGTGCTAACGCTAACCCTTACGCCCGTGTTATTTTGCTCGAAGCCAGCCGTCAACCACTAGCCAAAGTCAGAATTTCTGGTGGTGGTCGCTGTAATGTGACTCATGCTTGTTTTGAAGCAGCAGCCTTAGTGGCGAATTACCCCAGAGGTGGAAAAGCTTTGCGGGGTGCTTTTAGTCGCTTCCAAGCTAAAGATACAATATCTTGGTTTGCCAACCAGGGAGTACCCCTGAAAAAAGAAGCTGATGGCCGGATGTTTCCTGTCACAGACAGTTCAGAAACCATCGTGCAATGTTTGATGAATGCTGCTGAAGAAACGCAAGTAGAACTGCGGACTGGGAAACAAGTTGTTTCAGTTACACAGCTACCCAGCAATGAATTTGCAATCAATTTAAAGTCAGGTGAAACTTTAAAATGCGATCGCTTACTCTTAGCCACTGGTAGCAACCCCATAGGCTATAAAATCGCCAAAGAGTTCGGCCATCAAATTGAACCGCCAGTCCCTTCACTGTTTACCTTTAACATTGCTGACCCAAATTTGCGAGCCTTAAGCGGTGTAAGTATGAATCCAGTGCGCTTGCGGCTGTCTGTTCCCGCACAACCTGCTTTAGAACAAATAGGGCCTTTACTAATTACTCACTGGGGTGTGAGTGGCCCGGCTGTGCTGAAGCTTTCGGCTTGGGGTGCAAGAATGCTGCATGACAACCGTTATCAAGCCACTTTATCAATTAACTGGCTACCAGATTTGCAACAAGAACAAGTACGAGAAAAACTTTTAGCCGTTAAAAATGAATGGGGTAAAAAAGCGATCGCCTTACATCGTGGAGTTGATCTACCTCATCGTCTTTGGCAATACTTTATCACCCGCATCGGTATTAGTGCGGAAGACCGTTGGGCTGAAATATCCAACAAAACCCTAAATCAGATAGTGCAAGAAATTTCTCAGGGAAAATACTTAATTAATGGCAAAGGAGCTTTCAAAGAAGAGTTCGTCACTTGTGGTGGTATTTGCCTCAAAGAAGTAAACTTTAAGACAATGGAAAGTAAAATAATTACTGGTCTTTACTTTGCTGGAGAGATTTTAGATATTGATGGTATTACGGGTGGTTTTAACTTCCAAAGTGCTTGGACAACTGCTTATTTAGCGGGTTTAGCAATGGCAGAAAATTAATAAAAAATACAGGATTCAAAAAATTCGTCTACAGAAGTACTGTATATTTTTTTCTACTATCAAGAGAAAGCAATATTAACTCAGTAAAAAATAATTTAATGTAAAAAACAATACTATCTTTCAGGCATTTCTCTCATTGTCACTCTATATTTACAACAGTCACCCTAGAGTAGGCGATTTTTCGTGTATTTTTTGTTAAAGGGTGTATGTCAAACTACCAATCTACTCTGTCGGAAATTACATTACAGGGCAGTCAGTATATGCTGCACGGCTTTCCTGTATTAGGAATTCCCGATCAAGAACGTGCAGTTAAATACTTCAGTCTTAACCCATTTCTCCCAGATGCCCAGAATCGTTGTCCGGTTGAATGTGCTTATTGTGTCTGCCATCAAGACAGTGAATGGCATCATCATCCAGAAAACTTTGAGAAAAATTCTACTCCATCAGACCTGCTTGATCGTTTATTAGACCGCATTTTTGCCACTCCAGAAGGACAAAAAGGCTTTCCTATTTCCTTATGCGACTATTCCGATCCCTTCATTCCAGCCCATCGGGAAAGGGTACTGTCAATCCTCAATGCACTGATTGACCGTCAAGCAGCTAACATGGTCTATATCACAACAAAAGTCCATCCTGGTCAAGCATTTCTCGAACGTCTCAAAGCGACCTTAGCCCAACCAAACTCATTACGAGTTACAGTTTTTGTGAGTCTACCACCCTTGAAACCAGGGTATGAGCAAGCTTCCATTCCAGGACGAGTCAAGCTGCTACAAGATTTAGTTAACCTTGGGATTCCCTGTTGCTGGTATCTTCGCCCCCTAGTTGAACAGTGGTTTGATCAAGCTTTAATGTGGCAATTGACACGCTCACTTCTACCCTACGTTGCCCATCATGTCATTTTGTCTGGAATTGTTATGTCTGAAGAAATTGAAGAGAGTTTATTAAAACAGGGATTAACTGTACCGCAATGGGATCGAACACAACCAGGACGCAAACAACTTTTATCAGCAAAATTTGAGTCTCAACTGCGTTCTATTCTCAGCACAGTTGCTAGTGAGCAAAATATTTCCCTTGGCCCAGTCATGGGACACCGACTTTGCGGTACTAATGGCAATCATGCTTACGGCTGTTTAATCTGTGCTAAACAAGAGCGTTATTGTCAACTATTTCAACTACATCATTACGGTGAGGCGATCGCCGCCGAAGATAATCAAAAACTCAAAATTCTACTGCGACAGAATCTCCAAAGCAAAGTACCATCAGCAGAAGAATGCCATTGAAGAAGAATTCTGAATTTAAAATCAATCAGTGGCGGGTCTGAATCCGCCACTTTCTTGTTGATCAATAGTTCCTTTATGGTACAAGCCCTCAAATTTATCTGTGGCATCAATCCAAACTCCGTCTTGAAAAGTTTGCTCAAGTCGGGAAACCCGCCCACGCAACGCCAGTTGCTACAACGGAGGGAACCTCCACAACGCACTGGCTCAACTTTTCGCAAAATCTCAAATCCAAAATTATTTGACTCCTGAATTCTGGGTTGATAAAGAGGGAAAATAATGTTGCCTTTGACGAATTCTCCATCAACTTAAAAAATGAAATTTAGCGAAATCATCAGCCAATTCGGGGACATTTCCACTAATAACAGCCTAACAACTAACCCAGACCAAGACATAGACATCACTGGGGTAGCGGCTATTGATGAAGCCAAAACTGGGGCTATCAGTTATGTAGAAGGCGGAAAATTTACATCTTTAATTGGTCAGACAGGCGCAAGTGCTTTGATTTTGCCAGAAGATCAAACCTTACATACCCAAGCACAAGAACGAGGAATTGCTTGGATAAGCACACGGGAACCAAAACTTTTATTTGCCAAAGTTCTGACTCTGTTTTATCAACCTTATCGCCCCAATCCCGAAATTCATCCGACTGCTGTCATTCATCCCACCGCCAAAATTGGCAGTGATGTTTACATTGGCCCTCATGCAGTGGTGCAAGAAAGAGTAGAAATTGGCAATCAAGCAGTGATTCATCCCAATGTAGTAATTTATCCCGATGTGAAAATTGGCGATCGCACTACCTTACACGCTAACTGTACAATTCACGAACGCAGTCAAATTGGTGCAAATTGCGTAGTTCACAGTGGCGCTGTCATCGGTGCAGAAGGTTTTGGCTTCGTACCTACCCGGACTGGTTGGTTCAAAATGGAACAATCTGGCTACACAGTCTTAGAAGATGGCGTAGAAATTGGCTGTAACACGGCTGTTGACCGTCCAGCAGTCGGAGAGACACGGATTGGACGTGATACCAAAATTGACAACTTAGTGCAGATTGGTCATGGTAGCCAAATTGGGATGGGTTGTGCGATAGCCGGTCAAGCCGGGATGGCTGGCGGTGTCAAAGTTGGTAATCGCGTAATTCTGGCGGGTCAAGTAGGAATTGCCAATCAAGTCAAAATTGGTGATGGAGCGATCGCCTCTGCCCAAACTGGCATTCACAGTGATATTGCTCCCAAAGAAATTGTTTCTGGTACTCCAGCTATGCCCCACAAAATCTATCTCAAAGTCAGTGCGATTACTAGTCGTCTCCCAGATATGTATCAAGCATTCAAACGCTGGCAACGCCAATAAAATCAAAAGTGAAAAATAAAAAGGTAAAACATTTTTTACTTTTACCTTCTTACAAAGTTAGGCGGGACGGAAACCGACACCGCCTACTTTGCGCTTTTTATTTTTGCCTTTTTACTTTTGATGTTTATATTCCCAATTTTTCTAACACTGGTTTTGTCGAAACAATATGCCTGTCTAAACCAAGCTCTTGAGGACTAATACCCAGCGCTAAAGCAATCAACTGCGGTAAATGTAGCACTGGCAAACCTAGCTTCTGCCCAATTACTTTTTCGACTTCTGGTTGACGAGAATCTAAGTTTAAATGGCATAAAGGACAAGGCGTAACTAGACAATCTGCACCATTGGCTAAAGCTTCTTGAATGTGCATTCCAGCCATTTTAAATGATTCGGTAGTGGCGTAACTTGCCAACGGCCAGCCACAACATTGGGTGCGCCCACGATAATAAATTGGTGTTGCATCCACAGCCCGAAAGACATTTTCCATTGCTTCGGGTTGGAAAGGGTCATCTAATAGCATGGTCTTTTGACCGCGCAGCAGATAGCAACCGTAAAAAGCTGCACACTTTAAATTTGTTAACTTACGAGTAACGCGACGCGTAATTTCTGCCAAGCCATAATCTTTGACCAAAGCATAAAGCAGATGTTGAACTTCTGTACTGCCCTGATAAGGCGAACAGTTCTCCTTTTTCAGCAAGCCATTAACTTGGTCAATGTAAGTTGGATTGCTATTTTGGCATTCTTTTAGGCGTTCATTAACATGACCAATCACACCTTGACAAGTGCTGCAATGAGTGAGTAACGGTAAATTTAATGATTCGGCTAGGGCAATATTTCTGGCGTTAACAGTATCTTCCAGCAATTGAGAATCTTCTTTAAATGTGCCAGAACCACAGCAAGCAGCTTTTTTCAGTTCAATCAATTCAATACCCAACGCTTGGCTGAGAGCTTGAGTTGATTGGTGAAGTTCTCGACAAGCACCTTGGGCAACACAGCCAGGAAAGTAAGCGTATTTCAGCGTTTGAGAAACCATAAAATTAAGGGGGGAGAGGGCAGAAGGCAGTATTTAATACTATTGACCATTGACCATTGACTATTGACTACTCACTCAGAATTTATTTGGACATTAGCCAAAAAAATAGTAACAATTAATAAGTAGAAGCATTTATACAGTGTATGCGATCGCTGAAATTGCCTGACTACTCTGTCTGAACCTAGGGGGCTAGGGAGCAGGTTTTCTAGAAGAAAACACCTCGGTAGTATACGGGCGATCGCGCTTTCCGATAAGATGTATATGCTCAAAAACCATGTCACTCATCAAGAGCGGCTAATAGCAACTGGTCAAGGAATTTTATTGTATGAGCCAAAACGAAACTTTTGAAAAGGTCAAGAAAAGCGTTGCTGATCAACTAAGTGTTGACGAAGAAAAGATTACTGCCCAATCTAATTTTATCGATGATCTAGGTGCTGATTCCCTGGATCTCGTCGAGCTAGTTATGGCTTTTGAAGAAGAATTCGAGATTGAAATTCCTGATGAAGCCGCCGAGAAAATTTTGACAGTCCAAGATGCGGTTGACTATATTGACAAGCAAGTTGCCGCATCCGCCTAAGAAAGTGCCGAGTCACCGAAGTTCAGATCGGCGGTAGCCGCCGCTCCGACTTCTCGCTGAATAGTAAGTGCTGAGTAGTCAAGAATTGTTTTCCTAACTGTCTAACTTAGTCTTCCTACTTAAAAACTCAGCACGGGCTGAACGCCCCGCTACCGCTAACAGCACTCAGCACTTTAATTTGCAGCTTTCTCGCTACCTTTAACTGAGTCATGACAGATTATATACGTAAACGCGTTGTTGTCACTGGTGTTGGCGCGATTACACCTATTGGCAACACACCAGCTGAATATTGGCAGGGATTGATCAGCGGTCGCAATGGCATTGACTACATCACACATTTTGATGCGTCCAGCCATGATTGCCGCATTGCTGGTGAAGTGAAAAACTTCGATCCACACAATTATTTAGAGCGCAAAGAAGTTAAGCGCATGGATCGGTTTTCACAATTTGGGGTTTCAGCAGCAAAGCAAGCACTAGCTGATGCAAATTTGGTCATTAATGAGCTAAATGCCGAACAGGTAGGGGTAATTATTGGTTCGGGGATTGGTGGTATTAAGGTATTAGAAGACCAGCAAACAATTTACCTCAACCGTGGCCCCGATCGCTGTAGTCCCTTTATGATTCCGATGATGATTGCCAACATGGCAGCTGGACTCACAGCAATTCACACTGGTGCTAAAGGGCCAAACAACTGCACTGTGACGGCTTGCGCCGCAGGTTCCAACGCCATCGGCGATGCTTTTCGCCTGATTCAAGGAGGATATGCCCAAGCAATGATTTGCGGTGGTTGTGAAGCAGCAATTACACCTTTATCTGTAGCTGGATTTGCCGCTTGTAAAGCCCTTTCTTTCCGCAATGATGATCCGGCTCATGCTTGCCGTCCCTTTGACCGCGATCGCGATGGATTTGTCATGGGTGAAGGTGCGGGAGTTTTAATTCTCGAAGAACTGCAACACGCTCTCAGTCGTGGCGCACGCATTTATGGGGAAATGGTTGGTTATGCCATGACCTGTGATGCTTACCACATAACATCCCCAGTTCCCGGCGGAGAAGGCGCAGCTAGAGCCATTCAACTAGCACTAAAAGATGCAGGTGTTACCCCAGAACAAGTTACCTACATCAATGCTCATGGTACTAGTACCCCAGCCAACGACTCCAACGAAACCTCCGCAATCAAAACAGCCTTGGGCGACCATGCTTATAAAATAGCAGTTAGCTCTACTAAATCAATGACAGGTCACTTGTTGGGTGGTTCTGGTGGCATTGAAGCTGTAGCAACTGTATTGGCGATCGCTAACGAGCAAATTCCCCCAACCATCAATCTCGAAAATCCTGATGTTGAGTGTGACTTGGATTATGTTCCTCACACCAGCCGCCCTCAAACAATTGAAGTGGCTCTATCTAATTCTTTTGGCTTTGGTGGTCATAATGTCACCCTAGTCTTTAAAAAGTACTAAGTGCTGAAGTCAATGCTCAAAAAGCAGAAGTCTAAGAATAAGATTTCATACTTCATACTTCACACTTCATACTTTTCCTCAGATGCGCCAGACAAAAGTATCATAGATATCATTCCCAGCTGAACCAAGGGTTCAGCATGACCAATATTCTCAGCTTGATTAATTACCATAAACTCAGGAGATCCCGCTTGTCCATCGCCAATCGGGAATGGGATGATGAGGATACTGTAGGGGGAATACCAATCAGTCATCAGTTTAAGAGCAGTAGTAAATTCTATCTTGATAACTGTGACCTGTGAACTGTTAAAACAACCCCGGTAAATGAGAAGCTCGTAGAGTGCTAACCCGTCGTTAAAAACAATCTTATTATGGCTGTTGCAACCCAATCCCTCGAAGAACTGTGTATTAACTCAATCCGCTTCTTGGCTGTCGACGCTATAGAAAAGGCAAAATCGGGACACCCAGGGCTGCCGATGGGCGCTGCTCCAATGGCATTTGTGCTATGGGATCGCTTTATGCGGTATAACCCCAAAAATCCCAAGTGGTTCAACCGCGATCGCTTTGTCTTGTCTGCTGGTCATGGTTCTATGTTGCAGTATGCGCTGCTCTACCTGACAGGCTACGACAGTGTAAGCATCGAAGATATCAAGCAATTTCGTCAGTGGGAATCTAAAACCCCTGGACACCCGGAAAACTTTATGACCGCTGGGGTAGAAGTTACCACCGGGCCTTTAGGACAAGGTATTGCCAATGCAGTCGGTTTAGCCATAGCAGAAGCTCATTTAGCAGCTAAGTTCAACAAACCCGATGCCAAAATTGTCGACCATTATACTTATGTGATTTTAGGTGATGGTTGCAACATGGAAGGTGTTTCTGGTGAAGCAGCTTCTTTTGCTGGACACTTGGGATTAGGTAAACTAATTGCTTTATATGACGACAACCACATCTCCATTGATGGTTCTACAGATGTGGCATTCACAGAAGATGTTTCTAAGCGTTTTGAAGCTTACGGTTGGCACGTTCTCCATGTCAAAGATGGCAACACCGATTTAGAAGCCATCCATAAAGCTATTGAAGAAGCAAAAGCTGTCACCGACAAACCATCGATGATTAAGGTGACAACAACTATTGGTTATGGTTCTCCCAATAAAGCCAACACTGCTGGAATTCACGGTGCGGCTTTGGGTGGAGATGAAGTAGCATTGACCCGCAAAAATTTGGGTTGGGAACAAGAGCCATTCGTGGTTCCTCAAGACGTTCTCAACCATACCCGCAAGGCAGTAGAACGCGGTGCAGGCTACGAAGCTGATTGGAACAAGGCATTTGCTGACTACAAAGCTAAGTATCCTCAAGAAGCTGCTGAATTTGAGCGTTACCTCAGCGGCAAACTGGCTGACGGTTGGGATAAGGTACTCCCCACCTACACCCCCGAAGACAAAGGACTACCCACCCGTAAGCACTCAGAAACCTGCCTCAACAAGATAGCTGCGGTTTTGCCTGAACTCATTGGTGGTTCAGCTGACTTAACTCACTCTAACTTGACTGAAATCAAAGGCAAGGGCGACTTCCAAAAAGGACACTACCAAAACCCGAACATCCACTTTGGTGTACGGGAACACGCAATGGGCGCAATCTGTAACGGTATTGCCTTGCATGGTTCGGGATTAATTCCCTACGGTGCTACCTTCCTCATCTTCACAGATTACATGCGGGCTGCCATCCGCTTATCTGCCCTGTCTCAAGCTGGGTCGATTTGGGTAATGACTCACGACTCCATCGGTCAAGGTGAAGATGGCCCCACCCACCAACCAATCGAAACCTTAGCTTCCTTGCGGGCTATTCCTAATTTGACAGTGATTCGTCCCGCCGATGGTAACGAAACCTCTGGTGCTTATAAAGTAGCGGTTGAAAGATCAAAACAAAATGATCCTACTTTATTGGCATTCACTCGGCAAAACGTCCCCAACTTGGCAGGTACATCAATTGAGGGTGTCACTAAAGGTGGATACACTGTTGTAGATTCTGAGGGTACACCAGAGCTAATTATCATTGGTACTGGTTCAGAATTAAGCCTCGCTGTCACTGCTGCGGAGAAACTTGCAGCCGAAGGTAAGAAGGTGCGTGTAGTCTCCTTACCTGCTTGGGATTTATTTGAAGCGCAAGATGCAGCTTACAAAGAATCTGTTCTACCTAAAGCTGTTACCAAGCGTTTAGCAGTGGAAGCTGCTTCTAGCTTCGGTTGGCACAAGTATATTGGTACTGAAGGCGATACTGTAACTATTGATCGCTTTGGCGCTTCGGCTCCTGGTGGCGTTTGTTTAGAGAAGTTTGGCTTTAGTGTTGATAATGTATTAGCTAAGGCTAAACAACTGTTGGGTTAATCGCAACAGCCAACATATTCTCTGAATTTGCTAGGGTGGGTAAATTGCCTGCCCTTTTTTTGTTTTTTATATGACTTACGCATAAAAACGAAAAATCCAGCTTGGGGAGAGGGTTAAGTAGGAGATTTAGATCCCCGACTTTTTTGAAAAGTCGGGGATCTGGTTTTTTGAACGATCGCCTAAAATTAGTAAGTCTTAACCAACAAAAAGCGATCGCATTTATTCAACCATCAAACTAGATTTGATATGTCAATCGAATATCCAGAATATTGGACACACCGTCAATGGATGAGTCGGGCGTTAGAAATTGCCCAAGCCGCAGGAGCAACGGGTGAAATTCCAGTCGGTGCTGTCATCGTAGATAGTCAGGGAAATTTGATTGCTGAAGGTGAAAACCGCAAAGAACGGGACAAAGACCCCACAGCCCACGCGGAAATTGTCGCAATTAAAGCAGCGTCTCAAAGCTTAAATAGCTGGCGATTGCATGAATGCACCTTATATGTAACTTTAGAACCTTGCCCGATGTGTGCAGGTGCGATCGTGCAATCGCGTTTAAGAACACTTGTTTATGGAGTGGACGATACCAAAACTGGCGCAATTCGGACTGTTCTTAACATTCCCGATAGTGCTGCGTCTAATCATCGTCTACAAGTCTTGGCAGGCATACTAGAATCAGCTTGCCGTCAACATTTACAAGCTTGGTTTGCAACTCGCAGACTTCAACAAAAAACCACAGACAGCAAAAAAACTGTCCAATAACAACTACACAATTGATAGAAGAGAATTTACGGTTTAACTAATCACTCTTTCAGAACCCTGTACTGGGCAATTCGCAGCTACCGACATGATAAAATTCGACTTTTCCAAAGATACGTACAAGCCAAAGCCAATAGCACTGAATTCAGAAAATCATCAGGTGGCTGATGCAGCCTCACAAGTTTCTCCTTTGTTAGGGCCGATGGCGTATACTTTGGGACGGCATCTAGTTTTACCTTTGTTCTTTGGCAGAATTACAATCACAGGACAACATAATATTCCTACAACAGGGCCGATTATCCTCGCACCTACCCACCGAGCGCGTTGGGATGCCTTACTTGTCCCTTATGCTACTTCTCTGATCACTGGTAATGATTTACGCTTCATGGTGACAATCACGGAATGCCAAGGGCTACAAGGCTGGTTTGTGCGTCATTTAGGCGGATTTCCTGTCGATACCCAACATCCCACCATTTCTACCTTAAGGCACGGAGTTTCGTTACTTCAGCAAAGAAAAACCTTAGTAATTTTTCCTGAAGGTGGTATTTTCCGTGATGGCAAGGTTCATGCTTTAAAAACAGGAATTGCCCGTTTATCTTTGAGTGCTGAAACCAATCACCCAGGACTAGGAGTCAAAATTGTGCCTATGAGTATCAATTACAGCGAACCCTATCCTAACTGGGGTACAGATGTGAACATTAACATTGGCAACCCCATCAATGTTGCAGAATACACCAATGGCTCAATTAAACAAAATGCTAAACGTCTGACAGAAGACTTAGCCAAGGAACTGCAACACTTAAATCATCAAGAATCAGAAGTCACTAGTAGTCAGTGGTCAATGGTTAATGGTCAATAATGAACAGGGAACAGGCAATAGTTTAGAGTGTTTCATTTCTATTTCCATATTTTCTTTGTCCTTTATTTAATTGCCAATGACTAATTCCCAACTATTTAATCTGCCGATATCTTGCGGGGCATAATCTATTAACCACAATTGCCAGCGCCCTTGACCAGATAAAGATAGTAACTGCTTGAGGGCTGGATGCGATCGCACACTATAACTCATTTGCAAGTTAGTCTTTCTACCCAAAGTCCGATTCTGTAACAATACTTGCTGATTATTCGGTGCTATTAAATAAATTTCTAAATCACCTAAAAAATCGTGGGTGACATTCACATTCACTTGAATATCTCTCACGACAATAGATTCATTAATAGCGATCGCACTTTTAACTCCCTGGCGATCGTTATCAGGAATTCCGACTTGGTTGGTATTACTTAACCGCAATTGTTGGCTAACAGGTGATGCAGTTTCTCGCATTTGCTTGGCGGCTTGGACGGCTTTAGCCGCGTTGACTTTGCCATAGCCAAACCACTGGGAATGACCATTCCCATCGTACGTACCGCCCTTTAAACTTAATTGGGGGTCAACATTAGGGTCAACGATTTTATCAGCAGTTTCTTGTAAGATGCGTTTAACTTGTTGAGCAGTTAAATCAGGATTTGCTGATAAAACCAAAGCCGCCACCCCAGCCACCACAGGCGTAGCACTAGAAGTCCCGCCAAAATTACTAATAAAATCGCCTTTTTCGTAACCTGCTGCGCCTATTTGGTCTGTAGTGAACACACCCAACCCGCTAAGATAAGATGCGATCGCAGGTTGTGTATATACATAACCCTTCGCGGGAAATGACATTCCTGGTGGAGCATTATTACTAGGCGCACACACAGCAATACTATCTCCCCAATTACTGTAAGCAGCTTTTTTATTCAAACTAGTCGAAGCAGCAACAGCCATCACATCAGGATGTACCGCAAAGCCACTGAGCCAATTTGTTTTTCCTTGTAAAATTTTATCTGGCCAATTCTGTTCCACCACAGTACCGTTAATTGGACGGTTAGCATTGCCAGCCGCAAATAAAATCACACAGCCCTTGCCATTCCTTCCTTTGGTAGCGGCACGGGTAATAGCTGCCCCTTGGCGCAAAGACAATGGGAAGTAAACAGCAGAAGCTCCCCAGCTGCAAGAAATTACACTCGCGCCCTTCTCAATTGCCCAGCCAAAAATTTGCTCAACAGATTCATCATCTAAATAACCAGTAGTACGAATGGGCATAAATGCACAACCAGGGGCAACCCCAACAATTCCTGCACCATTCTCTTCTGCTACCGCTACCCCAGCACAGGCTGTGCCGTGGCTAGTTTCCTTAGCATCAGGTAACGGTAAAAAATCATTTTGTTTTAAATCTCTAGGGGCAACAACTTTACCTGAACCTTGAAAATCAGGGTGATTTAAATCAAAGGAATCATCTACCACCGCCAAAACTACAGAACGCACACCGCGCGTGATATCCCAAGCCTTTTCCACCGAGATATGCGAACCTAAGACTAATTCTTCACCGCCACTATGATTTAAGTACCACTGTTGTGTATAAAGTGGATCACGAGGTTTGTAATGGGTCTCGCTGTTAATGATAATGTTAGGTTCAGCTGCTAAAACTTCTTTTAGTCCTTGCAGTTGGTTAGTAATTTTAATTGGGTTTTCTGTGGCTTGTTTGCTAACTAAAAATACAAAAGTGTTAGATATACCAAGAACAGGTTTATCTTGAATTAAACTGTATGTGCTGGCTATAGTATTAATTCTGGCAGCTTCTACACCATCGGCAAATTGAATAGTGATTTGGTCGCCTAAGTAAACAAAAGTACCAGGATTACTTTTACTTATGTAAACATGGCTGGCAAAGGCTACATTTACAGCCCCACGGGCTTGAGCCATTGCTGTGTCTAATTGGTTAGGTGCTATCGTAAACAATTCTAGTTGCGCTTGAGGAATACTTCGCTGCCAAATGCCCCAACTTACCTGAGATAATTGTTGAGGTGTAAAATCGGTAGCTGGGCGGATGGTGAAGCGGTCTGTAGCTTTTTCTAACACTAATTCTTCACCACCGCGTTGCAAAACAACTCCCACATTGCTTGCTGGTACACCTGTGGTTGGAAGATCAGAGGAATTGATGCGATCGCTCATAGGGGACGATGGTAATTCGTATACAGAGGCACTGGGAACTCGATTAAACCGATTTTCAGTCTAAAACAAAGAAACCAAGTATATAGCTGTGTTTTATTTAAAACGAAAACAAAGTTAAGATACCCAAAGTTTCCCGTAGTATTTGTATATATTTGTCACACCAGTTTAATCCATGAAAATAGCTGCAACTGCGCCTTTAATCGGCCTCAGTTCCTTCTCAGTCATCGTCATCTTGAGTTTGCTATCACCTGCAAACGCTCAGGTACAGCTTTATAGCCAACAAGCACAGCCCATCGACCCCAATGCGCCCAATAATCTCCGTCCTGCTGCCCAAAATAATAGCCTTTTAAGCATTGAGGGAGGGGAGCGACTGATGAAAGAGGCAGAAGCAGCTGTTTCCGCCCAAAACTATGCCTTAGCCGCCAAAAAACTCCAAGAAGCAAGGCAAGTTTATAATCAGCTATCTAATTTTTATCAAGAACTAAACTCCAGCTTTTCTGGTATTGACCTGAGAGTTTCTGATTCTCAACGTCAAAAAGCTTTATTAACTGCCCAAAAGCGAGATGAAGCTACCTATCAATTAGCACTAGTACATCGCGCCCAAAATCAGCCAGAATTAGCTGTGCCATTATTAATTCAAATTGTTAAAAGTCAAAACCCTACAAGAGATTTAGGTAAAAAAGCATATCAACAGCTATTTGAATTGGGTTTTGTTGATACTCCCTACCCTAGACAAGGTAGCGGCGGTTCAACTTCTCAAAAATAAATCTTGGTCATTGGTCATTCTCCCCTGCCCCTCTGCTCCCCTGCCTCTTCTTCCTCCCTAATCTGCTAATAATAGAGAAGTAAGTTTTTTTCAGGAATTGCGATGATTAGTCCGCAGCAGATTGAAGATATGATCAAGGCGGAACTGCCAGATGCTCAGATACAAGTGCAAGACTTGACAGGTGGCGGAGACCACTATCAAGTCACTGTCGTATCATCGCAGTTTGCAGGTAAAGGACTGGTGCAGCAACATCAGTTAGTTTATGGTGCGTTGCGGCAAGCTATGTCAACTGAAGCAATTCACGCCTTGGCAGTTAAAACATTTACGCCGGAAACTTAAAAGACAACAGCCACTTCGTCAAATCAATAGTGACTAGCTATTTTGAGCATTAACTATTGATTTTTTCATATCAGTAACATAGGAAACAAAAATACCATGACACCAGAACTTCAAGAGAAAATTGATAACTTAGTCAAAGAAAACAAAATTTTGGTTTTCATGAAGGGAACTAAGTTAATGCCTCAATGTGGTTTTTCTAACAACGTTGTCCAAATTCTCAATACTTTAGGTGTTCCCTTCGAGACTATTGATGTTCTTGCTGATAGTGAAATTCGCCAAGGAATTAAAGAATATTCCGAATGGCCGACTATTCCTCAAGTTTATATTGATGGTAAATTTATCGGTGGTTCCGATATCCTCATTGAACTTTATCAAAAGGGTCAATTGCAGGAATTAGTAGAAGTTGCTCTAGCTTCATAAGTTCTACTAGAAGCCAGGAGGCAGCAGGCAAAACAGCACTGTTCCTGACCTCACTCCTTCAAAAGGCAAAACTAATCTGAAATCTTACAAAAAAGCCCCTAGTAATGGGGCTTTTTTGATGGACTACGCTTCCCAAAGCAGAAAAATTACTCAGCGGTTATCAGTAAGTAGCGAATAAAAATTTTCTGCTTTTTTTAATTCAAATCACGATATTAAACACCCCTCAGTAGAATTAACAAAATTACCACGAGTCTGAGGGGATGTTTTTCCCAGAAAAATCTCTCCCAAAATGAATACCACTATTCACTTGATCAAGACAGATAATATGTTATAATCATCTGCGTCGATCTACGATTACTTCTAATGTTTAGAGTAAAAACATTAGAAGTAATCGTGTTGTGGTTGCGGTTCCGGCATCGCAAAATTTGAGCCATCGTACAAGTAGCGGCTGGCTTCCTCTTCTAGACGATGAATCAAATATGGCTCGATAGCGTTGCTATGTCGCAGTGCGGCTAGATATCCATCCAAATACATCCGCATATCGTCCATACGATAACCGCGATTCCATAGCTCGACGAAGGCGTCTGTGAGTCTTTGGTAATAGCGGATGGTTTGTGTGTCTTGAAGCATAACTGCTGTTTAGATCTCTTTGGAATGAGAATTGTAAATGATTAACGCTGAAATGTGAAGTGCCACTTTCGCTTTTTTTGCGTTTTTGGCATATAACTTATGCCAACGAATCTGCTTTGATCTGCCCCCTCAAGCAGCTACAGCGTATTTAGATCCTATTCCAGAAAACTGGGAAATTAATTGCTTAGTAATTGATTCTTATGATTTTTTCTCTCAACAACTTGGTGTTGGTAGCTCAGGTTAAGCTTGATCAAGCTGAATCTGCACTCTAAAGCCAAGGCTGAACGATAATTGCAGTAATGGGTGTTTGGTTGAGTAGAAGTTCTTGATCAAGTTACATTTTGCTAAAAGCAAGATGATTGTTAAGAAGAACTTTTGATAAGTCTAACAAAAATTTAAGAATATTACTAATTAACCTTGGAAATAGGCTTAGGTTGAAGATAGTGCCAACATTTCTGGGCGTAAATCTCAAACGAATTCCCATTAGAAGTAGCAAAGGCTACAAAACCTTGAGCATGAGCTTGTTACTTTGAAAGTCATCAACGCTAAGGGGTCTTACCGCCGTGGGTTCGGTTTGTATTGAAATCGTTGAGGGGAATCCCCATCTAAGGTCGTTGCTGGGTTGGCACTTGCAACAATTGGAATATAGGGTAAATCAAGCTGCCAGCATTTATCAAGCAAGGGAAGTGTTTTTAACCCATCAACCTACTCTAGTTATTCTAGATGCGGATCTGCCTGATGGAGATGGTATCGAGTTTTGCCGTTGGTTGCATCGTCAACAACAGCCTTTAATCTTAATGCTGTCTGCACGTAGCAATGAAGCGGATGTTGTCGCAGGTCTGAAGGCGGGGGCCGATGATTATCTCAGCAAACCTTTTGGAATGCAAGAATTTTTGGCTAGGGTTGAGGCGTTAATTCGCCGTAAGCGTACGCCCACTGCACCAGCATACCTGGACTATGGCACTTTGCAAATTGATTTAGTGCAGCGTCGCGTCCGGTTCCAAGGGGAGTTTATTGATTTAACGCCCCAGGAATTTAGTTTGCTGTATGTATTGGCGCAAGCTGGCGGAGTTCCTTTGTCTCGGTCAGAATTGCTGCGTCGTGCTTGGCCAGATGCAATTGATAACCCGCGCACAATTGACACTCATGTTTTATCGCTACGCAAAAAAGTAGAACTTGATCCCCGCCAACCTAGTTTGATTCAAACTATTCGGAATGTGGGATACAGATTTAACATGGAAATTTTGAATGCTAATCTTCCCCAATCACAAACAAAGTTAGCAAAAGAAAGGTTTAGTAATCAACGTCCAACACTTACTACTCAACGGTGATGATATTAAGTGTTGCGTTTAGGGTGATTTATCAAATCAGAAGTTTTTAAATCCATTCTTCTGCGGCTTGGGTTTCTGCTTGGATTAAACTTGCTTGTAAACTTGCTAAGTTGACCTCTGAGGCGGGTTGGTCTGCTAACAACTGTCCTTGGTGCAGGTGTAGCAGCCTTGTACAAAACATCTGGGCTAAGTCTAACTGGTGATTGACCATCAAAATTGTAGTTTGTTGGGTTTTGGCTAGTTGAATGAAGATTTGCATCAGATGAGAGGCTTTACCCGCATCCAAGGCGGATGTTGGCTCGTCTAATAGTAGGATTTTAGGTTGGATAATTAAAGCACGAGCGATCGCAATTAATTGCTTTTGTCCAGCCGAAAGTTGTACCTCCGTCCTTCCCAACCAATCATCAGGAATTTGCAATTGTTCCAGCCAATGACTAATTCGTTGCTGAATTGTCTGTTTGGGCATCCCACGCAAAACTAAAGGATATTCTAGGGTCTGCTGGACTGTCATCCCTAGTAGCTTTGACTCTTGCAACACCAGTGTCACCATTTGGCGCAGTTGGACAGCAGGAATTTGGTGATACTCTTGATTTTCCAGATAGATTTTGCCGCTCGTAGGTTCATTTAAGCGGTTTATCAGGCGTATTAATGAGGTTTTGCCAGCACCAGTTACGCCGACAATAGCAATTCTTTCACCAGGGACTACCTGAAAGGAAATATTCTGTAAGATTGGGTATCCTTGGTGATTGCTTTTTAGTTTGCTAAATAGATTAACTTGCTCAAGCCTGAGTTGGGCTTGTCCAGTAAAATTATCCACAGTCTAGAAATATATAGTTTTTTTAATGCTCACGCAGAGGCGCAGAGGCAAGGCAGCGCGTTGGGCGGGTTCCCCGACTTGTAGCGACTGCCGCGCAAAGTCGCAAAGGATTTTTTCGTCTTTGCGTGAGTTTTTGAATTTAAGATAGTGTCAAAGCTGTATTAATAGTCCAAGCATCGACTAACAGCAGTAGTAATGTAAATCCAAATAGAATCGCATACATCCACGGCTGTGCTAAGGGACGGACATCTGTGGTGTCTATACCAGTTTTGGCTTGGACGATGTTTACTAACCGCGCAAAACCTGCCACACGCATCGGTAATAAATATGCTTTACCATCTTTGCTAAGGAAATAATAAACTAACCCGCCTTGACCTGTAGAACGGGGTTTTAATTCTTTAACTTCTGACCAAAGTAAAGTCCAACCTTTACGAAAGAAACGCGGAACCCAAACAGGGTAAGTTACTTGAATTTCTTGATCGTTAACAATTACTCTTTCAGTCAACACCGCATATAGTCCTACAAAGCCGAGACAAATTCCTACCCAAAGTAGTGACGGTGGTGTAGGTGCTGCGGTTGCTGCGGCTAAAAATGGCAATGGTACTGTGAGTGCTACATATAAACTCAACAGGGTAATCCGAATCAACGGAGATAGGCGAAATATAGTTGTAGAGGTATTAGCTGAGTTGGCTGTCACGGTTCCATGAAGATAGGTGCTTTCAGTTTTATCCTAACGGGACTTAGACAAAAAGTTTTAGCTGATGGGTTATTAAATCCCATCAGCCTGATTATCTATTGTTTCATCAACTAAGGAACGTAATGAGTCTACATCTGTGTTTGCATGTTCTTGCTGATACCAGAATGCAGGCACATTATCAGAAGCACGAGCAAAGATAACCAAGCGTTTACAATTAAAACACTCGTAAGCTTCCTGAAACTTTGGCTTTGGTTTTATGGAAAGTAAAAGTTCGTAGACTTGTTGTTCAAAATCTTCATCTGATTGAGCTTGCTGATGTGCAGTAACTAAATTATCAGCAAGCTTTTCAATTAATGGCTCCCAAATCAGATGAAAACTCTGCCGATTTGGAATTGGAGATAAATTAATTAGTTCACCACACAAACATTTTATTTTAGGCATATCAATTTCTAATCCAAACGGCTCTATGGTAAATACTTCTGTACCACAGTCCAGCCAGTCCAGGATACCCAAGCAAAGGCGGCGAAAAGAATAATATTTATAGTGATGTGTAAAGTTCTTATCCAAGGTCGTCTGGGGCTAATTTGAGTTGCACTGACAGCAGAGAGCAAAACTAAAAATACTACTATTAGCCCAGCGCTTAGGTGTGATGAATGTCCTAAAGAACCAAAGTGGCCTAATGTGCCGATAATCCCGATCGCCAATAACAATAACACTAGACTCACCATACTAATGCCCATTGTATAGTGGAGCGATCGCACTCCCCCACGACTCACCGGGAATCCTGGAAAGCTAGGCAAAGTCTGGGAAGTTCGAGATTGCCACATCCATATACCAGTACAAGCTAACATGACATACGCTAACAGCGATAATCCCATCGACCAAGCGGCGATTTTCCATAGCCAGATAAAAGAGGGTAGGTGCATAAAGTATGAAGTGTGAAATTTGAAATTAAATCCTTTTGACAAAGGACAAATGACTGATGACAACCCTCCATAACAATAGAAAAGGTTGCTGATATCAGCAACCTTAAATTTTTTTTGATCAAATTTTTTATTTTAATCAAGCAATGATTAACCAGCAATTGTTAAAGGTTTTGTGGTATCTCCCCTTTTGGTATTAATTGATTGGACTATGGGTTTTTTACTGATAGGGTCGAGAGTAACTGAGTCGGTATTAAAGTCACTACTGCTTGGTTCATGAATCGCCAGGCGATCGCACGGAATTGTATCCGATAAAATTGCACTGGCCATCATCCCCGTATGAATCTCCATGTGAGCTTCTGGTGGGGCTTCAAAAACGAGGCGCTGCCCAGGAAATACAACCCTTTCAAAGTACCAGTTAGAGATGTTAGAAATGCGCGCTACCTGGATTTTGCTTGTGGCATTAATGTAGCAGCAGAGAATTTTCCCCGATTGCTCAGGTGGTAGAGAATCTAGTATTTGAGCCATAACTGCCGAGGAGCTTTACGCCAAACATTGTATATTACACCAGCCCAGACTAACATCGGCTGATCCCCAGTTGCTGTAACTCCGACTACCAACTGAAAATTTCTACGTTATTTCTATCTAAAGATATGTTCAAGTTATGAAAAATTTATAAAATGAATCTATTTAAAAAAAAATTATACACTATTAAGTAAAATTTTTAATTGTTTTCTTTGGTAACAAATTTGTCTTAGATGTTAATTAGCTATCAATAGAGGATGCGACATCTTCCTCTAGCTTGTATCTTTTATTGTCATAAGTTTGTGTTCGCTTCTATGCCCTATGAGATAGCAAGGGATCATCGCTTAATGATTAAACTCAATGTTATGGTAAAGATATATGAACTATTTATTCATAAAACAATCTCTCCTGCTTGATGTCTAGCAAATTTAGCTATTTCCGTCATTCCCAACCGGAAAAAGTTTAAATCACAAAATGGCTTAAATGTCAAACTGGATTTTCATAAATGATAAGACTAGCCAAAACCACATTTCTCTGTTAACAGTATCTCTCGCTTTCTTTAAAGAATGGCAAGATGGAGGTTAAAACACCGATGATCGAAAATCGCATTCTCTACGTTCGCCTTCCTTGTAACCCCATCTTTCCCATTGGGGTAGTTTATCTTTGTGATCATGTCCACAAGCTATTCCCGAATATCGAACAGCGGATTTTCGATTTGGGAACAGTCCCACCTTTAGACTATGCTGCGGCTTTAGATAGCTGTATCGATGAATTTAAACCCACACTACTAGTATTCTCTTGGCGGGATATTCAGATTTATGCGCCAGTCGGTGGACGTGGCGGAAACCCACTGCAAAACGCCTTTGAATTTTATTACGCCAAAAATCCGCTGATTAAACTACGTGGTGCATTGGGTGGTTTACGCATCTTCATTGCCTACTATGTAGAATTGTGGCGTAATTTGGGATTAATCAAACGCGGTTTAAAACGCGCCCAAAGATACCACACTGATGCGCGTGCAGTTGTTGGGGGTGGTGCAGTTAGCGTATTTTACGAACAGTTGGGTAAAAGCTTACCTTCAGGAACAGTTATTTCTGTAGGTGAAGGCGAAACTCTACTAGAAAAACTACTAAGTGGAAGAGAAATTAGTGATGAACGCTGCTATGTGGTGGGAGAAAGTAAACCACGCCAACGCCTGATTCATGAACAACCTACCCCACTAGAAAAAACTGCTTGTAACTACGACTATATTGAGAGTGTCTGGCCAGAGTTTAACTATTATCTGCAAGACCAAGACTTTTATATAGGCGTACAAACCAAGCGTGGTTGCCCCCATAATTGCTGCTACTGTGTTTACACCGTTGTTGAAGGTAAACAAGTACGGATAAATCCCGCCGAGGAAGTTGTAGCGGAAATCCGGCAATTATATAATCGCGGCGTGCGGAACTTTTGGTTTACCGATGCTCAATTTATTCCAGCCCGGAAATTTATTAATGATGCCATAGAACTATTACAGGCGATCATTGATTCTGGAATGACAGATATTCATTGGGCAGCATACATCAGAGCCGACAACTTAACACCCGAATTATGCGACTTGATGGCAAAAACCGGGATGAACTATTTTGAAATCGGCATTACCAGTGGTTCTCAAGAACTTGTACGCAAAATGCGGATGGGGTATAACTTGCGGACAGTTTTGCAAAACTGTCGTGATTTGAAAGCAGCCGGGTTTAATGATTTAGTTTCTGTCAATTACTCCTTTAATGTCATTGACGAACGTCCAGAAACTATTCGCCAAACCATCGCCTATCACCGCGAACTAGAAAAAATATTTGGTGCGGATAAAGTCGAACCCGCTATCTTCTTTATTGGACTGCAACCCCATACCCATTTAGAAGAATATGCCTTTCAAGAAGGTATTCTCAAACCAGGGTACAATCCTATGAGCTTGATGCCGTGGACAGCTAAAAAACTGCTGTGGAACCCCGAACCTCTGGGTTCTTTCTTTGGCGAAGTCTGCTTACAAGCTTGGCGACAAAATCCCAATGACTTCGGAAGAGAAGTTATGAAGATTTTAGAAGAAAGGTTAGGTTGTGCCGATTTAGAAGCTGCACTCTCCGCACCAATCGATCGCAAGGAAAAACAATTAACAGGCGTATCATAGAAGACACCGTAATAGAAGAGGTTAGGAACTGAGAAATTAACATTTCTGAATAATTCTTTACTCTTAAGTTCTAGTCCCTAGCCTCTAGCCTCTAGCCTCTAGCCTCTTATAAAACTCCAAGCCCATGTTAGAAGGTTCAATTTTACAACAGCTGGAAACAGCCCATCGTCATAGCACCAGACCAATTCGGTTTGGGGTGTATTATAAAAACACTTTAGTTGCTTTGTGTCATGCTCTAGAAGACCACATTTTGTCCGATCAAGGCCAGCCTCTTGTAATTACAGCTTTCCAGCGGGGGAAATGGTATTTACAAGAAGCCGCAAGATATGCAGACATAGCTAAATGCAGCCGGGAAATTGCCATTATGGCATCACCAGATGGGGGCTTTGCGGAACATCCTACCAGCCAATTACCTAATGTAGATTTAGTAGCATTAGATTCATCTGACCCAGTGGCGCAGGAATGGCATTTAATTATTCTGTCGCCAGAATACACAGCAATGGTACTTTGTCAAGAACTATCAGAAGCTGATTATGGTGTAGGTGGGCTACCAGATTCCGATTTAGAACGGAAATTCTATGGTTTGTGGACATTTGAACCGGAGTTAGTTAAAGAAACATCCCAATTAGCGATCGCTCATATTCAACAATACAACCCAGAACTAGCGGCAAAACTCACAGATCATCAACAATCAATTCAGTCTCGTCTGGCTGCACCAGAAGACTTAAGTACAGTTGTCTCTCGTGTAGTCGATTACCTGCAAACAGGTCAAGAAAACTTATCTATTCCTACAGCACTGCGTCAACAAGCTTTAGACCGTAACTTGGTTTCTAACGAAATCCAAGCATTTTTGCGGATGGCGCAGTTGATAGATTTTGCCGATATCAAAAACCCAATGGCAGCTGCGGAAGTCGTCGCCCTTTCCGAAGCAATGGCACAGTTGGTAGAACTACCAGCTTGGCAAATAAAAAGATTGCGGCTGGCAGCTTTATTACACCGCATAGATCCGCTACAAAAAGCTGAAAGCGTTCTTACTCCGGGGACATCCGCCCGTTACACCGAACAAGCCCCTAGTTGTCCTTTAACTTGTCCTTTAGTACCAGGCGCACAGGTATTGCGAACTATGCCCAGGCTACGGGCAGTTGCTCAACTTATCACTCACCAAACCGAGTGGTGGGATGGGACAGGAGAACCAGCAGGTTTAGCTGGAGATGAAATTCCCTTAGAATCGAGAATCTTAGCCTTGGTTGCGGAGTTTCAATGGCGAGTCAATCAAATTAAATCATCTAATCAAAGTCGAGAAGAAATATTTGCTCAAGCTTTAGAACAATGCCGACAGCAACAATCAACCCGCTTTGACCCTAAACTAATAGATGCCTTAACTTTGTTAGTTATGGGTTTGCAACAAGGACTCGATTTGCCTGTGATGACAACCAAAGCCAGCAACGGTATGTGGTTACTAGATACTCGCTGGGATAGCCATAGCAAGAGTAGTGAGGAGATTGGTAGTTACCCCAAATGAACATTGAAGCTATTAAATCAGGAACCCTTAAACAACTCCCAGGGGTTAACTTAGAAGATGAAGAACTTGGTCAACTTGATTTAAGCCGGATCAATCTTGCTGGTGCTACCCTTATTGGCACTAATTTTAAGGGTTCCAAACTTGAAGGTGGGCATTTAGAAGGAGCCAATCTAATGGGGGCGAACCTGCAAGAAACTGACTTGCGGGCGAACCTGATGGGAGCCAATTTGATGCAAGCCGACTTAACCAGTGCTGACTTGCGTGGTAGCAATTTACGCGGCGCTAACTTAATGGGCGCAACCCTGAGTGATGTATCTTTAGCGGGTGCTTTTTTGAGTGGTGCGAATCTAATGAATGTCAATTTACAAGGCGTTGACTTACGCAGTGCTGACTTACGTGGTGCTAACTTGAGTGGCGCGAATCTCAAAGGCGCAGACTTAAGCCGTGCTGATTTGCAAGGAACGCTGTTGAGTGAGGCGAATCTTGAAGAAGCTGACTTACGGGGGGCGAATTTGGCGGGGTCAAATTTGACAGGCGCTAACTTACTGTGTGCCGAGTTAGAAGGAGCAAATTTAAGCGGAGTTAAATTAGATAAAGCTTGTTTGGTGGGTACTGTAATTGAGACGCGGGCGTAAATATTGCACCAAAAAAAGCAGTATCCTTGACTATTATTAAAATTTTCAAGCAATTATCTCAGTTAAAAATGTGGTGTAAGTGCGATCGCTGTTTCAGCATCCCAATTTGAACTGAAAAACTGTGTATAAAATAGCGATAATCAATCAAGAGCGATCGCTACATCGTGCAGGTGTCTCTAAAATATAATTTTCTTCCACACAGAGTTGACGTAATTCTGCAAAAGCGTCTGCGAAGGAAGAGACTTTTTGTTGCTGATGCCAAGCAAGGAAGGATTGAAAAAGTTTAGGTTCTACAATTGCAGCAACTAATTTGTCCTGCTTGAAGATTAATTGAGGTTCTGACGCGATCGCATCAATTACCTCAGGCAGTTTTTGTTGTGCTTCTTCAAGTTTCCAGTTCATTTGTTTTAAATGTTGGACTTCTGATTATAACTTAACGTAACTTTAGACATCGCTTGGCATAGACCCAGATAATCTTGATTAATGTGCGATGTCAACAATCATCTTTGCTTACCGCTTACAATGGAGTTAATCCTGACTCTGAAAAAATTCCATGCAAATCTTTTTGCCCCCAGAGGTAGAAGCCCTGCTACAACGTCAACTAAAGAGCGGTAAATATCATAATGCCGTTGACGTTATTCTTGCAGGAATAAAACTACTAGAACAGCAAGAAGAAGACATATATCAAGGACGACTGGGAGAGCTTCAGATGGAAGCACGCATTGGATTGGAAGCGTCTCAAGAGGGTAAAGTAGTTGATGGCTCAACTGCAATGGCTCAAATCCGTGCCAATTTGCGATCGCGCTACGGTGTCTCAGACGAAGTATGACTTCACAATTTCGCCTCACTGAACCTGCGATTCAGGATATTGAGCAGATTGCAGATTATATTGCCAAAAAGTTTGGTTTAACTCAATCAGAGTTGTTCTTGAGTAAACTTGATGCTAAATTTAGCAAAATTGCTCAATTCCCAAAATTAGGACGACAGCGTGATGAAATTTTACCAGGTATCCGTAGTCTTCCTATAAATAATTATCTCATCCTTTATATGCCCATAGGAAAAGATGTCGAGATTTTCCGTGTGATTAGTGGTTATCGAGATTTATCATCACTATTTCACGATGATGATTAAAATTTTTTTTACGGTAATGACAACAAAATTCTAGAAATAAAATAACCATTATTACTCAATTACAGATGAATGATAATGAGCGATCGCTCAAAGACTCCAGCAAGAGAGTAATCATCAGGATAAATAGTCCTGGGTTGTAGCTAAATTTTACTTGCTGCCTGTGGGTTGGCAAAGCCTTGCCGAAGGCATCGCTTGGCATAGACCCAGATAATCTTGATTAATCGCTTGCTAGTATCTCTCCATCGCTCAAAGAGTCGAGACAGAGAATAATCAGGATTAATCATGCTGTGTTGTTGGTAAATTTTACTTAATGTGTTTTCAGCTAAATACTCAAAACAGCGAATTCAGCACTCACTACTTTAGCCGCCAAATTTTGATGGTGTTGTCACGACTACCACTGGCAAGGGTTTTGCCATCTGGGCTGATGGCGACGGAAATAACCTCGTCAGAATGCCCTTTGAGAGTGCGGATTTGCTCTCCGGTTGCCAGATTCCACAGTTTGATGGTGTTGTCACGACTACCACTGGCAAGGATGTTGCCATCTGGGCTGAAGCTGACGGAATAAACATAGTTAGAATGCCCGGTAAGAGTGCGAATTTCTTCTCCAGTTGCGAGATTCCACAGTTTGATAGTTTTATCCTCACTACCACTGGCAAAGGTTTTGCCATCTGGGCTGATGGCGACAGACCAAATCGTGTCAGAATGCCCTTTGAGAGTGCGGATTTGCTTTCCGGTTGCCAGATTCCACAGTTTGATGGTTCCGTCGTACCGACTACCACTAGCAAGGGTTTTGCCATCTGGGCTGATGGCGACGGAATAAACCCTGTTAAAATGCCCACTAAAGGTGCGGATTTGCTCTCCGGTTGCCAAATTCCACAGTTTGATGGTTGTGTCACTACTACCACTGGCAAGGGTGTTGCCATCTGGGCTGAAGGCGACAGACATAACTATGTCAGAATGCTCTTTGAGAGTGTGGATTTGCTCTCCGGTTGCCAGATTCCACAGTTTGATCGTTTCGTCCCAACTACCACTAGCAAGGGTTTTGCCATCTGGGCTAAAGACGACGGAAATAACCGTGTGAAAATGCCCACTGAAGGTGCGGATTTGCTCTCCTGTTGTCAGATTCCACAGTTTGATGGTTTTGTCATAACTACCACTGGCAAGGGTGTTGCCATCTGGGCTGAAGGCGACGGAATCAACTGGGTTAGAATGACCTGTGAGGGTTCTTTCTAGAAAAAAACTACTAGGAAAGCTCTCAATTGAAAATATTGGATTAGTTGGATACAAGCCATAGCGAAAATAGCCATATATTTGAGTTCCAACTATTGTAATAGCAGCACCCACCAGGAATCTTGTTCTCCAATTAGTATTTTGTCTAGATGCCTTTTGTAGCGCTACTTTTGGCTTTACTGGTGCTGGCGATATTCCAGGTTGAGGCTGATTGCGTAATGTTACAGGTAATGATGATGGTGGTTGAGTTACATCTACTGCCTCAGTTGGCTGTACTGTTGAAAGTGATGGTAAACGTGAACTCAAATCCTGTAAAACTTCTTCAGCAGATTGGTAACGTTGCTGATAATCTTTTTGCAGTAACTTATCAAGAATCTTCTCTAATTCGCTGCTTAGTGGTTGTTGCAAATGCTTCCGCCAAGCAGAAACCCACCCATAACCTAGTTGTTCCGACATTCTCCCAGGGTGAATTCCACTCAGTAAGTGAAAGCAAGTTGCACCAACACTATATAAATCACTTGCTGGATAAGCTTTACCATCCTGCATTTGTTCTAATGGCGCATAACCACGGGAACCAATTATTGTTCCTGGGCTAGTGGTAACTGTCATGGTAAGTTGCTTGGAAATCCCAAAATCTATCAACACTAACTTGTTGTCAGTGCTGCGACGAATGATATTTTCTGGTTTGATATCGCGGTGAATAACTTTGTGCTGATGAACCGTTTTCAGGATATTTAATAAATCAAGCAAAACTTCCCAGATTTTTTCTGCGTTGAAAGTTCCCTGTTGTTTTAATTCAGCTAATAAATTCTGCCCGTTGATAAACTGCTGCACTAAATACAGATTATTTTCTTCTTCAAAGTACGCCAACAGCGTAGGAATCTGCGGATGTTCTCCTAGTTGTTGCAGTCGCCTTGCTTCTTGCTCAAATAGTTCTGTAGCTTTGTTTATTGCCGCAGTTCCCTTTACTCGCGGTGCAAATTGCTTGATCACACAATATTCATTCAGCTTGTCTAAATCTTCTGCTAAATAGGTTTTTCCGAATCCCCCATTTCCTAGTAATTGAATTGGGCGATAGCGATTTCTAAGCACTACCAAAGGAAATCGGCAGTTAGCGCAATAGGTTGTGGATTCAGAATGGGGTGGATTGTGGCAAGCTGGATTTAGGCAGCAAGTCATGACGATGCTTTTATGGGCGATTTTAGTGATTATCGCTTAAATACAACCTGCCCTGAGTAAATACCGCAAAACAATATAATTTTTAAGTTTTATCTTATCAAAGGTGCGATCGCCTGACTTGCCTACTCATCCATACCGCCAAAATACTCATCAAAAATAACCCCATTACCCCCATTAAAGGATTTTGATATACTCCCGTAACCCAATCAGGCACTACACCTGTATATTTAATTAATCCACCAACATTAATAATGTAGTAACCACCAACTAAACCTCCATGCAACCCAATAGGTAAACCTAAACGTCCCCTACGCCAACGCTTTGCCCATACCTGCGTTAACCCTAAAACTACCAAAGCCGGGAACTGCGGCAAAGTTTGAATGATTGCCTCTAATGGTTTAATAAAATGCAAGGTAGCAAAAACAACAGCATCAGTCCATAATGCTACACGCTGGTTGTAGTCACGTTCTAGTTCATCAAGTAACCAGCCGCGAAATAATAACTCCTCGGCAAACCCCACAGCCAAGCCGACAATTACGCCTTCGATAACTATTTTTAATAAGAAAACTTTGGGCTGTTGCCATACCAACCAGCCGAAAAGTCTTTCTATGCCAAAAAGTAGCCAAATATTAGTGAAACCTATAGCCAAACCACGCAGTAAATCTATCCCGTTGTGTGGTGTAGTTTCTAAACCATAATGCTGCAATATCTGAGGTTGCTGGTAGACGTATTTACCCCATAGCTTCAACAGAACGATAAATTCTACGTATAGTAAAACCATTGTCAAAATACTTACTAAGTTAGCATCACTCACTAGTAAGTAAATTGGGGCAGCTAGAGGCAACCATAGCACCAACAGCATTAAAATAAAACAACCCAGCCGAATAGGGACAGGGCGTTGAGCTAAACGGACAAGGTTGTTTTTCATACTAAATATTTAAAATACCAAGCGATTAGAAATCGCGGCTATACAAACAAAGTCCGCCTGCGCGGACTCATTGTTAAATCTAATCTTTTTAACCTGCGGAGACGGGCTTTGTTTTTGTAGCCAGTTTTAGTTTTAGGCACAATACAAATGACAAATGACCAATGACCAATGACCAATGACCAATGACTATTCATCAGGTTCAATACTGCTGGATAAACCGTGAGTTTTCAATGTTTCACAGTAAAATTCAGCGTGTTCTAGAGCGCAGGTAATGACTAAAGCTAACCCGTTAGTATGGGCTTCCATCATGATGCTCACAGCTTGGGGCTGAGTAAGACTCGGCACGGTGGTTAATAGCGTCTGCACCACGTACTCCATCGAGTTGTAGTCGTCGTTGTGGAGCAAAACGCGATATCGAGGGGCGAGCTTGCGGGATGTGGAACTCTTCTCAATGGTTTCGACTGACACGGCTCTTTGCTCTTGTTTCGATAATTTACTACAACGGAATGCCTATTGGCGATCGCTTAACAGCTTAACAGTTATTCACTTATTTTATAACATTAAATTCTAAACTCTCTCTTCGCTAAAGGTTTGTTCTTAAGACAGCCCCCATAGCGTCTATGTGAATGATAGAGTATTCTCGCAATTAAAATGAGAAAAGGTACACAATTATCTTCGCCACGGCTTTAGCTACATAATTATGGATACACGCCCAGAATTTCAACCAGGACAAATTGTGTCTTTAGAGTATGGGGACAAAAATTTGTACGCGGAAGTGATTGAAGTTGTCGTGTCTCGTCAGTTGTGTTGGGTACGTCCTTTACTGCTGGCAAACCATACTCAAGAACCACCATTAATTACAGACTTGCGAGACGCATCTGATTTGCTTTGGCCTATCCAATTATTTCGCCCTGCTTTAGACACAGAAGTAATTACTCTGTTGAGTCAGGTTTTAGTCAAAGAACCAAAAGGCGAACCAGACTTAATCGCTAAACAGCAACTCCATCAGTTTATTCAGCAGATGTGGCAAGGTAGAAAGTCTGAAGTCTGAAATTTGATAGTTCCGTGTTGAATAATTTTGAGATGATTTTACCTCACAGAGAAGGACACTTGCGTGGGCGGCTCTGCCGAGTTGAGCAAAGTGTCCGTCGCGCGAAGGCGCAGAGAGGTTAATGAGTTAGTTTGAGATTTAAATTCATGTAGTCTTATCCTGGTTATTCAGCAACACTGATATTTCATAATTCACACTTTTTTAGTAGTGAATACCAGCATCCTTCATTCGTCCAATGGCTTCTTGCATTCGCTCCTCAGAGATAGTTAAAGCTATGCGGAAGAAGCCTTCACCAGATGCACCATAACCGCTACCGGGAGCGACCATAATGCCGCATTTGTCAAGCAGCAAATTTACAAATTCCGCAGAAGTATAACCGGAAGGAACAGGAACCCAAACGTAAAGGGTAGCTTTTGGCGGCTGAATCGGCCATCCTAAAGATTGTAAACCTTGAACAATGGTATCGCGGCGATGTTGATAAACAGACATCAAAGTTTGCAGTTCGGCTTCTGTGGTATTGTAAGCTGCGATCGCAGCTTTTTGAATTGCCTTAAACACACCCGAATCAACGTTAGTTTTAACCTGTCTCAAACCTTGAATCCCCAGTGCATTCCCAGCTACAAAACCAACTCGCCAGCCTGTCATATTGTAAGATTTTGACAAACTGTGAAACTCAATGGCGATATCTTTTGCGCCAGGAACTTGTAACACACTCGGCGGTTTGTAGCCGTTGTATGCCATTTCTGAGTAAGCATTGTCATGACATAGCAAGATATTGTACTGCTTACAGAAATCTACCAATTCTGTAAAAAACTCTAGCGTTGCAACTCCCCCAGTCGGATTATTTGGGTAGTTAATCCACAAAAGCTTGGCTTTTTGGGCAATTTCTTCGGGAATCGCGTTTAAATCTGGCAAAAACTGGTTTTCTGCCTTCAGTGGCATTGTAAAAGGCACACCATCAGCAAAAATGGTAGAAGTGCGATATACCGGATAACCAGGATCGGGAATGAGTGTATAGTCTCCCGCCTCTACAAAAGCTAAGAAAGTATTATGTATTGCCTCTTTAGAACCAATAGACGCTACAACCTCTGTATCTGGGTTTAAATCCGTTACCCCAAACCGATTTTCCATCCACTTAGCAGCCGCCTGCCGAAATTCTTGCATACCTTCGTAGGGCGGGTAATTATGGGTAGCAGCGTCATCAATTGCCTCGTGCATTACCTGGAGAATGTGTGCAGGAGTCGGTTTATCAGGGTCGCCTACTGCCATATTAATGATGTCAACTCCCTCAGCGACGAGTTTTTCTCGTTTACGGTTAATTTCAGCAAAGAGGTAGGGAGGAATTTTTTCTAGGCGTTTAGCAAGGTGCATGGCGACTTAAATATTAATGCAAACATTAATGCTGACTAGCACAGTTTACGCCACACCAAGTAACTAAACAGTAAATCTCACAGAAAAATATAGGTCATTATCAATTAACCATTGACCATTGACTAATGACAAAAATTAATATCCCCAGCTAGGAACCAACTTGACTCTACCAGCATCCATTTCTGCCATTAATAATTCCAAAGCTTCATAGTCCACATCCGAGATATAACCCATTTGAGTTAATTCAGAATTGATTTCATTTTCTATCTCTGGAGTTAATTTTTTAATATCAAGAGCTTTTTCTACAAGTTGGCGAATAGCGTACTTCCTCGTTTTCATATTTATTAACCCATTCTAGGTAATACTAAATTATCTGGGATAGAGCTAAGTATAAATTGTGATCTAAAAGCTTAAATTTAGTGATTTAGATCACATATATTTTGCCAAATAATTTACCTTGAACTCTATCTTATTCTCTCCAAATGAGCGTATTTAATCTCATACTTAGCTATAACTGATGAGGCTTAAGTATATATAAATTAAGCATTCCCAGCAAAGTTACGGATGAGCAATTTATCCTGTGGCTGTCTATGTTGATTGTTTTAGAACCGATATTAAAAAAAAGTATATATAAACACATTTTACCCTGTATTTATGACAATCTTTAAAGATATACCCTTTACCCATAAAGATTCAGCAAAGAGATGTAAGACGTATGGTCGATGTTTAAAAAAAGAGATTATGTTCAAATAAATCTCAGGTTAAAGATTTAATAACTCTAATTTAGGATGTCAATATGCAAGCAGTGCTGGAATGCCCAAAAATTACAGTTATTCGGCCACAGGGCAAACTCAATGCCGTTAACGCATTGGAATTTGAACGAGATTTGACAGCAGCATTAACACCAAATGATGTCTCAATCTTGCTTGTGGATTTGGCAGCAGTAGAATCATTAGACAGTGCAGGCTTAATGGCATTGGTGTCTGCACTAAAGCTGGCTCAAAACTTGGGGCAAAGTTTAAAGCTATGTTCTGTTTCTCCCGCCTTGAAAATTATCTTTGAATTAACCCAACTTGATGGGGTGTTTGAGTTTGAAGATACAATTGATTTAGCTTTTGTTAACCCTTAAGCATAACATAGAATTTATCTTTGTAGCAAAAATATTAAAGGATGTTTTCAGTTGCAAAGATAAACCTATGGTTATACTCAATCAATGCTAAGGTTGGAGGTGATTATCTGTAAATAATAAAAGTAGCTAGAAGATAGCGCAGTGGCTGTTGCAGTTGAAAAATTAATTACACCGGATATTTTAAAACCCGCGCGTTACCTTGGTAACGAACGCCTAGCAGTACATAAGCCTTGGAATAAGGCAGTAATCAGGTGGGTGTTGACCTACCCAGAAGTATATGAAGTTGGCTCGTCTAATTTGGGGCATATCATTCTCTATAACATTTTGAATGCCCAACCGCGCCAATTATGCGATCGCGCTTACCTCCCAGGTACAGACTTGGCAGCCAAGCTTAGGGAAACAAACACGCCCTTGTTTGCTGTAGAGTCAAAGCGATCGCTAAAAGAATTTGATATCTTAGGTTTTAGTCTCAGTTACGAATTAGGTGCGACCAACATCTTAGAAATGTTGGATTTAGCAGGAATTCCCCTGACATGGCAAGAAAGAGCAACAGAGAATTATCCGCTAATTTTCGCTGGGGGACAAACAGCAACCTCAAACCCTGAACCCTATGCTGACTTTTTCGACTTCTTCGCTTTAGGTGATGGCGAGGAACTCTTACCAGAAATCGGCTTGGTATTAGAAGAAGGAAAAAACGCTGGATTAAGTCGCCGAGATATACTCCTCGACTTGGCACAGGTACCAGGGGTATACGTCCCACAGTTTTATGAAATGGCCGCAGATGGTTCAGTCCATCCCAACCATCCAGATGTACCAAAACGTATTCTCAGGCGAGTCGCAACTCCCATACCCGCTTATTCCATTGGGCTGGTTCCCTACGTAGAAACAGTACACGATCGCCTAATAATTGAAATTCGCCGTGGTTGTACCCGTGGGTGTCGCTTTTGTCAACCAGGTATGCTCACTCGACCGGCAAGGGATGTAGAACCAGAAAAAGTTGTAGAAGCCATCGAACAGGGAATGCGGGCGACTGGTTACAATGAATTTTCCCTACTATCTCTGAGTTGTTCCGATTATTTAGCCCTACCAGCGGTAGGGATGGAAATCAAAAATCGGTTAAAAAATGAAAACATTTCCCTGACTTTACCCAGTCAGCGCGTAGATAGATTTGATGAGAACATTGCCAACATCCTCGGTGGTACACGGCAAGGTGGATTAACATTTGCACCAGAAGCCGGCACCCAGCGGATGCGGGACATTGTTAACAAAGGTTTGACGAATGAAGAATTGCTGAGAGGTGTAAAAACAGCTTGGGAACAAGGCTGGGATAAAATCAAACTCTATTTTATGATTGGCTTGCCGGGTGAGACAGATGCAGATGTTGTCGGCATTGCTGAAACGGTACGTTGGTTACAGCGAGAATGTCGGGGTCAGGGCAGAAGACCGCTAAACTTTAACCTGACAATTTCTAACTTTACGCCCAAACCGCATACACCATTTCAATGGCATTCAGTCGCTACCGCTGAATTTAAACGCAAGCAAAGCCTACTACGGCAAGAATTCCGCCCGATTCGGGGAATCAAGGTGAATTTCACCGATGTCCGCATTTCGGCAATGGAAGACTTTGTGGGTAGAGGCGATCGCACTTTGGGCAAAGTTCTGCGTCGCGCCTGGGAACTAGGTGCAGGCATGGATTCTTGGTATGATAATTTAGATAAAGCCTTCACGGCTTGGGGTCAGGCGATCGCCGAAGCCGGACTAGACTGGAAATACCGCCAAGTCGAAAACGGCGAATGGAATTTGTTTCATCCAGAAGAAAAAGATTCCTGTAATCACCACTCCCTGGATCTCCCCCTCCCTTGGGATCATATTGATACTGGAATTGACAAAAAGTGGCTGCAAGAAGACTTACAACGCGCCTTAGAAGCAGCAATTGTCCCCGATTGCTCTTTTGAAGGTTGTTCGCATTGTGGTGTCTGCGGCACAGATTTTGGCCATAATATTGTGATTGAGCCACCTACTATCCCAGAATTTGCAGGTGAGTTTGTTCCCAACACCACCAAAGCCCAAAGATTGCGTGTCTGGTTTGGGAAACAAGGTGATATGGCTTTATTAGGTCATCTGGATTTATTGCGCTTGTTTGACAGAGTTATCCGCCGAGCAAGTTTGCCAATTGCCTTTACAGGTGGATTTCACCCCAACCCACGCATTATGATTGCCAGTGCTTTACCTTTAGGTGCTACTAGCAATGGTGAAATCGTGGATTTTGAGTTAACGACCCCTGTAGATATCCAGGCTTTCCAAGCTAAGTTAGCCCAGGAACTGCCGACTGATATACCTATATATGGCGTAGCAGAGATAGATTTTAAATCTCCCGCAGCTACCCAAATCTTAGCCGCAGCCGAGTACCAGATTACAGTAGCCATGCTGGATGCAGCCACACCTGCACAATGGCAAGATTGGATTGATGTCATCTTAGCGAAGGACGAAATTAACGTAGAGCAAACAACCAAATCAGGCAAAACTCAAATAGTAAATCTGCGCGATCGCCTGTTTGAATTAGCATTAGTAACCGTTAAAAATAGCACCGCTGAACCTACCTCGATTCTGCGTTATCTAGGTAGTTGTCGCAACGACGGTGTTTCCTTACGTCCTGAGCAAATCCTATCTATGCTGGCAGTAGTGGCAAACCGAGAATTTCAACTTCTGCAAATTCACCGCAATCAGTTAGTTTTAGGAGTATAATCCCTAAAGGGCAACTTGCTAGTAGTTGCCCTGATGTAGCACATCGTGGGAATTGATTTTTAGCAAGGTTGCGTTAGAATGAGGTGAAGAGAAATTTTCTGACGCTGCATTGAATTCACTAGTTCACTACCCTTATACTCAGGGAGCGAAAGCAAAGATACTAGAGAGAAAATTCTAGGGTTTTATCCCAGATAAGCTGAAGCGGATTAAAAAGCAACCTCTCTTTATAGCTACCTTGCGAACTAGTAACTTAACAGCAGGCTCCGTCGGCAACTCTTACTCTATATTTTTTTAAACAACTGCTAAATGCCTAAACCCTAGGTGGTGCGGGTATCGCATCAAAAATCAACCACGACGGTTGATTTATTTACTTAAAAAATATGCAGCCGTTCTGGAATAAACAGGCGTGTCAACGCAATTACTCAGACATTTGCTCTTTAACTTTGAAGCTCGGCTTCACAAATTTTATTATCAGCAGTACCCTTAGTAGCTGGTAGGGGCGAGGGACATAACAAACCTCCAGAACTACACTCGTGCTGCCAATTTTTGAGGAAATTGAATGCCAAAACAAATTATCATCGCAGAGCAGCATCAAATTGCTGCCGTATTTTCGGAAGATCAAATACAAGAACTCGTTGTAGCCACAGGCCATCACCAAATTGGTGATATCTACTTAGGTGTAGTAGAAAACGTATTACCCGGAATTGACGCAGCTTTTGTAAATATTGGTGATCCAGAACGTAACGGCTTTATTCATGTCACAGACTTAGGCCCTTTGAAGCTAAAGCGGACAGCCGCCGCCATTACAGAACTATTAGCACCCCAGCAAAAAGTTCTGGTGCAAGTTATGAAAGAGCCAACCGGCACAAAAGGGCCGAGGCTAACAGGTAACATTACTTTACCTGGACGTTATGTAGTACTGATGCCTTATGGTCGGGGTGTAAATTTATCCCGCCGGATTAAAAGTGAAAATGAGCGCAATCGCCTGCGGGCGTTAGCAATTTTAATCAAACCGGCAGGGATGGGTTTGTTGGTACGAACAGAAGCCGAAGGCAAACCCGAAGAAGCCATTATGGAAGACTTGGAATTGCTGCAAAAACAATGGGAGGCAATTCAACAAGAAGCACAATCGACCCGTGCGCCAGCACTACTGAACCGGGATGATGACTTTATCCAGCGGGTATTGCGAGATATGTACGGTGCAGATGTCAACCGAATTGTGGTCGATTCCAGCACTGGACTGAAGCGGGTGAAACAGTACTTGCAGAACTGGAGTGGCGGACAGACACCACAAGGATTGTTAATTGATCATCACCGCGATCGCTCACCCATATTAGAATACTTCCGCATCAATGCCGCTATTCGGGAAGCACTCAAACCAAGAGTAGATTTACCTTCTGGCGGCTACATCATTATTGAGCCAACAGAAGCCCTGACAGTAATTGATGTTAACTCTGGTTCCTTCACGCGATCGGCAACAGCCAGAGAAACAGTGTTGTGGACAAACTGCGAAGCCGCCACAGAAATTGCCCGCCAATTGCGACTGCGAAATATCGCCGGAGTCATTGTTGTAGACTTCATCGATATGGAATCACGGCGCGATCAACTGCACGTTCTAGAGCATTTCAACAAAGCACTCAAAGCAGACAAAGCACGTCCTCAAATCGCTCAACTTACAGAACTTGGCTTAGTAGAATTGACTCGGAAGCGTCAAGGGCAAAATATATACGAATTGTTTGGTGGAACTTGTCAAACCTGTGGTGGTTTAGGACATATAGTCCATTTACCAGGAGAAAACGAAAACCGCTTACCAACACCAGCAGAAGTGCCTGAGCGTTTCGTATCCTTGCCCCAAAGAGAACCTCGTTTGCCAGTAGCGCGGATCACAGAACCAAGAGAAAGCTTTGATAGCTTTGGTGACAATTTTGATGCTGACACCGATTTAAGCTCCTTGAATTTAGTCAATCATCCCAGCTATCACGAATTGGGTGATAACAATAAGCGTGGTGGTCGCACTAACCGTCGTAGACGCATTGGCATCAATGGCGCAAATGGTAAAGATGAAACAAGGCTGGCTCCTAATTCGTTAGGTTTTGAGAATGATACCGAGCTAGATCTGGATAATGACGTTGACTTAAGCCCAACACCAGAAATTCCAGCACCTAGCTTAGGTAAATCAGGTTGGACAGAAAGAGTCGAACGCAATAAAGTCATCAAAACAGAACCAGTCAAACCAGTGGTTGAACCACCGGAGATTAGAACCGTAGAAATGACTTTAGAAGAACAAGATGTTTTTGCTTTGATGGGAATATCTCCCTTAGTGAAATTGGATAGGGAAGTCAAAAATCCCAAGTCGGTGATTATTAACGTTGTTCAGCCTGGACAAGGAGCAAGTACAGCCCCAGAAACGCCCTCCGCTACAATTATTACCGAAACTCCCAATAAAGAAGTAAACATCTCACCGCCAGAAGAGTTAGAGCAACAATCTCCACCACCAGAAAAAGTTGAGTTAGATGGATTTGCTACTAATGCTGAAGAATCTGAAGCAAATCTAACTGCCACAGGTAGCCGTCGCCGCCGTCGTCGTTCCTCTGCTGTAGATTCTAATTCTGAGGACAGTTAATATCTCCTATGGAGATAGAAATTAAACAAACTGCTGTTGTACCAGCAGGCTTGGCTGAACTCCCTTGGTTGGAGTTCACACCTGATTTATTCGGTATCCCAGGATTAATTGCGGGTGTCGATGAAGTCGGGCGTGGTGCTTTATTTGGGCCTGTTGTTGCAGCAGCAGTCATCTTACCTGACAGCGCTTTTCCAGAACTCATCGCCTCTGGCATTAACGATAGTAAAAAGCTGTCTAGTTCTCGCAGAACTAAGTTAGCAGCACAGATTTGTCAGCTGGCAACAGACTGGAGAATCGGTTTTGCTGCAACTGCTGAAATTGATCAAATAAATATTTTGCAGGCGACACTGTTAGCCATGAAACGGGCTGTACTTAAATTGAAAGTACAGCCTGTAATATGCTTGGTTGACGGTAATCAAGCAATTAAAGATTTGCAAATACCACAACAAACAATAGTCAAAGGAGATGAGCGATCGCTCTGCATCGCAGCTGCTAGTATTGTGGCTAAAGTCTGGCGTGACGACTTGATACTGCGTTTAGCCGCAAAATATCCACAGTACGACTTAGCAAAAAATAAAGGATATGGTAGCCCCAAACATTTACAGGCGCTACGAGATTACGGCGCTTCATCTCTACATCGTAAATCTTTCAGCCCTTGCCAAATTCAGCAGTAATTTGGGGTATTGTTTGGTCGGTGCGCTCAGGTTTTGGTGTGCTAATTTTTCTTTCACATAGATGTAGTGATAGCTAATTTTCCCAAACTTTAACCAATTAATGGCTATTTTAAAGTAGCCATTAATTCTTCATTTAATACTTAGATAAAACTAATCTAAATTCAAAATTGGTAAGTCACCACTATTATCTTCTATTGCTTGCTCTGTCATTTGAGATGTCACCCAATGACGATAATCTACTAGTAGCTGATGTAACAATCTTTGCTTAACAGTTAATAGCACACTTTTCAGCAAACCATTGCCAGTAGCTTCTAAAATTGGCTTTGGTGTAAAAGAAAGTGGTGGCGGGAGTTCTACTTGTACTTCTAAGTCGGCTTTTCCTTCCAGGCGAGTACCACTACTAGATTGATAGGGTGACAAATGACCTTGTAAATTGAGTGTAAAACGTTGGTTAATATATTCAAATCCGAGGATTTCACAACTTAGCGATCGCAAATAAATTATGCCATTTGATTCTGCCCACACCCTCATGTCTACCGTCGGCTGAATGCTTAATGTCATAAATGATAGAGGACGCATTTTTAACCGAAATACTTCTTCGGAAAGTTGTTGAAAACGACTATTATCAACTAAAGCATTCACCAATCTTTGAGGCTGCCGCAAATAATGTTGAATAGGAATAGGCTGTTGCGGTACAGCAATTTTTACCGATTGAGAAGCAGTAAATCTGGTAGGCATGATTTGCAGACAGCAATTATTTAATACTTTTATATATTAATAAATTTAGTGTAGTTATTATTTTAATTAAATAAAAAAGTGAGGATAAGTCATACTTATGTTAAACCTCAAATCTGAATAATAGATTTACCCAATAATACGAATTTTTTAAAATTATTACTATTTATATAATTATAAATCAAATCACAGCTATTTTATGAAAATACTTTTTTAAGTATAAATATCAAAAAAAGCAAAAATTATACCAGTGTTAAAACAGAAGATGATCATGAAGAGAAAAACGTCAATCTCTTGGCTCCGTTGTATCCATTCCCGCTATCGTTTACATTGGTTCTCTAGCCTTTCGTTCTAAGTTAGTAAGACAAAAGCTGCAATGATGGCACTTTCTCCCTAAGTTGTTTTCCTAGCTGGTAGAGATTCAGATAATCAAAGGTACACCCAATTTATGCAAGTATTACAAGATAAAATCGCTACTATACTGATGTCTCTAGATTTATGGTTAATTGGATTCCATACAGTAGTAAATTAGGCATCCTAACATTGTTTTCGTACTACACAACCCAGTAAATGTGCTGGTGAATATAATTAAAAGCTGTATCATTATTCAATAGAAAACAAGAGTATGAAGTCAAATAAAGCAATTTAAATCAATATTTTGTTTCTTTAAGAGTGGATTTGCCTGCGGTATAGTCTATGAATCTCACAGTAATTCCCATTTAAATTCTATGTCTTTATCTATTGCTCATCTAGGGCCACCAGGCACTTATGCAGAACAAGCAGCAGTTTTATATGTCAATTGGTTGAGCAAAACTACAGGAATTGCAGCTACTTTATGCCCATATCCCAGCATAGCTCAATCACTCCAAGCGGTGGCTACTAGAGAAACTGAGTTAGCGGTTGTACCAGTAGAAAATTCCATTGAAGGTAGTGTCACGATGACAATGGATGCACTGTGGCAATTGGACAGTTTGCGAATTCAATTGGCATTAGTGATGCCTATTGTCCATACTTTAATTTCTTGCGCTCCCAGTTTAGATCACATTCAGAAGGTGTATTCTCACCCCCAGGCTTTAGCACAATGTCAAAATTGGTTAGGTAAAATCCTGCCAACTGTACAAATCATACCGAACAATTCCACAACAGAAGCCCTACAATTACTCCAACAAGATGTAACAGCAGCGGCGATCGCTTCTTCTAGAGCTGCCCAACTCTATAATTTGCCGATTCTTGCTCAAGGAATTAATGACTATCCAGAAAACTGTACTCGCTTTTGGGTAGTGAGTCAAAATCAGCCAACATCTGAATATCAGATAAATACATTAAATCCTACTCATAGCTCTCTAGCTTTTAGCGTCCCTGCAAACATTCCTGGTGCGTTAATCAAGCCTTTGCAAGTATTTGCTGAACTAGGCATTAATCTTAGCAGAATTGAATCTCGCCCTACCAAGCGATCGCTAGGAGAATATGTATTTTTTATCGACCTAGAGACAGATATTACAAAACCCAAAATGCAATCTGCTATAGCCGATTTAATGGGTTACATAGAAATTTTAAAAATTTTTGGTAGCTATGGGGTTTTATCTGTCAACGTTGTGGAAGCATAATCCCAGAACGAAAAACTTCATATCAAGTAAGTTTGTTTTTGCAGAGTTAGCGACTACTCATGCAAGAACACATAATAGTGAACTCACAGGGTAGAACGCCAAGAAACTTTAGACTCTGCATAATTTTTCATCGATCTTCGCTTAAGATTTCTGATTAAAAGTATCTTTTAGTACAGAACGAGCTGCTAAATGATTACGAGTAGAAGTTAAAATTTCTGCTTCTCGTTCTAAGCGAGCAGCTGTATCTTGCATTTCTAGCAATGACTGTTGTTCAGCAGCCACACCATAAAGATTACTCGCTACCCAATAAGATAGCTCTATTGGCAAATCTGGTAATTCTTCTGGCAGTTCAATGTTTTGTTCTGTTAATTTGGCAGAGAGACGCACTACATCTTTAAGCAGTTGTTCAACTTCTGCACCTAAAGGGCGTAAGTCTTTGGCTGGTGGTTCATCTTCTATCCACTGTACCAAACCGACGCGATAAGGCTTTTCCCGTACATACTCTAAGACCCGAAACCTTTGTTGTCCCAAAGTCAGCATTTTCATCCGGTCGTCTGGTAGGCGCTGGTAATGGATGATTTCTGCACAACAGCCAACATTTGCAATCGTGCCTTTTACTGGATCGACCATTAGTACTCCAAACCTGCGATCGCTTTCCAAAATCGTATTCATCATGATTCGGTAGCGGAATTCAAAGATATGTAATGGTAATGGTCTAGTAGGAAAAAGAACTACTTCGGGTAACGGGAACAGAGGTAGTTCACGAACAGCAATTCTAGAAGAAGATGTCATTGTTACCTTATAATAAATTTAATTTTAAAAATTTATTGTTCTCTGCTTTCCCGTACTTTATTTACATTCTATCACTAAATAAAAAGCCCTGAGATCAATTTTCTCAGGGCTAGTTCCGTATTCGTACTATAGTCAATGGTCAATAATAATTTTTTTATAACTATTGACTCTTGACTGATTACAACTTGACTTCAATATCCACACCGGATGGCAAATCTAACTTCATTAACGCATCAATAGTTTTAGAGGAAGGCTGGTAGATATCAATAATGCGACGATGAGTACGGGTTTCAAAATGTTCGCGCGAATCTTTGTCTACGTGAGGAGATCGCAACACGCAATAGATTTTCCGTTTTGTAGGTAAGGGAATTGGGCCTATGGCTGTAGCGTTAGTCCGGTTAGCTGTATCTACAATCTTCTCGCAAGATGTATCTAATAATCGACGGTCAAAAGCTTTTAAACGAATTCTAATCTTCTGCTGTTGTAGAGTTGCCATCTTTAATTTTCCAGGTTCTGATTTATTAGGAGAGTCGAGAGTGAGGAATTGAGAGTAGTTAATTTTGTGTTTTTTTACTCTCTATTTTTGATTCCTCATTTTTGCCAGTAATTTCAGATAAAAGAGCAGAGAGGCATCTTAGCATCTCTGCTCTTAGTTATTCGGGTAAAAATGTACTACTTGACGATTTTAGCGACGACACCAGCACCGATAGTGCGGCCACCTTCACGAATCGCAAAGCGCATACCTGTTTCAATTGCGATCGCATTAATCAATTCCACAGTAACTTTGATGCGATCGCCTGGCATTACCATTTCTACGTCTGCCCCATCATCAGAGGTGAAGGCTTTAATGGTGCCGGTTACATCGGTTGTCCGGACATAGAACTGGGGGCGGTAGCCAGAGAAGAAGGGGGTTTTCCGACCACCTTCTTTTTCTGTTAAGACGTATACTTCACCTTCAAATTGAGTATGAGGTGTAATAGAACCGGGTTTGGCGATTACCATACCGCGCTCAACATCTTCTTTTTTCAGACCACGTAGGAGTACACCTGCGTTATCCCCAGCCAAGCCTTCATCAAGGCTCTTTTTAAACATTTCGATCCCGGTAACGGCGGTACTACGAGTTTCTCTCAGACCCACTAGTTCTACGGTATCGCCCACTTTAACTTTGCCACGTTCAATCCGGCCGGTAGCAACTGTACCACGACCTGTGATTGTAAACACATCTTCTACAGCCATCAGGAAGGCTTTATCAATGTCACGCTCAGGATCGGGGATGTAGGAATCTACAGCGTCCATCAATTCGTAGATTTTGTCTACCCAAGGATTTTCTCCACGCTGAGTTTTGGGGTTTTTGGTCATTGCTTCTAGAGCTTGCAGACCAGAACCTCGAATAACGGGAATATTGTCCCCATCGAACTCATAGCTAGAAAGTAGTTCCCGAACTTCTAGTTCTACCAACTCTAGCAATTCTTCGTCGTCTACCATATCTTCTTTGTTTAAGAAGACCACCAGTTTAGGAACCCCTACCTGACGAGCTAACAGAATGTGTTCGCGGGTTTGAGGCATAGGGCCGTCAGTTGCAGCTACTACGAGAATAGCTCCGTCCATTTGTGCTGCACCAGTGATCATGTTCTTCACGTAGTCAGCGTGTCCAGGACAGTCTACGTGAGCATAGTGGCGGTTTTTAGTTTCATACTCAACGTGAGCAGTGTTAATCGTGATACCCCGTGCTTTCTCTTCGGGTGCGTTATCGATTTGGTCATAGCCTTTAGCTTCCGCTTGACCGAGAGCAGCCAAAGTCATGGTGATAGCTGCTGTTAAAGTGGTCTTACCGTGGTCAACGTGGCCAACAGTACCGATGTTAACGTGGGGTTTATTTCTTTCAAACTTTGCGCGTGCCATGAATGCTCGTTTCCTTTTTTAATTAAGCGTTCCCTTTACTTTTTGCAATGATAGTTTCCGCTACGCTGCGAGGCACCTCTTCGTAGTGGCTGAACTCCATCGTAAAGATACCTCGACCTTGGGTCTTCGACCGGATATCGGTGGCGTAGCCGAACATGGTAGCCAGTGGAACTTTAGATGCCACTTTAGCCAGTCCCTGTTCAGTACTTTGGCTTTCAATCTGTCCTCGGCGGGAGATGAGGTCTCCAATGACGTTCCCAATATAATCTTCAGGAACTTCCACCTCAACTTTCATCATAGGCTCTAATAGTACTGGTGAAGCTTTTAGCACAGCTTCTTTCAGTGCCATTGAGCCAGCGATTTTAAAAGCCATTTCCGAAGAGTCTACATCGTGGTAAGAGCCATGAACTAGCGTCGCTTTCACGTCAATCAATGGATATCCGGCTAAAATACCAGATTCACAACTTTCTTTCATCCCTTGCTCTGCGGGGCCAATGTACTCTTTTGGTACTACACCACCAACAATTTTAGAGACGAATTCAAAGCCAGTACCGGGTTCCCCTGGTTCCAAATTGATGACAACGTGACCGTATTGACCTTTACCACCACTTTGGCGGATGAATTTACCTTCTACGTTGGTAACTGTTTTACGAATCGTTTCGCGATAAGCTACCTGTGGCGCACCCACGTTCGCTTCCACTTTAAATTCGCGCAACATCCGATCCACCAGAATTTCTAGGTGGAGTTCTCCCATCCCTGCAATGACAGTTTGGTTTGTTTCTGGGTCAACATTAACGCGGAAGGTTGGGTCTTCTTCAGACAGAGATTGCAGAGCCTTGGATAGCTTATCCATGTCATTCTTGGTTTTGGGTTCAACCGCCACCGAGATCACTGGCTCTGGAATAAATAGGGATTCCAGAATTACTGGTGCGCCTTCATCAGTGATAGTATCACCAGTTAAGGTGTCTTTTAACCCTAGTGCAGCACCCAAATCACCAGCCCGTAGTTCTTCTACGTCTTGGCGATCGTCTGCCTTCATCAGAACTAAACGGGAAATCCGTTCTTTTTTGTTCTTCGTAGCATTTAATACATAGCTACCTTTTTTCAGAACACCAGAATAAACTCTAACAAAGGTGAGGCGACCGTAAGGGTCAGCCATAATCTTAAATGCCAAAGCTGCTAGAGGTTCATTGTCATCAGCTCGGCGCTCGACTGTATCACCATTGGGGAGTGTGCCTTGAATGGGAGGAACTTCTGTTGGTGCGGGTAGGTAATCTACAACTGCATCCAACATTAACTGCACGCCTTTGTTTTTAAAGGCTGAACCACAAAGTACAGGCACGATTGTGCCAGCAATTGTCCCTTTCCGCAGGGCAGCGCGAATTTCTTCTTCTGTCAGTGCTTCCCCGTCAAAGTATTTGGTCATCAAAGCATCATCGGTTTCAGCAACTGCTTCTACCAGCTTTGTGTAATACTCTTCGGTTTGCTCCTGCATATCTGACGGAATATCCGTTTCTTGAATATCCGTACCTTGGTCGTTATTGTAGATGTATGCACGTTTCCGTACTAAGTCTACGATGCCTTTAAAGTCATTTTCGCTACCAATGGGCAGTTGAATGGCAATGGCATTCGCCCGTAAGCGATCGCGCATTTGTTCATGAACTCTATAGAAGTTCGCGCCTGTGCGATCCATTTTGTTAATAAAGGCGATCCGAGGTACCGCGTAGCGATCTGCTTGCCGCCATACTGTTTCAGATTGTGGTTGTACTCCACCTACTGAACAAAATACAGCAATTACACCATCCAACACGCGCATGGAGCGTTCTACTTCGATTGTGAAGTCTACGTGACCAGGAGTATCGATAATGTTAATTTGATAATCTTTCCAACTGGTGCTAATGGCCGCAGCAGTGATTGTGATTCCCCGCTCCCGCTCTTGCTCCATCCAGTCAGTTACAGCAGTTCCTTCGTGAACTTCACCAATTTTATGAATTATCCCAGAGTAAAATAATATTCTCTCTGTTGTCGTTGTTTTTCCCGCATCTATATGCGCCGCAATCCCGATATTGCGTACTTTCTCCAGCGGGTTTGTACGTGCCACAGTAGCCTCCTATAGTTTTTGCCTCATGATATCTTGTATATTACTCTTTGTTAAGATTCTATACTTTTACGGATAACCGTCTGGATTTTTATCTGTTGGCGATATACCGCTTATTGAGGCTGGATATATCGCTGTTTTGTTTAGTAACGATAGTGGGCAAAGGCTTTGTTAGCTTCTGCCATCCGGTGCGTTTCTTCCCGCTTACGGATCGCATTACCACTTTCGTTGGCTGCATCCATTAATTCATTGGCTAATTTGCCAGCCATTGTGCGCCCTGGCCTTGACCGAGAAAATTGCACTAGCCAACGTAGTGCTAGGGTGGTACCGCGTTCTGAGCGTACTTCCATTGGGACTTGGTAAGTTGCACCACCAACACGACGAGCTTTCACTTCTACCAATGGTGTGGCATTACGCACTGCTCTTTCAAAGGTTTCTAACGCAGCATTACCAGTGCGTTCTTCAATAGTTTTTAAAGCTTCATAAACTATACGTGCAGCTAGTGATTTTTTTCCGTGACGCATGATCCGGCGAATCATCATGCTCACCAGACGACTATTATAAACTGAGTCAGGCGGAACTGGCCGCCTTTGAACTACACCACGACGAGACATACTGTACCCTTAATTCGGAATTTGGCAACGAAATTATATGCTATCAGACAGCGCAGTATCGGAGTGGTGGAAGCTGCCACTCAGACTGCGGCAATTTTTTTACACTACAGTTGCAGCGACCCTGAATTGCTGATTTGTTATCCTGAATCGGACACACAAAGCGACAACATCGCAGGTATGAATTTCCCAGATGAAAATGCTGCTGTCGCTTACAGCAATTTCCATAAAACCTACACTTGCTCGCTGAGTGCAGGCTGGCAGTGGTAACTTAACTAATTTAACTTTTGAAAACAGATACTTTTATCTATCTTCACAACTGTTTGAGAGCGATCGCTAACTTTTTATATTTTTTTAGCGCTTCCAGACAAAGCGACTAATCGCCATGAGACACGACTAATCGCCTCTGCCTTATTTTTTGGCTGCTTTCGGGCGCTTGGTTCCATACTTGGAACGTCCTTGTTTGCGGTCTTTAACGCCCGCTGTATCTAAGGTGCCACGGATAATATGGTATCTTACCCCTGGCAAATCCTTAACCCGACCGCCACGAATCATGACTACGGAGTGTTCTTGTAAGTTATGACCAATCCCTGGAATGTAGGCTGTCACCTCAAACCCGGATGTCAGCCTTACCCTTGCTACCTTGCGTAGGGCTGAGTTAGGCTTTTTAGGTGTTGTTGTGTAGACTCTGGTACAAACGCCGCGGCGTTGCGGGCATTGCTTGAGAGCTGGAGACTTGGTTTTCTGACGCGCTTTTTCGCGTTCGCTACGTATTAGTTGCTGTATGGTTGGCATGAGTCACAGCGCGTTAAGCTGCTTAGGGGTCTAAGTTTTTACAAATCCTGATTATATCTTTTTTCGTGCTTTTATGTCAAACTACTTTGACTAAGCCCTTCGGTTAGGCAATTGACCTACGCCCAGAGTAATTAATGTTTAACTATGGACGATGAAATCTTGTGTAATCGAGAATGAATTACCACAACTACAGGTGGTAACTGCTTGAGGGTTGTGGAAACGAAAGCCTCCACCCATTAAATCTTCAGAATAATCTAATACTAACCCATTAACATATTGTAGGCTTTGGTTATCTATAAGAATTTGCAGACCACTCACTTCAAAAGTGTGATCGCCTTCTTGGAGAATCTCATCAAACGACATATCGTAAAATAAATCAGAGCATCCCCCCGGTTTAACAGCTAACCTGACCAAGATATTGGGCTGTTGCTTTGACTTTAATCGTTCAATTTCAATTTTTGCTGCTTGACTCAGTTGAATCATTGAATTTGTTTTGGCAATTGCAAGCCCACCTTAAAGACAGATGGCGTGACGAGAAACCTAAAAAACTGGTTTTTGCTTTTTTATTGTAAATGAAGAGGTTGATTTGCAAAACCCAGCGTGAGATTTATTTAGTTGCCTAATAATGTCAAAGAAACTGAGTACAGAGGTATTTAAATCTCAATATTTAGCTTTTTGCTTTAAAAATACGAGTTAAGCATCTAGCCTAACTAAATTAGCGATCGCGGCTCCGCAAATTTCTGTATGCTTCAGTCAGAAACTTACGGAGTGCAATTTCTTGTGCTAGTTTCCTAGATCCTAGTTCAACTAGTTTTCTGTCCGCGCATAATCATCTTGGTAGCGAATAATATCATCTTCACCTAAATATTCGCCATTTTGTACCTCAATTAGTACTAAAGGAATCACTCCAGGATTTTCGAGACGATGGGATGTACATTGAGGTACATAAGTTGACTGATTATTACCCAATAATATTTCTTGATCGCCACAGGTTACTCTGGCTGTACCAGAGACAACAATCCAATGTTCACTGCGATGATGGTGCATTTGCAGGCTGAGGCGGTGTCCAGGCTTCACTTCAATGCGTTTAATTTTATATCCACGCCCTTCTTCCAAAATAGTAAAAGAACCCCAAGGGCGCAATTCAGTTGCTGCAACACCGCGATTCGCGATCGCCGCAGGTAGGGGTAAAGTCTTAGTTGGTGCGGTTTCTTGATATTGAGCCATAGTTACCTCGTTTGGAGACATAACAAGCTGTCCTTACTCTTAACCATTGATGGAAAAATCTGGCGCAATCTTGCAACCGTGAAAATGAGCAATTCAATTACACCTTGCTAACCATAACAAAATCAAACTTTAGGGTGTAAAGAGTCACGACTAAACTATGGTGAATACACAAACTCTTTATCTAGTGCCATTCCAGCTTATTCCAATCTTTAAAGTTTGTTGCGAACTTGAAGGATAAAGGTTGAAATGAATATTTTATGATTCATTTATCTTTGTTGCCAAAAAATCCCAATACCGTTATGCACACGAGCCGCAGTATTAGGAGAACGGTCAAGTAATTGTCCGCCTAAATAAAGACTAGTTGAACTACCTCCATCTAAATTGAGAGCATTCACACAACCAAGCTGTTTCATCAATTGAGCGTGTTCTGCTAGTGTCGGCCCTGCACCACCAGCACGGTTATGCACAGCAGCAATCATCAGCGTACCTGTGGCTGTAGTGCAAATGCCACTACGAATGGCCTTTTCTGCAATAAAAGCATTACTGAATTTTTCAGCTTTCGCATCAATAACAATTTGACCATTTTGAATTAATAATGGCCCGGCTCCCACAATGTTGGGGTAACGGCTAAAATCAGCGGGGGTAGTGGCACTAGTAAGGGTAACTTTTGTGCCTGTAGGGAGTTGCATAGCAGTAGTTGCAGCAGTTCCGCGCAAAGTTAACAAGTAGCCATCTTGGGGGATAGGGACAGGGGTTTGTCCAGCTTTTCCACCCGCTAACTGACTACTAACTTCGTCTTTTTGAACTAGGAGGATAGTTTCGTTATCTGTAAGGGGAGTGTAAGTTGTTCCCCAGCTGGGGGTGTAACGAGCAATGCCACTCTGCACGTAACCACTATTGAGAAATAAAATTGGTAAGCGGAGATTGTTAGGCGTAACTAAAGTTTCTTGTAATGTCAGGCGACCTACGTAAAATTGCCCAGAGTTATTCCAAGCGATCGCACCCCGATTAAGAATTGGCCCGGATATCCACTGATTATCTCGACGAATCGCGCCTAAAGGTAATCGATTATTGCGGTTAAAATAACCACCATTAATTGCCGCTAAAGCTAAGTATTTTTGCGCTGTTTGAATTAAGGGAGCAGTACCAATTAAAGTCTCAGGAGTTGCCCAAATTGGTTTTAAGGTGACAGCGCGGGGGTTAGCTTCTAACCACACCACAGGAAAACGTTCTTTCCCTAAACTGATAAATTGCTGTCGCCAACGCAACCCATTTGCCCAGGCTATATTCCTTTCTACTATTGCATCGGGGCGAATCTCGACCATTAGACGATGCGGATTATCTATTGTATTGACACGAGGAGACCAACCAAAAGGAACGCTGAGACTCACAATAGTTTGGTTATTCACAACCTCAACTTTTTGAATCAATTTATCAGGCGTTGGTTGTGTTTTTGGTAATATTTGTTTGATTAAGCTTGGTAGTGATGGCGGCTGTGGAGCAGAAGTATAACGTTGGATTAATACAGGATCAGCTATAGCATCCAGTGTAATTGTCCATTCCCGATTAGGCAGGGTAGCTGGTTTAGGTGCGATCGCATCTGGATCATCTGCTGGCGGCGTTTGCACTTGCTTAATAGGTAATCCTTGCCTGACTATCCAAGGTGTGGCACGGTCTAAATCGACTACAATGCGGTTTTCCCGGATAGTATTAATACCAGGAGGATTGAGCGGTTGCTGACCAGTAATAATATTTTTAATTTGAGCTTGGGGCGTGACAATTACCAAGGTGTTACCATTAGTTTGTAACTGCCAATTTGCTTGTTGAACAAATTTAGTAATATCTAAATAACGGTATCCACTTTGTAGCTGAGTGACTAAAATCAGTGGACTGGTAGCAGAGGAGAACCACTGGATTGGTTGTCTATCTGGATTATTGCTGTTTAAGAAATCAACTCCAATGGCCTGGCGAAATACTCCATCACTGAGATAAATTATTGGCTGATCATACGTGCCTGATTTTACTAACCAAGCGCCAGGTATTGTCCGACCATTCAGGGAAATTTGATTACCAGAAGATGGGGCTTTTCGCATAGGCGATGCTGGCGATCGCGGCGTTATCTCTGGTACAGGTTGAGCTATGGCAACCCAAATAGGAGATAAACTTAGTATTGTGGCAATGATGGGTGATGCAGTTGCCCGAAAGACTTGATATTCGACAGGCTTGGTCACAACAGGATAAGATTTTTTGCGATACCAATTTGGCATTTTTAACATATTTTATGCAGTACTTTTGTCAGTTCTCACCTTAGAGACAGGTTGAACTAATTGTCGCCAACTCTTGAAATAAGGTGATTTAACTTTTCAAGAAACGTGATAACCTATAAATTGGCTAGTTATCTCTTATGAGAACCACAAGCCCTTTTTCCGCTAAAACCACTGTAACTGACTGTTTTAACTGGCACTAGTTCCAGCCAAACTATAAATATATAGTTTTGGTCATCAAATGTATATTTAAAATACTCTTTCCTCACTCATAGTTGCTATTTTGTTACTTAGAGGCGAGGCATAGTTGTTAGTAACAAGAGTTGCAACGGGTGAGCAGCCAATATACACAACAATAAAAATATTTGGGAATTGTCAAATGGGTATATAGTGTAATACGCTGATTTTGTTGCTGAATCAGGAATCTTACAGCTTTTATAATAGTAAGTTTTTCAGTTGAAATTTTGTATTAGGTAAGCTGAGGCTGTCTACCTGACAGACATCTGTCATCTGAAGAAAACTGAGAAAATACTTGGTTTAGAACCAAAATAGATAAAATTAGGACAAGATGGAATTTGTCTAACCCAGCATAAACACATAAGAATGAACGCAATAATTTTAACACGGTTAAATTCATAAATAACCGAAGTTAAAATTTTTTTTCCCTAAATTTCAGTGATTTATGTATTGCTGCGATGCGAAATTGCGAAACTTCCCTCCTAAGCAGTGGCAAAATTTGTGACTTAACTCTCAGGAATAGGCTATGAACGATCAAAGGGTGAATCAATTGCAAACAAGAAAATTTTCGGATAAAGACTCTAGAGATACCTACCAAGGACAAAGGTGGTTAGTAGAGGAGCGAGATGCCTGTGGTGTAGGTTTTATTGCACATCGCCAGAATATTGCCAGCCATGAAATAGTCACCAAAGCCTTAGCTGCCTTGACCTGCTTGGAACATCGTGGTGGTTGTAGCGCTGACCATGATTCTGGCGATGGTGCAGGTATATTAACGGCTATTCCTTGGGAGTTGTTACAAAAAGAATATTTCTCAGGCAGGATGGAAATCTCTTCTACCAGCAATATTGCTGTGGGGATGATATTTTTACCGCAAGAACGAGAAGTCGCACAAAAAGCGAAAGCGCAAGTTGAGAAAGTTGCCACTGAGGAAAAATTTACAGTATTGGGCTGGCGAGAAGTACCAGTACATACCCATTTATTGGGAATACAAGCCAAAGAAAATCAACCTCACATAGAACAAGTTTTTCTCGCAGCCGATCAAACTGGTGATGAATTAGAAAGACAATTGTACATTGCCCGCAAGCGAATTTTTAAAGCTGCAAAAACTGTCTCGGAAGATTTTTATATTTGCTCCTTGTCTAGCCGCACAATTGTCTACAAAGGCATGGTGCGTTCTGCTGTCCTGGGAGACTTTTATGCGGATTTAAAAAATCCCGCATACAAGAGTGCCTTTGCCGTTTATCATCGGCGCTTTAGCACCAACACTATGCCTAAATGGCCTTTAGCGCAACCAATGCGGTTGTTAGGACATAACGGAGAAATTAATACTCTGTTGGGTAATATCAACTGGATGATGGCCAGAGAAGCCAGCATTAGCCATCCAGTATGGGGCGATCGCAATGATGAACTCAAGCCTTTAGTTATTTTAGATAGCAGCGACTCTGCCACCTTAGATAATGTCCTAGAATTACTAGTGCGTTCGGGACGTAGCCCCTTAGAAGCCTTGATGATTATGGTGCCAGAGGCTTACCAAAATCAACCATCATTGCAGAATTATCCCGAAATTACTGATTTCTATGAATATTACAGTGGTTTGCAAGAAGCTTGGGATGGCCCAGCACTGTTAGTCTTTGGTGATGGTAAGAAAGTTGGCGCAACCCTCGACCGCAACGGCTTAAGACCAGCACGCTATGTCATTACTAAAGATGATTACATTGTTGTGGCATCAGAAGCAGGCGTGGTTGACTTCCCTGAAGACAATATTGTGGAGAAAGGTAGACTGGGGCCAGGGCAAATGATCGCCGTGGACTTAGAAACCCAGGAAATTTTGAAAAACTGGGAAATTAAACAAAGAATTGCCCAGCAGCATCCTTATGGAGAATGGTTGCAAAACTATCGCCAAGACTTAAAGTCATTAGTCAATAGTCATGGGACAAACGGTAATGGCAACGGTAACGGTAATGGCAATGGTAACGGTAAAGGACAATTCACTGTTGATAAACAAACCTTACTCCGCCAGCAAACAGCCTTTGGCTACACCAGCGAAGATGTGGAAATGGTGATTGAACAAATGGCGGGGAATGGTGCAGAACCAACGTTCTGTATGGGTGATGATATTCCTCTAGCTGTGTTGTCAGGCAAACCCCACCTGTTGTATGACTATTTCAAACAGCGTTTTGCTCAAGTAACTAACCCACCAATTGACCCCCTGCGGGAAAAATTGGTGATGTCTTTAAAGGTGGAATTGGGTGAACGGGGTAATTTATTAGAACCGAAACCAGAATATGCCAAGAGGCTGAAGTTGGATTCGCCTGTGTTGACAGAAACAGAAGTAGATGCAATTAAAGCGTCTGGTTTTGCAACAGCAGAGTTGTCAACTGTATTCCCTATTGCCAACGGCCCAGAAGGGTTAAAAACCGCAGTCAAAGCTTTACAAGCACAAGCAGCTGAATCAGTGCGGGCTGGTGCGAAGATATTAATCTTGAGCGATCGCGCTGGTGGTGGTATTAGCTCAGAATCCAGCTATATTCCGCCTTTATTGGCTGTGGGTGCAGTCCATCACCACCTGATCCGCGAAGGCTTACGGATGAAAACATCCCTAATTGTAGATACAGCACAGTGTTGGAGTACCCATCACTTTGCTTGTTTGATTGGCTATGGTGCGGGTGCTGTTTGCCCTTACATGGCTTTAGACACAGTTCGGGATTGGTGGTTTGACCCAAAAACACAGCAGTTCATGGAACGGGGGAAATTGACCAGCATTAGCTTAGAACAAGCTATTGGCAATTACCGTAAAGCTGTCGAGTCAGGATTGCTGAAAATCCTCTCCAAGATGGGGATATCCTTACTATCTAGCTATCAAGCCGCCCAAATCTTTGAAGCCATCGGCATTGGTGGGGATCTACTAGAACTGGGCTTCCAAGGTACTGCTTCTCGCATCGGCGGTTTAAGCGTGAGTGAACTGGCACAAGAAGTGCTTTCCATCCACAGCAAAGCCTTCCCAGAACTAAACGCCAAGAAGTTGGAGAACTTAGGGTTTGTCAACTACCGTCCTGGTGGCGAGTACCACATGAACAGCCCAGAAATGTCCAAAGCATTGCATGAGGCGGTTAAAACCAAGCAATACGACCATTACGAAGTTTATAAACAGTATCTCCAAGGCAGACCAATCACAGCGTTGAGAGACTTGCTGGACTTCCAAAGCGATCGCCCATCCATTCCTCTAGAAGAAGTGGAATCAGCAGAATCAATTCTCAAACGCTTCTGTACTGGGGGGATGTCGTTAGGTGCATTGTCACGAGAAGCCCATGAAGTTTTGGCGATCGCTATGAACCGGATTGGAGGTAAATCCAACTCTGGGGAAGGTGGCGAAGATCCAGTACGTTACAACGTTTTAGATGATGTAGACTCATCCGGTTACTCACCCACCCTACCCCACCTGAAGGGCTTGCGAAATGGTGATACTGCTTCTAGTGCCATCAAGCAAGTTGCATCAGGACGTTTTGGTGTCACACCAGGATATTTAGCTAGTGCTAAACAAATAGAAATCAAAATTGCCCAAGGTGCAAAACCAGGGGAAGGCGGACAATTACCAGGAGCAAAAGTTAGTCCTTACATTGCCATGTTGCGGCGGTCTAAGCCTGGTGTAACCTTGATTTCGCCACCACCGCACCATGATATCTACTCCATTGAAGACTTAGCACAGTTGATTTTTGACCTGCATCAAATCAACCCGAAAGCGCAAGTATCAGTCAAGTTAGTAGCAGAAATCGGTATCGGTACGATTGCGGCAGGTGTAGCCAAAGCTAACGCTGATATCATTCAGATTTCTGGCCATGATGGTGGTACAGGTGCATCACCTCTGAGTTCGATTAAACACGCTGGTTCACCGTGGGAACTCGGATTAAGTGAAGTGCATCGTGTCCTAATGCAGAATAGTTTGCGCGATCGCGTTATTTTGCGAGTAGACGGCGGACTAAAAACTGGCTGGGATGTCTTGATGGCTGCATTGATGGGTGGCGAAGAATTCGGCTTCGGTTCCATTGCTATGATTGCCGAAGGTTGTCAAATGGCGCGAGTGTGCCATAAAAATACTTGCCCTGTTGGTGTAGCGACTCAAGATGAAAAACTGCGTCTGCGGTTCAAAGGTATACCCGAACACGTCGTCAATTTCTTCTACTTTGTTGCCGAAGAAGTGCGGAGTTTGTTAGCAAAACTGGGCTACCGTTCTTTATCTGAAATTATTGGTCGTGCAGACTTGTTAACAGTTCGTCCCGAAGCGAAACTGGCCAAAACCCAAGCATTGAATCTCAACTGCTTACTGCAACTACCAGATACAAAAGAAAATCGTAGCTGGTTGGTGCATGAAGAAGTTCACAGCAACGGCCCGGTAATAGATGATCAATTGCTGGCTGATGGAGATATTCAATTAGCCATTCGCAACCAATCTACGGTGACGAAGACTTTAAAGATAGTCAACACCGATAGAACAGTAGGTGCAAGATTAGCAGGTGCGATCGCCTCTCAATACGGTGACGGTGGCTTTGAAGGACAAATTAACCTCAACTTCCACGGTAGTGTAGGGCAAAGCTTTGGTGCATTTAACCTCCCTGGTATCACTTTGAATCTAGTCGGAGAAGCCAACGACTATGTAGGCAAAGGGATGCACGGTGGTGAAATCATCATTAAACCTCCAGCAGCAGCTACCTACGACCCATCCCAGAACGTGATCGTCGGTAATACCTGTCTCTACGGTGCTACTGGTGGCTTCTTATTTGCCAACGGTTTAGCAGGTGAACGCTTTGCCGTTCGCAACTCCAAAGCCACAGCTGTAGTCGAAGGTGCAGGTGATCACTGCTGCGAATATATGACTGGTGGTGTCATAGTTGTTCTCGGCAAAGTGGGACGTAACGTAGCTGCGGGAATGACTGGCGGTTTGGCATACTTCCTCGATGAAGACGGTTCATTCCCTGAGTTAGTCAATCGAGAAAATGTCAAAATTCAGCGAGTCCTCACAGAAGCAGGACAAAAGCAACTGCAAGATTTAATTAGAACTCATGCAGAACGCACTGGTTCACCAAAAGCGAAAGCAATTCTGCAAAATTGGCAAGAATTTATGTCTAAGTTCTGGCAATTAGTCCCACCGTCAGAAGCGGATAGTCCAGAGGCTAATCCTCAAGCGGTGGTAGAAAAACATCTGAGTTCAGTGTAGTTAAAAGCTGAATTATTAATCAATAAAAAGGGGACGTTACTAATGTCCCCTTTTTTTATAGCTATAGCAGTCAAAGTATAGATTAATGTCAATTCGTAATTCGTAATTAATAAAGTCAGATATGGCATGGCTTTCGGGGTTTGAATGTATTGCCTCATTTTAGAGAATTGGTATAAGACTATTGTGATTGCTGAAACTCCTGAAAAGAAAAAAATGGTTTGTACTCAGAACTTAGAAATTTTTTCTTTGTGTTTGTGGTGATAATGACGAGACAGAATAATATAAATAAAACATAAAAACTAACTGATAAACTTCGAGAATTATAATTAAAAACAAATTTTATCTAGAGAATAAAATTTTATCGACCTAGTATTATCAGGAAACATCAACTAAATTTATTTAGTCTAGATATTCAATATTTGGGAACCACAATTAATTTCTTCAAATAGTTGTATATCTATTAATTGATATGGGGAAAGTTTTACTGAGACGCGAAAACTCGCGTCTCAAAAACTTTTTTACAAGAATTTACCTAAAACAAAAGCAAATGAGCTTCTTAGAAGGATTGTATGACCAATTAAGGGTTAAGCAAAAATTACCAATTCGTAATTCAAAGGGTACAAGCCCCTGCTAAATTGAAAATTTAGCAATTTAATATTAGTGGTGGTTTAAGCCGCAACTAATTGTAATTACGAATTATGAATTATCAATTACTACTTCTGTTGAGCAATATGCTTTTCCAAAGTACTAGCTAATGTAGTCTTGGGTACGGCTCCAACAACCATATCAACTTTTTGCCCATCTTTAAAAATCATTAATGTGGGAATGCTGCGAATGCCATACTGACTTGCCACTTGAGGATTCTCATCAGTATTAACTTTTACAACTTTGAGTTGACCTTCGTACTGAACGGCAATTTCTTCGACAACAGGAGCTACCATGCGGCAAGGGCCACACCAGGGAGCCCAAAAATCAACTAAAACAGGTACACTGCTGTCGAGAACTTCTTGCTTAAAAGTAGAATCTGTAACTTGTGCGGCTGCTGACATGCCTAAAAACCTTTGCCAATTACATTTCTGAGTTTCGTGAAAATTCTACCATAGCAAAAACGTCTGCTCTGAAGAGTAAGGATGTACATTTGCAACGAAACTAGATTATAAACATAAGGAACCGCCCGAACAGTAGTCCGGGCGGAGTGTGGTGTGAGGAGTGAACGGAAACATGCGTCTCCGCTTTCTCTATTGTAGGCGACATACGGGATTTTTCCAGTTGAATGTTTGAGAGTCTGGAAAAATTTCCTGAAGAATTTCAACTGGATATATCTAAAGGATTAGGAAAATGAAAGTATGAAGTCTGAAGTGTGTAGACGCTTTTAGCAGCTTACCGCAGACTAGGATGAAATATGTTTCTTCAGCTTTTAAGCTTCATAATTTCTTTATTTACCCATACCTAATTGTTGAGCTTTTTGGTAAACTTTCCCCTCAGTTAACAAGGAAGGCGCAATGACAACTTCAACTTGCTGCATTTCTTTGATATCTTTGGCTCCCAATGTCCCCATACTAGTTTTTAACGCTCCCAACAAATTATGGGTACCATCATCTAAGCCTGCGGGGCCAATGAGGATTTGCTCTAGAGTGCCAGTTGTCCCAACTTTGATCCGAGTTCCGCGAGGTAGCACTGGGCTAGGGGTGGCCATTCCCCAATGAAACCCGCGTCCGGGGGCTTCGGCGGCTCTAGCAAAGGGTGAACCAATCATCACACCATCAGCACCACAAGCAATACATTTACAAATGTCTCCACCAGTGATTAAACCACCATCAGCGATGACAGGGACATATTTACCAGTTTCCTGATAGTAATCATCGCGGGCGGCGGCACAATCTGCGATCGCAGTTGCTTGGGGTACACCCACGCCTAACACACCACGGGAAGTACAAGCTGCACCAGGCCCAATACCCACTAATACCGCCGCTGCACCAGCCTTAATTAAGTCCAAAGTGACTTCGTAGGTGACACAGTTACCCAACACTACCGGGATGGGCATAGAACGGCAAAATTCCGCCAAATCGAGCGTAACTATCGACTCTGGTGATAAATGTGCTGTGGAGACGACTGTAGCTTGGATAAAAAATAAATCTGCCCCAGCTTTCGCCACTACCTGACCATATTTGCTGGCTCCTGATGGTGTAGCACTCACAGCCGCAATCCCGCCTTGTTGCTTAATTTCCTGAATACGTTTTTCAATTAACTCCGGCTTGATGGGTTCGGCATAAAGTTCTTGCATTAAGGAGACAAATTCATCCTTGCCAACAGAAGCAATCCGATCAAGGATGGGGTTTGGGTCAGCATAGCGGGTTTGGATACCCTCTAAGTTGAGAACACCTAATGCACCTAACTGTGATAAACGCACAGCCATCTCTACATCAACTACACCATCCATTGCACTAGCAATTATGGGGATATTTCGCTCTATATTGCCAATCCGCCAGCTAGTATCCGCCAAACTAGGATCTAAAGTTCTTTTACCGGGGACTAGTGCTATTTCATCAATTCCGTAAGCCCTACGAGCTATTTTTCCCCGCCCAAGTTGAATGTCCACGCTGTTAACTTTTCTCAAAACTGTTCTAGCTAGGGTATCAAATTGTGAGGTGATTTGCAGCGGTTTTTTGGCAAGTAACTACAAAGATGTTTCAGTTTATCGTTAGAGAAAAATAGGATATGGAAAAGAGGGAACAGGGAAAGAAAGATTTTCTTGTGAATAACTGACTAGTTAAGGCTGAGATAATCCAGCAGAAAGATAATTTTGAGGTGATATTCTGTAGGCGATCGCTATTTCTACTTTCACAATCTCTACTAGCAGAAATTTCCGAAAAAATAGCAAGAATATCCAAATTTCCTGATACTTTTTGATAGCTTTAGCCAAGCATTTAAGATTGTCAAAGTTGATATAAGTTAGCGATCGCCCAATTGCTTTTACACAATTTTTAGCTAATCTTCATCGAGCTAAATGTGAGCAATAGTCACACCACTACCGCCATCAGCTTGTTCGGCTGGTTCATAACTGCTGACTCTGGGATGCTGTTGCAAAAAGGCGTGAACACCTTGACGCAGTTTCCCTGTACCGTGTCCGTGAATAATCCAGATGGGGCCATTCGCTTCGGAAATGGCTTTGTCTAATTCAATTTCGGCATCGGCTACCCGCTTACCTCGTAAATCTACTGTATTTTTAGAAGTACGAATGGCTGGTGCAGCTTGGGGTGGCGGAGGGGTTGGTGCTGGTGTTTGTTTTTGTTTGACAATGGGTTCAGCTTTTTGCCCATCGAGAGATTCGATATCTTGCAATTTCACTGTCATTTTCATGATGCCGAAGCGCACATTTAACTCTCCATCCTCATCGGGTGCGGTTAAAACTTCGGCAGTTTGCCCAAATTGGGAAATGCGGATGCGATCGCCTACTTTCGGCATAAAGCCAACTTTCGGTTTAGGTGCGGCGGCTGGCTGGTATTTCTGGGTAATTTGATTTAAAGCATTGGTGGCTTGTTGAGCATCTTGGGCGGTGGGTGTACCTTGTTGCAAGCGGCGAATAACTTGAGCAATTTCGCCTTTGGCTTGGGCTATTGCCTGTTGGACTGCAACTTCTTGGGAAACCCGCAATGATTTTTCCCGTTCCTCTAAGGATGCGGCTTTGTCAGAAACTTCTTTATATAAACGTTCCGCTTGTTGCAAGAGTTTTTGGGCTTCTGCGGCTTTGGTTTCTTGACTGCGGCGTTGGGCTTCTAACCCAGCAATTACTTGGTTAACTTCGTCAGAGGCTTCGCCTACTTGAGTTTTGGCATTTTCTACTACTTCTGGTTTTAAACCTAAACGTAAAGCGATCGCCAAAGCATTAGAACGTCCTGGAATCCCCCACAGTAAACGATAGGTGGGCGACAAAGTAGCTTCATCAAATTCTACCGAGGCATTTTCAAAGCGCGCATCTTCGTATTTTAGGGCTTTGAGTTCTCCAAAGTGAGTTGTCGCAATTGTTAACTGGGCGTGTTCCGCTAAGTGCTGCAAAAGGGCGATCGCTAAGGCACTACCCTCGGCTGGATCTGTGCCTGCGCCTACTTCGTCGAGTAGAACTAGGGAGTTGAGTTGATTTTCTACTTCATTACCTAAAGCATTCAAAATCCGGCTGATACGGCGGATATGCCCAGAAAATGTCGATAAACTTTGCTGGAGAGATTGTTCATCACCGATATCTGCCAAAACTTGGTCAAACCAAGGCATTTCCACGGGTTCGCGGGCGGGGATGAATAAACCCACTTTCGCCATTAATGCTGCTAAACCAAGGGTTTTCAATGTGACAGTTTTACCCCCAGTGTTCGGCCCGGTAATTGTTACTACCTTAATATGGGGACTAATCAATAAATCTACGGGAATGACCGAGTGTCCTTGCTCGTGCTGTTGTTGCCAAATTAACAACGGGTGACGCAACTGACGTAATGTCACAATTTCTTGTTCTTCACGGTTAATAAATCTGGGTGGATTCGCTTTTAGCCAGTAACTATAACGCGATCGCGCTGCCGCTAAATCGAGGGTAGTCACAATTGCTAATAGCCTTTCTAAATCTGGCGTAACCGCTGCAACTTGCTCAGTCAAAATGCGACGAACCGCTTCTTCTTCTGCTTGTTCTCGTTTTAGCATTTGCCGCAATTGATTACCCATCGGCACAATGGAATTAGGTTCCACGTACAAAGTCACGCCACTAGTAGAAGTATCGTGAACAATACCGGGGATAACGTCTTTGTGGCTGGCTTTGACTGGGATAACAAAGCGATCGCCCCGTTGAGTAATTAACTGTTCCTGAACAGCATTCGATTTCGCTTGTAAAATATTATGCAGTTTTTGGTTAATCTGACTGCGTAACCTTCGCAAATCATCACGGATCTCGCCTAATTTTTGGCTGGCACGATCAGCTACAATCCCTCGTTCATCAATACACCGGTGAATTTCCTGTTCTAATTCTGGGTAAGTGCGTAAATCTGCAACTAAATCAGTTAATACTGGTGTATCTTCTTGGTTATCGATTACACGCCGTAAATTCCTCGCCCCGGCTAGAGTGGTGGCGATCGCGAGTAATTCATCCCCAGCCAAAATCCCTCGAAGTTCAGCGCGTTCTATGGAATCGCCAATATCTTGAATACCATCAAAAGATAAGCTTGTAGTCAGACGACTTTCCAGTTGGTAAACTTCTTTAGTCTGTGCTAATAACTGCTCACTGACTGACTGTGATGTAGGAATTTGTAAATTAGTTGATGCGATCGCCCCTAGCTTTGTTGCCGCAAATGTCGCCAAATGCTGGCAGAGACGATGCCATTCTAGTAGTTCTAAAGTTTCCGCTTGGATCAAGGCTGCAATATCTAAGAAATCTTATATGAAATTATCGTAACAACAGAGTTGCGTTTACAGCCAATATCAATCGGTTCAGTAGCACAATAGTTTCTAGCACTTACACACAAAGGTTAATTGTTGAGATTATGTGTTATAATAATTAGTCAGGTGTAAAATGCTACAGTTTACACGGCCATAATAGCTGACTATATTATCTAGATGTTTTTTCAGGTTTGTTTTAAAAAATCCTTGTTTTCCACCAAGGAGTATTTTTAATTTCATTTTCTAAAAGCCTGATTTCTTGTTGAAGTTTTTTAACTTCATTGAGCATCGATTTTTTAGCAAAAATATTGACTGCTTGCTTGAAATCTTCTATTGCTTTAGAAAAATCTTCAACTGCTTCTGCATACTGCTTATTTTTTAACTTTTCAACTCCTCGTTTAAAAAAGTCTGCATTGCTTTTGAAGATGTCGATAAAACCTAAAAATCCCGCTGTTATTCCCTTTGTTGTACTGCCAACTACAGAACCTACTCCAGATGCTACACTTTCAACTATAGAACCTATGCTTTTTGCTGTACTTTTAACTGAAGACTCTCCTGTTGCACCAGCTAAAACTCCACCAGCTATAGCTAGAGGTACTACAATTGGCCCTGCCAAACCTAATGCACCTACTACACATAACGCGCCTACACCACCTGCTACAGATCCTACTTTGTTTTCCGCAGTAAAATCATTCAATACCAATTCTCCAGCAACATCAAATACAAATTCTTCTACGCTCATTGCTCCCCCAATTAATTAATTAATAAATACAACCTAGAATCTCTATTGAGAATATATTCTGACTTTATAATTATGCTTGCCAATATATTTTTATACATTTGTAAAAACTCGGAATTAATAAAATATATATTTATAAAATCAGTAAGAAAAGACTGAATGTAAGTAAAAACTCTGCTGTAAATAATTAAAATATAAAAAATGATTTTATTTTTTCTGTATAGATACAGAAAATGAACAGGCGATCGCACCCTTAACCCATTTCCCAAACGCCTATCGTGCTACCATTACCAATAAATTCTTTTGGGAGGTCAAGCAATGGCTACCCTTCATACGCTAAATGTATCCGATGAGTTATACGCACAATTGCAAGAGTTAGCTAAAGCGGAAAATAGCTCAGTTGAGGCTCAAGTTATTAAAATTTTGCAGAAGGCTTTGGAGGTAAACACACAGCCAGCGGAGGACGAAAGGTACAAAAATGTCCCTAAACTTTTAGAAGAGATTCGCCTTCGTCGTGAACAGCTACCAACGGATGTTGAATGGCCTGACAGCACTGCCATGATTAGAGAAGATCGTGACAGATGACAAGTCCTCTTAGGTGTGTAGTAGATACCAGTGTGTCAGTTAAGCAATTTATTCCTGATCCGCTAACAGCCAAAGTTAATCTACTGTTTGCTCATCTTGCCAATCCTCAAACAGAAATTTTTGTGCCTGATTTGTTTTACATTGAAGGTGCAAATGTTTTATGGAAGTATGCTCGTGCTGGTCGTTACAATACTTCTTTGATTCAAGGAAATTTAGCTAGTCTCAAGGCTTTTCCCTTGCGTGTTGTCTCAACGGCTGACTTGATGGCGGAGGCTGTGAATATTGCCCTCAATTACAATATTTCCGCCTATGATGCTTGTTATGTTGCACTGTCGCAGCAAGTTAATGCTGTTTTACTGACTCTCGATGCAAAATTGGTGAGAGCGTTAAATAATTCATCTCATAATGTTTGCTCGTTTCATGACTTTGAGGCTCCACCGTTGTCATCAACATAACAGTGTTTCTCCAACAATTAACCCTGTTGTGTCACTTTAGGCAGAGGAAAAATAGAATTCAGGGTGAGTTAGGAAGATAAAAATTGGAGAAGTAAGCCTATAAACGATGGCTTGAAGCTGAGAAAAACCCTCATACAGTTGAGGAATAGAAAAAACTGTTAACCAGGGATATATGAGATTAAATAAAACGAAAGGTTGAATAATTAAACGCAGATTGTTGAGAATATTCTTCCAACCTTTACCATGATCCCACCAGGGGTGAGAAGCGAATGCTGATTGAGGAGATGGAGGAGAAGGACGCAGAGATTCTGAATGAAGACTAACCATAAGGTAGGCACTACAGACAATTTCCCACCAGCGTTCAATATCTTCATAGCGAGTAAAACGATAATCAGCCCAACCTAATTCATTCTTACTTTGTTTTAAACCATATTCTACCCATGTTCTTAACCCATAAAAATTCCCAACCTCTCTAGGTGTGATGTCGGGATATTTGCTCATCACATACCAGGTAGAGTTTCCGGGTAATGCTTCAGTATCTGTGGTAATTTGCCAATATCTATGTTCGCCACGTTTGCCGTGAATTATTTCTCTAATAAATCGATTTTCACTACTTAAGTCAGAGAATACTCTTTTAAATTTCTGCCACTTTAAATATTGAGTATACTGACCTTTAAGCAAGTCTACAGAATGGTTTGAGCGTATTGCTACTAAATAATTTAAATCTAGTTCATCTAATACAGATACAAAATTTGTGCCGCTTTCGCCATATAAGCTATCAGCCAGTACCAAGTTGAATTTAAAACCCATCGACTGTAACTTTCGTATTAGCATTGCCCCGATTTGAGGCTTGGTCAGATATTTATCTCCTGGCTTTAATTTCTCCCGTGGTTTGTACACTTCAAACAGTAGTGGGAATGTCATTCCACAAAATACACCATAGGCTGTAACTGCCACAACTCCGTTCTCTACTTTCCCCAAATTACCTATGTACTGACGTTTCACATAATCTGTGGTCGTACCTTTCTTTTTATCTCCGGTTTCATCAATAATTAAAATGATTGGTCTACCTTTGAGTATTTGTAGAATTAGCTCTAATCTTAAAGCTCTTAACTGTTCTACTTCCCAATATGGGGTAGTTAAGAAATGGTGTAGCCCTTGATAGTTCTCTAATCCAACAATTTTTGCTATTTCTGGTAGACTCTTTCGTTTTATATCAGAAATACATCCTATATGCAGATACTTAAACGCTTCAAAATTTCTGACATCTGAAAACAGCTTTTTATACCAAAGACAATATTCATCCACAAATTTAACAGTTTGTTTAGGTGGACGAGGCTCTACCATGCTCTGTGTCTTCGTTCTAGGCTTTTTACATTCTTATACTACCGCGATAGTGACACAACAGGGTTAAATATATCTGTTGCGGTAAAACATCACGAGCGATCGCAAAACTCGCATCGCCCTATTTATAATGAGGCTAATGTTACCTGAGTAAATAAATCTTATGGTTGTGCAGACTCCACCCCGTCAATACTCCGCTGAGGAATACTTGGCACAAGAAGAGGCTGCTGAGTCCCGCAGTGAATACCGTGATGGAGAAATTATACCAATGACCGGAGGCTCGATAAATCATAACCGAATTATTCGCAACCTGAGTAGATTACTCGAAATCGGCTTACAAACACAGCCTTATGAAGTTTTTTTGAGTGACTTGCGGCTCTGGATTCCGCGTTACCAAGCATACACATATCCTGATGTTTTGATCATCAAAGATGAACCAGTCTTTCAATCAGGAAGGAAAGACACAGTAATAAATCCCAGCATTATTTTTGAAGTGCTTTCTAAATCTACTAGTAGTAGAGATAGAGGTGATAAATTTACTTATTATCGCTCCATTCCCGAATTTCAAGAATATATTTTAATTGACCAATATCAACTGCACATTGAGCAGTTGAGCAAAACTCCTGATGGCAATTGGCTATTTAAAGAAACTGACGATGAAGATGGCGTTTTAAATTTAGTTGCGGCTAACTGCCAAATTCTCCATCGCCAGATTTACGAACGAGTTAACTTTGAAACTCAACCAGAGTAGTTATTTTGTCTTTTGCCTTTTTTACGGTGTGCCTACTGCGCCAGAGTAAATTAGACCTCGTTGCACATCAAGAGTTAAAATTGCCCCATCACGAATGACTTGGGTAGCTTTTTTCACACCAACAATTACAGGTACGCCGAGACGTAAGCCAATAACAGCGGCGTGACAGGTCAAGCTTTCTTCTTCAGTGATAATACCAGATGCTTTGCGAATGGCATCGACAAAATCAGCACCAGTGCGAGGCGCTACTAAAATATCGCCTGGGTTAAAGTTGCTGACATCCATACCAGTATGAGCAACTCTGGCGCGACCACTCACGGAACCTTGTCCTAATCCAATACCTTGACCCAAGACTGCTGTAACTACTTCAACTTTAATTAAATCGGTTGAGCCAGAAACGCCTTGCAATGTACCCGCAGTCATCACCACCAAATCGCCTTCAAACAGTAATTTATGCTCTTGAGCAACATTGATTGCGGCTTGGAATGTCTGACCAGTTGAGGGTAAACCTAAGACTAATAAAGGTTTTACCCCCCATACCAGTTGTAATTGTCGTGCTACGTTGACATGGGGTGTCACAGCCAAAATTGGTGTGTGGGGACGGAATTTGGATACGTTACGCGCAGTCGCCCCAGTTTGAGTTAAGGTCATGATTGCTGCTGCTCCCAGGTTTTCGGCAATTTGACCTACAGCTTGGCTGATAGCATTGGGAATGGAACGTCTACTATCTCGTAGTTGGCGTGTGACTGAGTTGCGTTCTTCTTGTTCTATACGTTCAGCAATTCTGGCCATTGTTGCAACTGCTTCAACTGGGTAGTTACCCACAGCAGTTTCGTTAGATAGCATAACTGCATCAGTACCATCTAAAATCGCATTGGCTACGTCTGATACTTCCGCACGGGTGGGGCGGGGATTACTCACCATACTATCTAACATTTGGGTGGCGGTGATAATGGGAATCCCTAAACGGTTGGCGGTGGAAATTAGCCGCTTTTGCAATATGGGAACATCTTCCGCTGGTAGTTCTACCCCTAAGTCACCTCTCGCCACCATTACACCATCACACAAAGCCAGAACGGCTTCCATTTGTTCAATGGCTTCGTGCTTTTCAATTTTGGCAATGACTGGGACTTGCTTCCCGGTGCTGGAAATCAGTTCTTTGATTTCGATCACATCTTGGGGGTTGCGAACAAAGGAAAGTGCTACCCAGTCTACGCCTTGGTCTAGACCGAACATTAAATCTTCACGGTCTTTGTCGGTCATGGCTTTAATAGACAGGTAAACCCCAGGAAAGTTTACGCCTTTGTTGTTGGATAACTTACCACCAACTGTCACACGGCAACATAAATCACCTTTTTCCCGATTAATTTCTTCCACCACCATTTCAACTCGCCCATCATCGAGGAGAATTTTGGCTCCGGTGGGGACTTCTTCGGCCAAATATTCGTAAGTAACGCAGCTAATATCTTGTGTGCCTACAACTTGGCGATTAGTTAAGATAAAGCGATCGCCCTTTGCTAAAACTATAGACCCATTTTCAAACCGCCCTAAGCGAATTTTTGGCCCTTGCAAGTCTTGCAAAATTGCCACTGGCTGATTAAGTTCAAAAGCAGTTTGCCTAATTAAGCGAATATTACGCTGATGGTCAGCATGAGTACCGTGAGAGAAGTTAAGGCGCAGCGTTGTTGCTCCTGCTTCGATAATCGCTTTGAGCATTTCTGGGCTGCTGGTAGCGGGGCCAATTGTAGCGACAATTTTTGTCCGACGTAGAGAATCTCGTAATTGCATAAGGGCTGATTTTAGGGAGCTTGTTAAGCAGTCATAGTAAATCAATGGACATGCGGTTTCAGTTACTGCCACATCAATAAATTTAAGCAGTTAGCGAGGGGCAGATAAAGAGTAAATTTGAGGAAAGGTTTTTGAATGATTGCTGAGTTTTCCCTTGAGATTATTCCTAGGGATTCAAGAACAGAATAGCTATCGTACACTAAACTTGATGCCCTCTTTCCCTAGGATGATTTTTTTCTCTCTACTCTTAAATAACTGAGGTGACACACCCTAGCGATCAGCAAATACTTGGGTTTCGTCTGGAATCATAGCGCTATTCATCTGCTGCGAAGCAGATGTTTACATAAAAAATTGCTATACAAAACTTCATCAAACTTTATTTTTTACTAATATTTATCGTATATTCGTAATGTTTGATAAAGAAGGAGTCAGAAATGCTCGCGTTGGAGGCACAACAAAAAGTATTGAAAATCCCGCCCAAGGAATTCTTAGAGCCTCCTGGTAATTTCAGCCCAACAATGCTGATTTTTTTGTCTGCTATCACCATGCTAGTGTTATCAAATTTTGGTTACTGGCTGTGGCAATGGCCACACTGGTTATGCTTTTGTATTAACACCTTAGCCTTGCATGGTTCTGGCTCAGTCATTCACGATGCTTGTCATCAGTCTGCACACCGTAACCGGATCATCAACGCGATGCTAGGTCATGGTAGTGCGTTGATATTGGCTTTTGCTTTTCCGGTATTTACCCGCGTACATTTACAACATCACGCTCATGTGAATCATCCCAAAGATGACCCAGATCATTATGTCTCTACAGGCGGGCCTTTGTGGCTGATTGCAGTGCGGTTTTTATACCATGAAGTGTTTTTCTTTCAGCGGCAACTTTGGCGTAAATATGAGCTATTGGAGTGGTTTATTAGCCGCTTGATTGTTGTCAGTATTGTGTATATTTCAGTGCAGTATCACTTTTTAGGCTACATCCTCAATTTTTGGTTTATTCCCGCCTTTATAGTTGGGATAGCACTGGGGCTATTTTTTGATTATCTGCCACATAGACCTTTTGTTGAGCGCGATCGCTGGAAAAATGCTCGTGTTTACCCTAATCCAATTTTGAATCTCCTAATTATGGGGCAGAATTATCACCTAATTCATCATCTTTGGCCTTCGATTCCTTGGTACAATTATCAACCAGCATATTATGTGATGAAACCTCTTTTAGATGAAAAAGGCTGTTATCAAACTTCAGGATTATTACAAAAGAAAGATTTTTTTGAATTTGTTTACGACATTTTTTTAGGAATTCGGTTTCATCATCACAAGCCAACTGATAACTAATAATTCGGAGGCTGAAATGAAAATTTGGGTATGGAGCGCCATTGGCATTTTAGCGATTAATTTAACTGTACTGGCTATTGTGGCATTTTTAATTCATCGAGACAGTACTCAGCCAAACTATAACCAATCACAAATAATGCAAAACTCTGGCTCTTAAAGTACTTGAATTATTGTGTGTTTAATCCAATCAACTTAATGATTGATGCCTTTTGGTGTGGGTAATAAATTTTGAGTGTTAGGTTCGGGTGAAATTATCTGCAAAGACCAATAACTCACAACCATCAAAATTAACCCAGAAACCACACCAATTACTAATCCAACTAATAAAGGAGACTTCTTAGGAATAATAGAAGTTTCAGGAATACTTGTTTGTTTTTCTAAAAGCGGTGCTGATATCGCACTGTGAAATGCCGCGTTAGAGTGATATGCAGACAATATATTTTGAGACGAAAAAGTTGATAGCAGCGTAACATCTTGATGATTGATATGAGGTAACAGCGCTGCTAGTACTTCCTGTGCGGATTTATATCTGTCTTGAAAGTGATAACACACCATTTTATTAATCACCGCAGCTAACTCAACATTCACATTAGCTAAATGTTGCCAAACAATTTCACCTGTTTTACGGTTTTCTGGTAATTGTGTCGGATGTACCCCTGTAAGTGCTTGAATGGCAATCATCCCTAAAGCATAAATATCACTATTAGGTCGTGGTCTGCCACGTTGTTGTTCACTAGGCATATATCCTGGTGTACCGATCGCAATTGTAGATTGTTCAATCGGCACTATATTTTTTTTATGTTTGACTAATTGCGTCAAAATTGGTTTAACCGCACCAAAATCAATCAAAACTAATCGATTGTCTGGTATTCGGCGCATAATATTGCTGGGTTTGACATCTCGATGTATCAACCCATGACTGTGAACAAAATGGAGAATTTCTAAAACTTCTTGTAGAAGTTGAATAACTTTGCTCTGTGACCAACAGTAACCAGGCTGAAGTTCGGTACTTAAAGTATGCCCTTCAATAAATTGTTGCACCAAGTAGAATTCTTGGTCATCTTCAAAATAAGTTAATAAATGGGGAACTAAATCATAGTCGCCGAGTTTTTGCAGCGCTTGTGTTTCTCTATTAAATAGCCGTCGGCGAATTTCTCCAGGGATAGGAACTTCGCTACTTGGTAAAAAATGCTTGACGACGCAGGTGGGACGGTTCGGAAGATGCGTATCTTCAGCCATGTAGGTTTTACAAAACATTCCTTGACTTAAAACTTGCACAACCTGGTAACGTTCACTTAGTAACTTAATTAACATGTTACGATGTGCCTGACGGTTGTTCCCCGTAATATCACGCAAAGGTATTTACTTATAGTTTTAATATATATTCTTTATTAAAGACACTTAATAAAATTACATCTAATGAGCAACAGTAATAGAAAAGCTGTCTCACTCAGCACAGACGCAATCCAGATGATCAGGGGGCTGATCATTGGCGAAGTAATTACAATTGTACTCATTGGCGGGCTGTGGTTATGGCTGAGACCACGCTTATTTGTCAATAATCGTCAGGATTCTGTCTCTAGTCAGAATTCTGAAGCTGTAAGTAATCTTACTGGTTCAACCTTTGCCCAGGTTAATGATATGCCAATTGGTGCATTCAATTACGGTGGTAGTACAGCTTGGGCATCGATTAGGCAATTAGTAGATTCACAGATTCAAAATACTCGTCCAGAATTTCAATTGCTCTATGTCAATCCTACAGATAGCAGTCCTGGTTCAGGCGCAGGAATTAGAATGTTGCTGGCGGGTAAACTAGACTTTACTCAGTCATCTCGTCCGCTGACAGATGCAGAACAAGCTCAGGCAAAAAAACAAGGTTTAACAATTGAACAACGTCAAGTAGGGATGGATGGAGTTGCAATAGTAGTTAACCCAGAACTTGAAGTTCCCGGCTTAACCGTTGAACAATTACAAAAAATTTATCTGGGACAGATTACTAACTGGAAGCAAGTAGGCGGAAAAGACTTAGCAATCGTTCCTTTGTCCCAATCTCCCGAAAATGCAGACACGTTGTTATTCCCAAACCAGCCAGCAGATAAGCAAAATTTGAGTTCTCAAGTTGAGTATGTTTACTCAACAACAGAAGCATTACGCCGAATCAAAACCACTCCTGGCAGTGTATATTATGCTTCTGCTAGAGGGGTGATAAATCAATGTGGTGTAAAGCTATTACCTTTAGGGGTAACTTCAGAACAGTTAGTTTCTCTCTACCGAGAACCAGTTGTGCAGTCAAATCAGTGTCCGCGACAACGCAATCAACTGAATACGGCAGTGATCAAAAATGGTACTTACCCACTAACTGCCAAATTATTTGTCATGATTCCACAAAACCAAGGTCAAGAACAACAAGTTGGGGAAGCATACGCTAAACTGTTGCTTACTGAACAAGGACAAAGAGCGATCGCTCAAGCTGGGTTTGTACCTGTGAATAGCCAGGAAATAGCGGCTAATTAATATATAAAAACAGATTTTACACGCAATAATTACAATTTTGTAGGTGTGTTCCCTAGGCTATTTCCGGCATCAATTTTTGATGAAAACTGCATATTTACCAGAATTGTGTTTCCTAAGCCTACATACTTGAAATGGATTTAAACTTTTGACTCAATTGCTGGCTGTGATGTGTGTAAAGACTGAGGTAAACTCCAGTCGGGACGTAAATTAGAAGCGTGACGCAAATATATATGATGAATTGGGGTAGAAACTGGCAGATAAACGTGAATTAAGAAGCGGACGCAACGTTGTAAACTACCCTCAACGTGCATTTGCTGCACATCCAACATAGGTACATTATCCCAACCAGAACGTGTACGAGCGATCGCCGCTGGAAAAATTGCATCTAAATCGCGGGTGACGGAGAAAGTCACGCTAATCATATCCTGCGGTTGAATTTTATTGCGTTGTTCTAGTTCATCTAGCAGTTCTATAACTGCTTCTCGCATTGCTTCAATTGTATTTTCTGCAACCGTTGTTGCTCCACGAATAGCTCGCATTTGCCACTCCACGCCCAAAATCCTCCTTAATTAATTTGGTCAAAAGTCAAAAGTCAAAAGTCATTAGCAAATAACAAATAACCAATGACTAATGACCAATGAAATTTATGGTCGATATAACCACAATGGCAGACCGCTGGTAGACATTTCAAATTCTAACCAGTCAACACCTGCACCTAATCTTGATGAAACTTGCCGACTCCCAGGTAGAATGCGACTTAACAAAGGTTTTGGTTCTTCAAGGGTAAAACATTGTGTTTTTTCGGGGTCAAGACCCACCAGTTCGGCTGTCCAGCGACGAGCATCTTCTTCTGTTCCCAGGCGGTCTACAACTCCCAATTCTAGAGCCTGTTGCCCAGTAAAAATCCGGCCATCGGCGAAACTTTTCACAGTTTCTACGGCTAAAGAACGACCATCGGCTACGGTTTGCACAAACTGCTGGTAACTGGTGTCAATCAATTCTTGCAGAATGTGTTGTTCTGGTTCTGTTAGTTCTCGATCAAATGCCAATATGTCTTTGTATGGGCCGGACTTAATGACTTTGAAGGAAACACCAATTTTTTCCAGCAAGCGTTCTAAGTTATTTCCCCGCAGAATCACACCGATGCTTCCGGTGATGGTTCCGGGGTTAGCCATGATGTGTTCGGCTCCCATACCGATGTAAACACCACCGGAGGCAGAAATATTACCGAAACTAGCGACAATTTTGATTTTTTCGCGCAAACGCTTGAGAGCGCTGTAAATTTCTTGGGAATCTCCAACTGTTCCTCCAGGACTATCGATGCGTAAAAGTAAGGCTGGAAATTTCTTTTCTTCTACGGTCTTGAGGGCTTCTAATACACGTTTGCGAGTAGCACTTGCGATCGCACCAGTAATTTCAATTCGCGCAATTTGTTTACGAAACTTGGATCTAAACGGCCAAACCATGAGCAGTCAAAAAACCTCGTATATAATCTCACTATAAAATGCCCAGAGATGAAAATGAATGGGCATTCTGCTATTCAAGCATTTTATAGCAGACACTGATTAGACTGTTGGCAATTACCTGGCGCTGCATTTAGGCTATCTTAAATTTTTAAGCTAAATTCTTCTGTCAAAGTTACTAAACTTTGGCTATCTGTGGTTGTGGCTATTAATAATTAGGTATTTAATTTAACAATACTAATCTAGAATCTCAACTCCGAATGAGATTTGATTTAAATTCTATAATGCTTACTATAGTTGTGTTTTAAATTTTTTATTAGCCGACGCTAACCTGACGAACACATAATTAGCTTAAGAGTCTATGCGTAGAATTTGACATCTGTAATACGCATAAGTATCAAACAATGCGCCGACAAAACTCCAAGTCAGACCAATAATTAGCATTCCGCGCAAGGGCGTACCACTGCCAAAAATTGCAAGAAAATGTAATATACCTGTAGCGCTGGTCTCTGTTACTGTTTGCAATCCGGGCATATAACCGAGTACAGATAACAGTAGCAATATCCCACCAACTAAAAATATAGGCGCAACAAAGCTGAAAACAACCGTGACTAATAGGGAACGGAGAAAGTTCAGCAGAAAAGTCATGAAAGATAACCTCCAGGAAGACAACGCACAATAGCCAACTAACTATCTTTCATCTTCTACAATACGTGCGATCGCCACCTAGAGGCCAATATGTCAAAAATCTTAAGTTTTCATTAAAAAAACAGACAATAACTACACAACCTGTATTACGGAAAAATTAGCTTGTGGAGAGACAGAACCTTTACTGATTCAGGCTTTGAGCTTATATCTATTAAATAGCACACATCACAAGATATGTAGGTAAAGGTTTATTTTATGAGAGTAACTTTAAACTAAGTTAACGTGAACCTGATTTCATGAAGAGGCAAAGGGGCAGGGTGCAGGGTGCAGAAGAGAAGAATAACTATTGACTATTGACCATGAACTTTCGCTATTCTTAAGGCAATTACCGAGTTAGCTACAGAACATTGAGCCAGATTACATCTAATTCCAGTTTAGCAGCATGGGGTCAGCGCTTGCTGGCAGCGATTTTTCTGGGGGGACAAGTGATAGTTCACCTGCTGCGGGGCAAAATTCATTGGCGGAATACTTTAGAACAAATGGCCGCTGTAGGGCCAGACTCTTTGTTTATTGCGCTGTTAACGGCAATTTTTGTTGGTGCTGTGTTTACCATCCAGGTAGCGCGAGAGTTTATTAACTTTGGTGCGGGTAATCTCGTCGGCGGCGTGCTGGCGGTGGCTTTAACAAGAGAACTTTCACCCGTACTCACAGCAGTTATTTTAGCAGGGCGCGTCGGGTCTGCCTTCGCCGCAGAAATCGGAACTATGCGAGTTACAGAACAAATTGATGCGCTGTTAATTTTAAAAACAGACCCAATTGATTATCTCGTTATTCCCCGAATGATTGCTTGCTGCTTAATGCTGCCCATTTTAACTCTCTTGTCGTTAGTAACAGGTATGTTTGGTGGATTATTAATTGCTACTCATGTATACGGACTAGCCGATACGGTATTTCTCGACTCCGCCCGCAACCTGCTGGACACTTGGGATATTTGTAGTGCTTTGTTTAAAGCCGTGTGTTTTGGTTTGTTAATTGCTGTCGTTGGTTGCAGTTGGGGCTTAACAACCACTGGTGGTGCTAAAGGTGTAGGACAATCAACCACAACAGCCGTAGTGACTGCTTTGCTGCTGATCTTTATTAGCAATTTCTTTTTGTCGTGGTTAATGTTTCAAGGTGCGGGTAGTGCATTTGTCCAAGGGTTTTAATAGTGCTGAGTGCTGGCTGGGTGACTAGTCATGAATAATCTTGCGTTCTACCAGCTGTTTGCTCAGAGAAAACTGTTAACCCCTAAAATAGGAAAGATGTCTACTCATGAAACAGGATTTGAAACAGTGACCAGTTCATTTGCGCCTAATTCCGTAGCAACAGTGGAACTCAAACCTAGTTACAATATCCCTGTTGTGTTAGTGATTGCAGCGATTCCCATTGTGATTGTGCAACCTTTAATAGGAGGAGCGATCGCATTTTTTGGTTTGTTTCTTTTGTTTCAAACTGTAACATTACGCTTGCAATTTACTGCCACCGACTTAGATATTTACAGAGGTGAAAAGTTAATTCGGCGTTTTCCCTACCGAGAATGGCAAAACTGGCGAATATTCTGGAATAAGTTTCCAGTTCTGTTTTATTTTAAAGAAATTAACAGTATTCACTTTTTACCAATTTTGTTCGACCCCAACACCCTTAAAGCTTGTTTGGCAGAACGTTGTCCCCGGATTTAGTGCTTAGTCAATGGTCAATAGTCAATGGTCAATAGTTGAGAGCAATAATACAAAAATGACAAATGACAAATGACAAATGACAAGTAAGCAAAAATTTATTCGCCTTTAGAAATTACACTATCGTTTATGAACCCTGAGTCATCTCAAACTCCAGAACCAATAGATGAGTGGTTGGAGCAAATACAACCAGAAAACCCAGAAATAGAAAACCCAGAAAACTCATCTGTAGAGTCAGTTCTGGAACCAGAAGCATCCGCTTCAGCAGTTGACACAGAAACGAGCGATGTAAATACAGAATTGCTTAGTTTAATAGATGAACCAGCCGCTGAGATTCCATTAGCAACTGACACAACTGCATTAGAGTTAAAAACAGAATCAACATCACAAAATAATTCCTTATACGCCGAAGCCGAGCAAAGGTTAACTCAGTTAAAACAAACTGAAGCCGCACTCAAAGCCGAAATTGCTACATTGCAAGTAACTTACAACACGCTGCAAACACAACTGAGCGACACGCAAACAGCAATGGGGCGAATTGTACAAGAATCACTTGGACAATTAGAACAACGCAAACAAGCACTGCAAATTTCTATAGAACAATTAGAACGTCGTCAAGAACGTATCCGCAATGAAATGCGGACTACGTTTGCAGGCGCATCGCAAGATTTAGCAATTCGTGTCCAAGGTTTTAAAGATTATCTCACTGGGAGCTTACAAGATTTAGCCGCAGCCGCCGAGCAGTTACAACTAGTCCCGGAAGTTAGAGAACGAGAAAGGCCAAGTGTTAAAGAAGCTAAACCCGTAGAACCAGAAGCAATTACACCACAATTTGCCCAACAGCAGTTTCAAGAAACTACCAAGCAAGTTCGCCGCCTAATTGATCAATATCGCAACAAACCAGATTATTATGGCCCTGCTTGGCAACTACGGCGCACCTTTGAACCAGTTCATGCAGAGCGAGTCTCGAATTGGTTTTTTGGACAAGGGGGACGGGGTGCGTTGCGGACAATGGGTAGCCGTTTGCAAAATACTTTGATAGCTTCGGCGATTATTTCGATACTACACAAATTGTATGGCGATCGCGTCCGTACTCTGGTTTTAGCCAATACACCAGAACGCTTGGGTGAGTGGCGGCGCGGTTTGCAAGATTGTTTAGGTATTGGTCGCCCAGATTTTGGCCCTGACCGGGGAGTAGTTTTATTTGAAGCGCCAGATGCTTTAGCGCAAAAAGCCGAACGTTTGGTGAAAGCTAATCAACTACCTTTAATCATCATTGACGATTCTGAAGAGCAAATCAGTTTAGGAATATTGCAATTTCCTTTGTGGTTAGCCTTTGCGCCTGACCCCAAAGCCATGAAAAATTATGATGATGATTTTTAAGTGCAATTTGTTTGTTCTGTTTTGAGAATAAATAATTTAAATTTGGTAGGGTGCGTTATGGATATTAGCCTTAACGCACCGAATATCGCTGATGATTGCAGACCACAAGTTGCTAGAATCTGACTGGTAGAGAATCGTACCCCTTGAACACTAGGCTGGTATGTCTGGGAATCGCTTGCTGATCGGGATCGAAGCTGAGATTCGGCATTCTTTTAAGTAATGTGGTGAAGCAAATATTTAACTCCATACGAGCTAAAACTACTCCAAGACAAAAGTGAATACCCGGAGCAAACCCAAGGTGTTCGTTAGGCGATCGCGTAATATTGAAAACTTCGGGTGAGTCAAACTTTTCTGGGTCATAATTCGCCGCTCCCAGTCCCAAAGCGATAACGCCACCCGCAGGGATATTCTTACCGCCAATAGTTAGATTTTGTTTGGCAATCCGAAAGATAAAAGGCGCGGGGGTATCAAACCGAATCATTTCTTCCACGGCGGAATTGATGAGAGCCGGATTTTCTAAGAGCTTTTGCAGTTGATCTGGATGACGCAGCAGTGCATTCACCCCGTTAGGAATTAGATCGGCGGTAGTTAGGTGTGCGGCATTTAGGATGGTGATACATTGTGATGGCAGTTCCTCAAGATTCATTCCCTGCTCTTCGTAGGCGATAGTCAGCAGGCTAATCATGTCTGTTCCGGGCTGCTTACGTCGTTCTTCAATCAGTTGTTTGATGAGTGCGCTAAATTGTGCGTCTGCTAAGTCTGCCTTACGTGCATATTCCTCAATATTTGAACTGCCCGGCGCACCCCAAAATGTACCAGTATCGATTGCCCATTCGATCAGTTTGGCTCTATAGGTTTCTGGTACGTCAAATATCTCAGCGATAATGAGTCCTGGTAATGGCACGGACAAATCGGAGACAATATCCATGTAACCTTGATTCTCAACCTTATCCAATAAGCGATCGGTGGTTTCCTGAATAATAGAGCGCCAGCTTTCTATAGCTCGTGTTGTAAATCCTTGATTGGCTAACTTCCGCAGTCTGGTATGTTCAGGTGGATCTTTCTCAATGAGTGATTTAGAAGTCACATCAATGAAATTTTGAATCAAATTAACATCCAAATTTCCCAACTGATTAATAAATAAAGCTGTGCGGTCTGAACTTAAACGCTCATCCCGTAGCGCCGCTTCAACATCTTTGTAGCGCGTTAAAATCCAGTATCCATAAGTCTCACTATAATGAACAGGGTCTTCTTCACGCATCCGTTTGTAAAGTGGATAAGGATTGAGCAGAGCTTCTGGTGCAAACAGATCATACTTTTGCTGATTTGCGACTTGTTGTGTATTCATTTGCTTAACCTGAATTAAAAGTGAGCTAAAAAATTTAGGTAGTTAGGCGATCGCATTAGTGAAGCTGTAGCTACGATGCACAAGCCATCAACTTTTGGGCGAATCGTGGCTATCAGGGAAAACAAAATATTTCCTCAGATTTTCTCGTTTTGTAAACGCTATGTATTGAGCAGTCATCTCTGGAGTCAATAACTCTAGCAACAATCTACTTTCCACCCACAACAAAATGAAATCAAAGCCGAAGGTAGCGCGTTGCACAAGCCAATTTTCACGTTGGGCAATTTGCTCAATTTGTTCGATGCTGGCAGGTACAGAGAGCATGGCATGGGTGGCTGTGAACTTAGAAGCAGTTGAATTTTCTATATATGCTCGCTTTTCATCACTTTCACCAGGTGTTATCTCAGTTCCCAAAGGATAAACTTCAATTTCTGTACCATATTCATCAAACGGAAAAACTATATAACCACCTGGGCTATAAGGATGGGGTGTCGGTTGCCCTTGCAAGATTTCGGCGAGAACTTGGGCAACGTGCTGAGGGTTTTCCGCAGAAATAGAAAAGTGATGAATCATTAGGCTAACTTTATTGATCAAGTTAAATCTACAAAGTCAGGCGATCGCTTTCCACTTACGCTGCTATAACTTTACAAAAAGCAAATCTAATTCCTTCAGGGTTTACTCAGTAACTCAACACCAAAAATATCGGGTTTTGTTAGGTTCCTTTCCTTCAGCCAATCCACAAATATTTTTATTTTTCCGATTTATAAAAATGTGTTAATTAGTCTTTAATACTTGTGAATGAGTCTTTAATACTCGTGAATGAGCCTCTGAGCTTCATTAATTAGTATCTGAGCTTTGTGAATGAGTCTTTGAGCTTCATTAATTAGTATCTGAGGTTCGTGAATGAGTCTTTGAGCTTTGTGAATGAGCCTTTGAGCTTCATTAATGAGTCTTTGATAGTCGCGGGAGAATCTTTGATACTCGTGAATGAGTCTTTGAGCTTCATTAATGAGTATCTGAACTTCATTAATAAAAAAATCCCCTGCAAGTAAACAGGGGTTAGAGTGAGATGCTTACTCTGGTAAGCCTTTAACTTGGAGTAAATCTAATTCGCGTTCAAAGATTTCATCAATGGGTAACATTTGACCATCGGTTGTCATAAATTTATGGTCTTTTGTGGCGCGAATGACTGAACCGTCTTCTAAACCATACTCGAATACTTCTTGTTGTCCTCGATTATGCCATTGGGCGATCGCTTGTGTATAGACATGACCATGACTATCAAAGCTGAAGACGTTGCATTCAATTTCTTTTTCGACAATTTCGCCAATTGGTATCAAGCCATATTCTACCGTCAACACTTTTGTCTCATAGCTGAGGCAATATTCAGCGAACTTCAACATATCATCAAATAGCTTTTCTGCTACTTGCTTTCTCACGCCGTTCTTTGTGGAACCATCAATGAATTTTTCCTGCTGCTTCTGCATTTCGGAAACTTTCTTTTTCCCCATTGCGCGGCGCAGTAAGTCAGCTTGTCCTAACGAATAACCAGCCATATCTTGAGCAATTTTCATGATTTGCTCTTGATAGACCATGATGCCGTATGTTTCATTTAATATTGGTTCGAGAACCTGGCTTTCATAGTCTATATTTTCCCTTCCATGTTTGCGGTTAATAAATTTAGGAATTAAGCCTGCATCTAAAGGGCCTGGTCGGTATAATGCCAGAATTGAAGAGATATCCTCTATATTAGAAGGTTTCAAATCTCGGACTATCTGCTTCATCCCCGATGATTCTAATTGAAATATACCTTCTAATTCTCCAGATTCTAATAGTTCATAAGTTTTCTGCACATCTTTAGGGAGAGTTTTATGTTCACCCTTAGCTAAAATCTTTTGCGCTTTTCTTTCTTGACTAGTTATTTCGTAAGGGTCAACTCGATAACCTTTACTTTTTTCAATTAAATCAATGGTTTTTTGAATCATCGTCAGGTTTCTTAAACCCAAGAAGTCCATTTTTAACAGCCCCATTGATTCCAAATCTTCCATGAAATATTGGGTAATAACTGAACCGTCATTATTTCTTTGTAGGGGGACAATTTCATCAAGAGGATCGGCAGAAATTACCACTCCAGCAGCATGAACACCAAAGGTTTTGTTAGTTCCTTCAATCCGCATTGCCATGTCAAGCCAACGGCGGACTGTCGGGTCATTATCATATTTTTCTTTAAATTCTGGTTCAGGGGTGTCATCAGAAATCATCACTTTGAGTTTTGTTGGTTTCCCCCGCACCACAGGAATTAATTTCGCCATTTTGTCTGATTCCCCATAAGGAATATTCAACACTCTGGCGACATCTTTTAACACAGCTTTAGATGTTAAACGGTTAAAAGTAATAATTTGGGCAACTCTATCTGTGCCGTATTTTTGAGTAACATAATCAATAACTTTATCCCGTTGTTCAATACAAAAATCTGTATCAATATCCGGCATGGATTTCCGTTCTGGGTTCAAGAAACGCTCAAATAGTAATCCATGATGTACGGGGTCAATGTTGGTAATACCCATTGTATAGGCTACCAAAGAACCTGCGGCTGAACCCCGTCCTGGGCCAACTGGAATATTATTATCTCTAGCAAATTTGATGTAGTCCCACACAACTAAAAAGTATGTGGAAAAACCCATTTGCTGAAGCATTTTTAATTCATATTCCAATCTTTCTTTATAGACTTGTTCAACTTCAGCGCGAGATTTTCTGTTTAATTTTTCTAAAAGTCCGTTCCATGCAACTTCTTCGACGTAAGTATCAGCAGTATGACCCGAAGGGATAGGATAATTAGGAATGCGAGGCTCACCCATAATTTGGTAAGACTCGACTTTATCCGCGACTTCTTCTGTAGTGGCTATAGCTTCTTCAATCACATCATCGGGTAAATGGTCACGAAATAGCATTCTCATCTCATCAGCAGATTTGAGATATTCTGTGCCGCTATAACGCATCCGATTTTCTTCCACAATTAGCTTGCCGGTTTGAATACACAGCAAAGCATCGTGGGCTTCAACATCAAAACAAGAAACAAAATGAGAGTCGTTAGTAGCAACAAATTTAATGCCTAATTCTCGCGCAATTTTGATAATTTCAACATTAACAATCCGGTCTTCTTGAGAGCCGTGGTCTTGAATTTCTAAATAAAAATCATCACCAAATACATCTTTATACCACTGAGCAACTTTTCGCGCTGCATCAGGTCTATTACTAAGAATTGCTTGGGGAATTTCGCCACCTAAACATGCACTGGTGACAATTAAACCTTCATGATATTGTTTGAGTAATTCTTTATTAATACAGGGACGGGAAAAAATACCTTTACCTTGTACACCTTTGAGGTGAGAAAGTGTAGTTAATTTAACTAAATGTTTATATCCTTGATTATTTTTTGCTAAAACAACTTGATGATATTTAGGACGACGTTCTTGTTTTTCAATATCGCCGTTAATAATATACATTTCATTGCCAATAATTGGCTTAACATTTTTGCTACGGCAAATTTTCAGCAATTCCACAGCACCATACATGACACCATGATCGGTAACTGCGATCGCTTTTATCCCCAATTCTATGGCACTATCAATCAAGTCTGGTAGCTGGCTTGCCCCATCCAGCAAACTGTAATCACTGTGAATGTGTAAAGGTACGAAAGACATAATTTTGTTAAGAGTCAATAGTCATTTGTCATTGGTCATTTGTGATTTGTTATTCTCACCCTTGCTCCCCTGCTCCTCTACCCCCCAACTCCCTAGATTGATTAGATTATCCTGTTTAAGTAAATTCCACTTCCGCAATTGTTGTTGTAATAGTTACCTTAGTTCCGTTACTTAGCATTACCAATGAGTCAAACAGAGAGTCAAAATTCGCCCGATACCTCGTCCCGTCCTTGGTGGCGGCGTATTCCTCTGACGTTACAAATTGTTATCGCCCTAGTACTGGCAGTAATTTTGGGAATTGCGCTGGGGGCGGGAAATCCTAGCCCTAGCAATGCTGCTTTAATCAACAATTTAGCAATTCCGGCGGAACTGGTACTTAAGGCACTCCGCGCTTTGGCTACACCGTTGATTTTGGTAGCAGTGCTGCATACTTTTATGACTGCGACTATCCCCGGTACAGCCGGACGGCGGTTAGCGTTACTACTGGTGACTAATACCACTGTAGCGATTTTGATTGGGTTGTTGGTGGCTAATGTTCTCCGTCCAGGTACTTGGGGAAGTTTACCCAAACCACAGACAACAATTGCTAACGCCAATATTGATCCTTGGGGGTTACTTAAAGACGCTGTACCTGAAGCCGTGCTTGCACCGTTGGTGAGCAATAATGTTATTCAACTGATTGTAGTTGCCCTTTGTTTTGGTATTGTTTTACGGGGCTTAAAATCAGAACAAATTGCCCAAAACAAAATTGGATTTCAACCCATTGAAGATGTGATTGGCATTTTGTTTGAGGCGGTAATTCGTATCCTCAACTGGGTAATTGCCTTAGTTCCCTTTGCTGTGTTTGGCATTGTAGCTAAAACCGTGGCGGAAAAAGGTTTTGCCCCTTTTGTCTCTTTGGCAGCTTTTATTGTGGCGGTGCTGGTGGCCTTAATATTGCAAGCTTGCTACTATCTCACCAGAGTCAAATTTAATTCTTGGGTAAACCCGTGGAAGTTTTTGGCTGGCGGTTCTGATGCTTTTATCACGGCGTTCTCGACTTCTTCTTCGACTGTGACAATGCCTATTACCTGGGAGGTTTTGCAAACCAAAGTCGGTTTAAGGGAATCTTCGGCATCTTTGGGGGCGCTAGTCGGGGCAAACTTTAACAATGATGGGACTGCCTTGTATGAGGCGATGTCTGCGTTATATATTTCTCAAGTTATTGGACAGCATTTAAATTTGGGACAGCAGTTAGTTGTAGTGCTGACATCAATTTTTGCATCGGTGGGGGCGGCTGGTATTCCCAATGCTGGGTTAGTAACGATGACTTTGGTATTTACTTCCGTGCGCTTGCCGACGGAGTATATTGCTTTGTTGGTGACGGTTGATTGGTTTTTAGACCGTTGTCGCACTGCGATTAATGTCATGGGAGATATGACAGTTAGTGCGGTGCTGGATGGGAAAAAGCAACGTTCTGTAGATGAGGGTTAAAGTGATGGATGCTCAACTGACTAGTAATGAAATTAATGTAGCACGGGAGTTATTAGGCAATTACGCCCCAGCAAAGCACGCATTAGATATTTTAGAGAAACACAACGGTAATTGTGATACTTCTTTTGATGAACTGTGGGTAGAGCAAAATGGCGTGCTAATAATGCCAGAGGGTAAATCGCTTTGGCAGACAACGCTGAAAGTATTGCGTCAGGAACTCTGCGGTGATGAAGGCTTTCGCGGTCAACTCAAAGAATACACTAAAAATCCGGGGAGTACACCTTTGCTAACAGGGTTGATTGTTTCTCTAGTGGGTGTAGCAGCAGCACATGGCTTACCTCTTGATCCGGCGATCTCTACTGTTGTTGTTTTGTATATTCTTAAAATCGGACTCAATATATTTTGCGACTACACCGAACCACCTGCGGGGAATTCTGGGACTCTTCCGCCAGGAAATTAAGAGAATTTTTGAAACTCTTTGGTGTTGTATTGCAGGATTTTAGATCCCCCTAAATCCCCCTTAAAAAGGGGAACTTGAAGAATTTTGCGACTGCGGTGTATACATTCATTTGATCCCCCTAAATCCCCCTTAAAAAGGGGGACTTGAAGAATTTTCTTGACTGCGGTGTATACATTCATCTGATCCTTCTAAATCTCCCTTAAAAAGGGGAAATTTGATTCTTATTCCCCCCTTTTTAAGGGGGGTTAGGGGGGATCTAAATGCTACTAGGCAACTTTATAAGACTTGTGTGTACCGTAGCTTTTTAAGGAGAGTTAGGAGGGAGCAAACCCTGTATTTGTTCACACACACTATCAAACTGATTTAAAACTTGAGTATTTGTAAACCTAATAATCTTTAAACCATAGCCTTCTAAAATGCTTGTTCTCTCCATATCATAATCTTGACCTTCATCTGTAAAATGGCTATCTCCATCAACTTCAATTACTACTTGTAAGGTAGGGCAATAGAAATCCACTATAAAATGAGCAATTGGTCGTTGCCTTAAAACCCGAAATTGAAAATTTCTCAGATACTCATACCACAGCTTTTTTTCTGCTGGAGTCATGTTTTTACGGAGTTCTTTTGCTCTTTCTATAAGCTTTGGATTGTAAGGTAAATGGAAATCGCTACTGTTAAGGTTGTTTGTCATAGTTAAGAGCGTTTATGACGTTAGATCCCCCCGCCTGCGGCGACCCCCTTCAAAAGGGGGTGAAAGAGCGTTGCATTATTAGCCCCCCTTAAAAAGGGGGGTTGGGGGGATCTCAAAATACTCAAATGTTAACCGAACTGTCTTGAGATCCCCCCGCCTGCGGCGACCCCCTTCAAAAGGGGGTGAAAAATAATTCTTAGCCCTGCTTTTTAAGAGGGGTTGGGGGGATCTGAATCTCCATTACCTGACTCAAAACCCTGCCTCAACTCCTCCACCGACACGCCAAAAATCTCGTACACGGCGGCTAATAAACTCTCATCCTGAGTAACTTGGTAGAAACGGGTAAGATTACCAAGAGAAATTCCTAAACCATGCTCATCATTAAACTCAGCCGTAATCTGTAAATCTTGCAGATAATTTGTTTTCGCTGACTCCAGTTCCCCTAATTCTTCTGCAAGTTTAGCAAGGTGAAAATAGCTGCTGGCACAACTATAGCGATAACCATATTCAATGTAAATATCTAACGCTTTTTGATAATTGCGTCTTGCTTGTTCATACTCATGCAATTCTTGGGCAATCATTCCCGACTGGTGGTAGATACCAGCACAACCATAGTGATCACTATATTTAATGTAAATATCTAACGCTTGTTGATAATTGCATCTTGCTTGTTCATATTTACCCAAATCTTGGGCAACTCTTCCCAACTCGTGGTAGGTGCTGGCACAATCATAGTGATCGCCAGATTCGATAAAAATACGCAAAGCCTGTTGATAATTCCACCTTGCTTGTTTATAGTCGTGCAAATCTTGGGCAAGCGTTCCCAAATTGTGATAGGTTTTGGCACAAGCATAGCGCTCACCATATTCGATAAAAATATCCAAAGCCTGTTGGTAATTGCGCTTTGCTGGTTCATATTCGCGTAATTCTTGAGCAAGCTTTCCCAACTGTCCGTAGGTTTTGGCACAAGCATAGCGCTCACCATATTCAATTTTAATATCCAAAGCTTGTTGATAATTGCACCTTGCTTGTTCAAATTCGCGCAACTCTTGGGCAACTCTTCCCAAATTGTGGTAGGTGCTGGCGATACATAGTTTCTTACTTCTCAAGTCTAAACTTTTAACATTTTCTAGTATATTTAGTTGTTTATCATATAATTGTTTTGCTTTTTTATACTGCTTGTTTTGTAAGTAACTATTTGCTAGAAAATCAATAGCAATAACTATTTCATAACCATTATTACTTTGTATAAATGCTTGTGGATAGTTTTCAACAAACTGATAAATATCTTCTGCTAAATCTAGATTACTTTGATAATCTGTTATTACATCAAAGTATTTATATAAACAAAAATATATGCTGATACTCTCTTGCTTCTCTAAACAAATCTGCAACGCATTGTAGAGATTTTCATATTCCAGCCTACAAAGAAATATTCCTAATTGTTTGTCTTGAGAATCTTTAGAATTCATTAACTGCTCATAATCATCTGCCAAACCTTGATAGTAGTTTTTAAATCCCTCACGTAAAGCTACACGAGTTGCTTCATCGAGAGTTTCTAACTTAGTCTTCAAAAAATAGGGAAAAACAGGTTGAATCGTCAACAACCCCAATTCTTCATCCATTGGTGAAAGCAAACCCCAGTTAATTGCCTCTTGAATTGCATCGCTGAATTTATCAAAAGGATAATCTTTTAATGACTCAAAGTTTTGCAATTGCTTGATATATTCAGGAATACCAGTAATGACAATAAACTTGCTAAACTGAGCCAAACACAATAGCATTTTTTGCGCTTCTGGCGATAAATTACTGTGAGAATATTCTACACACTGCAAAATACTTTTGGTCTTATCTCCACTCCCCGTATCTAAATCTACATCGCCAGCTTGCAACCCCTGCAAAATCTCCTGTGGTGATTGCTTTTGCAAATTTGCTAACACAACTTGCATTGCTAAGGGATATCCTGCTAACAAATTCATCAATTTCTGAAAATCCCCATCTTGGCGAATCCCAGCAATGCGATTTTGGGGTACATTCCGTTCTAAAATTTTCTCGGCTAATTCCGTCCGCGCTTCTCTATCTAAGCCGCGCAACTCATAAATATTCTGTTTAAATGTCGTAGCTTGCAACCACTCTTCCCGACTACGAGAACCTAAAATAATCTTGGTATTCCCACCTTGTAAACGCTCTAAAAAATCACGGATTTGCTCGCGTTCCGTCTCTGGTAAAGTATTTTGAATTGCCAGTTGTTGCCCTGTCACCGATTCTAAGTTATCTAAAATCAAAGCGTAAGATTCAGCCCGCAGTTTTGCGACTAATTTTTGTACCTGCGCCGCCTGACTCATGGCTTGAAACTGGGCTTGTTCAAATTTGCCATATACCTGCTTACCAATTTCAAACAAAATTTGTGTGAGTGTCCACGCCTTTTCGTCATAGCCAAAATAAAAGACATTCTTTACAAAATTTGTGCGTTGCCACCATTCCCGCAGATAATTTAATAGGGTAGTTTTGCCTGTTCCCCCCATTCCCTGCAACAGTAAAATATTCTGTCTGAGGACAGCTTTCTCAATTTTAAGAATCTCTAAATCCCGCCCCACAAAACCATATTCTGGCAAGGGAAAGCGATACTGACTGCCAAAAGTTTCCCAATATTTTTCTTCTTCCTCTGGTGTAAACTGGCGTAAATTAAAATTCACTGTCCGATTGCAATACACCACAGGTAGCAACCAATCTTCTAAATCAATTGACTTAATATAAGCTTTGCGTGATTTATTATTAAACAATTCTCGCCGACTCAAGCGAATCGCTTCAGTGATGGGTTGGTTATTAAATAAATGGCGATAAAGCTGTTTCATCATCAACTTAGCCGCCGACACGGTGACAGAATACCCCATTGCCACTACCATCTGCATTCCCGCCGTCATTAACCGACTTCCTAAGCTGGTTTCCCGCAAATCTTCGTCGGGGTTGTCGTCCTTCACCTGCTTTCCTGACTGACAAGCATTGAGAATACAAACCGGAATCCCCTTCCCTGTGAGTAAATCTGCTAACTCCTGCGCCTCGACTAAATCAACTTTTCCCTGAGTCTCGCCTTCAAAAGCTAAAAATGCCTTTACGCCGTCAAATTTCTGCAAATCATTCCGTCCGTAGCGCCCTTGATATAAATAGCGTCCGGGTTTGCTAGGTTTTTGTGTCTGTTCATAAGTCATCAGCGCCCCATGACAATCTAAATGGATGACATGGTAAAATCCTTCACCTTTCACTGCCAAATGCTGCGATAAAGCTTGGTAAGTCCCCGGACGCAGCAATTCTACATTCACCCGCAAGTGACTATTTTCAATCAACTCCAGCAACGGGCGAGAAATTGTCCGATAACCTACGTCCTTTTCTTCATCTGGACGCGCCACCACTACCAATAAATTGATTGTGGGGGAAGTTTGCACATCTGCATAGATGGGTGCTGCTTGGTTACTCTTCCGCACCATCACACAATCTACCGCTAGGGGACGGGGTAAATCTGGATCTCGCAGGGCTTCCCAATGCAGCGCTTGAAATTCTGGTGTTTTCCCAACAATTTCAATTTGTAATTGACTTAAATTACCCCGTAGCCGTTGATATTGGCTGTACGCATTGAAATCTACCCGAAAAACTTGCTTAAATAATTCTTCGCCATAAGTTTTAACACTAGCTGCGGCTGCTTCTGCCTTCACCGTATCCAGCAGGGGAAACATCAACCAGTCTTCAAAATACCACTCTAGTTGTTTTTCTACCTTGGGTGTAAAGGGGTCGGTAATTTTTACTAGATAATCTCCTCGTCCATCAAAACTAAGAATGGCATTAAATCCACCTTCTGTTGGCGATTCTTCTCGAATAGTGATAGTTGGCATGGTGTAGGCTGATGCTATTGGCGCATAGTCTTATGCTACACAACAGAATCGGCTTTTCCTGATACGGTTTGGTTAAGGTTTTAGTATTTTAAGATCCTCCAACCCCCCTTTTTTAGGCTACCGTGTACACACAAGTTATCTGATCCCCCTAAATCCCCCTTCAAAAGGGGGACTTTGATTCTTATTCCCCCATAGAGTTAGCTCACCTTTTTTGTAGTCAGTTATCCCCTTAAAAAAGGGGACTTTGATTCTTATTCCCCCCTTTTTAAGGGGGGTTAGGGGGGATCTTAATCTAAGATGATCTAGATTTAATCGCAATTGCTATTTCGGCGTATTCATTTATAGCTTTTGCATACACAATTGTTATTTCGGCGTACGCAATTATAGATTTTGCGAACGCAATTGTTATTTCGGCGTATGCAATTATAGATTTTGCATACGCAATTGTTATTTCGGCGTACCCATTTGTTATTTTTGTGTACGCAATTATAGATTTTGCATACACAATTGTTATTTCGGCGTACCCATTTGTTATTTCTGCGATGACTTTTGCTGATTATACTTATGCCAAAATTATAAATCGGCATCAAAAATGAGTAAAAATACAGGTTTTATCACCAAGTCATAAAACTTTTAAATAAATAAATACACAAACCTACTCATCTCAGCAAAAAGGTTACTCAACTATTTTGAAAAAAGATTATTCAAAAAGGATGCCTCATGGCTTTAAAAACTCGTCGTTCTGCTGCTGTTGAAAAAGCCCAACTTCGTCTTGCTTTGCTGAAATCTATTAGTGAAAATTTAGATTTAGGACATGGATTAACAATTGAAGTTTACAACAATCTCATCAATAATACCCGTGCTATCCTAGAATCTCATAATACGCTGGTGTCCAATTTGGAAGAATCGCGTAAAACATTAACTCAAATGGACAAAGCCCTCTCGGAAATGTCTGAAAGAATGCTAAGTGGAGTTGCAACTATCTACGGCAGAAATAGTATCGAATATTCTAAGGCTGGCGGTTCTAATCGAAAACGCAGTAGACAATCTAGTTCTAAAGTTACTCCAGTTGTGGCTGTTCTTGCCAATCAACCTACGCAAGCTGTGATTGAAAATTCATCAACTAACGGTAATGGCACAAATCCTTTGCTAAAATAATTTGTCTAATATTTTGTTTTATACTTTTAACTTCCCAACTTCCAACCGAGAGCAGTAGCAACTTCATGAGCTAATTCTAAAGGGTTGAAGGGTTTAGCGATCGCTGTGACTATCCCCATTTGAGCATAACGACGGCGATCGCTGGCCTGAACTTTAGCAGTTAATAATATTACAGGGATTTTTTTGGTTGTGGCGTTTGCTTGGAGTTTCTCAAAGGTAGTTATCCCATCCATTTCTGGCATCATTACATCTAATAAAATCGCATCTGGTTGGTAAGTTTCGGCTTGCTTAATGCCTTCTTTACCGGAACCCGCCGTGACTACTTCCCAACCTGCAACGGTTTCTAAACAAATTTTGGCAACTTCTTGAATGTACTGTTCGTTATCGACTACGAGAATTCGTTTTACGGTCATGATTAATACCAATATATAATTCGTTATTAAGTAACGCCGTCTGCCAATTTCTCTTAAACCTAACCCCCAACCCCTTCCCTTGTAGGGAAGGGGAGCAAGAATTAAAGCCTCTCTCCGCTACGGGGCTGCCGTGTACACACAAGTAATCTGATCCCCCTAAATCCCCCTTAAAAAGGGGGACTTTAACTCCGGTTCCCCCCTTGAAAAGGGGGGTTAGGGGGGATCGAAACGCTGTTGGGTCTTTCTCAGACTTGTGTGTACACCGTAGCCGCTTCGGGGAGAGGTTTGGAGAGGGGTTGAAAACTAAGTGGCACATCGCATCTAATTCTCTTTTACTCATCACTCTGCACTGAATGATGAGTTATTCGCTGAAGTAATTCCATCACTTTTTGTTCAAATTCTTGGGTTGTGACACGTCCTTTAGTTAAAAATTCTGTATATCCTAATTTGAGTCGCTGGCGTTCAGACTCATCTAAATCTTTAGCAGAGTAAACCACCACTGGCATAGCATATAAATGATTGTGCTGTCGTAACCAATCAACTACCACAAAGCCATCGCTTTCTGGCAAAATCAAGTCAAGAATTAATAAGTCAGGATTCAGTTCTTGGCTGAGGTGAATGGCTTCTCTTCCAGTTTGAGCCAAGCAGGTTTCGATATCATGGCGCTCAAATAAAGTAATTAGTAATTGTGCTAAATCGTTGTCATCTTCCACAATTAAAATTCGGGCGCGTTTAGGAGGTTTGGCAACAACTTGTTTGAGCGATTGTAAAAGATAACTTTCTTGTACTGGTTTACTTACCCAATCAGCAAAATCTGTAATTGGTTTGTTATTAGTATCTGACTGATAAACACTACAAATCACAATAGGAATGTGTTTAGTATCGGCACGTTCTTTTAAAATAGACATTGTTTGCCAGCCGTTCATTTCTGGCATGAGCAAATCGAGTAAAATCACATCTGGCTGTTGAGCCGATGCGGTGGCGATCGCTTGTTCTCCTGTAGCAACTGCTACTACTCGATATCCACCTTTTTGCAAAAGTTTTTGTAGTTCGGTGCTGATTGCTTGGTCATCATCACAAATTAAAACTAAAGGAGAATAGGGTGTAGGTAATGGATAATGGGGAGTCGGCGGTGCTGATTCAACAGTTTGGGGAGCTTGATAGATGGGCAAAGTAAAGTGAAATTTACTACCTTCGCCTACAGTACTTTCTGCCCAGATACGTCCGCCGTGCTGTTGCACAATACTTTTGCAAATTGCTAAACCTAAACCTGTGCCATCATGGTTGCGTGAATCGGATGAATCAACTTGTTGAAAACGCTCAAAGATGCTTTCTAATTTATCTGCTGGGATACCACGTCCAGTATCTTTAACTGTGAGTAAAACATCATGTTCTTGTTGCCGAATTTCTAACCATACTGTCTCGCCTTTCAGCGAAAACTTAATGGCATTACTCAGCAAGTTAGTTAAAGTTTGCACAATTCTGTCAGGGTCAGCCCATAACATGATAGATAAGCTAGAAATAGCTAATGTGATGCCTTGTTTATTTGCCAAAGGTTGAATCACATTCACGGCTGACTGAATTAAATCGGCAAGGTTGCAGATTTCCCGCGCCATCTTGACTTTGCCTGATTCAATGCGTTCGATATCTAAAATATCATTAATTAACCGGACTAAGCGATCGGTGCTATCTGTGGCAATTTGTAATAACCGTTTTCCTTGGTCGGAATCTGCTTTTAATAAACCACTGGTCAGCATTCCCAAAGAGCCATGAATTGATGTTAGAGGTGTGCGGAGTTCGTGACTCACAACAGACACAAATTCATCTTTCATGCGCTCAATTTGTTTGCGTTCTGTCACATCACGCAAAATGACTGTATAGTAAACTTTCTCACCCATATTTAATTTAGAAATAGAAGCCTCAGCCGGAAATTCACTTTCATCTTTGCGTTGACCAAATAATTCCCTGCGTTCTCCCATTCTCCGCGCTAAATTTGCCGATTGACCGAAGTCAGAAACATGTTGACGATGAGCTTGGGTAAATCGCCGTGGTAAAAGTATATCTAACTTCTGCCCCATGACTTCCTGAGCCGAATAACCAAAGATTTTCTCGGCTCCTTGATTAAATAAGGTAATACATTGGCTGCTGTCGATAGAAATAATCGCATCATCAGCAATATCTAAAATTCGGGACAATTTCTCTTGGGAAACACGCAGTTCTTTTTCTATGCGTTGGCGTTCATCTAGTTCTGATTGTAATTGGTGGTTGACGGTGATTAATTCGGCGGTGCGTTCGGCAACTCGTAATTCTAATTCATTATTTGCTTTTTGTAAGGCGGCTTGACTTTGTTGTAATGCGGCTTGGGCTATAGTGCGATCGCGTTGATTGCGTAATGCGACAATACCATAAGTTAAATCTTCTGCCAGTTTTTTTAATAGTTGTACTTCATCATCATCAAAGGCGTTTGCTTCAGCAGCATAAATATTCAACACCCCAAAAGCTCGTTCTTCTATCTTTAAGGGTAAAGCGATCGCCGCCGCATATCCCCGTTCTTGTGCTTGACACCGCCAAACCTCATATTTGGGGTCAGTGAAAATGTTCTGAATAATGCAGATTTTAGCTGTACGAATCGCTGTACCTGTCGGCCCTTGACCTCGTACCGTATCCGCCCAAGTCAGGTTGAGGGTTTGTAAATAGCCATTATCATAGCCAGCTTGAGCAACTGGGCGAATATTTTTTTCCGCATCATCTTCAGCAAAACCAACCCACGCCAGCCGATAACCGCCAACTTCCACAATGATTTGGCAAGTTTTCTGAAGTAAATCTTGTTCATCTTGAGTACGAACAATAATTTGATTACAACTACTTGATGTCTGGAGTGTGCGATTAATCCGGTGAATTTCTGTTTCTACTTGTTTGTAGTGGGTGATATCGCGGGAAAATGCCAATTGCACAAATTTGCCATCAATTTTATTTTGCAGCGGGACAGCATGAATTTCCATCCAGCGACGATTACCTTGATAGGTGATGCTCTCAAACTGTAAAGTGCCTTGATTACCTTGACAAACACTTTCATGGAGCTGGCGAAATGCTTGGTGATATTCTGGCGCAATCAAAGCATAAACTGATTTGCCAATTACTTGAGCTTTGCTTTTAGCGGCGATAATTGCCACTCCGGCGGGATTTATTTCTAATACTGTGCCATCAGTGGCAACTACCATAACCCATTCTGGTTCACTTTCAAAGATAGTACGCCAATCAACAGAAACAGCAGAAGTAGCAGATGAGAGAGTAACTTTATCTGTTACTGGCTGTTGCTGAGTTTGCACCATCCGCCTGAGCAATTTTATCCGTTCTAGGCGATTCACAATCCGAGTGACTAATTCTGGCCCCACAATTGGTTTGCTGACAAAATCATCCGCACCAACGCTATACACCTGATTTACAATGTCGGCATCGGTGTGGACTGTGAGAAATAAAATTGGTAACTCACTCCAATTCGGGTCATTTCTCACAACTTGGCAAAGTTCAATGCCATTAGTGTCGGGCATTTCTACATCCAGAATCAACATATCTGGCTTGACAGCTTCCAAGGTTTCCCAAAAATGGCGCGGATCATCTAAGGAAATTATTTGTAATCCCCAAGGCGTGAGTAAAGTTTGTAACAAAGCGAGAATCTGCGGATCATCATCTACAGCGAGGATTTTCGCTTCGCCTGGGGGTGATTGTTGGAGTAATTGAGCGATCGCCTCTGCCATTTTTTCGGCTGTCATTGGCTTTTGTAAAAATGTATGTCCCCCTTGACGCGCCAGTTGTAAACGATTGCCTAAATCTGTTTGCTCGGTAAAAACTAACACTGGCACAGGCGGTTTCCGCTGCGCCAGTTCGGCTAAAAAACTCCAACTATCTTGTTGATTTTGAGAAAAACTAGGGTCAAGTAATACTACACTGGGATGCTCTCGGTAAAGCAGCGTTCTCGCTGAATCAAGATTGGTGGCAATGCTAACTTGAAATTCTGGGTCAGATTTGGTTTGTGCGAGTTGTTCCCCTACGGTATGGTCTCGATCAATTACCAAAACTAAAGGTAATCTACTGTTACCAGATGATGAGCCTGCTGCGTCATCTTGAGTTTGAATTTCTTGACGCAATAATTTTACCCAAGCTTGCACCTTGGCGGTGTCTTCTGGTGTTAACTCTTGACCAGATTTGAGTAATTGCTCAATTTTTCGCGCCAATTTTGAGCCTGTAGGAAAGCCAAAAGTCCCCAACGAGCCGGCTAAGGTATGGGCTTCTTTCTGTGCTTGGTTGAGCAATTCGGGATTGACAACTGCTTGTTCTAGCACTTTGATTTGTTCATCAACTCGTCCCTGAAATCTTTGCCAAACTCCGGCGATCGCTTGGAGTGTTTGCTGCTGAGATGATGGTTCTTCTTGGGGTTTGAAGTTTTGAGATTGGGAATTAGATGATTTTGCCGCGACTTTCTCTTCTTCTTGCGGTTTGAGGCGATAGCCAATTCCATACACAGTTTCAATTAAATCACTGGGCGCACCCACAGCTTTTAATCTCTGCCGTAATCCTTTAATATGAGTCCGAACAGCTTCTTCCCCAGGGGTATCTTCGTAAGACCAAAGATGTTCTAAAATCATGCCACAGCTAAATACTCGGCGGCTGTTGCGTAAAAATAGCTCCAAAAGTGCATATTCTTTGGGAGTTAATGATAGTAAATATTCTCTATATCTAACTTCACAACTACTAGGGTCAAGGCGCAAATTTCCCCATTCTAAAACTGGTTGTGCTGATGTACCACCGCGACGTAACAAAGCTCTAACACGGGCGACTAATTCTTCTTGTTCAAATGGTTTAACTACATAATCGTCTGCGCCTGCATCTAATCCAATCGCTTTCTCATGACTGCTATCACGGCCTGTTAATAATAGAATTGGCATTTGTCCGCCACTAGAGCGAATTTGCCGACACAAACTAATGCCATCTAAATTTGGCAAAATTACATCTAATAAAATTAGATCATAATTATAGGTTTGAATTAAATCCCAAGCAGTTTCACCATCACTGGCAACTTCAACTGCATAGTTTTGGTTGGTGAGAACAGCGGTTAGTGCATAAGCATTTAGCTCGTCATCCTCGACAACTAAAATTTTCATATCCAAACATTTCCTAATATTAATATTATTGAATAATCAGGCTAAAAAATTAAATTAAAAACACAATAATATTTTATATTTGCGCTTTAGAGCATAGTAAAATATCTACTGCTCCAATGTTAAGTTTAATTCACAATTGTCAACATTTATCAATCTTTAGAAATAGTTGTCAGAAGAATCAAGCACTAAAGTTAACAACACTCGTCAAAGCTTTTCTCTGGAAATTTAAATTCTGAAATATTTATGACTATCCTCACAAGTTCCTCAAATTCTTCATCTATAAAAAAGATAGATGTCACTCAATGGGTTGCCAAATTATCACAGCTAATTAAACAGAATAATTGCCAAAAACAGACGTAAATCATCAATTGCGGCAGTTCTGCATCTCCAGCCCAAAAACTTCAATCATTGATCAGTTATGAGCAATTACAGTCAGAGGTCGATATGCTGAAAAAGATTTTAGTGGCCTTGGATCGGTCAGAGATGAGACAAGAGGTTTTTACGCAAGCATTGTCTTTAGCAAAAGTCATGTCAGCCGAACTATTATTGCTGCATGTTCTATCCCCAGAAGAAGACGGTAGCCCTTACATTCCCATGTTATATAATGTTGACTACTATCCAGGTTTGAGTGGTCAAAGTTTAGATTTATACCAAAAACAGTGGGATAGCTTTAAAGATGAAGGCGTGCGGATGTTGCAATCTTTTTGCGCTCAAGCAAACTTGGCAGATGTTAAAGCCGAGTTTAGCCAAATTTTGGGCAACCCTGGCAATACTATTTGTAAACTGGCTACTCAATGGAATGCAGACTTAATTGTCATGGGACATCGGGGGCGTTCTGGTCTAGCAGAATTTTTCTTGGGTAGTGTGAGTAACTATGTGCTGCATCATGCTAACTATTCAGTTTATATCGTGCATTATCCTCGCAATTTAACCAGCCCAGAAAAAACTGTTGAGAAAACCGCAGAAAATGCCAGCGTCTCTTAAATTTTAGAGTGCGATCGCCAAATAAAATCATCAATCTCCAGTAACAATGACAACCGCTTCTCCTGTAGTTCTGCCCCATCCCAGTGGTGATAAACGCCTAAAGATGCTAGACGCAACTATGAAGCGTCACCAGTATCAACAAGATGCCTTAATTGAAATTCTCCACAAAGCTCAAGAACTGTATGGTTATTTAGAAACCGATTTATTACTTTATATTGCCCGTAAATTAAAACTTCCCCCTAGTCAAGTTTATGGGGTAGCTACTTTTTACCATTTATTTTCTCTAGCACCCCAAGGTGTTCATAGTTGTGTAGTTTGTACAGGGACGGCTTGTTATGTCAAAGGCGCTCAGGCAATTTTGGCCAATGTAGAAAAAATCACTCATATTCAAGCGGGTGAAACTACAGCCAACGGTCAATTATCACTACTAACAGCAAGATGTTTAGGCGCTTGCGGGATTGCGCCTGCTGTGGTGTTTGACGGCACAGTTTTAGGTAATCAAACCCCAGAATCAGTTGGAGATTGCATCCAAGGATGGCTGGCAAATGGAACTAAATGAATTATTAGAAATTGCTAAACAAGAACTTTCTCAAGCTAAACCAGTGCAGATTCGCTGCTGCACAGCGGCTGGTTGTTTATCTGGTAACTCCCAAAGCATTAAACAAGCACTCGACGCTGGTATCAAAGCTGAAGGTTTAGAAAAAGACGTACAAGTTTCTGGTGTTGGCTGTATGCGCTTATGCTGTCAAGGGCCATTAGTCCAAGTTGACACCCCAGCGGGAAGCAAACTTTACGAAAAAGTTACCACTCAGGACGCATTTGCCATTATTGAAGCGTTAGACGGTGGTAAAACCTCTGTCTCAGCAATAGATTTATCCCAGCCATTTTTTAGTTATCAAAAGCCAATTGTTTTAGAAAATAGCGGCAAAATTGACCCAGAAAAAATTCAATCTTATATTGCAGCTGAGGGTTATCAAGCTCTTTACCATGTGTTGCGTGAGATGACCTCCAACAAGGTTGTAGAGACAGTGACGCGCAGTGGCTTGCGTGGACGGGGAGGCGCAGGTTATCCCACAGGAATTAAATGGGCGACTGTTGCTAAAGCAAAAAGCGATCGCAAATTTGTTATCTGTAACGCTGATGAAGGTGATCCTGGCGCATTTATGGATCGCAGTGTCCTAGAAAGCGATCCCCATCGCGTATTAGAAGGAATGGCGATCGCAGGTTATGCTGTCGGAGCCAGCCAAGGTTATATTTATGTTAGGGCAGAATATCCTATTGCTATTCATCGTCTGCAAACGGCAATTCATCAAGCCCAACGCCTTGGTTTATTAGGTAGCCAAATCTTTGACTCTCCCTTTGACTTCAAAATCGATATTCGCATTGGTGCAGGGGCTTATGTGTGCGGCGAAGAAACCGCTTTAATGGCGAGCATCGAAGGCAAACGCGGCCTCCCTCATCCTCGTCCACCTTACCCAGCAGAATCTGGTTTATGGGGTCATCCCACATTAATTAATAACGTCGAAACCTTTGCCAATATTGCACCAATTATTCGTAAAGGTGCTGATTGGTTTGCCAGTATCGGTACAGACAAAAGCAAAGGAACAAAAGTTTTTGCCCTAGCTGGCAAAATCCGCAACACAGGTTTAATCGAAGTGCCAATGGGAACTTCTTTGCGGCAAATTGTCGAAGAAATGGGAGGCGGTATTCCTGATGGCGGTACTGCTAAAGCTGTACAAACAGGTGGCCCTTCCGGGGGATGTATCCCTGCTTCAGCATTTGATACACCTGTAGATTACGAATCCTTGACAAACCTCGGTTCCATGATGGGTTCTGGCGGCATGATTGTCATGGATCAAACTACCAACATGGTCGATGTTGCCCGCTTCTTCATGGAATTTTGTATGGATGAATCCTGCGGTAAGTGCATTCCTTGTCGCGTGGGAACTGTGCAATTACATGGATTATTAACCAAACTGATGCAAGGCAAAGCAACATCAGATGATTTGGCACTACTGGAAGAACTTTGCGACATGGTGAAAAACACCAGTTTGTGCGGTTTAGGCCAGTCTGCACCAAATCCGGTATTTAGTACATTGCGTTACTTCCGTGAGGAGTATTTGGAGTTGATTAAAGATTAGATATTACAGGTGACAGATTTGAAAGTTTTCTGGTGTAAATAACAATGTGCGACGACACATTACTAATCTCAAATAACACATTAACGATGTGAAGTGGCACATTACTAATTTCAAATAACGCATTAACGATGTGAGGTAACACATTACTAATTTCAAATAACGCATTAACGATGTGAGGCAACACATTACTAATTTCAAATAACGCATTAAGTAATCCGACAAAATTACACCTATCCCCTGTCCCCTGTCACCTATCCCCTGTCCCCTGTCACCTGTCACCTGTCCTCTGTCACCTATCCCCTATTCTTATGGCAGTCAAAACGTTAACAATCAATAACCAACTTATTAGCGCCCATGAAGAAGAAACTGTCCTAGAAGCGGCGCAAGCAGCAGGAATTCATATTCCGACATTGTGCCATTTAGAAGGCGTGGGGGATGTGGGTGCTTGTCGGCTGTGTTTAGTAGAGATTGCTGGAAGTAATAAATTACAACCTGCTTGCGTGACAAAAATTAACGAAGGAATGGAGGTTTACACACATAACGATCGCCTACAAAAATACCGCCGCACAATTGTCGAAATGCTGTTTGCAGAAGGTAATCACATTTGCTCAGTTTGTGTCGCCAATGGTAATTGTGAATTACAAGACTTAGCGATTGAAATGGGGATGGATCATGTACGTTTAGAGTATCACTTCCCCAATCGTAAAGTAGATGTTTCCCACGATCGCTTCGGTATTGACCATAACCGATGTGTGCTGTGTACTCGTTGTGTCCGCGTTTGTGATGAAATCGAAGGCGCTCACACTTGGGATATGGCAAGTAGGGGTACAAACTCCCACGTTATTACTGACTTGAGTCAGCCGTGGGGAACATCGCAAACTTGTACCTCCTGCGGTAAATGTGTCAACGCTTGCCCCACAGGTGCGATTTTCTACCAAGCTTCTAGCGTTGGGGAAATGAAACATGATCGGGACAAACTTGATTTTTTAGTTACCGCAAGGAAAAAACAGCAATGGAATCTTTAGCCACGCCAGGAGGTAAATATGAAACTCCGTCGCCTTCGACAAACATTTTGGTGGTTGCTATTGGGAAGTATTTTGACAATATGTATATTCCTGGCTTTAGAAAACCCCACATCACAAATAGCGATCGCTGCTGTCACACGTTTAGAAGCAGCACCAGGCGAAATACTTTATCGCTCACAAACAAAATTAGATGATCAATCAGGACACGTTTGGCAAGCGGTTCTGTTTAAACAAACTTACCCTAATCAAGAGATCAGTTTAAATCTGCGGCTCGTCGGTTTCCCTAACTCAGCCGAATTAATTCATCCCCAACCGCTAAAAATTACCACAGCTGACGGCAAAGTTTTGACTGCTGCTGACGTTTTCTTAGATGAAGCCCCAGCACCAACTATCGGTCAATACAACTTTAAAGATATCTTGTCCCAATTACCCAACGAACCCCTACAACTAGCTATACCTTTACCCAAACAAAAATTTATTCACATCTCAGTTCCTCAATCTGTTGTACAAGAGTGGCATAAAGTCCTCATTGCCAAATCTTTAACCTGACAACATACCTCCAACTCAGCGTACCTTTGCGTTTAAAAAAATTATGCCTCGCTTGCGACTAGCAACAGTATGGTTAGGCGGCTGTTCTGGCTGTCACATGTCATTTCTCGACTTAGACGAATGGCTGATTGATTTAGCCGGACAAGTAGATTTTGTTTACAGTCCCTTCGCGGATATTAAAGAATATCCCCACGATGTCGATGTAGTGTTAGTTGAAGGTGCGATCGCAAACGAAGAACACCTCACCACAATCCGCACTGTTCGAGAACGTTCCAAACTCTTAATTTCTTTTGGTGATTGTGCTGTGACTGGGAACGTCACCGCCTTACGCAATCCTTTAGGTAGCGCCGAACCAGTACTTCAGCGATGTTATGTCGAATTAGTTGATCTTCACCCTCAAATACCCTATGAACCAGGCATTGTCCCCCCATTACTAGATAAAGTCACACCTGTACATTATGTCGTCCCCGTTGATATTTATTTACCCGGTTGTCCACCCTCAGCAACTCGCATCCGTGCCGCATTAGAGCCGCTGTTACAAGGTGAAAAACCCAAACTCGCAGGACGCGAATTCATCAAATTTGGTTGAACAGAAGGCAGAGTAATTTTAGATTTTAGATTGAAAAATTGTCCTAATCCAAAATCCAAAATTTAAAATCCAAAATTGATTCACTCAGCACTTTTAAATATTAGGAGATTCATTATGTTAAAAGCCGCAGACATTATGACAAAAGATGTCGCCACCATTCGTAGTTCCGCCACAGTTGCGGAAGCCGTGACTCTAATGCGGGCGAGAGATTGGCGAGCATTAATTGTTGACCGTCGCCACGAACAAGATGCTTACGGCATTATTAGCGAGAGCGATATTGTTTATAAAGTTATTGCTTATGGTAAAGACCCTCATAAAATAAGGGTTTATGAGGTGATGACAAAACCTTGCATCGCCATTAACCCCGACTTGGGTTTAGAATACGTCGCGCGGTTATTTGCCCAACATCATTTGCACAGAGCGCCAATTATCCAAGGTGAACTAGTCGGAATCATTTCCCTCACCGATATTTTGGCTTTAAGTGACTTTATAGAACAACCCCGGTCAATTCTTTTAGAGCAACAGCTACAAGATGAAATTAAAAAAGCCCGTGCTACTTGCATAGAAAAAGGTATTCATTCAGAAGAATGCGCCGCCGCTTGGGATGCAGTAAACGAAATGCAATCAGAAATGGCACATCAAACAGCCGAAACAATCGATAGAACAGCTTTTGAAGATTACTCAGAAAGTCTAAAGTATGAAGTGTGAAGTCTGAAGTTTTATCTCTTATCCGTCTGCCTCCTGCCTCCTGCCTTTTGACCATTAACAAATGACAAAAATAATTATCGATCCCGTTACCCGCATTGAAGGACATGCCAAGATTAGTATTTTTTTAGATGATGCTGGTCAAGTGAGTGATGCTCACTTTCATGTCACCGAATTTCGCGGGTTTGAAAAGTTTTGCGAAGGTCGGCCGCTGTGGGAAATGCCGGGAATTACTGCTAGAGTTTGTGGTATTTGTCCGGTAAGCCATTTGTTAGCTTCTGCGAAAGCAGGCGATCGCATTTTAGCTGTTACTATTCCACCAACAGCTGTTAAACTGCGACGGTTGATGAATTTAGGGCAAATTCTCCAATCCCATGCACTGAGTTTCTTTCATCTCAGCGCCCCCGATTTTTTACTGGGAATGGATAGCGACCCCCAAACACGTAATGTCTTTGGTTTAATTGCCGCAGAACCAGAATTTGCCCGTGGTGGAATTCGCTTACGCCAGTTTGGGCAAGAAATTATCGAGTTATTGGGAGGGCAAAAGATTCACCCCGCTTGGGCTGTTCCTGGTGGAGTGCGAGAACCATTAACTCCAGAAAAACGCAGCCACATCCAAAATCGGATTCCCGAAGCACGCACCACAATTTTGGATGCTTTAGCGCAATTTAAAAACTTGCTTGATGATTATGCCGCAGAAGTCCAAACCTTTGGTAATTTCCCTAGTTTATTTATGGGGTTAGTTACTGCCAAAGGTTTGTGGGAAACTTACGACGGAAATATCCGCTTTGTTGATAGTGGAGGTAATATCATTGCCGATAAACTCGACCCCACACGCTATCAAGAATTTATCGGGGAAGCGGTTCAACCAGACTCTTATTTAAAATCTCCCTACTATCGCCCCTTGGGTTATCCTAACCAAAATGACCATTGCCGGATAGATAGTGGGATGTATCGAGTCGGGCCACTAGCACGGTTAAATATTTGTAACCGCATTGGCACACCTTTAGCCGATCAAGAATTACAAGAATTCCGCGATCGCGGTCAAGGCACAGTCAAATCATCTTTCTTTTATCACTATGCCCGCCTAATCGAAATTGTCGCCTGTATTGAGCATATTGAAATCTTACTTGATGACCCAGATATCCTATCAACAAGACTCCGTGCCGAAGCTGGCATTAACCAACTCGAAGGAGTCGGTGTCAGTGAAGCACCGCGCGGCACTTTATTCCATCATTATCGTGTTGATGAAAATGGTTTATTGCAAAAAGTCAATTTCATCATTGCTACTGGTCAAAATAACTTAGCAATGAATCGCACAGTTGCTCAAATTGCCCGGCATTTTATCCAAGGCACAGAAATTCCTGAAGGAATGTTAAATCGTGTGGAAGCCGGAATCCGCGCTTTCGACCCCTGTTTAAGTTGTTCAACCCACGCCGCCGGACAAATGCCTTTACAAGTTCAATTAATCACAGCCAATGGCAATATTATTCATCAAGTTTGGCGGCATTAAATTGTGCTAATAATGTTTCCACACTAGCATTGTGATCTAAAAAAGAAAACAAATGTGTATATAGTAATTTGCCATCTTTATCTAAGACAAACTGTGCTGGTAAAGGCGCTCCCAATGCTTGCCCTACTCTATATCTCCGAAAAACTTGGCAACTAGGGTCACTCAATAAGGGCATTTTCAAGCCTAAATCTTGTACAACTATTTGACTTTGCCTTTCGTCGGTACTAGTAATCATCAAAACTTCTATACCGCGTTTTGTAAATTCCTCATAATTTTCATTCAAAGCTTTAATATGCGGATAGCAAAACGGGCAGTATTGCTTGTCAGTAAAAATTCTTGTAAAGGCAAGTAATACTGGTTGCTTGCCTCGATAATCTGACAATTTAACTACAGTACTATTAGTGATATCGGGTAATTGGAAATCGGGTGTGCCTATTTCTTGGCGAAAGTAACTAGTTGCGGGTATTGGCAAAAAGTTACGGAAAAATCGCTCATTAAATAAGCCAGTAAAATCAGTTGAAGTTAGCATATTGTTATTCTTGAATTAAATATTAAAAATTTTACCTCCTGCCTTCTGCCTCCTGCCATAAAACAAAACCACAGATTAACACTCAAATTAACACTGATTTTAATCTGTGTTGATCTGTGGTTCATCTGTGGTGCGGATGAATTTTGCCTTTAATGCCAAAAAATATTATTGGAATTAAAAGCGAGAAAATTCTAGACGGAAGCGAAGTAAACTTTAGACTTCACAGGATCAGGATTCATTGTCTGATCACCTGGTTGCCAACCTGCGGGGCAAACTTCGTCTGGATGTGATTGAACGTGCTGAATCGCTTGTAATGTCCGCAGGGTTTCATCAACGCTACGACCAAAAGCTAGGTTGTTAATGGTAGCGTGTTGGATGATACCATCTTTGTCAATCAAGAACAGACCACGCAAGGCAACGCCGGCTGCTGGGTCAAGAACGTTGTAATCTGCGCTAATTTCTTTCTTGATGTCGGAAACTAGGGGATAATTGAGGTCGCCTACGCCACCAGATTTGCGATCGGTTTGAATCCAAGCGAGGTGCGAGAACTCACTATCAACGGAAACACCGAGAACTTCAGTGTTAAGTTTTTTGAATTCTTCGTAGCGATCGCTAAATGCTGTGATCTCAGTAGGACAAACAAAGGTAAAGTCTAGGGGGTAGAAAAATAAGACAACATACTTACCGCGATATTCGGAAAGTTTAACTGTCTTGAATTCCTGATCTACTACAGCGGTTGCTGTAAAATCGGGAGCTTGTTGACCAACGCGGAGGCTTCCTTCTGTTCCGTAAGTGAGGGACATTAACCTAATTCTCCTTCAACTTATATCAGTTTTAGTAGCGTTAGAATTCGGGTCAGATAAAACTTACCCATCCACGCTGTCTCACCCTTTCGGGTACTTGTCGAGAACCCCTTCGAGGAACACAGTCCCCCTATTGGGCTGACTCACAGTTCAATTACGATCTGTTACGACTATATCATAGTCATAACGATTCTGAGTAGCAAATGGCCAATTTAGATCCAAGAGAATGGTTGCTCACCAATGGCTTAGGCAGTTTTGCCAGTGGTACAGTTTCTGATGTCCGTACCCGCACTTATCACGGTTGGTTGTTTGCTGCGACAAGTCCACCGTCTGGGCGTACTCTGCTGTTATCGCATTTAGAAGCAAGCTTAGAAGTATCAAAAGGAGTTGTGGCGTTAGGTACAAATATCTGGGGTAGTGGTGAAATTAAGCCTACAGGTTATGAACTTCTGCGATCTTTCGACATAAACCCAGTTCCCAAATGGATATGGGGTGAAGATAACTGGCAGTTAAGTAGGCAACTGCTAATGCCTTATGGGTGGGAAGGGAGTAGAGAAAATAGAGTCACGCCGTTGCATCTGAGTCATCGGATTTTAATTCACTATCGTTATGATGGTGTAGAGACAGCTATTCTTAAACTGCGACTACTGATTTGCGATCGCGACTTTCATCATCAGCAAAAGGCCGCAGGCTTACAATTTTCCCAATTACTAGGACAACAACAAGTTTGCTTGCAAGCGATCGCCTCTGGAAACTTTGGTAAACCTTGGTATTTACGTTGGACACAGGGCAAATATCAAGCAGACGCATTTTGGTATTGGAATTACATCCTCCCCGAAGAGACACGTCGGGGATTAAGTGATTATGAAGACCTTTATAGCCCTGGCTATTTAACAGTCACTCTCCAGCCAGGAGATGCTGTAACTTTAGAAGCACGGTTAGGTTTTCCTGATCCACAACAAAGCCTGTTAGTACCAGAAAGCTTTGCAGAAGCGGTAGAAGCAGAGCAAGAAAGGCTCTGCCAGATTTTTGGATGCAGTAAAACCGCAAATAGAGACTGGGGGTTATTAAAAAGCAAGAAAGCAGGAGAGCAGAAAGAAAAGGAAAATCTTATCCTCCCTGTATCTTCCCAATCTCTCATTTGGCAGCACCTACTCAAAGCCAGCGATCAGTTTATTGTTTATCGGGCTGACATTGCTGGCCCGACACTCATTGCTGGTTATCACTGGTTTAATGACAGAGGACGTGATGCTTTAATTGCCTTACCAGGTCTAGCATTAGTAACGCAGCGCTACGAATTAGCCAAAGGGCTATTACAAACTTTTGGGCGTTACTGTCGCCACGGTTTAATTCCGAATAATTTTCCTGATGTTGACAGTGAGCCATATTACAACAGTATTGATGCAGCCCTATGGTGGATTGAAACATTAGGACTTTACTTAGAAGCCACTCAAGACTGGGAGTTTTTAACAGAGCAATTTCCTGTAGTGCAGCAAATCCACAAAGCCTTTGTAGGTGGCACACGTTATAACATCCAGGTTGATGCTACTGATGGGTTAGTAGGCTGGTATGCTCGCGGTGTCGCCTTAACTTGGATGGATGCAGTAGTTAACGGTCAGCCTGTAACACCCCGTCATGGTAAGCCAGTAGAAATTAATGCCTTGTGGTATTCTGCTTTGTGTTGGATGAGTCAATGGGCAAAACGCTTAAGTCAAATGCCAGTAGATGATGCAGCCCGTCTAGCAAAACAGGCGCAGCGTTATGAGCAGCAAGCACAACAGGTAAAAGTTTCTCTGCAAAAATTCTGGAACCCCATGTTGGGTTATTTGTACGACACCATTGAGCCAGACGATCGCCGCAATTCCCAAATTCGTCCGAATGCGGTTCTCGCATTATCTCTCTACCATTGTGGATTTTCTCAACAGCAAGGTCATCAGGTACTTGACTTAGCCACCTATCGCTTGCTGACTCCTTATGGACTTCGCAGTCTTGATCTCATTGATCCCGAATACGTTGGTAAATATATAGGTATGCCCCACGACCGCGATCGCGCCTATCACCAAGGTACAGTTTGGAGTTGGTTAATTGGGCCATTTACTCGCTCTTGGCAGCGTTTTTACCCCAAAGAACCACTACCTTTTAGTTGGCAACCTCTCCTAGACCATTTTCTCGCAAATGCCTGTCTTGGCTCCATTTCCGAAATTTTTGATGGCGACCCACCACACACACCTAGAGGTGCGATCGCCCAAGCTTGGTCAGTGGCTGAGGTGATGCGTCATATCCATGAATTTTGATTACACCCCACATCATCTGTGCATTAGTCCTACCATTAAGATAAAAAGCATCTGCTTATTGAATACTAACCACCGCTACCCATGCCTTTATCGCGCATAGTAACGCTAATTGTTGGTCTCATCGTCATTTTGGCCATGAGCCTGTGGCTGATAGATTCCCTATCGCGCCTTTATTGGCAATTGTCTTATTCGCCGTTGCTGGGCAATTTGCTGCTGTTGCTGTTGGTTGTCTTAATTGGCGGCTTAGTTGCGGCTTTTGTTTATTACGTGTTGGTGCTTCAGACAGGAGAAAAACGTTCCCGCCAAGGACGTAAGCGCGTTACACCAGCCCAAATCCCCGCAGCTAAATCTGATGCAGCTTCTTCCACAATCCAAGCTGTGCGCCAACAAGTATCGCAAATTCAAGACGAAGTCACACGACAAGCTTTATTAAGTCGATCGCGGGAAATTGAAGCTAATTTAGCACGGGGTGAAATTCAAGTCGTGGTATTCGGCACAGGGAGTGCAGGTAAAACTTCTCTTGTCAATGCCATTATGGGGCGGATGGTGGGGCAAGTAAATGCGCCAATGGGAACAACCACAGTAGGCGAAACTTATTGTCTGCGGTTAAAGGGATTGGAGCGCAAAATTTTAATTACCGACACACCCGGAATTTTAGAAGCAGGAGTCGCTGGAACTGAACGGGAACAGTTAGCGAGAGAATTAGCCACAGCCGCAGATTTGTTGTTATTTGTAGTAGATAATGACCTGCGACGTTCAGAATATGAACCATTGCGGGGTTTGGCAGAAATTGGCAAGCGATCGCTGTTAATTCTCAATAAAACTGACCTCTATACCGATGAAAATAAAGAAGTCATTTTAGCTCGGTTGCGAGAACGAGTCCGGGGCTTTATTGCAACTAACGATGTTGTAGCGATTTCCGCTAATCCTCAATCGGCTCAACTAGAAACTGGTGAACTCTACGAACCAGAACCAGATATTGTCCCCTTGTTACGGCGGATGGCGGCTGTGTTGCGGGCGGAGGGTGAAGATTTAATCGCAGATAACATTTTGCTGCAATCTTTACGCTTAGGAGAAGAAGCACGTAAACTCATTGATGCCCAGCGCCGCCGTCAAGCCGATAAAATTGTTGAGCGATTTCAGTGGATTGGCGCTGGTGTCGTCTCCGTGACACCCTTACCAGTAGTAGATTTATTGGCGACCGCCGCTGTAAATGCCCAAATGGTTGTGGAAATTGGCAGAGTCTACGGCTGTGAATTGAACATGGAACGGGGAAGAGAGTTAGCTTTATCTTTAGCAAAAACCATTGCTAGTTTAGGGATAGTCAAGGGCGCGATTCAATTAGTGTCTACAGCTTTGCAACTGAATGTCGCCACATTCGTTATTGGTAGAGCCATTCAAGGGGTGACAGCTGCATATTTAACCAGAATTGCGGGGAAAAGTTTTATTGAGTATTTTCGCCATGATCAAGATTGGGGCGACGGCGGAATGACCGAGGTAGTACAGCGCCAGTTTCAAATGAACCGCCGAGACGAGTTTATTAAAGCTTTTATTCAAGAAGCGATCGCGAAAGTTGTCAAACCATTACAAGACAGAGTAGAAGCCGTTGAACAAGATGAAGAAGTTCCGTAGTGCTGAGATGTAAATTGGGTTTCCTTCCTCAACCAAACTGTTTTTTTGCTGTATCAAAGCGATCGCCACTAAAAAAATTGCCCTGATTGTAAACTTTCCGCCAAGAGAATTATATGTAGTGACTGTGACATATTCTGATGTCAGTACTGATAAATCCTTACAGAATCAAATACTGACGTAATTTTCACTTAGACACTACTGAAACTTGAATTTAATCTTTTCGTAAAATAACCCCATTTTTATTGCCGTTTTTTTTGTCTACTGACAGTATAGAGATGTGCAGAGGCAACAATGACAATCGAGCTTATTAAACTAGGGAGTTAATTAGAGATGTAAAATGCAGCAAAGTGAATACCGTACTATTGAGCAAATTAATAAAGTGCGTAGCCACAAAAATATTGCTGACATCGAAAAAAAGTTGCTCGAATTCATCATTTGATTTCCGTAAATTTGTGTAAGTACAGCTTTTATAAAGTTGGTATTATGCCAACTAAGCATTATGCAGATATATAGAAGTCACTTAGAAAAAAACTACTGAAGTTACTCAGCTTGCTGATGTAAAAGCTTTTCACTAATGCAATTAAGTGATGTTTAACTTCTTGATAGCTAGAGATTTTTTCTCTGGTGCAGAAATCACTTTGCAAAAATTTTGTCAGCACTCCCCCAATTTATGAAACCTACTTTTGGAGAAACTCAACTCATGCTTACAACATCCTACAAAAAACTATCTCAAGCTACTGCCGGTATTGCCCTTGGTGCTGCTATGTTAGCTGCTGTGGCTAATGCTCCCGCCCAAGCTGCAACTTTAACCACATATAATTTTTCTGGTCAATTTGAATCCCTAGCGCTTCCCGGTTCTAGCGGTGTATCTGTAGCTTTGCAAAATGGTTCTTTTGATGGAAGTTACACAGTAGATGTAGATCAACTACCAACTGCAACACAAGTTAATTTAAGCAGTTGGCTGGTAAATGTACGAGATGCTTCTAACAATATTTTAAAAACCTTTTCTAGTGCGATCGTTGGTAACACTGGTATAGCAGTGAATAATGGTGTTCGCTTTACCAATTTTGTCGCCGCATCAACAGGTGCAGAAACAGCAAGTTTAGGAGTTGTATTTAATCCAGGATTTACAGGTTCACCCGGAAATGGCCCAACTGATGGACTGTTCAGTAGTGTAATATTCTCCAACACTATAGTTGCTGGACAAATCCCCATCAAATCAACACCTGTACCTGAGCCTGTTTCTACTGCTGGTATTGCTGTTGCTGGTGCTATGGGTTTATGGATGAAGCGTAAACAAAAAGCTCCTGTAGCATAGTTGCATTCCTGAAAGACGGGGATAATTCATAAACTGGATTAGCTTGATTGCAGAGTTCTTTTCTACGCAAATACGCACAAGGGTTCCTTCTCTCCTCGCAAGGAACCCTTTTCTTTAGGTTTGCGAATGTTGCTCGTAAAAACACGGCATTGATCGCTATTTTCTCGATACTATAGTCAATGACTCGCTAATTTAGATTTATATGTAGTGCAAATAGCAGAGTAACTTTATTTTTTTGATAAAAATACGTAAAAATTAACAAGCTAAGATGACCGTAATTAAAGCTCAAGTGATTTATTTTTCAGGACATCCGGAAACAATCAGGTGATGTCCGAAAAGTTATATGAGGACTTACTAAGTAACCAGCTTATGAGCCACTACATGATCGGTAAAGTACTACAATCACGGTACCAAATCGTTGAAAGTCTGGGTGCAGGAGTATTTGGACAGACATATACTGCTATAGACATAGATTACCCAGAAGACCCTAAATATGTCGTGAAGCAGTTGAAAACCAGCAATTGCCAAACTAGCTATTTAGAAACATTAAGACTGCATTTTCTCACGGAAACAGAAACACTCAAACGTCTGGGTAGCCATCCGCAAATTCCCGAACTCATCGCTTGCTTTGAAGAACATGAGCGATTATATCTCGTACAAGAGTTTGTCGAAGGACATGATTTAACAGCAGAACTACCAATTCATCAACAGTGGGGATGTCTATGGACTGAAAGCGAAGTTGTGGAATTTTTAGAAGATGTCTTACAAATTTTAGAATTTGTGCATTCTCAAGGTGTGATTCATTGTGATATCAAACCAGAAAATTTAATTAGACGCTGTACTGATGGCAAACTAGTTTTAATTGACTTTGGTTCTATCCAGTCTGTTAAGTTTTCTCTAGATACTGAATTACCAATTGATTGGATTCCTGTAACATCATTGGGTTACATTCCACCAGAGCAATTTATTGGTCAAACACGCCCTAATAGTGATATTTATGCCTTGGGTATGATTGCTATCCAGGCGCTCACAGGTTTAGAACCGCTACAGTTTAAAGTTGATCCGCAAACAAATGAAATTATCTGGCGTTTACCCAACACTCCAGTTGGTGATTATTTAGCTGCTATTCTCAGCCAAATGATCCGCTATGATTTTCTAGAACGTTTTCAGTCAGCGGGTGAAGTACTGCGTGTACTCAAACAAATGCGGCGAGAAACTCAGCCATCTCCAGTTTTAGCAACACGATATAGTGAGCCATCACCTCTGGTACGTACTAGTGATGATAATCAGCAAAATTCTCATTCTGACAAGCTATCGCCATTAATCACAGGGATGAAAATCGGACTGGCGGCTAATTCTTTGTTGATGGGATTTGGTGTTTATTCTTTACTAAATAATTCTCCTGCATATTCAGAAAGCGAAACTTTATATAAAGCCACAGAGAATTATCAAGCTGGGGATTTGCAAGGTGCGATCGCACTGGCTAAATCAATTCCATCCTACAGCAATGTTTACCCAGAAGTACAAGCCACTATCGAAACCTGGCAAAAAGAATGGCTTCAGGCTGCGGAACAATATTTATTAGCAGAACAAGCCTTGAATGAAGGTAGATGGTCGGATGTTCTCAAAACAGCTTCTCAAGTCCCAGATATTTTATATTGGCAATCAAAAACAGACCAACTTGTTCAACAAGCACGAGTTAATATTGAAACACAAGCACAAAGTTTACTCACTAAAGCTTATGCAAAAGCTGAAGCTAGAGATTTTTCGACTGCTTTAGCATATCTGAGCCAAATTCCCCATGAAAGTTCGGCTGGCGCTATAGTGCAGAAAAAATTGGCTGAATATAATCAAAAACGGCAAGTTAGAGCCACTTACTTTTTACAAAATGCTTATAAAAAAGCAGCTTTTGGTGACTTTGATGGGGCTGTTAGGTTTCTGCATCAAATTCCTAAAGATACAAAAGTGTATGCTCAAGCTCAAACTAAACTGCAAGAGTATACTCAAAAGCAACGTTGGCAAACGCGCAGTCAAGATTTAGCTTTCGGTATAGTTGCTCCTAAAGAAAATACAAATAAACTGCTCAATTCGCATTTAGAAAATCAACTACAAGAAGTAAATATTCGCTAGTTGATAGTGCATATATAAGACTCTAGTTTGATTACTACAAATACTTGTGTAGAGAGGGAACAGGTAATAGGAAAGAAGACAGATAGAAATGTGCTGATTTTTTGCAAAAATCAAGTATGAGTCTTATATAAAAATTCTCAATTTTTTGATCAATTATTTTAATTAACCTTAGCTTTACAGAATCTTACTCTCAGTATAGATTTTTCTTTTTGATGTTTTTGTTACTATTATTGAAATTTTCTAAATAAACTACTATGGCTTTACACGCTGAATTACATAGGCATTTGGGCGGTTCAGTTGTACCGCGCGTTTTATGGCGATATTTTGAACGACATTCTGCGGAATTCATTTCTCGCTTTCCTAACTACGGAGAGTTTGAAGAATTTTATACCAAGCCTCGCAATACCTTAGATGAATATTTAGAATTGCATACCTTAGTTGAAAGTGTGCAAACTGTAGAAACTTTGCCTTACTTTATTTATCGCTTGGTACGGGGTGCTTATATATTTGAAAATTTGGCTTATCTTGAACTGCGCTATACCCCATACCTACGGACACCAGAACATTTAAGTCAATCGCAAAGAATTGACAAGATGGCAGAAATTGTGGACGTAGTGGGCAAAGCCAGTCATATTCAAGAATGCCCAATTGTGACTAGCCAAATTTTGTGTATGCACACGCGCCTACCATTCGAGGTAAATAAGGCAATTATTGATTTGGCGGTGCAGAACAGGCAGTATGTGTGTGGAATAGATGTTGCAGGGGGTGATAGCTACTACGCCGATCGCCTGCAAGAATGGATTAGTCTGTATGATTATGCGCGATCGCAAGGCATTAATACCACTGGACATCTTTACGAAACCACCGCTGGTTGTTACCCAGAACTGCTACCCTATCTGATGCGGATTGGTCACGGTATCCAAATTCCTTTGTTATATCCAGAATTACTTCCAGATATCGCCAGACGTGGGCAGTGTTTGGAAGTCTGCCCGACAACATACATCAAAACAGGCACTTTACAGGATATCCGTCAACTCAAATTAGTCTTTGACCGTTGTTTTGATGCTGGGGTAGATATTGCCATTTGTACTGACAATGCTGGCTTACATAATGTCCGTTTACCATTTGAATACGAAAATCTCTTGACTTACGACATTATTAGCTTTGCTCAGTTACAAGCTTGCCAAGACGCGGCTTTTCGCCATGCCTTTGCTTGGCCTTATAGTCACCGTCCAGCATCGCTGTTAAATGGTTTGCTACAACCAGAAACGCCAAAAGTGATGATGATGAAAGATTAGACAGAGGGGGTTAGGGGTGAAAGTTGACTCCCTACTCCCCATTCTCCAGTTGATGTTACACAGCAAGACCCTCCATCGCACCGCCGACTATTTTCCAAGTAATGAAACCACCTTTGATTTCAGCTACCTCGGTAAATCCAGCATCGCGTAATATTTGTGCTGCTGTGGCGGTTTGTTGTTCATTTTCGCCATATACATAGACATGACGTTGTTTGTGTAGAGAAAATGTAGCGCGTTTTTCCAAGTCATCGACGGGGATTTGAATTGCCCCAGAAATATGCACGTAATTGTAACTGTGGCGATCGCGCACATCAATAATTGTAAAAGCTGGTTGACCCCATTCCAAACGAGACTTCAATTCGTGAGCATCGGTGGCTAAGTTACTACTCATGAGCATTTTCCGCTTTCAACCTCACAAGCAATCTATCAACAATCGTCTTTTAATTGAGGTTTCTTTATAATTAATCCAAAATTATCTCTGGACAGAGAAAAATACTTATTCTATTCAAGAGTTGCTTGCTGTCCTAAACTGTAATTTATGGCATCTACTATTCAAGCTTTACCCACAGAAGTTGTATATCTGATTACGGCTGGCGAGGTGATTGACTCCTTGGCATCTGTAGTTAGAGAATTGGCAGAAAATTCTCTAGATGCAGGTGCAACCAGAATTGTGATTTACCTCTGGCCACAACACTGGCGCATCCGTGTTACTGACAATGGTTGTGGGATGAACCTAGAAGACCTGCAACAAGCCGCCACAGCCCATAGTACTAGTAAAATTCGCTCTAGTGATGATTTATGGAAAATTAACAGCTTGGGATTTCGTGGTGAAGCTTTGCACAGCCTGACAACTTTGGCAGATTTAGAAATTCTGAGTCGTCCAGCCGATGGTAATTTGGGGTGGCGGGTTGCTTATGGTGATGATGGCAAGGCGTTAGAAGTAGAAGCAACAGCGATCGCACCTGGTACAGTAGTCACAGTCTCTAATCTTTTTGGTAATTGCTTATCTCGCCGTCAGGGTTTACCCAGTGCTACACAGCAAATGAAAGCTGTACAAGCAACAATTCATCAAATTGCCCTGTGTCATCCGCAAGTAACATGGCAACTTTGGCAAAATGACCGAGTATGGTTCACCATTTCTCCCGCAGCTACCACCGGAAAACTACTGCCGCAGATTTTACCGCAAGTCCGCCAAGGTGATTTACAAGAACTAAAACTTCAAATTTCCCACCCCAATTCAGCACTCTCCTTAGTAGTAGGATTACCAGACCGTTGTCATCGCCATCGACCAGATTGGGTAAGAATAGCGATTAATGGCAGAATGGTGAAATCACCAGAAATTGAACAAACGATTTTCTCAGCGTTTCATCGGACTTTACCACGCGATCGCTATCCCATTTGTTTATTACATCTAGAAATTTCTCCTGACCAAATTAACTGGAATCGCAATCCTGCAAAAACCGAAATATATCTCAATGAACTCAACTATTGGCAAGAACAAATAACTCAAGCTATTGATCAAGCACTCCGCATTGATGCTGCTAATTTTCCTGAAGCTGTCCACACCACCAGAGTGAGTAAATTACTTAAAGCCGCAGAAGAAAAAGGTGGTTATAACTTTAATCTCAAACCAGAAACTACTCAGCACTCTTTAAAAGCTGTCGCCCAAGTTAGCAACACTTATATTGTGGCTGAACATTCTGGTGGGATGTGGTTAGTAGAACAGCACATTGCCCACGAGAGAGTTTTGTACGAACAAATCTGTGATAATTGGCAACTCCTACCCGTAGAACCGGCAATTATTCTTTATCAATTATCACCAGCACAAGTTTCTCAACTGCAACGCATTGGTTTAGAGATAGAAACCTTTGGTGAACAACTTTGGGCAGTTCGTAATATACCCGCCCTTTTACAGCAACGAGAAGACTGTGCAGAAGCTATTTTAGAACTCAGTTGGGGCGGGGACTTACAAGCGGCTCAAGTTGCCGTTGCTTGCCGGAGTGCGATTCGTAACGGTACGCCACTAAATCTCCAAGAAATGCAAACACTGTTAGACCAATGGCAACGCACTCGTAACCCCCGTACCTGTCCCCACGGCAGACCTATCTATTTATCACTAGAAGAATCTGCCTTAGCCCGATTTTTCCGCAGGCATTGGGTAATTGGCAAAAGCCACGGAATATGAATTTCAGTCAATAGTCAAGGGTCAATGGTCAATGGTCAATAGCAACAATTGACGATGTGATTTTCACTATTATTCTGCCTAAAAAACTCAGTATAAATCACCTAACATTTCAAATTATTTAACTAAACACATTAAGTCTCAAAAGCAGCGGTAGAAAGTTTTTCAATTCTGAATTCTCCTCTAATAAAAATCAGGATTTTTTTTGCAGGCGAATTAATGTATTGTAAATCTGCCTTTTTAAGTTATTGTCATTTTGAATTTCTACAGTAATCTTATTAAAACGCTCAATGGTTAAACCATTTTCTTCAACTATTTTTTGAGAGCGATTACAGTAGTTAACAGCAATATCTCTGGCTTTGCGTGGTAGGCTATCAATGCTTTGAGGGTTATTACAAACAATCTGGGGAATTTCTCCACCACCGATTAATTTTTTAATTTCTCCAAAGGCTTGTTGGCGCGATGGCTCCATTGCTAAAACAGCTTGGGCATAGCTGACAATTTCGTTGTTGTTCACAGATGGAGTTTGAGCATCAGCTTTGGCTGTAAATGTTAAAGTGCCGGCTAACAAACTAGCACTAGCCATAACTCCAAAAAATAAATTTCTCGGTAATAAATTTTTCAGAGTATCTCGGAAAAACAAACTAGCAACGTTGTTCATAATGTCTGTGACACAGGACTCAATCTTAGGGGTGCGTTATTGATTGTGAATTATTTTTGGAGTGAGAAGTTCCAACGAAATTTCAGTGTACCGAAATTTTATATGTATTTTCAGTTGCCTTTACATATTTGACAAAGTTCAATTACTTTTGTCTGGAGTGTGGATATTTCCGCAGATCCTTGCTTAAGACTGACTTCTAACTCCAACAGTAACGGTAAACACGAAATTAGTTGCTGCACAGACAGAAATTTGACTTCTTGTTGTAAAAAGTAGATACGTTTAGGGTTGCTAACATCGGCGGCTTGAGCGATCGCCTGTGGGTTCCTCTCACCGTTATCTGTGGCAATTTTGACCCACAACCAAGTGCGAAATTGACCAATTAATGTTGCCACTATCCGCAATCCTGGTTCTGCCGCATTTAGCAAGTCAGTCAACACAGTTAAAGCTTTGCCTGTATCGCCTGTTCTAATTGCTGCTGCTAATTGTAAACTATTTTGCGTAGTATTCCTGACTAATTTGCTAATAGTATCTACATCTAAAGGCTTTTTGCTTTCCAGATGATACAGCCGTAATTTCTCTAACTCATTGTAAAGTAACCTTGTATCATTACCAACTGCTTCGGCTAACAGTTCAGTCGTTTGAGGTGTAAGTTGAACTCCCACAGCTTGAGCCGCTTGCTGAACAGCTTGCACAATTAATTCAGTTTTCCAAGGTGGTATGAGGGCAAATTCCCGAAACTCCGTGGCGAATTGTTTGAGAAATTTTGTAGATTTCAGCCGTTCATCTGGTTTACTGCGGCTAGTGAGTAATAAAAAGGAATTTTCGGGAATTACTGGTAAAGTGCGCGTCAATTCTGCCAAAACGTTATCAGGACATTGTTGACAGAGGTTTGTATTCATCAGCCAGACCAAACGCCCACCAGCGCCAAAAGCGGGAGTCATCACTTGATTTAAAGCGGCGATCGCTGTATCAGGTTGATCAGGCGCAAAATAAGAATAGTTAAAATCTGTCCACAGGGGATCTAAAATGCGATCGCGCAATGAATTAACTGCTTTTTCCATAGCAAAGTCATCTTCACCCCAGTAAACCAAAACTGGCATATATCAACCTCATAGCATCTCAGGGACTAACAACGGTGAAATATTCAGACTTCATATTTTTCCCCACGCCCCTTCCCAAATGCTAAATACTTTTTAAGTCAACTTAGTCACAATTGGATAATTTTCCCTAAAATCTATCAAGTAAGAACGCGAGGCTATTAAAGATTGGACGACAACTACCAAACTTATCTAAACCGGGTAGCAAGAATGATGCTGCCAGAATCATACAAGTCCCAAGTTCAGCATATCCAGGAGTCTTCAAAGTTCCAACCCCATTCGGGAACGAGACAAGCAACACCTTTTCCTGGCTATACATTGATTACCCCCACCGCCGATGCAGCAGCCGAAAACTCTGCTTTTTACGAAAAATTAGCAACTTATCAAGAGCAACTGTTGCAGCTGCCTGTCAACCATGATTTGATTGTCCCAGTCCCACCTGCGAGCTTTCATTTAACTTTGGCAGACTTGATTTGGGATCATGCTTATCTTGATGCTTGTGAGAAAAATCCCAAATTTGAGGAAGAATTACGCCATTACTGTGCGGAAATCTTTCAACAATATCAACAATCCATAACATCGGGAACTAACCCTATTTACTGGCAAATGTTGGGATTGGTTTTGATGCCAAGAGCATTGGGTGTTTGTTTAGTACCCAAAGATGAAAGTTCCTATGAACAAGTTATTCAATTTCGTCGGCAAATTTATCAAAACCCCAAGTTGATTGCATTAGGAATTGAACAACATTATCACCTAACAGCCCATATTACATTAGGCTACTTCGGTGATATTTCACCTAATTTAGACCGAAATAAACTCAGTGATATGCTTTGTGAATTAAATCAACAATGGTTAGGAGATTTTCCAGAAATTCTCGTTAACCGTGTTGAATTGCGGAAATTTGATGATATGACACGCTATTACCGTGAACCAGACTGGCCAAGTTTAGATTTTTAAGTTTGTACCTGGCACGGTAGGGGAAAACTGGATATGGAGACAAAGCAAATTAACTTTTGTCTCCATATCTTCTAATTTAGATTATGTAGAATTTACTCAAGAAAACGAAAAATTAAGGTTTTAGAGAAGGGTGTAGGTCTTCAACACTATTGCACTTCTACACCCAGTCTCAACAGACAATTTTTGTGCCTAAGCCATTCTCGATTAACGCTCAGATGATTCTTCTCCAAAAAAGAGATCATTGACACTAATTACCCAAGGAACACCTTGGTTCACAGGAGAACTAATACTAATTTTAGCTTGGTTGGCAAACTTTTTTAACTTGTCTGCTAAATGGGGAACCGTCATCATAATGTTCTGATAGCTTTCGATATCATGGCAAACCATGATTAATATGAGAATACCGCTATTAATTTTGAAATACCAATGACAACCAGAGAGTAAAAGACGTACAGTGCGATCGCAAGTAGAAAAAAAGCGTTGTTTAACCGTTTCTTCTAGTTGACTAAGTAATAATTCACTAATTAGTGTTGTTTTATGAGAAGGCAAATCATCGGGAGATAGATATGGTTGATTCATAGAAATTCGCCCTAGTTTCAAAGGGTTAATAACTGATATAAACTGAATAATCTTTTTATGCTTGTTGAATTGAAGAGATTCCCTTTATTCAGATACATCAGCTTGTAAAACAGGCTAATGAGACATCTATTCGCTCCTAGTACAACCTTTATATAATCTACATTGCCTGTGGTTGATTTTTCCTCATATTTCTTTAGCAATTGCTCTACAAAAATATATACTTTGTCTTTTTTCTTCAAAAAATCATAAATTACAGATAACTCATCTGTGCTGGGAATAGAGTATATACAAATAATATAGCAGTTATAAATAATTTATGAAAAATCAGATCCCCGACTTCTTCCAAAAGTCCAGCATCTAGTTTTTAATTGTTTACTTTTTGAAACAATTAAGCAGATTTTTATTTCTTACTCAATCTCTTCTTGTTCTCCGCGTTATTTAGGAAAAACATTTAAATTATGAACACCATTATAATTACTTATCTACCACTATATTAATTAATCAACTTGTGGATATTAGCTTCCCAATTCATCCCATCAAAAGGTACAACTTCAAAATTTGATATGACATCACCATCTAAACAGCGCACATTGACATCGATACAATCTGGATGGCTACGGGGAATATAAAAAGAATGTATCCCACAAATGCTACAGAATTTATGTTGAGCAACTCCTGTATTGAATTGGTAAGTTGTTAACTTATTTTCACCTTGCAATAAAGTAAATTGTTCCTTGGGAATGATTAAGTGTAAAAACCCTTTTTTCCGGCAAATAGAACAGTTACAATCATCGACTTTGTGTTGCTTGACTACAACTCGAAAACGTACAGCACTACAATGACAACCGCCTTCATATATCATTGGTTCTGAAATATTAATTGTCATATTAATTAACGAGATTCTAACTTAGCAATGCGTTTTTCTAACGTATTCACTTGCTGTTTTAATTCAACCACTAAAGTCGCTAATCGGTCAAACATTTTATCCCGTTCTGTTTGTGACAAATTTCTTCTGCTAGATTGTGGTACGGTAATTGTTGTTCTGGAGTTAGGCGACTGGCGGGTGTTTCCGAGTTGAGATTCTATTTGATTCAAACGTGACTCCATACGATTAAAATCAGCCTGTAAATTATTCAGACGAGATTCGGTTTGCTGTGATAATGCGGTGTTAGAAAATAACCCAGTCCAAAGTATGATAGCTAAAGCCACCGCAATTCCTAATACTTGAATTCTCTTCATGTCCGAACTGCAAAGAAAGAAGATAAGATGTATGGGACTTTACTGACGTAAGCGTAGGAATTTGTTTTACCCAAAGGCGCAGAGAGTTAACCAAGTAAATATTAAGTAGAGTGTGTTACGGCTATGCAATGCTAATTTAGCCGTAACGCACTATATTTGTGAATGTATTAAGCATCGCTATAATACCCACTACAATTTAAGCTGACTCCTGGTTCCTGAATTCTATTTTTATAAATCAGTAGTTGATTTATCTATCAGGTTGCAAATCAGAAAATAGTGTCTCCCATTTGAGAGAGTTAACTTTATTTTCTGTTGCTTTTACCTCAAAAGTGACATGATGTACTTTACTTTGTTCTAACGCTTGTACACAAATTTCTGCCACATCCTCTCGGCTGATTTTACCGCGAATATTATCACCTTGTTCAAAGATTACTTCCTGTCCACCTGGTTCTTCTGTTAAAGCACAAGGTCTAATGATTGTGTAAGGAATACCACTAGCTCTTAAACTATCTTCGCCCTTTAACTTCCAGGTTAAAATACCACCTAATTGATCATTTAATCTGACTGCGGGTGGTTCTTCATCTAAATTAATTCCTGGTCTACCGGGACGGGTGACACCTGCGGAACTAACAAGCACAAATTGGGGTGCAGTTTTGCCGTTATATGCTTTGATAGATTCTATCTGCAAGCTAAAACCACCAGGTGTAAATTTGGGATTTAACGCACCATCATATTCAAATTTGCTCAACATAAGTTGAAATGAGCTAATGCGACTTGCATCTAATGGTGGAGCATCTTTAACAGTTTTTGCTCGAAATACAGGTGTTAATTCCGCAAAAGGAATGCGAACATTTATCCAAGTATTAGCGACCGTATCAAAAGAATAGCTATAACCTAACCCATCCCAAGTTACATCGGGTCGGAGGAATATTTTATAACGTTGACCATCACCTTTAACGCGTAATTCTACGCCTGCGTAACCTGATAAATTAAACGGTGGGTCAAAATTCTTAGTTCTCACAGATGCAAATCCTCCTGAGTTGGCGGTGGAAACATTACCAGCAAACACAGCAGTATTTTCTGTTAATTGAATATTACTAGAACTAACACCACCCATGACAACATCATCTAGCGCACCCCAAATATTTTTTAATTCGGCTGAGGGATGAGTAAAATCAAATACAAGTTTTTCGTTGGCTGCGGGGAGGTGGTTAGCGGCTGCTGCGACTAAGTTTTTCACACCTTGATATTCGACATTTTCGGGAGTGTCGCCAACAATTTCAGGTTGGTAAAATTTAATGCCTTGATAATATTTTTCTCTATTAGCTGTGTCTCCTTCCACTGGTTGGACACGCACTGCTGTACAACAAATTACGGCTTGAATATTAGCCATGACTAAAGTATTTAAAGTTTCTGGTTTAGTAATGTCTGCAACTACTAAATCAACATCGTTACCTAAAATTGACCGTGCTTTGTCAATATCACGCACCAGACAGCGCACTTGATAGCCTCTTTTTACAAGTCGCTTCACGACTCGTTTACCAAGACCACCTGTTGCACCGGCTACTAATATTACACCCACGCTTTTTTCTCCATTAGGTGTAGATTTTGTGTCTTGGGGACGACCTTGGATGAGTTTTTGTATGCAATTGAGAAAGGGAATAACCTCAAAGTAAGACAGGGTTTTGATAAACCTGCCTAAGTCCCATTGAGAACGATTTTTGTCACTCACAATTGCGTCCTCATTACTTGTTGTTTGTTACATGATATCGGTTTTGTTCTCAAATATGAGGAAGTAGGTACAATAAATTGGTGTTTTGGCGATCGCCCAAAAACGCTAAAATACTTACTTAAATGTTGCTAAAAATACAAAAAAACACTTATGAGCCAACTAGAACAAGCTCAAGCTGAATATGCAAGTTTTCTGCAAGAGTTTCAGAGTGTCATTATTAGCACAGTCAGTCAGGATGGCATACCTAATAGTAGTTATGCGCCTTTCGTGATTGATGAAGGCAAAAATATTTATATTTATATCAGTGACTTGGCAATTCACACACAAAATATTTATGCTAACCCTCGGTTGAGTATTTTATTTATTGAAGATGAAGCAAAAAGTAATAACATTTTTGCTCGTCGTCGTTTAAGTTTTGATTGTACGGCTACGTTAATAGAACGAGATACAGACACTTGGAATAAAATTGTTGACCAACTTCAAGAACGCTTTGGGGAAATGATTGAAGTCTTAAAAAGTTTAGGTGACTTTCGGATTTTTCAACTGATTCCGATTTCAGGTCGTTTTATTCTTGGTTTTGGAAATGCTTATAAAATTAGTGGTGATAACTTAAATCAGCTAACTCATATTACTAGAGATAATCGTTAGGTTTTTGATAATTTTTCTGGAAGGGAAGGGAGACAAGGGAGAGATATTTTTGTAAATTATTTAGGGCTATATTTACTTTCATACTTTACACTTCATACTTCACACTTCATACTTTTTATGCTTCAGTTTCAACCTCCTGGCTTTGGGCATAAAGTGATTCATACTTCCTTGGGAGCGATGGTATATTATACTCAAACATCTGCACCTTGGTTGAATGCTGATACTGAAGATTTAACCCCACTAATATTTCTGCATAATTTTGGGGGTGGAGCTTCTGCTTATGAATGGTCGAAAGTGTATCCAGCTTTTGCCGCAAAATATCGCATTTTAGCGCCTGATTTAATTGGTTGGGGTGATTCTGCACACCCAGTGCGCGATTATCAAATTAAAGATTATCTAAATGCGATCGCCGAATTTATTACTCAAACTTGTCACCAGCCTGTAACAGTTATCGCCTCATCGCTAACCGCTGCTTTGACTATCCGTTTAGCTATTAGTCAACCGCAATTATTTCAATCATTATATTTAGTTTCTCCTTCGGGTTTTGATGATTTTGGTCAAGGTGCTGGACGTAGATTACCACTTTCAGTAATTAATACACCGCTGGTAGATAGTTTAATTTATGCGTTGGGTGCGGAAAATGAATTAGCAGTGCGAAATTTTTTACAAAGTTTTCTTTTTGCCAACCCGGCTCGTGTTTCATCAGAAATGGTAGCAGCTTATTTAACTTCAGCACAACAACCAAATGCGAGGTTTGCTGCTTTGGCATTTTTACGAGGTGATTTGTATTTTGATTTGAGTTTATATCTGCAACAATTAACAATTCCAACTGTGTTTTTTTGGGGTGAAAAAGCACAATTTACTAGTATTAAATTAGGGCAGAGATTGGCGAATTTAAATTCTGATATTGTAGAAAAATTTTATGCGATCGCAGATGCTGGGGTGCTGCCTCATTTAGAATTACCAGAAGTAATTATTGGTCTATTACAGCAGCACTTAAATTAGCCTGAGTTTGACATACCCCAAAAACTTCTCTCTCCTGTACCTTAATTATCAGTCTTTCACCAGGCACAATAATCAGATAGGTAATTCAACAATGAACTCTAGACCTTTACCTAGCTGCGATTGGTAATATAGTTTCCCATGATGATTATTAACCACAATTTGGTAAGCAATTGATAAACCTAACCCAGTTCCTTTCCCGATGGGTTTAGTTGTATAGAAAGCATCGAAAATTTTTGTTTGCTCTGCTTCACTAATTCCTGAGCCATTATCGGCAAATTTGAGAATTACTTTCTCTCCTCTTACCTCTGTTGTAATCCGAATCACACCTGGATTATTACTTGTCTCCTGAAAATTTTGATTTTTTTGTGATTCTTCAATAGCATCTATGGCATTACAAATCAAATTCATAAAAACCTGGTTTATTTCACCTGGGTAGCACTCAACAAGTGGTAAATCTCCATATTCTTTAATTATTTTAATAGCATCCCGATGAGCATTAGCTTTGAGTCGATGACCGATAATTAATAGGGTGTTTTCTATACCTTCATGTAGGTCAGCGATTTTTTTACCTGCTTCACTGTGTCGAGAAAACTTATTTAACGATGAGACAATTTCTGTAACGCGATTAGTCCCAAGTTGCATAGATTGAATAATTTTAGATATATCATTTAGCAAAAAACTCAAATTACTTTTTTTAAGTGCATTTTTAATTTCGTTAGGTGGTTCGGATATATGCTTTTGATACAGTTCGATTAAACCTATTATTTCCTGAACATACTGTTCTAAAAAATTTAAATTACCAGCGATAAAGTTGATAGGATTATTCACCTCATGAGCAATTCCAGCTGCTAGTTGACCTAAAGTTGCTACCTTTTCGGCTTGGATGAGTTGGGTTTGAGTTTTTTGGAGTTCAGTGTTTTTATCAATTAAACTTTTGGTCAAATTTCTTAGCTTCAAATGATGTTCGATTCGCACTAATACTTCTTCATGCTGAAAAGGTTTGGTAATATAGTCTACAGCGCCTAATCGCAATCCTTTGACTTTATCAGCAGTTTCCGAGAGAGCAGTCATAAAAATGACAGGAATATCCTCAGAACGAGGATCTTTTTTGAGATGTTGGCAGGTTTCAAAGCCATCCATACCCGGCATCATCACATCAAGCAAAATTAAATCTGGTAAGTTGTCGTTGTTTAATTTCTGAAGAGCTTTTTCACCACTGCGAACTGCCCAAACTTCAAAGTTAGACTCATCTAAAAAGCTGGATAAAACTTGTAAATTGGCAGGGTTATCATCAACGACTAAAATAATTCCTTGTGGGTGGCGATCGCAAACATACTTTTGCTCAGATATTGTTGCTGTCATCTTCTTTCTACCTAATTTTGATTCAAAAAACTGATCAGGATATCTTCATCAAATTGTCTTGCTAGTTGTCTTAGTTGATTAGCAAAGTTAGCAAAATTTGGATCTAAAGCCTCCAGTTGATCAGCCCACTTGAGGATGGCATTGAAGTTACCTTTTTCCGCTAATGTGATGAGTTCTCCCAATACTTCGGGACTAAGAGGAATCCAGGAATCTGATGGAATATTGACTGTAGCTAATTTGTTGGTTACTTGTCTCTCAGACTGAGACTGCTGATAAATCCATGTCAAGTTTAAATGCTGTTCTAATTGATTGAGTAATTCATCTACTTGTACAGGTTTGCTGAGAAAATCGTTACCGCCTGCTTGGAGACTGCGATTTTGGTCGGCTTCAAAGACACTAGCAGAAGAAACAATAATTTTGATATCTTGAATTTCTGGGGTGTGACGCAGACTGCGAATCAATTCAAACCCATCCATTTCTGGCATGAGTAAGTCTGTAATGACCAAATCTGGTTTGATGGCGATCGCTTTTGCTAAACCTTCCTGACCGTTGTTAGCTTCAACTACATCAAAGCCTAGTGGTTGTAACAAGTTTGTAATGACTGTGCGATTTTCCCAGCGATCATCCACCATCAAAATTATGCGCGGACTATCCTCAAAGCCAATGATTTGTTTTGTTGATGCAGCCATTGCTGATTGTACCCATTCGCTGGCTACTGGCATTTCTAACTCGAACCAGAAAGTACTACCCTCACCAACTTGGCTTTTGACATAGATATCACTACCCATCATCTGTACTAACTGGCGCGTGATGGCTAAACCCAATCCTGTACCTTCTGTCTGACGCTTTTTTTCACCTACTTGCTCAAATGGTAAAAAAATCTTACTCAGTTCTGCTGGTGCTATACCAATTCCTGTATCTTCGATAGAACAGTGAATAAAGTATTTCTGTGTTTGTCCATGAGAGTCAAGTTGCGCGATCGCCTGAATTTTAAATCTAACTTGACCTTCATCGGTAAATTTAATGGCATTTCCCAACAGGTTCAACAATACCTGACGCAACCTTTTAACATCGATATGAACTGCTGTAGGTAATTCATTCACGGTTTCATAAACAAACAAAATCCCTTTTTGTTCTGCCCGAATCTGAGCAATTTCGGCAATTCCCTGAAGAAACGACGGAAAATGCACATCCTGGGGATGTAGTTCCAGTTTTCTGGCTTCAATTTTCGAGAGATCTAAGATGTCATTAATCAAAGTCAGTAAATGAGAACCACATTGTTCAATGATATTGACGTGATATTGTTCTTTTTCTGGTAAACCTTGGGAACGCAGCAAAATTTGCGCGCAACCCAAAATGCCATTTAAGGGTGTTCGCAGTTCATGACTCATGTTGGCTAAAAATTCGCTTTTGGCGAAGTTTGCTGTCTCAGCCGCCGTTTGAGATTTTTTTAGTTGCGCTTGTTCAAATGCTTGCACCCGCCACAAAACAGTAATCATGGTGACTGTCAGCCCTGCGACAATCAGCGCGATTAAATCCAGGAATTGCAAGCGAGATTCAATATTTTCGCGGGGAATTACCAAAGCCAAAGACCAATTAGCTTCTTGTAAGGGAATATAAGCAACATATTTTTTAGTTCCGTCAATTTCCAACAACTGAATTCCCTGTTGTTTGTTTACCATCTGCTGGGCGATCGCATTTAAATTACGATCTGCAATTTTTAGCAGGCTGGGTGCAGGTTTTTCCAAGGTTGACATTAAGGCCGCGTTAGGATGAACGATCGCCTGTCCTTGGGAATTCAGGGCGAAAGCATAGCTGTTATTGCCGTAGCGCAGGGAATTGACAACTTTATTAATCCGATCAACTTTTACATTGCCGTGAAATACCCCAATTGGTGAACCATTAACCTGAGAATTGCCATAGATTGGAGTGGCGATCGCAATTAAAGGAATTCCTGTAGAACGGCTGATAAAAGGATCGGAAATATTGCTTTGTCCTGCTATTGCTTTTTGAAAGAAGTCTCGATCCTTAATATTCTTTGTTGACCTACCAACCTGAGTATTAGAAAACGAACCATCTGGGGTAACTATTTGGAAAAAGAAAAATTCATTGATCCGCTTGACTTCTGCCTGTAAATATGGCTCTGCTACAGACCAATCTAAAGTACGTACCGTTGCAGTATTTGCCAGGGTTTGTACTTCTACTTTGCGGACGTGTAACCACTCTTCTATTTCATCAACTCCTCTTTGCACCTGTTGAAACGCACTTTGTTGCAAATCTGCTAACGCCAGGTTGCGAGCTGCTAGATAGGTGCAATAAGCTGCAATACTGACAGCAATTGTAGTGCTGCCAACAACAAATCTAAGCAGTAAATTTCGGGAGTAGCTGTTTTTAATATCACATTTTAATGGAATTGGTTCAGACCTTCTCCAAAGCTTCATATATTAAAAAATGTATTAATAATCACTAGAAACCTATTGTTAAATTGCCCAATCAATCATTGAGAATCACAGCTTTACATGACTTTCAACAAAATATTTGGATGACTTTAAAAATGGCTAGAGGCAAGATACTTTTTAAAAATATGTGTAATTTATAACATTGAACTTCAAAGAAAGAATACTGAGTTAAAAAATTATTCTCTTTACCGCCTTCTGCCATTTTTTCTAGGGTATGCAGTTCATCACGACTATTTACTGATGAAACCAAACCCACCATCTAAAAGACGAATTTTCGTCCGCGTTGATAATTACTACAATAAAATAGTCACACCCAACCCTGGAGTTCTGGCAGTGGGCTTATTTGATGATTTAAGTCGGTTTTTAGAAAATCGTTTAGAAGAATTCTTGCGTAATAATCCACATTTGGAGTTAGAGGCGCTGTTAGAGCAACTACGTCAGCAAGAAGAAGATACTTTAAAGTTGATAGCAGATTTACAAGTCCAAGAAAAGCGATCGCAAGACGACATTCTCTCCACCGCCCAAGAAATTCAGCGTTGGCACATTCGTGTACAAAAAGCTAAAGATGGTGGTAGACAAGATTTAGTCGCCGCCGCCCAAGAACGAGAAGCAGCCTTACTGCGGGAAGGGAACCAGAAATGGGGACACATGCAAGGCTTGAAAGAACGCCTAACCCAATCTCAAGAACTATTGCGAAAAATCCAGGTGCGGCGACAGGAAGTTCAAGCAAAAGCCGCACAAGCACAAACCGCACGCGCTCAAGCCCAAGCCCAGCAACAACGCATAGAAACTAATGGCTGGTGGAATGCACCTCAGAGTTCTTCTAGTAGTTTTGATGACTTAGAGGAAAAGTTTCGTCGTTGGGAAACAGAAGACGAGTTAGAAGCCATGAAGCGGAATCTGGGGAAAAAATGAGTATAGTCCAGTAAGGTGTGTTAGGCGCATATTTTTATATGATTTCACGAACAAAATTACTTCAGCGCCTAACGACCTTGTGATGTTACGGTAAGTTAGCCTAACACCTTAAACATACCCACTGCTGACTTCTACATCCTTTCTTAAAGTCACAATAGTTAAAGTAAATCTATAATTTTATTTTTCAAAAATGTCTGCTAAACATACGGATAAAAGCCGCATTCGGATTCAATCTGGTGACTGGCCGATTGAACAATTACCAGGATTGAGTCAAGAAGAACAATCTCAACTCCAAACTTGCGGAATTAAAACTACGCGGAGTCTATTTAATCAAGGTAAAACTCTAGAAGCTAGGGTAGCGTTGGCTAGTAAATTACAAGTTCATCTTCAGTATGTAAACAAATGGTTAGCTCTAGCTGATTTATCTCGAATTCCTACTGTTGGTACACAATACTGTGGTTTGTTGCTTCATGCAGGTATTGGTTCCGTCGCACAATTAGCCGAAACTCCTAGCCACAGATTGCACCGACAAATCATGCGTTTGCAAGTAGCTACTTTGCAACGACGAGATTTGTGTCCATCAATTGAGTTAGTCCAGCAATGGAGTCAACAAGCAAAGACAGTGCTGAGTGCTGAGTCACCGAAGTTTGCTCAACGGGGGGAACCTCCCGAACTTTGCTCAACGCAGGGAACCCGCGCACGCAAGTTCTCTCCGCACGCAACTTCTCGCTAAGTGCAGCACCGCCGCTTTACTCTTTTGCTAACACTCCATTGAGAAAGATGTCAGCGAGTCCTTCAGCCATGTGTTGCATTTCTTGGGGAGAAGCATCAGGTTCCATAAGGGTGTTGTTAGAAAAACCAGCGATCGCAAACATTCCGAGGAACACCTTAGCCACAAGTTTGGCATCGGTTTGGCGATAGATACCTTTATCCATTGCTGTTTGAAAGAATGCTTCAGCCACATCTGTCATTTTATTAATGACTTCTATTTGAATGCGATCGCGTAAATCAGGATGAAACTGCACCTCCATAAAACACACCCGCATCAAATCAGCGTTTTTCTGGAAATTCCACATCCGACGGCGCATCACCTGAGCAACAGCCTTATAGCTGCCCATTTCGCTCAATTCCGTCAGCAAATCTGTTAAAATTTCCACCCAGCCACTCGTGGCAACCTCCACTAAAATTGCCTTTTTATTGGGAAAATGTCGAAATAGTGTACCTTCAGCGACTCCCGCTGATTGTGCTAAGTCACGGGTGGTAGTACCATCAAATCCTTGAGAAGCAAAAAGCCGCCTGGCCGCTTGTAAAATGCGGGTACGTGTTTGTGCTTCTGAGGGGGGGGGAGAATTAAAAACTCGCATAACAGTTACGGTGTGATTTCCCGAACGCGACTGGTAGCATTTATTGTCTAACGTTGAGTACAAAAAGCACGGAAAGCTTAATACAAGATTAACGCCCTGCCCAATTATTTACCTGTTTCTCCAGTAAGGAAATTTGACAAAGTAAGTTTGAAGTCTCAAAGATGAAGGATAAAATTTATTTTTCCGACTTCAGACTTCACACTTAATACTTCAACCAATTATTGCTTATGAATCATTTCCGTAGCCTTCGAGCAGTTTTCAATTGGTCAAACCAACGATCGCTAAAACTGTTGCGGCTGTTTATTACATATTTTGCGATCGCCATCTTAGTTTCTGGTTCTCTACCAGAAATAGCTTTGGCACAAACTCAAACTGCACCACCTCCCCCACGCACACTACAACCTAGCAAAACACCCGCTAAAAGTTCGATTCAGCCTTATTTAGATCGGGTGGTTAAGCAGTTGACAAAGTTTCAGCTAGACAATGGGATGAAGTTCATTGTTTTAGAACGCCATCAAGCGCCTGTGGTATCATTCTTGACCTACGCTGATGTTGGTGGTGTGGATGAGCCAGACAAAAAAACAGGTGTGGCACACTTTCTAGAACATTTAGCTTTTAAAGGTACGCAACGTATTGGTACAACAGATTACAAAGCTGAAAAACCGCTACTAGAACGCCTAGAACAGTTAGATAATCAAATTAGAACAGCTAAGGCGGATGGTAAAAAAGCTGAAGTGGCGCGGTTGCAAGCCGAATTTAAGCAAGTAGAAGCCCAAGCAGGTAAGCTAGTCAAGCAAAACGAGATGGGGCAAATTGTCGAACAAGCGGGAGGAGTAGGTTTAAATGCCAATACTTCCACAGAAGCCACCCGCTATTTTTACAGTTTTCCATCCAATAAACTAGAACTTTGGATGTCCCTGGAGTCAGAGCGATTTCTAGAACCTGTACTCAGTCGGGAGTTTTATAAAGAAAAAGATGTCATTTTGGAAGAACGGCGCTTAAGGGTAGAGAACTCACCTATTGGTTTGATGATCGAGAAATTCATTGATGCAGCGTACAAAGTTCACCCATATAGAAGGCCTGTGATTGGTTATGACGAAGATATCCGTAACCTGACACCTACAGATGTGCAGAAATTCTTTGATACTTACTATGCACCAAATAATTTAGCGATCGCAATTGTCGGTGATGTTAACCCCAACGAAGTTAAACGACTGGCACAAATTTACTTTGGACGATTCCAAGCCAAAGCCAAACCCCAATCTCAAATTTCTGTAGAACCCAAGCAAACCGAAACACGCCAAGTAACTTTAGAACTAGCTTCCCAACCTTGGTATTTAGAAGGTTATCACCGTCCGGCAATTAAGCATCCAGATAACGCCGTCTATGAAATTATCGGTAGGCTGCTGAGTGAAGGGCGCACTTCCAGGTTATATAAATCGCTGGTAGAAAAACAACAATTAGCCCTTACGGCTCAAGGACAAAGTGGATTTCCTGGCGATAAGTATCCCAACCTAATGCTATTTTATGCCCTGACGGCTCCCGGCCACACGGTTGATGAGTTAGCCACAGGTTTACGCCAAGAAATTGATAACTTAAAAACTCAACCAGTAACAGCAGTGGAATTACAGCGCGTTAAAACCCAAGCTAGGGCTGATTTATTACGCAGCCTTGATTCTAATACAGGTATGGCACAGCTATTACTGGAATATGAAGTGAAAACAGGTGATTGGCAAAACTTGTTCAAGCAATTGGATGAAATTGCGGCGGTAACTCCGGCAGATATTCAACGAGTGGCAAAAGCAGCATTTACACCCGAAAATCGCACCATTGGTAAGCTGTTGTCGAAACAAGGATGAACATGAATCGCATAGGGCGCGCAGGAAGAGAAGAAATATGCACAGATATAGGGGTAAGAGGTCGATGAAATTCAAAATATCAAATGCTAGAAGGTTAATTTATGTTGTCATGTTTGCCTTCGCCTTTTTACTTTTGACTTTTGACTTTTCTTTAGCGGCGACAACAGCAGCCAAACATTACACAGAGCTAAAACTACCAGCTTTACCTGCTGTCAAGTTACCCAAATATGAGCGATTTGTTTTACAAAACGGCCTAGTTGTGTATTTAGTAGAAGATCATGAACTGCCGTTAGTCAGTGGTTCAGCCTTGGTGCGTACAGGTAGCCGTTGGGAAACAGGCGAGAAAGTTGGGTTAGCTGGTTTAACAGGTGCAGTCATGCGGACTGGGGGAACTAAAAAGCATTCACCCGATGAACTCAATGAAATATTAGAACAACGGGCAGCATCTGTAGAGACTAGTATTGGAGAAGGCTCAGGTAACGCTAGTTTTGACGCATTGAGTGAAGATACAGAAATAGTATTGGGACTGTTTGCCGAAGTGCTACGGGAACCAGTATTTGCCCAAGATAAGCTAGATTTAGCCAAAACACAGGCAAAAGGCGGAATTGCACGACGCAATGATGATCCTAATGGAATTGCTAGTCGAGAATTCAAGAAATTGGTTTATGGCAAAGCCAGCCCTTATGCCCGGACTGTAGAATATGCCACATTGGATCAAATTAAGCGTGACGATTTAGTTCAGTTCTATCAGCAATATTTTCACCCCAATAACATGATTTTGGGCATTGTAGGAGATTTTGATAGTAAAAAAATGCGATCGCTCATTCAAGCGAAATTAGGTGATTGGCAACGTAACCCAAAAATCACCCAACCCCAGTTACCAGAAGTCTCCACAGCCACTACAGGCGGAGTCTTTTTTGTTAATCAGCCACAGTTAACTCAAAGTAGCGTACTCATTGGGCATTTAGGTGGTAGATTCGACAGCCCAGACTATGCACCACTCGATGTATTAAATGGTGTGTTAAATGGGTTTGGGGGAAGATTATTTAATGAAGTGCGATCGCGCCAAGGTTTAGCTTACTCTGTATATGGTTACTGGAGTCCCCGCTTTGATTACCCTGGTATGTTCTTAGCCGGTGGACAAACCCGTTCTGATGCTACAGTCCAATTTGTCAAATCCTTACAAACAGAAATTAAACGCATCCAAGCTCAACCTGTAAGTTCCAAAGAATTGGCTTTTGCCAAAGAATCTACCCTCAACTCCTTTGTGTTTAACTTTCAAGACCCCGGTCAAACCTTATCGCGGTTGATGCGATATGAATATTACGGCTACCCATCCGACTTTTTGTTTCGTTATCAAAAAGCCGTCGCCGCCACAACAGCCGCCGATGTGCAACGGGTAGCCAAGCAATACCTCAAACCCGAAAACTTAGTAACTCTAGTTGTCGGAAATCAAACCACTATTAAACCGCCATTAACAGGTTTAGCCAAACAAGTCACACCCATAGACGTAACCATTCCCGGTTCGCCTTCACAAACGAAAAATTAATCGCAATATAATACCTAGATACCCGACTTTTCCAACAATTCGGGTATCTGACAGCAGGAAATAAAATTCCTCAAAATGCGCGGATGGGTAGGTGTACAAAATTTCTCTTGAAAGACAATAGCTGGATTCCTTTCACTGCAAGCTTTTGCAGAAAAAATAAATAAAAATCATCCGCACTCCCTATCCAGTCTATGTTTCAGCTATTTTGCTTAAATCAACTGACATTTACTCATGTTAAAATCAACCCATCCGCGAAATCGAACCTTGAAAACTAAATACAGCACGCCTTTCCGGCTCCCGCCGTTTAAATTTCACCTAATCCCTATTAGGGATTGAAACAAAGATGGTAAATAAATTCTTGGTGTGGTTGCGGGTTTAAATTTCACCTAATCCCTATTAGGGATTGAAACCTGGGCAATTCAGGGATGAAACCCAGGCAATGGAGTTTAAATTTCACCTAATCCCTATTAGGGATTGAAACGCATTCCTTTGCTGCCACGGAAAAAAATGTTTACTCGCCTGTTTAAATTTCACCTAATCCCTATTAGGGATTGAAACGTGGCGATAAACCTTCAGAACGTGCCAATATTTGAAAGTTTAAATTTCACCTAATCCCTATTAGGGATTGAAACCCTAATTTTGTAAAATTAAGCAATAAATCTTTTACAGTTTAAATTTCACCTAATCCCTATTAGGGATTGAAACGGGTATGAAAGTTACTGGTACTGGCATCCCTACAGTTTAAATTTCACCTAATCCCTATTAGGGATTGAAACTAGGAACTTGTAGCACAAGAGTATCAATCAGTTCTGTTTAAATTTCACCTAATCCCTATTAGGGATTGAAACTAGAGAGCTATGAACTAAAGCACCTAGAGAATGCTGTTTAAATTTCACCTAATCCCTATTAGGGATTGAAACATGGTGCCAAGCCTCAATTTTTTCAGCGGGTACGTTTAAATTTCACCTAATCCCTATTAGGGATTGAAACTGCAAAAACAAAAAGACTGTACAGATAAAAAATGGTTTAAATTTCACCTAATCCCTATTAGGGATTGAAACATAGATATCCACGTTTGTCTCTAATATTCTTCTTTGGGTTTAAATTTCACCTAATCCCTATTAGGGATTGAAACGGATTAGAAATTTTATAAATTTTAGAAATTAAATTTGTTTAAATTTCACCTAATCCCTATTAGGGATTGAAACATTATCCGCTGGTTGAACGCACACCGAAGCCACGCAGTTTAAATTTCACCTAATCCCTATTAGGGATTGAAACACATTGCTATCACGGGTACATCCCAGTTTTTATTTAACAATTAGAGAGAATAAATATCATTGCCAGGAGGAACAACGTAGGCGAAACCTTCTCGTATGGTAGCGATCGCATATTTTTGTTCCTAAGTTCGAGACTTTGCGATTGCTTCACTTCACTTCGTTACATACCCTTTGGGAAGGCTAACGCCTACGCAATGAAATTCAAAAAAGTGGGATGATCCCAATTCTAAAACTCTGGACTTAAAAACTTACATTACGATGAAAATTTTGCTTTTATAGACGAAACTCCTTTAATTGTGTCTAATAAATGAATTAAAAAACCTTGAATTTTTTGAATGTGTATACAAAATATAAGAGAGACATTTTAAATGTTGTGTAGCTAGGTTTTAGTTATAGCTGCACTAATTAGGATCACCGTATTTGCGGAGGTAAAATCAATGGCAAGAATAACAATCTCAGACCTTTATCTTAATAATGATGAACAGCATATTACTGAACTAACTGCTTGGGAAGCTAGAACTATAGAAGCAGGTGCAAGTACAGTCACAATCGACACTAGTGATTTATTAAAGCTGCAACAAAATATCAATGATATTCTTCAGGGTGTGTCGAATCAACTACAGCAGCAGCGACAACAACAACAACAACAACCTAATAATCGTTATGGTAGAAGACAACCATACGACGATTATTACGCTTATTATTAATTCTGGGCTATATGCTGTTGCTCAGAAAGTTAGTAGCCAAAATAAAAGAGTCAGGAGAGACTGATAATTCTATCTCCTGACTCATGGGATTTCCGTGTATTTTATGTTGCTGCTCATCAATATCAGTTCATTTACAGGCAGCTTTTTCAGCCAAGTTATTTTATTAATAGTCGTACGTTTTCAATTTAAGCAGTATGAGAACGTACGATTTTTTATGTAAATAAATGTAATTCTCATTTTTATAGCAGAAGGTAGGAGGAACAGTCTTACTATTCCTGGCATTCAAGCTTTCAACTTGTCCTAACATATCTGACTGCCACTATACATACATTTATCGAAAGAGCGCATATTTGTGCGCTCTTAGTAAATTATTTACCCCGTTATTTAAGTAAATAGTATTACCCATACACCACCCTCTATAAACTTCAAGGTATGTACTTAGTTAACCTTAATTATTGATATTAATACAAACTTACAATAATTGGGCAAGCAAAATATAAAATTCTAAAAAGACATAAGACATTTATTTGAGTCTTTATAAAGGTGTTTATAGCGTTGACTTTTGGAGTTTGCATAAATAAAAATTGCATTAACGGTTAAGCAAAACACAGCTTAATCGCCCACAAAAACAACTTAATGACAAGCAATTGTATTAGGAGTAAATCATGGCAAATATCATTCTTTCAGAATTAAATGCTGCTGGTTCTCAATTGTTTCAAGGTTCTGAAAGCTTCTTAAATGACCTGAGCGATGTTGATGCGAGCGCTAGTGGTTCTGGCTATGGCGGCTATGGCTACGACGGCTTTGGATTAAATAAGTTGATTGAAGGATTTGTTGATGTTTATGCTATTCAACATGTCTATGGCATAGCTAAATCCTTCAGCCACGGCGGCTACGGTGTTTCCGGCTACTAATAGCTTTGTAATTTACGACTAAGCTATCTTTCGCATCATAATTAAGCGAAAGATAGCTTAAATCTCGGCACAAATTATCAATTGTCAGCAATTTTTTGAGGATAAAATCATGGCGAATATTACTCTTTCAGAATTAAATGCTGCTGGTTCTCAATTTTTCCAAGATTCTGAAAGCTTCTTAAATGACTTGAGCGATGTTGATGCGATCGCTGCACATGGTGCTGATAGTAACTCTAATAGTTATATCAGCGACTTTTATGGATTCAATAAGTTGATTGAAGGATTTGTTGATGTCTATGCTATCCAACATGTCTATGGCATAGCTAAATCCTTCAGCCACGGTGGCTACAGTAACTCCCAGTACTAATAGCTTTGTAATTTACTACTAAGCTATCTTTCGCATCATAATTAAGCGAAAGATAGCTTAATTCCCGGTATAAATTACCAATTGTCAGCAATTTTTTGAGGATAAAATCATGGCGAATATTACTCTTTCAGAATTAAACGCCGCTGGTTCTCAATTGTTCCAAGATTCTGAAAGCTTTCTCAATGACCTGAGCGATGTTGATGCGATCGCTGCACATGGTGCTGATAGTAACTCCAATAGTTATGTTAGCGACTTTTACGGATTCAATAAGTTGATTGAAGGATTTGTTGGTGTTTATGCTATCCAACATATCTATGGCATAGCTAAATCCTTTAGCCACGGCGGCTATGGTATTTCTGCTGCCTAGTAATAGCTTTGTAATTTACTACTAAGCTATCTTTCGCTTAATTATGATGCGAAAGATAGCTTAAATCTCGGCACAAATTATCAAATGTCAGCAAGTCTTTGAGGATAAAATCGTGGCAAATATTACTCTTTCAGAATTAAATGCTGCTGGTTCTCAATTTTTCCAAGATTCTGAAAGTTTCTTAAATGACTTGAGCGATGTTGATGCGATCGCTACACATGGTGCTAATGGTAATTCTGTGAGCGACTTTTACGGATTTAACAAGTTGATTGAAGGATTTCTTGATGTCTATGCTATCCAGCATATTTTCGGTATAGCTAATTCCTTCAGTTCTAAAGGTGGCTATGGTTACTAATAGCTTTTTAATTTAATACTCATTCTCTGTCTATATGCAATAAATCAGCCTGTATTTGATATTTTGTAGAGTATGCAGGCTGTATTTCTCCAGCTTTAATTAGAGAATTCGTAGGGTCAGCATCTTAATAATAAAGCTGAATTTTGCTTTATTATCTGCAAATAAACCTGATTACAACCAAGTCTTAGAGGACAGAATTATGGCTAACATTACTCTTTCGGAACTAAATGTTGCTGGCTCTCAATTATTCCAAGATTCTGAAAGTTTTCTCAATGATCTGAGTGATGTTGATCTGAGTGCTGCACATGGCGGTAAGAATGCCAATTCTGCCGACTACGGGTATGGCTCAGACTCATACATCAGTGTATTTAATAAGCTGATAGAAGGATTTGTTGGTGTCTATGCTATCCAGCATATTTTTAGCCTAGCCAAATCTTTCAGTAAGTCTAATTACTAATAAATTTGTAGTTTACTACTAAGCTAAATGGCTCTCATGGATTGGAAAAAAAATCATCTTCAGTAATTATCGAATCCATGAGAGTCAGCCATATCTTTACTGGGAATGATGAAATGGCAAAAATTATTATTAATGATCTAAGTTCTGGTGACTTAGACAGCTACCTGACCGAAGTGAATGAGCTAGATTCTCTGTCTATATATGGTGGTGAATCTGAATTTCAGCAAATTCTTAACTTTGCTTATAATCTCTTGAATTTTGTCCTATCGGCTTATGCTATCTACAATATTTACTCAATAGCAAAATCCTTCAAAATTACTAGGAATAAAACTACCCGTTCTGTATTTAGCTTATTTTAATTGCTGTATCACAATTGAAATACTGACTCTGTGATTCTTTTAGCTAACTTGAAAAATATCTAACGCTATGCCATTTTTACTAAGCTCTCAAAATGTTCTCGAATACTTACTTACTTTTGGACTTTGTACTCAAGCAGAACAGTCATTAAGTAAAATTGAGCCAAAGCCTGCTAAAAATTTTAACTTGTTAGTTACTTTACCTGATAATAGGCAACTGCTAGTTAAGCAAGAGCGCCTAAATCGAGAAGGAAACACGGCTGGAGAGTTTTTTGCAGAATGGAGAGTGCATCAGTTTTTGCAACATTTTCCTGATATCAATCATATTCGCTTGTTTTGTTCAGAAGCAGTGCATTTTGATGCTGAAAACTCTATTATTGTTTTCAATTATCTCAATAACTATCGAGATCTAGCTGATTTCTACATGAAAGAAAATGTCTTTCCTAGTGAGATTGCGATCGCAGTTGGCAAGACTTTGGCATTAATTCACCGTGCTACTATTACACATCCAGACTATGTACAATTTTTTCACCAAGCCGAGCAGACATCTCAGCCAAAAAGTCCCAACCTCACCCTAGGATTAGACAGAATTACCCCAGAAATTTTTGGAATGGTTCCGAGTGAGGGATTAAAATTTTTTACCCTTTATCAACGTTACGATAGTTTGGGACAGGCGATCGCCGAATTGAACCGTTCTTACACCCGCTATTGTTTAACTCATCATGACCTAAAGCTGAACAATATTCTTTTATCTTTAACTTGGCAAGAGGCTCTTGCAAATAACTCTGTCTCAGATGAAAGTGTAATTCGCTTGATTGACTGGGAACGCGCTGCTTGGGGAGATCCGGCGCATGATTTAGGAATGCTCATCGCCAGCTATCTGCAATTCTGGTTATATAGTATGACTACCAGCAAATCAATGGCAATTGAAGAGTCATTACGTCTTGCTACCACACCTTTAGAGATACTTCAGCCTTCCATTGCAGCGTTGATGTCTACTTATTTAGCGCATTTTCCAGCCATTTTAGAGACTCGTCCAGATTTATTAGAACGAGTTGTGCAGTTTTGCGGTTTAGCCTTAATTACAGCTATTCAAGCCGGACTCCAGCATGAAAAAACTTTTGGTAATGTCGGAATCTGTATGCTTCAAGTTGCTAAAAGTTTGTTGTGTAATCCCAAAGCATCTATAAAAACAATTTTTGGAGTGGAAGCTGTAGAACTTTTACCAACAAATTTATCTCGCAATTAAACCTATCTAAAGATAAAAGGAGAGTAGAAAAATAATTTTCTTCTACATTCTAAGAGGCTCTGTGAGAAGTAAGTCGGTGGAAATAAACCAAACTATATTACGAAGCGTAAATATTCTGAAAACGCTTACCAATGACTAATGATAAATAACAGACATCACTAGTTATCTTTAATTACACCGACCTACTTATTCTCGCTAAAATCAAAGTCTTAAAAACCTCATCTTGATCCTCCCCTTCCCTACATCCGCGCAGCATGTTGAAGACAGGGAATGAGAGAGCGTTTCAAAGCCTCTCCCCGTTTCGGGGAGAGGTTTGGAGAGGGGTTACTAGTATAATTTTCGACTTTTCAGACATCCTTTGACTGCTGAATTTTGACTGCTATATTCTTCTTCAATTACAGGTAAGCTTTTATGCAAATGTTAGATTCCATCGTAACTCAACTTTCACAGATTCCTGAATCATTGCAGACATCATTACAAGACATTATTTATAACATTGAAATTCAATCTGCTTATTGTATTAAACACCCCGATTACAAACCATTGGAATTGCCAGAATCCGCAGTTTCTCGCTTTCAGCAATTACCTGCGGCGCTGCAAAAAAAATTCTTAAGTTTGCAATTGCGAGGGTTTCTCTACGGCATTTATTACAATAACTCTTTAAAAAGTTCTCTGACAGCCAATACAGAAACTAACAATGTGGCGTTAAATCAAAATCTCGAAAATAATACATTACTGGGTGTCGATGTAGCTTTTTATGAGCGCCTACATGAAAGTAATCGGGGTGAAGGCTATTGGAATTACAATTGGCAAGTAGTACAAGAAAATCTAGATAACACTTTAACAGTACAGAAGGATGGTTTGACTCTACAAATTGAGCGTAGCCGTCATCTATTACCTCAAAATCAATTTCCCTCTGTGGGTAAGTATGTTGCAATTAAAATGCCCAAAAATCTTGTCCAAAATGGCTTTTATATGGCAGTAGCGAACGCTGGAACTGCGACAAATCGGGAAAGATTGGTGCGTGTTTACTTTAATCTAACTCCAGAAGGTGCAGGTGCAGTTATGGAAACTTTGACTACTCAGCTTAACTTTCTAGAGATTCCTTTCTCATTTAAAGCCTTATACAATCCTTCCGATTACGAACGTTATGATTCAGCAGTGTTCTACTTTGATAAAAACGATTATGAAGTAATTCACCCAGTTTTAGAAAGGGTGTATGCAGAATGTCAATTTTATTTTCAACCAGAAATACCTTTATTTACTAAGTTTATCGCCCCTGGATTAGCGATCGCTGAAGAACCTAATCGCAGATTTGCTGAACAAGAGAGTTTTGGAACGCATCGTTGTCAAATTATTGCCAATGGCTTGCTTAATGCTTGGGAGCAAGAAAATGATACACCAGCCAATCGGATAACAGCGATTTTTGAACAATTTTCCTTATCTCAAGTGGAATTACAACGTCCTTATCTGAATGCTAATTCTCAAGATATCTATATGCCTTTATTTTGATGATAAATGAAGTAAATTAACTTAAATAATTTAGACTGCAAAAGCACAACAAGCTATATATCTCTGACTAATCGCTTACTCTTTGAGAACTTTGAATCATCTTTATCTGTACATTAGCAAGAAATGGAATGATGAATAAAGAAGTAGCTCAGTACACATTTATTCTTTCTTAGCTTTTCTTATTCCCTTCCTACACAAATCATTTCAGGAATCAAAGCAGATTCCTACATATATTTAATTATTTGCTAATTCTGACAACTTTGTTAATACTGCTTGTGCATGACCTTTTGCTTTCACATTCGGCCAAGCGTAAGCAATAATTTTATCTGGTGAAATTAGAAAAGTTGACCGTACAATTCCCATATATTCTTTGCCCATAAATTTTTTTAATTGCCAAACACCATAGGAGTCTGCTAATTGATGTTCTGGGTCGCTCAACAGTGTAATTGACAAGTTATGTTTGTTGATAAACTTGCAATGAGACTTACCAGAATCGGGACTGACACCTAAAACTTTGGCTCCTAATTGACTGAATTCTGAATGTAATGCTGTGAAATCTTGGGCTTCTGTCGTGCAACCAGGAGTATCATCTTTGGGATAAAAATAAAGGACAACCCATTGCCCGCTAAAATCATCTAGGCTAAGTAAATTGTCATTTTGGTCAGGTGTGGAAAAAGTCGGTGCAGGTTGTCCAACTTGGGGAATGTTGCTCATAATGAATTGATAAAATAGCGATCGCCTCAAAATTTTACCGGAAGTTGGCGATCGCTTTTATCTGGTTTGTTGAGAATGGTGCAAAATATAAGTTCACCAACCCAACTGTCATAATCTCTATTCATGCTACGTAAATTTACTGGACGCGATGAATTGATAGCTTATCTGCGAGAACAGTTCCCCCAAGCCGCAGAACGTGACAATCATATCAGCAAGATAATTGGCGGACGCAAAGCTGCTCAAACAGCATTACAAAAAGTAGACCCCACCAACTACAGCAAAACCCGTAACTTTTTAACAGGTGCAGTTACAAAACTTTCACCTTATATTCGCTATGGAGTTTTGAGCCTAGCAGAAATCCGTGACTACGTGTTAGACAAGATAGAACAGCCAGAGGAGGCAACTAAATTAATTAACGAATTAGGCTGGCGGGATTATTGGCAGAGATTGTATGTCAAGCTAGGTAATGGCATCTGGCAAGACCAAGAAGAATACAAAACTGGTTATACAGCGCCAGATTATGCCGCAGAATTACCAACAGATATTCAAGCAGGTAGCACTGGTAGAGTGTGCATCGACAGCTTCAGCCAAGAATTGCGGGAAACTGGCTACTTACACAACCATAGTCGGATGTGGTTAGCCGCTTACATTGTGCATTGGCGGCGTATTCGTTGGCAAGCTGGTGCTAAGTGGTTTTTGCAACATCTTTTAGATGGTGATCCTGCCAGTAATAATATGTCTTGGCAATGGGTTGCTAGTACTTTTAGTCATAAACCATATTTTTTCAACCGCGAGAATTTAGAACGCTACACCAAAGGTGTCTATTGTCAGAAATGTCCTCTATATGGACACTGCGATTTTGAAGGTAGCTATGAAGAATTAGAACAGCGGTTATTTCCCCAAGGAGAATTTACCAAAAAACCAAATAGTCAAAGTTGGCAGCATGGGAAGAGAGGAAAAAAATGAATAAACCAATTATTTGGATACACGGCGACTGTCTTAGTCCATTCAACCCGGCACTTCAAGAATACCCCAATGCTCCGGCCATTTGGGTTTGGGACGATGCTTTGATTGAGGAATGGCAATTAAGCCTCAAACGCATCACCTTTATTTATGAATGCTTGCTAGAATTGCCAGTAGAAATCCGCCGGGGTAATGTAGCCCAAGAAATTTTAGCCTTTGCTCAAGAAAATCAAGCCAATTTCGTAGTCACAGCCGAAAGTCCCAGTCCCAGATTTGATGATATCTGCGATGAAGTAGAACGTTCATTAAAATTGGAAGTATTAGCAGTGGAACCATTTTTTGAATATGACGGCTATATCGATTTAAAACGCTTCTCCCGCTATTGGAAGGTCGCAGAAAAGTACGTTTTTGAATAATAGGGCAAATTGCTGAGTACTGAGTAAGTATTCCATCCCTGCTGCCTATTCCCCATTTCTAAGGTGATAATCGCTCAATTTTCCAACTACCATCATCTAATAGAGTATATAGCAGGCGATCGTGTAGTCGGCTAGGACGACCTTGCCAAAACTCAATTTCGGAAGGGATGACTCTTAACCCTCCCCAATGAGGGGGACGGGGAATCTCCTGATTTTCATATTTACTCTGAAATTCCTGCATTTTTTGTTCTAACATTTCTCGGCTTTCTATAACTTCGCTTTGCTGAGAAACCCACGCACCGAGGCGACTCTTGGGCGGACGAATCTCAAAATATCCATCTGACTCTTCTTCCGAAACTTTCTCTACATGACCGCAAATTCGCACTTGGCGTTCTAGTTCTGCCCACCAAAACACTAAAGCTGCTTGAGGATTTTCAGCGAGTTCTTGCCCTTTTTGACTGTTGTAATTGGTGAAAAAGACAAAACCTCGTTCATCAAAGTTTTTCAGCAGAACCATTCTCGCTGCGGGTTTAGCATCTGGTGTTGCAGTAGCTAAAGTCATCGCATTGGGTTCTGGTAATTGCGCTGCTAATGCCTGCTCAAACCATTTTTTAAATTGTATAAATGGATTAGGATCAACTTCAGTTTCAGTTAAGTCTTGTAATGTGTAGTCTTTGCGGATGTCAGCTATGGTGGGGTTCATGGTCATGTATTTCCTCTATAACAGATACACTTATACAGGGCTTTGTTAAAAATATCTATAAATCATGCCTAGTATTAATGCCAGTTTCCCAAATTTATTCCACAAATATCTAGAGCGTTAAACCTAATGCGCCGTTCAGCCTCTCTACAAACTCTGTTATTCTACGGTTTGAGCGGCCCGATTATTGCTCTCAATGTTGGGCTGCTATCGGTACTTTTCAGTTATTTCAAGCATCCCATCACCATTTTGAGCATTGCGGCGATTTTAGCTTTTTTACTTAATTACCCAGTGAAGTTTTTTGAACGCGCTCGCATCACGCGCACACAGGCAGTAATTATAGTTTTGCTGGTGACATTAACTCTAGTGGTGATTTTGGGCATTACCCTAGTCCCCATCGTCATTGACCAGACAATTCAACTTTTAAATAAAATTCCTGACTGGTTAACCGCTAGTCAAGCAAACCTAGAACAGCTTGAGGAATTTGCCAAACGGCGACGGTTGCCTTTTTTAGATTTACGAGTCCTGAGTAATCAAATCAATGCCAGTATTCAAAATATCGTCCAACAGTTGGCTTCTAGCGTAGTGGGTGTGGCAGGAATTTTAGTCTCAGGATTATTAAATCTAGTATTAGTGGTTGTCTTGGCATTTTATATGCTTTTATATGGCGATCGCGTCTGGTACGGTTTAATTAATCTTTTGCCATCTCATATTGGCATACCTCTAACCGTATCTCTACAGCTAAATTTTCAAAGATTCTTCTTGAGTCAACTATTACTCGGCTTATTCATGATAGTGACTCTCACTCCGATTTTTATCGGCATGAAAATTCCCTTTGCCCTATTATTTGCCATACTCATCGGCTTATCAGAACTGATTCCCTTTATTGGGGCAACTCTTGGCATTAGTTTAGTCACACTTTTAGTTATGTTGCAAAATGGCTGGTTAGCAGTGCAAGTTGCTTTAGCCGCAATTTTTATGCAGCAAATTAAAGATAATCTCCTAGCCCCCAAATTACTAGGTGATTTTATTGGCCTCAATCCGATTTGGATTTTTGTATCTATTTTGATGGGATTTGAAATTGCCGGATTGTTGGGTACACTTGTGGCTGTTCCCATCGCTGGTACTATCAAAGGCACCTTTGATGCGATCAAGAATAACAAAGGAGGTAATTTCGTATCAACTGTCACTATTCCCCACGAACCACCAGAAGACCAGAGAAATTAGGTAGGGACAGGGCAAGAAATAACTAATGACCATTGACTATTAAGTTATCTTGCTGAAACAGCAGTATAAAAACCTAATGATATATTAGTTTGTCCATAAATAATTAAATTAACTAGACTATTTTGCTGGGATTTGTTTCACCAACCTCAAATGACAACTTCCATAATTCGGAAATCAGAATGGATGCTTCCGAGCTATTAGAGAACATCACACTCCTAATTGACCAAGCTGAACGAGGAGAAATAGACCCTTGGGATGTCAAGGTAATTGAGGTGATTGACCGTTATTTGGAATTTATGGCACCGGAGACAACAACAAAAGGCTACGAAGCAGATTTATCGCAATCTGGACAGGCTTTTTTATCTGCATCAATGCTGGTGTTATTCAAAGCGAATACCTTGATGCAGTGGTCAACAGCCGAAGATGTTCAAGAAATTCTAGAAGATGATGGCCTGACTGATATGGAAAACGGCCTGTCACATCAACGTCGTTTGCCATTAGAGCTGCAACTGCGCCGTCGTCCATCGGCTATGCCACCACCTAAGCGCCGTGTTACCCTGCAAGAACTAATTGAGCAATTGCAGCTGATGGCAAATCAGCTAAAACTTGTCCAGAAAGTTGATAAGCCTATTCGTGTAAAGCGTCAGCCTAGTGTCCGCACCATGCGGCAGGCGCTAGAATTGGCTCACCAAGAAAATCTGACAGAAGTAGCAGGGGAACTGGAGGAGGTATTGCGTTTTGCTGCTCAAGAATTAATGCAAGAACAAAATTATGTTAGCCTCGAACAGCTTGTACAATTGTGGTCTCAAACGAAGCAACCTCAAGAAAATGGTTCTAGCCACCAGTCCGAACATAGTCACTTAGTTGGCGTTTTTTGGGCTTTACTGCTGTTATCTGCTCAATCGAAAGTTGAGCTATTTCAAGAGGAATTTTACCAAGAGATTCAAATTAGACTGATTACAGATGTAGCTAATATCCCAAAATCAGTAGAACAACCAATAAACTAAATTACTAGTTCATCCTAAAAATATTATGTAAATTACCCAGACATACGGAAGCTATTTTTTTAAGTTTTAGCAAATTTAGAATATACGCCTACGCTTGTAGTCTATCTCTCGCTATGGTTGCAATAACCAGCAAATTACTGTTATCCCTGTTTCTAGGAGTTACTTAGAGCAGAATCAAAACTGATGATTAAGTATCACTCGTTGAAAATGAAGAGTGCTGAGTTGAAAGACTACCCTAAAGTAGTGGAGTATCAATTAACTCAAAATAAGCAGCTTCCGCCTACTAAAGGCCGGACTTTGATCGAATACGAAAGTACTAAGTACTTTTTACCTGACTCAGGGGCTAAACGCCCCGCTACTGCTAACAGCACTCAGCATTCAGTACTGAGTAAAGTAAACTGGCTTGTGGTTGAGGAATAAATTTATGAAAGCGATGATTCTCGCGGCGGGTAAGGGTACTCGCGTTCGTCCAATTACTTACACGACTCCCAAACCAATGATTCCCATCTTGCAAAAGCCAGTGATGGAATTTTTGCTGGAACTTTTGCGCCAACATGGTTTTGACCAAATTATGGTCAATGTTAGCCATTTAGCTGAAGAGATTGAAAACTATTTCCGTGACGGTCAGCGGTTTGGCGTTCAAATTGCCTATTCTTTTGAAGGCAAAATTGATGACGGAAAATTGGTAGGGGAAGCAATTGGTTCGGCGGGAGGGATGCGACGCATCCAAGATTTCTCGCCGTTTTTTGATGATACTTTTGTTGTATTGTGCGGTGATGCTTTAATTGATTTGGATTTAACAGCAGCTGTTAAGTGGCATAAATCCAAAGGGTCAATTGCAACAATCATTTCTAAGTCCGTCCCTCTAGAAGAAGTTTCTAGTTATGGTGTTGTTGTTACTGATGAGGATGGGCGCGTCAAAGCTTTCCAAGAAAAACCTTCAACGGAAGAAGCCCTCAGTACCAATATCAATACAGGGATTTACATTTTTGAGCCAGAGGTGTTTAAGTATATCCCTTCTGGTGTGGAATATGACATTGGTAGTCAGTTATTCCCGAAGTTGGTGGAAATTGGTGCGCCCTTCCATGCCATTCCGATGGATTTTGAATGGGTAGATATTGGTAAAGTACCAGACTACTGGCGGGCAATTCGCGGCGTATTGCTGGGTGAAATCAAAAACGTACAAATTCCTGGTCATGAAGTCGCCCCTGGTATCTATACTGGCTTAAATGTGGCTGTAAATTGGGACAAAGTGGATATCACAGGCCCAGTTTACATCGGCGGTATGACCAGAATTGAAGACGGGGCAAAAATTGTTGGCCCAGCAATGATTGGCCCGAATTGTTGGATATGCAGTGGCGCAACTGTAGATAATAGCGTAATTTTTGAATGGTCACGCTTGGGGCCGGGAGTTCGTCTAGTTGATAAGCTGGTGTTTGGTCGTTATTGCGTAGATAAGACGGGCGCATCTATTGATGTCCAAGCTGCTTCTTTAGACTGGCTAATTACTGACGCTCGTCAAGCACCACCAGTGCATACTCCTCTAGAACGGCAAGCGATTGAAGAATTGCTGGGGACAAACGCTAGTTAGTCAATTGTCAATAGTCGTTGGTCATTGGTCATTGGTGAAAAACCATTGACTATTGACTTTAGACTATTGACTTTGGACTATTAACTATTTAGATATGTGTATCGTCTGAGACTTTGTTCGTAAGTTTGCATGAGTCGTTGAGATTCTGCAAGAGTAATGCGTTTTTCTTCTAATGCTTTCTCGCAGCGCTGGCGGATGTGTTCCACCATATCTTCTGAGTCATACTGCACGTAGCTAACTACCTCACTCATGGTGTCGCCTTTGACGACGTGTTGAATTTGGTATCCTTTGGGTGTGAGTTGAATGTGAACGGCGTTGGTATCTCCAAACAAGTTGTGTAAGTTCCCCATAATTTCTTGGTAAGCGCCATTCAAGAACATCCCCAAGTAATAAGGTTCTCCTGGTTGGAAGGTATGCAGTTCTAAAACTGATTTGACATCACGCAGGTCAATAAAGCGGTCTATTTTACCATCACTGTCGCAGGTGAGGTCTGCCAAAATTCCCCGCCGCGTTGGTTCTTCATCGAGACGATGGATAGGCATAATGGGGAATAACTGGTCGATCGCCCAACAATCGGGTGCTGATTGAAACACCGATAAGTTGGCATAGTAAATGGAAGCCATGATTTTTTCTAGGTCTTCCAGTTCGTCGGGTACGTAATCTTGCTGTCTGGTAATCTCCAGAATTTTTTGACAACAAGCCCAGTAGAGTCTCTCGGCTTTAGCTCGTTCGCGCAGGCGCAAAATGCCTAAGTTGAAGCGGCTGATTGCTTCTTCTTTAAATTGCGTCGCGTCGTGGAAAAACTCTTGGTAATTTTCTTTGTTGATTGATTGGTAAGTTTCCCACAAATAATTAATTATTGGAGATTCTCCTTCTTGTGGAGGTTCTGGGCAGTTGAGGGGAACATCGCTGGTACTGAGAATATCAAAAATCAGTACTGATTGATGGGAGGCGATCGCTCTGCCACTTTCACTGATTAATGTGGGTACGGGAATTTGCCGTTCTGTACAGGTATCTTTTAACTCTGCCACGATATCGTTAGCATAGTTCTGCATGTTGTAATTTTTGGAGGCGTAGAAGTTGGTTTGGGAACCGTCGTAGTCTACACCCAAGCCCCCGCCGACATCAAGATATCGCATATCTGCTCCCAACATCGCCAACTCTACATATATACGGCTGGCTTCTTGGATGGCATCTTTAATGACATTGATGGCAGAAATTTGTGAACCGATATGGAAATGCAATAACTGCAAAGAGTCCATCAATTCGGCTTCGCGCAGTTTGTCTACGGCTTCGATAATTTCTGGCATGGTTAAACCAAATTTGGCGCGATCGCCACTGGAAGTTCCCCAGCGTCCCATTCCTTGGGTGCTGAGTTTGGCGCGCACACCTAAAATTGGTTTAATTCCCAACTGGCGATTGGCTGCAATTACCAAATCGACTTCTTCAATCTGCTCTAAAACGATAATTGGGGTTTGCCCTAATCTTTGGGCTAACATCGCCGTTTCGATGTATTCCCGGTCTTTGTAGCCGTTGCAAACGAGCATTGCGCCTGGGGTATCCAATAAAGCCAGGGCAATCATTAATTCTGGCTTGGAACCTGCTTCTAAACCAAATTGATGGGGTTTACCAAATTTGACTAAATCTTCAATCAAATGCCTTTGCTGGTTGCATTTGACCGGAAACACACCACGATAAACACCTGGATAGTTATAACGGGCGATCGCTTTGGCAAAACAAGCATTTAGGCGCTCAATTCGGTCTTCCAAAATGTCGGAAAAGCGAATTAGCATGGGTAGCCCTAAATTACGTTGTTTTAAGGCGTTGACCAATTCAAATAAGTCAAGGGAACCCCCGCGATCGCCTTTGGGGGAAACAGTAATATGACCTGCTGCGTTAATCGAAAAATAAGGTTGTCCCCATCCTTCAATGCGATATAATTCCTCGCTATCCTCTATTTTCCAGGCGCGAGGCAAATCGCTTGCGGTAGTGCTTGGTGGTAATAACTTTTTTTGTTTGTGATTTTTCACTTCAGATTTATGCCCACTAGACGGTAGTAGTACCACCTCATCAGATGTAGCAGTTGACTCAACACCCATTTCTGACCTCTGTGTTTCACCCACGAATAAACAATTTAACTCATTCACTTGGTAATGGATATGCACCCAGTGATGATTTCTGAGATAAACTCTGATTGGTCAAGAGTCAACGGTCAATAGTCAATCGTCAAGAATGTATTGACTTTGGATGATTGACTATGGACACTTGACTAAATAAAAATTTTATTAAGTTTTGGGAGACAGCTTTGGAACGCACATTTTTAGCTATTAAGCCTGATGGCGTACAACGTAAACTAGTTGGCGAAATTATCCGTCGGTTTGAAACTAAGGGTTTTACCCTTGTGGGGTTGAAGTTTCTCCATGTGAGTCAAGAGTTGGCTGAACAACATTATGGTGTTCACCGGGCAAGACCCTTTTTTGGTAGCTTGGTTGAATTTATCACTTCTGGCCCAGTTGTAGCGATGGTCTGGGAAGGTGATGGTGTCATTGCTTCTGCCAGAAAAATTATTGGTGCAACCAATCCTTTAACAGCAGAGCCAGGAACCATTCGTGGTGACTTTGGGATCAACATCGGACGCAACCTAATTCACGGTTCTGATGCTCCCGAAACTGCACAAACAGAAATTGCTCTGTGGTTTAAAGATGAAGAATTAGTTAATTGGCAACCACATATATTCTCTTGGTTGCACGAATAGAATAAATTAAAAGGCAAAAGTAAAAAGGTAAAGAATTTCTTTTTACTTTTGCCTTTTAACTTTTGACTTTTTACTTTACTTCGGTTTTTTCTGGTTCGGCTTGGGGTAATGCGGTTTCATTCCGCTTAGAAAAACCCCAAGCTAAAATTATGGCGATCGCACTAATCATTAACCATTCTGGTGGAACTAAATCATCGTTGATGACTTTCAATAGCAAGCGCAAACCCACAAAAGCTACAGTCACATAACCTGCGTCTTCCAGATTGGCATATTCATCTAACCAACGAATAAACAACCCAGCCATAAATCGCAGTGTAATGATCCCAATGGTGGCACCTGTGAGTACTAACCATCTTTCTTGGGAAACGGCGATCGCGGTTGTAACGCTATCTAATGAAAATGCTAAGTCTGTAAATGCAATTACAGGTATGGCTTGTAAAACAGTTTTAAACCTCGGCCCGTGATGGTGAGAGTCTGATGTTTCTTCTGAGGTAAAGTGTTGAAATACCAGCCACAACAAGTAAGCTGCACCTAAAAGTTCAAATTGCCAAAAATTTTGTACCCAGGTAGCAGTCAAAATTAGGGAAATCCGTAATATGTAGGCAATAACTAAACCAAAGTTCAGCGCCTTACGTTCTAGTTCTTTGTCTTCTAGTCCTTGGGCAATTGCCGCTAAGGCGATCGCATTGTCAGCTGATAGCACCGCCTCTAAAAACACCAGAATTAACAGGACTATAGGGGCTTCTACGCTGAAATGAAAGTGGAGATAATCAAATATGCTGTCTAGCATTCCGGGTTCTCAAGCAGAAAAATAAAAACTAACAGAATGTTTCTTCTATAAAAAGCGCAATCAATCGCTACTTTTATCCAGCTTAACTTGTAGAGGCTGCATAATTGCGGCGATCGTATTCAAGTATTGTTGACTATTCTGTTTAAATGTATTTCATTATACACAAATTCCAGAATATGTTTAAAAATTTTGCTTGTAAGTAAGAAAACATTTCATATCCCCTAAAATACCTGCTAAAAAGGGGAGATTTTGAGATAATTTCCCGCTTTGTCAGTGGGCTAGGGAGGTGTATGAGAAATATTTAATGATTCTCAGACATCCTCTGAATTTTAGTTTGGTTATAACGAAGTGGAACCCAACAATTATTATTTTGTGTTACGTTCCACCCCAATTACGGTAATGCGCCGCTAGAAAAATTTTCGTAAAAGATGATTGGCTAAATTCCCAACTTCTGCATTATCTATATCGTCAGCCAACAAATTTCTGATGGCTGATAATCTGTCATTCTCATCAATAATTCTTTCACATTCTGCTAAGTTAACCGCAAAATCAAACAACGATTTTTCATTTAATTGCTGTCTTACCTGAACAGCTAATATATCGTTACTGACTAAAAATTCCTTAATCGTATCTAATAAGTGATTACCTAAAATTTCATCATGTCCCCAAGTTTCTAGCCAATCTCCATCAACATCTTCAACATATATATGCACAAAATCTAAACCATAAGTTAGCCAATCTTGTTGCATTTTGCGTGCTTTTGCTAATGCTTGGGCAAGTTTATCTAATTGTCCTTCGTAGCTTGCAGTTTCACGTTGGTTAGGCATAAAAGCTGTGATAAGCAGTTAACTGGATGAAATACATCAAAAAAACTAAGCAAATTTTAGATATTTGCCTTCAGCAAGGTAATCACTGTTATACAAAGCAACGTTGACTAACTGATTAATGAAATTAGTATCTTTGGGATTGTAACTAACAAACAAGCCTCTTTCTATCTCCCACAAGTTAAGTGTGTTTTTCCAGTCATGATACTTTTGGTTACTTAATTCTTCAGATACGCTGGTAACTTGAATACATAGCGGTTGATTGTTTCGACTGCTAACAATTAAATCTGTTGCCATAGAGAGGTCGGCAATATATCGCTGCCAAAAACTACCTTCTCGACTGACAATATCTTGAGCTATTGATTTAATAATATCATCATCAACTTGATTAAATTCACCGGACATCAATTTTTGCTTCCAAATATAAAATTTAGAGTCAGTTGCATTAATCCACTTAGGAAAAAGATAACCATACCAATACCGTTCATTCGGTGTCATTTGGGCTAATTTGGCTTGTTGTTCTGCGGCTGAAGGTAAGGATTTAATTAACAGCCAAATCGTAGAATCAGTAATTACCTCTAAAAGAAACGCCAGCACGAATGGTTTGGCCGTTAGGGAACCTAATTTAATATCTTTGACCCAACGATTAATTTCATCTAATTTTTTCGCTAGATTTGGATCTATCGATGATGACTGCTCAATCAGTGATTGTAACTGCTCCTTAATCTCTTTAGCTTGCAAATGATGCCCTACTTTGGTCAAAAATACTGAGTTTATTTAAAAAACTGTCCTTAACTTCATCATGCTATCAAATAATCCCAGGGTCAATACCCTGAATAGGTCAAAGTCTACAATAGTAGGCTCAGACATCAGCGATCGCTCCCGATACTAAGTTCACTTTAGCAAAATCCTCCCCTGTTACTCCCAGGCGACCTGACGAACTTAATGAAAATCTAAACACTTTCTGCCACAACTCCGCTAACAATATATTTCAGTGTTAGAAGTGCATTCATAGTTTTATGTCACAGCCAACTATAGAATCAATCCTACAAGAGAAGCGTTTATTCCATCCGGCTGCGGAATTTTCGCAGAACGCCCATATTAAAAGCTTAGAAGATTACCAACAACTCTACGACAAAGCCCAGGCTAACCCGGAAAAATTTTGGGCAGACTTAGCCGCAACCGAACTGCATTGGTTTGAAAAATGGCACACTGTATTAGATTGGCAACCGCCGTTTGCTAAGTGGTTTGTTGGCGGTAAGACGAATATTTCTTACAACTGTTTAGATAGACATCTCACCACTTGGCGCAAAAATAAAGCGGCGTTGATTTGGGAAGGTGAACCAGGGGATTCCCGGACTTTAACTTACGCCCAATTACATCGGGAAGTTTGCCAGTTTGCCAATGTATTAAAGCAGTTGGGAGTGCAGAAAGGCGATCGCGTGGGTATTTATATGCCGATGATACCGGAAGCGGCGATCGCCATGTTAGCTTGTGCCAGAATTGGCGCACCTCATAGTGTGGTATTTGGTGGTTTTAGTGCGGAAGCATTGCGCGATCGCTTAATTGATGCCCAAGCTAAATTAGTAATTACGGCTGATGGTGGTTGGCGTAAAGATGCGATCGTTCCCCTGAAGGAACAAGTCGATAAAGCCTTGGCTGATGGCGCTGTCCCTTCTGTAGAAAACGTCTTGGTAGTCAAACGCACCGGACAAGATGTGTATATGCAGTTGGGCGGTCGTGACCATTGGTGGCACGATTTACAAAAGGGTGTGTCTGCTGATTGTCCAGCGGAACCGATGGACAGCGAAGATATGCTGTTTGTACTTTACACTTCGGGGAGTACAGGCAAACCTAAAGGGGTTGTGCATACCACGGCTGGTTATAACTTGTACACCCATATCACCACCAAATGGATTTTTGATTTGCAAGACACTGATGTTTATTGGTGTACTGCGGATGTGGGTTGGATTACGGGACATAGTTACATTGTTTACGGGCCATTATCTAACGGTGCAACCACGCTGATGTATGAAGGTGCGCCTCGTGCTTCTAATCCTGGGTGCTTCTGGGATGTGATTGAAAAATACGGGGTGAATATTTTCTACACTGCACCAACGGCGATTCGGGCGTTTATTAAGATGGGCGAACACCATCCCAAAGCGCGCAACCTTTCTTCGCTGCGTTTGCTGGGAACCGTCGGCGAACCAATTAACCCAGAAGCTTGGATGTGGTATCACCGCGTGATTGGTGGCGATCGCTGTCCAATTGTCGATACTTGGTGGCAAACTGAAACAGGTGGAATTATGATTACACCGCTACCGGGGGCAATTCCCACCAAACCGGGTTCGGCGACGCGTCCCTTCCCTGGGATTTTGGCAGATATCGTTGATTTAGATGGCAATTCTTTAGGTGATAACGAAGGCGGCTATTTGGCAGTGCGCTATCCTTGGCCGGGAATGATGCGAACTGTTTACGGCGATCCTGACCGCTTCCGTCGCACTTATTGGGAACACATTCCACCCCAAGATGGCAAGTATACTTACTTTGCTGGCGATGGCGCGAGACGTGATGAAAACGGTTATTTCTGGGTAATGGGACGAGTTGACGATGTGTTGAATGTGTCGGGACATCGCCTCGGCACAATGGAAATTGAATCAGCCTTAGTTTCTCACCCAGCAGTTGCAGAGGCGGCGGTAGTGGGTAAACCAGATGAACTCAAAGGTGAGGATGTTGTTGCTTTCGTCACCTTAGAAGGTAGTCATCAAGCCAGCGAGGAGTTGAGTAAAGAACTGAAAAAACACGTTGTGCAGGAAATTGGTGCGATCGCCCGTCCCGGAGAAATCCGCTTTACCGATGCTTTACCCAAAACGCGATCGGGCAAGATTATGCGGCGATTGTTGCGTAACCTCGCATCTGGACAAGAAGTTTCTGGTGATACTTCCACCTTAGAAGACCGTGGCGTGTTAGATAAATTGCGCGAAGGTGCGTAAATTATCCGGTTTGGTTGACGTTGTAATCTTTTGATCCCCCCAACGCCCCTTAAAAAGGGGGGCTTATAACTCTCTTTTACCCCCTTTTTAAGGGGGTCGCCGTAGGCGGGGGGATCTTAACCGAATAGTTAGGTTTGAAAAGGCTTGGTTTTTTAGTGGTGAAATTAGGGCTGATGCAGGTTACTCATTAGAGTTTGAATCTAAATCATCATCGAAGTCTGTGATGTCTTCTAAGTCTTCATCTTCAAAATTTGCTGGTAAAAGTTTCGGCCATTCAACAATCGCCCCTTTAAGAATCGCCCCTTTAAGAATCGCCCCTTCAAGAATCGCCCCTTCAAGATTCGCCCCTTCAAGATTCGCCCCTTCAAGATTCGCCCCTTCAAGACTCGCCTCTCGAAGATTCGCCTCTCGAAGATTCGCCCCTTGAAGACTCGCCCCTCGAAGATTCGCCTCTCGAAGATTCGCCTCTCGAAGATTCGCCTCTCGAAGATTCGCCCCTGCAAGATTCGCCTCTCGAAGATTCGCCCGTTTAAGATTCGCCCATAGAAGAATCGCCTCTTGAAGATTTGCCTCTTGAAGATTCGCCTCTTCAAGAATCGTCTCGTGAAGAATCGCCCCTCGAAGATTCGCCTCTTCAAAATTCGCAATATAAAAATCTTTCGTAATTAAAATACAGTTTTGTAAATCTAAAAAACTGAGACAATCTAAGCACAATACATCAGCACCCCAGCTAACTCTTTGCCCATATAAACGAGAAATCCAAGCCCCAAAAGCATTAGAAGCTTTTAGTTCTTCAGATGCTTCAGAAGTTTCAAGATCAGGCCATTCAATCTTAGAAATATTTTGCGTCACCCTGGCGCAAGCATTTAAAACAACTAACAAAGCTTCTTCGGCGTTACGCGCTTGTTGGTTAGCTTGATGAAAGTTTTTGATTTCAGGCAAAAGTTCCATTGGCATTCCGTGACGCAGCATAAAACCAATTAAATGGCATAAGCTTTGTTGCCAATTTTCAACATCTGCGGGATTTTGTAACTTGATTTCGTCATAAATGAAATCGAACAGATACCTATTAATTGGGGATGTACCGCAAAGAATAGCCCAGTTTTTTAATGCCTCAGTTTCATCCCACCCTTCACGATGATAGCGGTCTGTTTGACGTTTATTTAACTGTTTGTGAATCCAACTTAGTTCGCTCACTATACGTCTGGCTGTGAGATATTCTCCAAAACTTTTATGAGTAAATTCAAAGGTTTTTTCCTGTTCTTGAACTCCATTCTGCCGGAAATAAAATGCTGTTAACAGACGAGTTACACCCGCTTCTGCTGCTTGCTGATACTCCTTAAATAGTTTATTGATATGACTATTAGTGCCACATTTCTTTTCTATCTTACTTACTGTTGTAGTTCTACCGTTGCCATGCCAACAAGCTAGGGCAATTTCTTCTAAAATAAGGGCAAACTCTTCATCATCTGCTATGTTAAACTCTTGAGCTATGGGATGTTTTTGTTTATCTCCCCAACGGCGTTCATAAACAGCTTTGAGTAAGTCTGCATAAATAGTATTTAAGTTACTATTTTCTGAAAATTCCACTTCCCCACGGTCATAACTCAAAGCAACTAGATAATTTAACAAAGGTTGAGCAGTAATTTCTATCAGCTTTCCTTGGTCTAAAGCTGGGGGTAAACCATTATATTGCTTATCCTTGGCTTGCGAATACTGCTGCCACCAAAACTGCCGTTGATCTATATCAAGCGATTTGTTTTCGTCTTTGTATTTATCCCTTTCATATTCAGGTATGAAGTAAGGCAGAATATGTAATATTTCTTGTGGGCATTTATCGAACTGATTTGTGTTGGCTTGCACTACTAATTCACGCCCAGTAATTAAAACTTGTAAGCAAGTTTCGTGCTGATTAGAGTTATCTACTTTTCTTTCTACTTTCTGAATGAATTTTTGGGCTACTTCTGCACCCTGCTTGCCCTGCATGGCAAGTTCATCTAAGCCATCAAAGATAATTAGTAACCGTGATTGATCATTATCTTCTAGGGGGTTATGTTGTAAAAAACCATTAGCTTTAACAAACTCACCCACTGCTTTAACTAAATTATCTTCAACCTCAAAACGGTGTAAAGGTATAAATAAAACTTGAATTTCTCCTTTTGCAGCTTGTTCAGCAGCAAAGATTTTGGCAAAAGAAGATTTACCACTACCAGGGCCACCACTAATTACCCGAATAGCATCTCCAGACGCAGGTTTATGTAACCAATCTTCTAGTTCAGTTTTTAAATCAACGACAACTTGCTTAAAGTTATCTTCTTCTTGACGTAGACGATCAGAATAATTATTTTTTTGAGTTTTAATCGGGACTTTATAATAAGCCCGTAAGGGAATATAAACTTTGTCTAAGCCAAAAGTTTCATCAAATATCGGCTCTGCTACTTGTTTTTGCAACCAAGCAGTATAACGCATCCATGAGCGTTCTTGTGCATTGGCTTGAGTAAAGGGAGTATCGACTTCTTCTTTTAAACAAGCATATTTATCTGGATGTTCTGCCCATTCTTGATGTAGGGCAAAGATAAAATAAGTAGGTAGGCGATCGCTAATTGTCTGGGCTTGAACTGTAGTCAGGCTAAAATATTGCAACCAATTACTAAAAGCATCTTTAATTGTCGCTAAAATTGGCAAAGCTTTAGGATTGTTAAAAAACTCTTGGTCAATACGCAACTCTTGACTTGCTAAGGACTCGTTGAGGCGACTATATAATAATTCCTGGTCACTTTGGTTTGGTTTTTCAAAGAGTAAATTTCGCTTTTCTTCTACCAAACTTAGCATTGCCTGAATTAAAGAACGGTAAATAAGCAACCAGCCTATTTCTTCTGATGTTTCTGCCAAACCAAGTGCTGCTGATGCTTCTACCAAATCTTTTGCTAACTCTGACCAATTTCCAAAACCCCCATCCATAGCAGCTTTACCAAGAGATTTAAATAGTTCTCTAGTATCTACCGTTAGTGGTTTTTTCCAAAATCGAACAGGCTTACTAATAGATGTCCCAGATTCACTGCTCATACTCATGGCAATTAAGTAAGAAATAATGCTTTAACAAATAATTAAGCAGTGTTATATCCTAAAATTTCCAAAATTCAGTTTAAAAGTTAATAATTTGTCTGTAAAAGGCTCAACTTTCAGCCTCGAAGGCTCAACTTTCAGCATCAAAGGCTCAACTGTCAGCCTCAAAGGCTCAACTGTCAGCCTCAAAGGCGCAACTGTCAGCCTCAAAGGTTCAACTGTCAGCCTCAGAGGCTCAACTTTCAGCCTCAAAGGCTCAACTTTCAGCTTCAGAGGTTCAAAACGTGAGTTCTACAAGTCTTTTTTGACCTCACCCCAACCCCTCTCCGACGCGGAGAGGGGCTTAAATATGCTTAACTACCGACGAAAAATTGAGCTTTTGAAGCCTCTCTCCTTGTAGGGGAGAGGTTTGGAGAGGGGTTTGATTATGATTTTGGACTTTTCAAACATCCTCTAAGAAAAATACAAAATAGGGACACAAAATTTTTGTGTCCCTGTGTCAATTATTGATGCGATCGCCTATCCTAAACTTTACCCAGCCACAACTTCAGTTTTCTTTTTCTTAGAACGGCGGGTAAACCTGCGTCCCATTTCATCAATCACGCTATCTAAACCAGCGACATCACCACTAGCCTTGGCATAGTTATAAACTGCTAATGCTGCTGTATATGCTTCACTACCAGATGCCATACAAGTATCATCCACCAGTTCTTGCAGTTGCGTCAAAGACAACAACACTGGATACAACGCTTCATACAGTGCTAAATCCCGCCGCATTTCTTCGATATCAAAAGAACGGGGTAAAAAGTTGGGGTTTTGTGTGGCTACTTCCAAAGCTTTGCTGACAAAGGCGCGGCTTTTATCGCCCATTTTGACTATCGTGCGGCGATCTTCTGTGGTTAAATCAATTAAAAACGGTAACTTTTCTTTGATAGTCGCAATTGCTTGCATTACTGCATCTTTATCTGCTGCGGTCAAGTTGGCACTGATGCGATTCTCTGCCATATTTACTACATCCTGATATATTCTTAACCCCAGTATTCCCAAAGTTGCAGCGCGATCGCTAATCTCTAAGGGAACGTTAGATCATACACTTCCATCTATGATAGGGATCAGGACATTATTGAGGAGTTGAAGGCAATGAAGATTCTACCTATTAGTAGCATGATCCTAACTCTAATAGCTGCAATTGGTGGATCACCATTAGTGTTAGCACTTCCCCCAAAAGTGGTGTTACAAGGAAATGCACAGATTACTGAAAAACAACCAGTTAAACTAGCACAGTTGCAAGACGACAATAATTCAGAGCGATCGCAATTAGTGCAACAAGCGAATGCTTTATATAATCAAGGAGATTTAACAGGTGCCGAAAAAATTCTACGTAGATTGAATAAAAAATATCCCGAAGATGCTTTTGGGCATTTTCAACTAGGCAATGTACTCCTCCGCCAAAAGCAGCCTGAAGCAGCTATTTCATCATATCAAGAAGCAATTCGCCTCAAGCCAAAATATGCCTTAGCTTATAATGCACTGGGAGTTGTTTATGCAACTCAAGACCGCTGGGATGATGCTATTAGTCAATATCGCAAAGCTTTAGAAATAAATGCTAATTATGGCGAAGCAATGACGAATTTAGGACAGGCACTATGGCAAGTTAATAAAAAAGATGAGGCGGTTGCTTCTCTAGAAAAAGCTTTAAATATTTTTAAAACCCAAAGTAGAAATGATAAGGTTTATCAAATTCAACAAATGTTAAAACAAATCAGAACTGCGGATGATCCTAGTGTGTCTTGAACAAGAATATAGATTGTATAACTCTAATGGGCAACTGCACCGCCAGTTGCTTTCACTTTTTTAATGAATAAAATAGCAATACCGCTGACTAACAAAGCTAGACCAATAAAATAAAAACAATCGTTAAAAGCCATAACAAATGCTTCGCGGCGGACGACATTAGAAATAGATGCGATCGCCTGATTTTGAGCAGTACTTAAATCTGCACCGCGACTGATAAAATATTGTGTCATCTGGTCAATTCGCTGTTGCGTTTCTGGGTTATATAAAGATACGGCATCTCCTAATCGATTTGAGTGAAATTGCTCTCTATTAGTTAATAAGGTTGCTAAAATAGCAATTCCTAGGGAACCACCCATATTTCGCATCATATTAAATAAACCACTGGCTGAACCTGCATCTTTGGGATTCAAACCCGCAGTTGCAATTGATGTTAGCGGAACCATAATTAATGGTTGTCCCATAGCGCGAACTAGTTGTGACCACCGCAATTGATCTAACCCTGTTTGATTAGTTAAACCTGCATTCATAAATGCACTAATCGCAAATAAAGTAACACCTAAAGCCACCATAAACCGCACATCAATGCGTTGCATAAGTTTGGGAATAAAAGGAATAATAAATAATTGCGGAATACCCGCCCAAATTAACACTTCACCAATTTGCAGAGCATTATATTGTTGAATTTGGGCGAGATATAAAGGCAAAATATAAATCGAGCCATATAATCCTATTCCCAGGGAGACATTAACGACACTTGCTAAAGCAAAGTTGCGATAACGTAATAAACTTAAATTAATAAATGGTTGCTTACGAGTTAATTCAATCAAGAAAAATAACGTCAGAAAAATTGCAGCAATAATACTCAAGCGCAGAATCAATGGTGAACCAAACCAATCTTTGCGGCTACCTTCTTCTAACACTACCTGTAAGGAACCTAAGCCAATAGCCATTGAAATAATTCCCCACCAGTCACCCTGTTTTAATAACTGTATTTGGGGTTTGACTTGCTTAATTCCATACCACACACCAGCCAGCATTAATGCCCCAGGAAATACATTGATATAAAAGCTATATTCCCAACTATAATTTTCTGTTAACCAACCGCCTAAAGTTGGGCCAATTGATGGTGCAAAAACTGCTGTAATCGCAAATGCAGCTAATCCTATTGATTGCTTTGCTGGTGGTAATGTTGTTAAAACAACCGTTAAAGATGAAGGAATTAAAACTCCGCCTGTAAAGCCTTGCAAAGCCCGGAAAACAATCATGGAATTCAAATCCCATGCCCAAGCACAGCAAATAGAGAAGAAAATAAATAATACTGTATTAACTAGTAAATAAAGCCTGAGAGAAAAAACCCGCGATAACCATCCTGTTAAGGGAATAACGACAATTTCTGCAACCAGATAAGCAGTAGAAATCCAAGAACCTTCTTCTAAAGTTGCGCCTAAAGATGCTTGAATTTCTTGCAATGAAGCGTTAGTAATTTGGATATCTAAAACTGCCATAAAGGCACCAAGCATACTGGCTAATACACCAATCCAAGTTCTTAACGGTATGCGTTCTGGCGCTACAGCAGAAACATTAGCCATAGTATTGCTCCAGTTTGAGGTGCGAATAAAATTGGAAGAATATTAAAAATTTACCATTGATAGTAGGTTACAGGTTAAAGGTGACAGGTTACAGAAGAGGAATATCTAGCGATAGTCTCTTAAATCTCTCTGCGCCTCCGCACCTCTGCGTGAAATAACTTCTCAAAGTCAACACAGTTAGCAATTGAAGCTTGATTGATAAATCTACTTCCTAGCTACAATACCTCTTTGTTCATAAATAGGTATCACCATTTTTCGTAAAATAGGAAGTTGTCTACTAAAAAATATTGAACCAATAATACAAGCTATACCATCAATTATTAATGTATTAGGAGCACCAATTATATCTGCAATTCCGCCGCCGATTAAATTGCCTATAGGTATCATGCCTAAAAATGACATTGTGTATAAGCTCATCAATCTGCCACGTTTATCTTCTTCAACAATAGTTTGCAAAAATGTATTGCTCGCGGCAATTTGTAAAATAGTTCCTAAGCCAACAAATAGCATTGTGAACAACGATAATGGTAAAAATCGAGATAATGCAAAGGCGATCAAACCACATCCTAATATTGCTGGTGCGATCGCAATTAATTTCCCAATTCCTAAAATGGTTTGGCGCGTAGCGAGATATATTCCCCCTGATAATGCTCCCACACCTGATGCAGCCATTAAAAAGCCTAAAGTTTCCGCACCACCTTTGAGAATTGTTTCGGCAAATACTGGCACAAGAATTGTATTTTGTAACCCCATTAAACTGACTAAAGCTGATAGCAATAAAATTGCGCGAATGGGTTGAAAGTTAAAGGCATAGATAAAACCTTCTTTAACTTTTTGTAAGGGATTACCTGAATTAACCGGAATTTTCCACGGTTTAACTGTCATCGCCAGTAACCCTGCAAGCACAGCAATATAACTCAAACCATCTATTAAAAAACAGTAAGCTACACCAACTCGCGCAATTAGTAGTCCTCCCACAGCAGGGCCAATTAGTCGCGCCCCATTAATCATAGTTGAGTTGATGGCGATCGCATTGGCTAAATCATCTTTGCGTTCTACTAATTCGGGTACGAATGCTTGTCTGGCTGGTGCATCCAAGGCGTTAATAAATCCTTGTAATAAGCTCAAAGCAATAATATGCCAAATTTGAATCACCCCTGTTAGTGTTAAGGTAGCTAACGCTAACGATTGGATCATCGCCATAATTTGTGTACCAATCAAGGTACGATACCGCGAAAAGCGATCTACAAATACGCCGCCCAAGGGAGCGAGAAAAAAGCTAGGAATTTGACTAGCAAATCCCACAACTCCTAACATTAATGGTGAGTTAGTTAAGTCATACACTAGCCAAACAGTAGCTAGTTGAGTCATCCATGTGCCAATTAGAGAAATGCCTTGTCCGGCAAAAAACAAACGATAGTTTTTTGATCTGAAGGCAGGTATTTGCAACTGTTTAAATATTGTCATTGGTCATTTGTCATTGGTCATTTGTCCTTAGTCAATGGTCAATAGCTAAGAATTGATGACTATTGACATCCGTCGAACTCAAGTTAATTTCACACTTTACCTCACTTCACTTCAACAGTAACTTCCGCAGACATCCCTGGTGTAATCCGTGAGTCGTAACCTTGCATACTCTTTTGGTCTAAAACTATTTTGACGGGGATACGTTGTACAACTTTGGTAAAGTTACCTGTAGCGTTGTCTGGCGGTAACAAGGCAAATTGCGCGCCGGAAGCTGGCGAAACACTGTCAACTCTTCCGCTAAAGGTGTGATGGGGAAAAGCATCCAGTTTCACTTCTACTGGTTGTCCTGCTTTCATCCTTTCTAATTGAGTTTCTTTGAAGTTGGCTACTACCCAATTTTCGTTATCAACGATCGCCATTAATGGTGATCCCGCTTGGATTCTATTCCCAACTTCCACGGTTTTTTTACCAACTCGTCCGCCACTAGGAGCCGTAATGTTGGTGTAGGATAACTGCAATTGGGCATCTTTTAATGATGCTTCGGCTTGGGCGATCGCTGCTTTAGCCGCTTCGTATTGACCCCGTTTCACACTAGTATCTTGACCGCCAGCTGTCGCTTGTTGCAACCCACCTCTCGATGCTGCAAGTTTGGCTTGGGCGCTGGTGACACCTTCTTGGGCTTGTGCTAGTTGAGATTGGGCTTTGGCTACTCCAACTCTGGCTGAGGCTAACCTAGCTTGGGCTTGTTGAACTCCTTGGACAGCCGCATTTTTCTGCGCTAAAGCCACATCATAAGCTGCTTTGGCTGCATCCAACTGTTGACGCGCGATCGCCCCTTCTTTATACAAGCTGTTGTAACGGTTATAATCTGTTTCCGCTTTTTGCAAATTAGCGTTGGTTTGGGCTACTTGGGCTTGGGCGGCGGGAATTCCGGCTTGGGCTTCTTGTACTGCTGCTTGGGCGGCGGGAATTCCAGCTTGGGCTTCTTGTACTGCTGCTTGGGCGGTGGAAATTGCCGCTATTGCATTACTAACATCACCTTGCGCTTGAGTTGTCTTTCCACTAGTGGTTTCAGAACTTAAGGCAATATTGGCGGCGGCGGCTTGGGCTTGGCTACGGGCATTTTCTAAGGCGGCGGCGGCCTGCTGCACTTTACTTTGATAATCGCGGGGGTCGAGTTTGACTAATAACTGTCCCGGTTGCACTTCTTGGTTATCGTTAACTAAAACTTGGGCAACTGTTCCCGGAATTTTGCTACTAACTTGGTGAACATGTCCTGTCACCGTAGCGTTGTCTGTTTCTTCGTGGGTGGAAGCAAACTGCCAATAGTTATAACCAAATGTACCTACGGCGATCGCACCTACACCCAAACCAGCCAAAATTAAAGGCAATCGCTTTTTACTACGAGGTTTGTCTTTTTTCTCTACCTCTGGCTGTACATCAGTTTCTGGTGCTTCTGGTGTGGCGATCGCTGTTTCTAAAGTTTCGGTATCCGTAATCATTTCTGTTTCGACAACAGCTGTTTTCTCTTTGTTGCGTCCGTTGAAAGTAGTTGTCGTCATAGTTCCCCTCTTCCTTGCTCAATCATTAGAACACGTACTATTTAGTTACAAGCTGCTCTTAGTCTTTTATTTAGTATGCTAAATATTTTCTCAAATAAATTTATACATGGCTTCACCCGAATGGGCGATTGTCATCCAGCCTTAAGATAGGTTAGCAATTGCTCTATTTAGCAGTTGAGAAAAGAATTCACGGTCATCGGAAGAAATACCACGCATGGCATCTTCACGTAATTCTGCGGCTAGGGGAGGTAATATTTTTTCTAAGTCTTTACCAGCATCAGTTAACCAGATGCGCCAAATGCGGCGATCATGCACATCTCGTTCTCGACGAACTAAGCCGCGTTCTTCCATTCGGTCTAGTACGCCTGTTAACGTTCCACCCACCTGTTGTAACTTCTCACCAATACTGGATGTGGGTAAACCATCTTCTTGCCACAAACAGCACAATACCAACCAATGAAATGGTGTTAGTCCAAAAGGCTCTAGTTTTTCAGTAAACTTCCGGGTAAGCAGTTGTGAAAGCAGCTTGATTCGATAACCTAAATTGTAAGGTGCTAAAACTTGCTGCCACGACTCTAATGCGGTAGAATTATCAGGTTTGACAACCATTATAAAAATTACTTAGCGTGCGTAATATTTAGTATAACTACAATTATTCATCTTGGCAATAGAGCGATCGCATTCAGCAATAAATTAGTAGAGTAGGTGCGATCGCACCTACAAAATTTGGTGTTGAATTTTTAAAACCGCTGTGCTAATTGCGGAGTCCGCCCCTTTAAACCAATCATTAACTTTAAGGCAAATACCTTTAATAGGGGAACGCGCTGCATCAACCATAAACCCAAACGACGCAACATCACTAAGGGTAAGATTTGGTTAGAAAACATCCGGTCTAATAAATCGGTGAAACCTAAAATTGTCAGGTTTTCTAGTTTCCGCCAGCGTTCATAGCGTTTGAGGACTTGAATTTTGCCAATATCTTCGCCTTTAGCATAGGCTGTTTGGATAACTTGCGCTAAAGCTGCTGCATCTCGAATACCGAGATTTAAACCTTGTCCACCAACGGGATGACAGTTGTGGGCTGCATCACCAATTAATGCCAAACGGGGGAGGACATAGCGATCGCTTTGCATGAGTTGGACTGGGAAGACGAAGCGATCGCCTAATAATTCCAATTTGCCCATTTGATCACCGTAACGGCGGCTTAATTCTGCCAAAAATTGATCATCATCCAAAGCACATAAGGCTTTTGCTTCTTCATGGGGTGCTGTCCAGACAATGCGGCAACGGTTCCCCGGTAAAGGTAAAATCGCAAACGGGCCGCTAGGCCAAAATCTTTCGTAAGCAGTATCGTTGTGGGGTTTTTCTGGTTTGACAAAAGCAACTATACAAGATTGCCAATATTTCCAACCATGAGTTTTGATACCTGCTGCTTGGCGAATAGGCGATCGCGATCCATCCGCCGCCACTAATAACTTACTGCGGACTGTATATATCTGTTCAAAAATCTTGATATCGATTGCCACTATATCCTGCTGATGTTGTGTATTAACTACTTCCGCCGGACATAGATAATTTACATTAGGGCATTTCTGAACAAATTCCTGCAAAGGCTGCAACAAAGCTTGGTGTTCAGCAACGTAACCTAACTCTGGTGTGTCTTTAGCAAGATCAGCAGTTGCAAATTCCACCACATCAGGATAATCCGCATCAGAAAGCCGCACATGGCGGTATTTGGCAATTTGGGGTAATATTTTGTCCCAAACTCCAATACCTTGGTAAATCAGCGCCGAAAGCAAATGGACTGCGTAAGCTTGTCCTTTAGCCACGGATGCTGATGTCACCTTGGCTTCAATTAGCAGAATATTCAAGCCAGAGTCTTTTAAAGCAGCGGCTAGGGTTAACCCAACAATTCCACCGCCGACAATTACCAAATCATAGTCGTATCCCCGTTTGTCTGCTGCGGGTTGCTGAGGGGAAAGAGTTTGAGTAAGTTGGGTTAGCGCCATTGTTAAAAGAAATTAAGCCATCTTAAATATTATTCTTACGCGATCGCCCCTGATAGAGCAAGTTGATCAACGAATTTTCCGATTCCATCAACATAGTGAATTATTTCATTAACTTTTTTAACTATTTGCATTGGCTTAAATGTCTTAAGTGTCTTAACTGTCCTTAAAAATAGCCAGAAAGTAAACTTATTGTACAAATACTTGCTGGATTAAGTAAGTGTTTGTAGTCTAACGTATGGCTATTTAAATACTAAAAAAACATAATTCTTATGCCTAAAAAATAGTCTTGATTTGGCTTGTAAATATGAGCAAAATTGTGACATTTTTTGTTCTGCCCATTCAAACTACTCTAAAACTTTAAAACAGAATAATGAAACGTCTTGTTATTTGTTGTGATGGAACTTGGCAACAGTTAGCTAGTCCGTATCCAAGCAATGTGGTGAAGCTGGCTCAATCAGTGAAACCAATTGCTCAAGATGGAGTTCCCCAGATTGTTTTCTATGATGAAGGAATTGGCTCTGAGAGTCAAAAGGTTTTGGGAGGAGCTACTGGATTAGGAATCGATAGAAATATTGAAGATGGCTATCGATTTTTGGTTCTTAACTATGTTCCTGGTGATGAAATCTATTTATTTGGTTTTAGTCGTGGTGCTTATACAGTCAGAAGTCTAGCAGGAATGATCTATTGTTCAGGTTTGCTAGACCGACCTCATATAACCAAAGCACATGAAGCTTACGAGCTTTATCGTAACCGTAATGTCAAGCCTAAAGACAAGGAAGCAGTAAACTATCGCAAGACATACGGAGAAAGAGTTCCCATCACCTTGATTGGTTGTTTTGACACCGTAGGAGCGCTGGGGATTCCTGGGTTAGCTGTCTTCAAAAAGTTTCATGACCAACTTAATCAACGCTACAGATTCCATGACACTACTTTAAACAAAGATATTCAGAATGCGATCCACGCAATGGCGATCGATGAAATCCGGGAAATCTTTGATGTAACCCCAATGAAAGCTCATCCTGAGGCGACACATCAACGAGTAATTCAAAAGTGGTTTCCTGGTGAGCATGGTTGCGTTGGTGGTGGAACTGAAGAACACAGCGGATTATCCGATGCAGCCTTACAGTGGATGATTGATTCTGTCGGTGATTTAGGATTAGGACTGGACTTCGATACAAGTGTAATTCCCACAGGTATCAACCCCAATTATGAATGTGAGTTTAAGAACGATCCTGGATTTTTTAAATTAGCAGGAATCAAGCTGCGTGAGGTTGGCGATGCTATTGAAGACATTCATGACAGTGCAATCAACCGCCTCAAAGGTCGCAAGGACTACAGACCCAAAAATTTAAAAAGCATTATTTCCAAATTATTGGATTAATTCCAGATTAGGAAATTTTTTGGCGATCGCTCAAAATCAAAAATTCAAGTTCAAGCAATACATAGGTAATCATTATGGCTGCTCAAAGAGACACATCTAGAGACGGTTTAAACAACAAAATTCAAACATTAGTTTTAACTAATTTTAAAGGGCTTTGGCAATTACTTCAAAGCAACGAATCTATCAAACGTAAAGTTAACAAAGCATTACTAAATAGTCTCATCTACAAAATTCCTACTCGTCCTAATCCCTACAGTATGATGACACTAGATAAGCATATTCCTGATACAGATAAGGAGAAGAAAACAGATACTTATACTTCCTGGGACTCACTCAACGATCGCACTTATACCGGAAGACATTTACCACCCAATCCCAAGTTAAACGACCCAAATAATCTACCAAAGGTTGAAGACCTAGCAATTTTATTCCGCAAAAGAGACGGGAAAACAATTTACTCTAGCAAATCAACAATGCTGTTTCCCTATTGGGTGCAGTGGTTTACTGATAGTTTCCTCCGTCTCGACCACACTAATAAATTAAAAAATACATCCAATCATGAAATTGATTTGTGTAATGTTTATGGTTTAACTAGAAAACAAACACATCTTTTACGCAGCTTTAAAGGTGGTAAATTTAAAACTCAAAAACTCAAACGGCAAGATGGTGTAGAAGAAGAATATCCTCTATTTTATTATGCTGATCCAGCACAGGGCATAGTTGACCCGCAATTTGTCGGTCTTTATGAACCCGTCAATGATGAAAAAAGACAGCCAGCAGATAAAAAACAATATCTGTTTGCAATGGGGGTAGAACGCGCCAATGTGCAAATTGGCTATGTCATGCTCAATACTCTCTGTCTGCGGGAACATAATCGTTTATGTGATGTATTAGCCAGTAATTATCCCGATTGGGATGATGAACGCCTCTTCCAAACTTCGAGAAATATTCTTATGGCAATTATTCTCAAAATAATTATGGAAGAGTACATTAACCATATAACTCCTTATCACTTTAAACTATTTGCTGATCCTGAAGCTTTTACAAAAGAAAGTTGGTATCGTACCAATCATATGTCAATTGAATTTGACTTTGTTTATCGCTGGCATAGTGCGATTCCTGAAACATTTACTTGTAACGGCAAACCCACTCATGTTGCTACAACTCTCTGGAATAATAAAATATTAATTGACCAAGGGTTAGGAGCGTTAATGGAAGAAACTTGTTCTCAACCAGGAACAAGAATTGGTTTATTTAACACGCCTGATATATTAGTTGAATTAGCTGAATTACCTTCAATCAGACTGGGACGGGAACTGCAATTAGCCAGCTACAACGATTATCGAGAATTGTGTGGTTTCCCCAGAGTTAACAGCTTTGATCAAATTACTGGTGATGAATTTACTCAACAGAAACTAAAAGAATTCTATGGTCATGTTGATAATATTGAGTTCTTTGTAGGACTCTACTCTGAAGATGTGCGCCAAAATTCAACCATCCCGCCTTTAGTAGCGCGTTTAATTGGGATTGATGCCTTTTCTCAAGCACTAACTAATCCTTTGTTATCACCTAAAATCTTTAATAAAGATACTCTTTCGCCTATAGGCTGGGAAATATATCAAACTACAAATACCGTCTCAGATTTAGTTAATCGCAACGTTCCGTCATCAGGCAAAAAGTACAAAGTTACTTTTGATTTACATAAAGAATAGCTGATTTTAGTTTGATTGATCAGGACAAAAATATCCCCAACTTCTTTGAGAATTTGGGGATATAAAGGTTAAAAAATATCTCACCATAATTATTCTATCTATCTGTTGAACAATGAACCTATTTACAGAATATCCAGAACAAGACGAAGCAAAATATTGCGCTCTCATGAGTGAGCTAGTCAGAAAGAACATGGATAATCTTTATGGAGGTGAAAAGCAAAAAATTGCCAAGCGAGATACTCACTCTAAAACTCACGCTGCTGTTCAAGGTACTTTAGAAATTTTTGACTTTGATGAAGCCGCAATTAAACAAGAATTGCGTCAACGCACTTCCTTAACTGAAGCTCAAATTCAAGGAATTTCACTGAAACAAGGTTTATTTGCCAAAGCAAAACAATATCCTGTTTGGTTACGATTTGCTAGTGGTGCATTCTCCGTAAAAAATGATTATGAAGGTGATACACGCTCTATGGCGGTGAAAATCCTTGGGGTAGAAGGAGAAAGATTACCACAAAGTCATGAGTTAAAAACCCACGATATTATTGTCCACAATACAGAACTCTTTTTTGTCAGAACTATTAAAGACTTCTACGGCTTTTTTTTGGCGATTTATCGAGCAGGTTTGTTTCCACTTTTTAAGCTGTTGGTGCTGTTATGGCTCAAGTTACATCCCTACGAATCCAATCTTTTACAAACTAGTTTCAAACGTTTTCCTAAAAGTTTACTCACCGAACGCTATTGGAGTGCTTCAGCCTATGCAGTGGGACTCAAATCTGATTTTGACCCATCCCAACCAGGTCGAGTTCCGGTGGAATATCCTGCTGTGATTAAATATGGGTTTACTCCCGTGTCCATTCAGGCACCTCATCAACCACTTCCTCTAGAGTCCAGACCAGAAACTGAACTTCAGAGTGTCAAAACTTCAGGTGCAGAGGACAACTACTACCGAGAAGATATTATTCAAGCTTTAGCCAAGCCTGATGCTGAATACGCTTGGGATTTTCAAATCCAATTTCAAACTAAACCAGAGATGTCGGTTGATGATTCCACCATTCCTTGGAATGAAGCAGAATCACCCTTTTTGACAATTGGTCGTCTGACAGTTAAGCATCAGAAAGTTGACTCTCCCTTAGAAAGTGACTTTGGAGAAAATCTCAGTTTTTCTCCAGGGAATGGTCTAGCAGTACATCGTCCTGTCGGTGCGATTAATCGGTTACGCTACACTGTGTATTCCATTGTTGCTCAGTCTCGTCATAGTAAACGAGGAGTCAAATATCAAGAACCAACTGTGGAGACAAAATATTAAGTCAGTCTCATGACTATTTGGGTTCGGCTAAATTTGTATACATAGCAGAAAGCTGGAAACAGAAGTTAAAAACATTACTGTTTCTGGCATTCACTTTTTTAGAATGTCTGAATCTATGTGACTACAGCTATGTGCTTAAACAACACTCACAGACAATAACTGTTCTGACATATCAAAATTAGATGTGACATTCTGCACATCATCTAAGCTTTCTAGAGTATCGATTAACTTTAGCAGCGATCGCGCCTGATCTGCGTCTGTCACCTCTACATTATTACTGGGAATCCAGCGCAATTCGGCATCAGTGACTTGAAAACCCTTATCTTTGAGGGTTTTGTTGAGAATTTCTAAATTAGCAACCTCCGTCACTACCTCGGCCGTCTCCTCTTCCGTCATTTCATAAGACTCAGCGCCACCTTCTAAAGATGCTTCTAAAAGCTGGTCTTCATCAACCACACCTTGCACAATACACACACCCTTTTGGTCAAACATCCAGCTAACGCAACCAGTCTCACCCAGATTTCCACCGTTTTTACTAAAAGCCACCCGTAAATCAGCCGCCGTGCGATTGCGATTATCAGTGAGGGCTTCAATTAAAATTGCGACACCACAAGGGCCATAACCTTCGTAGCGAATTTCTTCTAGACTATGATTATCGCCGCTAAATGTACCTGCACCTTTAGCGATCGCTCTTTCAATATTGTCATTGGGGATACCCGCCGCCTTTGCCTTTTCAATTGCTGTGCGTAGTTGAAAATTCCCGCTTGGGTCTGGTACACCATTTCTCGCCGCCAAAATAATTGCCCGCGATAACTGAGTGAAAGTCTTTCCTCTTTTGGCATCCACTACAGCCTTTTGGCGCTTAATATTAGCCCATTTACTATGACCTGCCATAATTTGAAACTATTTATGTTCTCTCCAAAGATTAGGATATACAAGTGAAGTATGAAGTATGAAGTGTGAAGTATAGAAATTTAACTTTCATTCTTCATAAGTTGCTATTCCCTGTTAGATTAATGATTCATCTTCTCCAGCGAGTTTTGGCGCGATTTGTGTTTACCATTCACACATTTAGGCGCAGAAAAAAGAAATTGCCACAATATCTTAAGCAATTACTCTTGTTATTACTGATGGGCATAGTTGCTTTAAGTGGATGTCAAAATCTGCGTTCTAGAGTCGAAGCAGATAAGGTAACTCATATAACTTTATGGCATGGTGTGAATCCACCACCAAATCGGGATGTATTGCAAAAGCTGGTAGATAAATTTAACCAAACCCATACAGATATTCAGGTAGAGTCTTTATACATTGGGCAACAGGATCAGCAAACTCCGAAAATTTTAGCAGCTGTTGTTGGCAATGCACCCCCGGATTTATTATGGTACAACCCAACTATTGCTGGGCAATTAGTGGAACTAGGGGCGTTGATTTCTGTAGATGAGATGCTGGCAAACTCCCCAGTTAAAAACGAAATTGACCCAACTTTGTATGCGGCGATGGAATACAAAGGCCAATTATGGTCAGTTCCCTTTGCCACAAATAACCTCGGCATTTTTTACCGTCCGAGTTTGTTTAAAGCAGCAGGGATTATGGAAATTCCTCGAAACTGGCAAGAATTTCGCCAAGTTGCCAAAAAATTAACCCGTGATTTTAACAATGATGGGCAGATAGATCAGTATGGAATGTCTCTGCCTTTGGGTAAAGGAGAATTTACTGTTTTCTCTTGGTTGCCATTTATGTGGAGTAGTGGCGGTGAACTAGTGAGCGGCGATGCCCAAAATCCCGCAGGTGTGAGATTAACCGAAAATCAAGGAGCGATCGCCGCCTTACAATTTTGGCGTAACTTAATTACAGATGGTTCCACAATGTTATCTAGCCCAGAACGAGGATATGAAACAGACCCCTTGCTATCGGGAAAAGTGGCAATGCAAATTAATGGCCCTTGGAACTTAGGACAATTTCAAGATACTAACGTTGATTTTGGTGTTTTTCCCCTGCCGAATAACCAAAAACCGGCTACGAATATTGGCGGTGAAAATCTGTTCTTATTTAAAACCACACCAGAACGCCAAAAGGCAACATTTAAATTTGCTGAATATGCCATGAGTGCCGATTTTCAAACAGAATTAGCTCTAGGTACTGGCTATTTACCGATTAATGTAAAATCTCGCCAAAGCAGCAAATATCAGGAATTTGTCAAGAAAATACCACAAGTAAAAGTCTTTTTAGAACAAGCCCAGTATGGTCGCAGTCGTCCAATTTTTCCTGGTTACAATCGTATTTCTGATGGTATTGGACGGGCAGTTGAAGCAGTATTGTTGGGTAAACTTTCGCCAGTCGAGGCACTACAAGCCAGTCAGCAGCGTTTAGATTTAATCTTTAAATAAAGCTAAAAATAGCCACATAAGGGAAAAATCTGAGCAGTGACATCTACGGCTCAGATTCTTTGGTGCTGTTCTGTGTCATTATTAACTTCAGTCGAATTTGCAAAGATTACGCAAATCTGAAAAAAATAATCTGTAAATTTACCCAATAGTTTTACTTCTAATTAAATATTGACTTTAGTCTGGTTAATAAAATATAATTTTAGATTGTCTGTCTTATTCCTGCTCGGATCAGGTAGACACATCACAAAAGCTAACCACAGCGATTCATCAAGCTCAGGTATATCGCCTTCTCTACAAGAGATTTTAGTTAGCTACCTGTACGGCAACTCTAAGGACAATTTAATGACCTACGCAATTATTGAAACTGGTGGCAAACAATTAAGAGTTGAGCCAGGCCGTTTTTACGATATTGAACTGCTGACTGCTCAACCAGACGAAAAAGTTACAATAAATTCAGTACTACTAGTACACCATGATGGTGGACTCAGCATCGGTCAGCCTTTAGTAGCAGGGGCAACTGTAGAAGGGACGGTATTGCGGCATCTTAGAGGTCGCAAAGTCCTGGTATACAAAATGAAGCCGAAGAAGAAAACCCGCAAAAAACGGGGTCATCGTCAAGAAATAACCAGACTGTTAATTAATTCCATCACTCTTAATGGTGAGGTATTTGCAGCTGCTGAAGTTGCAACAGCCGAAACTAGTGCAGCTGAGAGTTCCCCTGTGGAAACCACTGCTGAATAATAGAAAAATAAGCATAAAAGGAAATTATGGCTCATAAGAAAGGAACAGGTAGTACACGTAACGGTCGTGATTCTAACGCTCAACGTCTAGGTGTGAAGCGTTTTGGTGGTCAAGTTGTTCGTGCGGGAAATATTCTTGTACGTCAGCGTGGTACTAAATTCCACCCTGGCAACAATGTTGGTATCGGTAGCGATGACACCTTGTTTGCCTTAGTTGATGGTATTGTTACCTTTGAGAGAAAAGGTAAATCTCGCAAAAAAGTCAGCATTTATCCAGCGGCTGCGGCTGAAGCAGTAGCCAGCTAAAAATCTGGGAATTTGATTGATTACCCAGATTTTTCGGTAAAAAAATGAGGGTGGAAGTTACCAACCCTCATTTTTACTATTTATTGGAGCTTTAAATCTTGCGCTTCTACTTACCACATAGATGTATGTATTGATAATTCCTCGTGGAGAACTGCGCCGCAAGCTATACCTGTCAATGAAAATAAGGATGTAATCAAGAAGGCCGACCTGCCTTTAAATCCTGCTGTATGAAAATCAATTTTTGCTAATATTGCCGCAGAAATAATTAATAACGTATCGAGAAAGAGTCGAAACCAAGCAACCATTAGGAAAAACAAAAATGCCCCGCATACGGCAATTAAAAAAGTTCTAGTACTTGACTCAAAAAATACACTAGAATAATTAGCCATCGCTAAAAAGGGAACAGCTAAACTTGCTAACAAAATCAATACACCAAGTACCACTACTATCCAGAGAGGCCAAGGCATACGTGATTCAGATAACACCCAGCCTAGGGTAGTATAACTAACCAGTACTAGTAATAAGGATGTCCAAGGAAGTCTTTTGAAAATTGACATGGGTTGATTTTGTCATGAATTAAGTAAAGTGATTTTTTGCATAAATTTTCAATTACCAAGTACTTGCTCTGACTTGTAGGAGCCTTGATGTTGGTGGGAGTAAAGGCGATCGCACCCTACAAGAAAGCAAACTTTAGTTGAATGTATTTTGACGAGAATGACTTAGACTATATGTTTATCATCCTATTTTTACAAGACGTAATCAATAGGCTGTTAGGCCAATTCTCTAAATTTACAAACAATTACGGTACAAACTAGTTAAATATTTTCGTAAACATTTGTAAACTGTTAGCAGCAGAGTAGCAAAGTATCACATCTGGATTAAGGAATTGTCATGAAACAACTTGTTGTCGCTGAGCGCGTAAGCCTCATCGGTCATATTGTGTCAATGGTGTTTGGGTTAGTAGGGATATTATTGGTTGTACCCAATGCCGAACTCATTTTGAACTTGTCTGAATTTGGACAAACTGCTATGCAGTGGAGTATGGCTGGTGGCGGTGTAGTTTATATGATTTTGGGTGCAGCAGCCGTATTGTTGTATGCCTCGCGGACATTAGGTGTGGGTCGTGCTGTGGCATTTCTGCTGCCTGCTGTATTAATTTCTTTAACCAGTGAACTTTTAGGAACTAGCACAGGCTTTCCTTTTGGTCACTACCACTATTTAAGTGGCTTGGGTTATAAAATTGCTGGTTTAGTGCCGTTTACAATTCCCTTATCTTGGTTTTATTTAGGCTGTGTATCTTACTTATTAGCCCGTGCAGGTTTAGAAGTAGATACAAAACCGAGCTTGTGGCGACATATTGGCGCGATTGGCTTGGGTTCTTTGCTGCTGACCTCTTGGGATTTTGTACTTGACCCAGCCATGAGTCAAACTACCTTACCCTTTTGGTATTGGCAGCAACCAGGTGCTTTCTTTGGAATGCCTTATCAAAACTTTGCTGGTTGGTTAGGTACTGGCGCAGTCTTCATGACAGTAGCAGCTTTATTGTGGAAAAACCAGCCAATTAAATTTGAGCGATCGCAACTTAATTTACCTTTAGTAGTCTATTTAAGTAACTTTGCTTTTGCAACAGTTATGAGCTTGGCTGCCGGATTCTCCATTCCTGTATTACTCGGTTTATTATTAGGAGTGACTCCTGCTATTACCTTGTGGTGGAAAGCATCAGCCGCAACTACTCAAGTGACCATTGAGCCAGCAACTCAAGAAGTTTCTGTGGCCAGCGTCAAAGTTGCTTTGAAGTAGTAAAAGTGGGCAAAAAGTAGGGGACAATGGGGAAATTTTTCTCAGTACCCAATAGCCCTAAATTAGTCATGAACAACAAGATCCCCGATTTCTTCAAGAAGTCGGGGATCTGAATCTGATTAAGTCTAATTAAAATCTAAAAATTACATTTTTGAGCATATATCAAGCATATTAAAGAGATTAACAGCTGAAAGTACAGATATTGTGGGAACTGTTCAATTATTATGGTCTATGATTGGCTTACTCCTGACAATGGGTGGCACATTTCTGGAAGCATATAGTATCACCTTGCCTTGGAGTTGGACTCAACATGGAATTCAAACCTTTTCTTTAGGTGTCACCTTCCAAATTGGGGCGGTGCTACTTGTAGGTTGTTTGGGAGGTCAAAATGCTGGTGCGCTCTCGCAAATTGCTTACTTGGTTATGGGTTTAACCTTACTACCAGTATTCTCCGAAGGTGGAGGTCTTGGTTATGTCAGGCTATCTCAGTTTGGCTATTTGTTAGGCTTTGTTCCTGGAGCATGGATTTGTGGATTTTTGGCTTTTCAAGCCAGACCAAAACTAGAATCTTTGGCATTTAGCTGTATTTGTGGCTTGTTAACGATTCACTTTTGCGGTATTGCTTATTTGACCATTAGTTACTTTCTTCAGTGGCAAGGTACAGAAAATATATCCTTAATCCAAGCAGTCTTGAAATACTCTTGGTTTGCCGTACCAGGACAATTAGCTGTAGTCTGTGCTGTTACCTCAATAGCTTATTTATTACGTCATTTAATGTTTTATTAGTTATTAGTCCATTGTCAATAGTTAGACTGACTTTTGACTTTTGACTTTTGACCAACTGACTAACACACCATGATTTTACAAAATCGCCTGTTTTGGCTTGCTGCTTTTATCTCTTTTTTCTTAGATCAACTGACCAAATACTGGGTAGTGCAAACCTTTAAATTGGGGGAAACATTCCCACTAATACCAGGAGTATTTCACTTTACTTATGTGACTAACACTGGTGCCGCTTTTAGCTTACTTAGTGGAAAAGTTGAGTGGTTACGCTGGTTATCGTTGGGAGTCAGTTTAGGGTTGATAGCCTTGGGTATATTTGGCTCAATGTTAAGTCGTTGGGATCAGTTAGGGTATGGTTTAATTTTGGGTGGGGCGATGGGCAATGGTATTGATCGCTTTGTTTTAGGTTATGTAGTAGATTTTCTAGATTTTCGCTTAATTAATTTTGCTGTATTTAATATTGCAGATTCATTTATCAGTATTGGTATTGTTTGTTTACTGATAGCCTCATTTCAAAAAACCCCAACAACCCCCCGCAGAAGGTGACGCAGAGTTGAGCTATTGAACATTGACTCTACTTAACTATGCTGTAAAAACTCTACTTTAGGTACTAAAGGGTCAGTAACAATAGCTACGCCAATAAAACCCCAACGTTTGAGCAAGCTACTAAGTTGGCTTCCTGGTAGAGATTCTACAGCAAAGCGATTTGCCACATCTGCTGCATGGGTGTTGAGATAGCTTAAAGCATCAAAGTTTTCTCGAAACAGCAAGATATAACCTGATTCTTCAGCGTTGGGACGCGCTGTTAAGTAACGACCGTCAGCTTTTACACGCACTAGATAATAAATATCGGAAAACATATTGTAAAAGTCCAATGTCAATAGTCAAGAGTCAATAGTTGATTGTAAATACTATGGACTATGGACTCTTGACTTATCAGTAAATAATTAAGCATCGAGACGAATACGCGGGTCGGCGACCTTTAACATTAAATCTGCGAATAAGTTACCGACATTCAACAGCACAGCACTCATCACAAGGCTCGCCATAACTAGATACTGGTCTTTAGCGATAACAGCTTGTAAGGTTAATCTTCCTAAACCAGGCCAGTTAAAGAACTGTTCGGCGATGAATGCACCACCTAATAAACTGGCTAATTCAAAACCGAGCAAAGTAATTAGGGGGTTAATAGCATTGCGAAGGGCGTGAACGTAAATGACGCGATTTTCTGGTAATCCTTTAGCGCGGGCAGTTTGAATATAATCTTGACGCAGTACGTCTAATAATTCCCCACGGGTAATGCGTTGTAAACCTGCAAAACTGGTGATACTTAAGGCCACGGTGGGTAAGATCATGTGCCAGCCGATATCGATAAGTTTACCAAACCAAGATAAATCAGCATGATCGATGCTGGTCATACTGCCGACGGGGAATAAAGGAGAGGTAAATTGAGCGAATATTAATAAAAATAGGGCGGTGATAAAACTGGGAAATCCTTGTCCGGCGTAGCTAATGACCTGCAATATGCGGTCTGTAGCGCGATTTTGCTTCACCGCTGCGATGATACCCAAAGGAATCGCGATCGCCCATGTCACAATTAAAGAAGCGATCGCGAGTAATAAAGTTGCAGGTACTCTCTCCCACAACAGCGAAGCTACAGAACGTTGGTAAACAAAACTGGTACCAAAATCTCCTTTGGTAAATATCCGCCACAACCATAAGAAATATTGCTCAGGCCAAGACTTATCTAAACCGAACTGTCTTCTAACTTCCTCAATGCGTTCTGGCGAAATTTTCGGATTTTGTCGGAGGGTATCTACATAATCCCCTGGAGACAATTTGATGATGAAAAACGACAGCGCTGATGCCAACAATAAGGTAAACAACGCTTGCAATATCCGCTTTAACACATAAATAAAAGTTTCACTCGTGATTAGCCTAATTAGCCAATCTCGACTTGTCTCCAAAGAAATTTTTGTAGCTGTCATAGTATTTAGTCAATGGTCAATGGTCAATGGTCAATGGTCAGTGGGTGATTAACTAGTCTAATAACCAAAAACTCTAGATTTTTGACTATGGACTATGAACTTTTGACCATTGACTAATATTCAATTAACGAGATAATCGGCACATCTGGCAGATTTTTCCGCCCTTGTAAATCTCGTAGCTCGATAATAAACCCAAAACCTACTAGTTCACAGTCAAGCTGTTGGACTAACTTGGCTGTAGCACTGGCTGTACCACCTGTAGCAATCAAATCATCGACAATTAAAACTCGGCTCCCTGGGTGCAAAGCGTCTTGGTGCATTTCCAAGCAGTCAGTCCCATACTCTAATTGATATTCAATTGAGTGAACTGCTGCGGGTAACTTACCTTTTTTCCGCACAGGAATGAACCCCGCGCCTAATTTATAGGCTAGAGGAGTGCCAAAAATAAATCCCCGCGACTCCATCCCGATAATATAATCGGCTTGGAATTCAGCTTCGTTGCATTTTTCGGCAAAAAAGTCAATAGTGTATCGCAGTCCTTCGCGATCGCGCAGTAGAGTAGTAATATCTCGAAATAAAATGCCAGGCTTGGGAAAATCTGGGATGTCACGAACTAGAGATTTTAAATCCATAAACAGTGAAGGAGTAGGTCAGACTGGAAAAATCGTACACTATAATCTCATACGCTGGATTTGAGGCTCTAGTATCATCATCCATTGACGATAGTGAGAATCTACACCAAGCTTAAATATGGACTGGTACTTAATAAAAGAAGGTGAACTGATGCTGGAAAAACTGAAATTTAAGTATACGCAAACTTTGTCGTAGAACAAGTTAAGTCATGTATACGTCAAGTATTATGGCTACTGCCACAAGTTTAATGTTATTTTTTGGCTACTTATCTTAAATTTAGTTGTACTAGTTGTATCTAGTCTGTTGGAAGCGCACAAGGTAATTTATCGAATGAATGTCTCCGCGAGCTTAACGCCGTTCAACAGTCCCGCACCTGCATCAACGCCAATGATTCTGGATACCTTACCAGATCCGGCGATCGCAGGACAAGGATGTCCGCCCAGAACCAGGGTGCAAATCGACCTCATCTTATTGGCCATTGAAGCTTTAGAACTAGGTGGTTCCGAAGCAATTTTGTCTTTTGCTGAAGAACTAGATTTAAAAGAGATTATTAAAAATCGGGTCAATTTATGGCGGATGCGTAGCTCTAGCCCTATGCGCCGAGCGAATATCCGCCGACCCCTAACTATTATGGAAGCCAAGGCTTTAGTAGTTATTGCTTGCTATATTGCGCGGCGGTTAACAGTTGTCATCCGCCAGATGCTCATGATATATCAGCAAATGAATGACAAGCAGATACCTCTAGAACAAAATTTGCGTTTATCTAACTACTTAGAACGCTTTCGAGCGCATTTTAAAAGTAGAATGAATGCCCGACGTTCTGGTGTACTGGCCTTAACTTCTGATGAAAAATTAGATGAGTTAGCTATTAATTTGCTAGAAAAACTACTATTTTGTACTGGTACGGCCGGAATGCAGCGGTTCTGGATTAGTCTTTTTGACGGGGAAGTGGAATGAACATTCAACGGAAGTACAGTTTACCTAACTGTACGTTGCTTTTAGAGGGTTTAAGTGATGCTTCCAGGGCGGCACATTTACAAGAGCTACGCCCAGAATTATCAATATTGGTAAATGTAGAATGCTATATATCTGGTTATAAGCAGCCTCTGGTGGGAGGCCGAGAATTTTTTGAAAGTTTGGTCAGGGCGGTGAGTGGCTACGCCCAAGAATTTTTAAGTAATGTGCCGAATCCTCAAGCTCATAACCAAGATTCGGAATTAGTAGAACTACAAAAAATTGACCATAACCGTCATAGACTAATTATTCATGCTGAAAGCACGACAGAAGGTTTGGAGTCGAATGCTAACCAGGCTAAATCACCGATTCAAATTGACATGAATACGGTGCAGTTATTTGATTTGGTAGAAGCTGTAGACCAGTTTTTTGCTGATACCCAAACCTTAGCAGAATTATCATTAGAGTTACAACCAGTTACCCGACGTTATGGTGGTGCTAATGAAATTCTCCTCAAGCAAGCAGTACCAGCCAGTATTGGAGTTGCGAGTGTAGCTGTCGCTGCGGTTGCTTTTAGTTTGATTCCACCTCCCCAAATTCGCACACCAGAACCACAACCAGAAACTCAGAGTAGCGCCACGCCAACACCTATTACTACGGCGACTCCCAGCACAACACCCTCAGCGGCGAACTCTCCCTTAGCTAGTGCAACACCCATAGCTGCTACTGTCAACCCGACTCCAGCACCGACAGCAGCAACACCGCCGACAAAAGATTTAGAAGCACTGTTAAATACAGTTTCCGAAATCACCGACCCATCTCAACTACGCGCTTTGAATCGTCAGGTATGGAATCAACTTGATCCCGCATGGAGTAACCGTTCGGCAATCAAAGATGATTTAGTTTATCGTGTAGGTGTGGCTGGTGATGGTGCGATCGTTGGTTATAAGGCGGTCAATCAAGGGTCAAATGACGGCATAGAGTTAACCCCACTACCCAAAGTACTTTACAATCCTGCTAAACGTTCGGCAATTACTAATGAACCAATAGCTCAATTTAAAGTAGTCTTTACTAACAAAGGTGTGTTAGAAGTTAGTCCTTGGCGCGGTTATGCTAGTACACCACAGGTAACTGGCAGTAAAATTACAGACTCTAATACAGTTAAAACTTTAAACCAAAAGCTATACAGTACAATTCGCCAAAATTGGAAAGGTACTCCCACCTACACAAAAGATTTGCGTTATCGAGTCGCCGTTAATAAAGAGGGCATCATTGCTGATTATGAACCACTAAATCAGGTTGCTTTCGATTATTTCCGGGAAACTCCACTGCCAAATATGTTTCAATCCGTTTATGGTTCTAATGGTGCAGCACCGAATAATCAAGAACCCTTAGCTCACTTCCAAGTAGTGTTCAATCCCACTGGCAAACTGGAAGTCACTCCTTGGAAAGGGTATCAGTAACTATAGCAGGGGATAGGTTACAGGTGACAGAGTTAAAAGACTTTTACTGATATTTTAGCTATCTGGGCGATCGCTCTAAAATGTCATCTATCAGCAGGCGGAATTACTAATCTATCTAAAAAAAGTTTTTAGAAGTTAGTAAAAACAACTATGTTGTTTTCGGGTAATAATAACTTTGTTACTCGATAGCGTTGCTGGTAACGAAAATGACGCGCTCTCCCAATTCAGGCAATGATCAGGAGCCAACTAACCGTCGTTTATTACATTTTCTCCTTTTAAGACGTACTAGTCTGGTAGTTGGAATTATCCTGCTGGCTGGAACTGCATCGGGAATTTGGTGGGCGAGAAATTATGTATATAACGAATTAGCACCGTTAGTAGAGACAAATCTTGAACAATTACTGGGGCGACCGATAAAATTAGGTCAAGTTGAGGCTTTTTCACTTTCGAGTCTGAGATTTAGTTCTTTAGCAATACCAGCAACGCCTACTGATTCTGACCAACTGACCGCCAAAGCTGTTGATGTGCGGTTTTCTCTGTTACCAGTTATTTTCAGCCGCACACTACCTTTAAATGTCACAGTGGTGCAACCCCGTGTCTTTATTCAACAAGATCAGGATGGCCGTTGGGTAACGGCGGCGGTGAAGTCTCAAGAAGGGCAAGGTTTTATCCAAACTCAGTTACAAACACTGGAGATTGTTGATGGCAATGTAGAATTATTACCAGCCACCGTAGCAACTAAACCAAAAGGTTCTGTAGTTATCAATCAATTTGGTGGGGTAGCGCGATTTTCACCAGATAATACACAGATTAGTTTTGAAATCAATGGTCAACTAGCTAGAGGTGGTGCAGTTAAAATTACTGGTGATACACAACCAAAAACACAACAAACTAACCTTCAGGTTGTGGCGCAAGATTTACAAGCATCAGATGTTAGTCGATTAATTCAGTTACCCATTGTTTTGCAAGCAGGAAGGGTAAGTGCTGACTTGGGTGTGCAGATTCCCGCAGATGTTTCCGATATAGCAATTACCGGGACAGCTATTCCGCGTCAGGTGACGGCGCAAATTCAAAATATTCCCCAAAAATTTGTTAATGCTAACGGTAGATTAGTATTTCAAGGTCAGGCGATCGCATTAGATAATCTAACCACAAACTTGGGCAAAGTCCCCCTCTTAGCCAATGGCACAGTTAATCTGAAAACAGGTTTTAACCTTTTAGCTCAGATTAGGCCAGTCAGTGCAAAAAATTTGTTAGACACTTTCAACTTCAAATCGCCAGTTGTCGCCACTGGGGAAATACAAGCAAATGTCAAGGTGCAGGGTTCTCTTCAACAGCCAGTTCTCAGCGGTACAGTCAGCAACACCAAACCTATTCAAGTTGACCGCGTTCTATTCAAAGCTGTTAATACTGACTTTCGCTTGAGTGCAGCTAAAAAAGTAACTCAAGTTGCTGTCTCTAATCTCAAACTTGTTCCCGCAGCCGGTGGTGTAATTACAGGCGGCGGTCAAGCAATTCTTGGTGGTCAGGTAAAATTTAATGTGCAAGCTGAAGGTGTATCAGGAGATATACTGGCGCGGAGTTACGGCATAACACCACCTATTAATGTTGGCAATGTCTCAGCCAATACTCAAATTACTGGTTTGCTTGGCAAACAACCTTTAACACTCAACATCTCTAGCCTACAAGTGCAACCACCAGCTGGCGGACAAATTGTTGGCAGAGGTCAAGTTCAGCTGGCTCCCCAAGGTAGGGTATTGTTGAATGTTCTAGCCCAAAATTTACCAGGGGATGCGATCGCTAAAACCAACAACTCTTCCTCCACAATCAAAGTTGGGAATGTATCAGTAAATACTAGAATTTCTGGCGCGTTGGGGAATTTGCGGGCTGTGGCGCAAGTACAAGCGCCTAATGCAACTTATCCCACCATAGGCGCAGCTGTAATTACTCAACAAGGGCAGAATATCCTTTTGCCCACGGCTGTGTTTAATGTGGCAGGTAATACAATTAGGGCTAGAGGTCAGGTTGTACAGAACCGCTGGCAAGCTTTTGTGAATACTGAGCAAGTTCAGTTAAGCCGTTTTAAACAGATTCCAGAACAATTTCAAGGAGTTGTCAATAGTGCATCAGTGAATTTGTCAGGAAGCACTAAATCTTTTCAACCGGAAACTATTCGCGCCACAGCACAAGCAAACTTGAGTGTGGCAGGCGGGAGAGTTAACATCAGGGATGCTAACTTGAATAATGGTCGCTGGCAAGCCGTTGCTAATGCTTCCCAGATTCAACTCAGCCGTTTTCCGCAAGTTCCCGACCAATTTCAGGGCGTTGTTAATAGTGCGTCGGTGAATTTATCTGGAAGTACTAAATCTTTGCAATTGGAAGCTATTCGCGCCACTGCACAGGCAAACTTGAGTGTGGCAGGCGGGAGAGTTAACATCAGGGATGCTAACTTGAATGGTGGTCGTTGGCAAGCAGTTGCAAATACTTCGCAAATTCAACTGAGTCGTTTTTCACCGCAACTGCGAGGGCGGCTTAATGGTAATGTGCAGTTAGCTGGTAATACCAAATTTTTTGCGCTTGCAGATATTCGCGCTGCGGGACAACTTCGGGCTAATCAAGGGGTGGCGCAGTTAGCACAACCATTGACAGCGCAATTTCAGTGGAATGGTAAACAGATTATTGTGCCACGAGCAACGACCCCAGGAATTAGTGCTAATGGTGCGATCGCAGTACAATTACCAGAAACAGGTACACCGAAAATTGCTGGCTTTAATTTCAATGTTCTGGCGCAGAATTTCAACCTCAACAATACAGGTGTGCAAGTACCGGGAGACATCGCCCTATCAGGCTTTCTCGATTTTAATGGGCAAGTTACAGGTACTCTAGAAACTCCCCAAGCTACAGGTAATATTCGCCTGCGGAATTTCAATGTGAGTAACTTGGCCTTTGACCCGGTTTTAGCTGGTAGTGTCAACTTTCAAGGTGGACAAGGGGGAAGTCTGCGACTGGCTGGGGTGCAAGATAGAATAGCCTTGAACCTGGATGGAAATTATCGCCCAACTTCATTTTTACTCAAGCGCGGTCAGGCAATTAGCACAGGTAGAACCGAAGGCGATAATTTAATCATCAACGCCCAACAATTTCCCATCGCTCTAGTTGGCGGCTTTATCCCTGACAATAGATTGAAACCCTTGGGCGGACAATTATCAGGAAACTTAGTTGTCAATCTGAATAATTATGCTTTGGCTGGAGACGTAGCCATTTCTCAACCGCGGGTTGCTAGAGTTTCAGCCGCAGAATTCCGCGGGAGTTTCAATTATGCCAATGGTTCTGCAAGTTTAACTAACGGTCTTTTGCGTCTCAGAGATAGTAGCATTGCCCTCAGTGGGAATGTGCAAACTGGCAATAACCCGCAATTTCAAGTCCAAGCTAATTTAGTGGAAACTAGAATTCAAGAAATTTTACAAGCTTTTAATATCTACAATTTTCAAGACTTGAGTACAGGAACAGAACCGCCAACTCTAGCAGGCGCAGAAGCACTCAACACTACACCTCTTAGCTTGCCTAATGCAGACTTGCAAACCCAGTTAGAATATTTCTCTAAAATTGCCACAGTAGTAACGCAACAACAACAGCAAGAGGAAAAACAAGCGCCGTCTTTGCCTAGCTTGGCAGAATTAACAGGTGCGTTAAATGGAACAATTACCGCTAGTGGTTCGTTAAAATCTGGCTTGAATGCAGGGTTTAATCTTCAAGGTGCTAATTGGCAATGGGGACAATATGCTATTAATCAAGTGATTGCTCAAGGTAATTTTGCCGATGGTGTTGTGACTCTCTCACCTTTGAGTATTGGCATAAATCAAGGATTAGTAGCTTTTACCGGACAGTTAGGCTTTGACCAACTTTCGGGACAGTTGAATGTAGCTAGTTTACCTTTATCACTGTTTCAGCCTTTCATCGCCAAATATCCCATAGATGTTACAGGTCAAGTGAATGCTGTCGCTAATTTGCAAGGTAGTTTACAAGACCCTAGAGTAAATGGCCAAGTTTCACTGGCGAATGCGACTCTCAACAACCAACCAGTGCAGACAGGACAGGTAAAATTTGCCTACAACAATGCTCGCGCAAATTTTGATAGTACCTTACTGTTAAGCGGAACTCAACCTATCACAATTACAGGTAGTGTTCCTGCACCCTTACCTTTTGTCGCAGTACAACCAGAAAGCAATCAAATCAGCGTTAACGCTAATGTGAGTAACGAAGGCTTAACACTGTTAAATCTGCTGACTAACAATCAAGTTGCTTGGGTAGATGGACAAGGACAAGTCGCTGTCAATGTTGGCGGTACATTAAACCAGCCTATTATCAATGGAACTGCCACATTTAATAATGCAACTATCGGCGCTCAAGCTTTATCTGCACCATTAACCAATGTCACAGGTACAGCGCAATTTAATGGCAATACAGTCAATGTAGAAGGTATTCAAGGTAAATACAATCAAGGGTTAGTTACTGCATCGGGAATCTTGCCGATTTTTACACCTCAGTCTACTGCATCTAATCCGCTGACAGTATTAATAGAAAAACAATTAGATTTTCAAGTTCCAGGATTATATGAAGGTGGTGTTAGTGGTAATGCGGTAATTCGCGGAACCGCACTCAAACCGCAAATTGGCGGAGAAATTGAACTGAGTAACGGACAAGTCATTATTGGCAATTCCACTACGGCTAATTCAAAACCAGCAACGACAGATAGTAATAACATCAACATTAGTGCCGTAACAACAACAGCAGCTAACCCCAACACGACAACTACAACAGAGCCTACTAACGCTGTAAATAACACCACCGTAACTAGACCTAATTTACCTGTAGAGTTTGATGATTTACGTTTGACGTTGGGTAATGATGTGCGGGTGACGAGTCAGTCTCTATTGAGTTTTGTACCAGGAGCCTTAAGTCAACCCATACTTAGCTTTAACGCCAAAGGTGACTTAACCATTAATGGAACTTTAGCCAAGCCTCTCCCAGAAGGAGTGATTCGTTTAACTGGAGGACGAGTCAGTTTATTTTCAACCGAGTTCACCTTAGAACGTGGCTATGAACAAACTGCTACATTTATTCCTAGTCAGGGACTTGATCCTACATTAGATGTGCGACTGTTGGCGATCGTACCGGAGACATCAGCCACGAGTAATCGCATTTTAGAATCACCTTTGTCGGGAGAAATTAGTGATGTTTCTACCACTAATTTCGGGACTTTACGTACTGTGCGCGTACAAGCCAGAGCCACAGGACGAGCCAGTGAATTAAATCAAAATTTAGAACTTACCAGTCAACCTCGCCGCAGTCAGGGAGAGATTGTGGCGTTGCTAGGTGGGTCAATTTTGAATAACTTTGCTCAAACCGGAGATATAACGCAAGGATTAACCAATTTTGCTGGTACTACTATTTTAGGCAGTTTGCAAGGAACTATTACTGCGATCGGTCAGGCTGTTGGCTTTAGTGAATTTCGCATCTTTCCTACTCCCATTACTGATCAAACATCAAGACGCTCATCTGTTCTTGATTTGTCAGCAGAGGGAGTGTTTAACGTTAATAGAGATTTTTCTGTTTCTTTATCCCGTCCTTTATTTAGTAGTGATGCGTCTTTTCGTTATAACGTCCTTTATCGACTGAATGATGAAATTTTGGTGCGTGGTGCAACTGATTTAGGCAGTGAGAATCTTCTGTTATTTGAGTATGAAACTCGATTTTAGTTATCAAACAATAAGCAGGGCTGATTCATTACAGCCAACCGCGTAATTTTTTGTGTACCTGCGCTAAATACCACATATAATCATCAATCTGGTATTTATCGGCAGCTTTGACTATATACTCTTGAGCTAAATTCAAGTTGTTTGCAGATTCATAATACAATCCTAAATAAAGATGACTATAAAATTTACCTTTAATTCCTTCTGATTCACCAACAGATAAAACTTCATTTGGTGTACAATTTCCGGCAAACAAATCATATATAAATCTCAGGACTTGTCTGGGGTCATTTTTGACTTTTAATAGAGAATTTCGTGCTGTTTGTACACCTTGCCAACGAGCTATACAAAGATATCGCCATATAGTTTCTTCGACATCATTAGCATTTACAGTTAAATCAATTTCAAACTGTTGAGCGCCTTCCGCAAACCTTTCAGCATAATAATAAGATAAGCCCCGTTGCCAGAGATATGGTTTGAGACGAGGTTCTATTTTTTCTGCTGTGTCAAAGTCTTGAATAGATTCATCAATTTTGGCTAATTGGAATTTAACCATACCCCGCCGAATGTAAGCCTTGGGATTATCTGGTTGATTGTGAATTATATCATCCCAATGTTGTAGTTGATTGTCTAAAGAATTGGGTAAAAACATAAATTATCTCAACTTGTTAGTTGTTGTACCATAGCAGTACCTCCAAGCTTGGGGAATCTAGCTCATACTCTTAGTTTAAAAGGCAGAGACTTCAAGGGGCGACAAGCCAGTTAAAGAGCTTGCTGTATAAGCTTCATAGCCCTTAAACCTCGCTGATAATATGCTTGCTTATTGCGACTGAAACCGGCCAGTTCCTCGACCCATGCTTGACACTCATGCCAAGCAACTATCCAATTTTGACCATATAAACCTATCCAGAAATTACTGTGACGTTTCTCATTTCTATTTTTTTCTTGGCTACGACAAATATATGATTCTTGTTTTTGAAATTTAGTCCTTTGTCCATGTAACCAAGCACTGGTCATAGCTAAAGCAATTAAGAATATTAAACGTACAAGTCTATCAGGATTAGCTTGAGAACTTTCCAAATTGTAACCGCCAGTTTTACAATCTTTGAACATGGCTTCAATCCCAAAGCGTTGAGTATATATTTTGAGGGCAGTATTTAAATCAGGCAAATTAGTTAATAAATACCAAGCTTCCTTTTCTTGTTTACTTCTATACTTTCTTTTCCAGTAGACTGCTAAATTAAACCGACCAAAACCTTTTTTCTGAGTCAACTTAACATTGGGATAAAATTGACGAATACCAGGGTAAATCTCAATGCTACTTAAAGACTGAAATTTTTGTCTTTTTTCTTGAAAAGTCGTATCCTTTTTTTGACGAAATACAAAACTCTGGTTCTGCTTGTGGAGCCAATGCGCCAGTTCTACGCTATGAAATTCTCTATCCCCGATAATCACTAATTTATACTTTTTTAATAAACGGATTACTGGGCGTAATACTTTTTGCTGTTCTTCTAAGTTACTGCTACCATCTTTTTCTAATAAGCACCAATATATTGGCCATGCTCTTTTTTGGTAAATCACACTTACCATCAATATATTATTTTCTTTCCACTGTGTTCTATCCATCGCAATTGTTAACTGTGACCCTACTTTAAAATTTTGGTTAATTATTGCTTCAATGATAGGGAACCACAACAAGACTACACTCAAAGCATTTAGTGTTAAAAACCTTTGTAAATGCCGCCTACGACTATTTTGTTGTATAGGTAAAGGTAGTGTTGCTGCTAATCTTTCTATCCTGACCTGTTTCTGATTTTGTAACAACCACACCAACATCTTCAGAGTGATTAGCTGTGCTTTATTTAGGTATTTTTCTAAGAAGTTTTGGTAGAATGATGCCAGCATTATGACGACGGTCTTGGTCAAATTACGAGACCGTTCTTTTTTACCACGAAACTGATCTCCACAGAAGAGTCTACTACCCCTATACAGTTCATTCTCAATAAGCATCTAATTTTTTCAAGGAGTCTGTGCCTCCCAAACCTTTATCTGTCCTGATTTAGAGGCGATTGTCGCCCCTTGAAGGCAGAGACTAAATATCTAGCCAAGAGGTAGAAGAAATTACCAGGAATATTCGGTAATTTGAGGCTAGTTTCTCAAAAATCAGGAAAAAAGCCCGTGGTTCCCATTAGAGATAATAATCCTACGCAAATTACCCCTTATGTGACTTATGGTTTAATTGCCGCTAATGTTCTGGCATTTATCTATGAAAGTAGTCTTCCACCACAAGCATTAGATGGCTTTTTACACCTGGCGGCTGTTGTTCCCCGCGAACTTAGCTTAAGCTTTGCTGGTGTTTCTGTGCATCAACCAGTACCAGAATTGGCAACTTTAATTAGCTCGCAATTTTTGCATGGTGGCTTGTTGCACTTAGCTGGGAATATGTTGTTTCTGTGGATATTTGGTAACAACGTTGAAGATAAATTAGGTCATGCTAAATATTTGCTGTTTTATTTAGCTTGCGGTATTTTAGCGTCTTTGACCCAATGGTATTTCTCCCAAAATTCTAACATTCCGTCTTTGGGAGCTAGTGGTGCGATCGCAGGAGTTATGGGAGCATATATCCTCCGCTTCCCGAAAGCTGAGATTCTTGGTGTTGTCCCTTTAGGCATTTTCTTCCCAACTTTCCGGGTTCCTGCTTATTTCTTTTTAGGATTTTGGTTTCTCCAACAATCTTTCTACGGACTTGCCAGTTTAGAAACTCCTACTAATATTGGTATGGAAAGCGGTGGTATCGCTTACTGGGCGCACGCAGGCGGTTTCATCTTTGGAGCGATTCTCGGCCCGGTTTTAGGTTTGTTTAGTGACAAATCTCCCGAAGAATCATGGTACAGCTAAGGCAATTTTGGATTTTAGATTGGGGCAGGGTTTATTAGTGAGCTTTGTTGCACTTCATCTGTCGTAATCATTTTATTATTTGCTGAAAGCCTTGCGGTGAATTGGTTTATACTCAGCACATTATCACAGGTGCAATTATCAAAATTTTTCAACTGCCAGTCACACAAGCTATATTGCAGTTAATTGATAATTAGGAAAAACACCTGTGTTTCCACTCTATGACGAAAATCCAACGCGAATCACGCCTTATTTCACTTACGGCTTGATTGGCATGAATGTTTTAGTTTTTCTTCATGAAGTGAGTTTGTCTAATGCCCGACTAAATCTCTTTTTCAGTGAGTATGCTGTAGTACCCAAAGAATTAACCTACAACTTTGATGGAGAATGGATAACTTTAATTACATCACAGTTTCTCCACGGTGGTTGGTGGCACTTAATCTCGAACATGGTTTTTCTTTGGGTTTTTGGCAACAATATCGAAGACCGTTTGGGCCATTTCAAATATCTAATTTTTTATTTGACATGCGGTGCTTTAGCAGCTTTGTGCCAATGGGCAATAGGAATGAATTCTCCAATTCCTTCATTAGGCGCTAGTGGTGCAATTTCTGGGGTTTTAGGCGCGTACATCATCCGCTTTCCTCATGCCAGAATTACAACCTTAGTATTCTTAGGTTTTTTTGCAACTACAATTAGTGTTCCAGCACTGGTAGTCATCGGCATTTTCTTTGTGCAGAATGTGATATCTGGTCTTGCTAGTCTCCAAGCTGCTGCTAATATGAGCGTCCAAACTGGGGGAGTTGCTTATTGGGCGCATATCGGTGGCTTTGTTTTTGGAGTTATGCTTGCGCCCTTGTTTGGTTTATTTAAACGCGACTATGAATAAGCTTTAAAAAAGTGCTGAGTGGTGAATTTAAAGGGATTTGGGGCATCAAGGTTTCATTTTCCCCACCCTTGTATCCCCAAACTTTTATTCCTCACTAGTTGTAAGTGTTATTCACACCTGCGGAAACTTGATCAGATTCTTCCACAATTACTGGTTCTGATGAAGAAGTTGGTAGAGGTTCTGCTGTTTCTGGTACAGTAACCTCAATATCAGCGCCATTGATAATTACACCCAACAATCCTAGTTCAGCTTCTTGTAATTGATCGATCGCTTCACCTAGCATACTTTCTTGGGTATAGTTTGGTCGTGCTACCAAGACTATGCCATCGCTGTAAGGTTGAATCAGTAACGGATCATTGGAGTAACTTAAGGGACTAGTATCTAAAATTACTAAGTCATAACGCTCACGAGCATCTTCCATTAGTCGCCGCATTTCGCTAGATTCGATAATAGCTGGTGATTGAAGTACAGGGCCGGGACTGGGAATAATGTATAAATTTTCTACGTCAGGTACTAAGCGAATACAATCACTCAAGCTGGCATAATAACGCAAAGGTTCTATAGTCGCGTCAGGGTCAAGATTAACTTTTAGGGATGTAGCCCGTGAAGGCGATCGCAAATCAGTTTCAATAATTAAGGTACGTTTGCCAGCACGAGCGCAAGCTACACCTAAGTTGTAAGCACTGACTGTTTTTCCTTCTTGAGCGCCAGTACTAGCAATTAAGAGAATTTTTACGTCTTTACCTGCTAGACGGCGCAAATTACTACGAAACTTTTCATAAAATTCTAAATAAGGTGAATCAACGGAAAATACCACTGGTACTGCTTCAGATGCTAAATCATCCACGGGCATTAAAGGTATTTCGCCCAATAACACCACTTCTCGTTGTTTCAAGCTGTCACGGATATCTTCTTGGGTTTTGAACGTTCCTTCTAGGGAACCAAGCAAAAATATTACGCCACCACCAACTAAAAAGCCTAAGAAACCACCAATTCCTAAAGTTGTTGGGATGCTCTTGACTTTGGTGGGTTCGGGAATGATTGTCGGTGTTCGGGCAACCGTCAAGCTACTAACAGTTTCTGCCTCTGCGGTTTTAGAGTCTGTCAGTTTAGCCTGCATTTGATCGTAAACTGCTTTTTTTAGAGCTACTTCCTGTTCTAAACGCGATCGCTCTAACTGTTTGTTTGGTATTAAAGAATACTCTTGTCTTAGTCGAACTTCTTCGCGGATTTGCTGTGCTAACTGTTGTTGCAGCGTATCCCGTTGGGTTTGCAAAGTTACCATCTGATTTGCTAACCCTTGTCTGGCTGGGTCTAAGTTACTTTGAGCGCGAATTCCCGAAATATCTCCAGAAAAAGGTGCGGCTGCACCACCGCCACCAATCACTTCGTTAGCACGTTGTTGGATTAATAGTTCTGTGGCTTCTTTTTGACGTTGTAACTGAATCATCGTAGGATGTTCAGGTCGTAAATCTTTGCGTAGCAAGGCAATTTGCGATTCTGTTTGATATAACTGTGTTCGCAAATTACCCAAAATTGGGTCAGCACTTAAAGCCGAAGAAATATAAGCTTTATTAACATCTAAACCTAACTTTGCTTGCAAACTGCGAATTTGGGCATCAATCCCCGCAATATTTAATTGAATTTGTCGTTGTTGATTTTGGCTATTAGTGATTCCTGCTAATAAACTACCATTCTCTGCGGATAAGATTGCTGGTCGTTCGCGGCGATCGTACTGCTCTAATCTTTTTTCTGCGGTTTGCAATTCTGTTCTCGCTTGAGGTACCCGTTCTTCAATTTTTTGAATAATTGCTTTTAACCTTCCCGTGTTAATCTCACCACTCAGCTTGATCATTGCCTGCATTAATTCCTGAAGCACCTCTTGGGCGCGTTTAGGATCAGTATCTTTATATTTCAGATCAATAACTGTAGATGCAACTTCTCCAGCCTTAGCTTTTTCGGGTAATTTCAAGGCAACATTTGTACCAATTGTTTTTGGCTTAACATTAACTTTTGTGGCGACAGTTTCAATAATCTGATCTGACAGCAAAGCACCCTCACTTAATTCTTGCCCTTGCTGCTGAATTTCATTCCCCGTCAGCGAAAATGAAACTGGTGGACGATTATAAGTTAATGCAGCATCTGCTATGTAGTTAATCGGTGGATCTGGCTGTACAGCTACTACTGTTGACCCGGCGACAACTAGCGCAAAACTACCTAGTCCAATCCACTTGTACTTCTCGAATGCAATTAGATAGCGTTTAACAATTGGTGGGGTCATAGCAGAGGCATATAGAAATAAGCGAGAGAAAGCTGGTTAATAGTCAATGGTCAAGAGTCAACTGTCATTTATGTTTCGCCAAGCCAAACAAATAAAATGCACTAATTGGAGCCACCGCCAAAAAATTGGAAGAAGCGAATAAAACTTTGAACATCAAAGAACGGCCGAGTAATTGTACTGAAGATATTAGTGATTCTAGTAATTAGGTTGCGACCAACAACAATAACATCATTATCTTGTAAGGGGACATTTTGAGAGATATCACCAGAAAGTGCTTTTTTAGCATCCAGTTTTTGCGTAATTGCGCGACCTCGTTCTGGGTCAAATCGAATTAGGGCAATATCTCGCAGGTTAGCTGTATCTAAATTAATCCCTCCCAAAGCGTCAATAAAAGTACTGCCATTCGGCAAGGTTTGTGTTACAAGTCCACCAGCCGCATAGTTTAACAAGCGGACGCGAATTTGCGGTACCGCCAAGGATGAGCGAGCAATTAGATTACGGTCATAACCATCATCGTTGCCGACTTCTCGACGGGGTATGATCACTGCATCCCCATCTTGCAAACGCAAATTAGGTACTGAACCGCCATTTTGCAACGCTGCATATAAGTCAATATTTTGGGAAATTACAGAACCATCCATTAATGTTCGACGTACCTGCACTTGTCGGAGGTCAGCGCTCATTGTCGAACCGCCAGCTATCAGTAAAGCATCAGCAACTCTAGGTGTGGAAGAAGTAACAGGATAAATTCCTGGACGAAAAACCTCACCGCTAATTGTAATTTGTACAGGTCGTGGTGAGAATAGAGAAACTGCGATCGCTGGATCAACCATCACTCGGCTCAAACTCAAGCGAATTTTTTCTTGAGCTTCTGCCAAACTCAAACCTTGTATGGATAAAATGCCCACCTGTGGCACAACAATATTGCCTTCGGGGCTAATTTGGGCTTGAAAACTTAAATCTTGCCGCAAGCCAGTCAATGACAAAACTACTACGGGATTAACTACATAACGATTAAATAACAAGCGAATCTTTTCTTGAGCTTCTAGCAAAGTTAAACTTTGTAGTGGCACTGTACCTAGTAGTGGCACTGCAATATTACCTTCTGGATTAATGGAAGCGGCAAAACTTAAATCTGGAAAGCGTTGAACCACAACATTAATCGAATCTCCCGGCCCTAAGCGATAAGCACCAGGAGGACGTTGAAACGCCACACTAATTACATCTCCTGGCCCTAATAGATAACGGTTGAGTTGAGAAGAAACTGCACCACTTTCATTGGGCAATACACCATCAGCATTGGGTGGTGGTGAAGGAGGCTGTAGCGGGGATTCTTCAGTCGCCGGATTTGCAGGTGGTAGCGACGGAAATTGTTGTCTTGGCGAAGTTTCAGAAGATGGTAAAGATTGAGCGACAACAGGTTGCATAGAGTTGGTCAGCCAAACACCTGCCTGAAAACTGACAAAACATAAAGTGCTAAATGCACGTACATAAGGATGGGAAGCTATAAACATCGGTGCCGTAAAGCTGTATTGAGAATTGGTTCTGCTGAGTCGTTATTTGATGTTGGAAATAACTTTTATATTGGTTTTGAGTTGCAGAATTGATTATAGAAAAGCATGAAAATTTTTATCTTGCCATTCTCTGAAATTATTGGATCAAAGATAGCAGTTTATCCACACTACTAGTTGATTTCTCATATTTTCAAACATACTTAACTATAAAGCGTTTGCCATCAATGTGGTTTGCACCGCTTCACCCAGAGACTGAGCTAAAGATTTAGTATTTTCTACTTCTCCCAAAGGCTCCATTGGTATCAAAATACTTACAGCTACCCAAGGAGTCCGATGTTTCTGCCACTGCGTCAACTGATCTGTAAAAAACCAGCGTAAAGGTGATGGGTCTCCACCATTGCGGAAAGCATACCATTGCAAGGTAGCAAAGGTATCTTGTTGTGTCGAAATCCGCAAAAATCTAGCTTTGACTCGCGCTTCTGGATGGGAAGCTGAATTTTGAGCCTGTTTCACTGGAAATTCCAGAGAGCGTTCTTGAGCTATATCCCATTTTCCCCAACGCAATCTCCCCCAGCCGTTAATCTCCGTCCATTCCACTTCAGGTTGATCCTTTGGCCCATTCTGTGGCAGTAATAGTAATATCACCTGAGTTTGCGAAGTTGCTTGTTTGAGGATTTGCAACGACCATTTATGTTCGCCAATTTGTTGTTCGCTTTGCTGAACCGTTTCCCAGCCAGGAATAGTTAATCCGGTTTTGCGTATTTTTCTTAATTCCTTGAGAGTGGTGACAGGTGGTGGCTGTTTCCATTCCCAGCGTCCACTGAAGTAACCGGAAACTCCGCCCATTGCCAATAGTAGTAGCAACAATACTAGAGCTACTATATATGTCACCTGTTTTTCTTTGAGAACCTTAGAAAAGGAAATCATCAGTAAAATTTGCAATATTTACGCAAGATTTTACTGAAAAAATGGCACTCTGAGTTCAGTAAAAGTAGCAGTCTCTAATGGGGGCTTTATAGATTACTAGGCTGAAATTGCTGGAAACGCTATGTGGATCAATGAAATTTCTCCAAACTTTTTCTGAAAAACAATTAATCTGTAACCTCTGATTTTCTGTTAGTTCTGCTCGTCTATTGGTTCTACAGCTTCTGGTTCTACTAAAAAATTGCTGTTCATCCAGTTGAGTAATGGGACTAATAATAAAAGCATACAAGCAGAGTAAACATCACCGCCCCAGCTGTCGTGTAACCATTTAAATGCGGCTTCATTACCTGTGCCATGAAAGTAACTGAGAAAAGTGTTGCGGATGATGTTGGCAGTAACGCTAATAACAACAGCCATACATATAAACCAAGCACTAATGCGGCGCGAAGCCAAAGTACCAGTCCAATACAGCAACATCAAGCTGACGTAGAGAGTGGTAAACAACATTTTTAGCCCCGCACAATAGGGAGCAACTTCTACAATGCGTCCGCTGACATAAATATTGATTTCATCAACGGTGACTTGCATCCCAATTTGGTTGAGGATGAACCCTGCTGTACCTGCAATAAAACTTTGCAAGGGTAAAGTGTAGGGAACTAATAGATATGGAACAAAGATAGGAGTTGCCAAAAATAATAATACCAAGGGAAATCCTTGTAATTGTAAGCCTGCTATGCCTTTAAACCACAGGCACAATCCGGTTAAGATGATTGGCAAAGAAAGGTTAACCCAATCGGCAATACCGCTAAGATAAAATACTCCGCCGATTAAAAGCAAAAAAGCACCCACAGGATGAGTGCTATCTGGTAAACGTTGCCACTGTTTGCGATTCAACCAACTCAGGTAAGCTGCAAATGGTATACCGATAATTCCGTGGCTAAAATATTCGTGTTCTATACTGATACTTTTGTTTAACCAACCATCAAGCCAGTGGAGCAAAAGAGGAGCATACAATAATCCCAAAACTCCTAAAATGGCTATACTCAGTAATTGTTGTGTGCTTCTAATTTGAATTTGTTGTGGAATTGCCATGATTTTAAAGTATTGAAGAATTCAGAATTCAGGATTCAGAAGACTATCAAATCAAAAGATAATAGGCGAGTATTTTATTGATTCAACCATCAGGAACCACAAATTCAATGCTGAATTCTAGCTCCTGAATCCGATTCCTGAATTCTTTGTTGTTAAACGGATAACAACTGTTGTTGTTCACCACTCATGATTGATGTAATCTCTGCCACGACTTCTTTAATTTGACTACTACTTAAACCAGGATACATGGGTAAAGATAATATCTGCTTTGCTAGTTTTTCAGATTGAGGAAAATCGCCTGGTTGATAGCCTAAGTAGGTGAATGCTGGTTGTAAATGGCAAGGAATGGGGTAGTGAATTCCGGTTTGAATTCCGGCTGCTGTGAGTTTGTCCTGAATTTGCTGGCGGCGTTCAGGTGAAGAAATATCATCAATTTTAATCACGTAGAGATGATAAACATGTCCTGTACCGCTTTGATTTTCTATGGGGATAATACCAGCAGATGCTAAGGAGGCTAATTCAGTATCGTACTGTTGGGCGATAGAATTGCGATCGCTATTCCACTGTTGTAAATGAGGTAATTTTGCCAGTAAAATTGCTGCTTGTAAGGTATCTAAGCGGCTATTTGTTCCTGATTCTATATGCACATACTTTTGCGCTGCACCGTAGTTGCGTAAGCGCACCATTTTTTGAGCAATCTCTGGATCTTTTGTAATTAGCATTCCGCCATCGCCAAAAGCCCCTAAATTTTTGCTGGGGTAGAAGCTAAAAGCAGCAGCAATACCCACAGAACCTGCCTGATACCCTTCTCGTTCAGCTAGATGGGCTTGGGCTGCATCTTCAAAAATTAAGAGTTTGTGGGTAGCCGCAAAATCCAACAACTGTTTTGGTGATACCATCTGCCCATAAAGATGGACGGGAATAATTGCTTTGGTATGAGATGTAACTACTTTAGCTGCGGCTGCTAAATCAATTAAGGCTGTCTGAGGATCACAATCAACCAGAATTGGTTTAGCCCCTACACGTAATACGCCTATTAATGTGGCGACAAAAGTGTTAGCTGGCAGAATTACTTCATCACCAACACCAATATTACAAGCTTGTAAACCAAGAGCGATCGCATCGGTTCCTGATGCTACACCTACACCATAGTCTGCACCTGATGCTGTGGCAAAGGCTGTCTCAAAATCTGCAACTGCTTTACCTAAAACAAAATCTCCTCGATGTAATACACTATTGATTGCTTGTTCTAATTGATTTTGAATTGGTTGATGTTGTAAATTCAGGTCTACGAAAGGGACTCGAACAACCATTTTATTCATTGATGATTATGCCTCAAAATCTCAATATTAAACTTGACAACAATTAAAATTAATCCTGTTGTTTAACCATAATATTTAAACAGCAATAATGGGTAAAACCTCAGTAAATATTTGGTGAATTCTGCTTTTAATTTTGATTATTTTTAATCGAAATATCACGTATTCTGAAAAATCAATATACATGTAAATTGGATTTATTTTTCTTGAATGCACGTTGTTAACTTTCTCAAGAATGGCATTTTTTATTAGTGGCTAAATACTGAACAAATCTAGACTATGTTTTGATTTTTCTCAAAACATAGCTTTCGATTCCATTAACTGAGCAACAGTATTTTTACGTAAAAAGCAAATTTTAAATCCACAATCATTGCGTAGATATATCAGAAACTCCTAGTTTTTACTCTATGTATAAAATCAACTAAGGAAAAATACTTTTATACCAATTCTAAGATTATTTTACCCAGGTAAAATTGGAAACTAACGTTCTCTGACATTAAAACTTCGCTTAATCACAACATCCTACCAGATCACGGTATTTTCCACAGTTGTATAAAATTTCTATGCGATTATTGTTTGTCGAGGGCAAAATTGGGGAATGCTTAACTATAGGAAATCATAACCAGGCAACATTGGTTATATATATTACAATATCGACGAATTATCAAGGTAGCGGTGGCAATGGTAGAGCCTGAAAACAAATTATTTGCTCTTAAGGATGGTTGGGCCTCTCAGGAAACGAGAGAACAACAACGACTCACAGTATTATCTGAACTGGGTTTGCGGCAACCTGAAACAATTCCAGTCTTTGAGGAAGCTACTCAAACGGCTGCCCATTTTTTGGAAGCGCCAATTTCCATATTGGGATTTGTAGATCAGGAGCGCCACTGGTTCAAGTCATCTGTAGGTTTATCCAGACTAGGATTGATGAATCATTTGGCGCAAAACCGTCAGTTGTTGCGTCGAGAATCTTTCTGCACCCAAGTAGTAGAATCTTGTAGAGAATTAGTTATTAACGATACTCAAAAGTACAGTAATAATACTATTGTTACTAGTAAATTAGTTCAGGAATATGGCATTCGCGCTTATTTGGGAGTGCCATTAATTGATTCTTCAGGGCATTGTTTAGGTGCTTTGGCAGTTATGGATTTGGTACCGCGCGAATTTAAAAATCGAGATATTGAATTTTTACAAATCATAGCTCGTTGGAGCATGAGTGAATTTGAGCGGAATCGACTCCTGCAAAGTAGATCAGAAAAGAGTAATCATAAAAGCGCGTCTACTTTGTTTATTAATGAAGAAGCTACCAATAGCTTAAAATTAACATCAGCGACTTTAGAAAAAGAATCACGTTCTACTAGACAACTAAAATTAGAACTTTTAGGGCAACTTACGCAAGAGTTACGCACTCCTTTAACATCAGTATTAGGTATGGCTAGTGTCTTAGGTCGAGAAATTTATGGGCCTTTGACAACTAAGCAAAGAGAATATCTAGAAATTATTCAACACAGCGGGCGTTACTTACTTTCTTTAGTTAACGAGATTACTGAATTAGGCACAGTAGATGAAAATTCACTGGTACTAAACATAGCTCCAGTAGACATTGAAATGTTATGTCAACAAGCTATTAATAGTCTAGAAGAACCTGCTAACCGTCGGGAGCAAGATATTCGCCTCTCAATAGAACCTGGGCGTGGTCGCATTTGGCCTTTAGACAAAGACAAGGTGCGACAAATACTTTACCACATGGTTTTCAGTGTTATTCAATTATCGGCAACAGGTAGTATTGTGAGAATTCACGTCTCTTACAAGGAAAATATACTCACCATTACTGTTTGGGTTTCACATCCTTGGTTGGGAGATGGGATTACTGAAGTTGATCCCTATTTTCGTCTTCATCCCCTATCTCTACTGGAACTTGCCAACGAAGCGGCATCTTACAGTACTTATTCCACAAACCAAGATGAGTTAGGCGGTTTATCAATCACACTAGAACAATCACCAAACTTGACTGATTCCTACTCAGATTTGTTAAGTGTAAACCCTGATCTGGAGTTAGTTAAGAGTAATAATAGTTTATCCCGTGAAAGCTTAGGTTTGTTACTAAGTTGTCAGTTAGCAGAATTGCATGGTGGGCAAATTTCGATCCAAGGTTCAGCAGAATCAGGACACCGTTATGTACTTTCTTTGCCGCTACAAACTGCTACTACTACTGAAGCCGTTAACGATATTTAATCACAAGCTACTTTTTGTGAATCTACCCAACTATTCATTTTTCTCCTTTAATCAGCATCGCCTGATGAATCATACTAGTATGAAGAGGCATAAGTAAAAATATAAAAACCTTAAATTTCAATTTTTTGCCAATTTTTAGATGTGATCTTCCTATTTTTGCCCAGAGACACTTGTGTCTTGGCACGAAAGTTTCTCTAATAAATTTGCCATCTTCGTTGTTACCTGTTTATAATCACCCGCATTATGATTAAGTGCAAGTTCTGCTTGTGCAGATCTGCTCATTAAATGCAGCGTGTTTTATGAATTTAGCCTGGCAACGATTTACTTTATCTGATTTACCACTCAAAGAATACCTCGCTACTAGCTACTTACGCCGTTTTGCGGTTGGTTTGTTCAACTCGTGGCGGCAAAGCAGCATTCTGATGCAGTCGGGAGACATGATTGCAGCTGCTTTAATCAGCTTAGTTTATGCTCTTGCACCTTTTGTTTCAAGTACATTGATCGGGTTACTGCTGACAGCATGTGTAGGATTCTGGCTGTTGTTGACTTTATCTGATGAGCCAGTACCAGCAACTGTTCCGTTAGTTACGCCTATTCACTTATTGGTATTGCTTTATTGGGGAATTGCTGTAGTAGCTACAGCGTTATCACCAGTAAAAAAGGCCGCTTTGAACGACTTGGTGACATTAACACTATATTTGTTGCTGTTTGCCCTTTGTGCTAGGGTACTCAGGTCGCCGCGACTCCGGTCTTTGATTATTACCTTATATCTACATATATCGCTAATTGTTAGTGTATATGGATTACGGCAATGGTTTTTTGGCGCTGCCCAATTGGCTACATGGGTAGACCCGGAATCACCTTTGTCTAAAACAACCAGAGTTTATAGTTATTTGGGTAATCCTAATTTGTTAGCTGGATATTTAATGCCAGCTGTTGTTTTGAGTTTAGTAGCTATTTTCGCTTGGCAAGGTTGGATTAAAAAAGCTTTGGCATTGACTATGCTAGTTGTGAATAGTGCCTGCTTAATTTTGACTTTTAGCCGTGGCGGGTGGATAGGGCTAGTAGTGGCAATTTTAACTGCGATCGCATTATTAGTTTATTGGCGGAGTCTAGAACTCCCGCGTTTTTGGCGTACTTGGTCACTGCCGATAATTTTGGGAGGTACCCTGGGATTATTGCTCCTAGCAGTCATATTTGTGGAGCCAGTCCGACTGAGAGTTTTTAGCATTTTTGCTGATCGCCAAGATAGCAGTAATAATTATCGCCGTAATGTTTGGGATGCTGTCTTTGAAATGATTCGCGATCGCCCGATTATTGGCATTGGCCCCGGTCATAATGCTTTTAATAAAATCTACCCACTTTATCAACATCCTCGTTATAGTGCTTTAAGCGCCTATTCAATTCTGCTAGAGGTGGCTGTTGAAACTGGCTTTATTGGTTTAGCTTGTTTTCTGTGGCTAATCTTAGTCACCTTTAACACAGCATTGTTACAACTGCGAAGATTGCGAGAATCGAGAAATATCCAAGGATTTTGGTTAATCGGTGCTTGTGCTACTTTGCTGGGGATGTTAGCTCACGGTACAGTGGATACAATTTGGTTCCGGCCTGAAGTCAATACCCTTTGGTGGTTAATGGTTGCTATAATTGCCAGCTACTGGGTGCCGCTAAATCAAAACAATAGCCAACCGATTAATTCCTCTAACCTAGATTCAGCTACTAGTTAAGAGTAAATAAATTGGGCAAGTTGAATTTGAAACTTGCCCATGTCTTATGCTGAATTTTTGAGTTCTGTCTTGTTGCACTAGTCCCTGTAACTAGTAGCACCAGGAGCGTTAGGGTCACGATAACGGCTAGGTTCGTCGTTATGTTTTCTACCCGCTAAACCAGCTAAACCTAGCAGACCGAGTAATCCTAACCAACCCCAATCAAAATCATTGCGATCGTAAGTAGTTGTGCGTGGTGCATTACCAGTGGTAGTAGTAGTGTTGTCCTGAGCTTGTGCAGGCAATGTTAAAGGCATAATTGCCATCCCTAATGTTAGTACTCCAGCGCTAACAGCTTTAGTAAGGTTGCTTTTCATGGTGAAGTTCCTCATTGGTTCCAAAGTTACTCACCAATGTATCGAGTCCTAACGCAACCAGAATCAATCTGTAGCTATAAACTAGGTTGTTTATCAACTCACGCTGAAGTATGAAGTATGAAATTTCCTACTTCTACGTCTTGACTAATGACTATTGACAATTTAATAATTTTTCATTGCTCTTTGAATATCGCGTTGATCTTGACGGCGTTTGATGTCTTCTCGCTTGTCATGGGTTTTTTTACCTTTACCAAGGGCAAGACTAACTTTTACCCAACCTCGCTTGAGGTACATTTTTAAAGGTACTAGTGTCAAACCTTGTTGTTCGACTTTGCCAATTAACTTACGAATTTCTTGACGATGCAGTAGTAGCTTACGCGTGCGTCTTGGTTCATGATTGAAATATTGCCCACTAGCATTGTATGGAGAAATATGCACATTGAGTAGCCATAGTTCCCCATCACGAATCAAACCATAACCATCTTGTAGATTTACCTTGCCGGCACGAATAGACTTAACCTCTGTTCCGGTCAACTGAACGCCAGCTTCATAGGTTTCCAAGATTTCATACAAATAACGGGCTTGACGATTGTCGCTAATAACTTTGTAACTGTCGCTTTTTTCACTCATTGATATTTTTATAACTTTAAATGTGTTGCCAAAATCGTTTAGACTACCTTGTGAATTTATAGAGGCGTATTAAACTACTATAAATTAATTATTTGCTGAATATCAGTGTTATCCTATTAATCTAGCTTTTTATAACCATCAATTAAAATGTTATTTGCCGACTACTTGCGGCATTATGATTAATAAAGTCGATATTCTTTACATTATGGTGAGTGAATACTTTATATTAGTTGCGTGTTGTTAAGAATTACAAAAGTCTCTATGCCTGACAAGCACTGGCTATTAAACCTACGTTAAACTGCTTGAGCAACTTCTAATGATTTAATATTTTCTTTAGAAATTCCCTATCGGACAGTCATTAACTAGTAATCCTGTCATAGTATGAAACATAAGAACACTATTATTGCCTGTGTTCACTGAAACAGTTCGTAGACGCAAATTTCTAAGTAACAAACATGCTAGGGGTGTACTGTCCATGCCCTTGACGATCCTTGTGGTGGATGACGACCTGGGCACTCGTCTGTCTATTAGTGATTATCTTGAACTGTCTGGCTACTCGGTGATCACAGCTAATGACGGTCAAGAGGCTTTGGCAATGGTAGAAGAATACCATCCTGATTTAATTGTCACTGATATTGTCATGCCAAGGATGAATGGCTATGAATTGGTACGTCGGGTGCGCCAACAACCAGGATTCCGCTTATTGCCTGTAATTTTATTAACAGCACGTACCAAAACCCAAGAGAGAATTCTAGGTTATCAGTCGGGGTGTGATTTATATTTACCAAAACCGTTTGAGTTGGAGGAGTTAGCTGCGGCGATTCGCAATTTGTTGGAGCGATCGCAAATTATTCAATCAGAGTACCGGGTTTCCCATAAAGAAAATGTCACTACTTCAACCCCAGCAACAGCACTAGAAGCTCATAACTCTGTATTTACCCATCTAGAAAAACCTGAGTTTTTCTCATCTCTGACTTCTAGAGAACAAGAAGTTCTCGAACTACTGACTCATGGCTTGTCTAATGTCGAAATGGGTCAACAGTTACACCTGAGTTCGAGAACAGTAGAAAAGTACGTTAGTAGTTTATTAAGAAAAACCGCTACCAGTAACCGGGCTGAACTGGTGCGGTTTGCCATCAAACATGGTTTAGTAGAATAGGTGCTGGCGCTATATCAATTAAGCTTTTAATTGCTGATTATTAATCTCCTGAAGTAGCCCTTCACAAGCATCAACCAGTAAATCAATAACTTGATTAAATCTCTCTACGCCGCCGTAGTAGGGATCAGGAACTTCTTTCAGGCTATGTCGAGTACAAAAATCACACATTAAGCGTACTTTGTCGTGATATTTGCCAGTTGGGTCAAGGGTGAGAATATCCTCATAATTATCTTTATCCATTGCCAAAATTAAATCAAACTCTTGAAAATCTGACTTGGCAAACTGTCTGGCTCGACCACGCAGTTGAATTCCCAATTTAGCCGCCGCCGCACTCATCCGACGGTCAGGCTGACTACCAATGTGGTAGCTAGATGTCCCAGCAGAATCACAGCAGATGCTGCTACTTAATCCAGCCTGATCAATCAGATGATTCATGATGTTTTCCGCCGATGGCGAACGACAAATGTTCCCCAGACAGACAAACAATAGCTTGTAGGGCATAGATATTTTTTGTCCTTTGTCACTTGTCATTAGTCATTTGCCATTTGTACAAACCAATGACTAATGACTATTGACCAATGACTACTAATTAAAATCCAGGCAGTTCGAGTCCACTGGTTAATTCTTCCATACGTTCCCGCATTGTTGCTGTGGACTTGTTATACGCATCTTTCATTGCCACTGTTATGAGATCAGAAAGTAGTTCTGATCCTTGTGCTAAAGCATCGGGAGAAATTTCGACTCGCTTCGGTTCTTGGTTTCCGCTGACAATCACCTTGACCAGACCACCGCCAGCTTCTCCTTGAATTTCCATTTGCTCCAATTCTTCTTGGAGTCGCTTTGCGCCTTCTTGAACTTGCTGCGCTTTTTTAAAGGCTTCGGCTAGTTCTTTCATTTTTCCTAAGCCAAAGCCGAATCCTTGTCCTTTACCTGTCATAATTGATTGTCCGCGTGTGCTTTCAATAACAAATCAAATTCAATTATAGATGCGGGTGGTAATTTGCCACTTTTGTTACTAATAATTAATAGGCCGGGGAGCTGCTTAAGAATAAAGTACGAAGACTAAAGGATAAAACTTCATATTTTAACCTTCAGACTTCATACTTTTGTGTACTATCCACAAGCTGCCTGAAACTCACCGATCATTTTGACTTCTGGCTCTAACAAAATCGACCAGCGTTCTTGCACTTGTTCTTGAATGTGGCGAATTAAGCAGAAAATATCACTAGCTTTGGCTCCCCCACGATTCACAATAAAATTAGCATGAAGTTGTGCTACTTGTGCGCCACCGATTTGATAGCCTTTGAGACCTGTTTGTTCAATTAACCAGCCAGCGGTATAAGGTTTGGGATTGCGGAATACGCTACCACAACTGGGAAAATTATAAGGTTGGGTAGAAAGCCGATGCTGTTTGTGTTGTTTAGTTAATGCTAAAATTTTGGCTGGATCAGCGTCTGGTTGCAATTGGAAAGTTGCTTGGGTAACAATGCGATCGCTTCCCTGGAGTAATGAAGTTCTGTAGGTATAACCTAATTGCTCTGGTGTCAGAGTTTCTAGTTTGCCATCAGGTGAAAAGACTTCAGCACTCACCAAGATATCTGCGATGCAGCTATTATGTGCGCCTGCATTCATCACTACGGCACCACCCACGGTTCCGGGAATCCCCACAGCCCACTCTAAACCTTGCCAGCCCAGTTGTGCTGCTTCCCATGCTAGGCTAGGGATTGATTCTCCCGCAGCGACTGTTACTAAACCTGTTTCTGGGTCAAAGTGACTGTGACGAAGATGGCGTGTGGCAATCACTAAACCTGGTAAACCGCGATCGCTTACTAGCAGGTTAGAACCTGCACCTAAAGTTGTTACTCTTAAATTATGTTCTTTTGCGTAATTCAAGCTTGCTTGTAATGCTTCTAAGTTACGGGGGGCAACATACCATTCCGCCGCTCCCCCGACTCTATAGGATGTAAATGCAGACAACGAAGCTTGTGGCTTGATAATACAATCTGTACCTGGTAAGTAAATTATTTTGCTATCTGATGATTTATCTGTTTCTGGTTTCTGTGTAGGTGTAGCAGAAACTGTGCAGATGTTTCCAGCTGCCTGGGAGATTTTCATTTTGACATCAATTTTGTGAAATTTTTACATTTTTCTGCCGCAAAAATACAGCAATAATTATGAATTGATAGCGCCGTTACTCAACGGTCTTAAGATGTGGCTGTAGCAGTCTCGCAAAGAGTAGTAATTAATTCCGGAATTACTTGATTGAGGTTTCCTGCACCCAGGAACAGTGCCAAGTCTCCAGGACGGAGCGTTTTCAGCAAGAATTCGCGCACTTGGGGTAAAGTTGATTGATACACCACTTGTGGATGGAATTTACCCACTTCTGCTGCTAACTGCTCACCACTGATTTGCCCTAAGTTAGGTTCGCCTGCACTGTAAATATCAGTTAATACAACTAAATCAGCATGGGCAAACGACTCAGAAAATTCTTCTAAAAACGTCAGTGTGCGACTATAGCGATGGGGTTGGAAGATAGCCACCACTCTTTGTCCTGGTCTAGCCTGAAGACGTGCAGCCGCCAGAGTAGCACGCAATTCACTAGGATGATGGGCATAGTCATCAATAAATGTAATGCCATCAACTTCTCCACGAAACTCAAAGCGTCGTCTTGCACCTTCAAAAGTGGCAATAGCTTTGGCGATTTCACCAAATTCTAAATTTAAAACTCGACCGACTGCAACTGCGGCTAGAGCATTGCTAAGGTTATGACGACCCAGTAAGCGCAACTTTAACACACCTAAAGCTTTACCGCGTTCCCAAACCAGTGCTGTGGTGCCATCATGACGATAGTCAATATTAGTAACGCTATAGTCAGCATTAGTATCTTGATGTAGGCTGTAGCTGATTGTGGGTTGCAGGCGATCGCGTACTGTCTCACAATCTATACTGCCAATTAAGGTCTTACAACCCCGCGCAAATGTTTGGAAAGTATCAATTACTTCTTCTAATGTGTCGTAGTGGTCAGGGTGATCTAGTTCAATATTAGTGATAATGCCGATCTCCGGTGCATGTTTCACCAAAGAACCATCAGATTCATCTGCTTCTGCTACTAAATATTGGCTTTCTCCTAAACGAGCATTACCTTCCCAAGCATTGACTTCACCACCTACCAAAATTGTGGGGTCTAAACCAGCTTGCAGAAGCATATAACCAATCATACTACTTGTTGTAGTTTTGCCATGAGTACCTGCTACAGCGATGCTTTTATAATCAGCAATCAAAGCAGCTAGTACATCTGAGCGATGCAATATCGGACAACCTAATTCTAAAGCAGCTTTATATTCTAAATTGTTAGTGTTAATTGCAGTTGAACAAATTACTTGAGGTAGTAAGGACACAGGAACAGCTAATAATTCTTGTGAACTTAATGCTGCTTCATTCGTCATTACCTTGGGACGAAAGAATTCAAGATTACTTGCTTCTTGCTTACCAAAAATATGTGTACCGATAGATTCCAACTTGCGCGTAATATGATTTGGCCGAACATCTGAACCTGATACTGGCAATTGACGCTTTGCCAATACATAAGCCAGAGCAGACATACCTATGCCACCAATTCCAATGAAATGGAATGGTCTACCGCCAAAATCCACAGCATTACTCATTGATTACTCCTCTACACCACACCATATTCACAAATGACACGCGTATCATAACAGGAATTTGTTTTTTACCGTAAATTTTTCTACAGCTTTTTTAGGCTAGTTGTCTGAGAGCTTTTCCGCTTTCGTTATGCGGATTGAGAATGATTTTACCTTTGTAGGAGGTTTTTGCTATTTCTGAACTGTTTTTAAGATTATTCTGCAAATTTCCATTGCATCGGGAAAGAAATTCATGTAATGACAAATACATATTTTTAGATTCCTGACTGGTAAGAGTTACGATAATACATTCGTAACCAAATCACTTTTAAATTTCATCAAGCTAAGGCATGAATTGAGTACAATAATACATTGATAGTGAAATTGTGTTTCAAAAGTATAAGCCTAGGCATGATTGAATGCAGCAACTGGCAATTTTTGGTGGCACATTTGATCCAATTCATTGGGGACACTTGCTTATAGCCGAAACGGCTTTGCATCAACTATCCCTAGATCAAATAATTTGGGTACCATCACTTAATCCTCCGCATAAACAAGCAGCACTATTTGAGCATCGGGTAAAGATGCTACAACTAGCAACACAAGAAAACCCAGCTTTTACTGTCTCATTAGTTGAGACCAGTCGCTCTGGAACTTCTTATGCCATCAACACTTTCATTGACTTATCTGCTATTTATTCAAATACTCGCTGGTACTGGATTGTGGGTTTGGATACTTTCCAAACCTTACCCCGTTGGTACCGTGGACACGAACTAGCACAAATGTGTGATTGGTTGATTGCGCCCCGACAATTAGATAGTGATACAGTTCACAGCGATATAATCTGCCAACAAGTAGAGCAACAACTAAGACAGAGGTCGCTTACCATTCACTGGCAATTCTTGAATATACCCTTAGTAGGATTTTCGTCAAGTCATATTCGCAAACTTTGTTGCGAAAGTAAATCTATTAAGTCTTTAGTCCCTGAGCCGGTTAGATTTTACATCAGGACTCATAACCTCTATTCAGAAAAATCTGAATAAAATATATATTTTTTTTTGGATCTAACACTTTATAGTTATTAATACTCCCCTCCTTTGCGATATGATTGGGGTCAAAGATATCAACTTATAGGCATAAATACAGAGGGCAAGACACTGTGATTAGAGTCGCAATCAACGGTTTCGGGCGCATCGGGCGTAACTTTGCACGTTGTTGGCTAGGTCGGCAAAATAGTAATATCGACCTTGTAGCTGTCAATGACACATCAGATCCTAGAACAAATGCTCACCTCCTGAAGTATGACTCGATGCTTGGGAAGTTAAAGGATGTTGACATTACCGCCGATGATAACTCTATCATCGTTAACGGTAAAACCATTAAATGCGTATCTGATCGCAATCCAGAAAACTTGCCCTGGAGAGAATGGGAAATTGACCTAATTATCGAAGCAACTGGGGTATTTACTAGCAAAGAGGGAGCGTTAAAGCACGTAAATGCTGGAGCCAAAAAGGTTCTAATTACCGCCCCTGGGAAAAATGAAGATGGTACTTTTGTTATCGGTGTGAATCATCACGATTACGATCACAATGTACACCACGTTATTAGTAATGCCAGCTGTACCACCAACTGTTTGGCTCCCATTGCCAAGGTGCTAAATGACAAATTCGGCATCATCAAAGGCACAATGACCACAACCCACAGTTACACTGGAGACCAGCGTTTGTTAGACGCTTCTCACCGTGATGTGCGTCGGGCAAGAGCAGCAGCCATCAATATTGTCCCCACCTCGACAGGTGCAGCAAAAGCAGTGGCGTTAGTAATTCCAGAACTCAAAGGTAAGCTGAATGGCGTTGCCTTGCGTGTACCAACCCCGAACGTCTCAATGGTAGATTTCGTTGTTCAGGTTGAGAAGCGTACTATTACGGAAGAAGTGAACCAAGCTCTCAAAGATGCCTCAGAGGGTTCACTAAAGGGTATACTAGATTACAGTGAACTTCAGTTGGTATCATCTGATTACCAAGGTACTGATGCTTCTTCGATTATTGATGCCAGCCTAACTTTGGTAATGGGCAGTGACTTGGTAAAAGTTATGGCATGGTATGACAACGAGTGGGGCTACAGCCAACGTGTTCTTGATTTGGCTGAACTAGTAGCTGAGAAGTGGCAATAATTTTTCAATAGTCAATATTCTTTTGTTAATGATCAATAGTAATTACTATGGACTATTGACTCTAGACTATTGACCAAAATGTTGAAATCCCTGGCTAAGGCTGAGAACTTGGTCAGGGATTTTTTGTTGTTCGTCATGTAATAGCACTTTTGAACCAGATGTGATGTTGCCGATAATTGCTGCGCCTTGACTGAGTTGTTTAACTAGAGTTTTTGCTTGTTCTTGTGGTAAACACAGCACTAATTCAAAATCTTCGCCACCATAAAGAGCATATTCTATTGCTTGTTCTGGTTTAAGCCAATGTTCCAAAGTTGTAGGGAAGGGAATTTGATGGCTTTCTAATACAGCACCAACACCACTAACGCGGCAAATTTGTAAAACAGCATCTGCTAAACCATCGCTACTATCCATACCTGCGACAGTAGAGGGGGTGTGATTTACAATATCCCAAAGAATGGGTAAGACATCTAATCGTGGCTGAGGGCGTTGATGGGCTTTGATAAAAGTGTTTTTTTGTTCGGTAGTGAGGTTCTGCCCTAATTGGGGATGCAGGAGCAATTGTAAGCCAGCGTGGGAGGCTCCATGAACACCTGTGACCACGATCGCATCTCCTACTTTAGCAGCAGCACGGCGGATAATTCGCTGGGGATCGACTTGGCCAAAGGCTGTAATGGAAATAGTTGTGGTTGGCGATCGCACTACATCACCGCCAACAATTGGGGTATTGTATTTTTGCAGGCATTCTGTCATTCCTTGGTAAAGTCGCTCCACCCAACTTACTTTTAAGTCACCAGGAAGACCTAATCCAACTGTGATTCCTAAAGGACAAGCCCCCATTGCGGCTAAATCGGATAAATTAGCGGCTGCGGCTCGCCAACCTGCATCTTCCGGAGAAGTAGTAGCATCACTAAAATGTACGCCGTCAACTAAGACATCTGTTGTTACTACTAAAGATTTTCCTGGCGCAGTTACTAACACTGCTGCATCATCCCCAATAATCTCTGCGGGACAAAAGCTTTGTAATTTTGCTAACAGGCCTTGTTCGCCAATATCTTTAATTGTTGTCATTAGTCAATAGTCAGGAGGAAGGAAGATGACACTTCAGACTTCACACTTCAGTTACTATGATGGTATCGTCTAGGGGGATGTTGATATGGTCACTATACCAATAACAAAACTCACATTTGAAGAGTATTTAACTTATGATGATGGCAGTGGTTTTCACTACGAGTTAGTGGATGGCACACTGGAATTAATGAATCCCCCAACGATTGAACATTTCTTAATTGTGGCTTTTTTAGATACCACATTCATCTCAGAAATTCAGCGTTTAAGTTTAGCTTGGTTAACTTTTCGGGAAACTGGGACGAGAACAGGAAGAAATAAGTCTAGGTTAACTGATTTGTGTGTAGTGACACAGGAACAAGCACGAGACTTACTTAAGGCTTCAGCTGTGTTTGATTCAGCACCATTACTGATTGTAGAGGTGGTTAGCCCAGATTCCATCAAGCGGGACTATCGCCACAAGCGTTCTGAATATGCCGCGGTTGGAGTGCCAGAATATTGGGTTGTAGACCCGCTAGAATTAAAAATTACTGTTTTATTGCTGGAAGAAGGATTTTACGAAGAAACGGTATTTACTGCTGACCAGAAGATTGTATCGTGGACTTTTCCAGAATTAGCGATCGCGCCTCATCAAGTATTTGCTGCTGGAAAAATTTGAAGTATGAAGTATGAAGTGTAAAATTTCATACTTCATCTTCAATTTAAGCTGCTTGAGGCTGGACTAAATTTTCTATGCCCTGAGTTACAGTTGCCGATTCAATTTTGTCACCAGCTTTGAGTGTATCTAAAACATCTTTGCCTTCTGTGACATAACCAAACACAGAGTAACGTCCATCTAGCAAGTTACGTCCGGCGGGAGTGAGTTCTGGTTCAAATAAGAAGAAGAACACTTGCGAGGAAGCGCCATTAACTTGGCTTTCAGGACGAGCCATTGCTAATGCACCAAAGGACGAAAAAGGTAAAACTGGCATATCTAGATAACGACCAGCGTCTTCTAAGGTAATGCCGTAGGTTGGTGCTTTATCCCCTTCTGCTAGAATCTCTAAAGGAATTGCCCTGTATTTGCCTGTTTTTGGGTCAATAAAGCCTTGTTCTTTGCCTGGGGGGTCGCCAGTTTGCAAGACGTAGGATTCTTCTGAACGAGTAAATTCTAGCCCGTTATAAAAACCCCTTTGTACCAAATCGACAAAATTACCAGCAGTCACTGGTGCGCTGTAACCATCAACAACAACTGTTAAGTTGCCTTTATTAGTTTTAAATTCTAAAGTGGCACGACCTTTGAGTTGTGGCAAGTTACTGTAATCAGCAGGTACTTCAAAAGGAAATCCTTTGACCATTGACTCTTCTAGCAAAGAAACTAAATTTAGCAGTTTATTTCTCTCTTGCAGAATTTGTTCTTTATCTTTAGATTGTGTCAATTCTTGCAGTTTAGCTACACCAGATTTTAACTCTTCAACCCATGCTTGGGCTTGGGGTTGGCGTTCTTCGGGGACGCTTGCTAAGATTTGTGAAGGCTTATCGAGAACACGGGATGCTTTGCTGAGGTCTTTGGAAATAGCACCCCAGCGTCGATTAGCCCGCAACTGGGTTGATATGTCTTCTAGACTGGCTTGTAGTTGCCGTACTGGTTCATTTTTAATTGGGAGTGCATAACGCAACAAAGCTTTGCCGTCGGTAATTGCATTGCCAGAGGGCAAGGCGGCATTACTGGAGGGAGTCCAGCCAGCTGTATTGATGCCTAAAAATATAATTACCAACAGTATTGTTACTAGGCTGGACTTTAGCCAGGATTTTATTAACTTAAACATGAGTATGGCTCAAATGCAGCATGAATATTGTTGACTGGGCGGAACCCAACAATAATCTTCCCACAGTAGGAGTGCGGAGAAAGTGTGAAGTGTGAAGTATGAAGTATGAAATTGAGCCGTTGTGCCTGCGAATTCTTCCAAATAACCATTAACTAAGTAGAGTATCAACCTGTTAAACCTTGCTACAAGATGGTTTTTACCTTCTGCCTCCTGCCCTTCGGGTTCGGCAGTCCCCCAGACGCTCGTTCCTCGCTACCGCTAACGCTAACGACGGGAACCGCCAAGACGGGGGCTACCTCACCTCCTGCCTCCTGCCTTTTACTTAATTAACCAATTAATCCGCTTGAAGGGTACAATAAATGCCGATTGTCTTCCAACATTTGAAAGCTTCATGATTTCTAGTAACGACTTTCGACCCGGTGTATCAATTGTATTAGACGGGTCTGTATGGCGGGTGGTAGATTTTCTCCACGTTAAACCCGGTAAAGGTTCGGCGTTTGTCAGAACAACCCTGAAAAACGTCCAAAGCGGTAAGGTTCTAGAAAGGACTTTCCGGGCTGGGGAAACTGTGCCGCAAGCGACTCTGGAAAAAAGCACAATGCAGCATACCTATAAAGAAGGCGATGAGTTTGTCTTTATGGATATGGAAACCTATGAAGAAGGACGACTTAGCGCAACGCAAATTGGCGATCGCGTTAAATACCTCAAAGAAGGTATGGAAGTCAATGTGATTCGTTGGGGTGAGCAAGTGCTAGAAGTAGAATTACCTAATTCAGTAGTGCTAGAAATTACTCAAACTGATCCTGGTGTCAAGGGTGATACGGCTACAGGTGGCACTAAACCAGCCATAGTAGAAACTGGTGCAACTATTATGGTTCCCTTGTTTATTTCTCAAGGAGAACGGATTCGGATTGATACTCGTGAAGATAAATATTTAGGCAGGGAATAAATTTTCTCTTGAATTTAGAGTTAATTGTGATTTAAATCCCTGTATAGGGTTTAAATCCCTGCCTTCATACCATTTTAGATTTTGCGAAAAGTTGAGCCAGTGCGTTGTGGAGGTTCCCTCCGTTGTAGCAACTGGCGTTGCGTGGTCGGGTTTCCCGACTTGAGCAAACTTTTCAAGACGGATTTTGGATTGGGAATGACTGTCTGTGTCTGAGTTGTGTCAATCCATCAGTCTCAATCATTTTTAAATTGGTATTACTGAAAAATTCTTAATTTACGGACAGGTTGAGGTAATAAAAGCTGTGCCTTTGGACTTTAATGAAATCCGCCAACTACTGGTAACTATTGCACAAACAGATATTGCAGAAGTAACTCTTAAAAGTGATGACTTTGAGCTAACAGTGCGTAAAGCTGTGAGCTTTAACAATCACGCTGTACCGCCAGCTGCTATTGGTGGTGTAGCGGCAGTGACGACAGTTGCAACCGGAGGCGTAGCACCCACGCTGTCCGCCGAGCGTATTTTAGATAATGCTGTGGCTGGTGCTGGTGTACAAATATCGGGAAATGCGCCTTCAGCGATAGATCAAAGATTAGTTGAAGTTGCTTCGCCAATGGTAGGAACTTTTTATCGCGCACCCGCACCAGGCGAAGCGCCTTTTGTGGAAGTTGGCGATCGCGTCCGTCAAGGACAAACGGTGTGTATCATTGAAGCGATGAAGCTAATGAACGAAATTGAAGCCGAAATTTCCGGGCAAGTTATGGAAATTCTTCTCCAAAATGGGGAACCTGTAGAATATGGTCAACCTTTGATGCGAATTAACCCTGATTAAGTATTAATCTATATATGAAATGAGTGATTGTTAACCTTGTCTGTTTTTACGGATCATTCCTGATGAAACAAGCGTTGCCTGTACCGCCGGAAGTGGTGCAACAAGTAGCCGAATATTTCAGCCTGTTAAGTGAGCCGATGCGTCTGCGGCTACTACACTTATTACGGGATGAAGAAAAATGTGTACAAGAATTGGTAGAGGCAACACAAACTTCGCAGGCAAATGTCTCCAAACACCTGAAAGTAATGTGGCAAGCCGGAATCCTCAGCCGTCGCAGTGAAGGCACTTGCGCTTACTATCGGGTGGAAGACGAAATGATTTTTGAATTGTGTAATCAGGTATGCGATCGCATCGCTACAAGGTTAGAACAGCAAGCTCGTAACTTTCGCGTTCTGAATACAAAACTTTAAGTCATATGTCAATGGTGATTTTGACTCTTGACCTTTGACTCTTGAACGCCAGTTGCTACAACGGAGGGAACCTCCCGAACTTTGCTCAACGCGGGTTCCCCGCGCACGCAAGTTCTCTCCGCAACGCACTGGCTCCTTTTGACTAAAGCGGATAATTTTTATCAAAGCTTTCACGCGTCAGAGGTTGTTGCAACTCTACGCCTTCACCACCTAAGACATCTAAAGGTTTGCCGTTTACGTCAATGTAAACCTTAGCTTTGGTGTTCAAGCTGGAGGCTGTGTAAACAACTTGTCCAACACGCGCCACCATTGAGGTGCTACCGCCACCACTGGTAAAGCTATCTGATAAATTGACGTGGACTTCATCACCTTTGACATTCAAGCCCAATAGTTTAGTACCTTTGGGAATGGTGGTTGAATCTGTACTGTCGCTTGGCCCTTCTAATAAAGCTTGAAAAGCTCTTTCTAAAGCTTGGTTGGGCTGATTTGCTGCTACTTCAACTGATTTAGGAACTAAAGCAATATTTTTTTCTTGAGGTTTTAACCAGTAAACTTGAGCAGTTTTTTCATTTGGTTGGGTAGTTGTTGGCTGTGTTGGCTGTTGAATGCTTTGATTAGGGTTGGCAGGATTGGTTGTTACAGGGGCTTTGTTTGGCGACTGGGTAGTTGTCAACCAAGCTACACCACCGCTAACGGCGATGACAGCGGCTGATACGGCTGCAACTACACCCGAAGATACGCGATTAGATCTTGGTTCATTATTCATATTAAAAACCTTCTTGACTGACTTAGGGCTGAAATAATGTTTATGTGAAGAGCAGCCTGGTTATGGACGATACTTATAAGTTGAGAGTTTCCAGAGATTTCATGAATAGCTCGATACGCTTAAATAATGCGATCGCTAAATCTAAATAGTCCTTCCTTAATTCTAGAATTTGTAATTTAAATCCGTCATCTGCCAAATTCTATAAATCTCATTGTTTCGTAAGATTTAGGAAATTATTAAGAATTAGGGAACAGAGAACAGGAAACAGGGAACAGAATTTTTATCTATTACCTGTACCTGTTTCTCTAACTTTAAAAGTTATCTTGCCTTTAACTGCAAATAACTTGCAGAAGCTGGCTGCTAAATTCTTTAGGGGTTAATTTTTAACTTCTATGGCAGTGGTAATCCATTGTTTTAGTGTAGTGATAACTTCATCAATGGCAATTTCTTGAGACTGACGAGTTGCTCTTTCTACTACTTCAACTTTGCTGTTGGCGATTGCACGTCCGGTAACAATTCTATAAGGTATACCGATTAAATCAGCATCTTTAAATTTGACTCCAGCGCGTTCATCACGGTCATCTAATAATGTTTCAATTCCGGCTTGATTAAGTTCGGTGTAGAGTTTTTCAGCTATTTGCACTTGTTGGGCATCATTAATGTTAGGAATTGTGACGATCGCGTGATAAGGTGCGATCGCTACAGGCCAAATAATCCCATCTTTATCGTAAGATTGCTCTACTGCTGCCTGTGCCAATCGAGACACACCCACACCATAGCAACCCATCACCAAAGGTTTTTCTTCGCCTTGTTCATTGGTATAAGTTGCACCCAAGGCTTGGGAATATTTTGTGCCTAATTGGAAGATGTGACCGACTTCAATACCTCTGGCACTAGAGAGAGTTTGTTCAGGATTGTGTAGGGCGCGATCGCCTGGTCTGGCTTTACGCAAATCTACTATATTTTCTGGTAGCTTAAATTGCTCATGCCAATTTGCCCCAACTACGTGATAACCAGTTTCATTCGCACCAGTGACGAAGTTTTTTAACTCGACGGCTGTTTTATCAACTAACCGTACAAATTTGGCATGAACTTGTTTATTACCTGCAATATATTCATCGCTAATATCTGGCGCAATGTAACCCAAAGGTAGGGATTTCGCCGCCCATGTTTGTTGTGTTTCTGCACTCGGTACATTTAAGGCGATGATTGCTTTCGCACCATAGTTAGCTGCTAACCGCGTTAGTTCATTCTGTAATTTAACTTCGTTGACTTCCTGATCTCCACGAATACTTACCAGTACCAAAACAGTCGCACCATTATCGTAAACTGTTTGGTACAAAACGTTTTTAACTATTTGGGTAGGAGAACATTTCAGGAATTGACAGAGTTTTTCAATCGTATCTGTTCCTGGCGTTTCCCGCTTTTCATAACTAGTAAACGGTGAAGTTTCTGCATCGGCAGGTAAAGACACAGCTTTTTCTACGTTGGCGGCGTATTTACCATCTTCGGTGTAGAGAACTTCGTCTTCCCCAGCTTCCGCCAACACCATAAATTCTGTAGAACCGGAACCACCAATTGCACCAGAGTCAGCTTCTACTGGACGGAATGCTAAACCAGCACGCCGCAGCATATTGCTGTAGGCTTGATACATATCTTGGTAGGTTTTTTTCAGGCTTTCTTCATCGACATGGAAAGAGTAACCGTCTTTCATGATGAATTCTCGCCCGCGCATCAAACCAAAGCGGGGGCGAATTTCGTCACGGAATTTGGTTTGCAGTTGGTAGAGATGTAGCGGTAACTGACGATAAGAGCGAATCATATCACGAGCGATCGCTGTGATGACTTCTTCATGAGTCGGCCCTAATCCTAATTGTTGATCGCGGCGATCGATCAGGGAAAACATAATTCCCTCAGCTTTGGTGTAAGTATCCCAACGCCCTGATTCTTTCCACAACTCAGAAGGTTGTAATTGGGGTAACAAACATTCTTGTGCGCCTGTGGCATTCATTTCTTCGCGCACAATTTGAGAAACCTTTTGCAACACTCGCCACATAAACGGGAGATAAGCATAAATACCGCTACCGATGCGACGAATATACCCTGCACGGAGTAATAACTTATGGCTGGGAATTTCCGCATCAGCCGGATCATCCCTGAGTGTAACGAATAACATTTGTGACAGTCGCATCGTTTAATCCTTTCTTAGAATCGTTAATCTCTGTGTCAAATAAAGTATGAAGTATGAAGTATGAAGTATAAAGTGCTTGGTTAATAGTTAATTTTCATATCCCCTTCTGCCTTCTGCCCTTCGGGTGACGCTCCTAACGTCGCTAACGCAGTCGCTCATGGGGGAAACCCCCTACAGCCCTTTGGGCATCCTACGGCGGGCGTTAGCCTCTCCCTTTGGGAGAAGACCGCGCTGTCTCACCTCCTGCCTTCTGCCTTCCCATTACTACTTCAGGAGAAACTTACCTTGTCAGACGTAATTTATCAAGCGCAGCCGCCTCTAGAATTTATCCAGCCAGCGTTTAATCCCTTATTTTTGCGAGTTGTTCAAACGGTTTTACCTAGTTGGATACAATGGCAAACTGCTATTTCCCACATTGAAGCAGACAACGTTGAGATTTTGGCGGATCTTTATCGTGAGTTTCAGGGAGGGAAGGTGCGCTTTTTGTTGGGGTTTCGTCATCCTAAAACAGATGATCCTTTTTGTTTAGGTTACTTGCTGTCTCAACTTGTGCCGAAGGTCGCGAGAGAACAGGGTATAACATTACAATCTCCGATTCATGCTCATTTTATCTACGATCGCGGCATTCCTCTTTGGGCAGGTGAATATGCAGGTTGGGTGGCTTCGCGGTTGGGTGGAACACCTATTCAACGTGGTAAGGCTGACTGGACAGGGTTGCGTTCAGCGCGTGATTTATTCGCTAATGGTAGATTTCCAATGGCTGCTGCGCCAGAAGGTGCAACAAATGGACTATCAGAAATTATGAGTCCATTGGAACCTGGTATTGCTCAGTTAGGCTTTTGGTGTGCGGAAGATTTACAAAAAGCCGGACGCTCGGAACGAGTTTTAATTGTACCAGTTGGGCTGAAATATAGTTATACGACTGCGCCTTGGAGTGCGATCGCGCAATTATTAAGTGAGTTGGAAGCGGCTAGTGGTTTGCCTGTGAATGCGGGAAGAAAAGATAATATTGCTTCAATGGAATTACTTTATCCGCGATTATTGGCTTTAGCAGAGCATTTATTATCTTTAATGGAGCAATTTTACACGCGGTTTTATCATCAAAAGTTGGCAGATGCTCAAACTGTCAGTGAAATTAAAGATAGAAATGAAGCCTTAGCATTAAGATTACAGGCTTTATTAAATGCTGCATTACAAATATCCGAACAATATTTTAACTTGCAAGCAAAAGGTACTTTAACAGACCGTTGTCGGCGGGTAGAACAAGCTGGTTGGAATTATATATTTAGAGAAGATTTTAAGGATATCAAAAAATTATCTTCTGTGGAAGTAGCATTAGGCGATCGCATTGCTGAAGAAGCGACTGCGAGAATGTGGCACATGAGATTAGTAGAAAGTTTTGTGGCGGTTTCTGGTAACTATATTAAAGCGAAACCCTCAGTCGAAAGATTTGCTGAAACGACTTTAATTTTATCGCAGATGATTGCCAAAATTAAAGGTGATAAATCTTTCCAACGTCCGCAATTAGGTAAGCAGAAAGTTAAGATTACTATCGGACAGCCGTTATCTATATCTGAGCATTATTCGGCATACAAAGAAAGTCGCGCAGGTGCAAAACAAGCTGTGGCTGATTTCACTAATGATTTACAACAGGCGATGCAAAGTTTGATTTTATAAAGATTATTTTTCACGCAGAGACGCGGAGGCGCGGAGAGTTCTTGAGTGAGCAGAATCTCATTAATATAAAAGGTCGATTAATAATTTTCGGGAATTGGCATAATGCCGATGTGTGGATGGCTCAAAGCTAAAAGCCCATTTCCTTCCTGTAAAACATTACGAAAACAGGACAAAATGATTGATTGAATGGTTTCTGCATCATCTTCATTACAGTTTCCTCTGAATCCGATTGACTTCGCTCCTTGAATGAATTCATCAGTATTTATTTCTGTAAAAATTTTTTCTATAGTTGCTAAAACGGTTGCAATATCTTCTGGTATGACAAACATATTTCCTAAGTATCCAGGAAGTTTACTTGCATGTTGCCAACCTAAAGCACCCCATAACATTTCTGTTGCACATACACGATTAGTTATGATTAATTCTAGTTGGGCTTGACTCATTCTTTGAGAAATAATTGGAGTATCGCCTACAAACAGATTATCAAAAATTTCTACAAATGCTTTTGGGGAAAAAAGATGGTAAGTTTGATGTAAATCTTCCCAGTCAAACACATCAGGATTTTGCTGTCTTTCAATCAGACAATCAGGAAAATAAATATTAGATTCATCTAGTTTTTGCAAAGGTAGCTGATTAGAAATTTTAGTTCTGATTTTAAGATAATCTTGTAACTGATATGCAATTTGCGATCGCTCTACAGCTTGATTAAAAGCTTGAGAGACATTGAGTACATCTGAAGGCTCTATTCTAAACAAGCACCAAACTGGATCAGCACTCATAATTTATTTTAATTTCAAATAAATTACACACATGGAAAGACTTTAGATAAATCTAAAACTAAATCATTGAAGTATGGTAGATTGACTAATTCATTTGGTAGAAATATGAGTTTGCGACGATAACCAAATTGACCTTGTGAGCTTTGATAAGGTGCGCTGTAACACTCCAAAAAATTATCTACTAAATTAAATATCCAATAATCAGGAATACCCGCTTCAGCATAGATAGATAATTTTGTTTCTTGGTCGTATTTTAAAGAGGAATCAGAAATTTCTATTAGTAGTATTACATCCGATGGGCTAGGATGTTCTCTTAAATAATCATCAGAACGATTTTGGACAATTACTAAATCTGGTTCTGGTTCGCTAATATCAGAAATAATAATCGGTTCTTGTCCTCTAAGAGTTGCCTTCCCTACAATGAGTGTGAATAATTCTCGATTCAATCGGGTATTACAAACAGAGTGTGGTGTACCTTTCGCAGCCATTTCAATGATTTCTCCTCTGATTAACTCAACGTGGTCATTTTCTGCAAAAAAGCCGAGTTCAGTTAAACGGTGATATTCAGATGTTGTGAAGCGTTTAGCTGTTGAGATACTCATAAAAGCTAGAAGAAGGTGGGATTACTTTAATTTTAGTCAAGACTGATTGGTAGAAATTCTGGTGCGAGTTTTTTGAGTGCAGCGATCGCATGTAATCTAACTTGCTCATTCGAGTCTTTGACTAAAGTAGTTAATGAGGGGATAGCTTGCTGATTGCCTAACTGTCCTAAAGATAAGGCGATTGCACTTTTGATATTAGTAATTTCTGTTGCTGGATGATGGGAATTCAGGAACTCTAATAAAATTTCTGTAGCTTTTGTAGCTAAATGCGGTTTTTCGACTCGCCCCAAAACGGTGACAATTTCCTGCCACACTTTTTCTGATTGAATTTGGTTGAATGCTTGCTGTAAATATTTCAAACCAGAGAGTGTCCCCACCCAAACTAAAGCGGGAATAATTTCTAGTTGTAAGGTTGTGGGTGTGTGGGGTGACATCAATACTATAAATAAATGATGGGTAGCAGCATCACCACCAAGGCGAGAAAGGGCTGTAGCAGCAGCACAACAAACTTCAATGTTGAAGTCGTAAAGCTTGGTTTGTAGTCGTGTTACTAAATCTAGTTCGGAATTTAAATCAGGGCGAAACCCTAAACCCAACACGGCTATACGTCTGACTGCTGCAACTACATCATCTAAAGCTTGCAATAGTACAGGTGTTACACGTTGATCATGAAAGCTGCTGAGGGCTTCTAATGCAGTGACGCGAACTGCAACTTCGGCATCTTGTACCACACTCAACAATGGTGTGATAGTTTCTGGAGTGCGAATATAAGCAAGCGATCGCACTGCCAAAAGCCTTGTATCATCTTGTTTTAGAAGTTGGGAGAGTTCAGTAATTGCTAAACTACCCATTTGTCCTAGTGCTGTAGCGGCGATCGCTTTTAATTCTTCATCTTCGCTAGTTTTGAGCAATTCTACCAAAGGTGCGATCGCCTCTGGATGCTGAAACTCGCCCAAAGTTCGCGCCGCATACCAGCGCAATTCTTCCTCTGTATCTTCATCTTCTAAGATGCTAATCAATGGTGAAATAGCAATATTTCCCAAGCGCAGTAATACCTTGCTAATATCCCAGCGTTGCTGAAAATCCCCCATTTCTAAAATAGAGAGTGCTAATTCCAGCAAATATTCTGAATGTTGCTCATCATCTACCAAAATCAACTGTTGTAGATATTGAATCAGTGATGACCAGTCAGCACTATCATACGCTGTCTGCGCCTGCATTAAAAGCTGGTTGATATTGCCTTGCATAAAAAGTATGAAGTGTGAAATCTGAATACTTCAGTTAACCCTTAACTAAAATGGCATCGCCTTCAATTTTAGCGGTGTAAGTTTTGAGGGGTTTTTCTGCTGGGCCTTTCTGCACTTGACCATCAGTGCCATATTCTGCACGATGACAGGGACAGGCAAATTTTTTCGCGTCAGCTTTCCAATCTACGGTACAGCCTTTATGAGTACAGGTAGGGTCAACAGCAATTAAATTTCCTGCTTGAGATGTACTAACCACCAAAACATTGCCGACAGGAGAATTTTTGACTAAAAGTTGCCCATTTTGGTCTAATTCTTTGGCTGTACCTATTTTTTGCCAATCTCCCGATGCTGCTGATGTTGATGTACTGCTTGGTGAAGAACAGGCAGCAATCGCAACTGGTAGGTTACTAGCTATTAAACCTAAACCAACCCAATTAATGAAATCACGACGTTTCATAGTTATGGAAATTATTTGTAATTAGAGTAACAGCGATCGCCTGCTCTACGGTCAGTGATTTGTAAAAAGTTCACCATCAGCATCATGTTTCTCATTTTTTGCCCATGCTGATGTATAAACCGATGATTTTGCATCACTCACTTTCTCTGTGTGATGCAGAAAACGCATAGATATTATTTACAACTAGCAATTTTACTAATATTTTGTAGCTATTTATACGATTTTAGCAGAGATCTAACTTTAATCTAAAAAGTATCGAAATTGTTACATAAACAATTGCTGTGTTTACTTGGTGAATTTCCCCAATGTAAAAGATTACAAATCTTCTCCCAAACCTTACGAAGTCGCATTTAGTTAAAGACATACTATCCTCTGTCCATTAACCACCTAAGAACGCACTTGAACATTAGAAATCAGCAATAAATAAATATTTAGTTTAAAGTTCCTAAAACTCGTAGAACCACAATCCAGACTACGGGTTGATTGATATTAGGTAAATACTGCCTGAAGTTCTCACTGGATTAACAATAATGAGAGTTAACTCATGACAGATACAGGAACCACTACCAAAACCAGCCTGAATAAGTTTGAAAAATTCAAAGCTGAAAAAGATGGACTTGCCATCAAAGCAGAGATTGAAAAATTTGCTGCCCTCGGATGGGAAGCAATGGATGAAACCGACCGGGATCATCGACTCAAGTGGGTAGGAGTATTTTTCCGCCCAGTTACCCCTGGCAAGTTCATGATGCGGTTGCGGATGCCCAACGGCATTCTCACCAGCGACCAAATGCGTGTGTTAGCAGAAGTATTGCAGCGTTATGGCGATGATGGTAGTGCTGACATTACTACCAGACAGAATATTCAATTGCGAGGCATCAGAATTGAAGATTTACCTCATATCTTCAATAAATTTCACGCCGTTGGTTTAACAAGTGTGCAGTCAGGGATGGATAACGTCCGCAACATCACAGGCGATCCTGTTGCTGGGCTGGATGCTGATGAATTGTTCGACACACGAGATTTGGTGCAGCAAATTCAAGATATGCTCACCAACAAAGGCGAAGGCAACCCAGAGTTTACCAACCTACCTCGCAAGTTTAATATTGCTATCACAGGTGGAAGAGATAATTCAGTTCACGCAGAAATCAACGATTTAGCGTTTGTCCCAGCTTTTAAAGAGGCAACATTCGGGTTTAACATCTTAGTTGGTGGCTTCTTCTCTGCTAAACGTTGTGATGCGGCAATTCCTCTGAATGCTTGGGTAGCCCCAGAAGATGTAGTAGCCGTATGTAGAGCCGTTTTAGAAGTATTTCGAGACAATGGCTCACGCGCTAACCGCCTGAAATCTCGTTTAATGTGGCTACTTGATGAATGGGGTATAGATAAGTTTCGCGCAGAAGTTGAACAGCGTTTAGGTAAATCGTTTTTACCAGCTGCACCCAAAGATGAGATTGATTGGGAAAAACGCGACCATATCGGCGTATATAAACAAAAACAACCAGGATTGAACTATGTAGGTTTTCACGTCCCGGTTGGGCGGTTGTATGCCGAAGATATGTTTGAAATAGCCAGACTAGCAGAAGTTTACGGCAGTGGTGAAATTAGACTGACAGTTGAACAAAACATCATCATTCCCAATATTTCTGATAGTAGCCTCGGAACATTTTTGGCAGAACCCTTACTAGAAAGATTTTCCATCAATCCAGGGACGTTGGAGCGATCGCTAGTTTCCTGCACAGGCGCACAATTTTGCAACTTTGCCCTCATCGAAACCAAAAACCGCGCCCTAGCCACCATTCAAGCCTTAGAAGAAGACTTAACCTTCACCCAACCAGTCCGCATTCATTGGACTGGTTGCCCAAACTCCTGCGGACAACCACAAGTCGCAGACATCGGCTTAATGGGTACAAAAGCTCGTAAAGATGGTAAAGCCGTAGAAGGCGTAGACATCTATATGGGCGGTAAAGTCGGCAAAGACGCACACTTAGGAACCTGTGCAATTAAAGGTATCCCCTGCGAAGACTTGCAGCCAGTATTAAAAGAACTACTCATCAAACACTTCGGCGCAAAGCTCAAACAAGAAGCCTTGGTTGAAGTCTGAAGTCATTTGTCCCTGGTCATTTTTTATTAGTTAAAAGTGCTGAGGAGGTTCTCCGCTCCGTTGTAGCAAGTGACGTTGCTGAGTAGAATTGTCTTCCTTTGCCCCTCTGCTTCCTCTGCTCCCATTCCCTACTCCCTACTCCCTAAAATTTCGGAAATTAGAATGTTAAAAAATTTATTTTCATTCAAGGATCGTTACCGCATCTTACATCAGACTTGGTTTGCCTTTTTTCTCACCTTTGTCTGTTGGTTTAACTTTGCTCCGTTTGCTACTACCATTGGCAAGCAGTTACATTTAGCACCTGAGCAAATTAAAACTTTAGGAATCTGCAACTTAGCCCTAACAATTCCAGCGCGCCTAATTATTGGGATGTTGTTAGATCGTTTCGGCCCTAGAATTACCTATTCGATATTGTTGATGTTTGCGGCTGTTCCGTGTCTAGCTACCGCGCTATCTCAGGATTTTAATCAACTAGTCATTAGCCGTTTATTAATGGGAATTGTCGGTTCTGGGTTCGTCGTCGGTATCCGCATGGTAGCTGAATGGTTCCCACCGAAGGAGATGGGAAGCGCACAAGGTATTTATGGCGGTTGGGGTAACTTTGGGGCTTTTGGTGCAGAATTTGCCTTACCAATGATTGCTGTTGCTACTAGCTTTTTGGCTGGTGGTGCTTCTAACTGGCGGTTGGCGATCGCTCTTACTGGTATCATCACTGCTATCTATGGCGTAATCTACTTCAACAGCGTTCAAGATACGCCTGCTGACAAAATCTACAAGCGTCCTAAGAAAAATGGTGCTTTAGAAGTTACCAGCGTCAAAAGTTTCTGGGCGATGATTGTCTCAAATTTTGGTTTGATATTTGCCCTTGGTTTATTAGCTTGGCGGTTAGAACAAAAGAATATTCACTTTTTGACTCTCAGCCAAATGTATTTAGTTTGGTTCGTATTAGCAGGATTATTTGCTTACCAAACTTACAAAGCTTACGCAGTCAACAAAGAATTATTAATTGGCAAGAAAACTTACGCTCCTGCACAGCGATATAACTTCAGCCAAGTTGCCATACTCGAATTTACTTACGTAACTAACTTTGGTTCCGAATTAGCTGCTGTTTCTATGCTGCCAGCTTTCTTTGAAAAAACCTTTGGTTTAGAACACGTAGTTGCAGCCATGATTGCGGCAACTTATCCATTTTTAAACTTAGTTTCTCGTCCTAGCGGTGGCGTAATTTCTGATAAATTTGGTTCCCGCAAATGGACAATGACAATTATTTCCGCTGGTATTGGTGTTGGCTATTTAATGGCACATTTTATTAATAGTAGCTGGCCGATTGGGCTGGCGATCGCAGTCACTATGATTTGTGCCTACTTTGCCCAAGCTGGCTGCGGTGCAACTTACGGTATTGTTCCCCTGATCAAAAAAGAAGCTACCGGACAAATCGCGGGTAACGTAGGAGCTTACGGTAATTTTGGCGGCGTAGTTTACCTGACAATTTTTAGCTTAACTGATGCACCAACCCTATTCTCCTCAATGGGTATAGCAGCATTGATTTGTGCTTTTATGTGTGCTTTCTTCCTCAAAGAACCTCAAGGTTCCTTTGCGGGTGCATCTGAAGAGTTATCAGAATCTTCAACTCAAAAACCCGCTATTTTAGCTGAAGAATAACCACAAAAATAAAGGATGAAATTAACTAAATAATTTCATCCTCTTGCTTCTTATTTTATCTGTGTACATCAGCGGTTAATAATTATTTCTATTACTAATTACAAAAATTATTTTTATCAAAAACCACAGATGAACACAGATGAATTATCTGTGTCTGCTCTCCAAAAATAATAAAGTGGTGTAGCTACATGAGCGAATTTACTAAAACTCTTTGTCCTTATTGTGGTGTTGGCTGTGGTTTAGAAGTTTCGCCGCCAGCACAACACGGTAAAGCAACTAATCGTGACAGTCAAGGAAATCCGATTTGGCGAGTACGCGGCGACAAATCTCACCCATCAAGCCAGGGTATGGTATGTGTAAAAGGTGCAACGATCGCTGAATCTTTAGATAAAAATAGACTACATTACCCAATGGTGCGGGACTCTTTAGATCAAGAGTTCCGGCGAGTTAGTTGGGATGAAGCTTTTGAACTCATCACCAACCGCATTCAAACTGTGCGCTTCACCCAAGGGCCAGAAGCAATATGTATGTATGGTTCTGGTCAATTTCAAACTGAGGACTACTACACCGCCCAAAAACTTTTGAAAGGTTGTTTAGGAACTAACAATTTTGACGCGAATTCACGCTTATGTATGTCCAGTGCTGTATCTGGATATATTCAAAGTTTTGGTGCTGATGGCCCGCCATGCTGCTATGAAGATTTAGAGTTAACTGACTGTGCATTTTTAATTGGGACTAACACCGCAGAATGTCATCCCATTATTTTTAACCGACTGGAAAAATACCACAAAAAAAACCGCAAAGTAAAAATGGTGGTGGTTGATCCTCGTCGCACACCCACCGCCGAAGCCGCAGATTTACATTTAGCAATTCGTCCTGGTACAGATATTGACTTGTTAAATGGTATCGCCCATTTGTTGATGCGTTGGAACTACATTGACACGATGTTTATCGATGACTGTACTAGCAATTTTTCTGCATACGCGGAAGTGATTCGCCACTATCCTCCAGAAGTAGCAGCGCGTCAATGTGGTATCAGTATTGAAGATTTAGAAACAGCCGCCCGTTATTGGGGTCAATCACAAAAGGTGCTGTCTTTGTGGTCGATGGGTGTGAACCAATCAAGTGAAGGGACAGCCAAGGTTAGAACTATTATTAACCTGCACCTAATGACAGGACAAATCGGTAAACCAGGGGCGGGGCCGTTTTCGCTAACAGGTCAACCGAATGCGATGGGAGGTCGAGAAGCCGGAGGTTTAGCGCATTTATTACCTGGTTATCGCTTGGTGAAAAATGACCAGCATCGCGCCGAAGTGGAAGATTTTTGGGGACTGAAGCGGGGACAAATCTCCCCTACTCCTGGTTTGACTGCTTGGGATATGATTACCGGCTTGGAAACTGGTGATGTAGGTGTATTGTGGATTGCCGCTACTAACCCAGCTGTAAGTATGCCAGATTTGGAACGGACAAAGAAAGCCTTATTGCGATCGCCTTTCACAATTTACCAAGACGCATACTATCCCACAGAAACCGCCGCGTATGCTCATGTACTTTTACCTGCTGCCCAGTGGGGTGAAAAAACTGGCATAATGACCAATTCCGAACGCCGAGTCACTCTGTGTCAAGCATTCCGCCAACCGCCAAGAGAAGCCAAAGCCGACTGGGAAATTTTCGCGGAAGTGGGACGAAGGTTAGGTTTTGCCGATAAGTTTAACTTTGCTAATTCTGCCGAAGTTTACGCCGAGTTTGTTCAACTCACGAAAAATCGCCCTTGCGATATGTCGGGTCTTAGCCATGAACAATTACAGAAACAAGGGCCAACGCACTGGCCACATCCAAAAGTGGGGAGTAATGAATTTCCCTATTCTCCGCTTCCTAATGCCTCAAAACGCCTGTACACAGATTTACGCTTTCACACCCCTGATGGACGGGCGCGGTTCGGCGCATATTACTCTAAAGGTTTAGCTGAACCACCAGACCCCGATTATCCTTTTGTGTTAACCACAGGAAGGCTTTACGGACATTGGCATACGCAAACGCGTACTGGCCGCATCGAAAAAATTCGCTCGATGCACCCCGAACCGTTTATTGAAATTCATCCCCGCGATGCGGCTAGGTTAGGAATTAGCGAGAACCAAGTAATTGAAGTACGATCGCGGCGTGGTCAAGCTCATTTTCCTGCAAAAGTGACTAAGGCGATCGCACCTGGTACTGTATTTGTCCCCATGCACTGGGGCGCACTGTGGGCAAATGATGCTGAAGCTAACGCCCTCACCCATCCCGAATCTTGTCCAGATTCTCTGCAACCAGAATTAAAAGCTTGTGCAGTCCAACTAGTGCCAATTTCTATAGAAGTTACAAGCAAAAATTATCAACTCCAGTCGTCGCAATGGTGATCTGCTTGGTATATCCTTAAACAAGAAATTGGTAATTAAGAATTATACTTAGTAATTCAATCAATAGACATTAGTCAATGATGATAATTTGAAACACTCATCATTACCAATTTATTGTTGAACTAAAACCAGGATGCACCAGATGAAAAAATTATTCAAAAACATCTTCGGAGTATTTACCGATGAAGGCTTCATGCACGTTATCGAAAACGTCGAGGTTATAGTTTCTAAGGTTTTATCTGTGTTAATGGTGCTAGTAATATTAGTAGCGATCGGAGATTTAGGTGCTTTTTTGATTAAAGAGTTATTTGATACTCCTTATGGAAAATTCAATACAACATTATTTAAAATATTTGGCTTGTTCTTAAATATTCTAATTGCTTTAGAAATCCTCGAAAATATCACAGCTTACCTACGCAAACACGTATTCCAAGTAGAATTAGTTATTGTAACTTCTTTAATTGCTGTCGCTCGTAAAATCATTATTCTTGACTTAGAAAAAGTCACAGGAATTGATATAATCGGCTTAGGTATAGCAATTTTAGCTTTATCTATCAGCTATTTAATAATTCGTTCTAGTAATTCCCATAAATCCCACTAACTTCTATCTCATAAATGAGATGTTTATATTTTAATAAATGTTTTTATAATATTATAAATAGTGATTTGTGTTCACTATAGGACTCATATTTGATTTCTCAAAAAACCTCAGTACACTTTTCTTCCTTCTTATCTGTTTCCTTTTCCCTGTTAAGAGTTCCCTTCCTACGCAAATTATTGCAGGAATCAAAGCGGATTCCTATAGTATGTTTTAAAATTACCTAAAGTATGACAACCTTTTTTGAATTTGAAGCAGATTTTGTCACTTCTCTGCGTTGTATACCTATGCAGGTGAGATATAAATTAGATACTTGTGGTATCAAACTCAAGCTATCAGATTGGTTGCAGATGACTCAAGATGAGCGTGAAGCTTTATTTGAACTGCCTTGCACCACACAAACAGAAATTGAAACTTATAAAGAATATCTCCAGCAACTAATTTTAGAAAGGACAGGTACACCTGTGGCACAACTACCTGTAGATCCTTATCCTGTGTGGATGGACTCTAGTAATTTGCCAGTTACTTTGCAAGAAAAAGCCCAAGAACTAGGCGTAAACTTAACCTTAGAACAATGGGCGGCTTTAACTCCCCTACAGCGATTTGCATTGATTAAACTCAGCCGTCCCAGCCACGAAAATAAAAATTTTCCTAATGCCATAGCAGAATTTCATTTGCTTTAATTTTAGTCAATGGTCAATATTCAAGCTTCAATAGACTATTGATCCAAAACTAAAAACTGAGGATAACAACATGGCAGCTAAGAAAATCTTAATGCTTGTGGGCGATTTTGTGGAAGATTATGAAGTGATGGTTCCTTTCCAAGCTTTGCAAATGGTAGGACACACTGTTCATGCTGTTTGTCCCAACAAAAAAGCAGGTGATAAGGTAAGAACCGCTATTCACGATTTTGAAGGAGACCAAACCTATAGTGAAAAACCTGGTCACAACTTTACTTTGAATGCGACTTTTACCGAGGTAGATGTTAACACATACGATGCGCTTGTAATACCCGGAGGCCGCGCACCAGAATACATACGCTTAAATCAACAGGTGCTAGAAATTACTCGTCACTTTGCTCAAACAAATAAACCTATTGCGGCCATTTGTCATGGCTTGCAGTTATTAGCTGCTGCTGATGTACTGCAAGGTAAAAGTTGTACAGCCTATCCAGCTTGTAGTCCAGATGTGCGTGCTGCTGGTGGTATTTATGTACAAATCCCAGTTGATGAAGCCGTAGTAGATGGAAATCTCGTAACAGCACCAGCTTGGCCTGCACATTCTCGTTGGTTAGCAGAATTTCTGAAAGTACTGGGTACTGAGGTCGAACATCCAGAAGTGGCAAAAGTTTAAGAATGAAAGCAAAAATTAGTTAAGCCTTATACTTTAAAAAGTATAAGGTTTCTTATTCTTTTTTTGGATAGCTAATTTTATATTTTCTCCATCACTCAAGATGTGGCAAATACTACTAAAAATTCCAGAAATTACCGTACATTTTTTGCCTGTAGGCTTTTCAAAACATCATATTTATGTATTACGAAAAATATTTCTTAGCAAATAGGCACATAAGACACTCCAATTAGCCATAATGCTTGTCAATATTGAGTTAGATAATTTTAAATTTTGTATGAGAAAATTTTGAATTTGTTAGCAGAGACTAAAGCTATAGTGGATTTAGCAATTCTGCTGTTGGTATGGCTAAGGTTCAGTCATCCTGCCAGAATATTTGATGAATTAGTTTGGGAAGACACTCTAACTCGATGACAGGCAAAAACGCAAGACATAACGCTTTTCTGCGGCTGGTGTCTGGTAATACAGCAGCTTTTGGTTCAGAATCTCGTTACGCACTACATGCAAGTAAAGAGATGGTAATTGGACGTGACCCCAGCTGTCAGATTGTCTTGGATGCCATGACATATCGAATGGTATCTCGTCGTCATGCTGCGGTTCGTCCTCTATCTTCGTCTCCAGATAATAAATTTACTTGGGTAATTTGTGATTTAAATAGTGCGAATGGTACTTATCTCAATGGTGAACGTTTTTATGGGTGCCAAGAATTACAATCAGGCGATCGCATTGCTTTAGGTAGTGATGGCCCACAATTTATTTTTGAGTATGACTTAATACCTCAACCGACAATGATGACGAAACAAAACGCATCATTGCCTTCAGCCGCTAACTACCAGAATCACACCCAAATCAAGCAGCCTGATTCAGTTAGCTTTACACAACTTTTTCCGATTATTTCTACTGGTAAGGATTTAACAAGTAAAGCTTACCTTGTCCCAGGAATACTCACAGTAGTTTTTGTTGTGCTAATGTTTGCGACTGTTGGTAGACCCCAGGCTAACCAAGTCATTGTCGCCAGTTATATTGCCTTTGTTGTTTACTACTTTGTTTATCAATTGTGTGGTAAGCAAAAGCCTTGGTGGGTACTGGTTGGTACAGCGCTGACAACAGCATTAATTTTACTGAGTCCTGTCTTAGAATTATTTATCTTTGTGTTTCGCGGTATTCTGCCAGGTAATTTACCTTCACCCCAAGATTCTACTACATTGACTGAGTTGCTAGTACGAATGTTCTTTGGTGCAGGGTTGATGGAAGAATTACTTAAGGCCTTACCTGTACTGGGAGCTTTTGTGATTGGCAGACAATTGCCTTCACCTTGGCGAGAACGCATAGGTGTGTGGGAACCTCTAGATGGCATTCTCCTAGGAACAGCTTCAGCTTTGGGGTTTACTCTGTTAGAAACTCTCGGACAGTATGTACCAGATATCACACAAAATGTTAGTCAACAGGTAGGTATTGGTGCGGCTGGCCAATTAGCCGGCTTACAATTGCTGATTCCTCGCGTTTTAGGCTCTGTTGCTGGTCACATGGCTTATAGTGGCTACCTGGGATATTTTATCGGTTTGGCTGTTCTCAAACCGAGTCAGAGTTGGCAAATTCTCTCGATTGGTTATCTAAGTGCATCCGCACTCCACGCTTTATGGAACGCAACAGGTTCTATTAATGCTTTGTTGTTAGTAATTGTTGGGGTTTTATCTTACGCTGTTTTGATGGCGGCAATTTTAAAGGCAAGGGCATTGTCACCAACGCGATCGCAAAATTTCGCTACTCGCTTTCTCGGCCCCAAATAAATATCAGATAAAATTATCAACTAAAGGGTAGAAGTAGCAAATTTACTTTCTGCCCACCTTTTCCTGTGATTCTGACACTAGGTTTTTGAACTCAAAGATTGTTTCTATCTCAAGATAGATTGCTTCGCTATAAAAATTGCTTTAACTTAAAAATACTCTAAGTATCTTCTATCTAAAGAAAGATATACCCATCTAAGGATAGATTAGGATAAAGACTAATCATTTATTGATATCAGCAATACAAATGCTACCTGAGAGAAAATCCAGTGGCTCTGGCGATTTCATCTCAGCCCATAATTTAGACAGTCAAAGCAAATTTATATTTAAGCTTCATTTTCCAATTTGTCTAGCTGTCTGAGAGCATAATAGGCGATCGCCACACTAACTTTAGCTTGCTCCATTTCTGATAAAGTCGCCCAATCCCGATTTTGAATTTTATTCATAACTGATGCTAGGTTTTGCTGTTCACTGCTACGCATCGCATAGGCATAAGGACGAGCGAAAACTGCTAGATCGTCTGTTTCCCATGTAGGCAATACTGTTTGAACGCACTGCACTAACTGTTCGTTGATTGATTGCTGCACGGCTGCTACTTCTGTAGCTTTCTGAGCGATCGCCTTTAGCCACCCTTTTGGTACTCCAGTCGCAAAAGTATGTAAAGTTTCACAAAGACTGTCTAAAATGCTGGCATTTGTATTACAGTTGTAATCACCACAATTTGCCGCTTGAGACCATAAATTATCTAAATTTCCGTAAAAAGATTGCGCTCTAGTATTGAGTTCTTCCTCCAAAACATCCTGCATAGCAAACTGCTTTTCTAATTCATCAAAATATGTCTCTGCTTGATCATCAGCAGGATTCCAAGGATAAGCTGCATCTTCGGGTTGGAGCAGTAGTTCGAGGAACTCTAATTCCACTTGAGTTACCGAGGATGAGAGATTGTGGGAATTGTTGATTTTTTTAATCATTTTTCGACTCCTGATGAATTATTTCGCAGTACTGACTGCTACAAGTTGTAAATTACAATTTCCGCAAAAATTAAACTGATTTTATTTAGCAATTGAATCAGAAAAATTATGTCAGAGCCAGCATAAGGCAGGAAGTATACAATTCACTGCAATTTTTATCCTGAAAGAATGCTTAATTTTCAATAACAAACTCCCAAGTTTCATTGCTAGAATTCCCAAACTTTAACTTGCTACCAGATTGTAAAGGTACTTCCTCCCGAAGGATTTGTTGCCAACCATTAGAGCTTAAACACCAAGTTGTGCCGTAAGTTGAGAGATCTTGTAAATAATAAGTTTGTACTGGAGTAGTGCCAGCAAAAGTATTTCGGCATAAAATTTCGGCATGACGCTTAGAAACTGATGGTTCGGGAATTACAATATCATTGTCTTGAGTACGACCAATGCGCGTTACACCTGCTCGCAAAAAGCAAGTTCTACCTCCTGGGGCGAGCGATCGCAAACAAGCTTTAGAAGTAGCAATATTTATATTGACAATTGAAATATCTGGTAACTCTGTAATTCCCTCATCAATGCTTTTAACAAGTTCGCCATTGAAATCTGGATGTAAATACAGAACTGGTAAAGTCCAAGCTGGTTGGTTGAACTTATACAGTGTTAACATTTCTTGTCGTGCTTCCGCCACAGCTTCATCAATTGGCTTGCGCGATCGCAAAGCTGCCGCAAAAGCTTTAATAAAACTGTGACTTTCATGGTCAGCAATTACATCTCGCATTCCCAAAACTGCTGGTACACCATGACGAATTAGTACTTCCGCTAAACTACTGGCGGGAATTGCTTGGTGATTAACTGCTGCTGGTTGCGCTCCCCAACAAGCGTTAAAAACAGCTAATTTTAGTCCACTCCGAGTTAATACTTGCGCTAATTCTATGCCATTGAGTGTCTTGCTAGGACGTAAAAACAACAGTCCTCCATCTGGGCCAGGCAATCCATGACCAGCGTAAAAAAAGACATTGTAAGCCTTAGTTTCTAATTCTTGAATCAACTCTTGTGGCGTTGGTTGAATCAGCGTTTTCACCATACAAGGAGCAAATACTGAGTAATTATGGTTTATTTGCGGTTTATTCTCCAGAATTTGTTGCAAAATAATTGCTTCTTGTTCGAGTTGCAAGTTTTCATCATGACCTAAAACCAGCAAGATATTAATAGCCTGATCCGTGCGTAAGAATGGCAACGGTTCAACTTCACTTGTAGTGCGGCTAAATAGCAAATCTTGGGCGAGAGAAATTGCTGATTGTCCGGGTTGACGCTGCATAATTTCCCAAGGCAAGGCGATCAAATCTGGATCACGAATTTCTAGTTGAAAGCGCAAACGTGTATTCTGTCCCATCGCCATTCCACAACTGCGTTCGAGACTGTTGAGAATTGGCCCATCAAACACCCAACGCCACAAATATAGCCCTAAGTATTGCATTAGACGACCACCGTAACCAGGCATGTGGCCCGAATTTGTCGAACCTAAGTTAAACGACAGAGGGTTTGCAGGTTGCGCTGCTGTGTTGGCTGTAACATTTAAACCGCTGTGTCCAGCAAACATTTGCTGCCACTCTTGCCAAATTTGATTTAGTTCTGAAGGCCATACACAGTCACGCAGAACATAGCCACTAGGATAGGGGGCTTTGACCACCCAAATGGCAAAGCTATCTGTGCCAGTATTGATGAGACGGGCGATCGCTAAGTTCAGGGATGGCATGGGTTCTTTAAATTAAAAGGTAGAAACCAAGGACTTGCGATAACAATTTTCCATGAGGAAAACTTTTTGCCTGGAAGTTTTAAATCTGGTTATTAAATGTATTATTCCAGGCTTCTACAAGTTTATCGAGTATTGGTCGCATTTTCACTGATATTATTTTCCTGGACTTTAGCGAGACGCAGGAGTTTCACTATCTGGGGGTTGGGATAAATTATCACAACTGCTAGTGTCGGTTGATTTTAATACCGTGATGCCTGGACGTTGGAGTTGAGCTAAGGTGACACGCAGTGGTTTGTCAGGTTGAGGAGATACAGTATTTTCAGAAGGGCAAAGCCGCAATTTAATCACAGATTCCTGAGCATTGGGTGTATCTCCCGGTTCGACTTCAACCACTTGGAGAAAACTACCAGCTTCTAACTTCTGATCATCCAAAGTAATTGCTTGGCTATTAGTAATTACCCAACCCGATGCAAGGTTATCGAGCGATCGCGCATTTGTGGCAGCAGGAGTTGGCTGTAAAGTAGGGCTAGAATCTGTCGTTAATAACGGTGATGACATAAACAGTCCACGCACCAGCAGCCCTAAAGAACCTGCGGCGATCGCAATAATCATTGGCACAATTAAATGGAGTGGTAGTTGCTGAAAAGAACTAGGCTTATTTTTAGGAATTAAAGTTTTTTGCTCTGAAATGTCTTCTAGTAAGGTAGGTTGCAGCGGCTTAGGTGTAACTTTGGCGGTTGTGATGGTAGGAGGCTGAACAATAACTGCTTTGAGAGTTAGCTCTGGCTCAACATACTGAACTTGATAATGAACTAAAGCGATCGTCACATTATCATGGCCATTTTTGGTGTTAGCAATTTCCAGTAATTTGTCAGCCACCGTTACTAAATCTGTTTCTTCGGTCAAAATTGGTAAAATTTCTGTTTCCCAATATTCTTCCACACGGTCAAAATCACTTAAACCATCAGATGTCAACAGAAAAACAGCATCCTCATCTAGAATAAACCTCTGTGCTGTTGGATGTAACGCTGCACTGGAACTCATTCCTAATGCTTGAACCAAAGAACCAGATCCACTCTGTTGCACAGCCTCACGATAAATGGCATATCCCAAACGTACTTCCCTAGAAGCAACATCATCATCAAGGGTGACTTGGTAGCAAGCATCCCGTGTAATCCAATAAGCGCGACTATCCCCAACATGGGTAATGTACATTTCATGGGCCACTGGCAATGCCATTACCAAGGTTGTACCCATACGTTTTCTACCCTGACGATTTTCACTGTCATTGCGTTGGCTGATTTTATCATTGGCAACTGCCACAGCTTGCTCTAGGTCTGCCAGCAACAGTGATGGTTCTATATGGTTAGAAGGAACTTTGGTGAGTTGTTGTACTTGCTGTTGAATTGTTTCAATTGCTAAATTAGATGCGACATTACCGCCTTCGTGTCCACCAATTCCGTCACAGACAATAGCCAAGGCTGTAGCTTGTGGAGGTTTACTCAACAGTGTGCCACTGGGTGGGTAACAGGCATCTTCGTTGCGTTGTCGTTTAGGTCCTGTATCAGTTTTAGTGATAATCTTAATTTTTGGCGATTGCAATTCCCCTAATTCTGCTAATCCGCGGTCTAAAGCTGAGATTAGTACTTCAGGTGAATTGATTTCTCCTTGAATCAGATAACTGCTCACTTGGTTAACAAATTCTGCGATCGCTGGTTTGGTATCTGGCAATAACTGCTGCCAAAAATCGCCTAAATGTGATAACTTTGGTGCTGTTGAGGTATCAGAACGTAATTCTAATAAGCGGACTAAAGACCCTTCTACTCTTAATATGTGCGTATCAATTAAGCTAGAAGCAACACCTTCACTGACCAAGGGTTGCCACAGATGAGCTAATTGCCATAGCCAGTTCATTTGACGCATGGATGTAGCTGTGCGCCAAGCAGTAGTTAACTGGGGACATAACCTTAATTGTGAGTCTGTTGTTGGTTCTGTTAATAACGGCGGTTTTTCTAAAAGTAAAATTTCTTTGTGAGAGCGTCCATCCTTTAGAGACAGCACACCATACACCTGCGGTATATGCAAGCTGTAGGGGATTAGTCTTAAATAAGCTCTGATAGTTTGTACTTTTTCTGTTTCTAATCCTTGAGGGAGTAATCCAGGCTTAGTATCTAAAACCACAGATTTATTTAGGACTAAATAGCGATCGGCTAATATTTCTCCAGGACTACCCACATTTAGAACATCACCCACAACCCAGAGATATCGTTTGGGTAAGGGTGTAGAACATCGTTGGCAAAACTTATGAGTCAGGGGATTAGCCGCCTGACAAAGTTCATTTGGGCAGTAGAGGGTTGCCGCATCATTTTCCATAGTGTTCGCACTGATTAGCGATTGGCAATTTCTTCAAAAGCATAGGCAGTGAGCAGTAACTAGGCTGCTCTTAATTTCTGCAAACAGACGCATCCAACTGGGGATCATGATTCTAGCTGGGAAATACCAGTCAATGCTAATACTTGGTTTAGGAAATTTATGCAAATATCACACTCCTTGGCCAATTCTACAGCCTCATCATAACTTTTATTGTTCTACGACTTTCCGTTGCCATAACAACTAACTTTAAACCCTGTCAACAAAGCTTAACCTTAACTTATGTGTAATTGGTTGCTGTCAGTCAATTAGAGCATTAGAAAGCGACACATAATACAGATATTTCTTTAGTTTATAGATCAATATAGTTTAGTTAGAGTGAAAAACATCCAACTTTACGCATTGAACTGAGTTATAAACCTCAATTTAAACCAAGCTGACGTGCTTTACTGAACTATATTGGGTGAGCAGTTACAAAGTTTAAATTAAATTTATTTAAGAATTAAAAAGTTAGTTATCAAAATAGCTAACTTGCAGTTATCACTCTGCTAGAGCAAGGATCAAATCTCTAGGGGTTGTAAATTTTTGTTCACTGAGATCAATAAGCAAGTTCTTGTAGCTGGCTTGTAAAGGCCAAAAATTATGCTTCCTTCTAAAAATATGCAAGAGAAGCTGAGATCAAGCATTTGAGCCAAATTATTAGATAGAAGGTATTTATTTTATATCAGGCAATATATTTCAATATTACTAAAACGTGAAAATATTAATTTTTTGCTTGGTTCTCGCCAAATAATTGACTGAATAATATATGTAGTAATCAAAACTGCGTCAGATCTTAGACAGAAAAAAAGTAATATCACTTACCATACTTCAAAATAGCAGGGACAACCTCATTTCTCTAAATAGTTAGGAGTGATGTATATTATCACTCCTAACTCATCACTATTGAATAAACAGACCAATGCACAGACAAAAGTTGAGTTTACAACTTCTGTTTAGACTGCTGAGTTATGGGGAGTACCCGCAATTTCTGATTTGTACTTCTGTGCTTCCTGTACATTTTGCTACTACTTCTCATCTAAGGCAACTTGTGGAACTCCCATACTGTAGTTGGTAACACGAGCAGACAGATTGTAGCTGATTTCGCCTTTTTGCAGGAGCGATCGCAAATAATGCTCCAAATCTGAACCAATGCGACGTAAATTGTAGTCTGTCAGGTCTGCACCACTAGAAGATTCGACCAATTCGTCAAACTTACGATAAATCTTCTGTAGAGCATCTTCATTCCAATTAAATTCGTTGTCTGGGTCAACATCCAACGTTAAAACTTGATTACTGGGAACTAATTCGCCATCCCGGTCAATTTCTGCCGCAAAAATGCGGATATGCCGGGTTGTGGACTTGAGCAGCATTGGATTGTCCATAGAATGGTGTAAGGTTTAAGTTGATTACACTGAAATTATTGTAGACGGTTGCCCAGTCCTTAAATCTGCTCTATCCATAAGCTTTCATTAATTAGTCAGTCGTTAATTATTATTCTCCTTCTGCACCTGCCTCTTTCTAAATTAAATTTGGCTGAAACTCTTTGGTGTAAACGCAGGGAATACTCCAAAACTTGTTTTTGTGCAGATTAATAATTTAACCGATCTACCGATCTACATATATTGCTTCAAATGTTTATTTTTTATTTTTATACCTAAATTTTTACTTGATTATTTGACTGCTGGAGGTTAACCCCAGCAGTTTCCGTTTGTTCAATACACAAAATTGAGACTTCTTAATGCAGATAAATTCTCTGTTTTGTACTTAATCTTAAGCTGTAAAGTGCTGTATATTTTTCTACTAAAAAGCAATTTTTACTCTTAATATATTTATACATCAAAGTCTCCTGAAGTTGTTGATGAAAAAAACTAACATCAAGTGTTTTTACGTAATTATGGTGAAGCTTCCTCTACGTTTAATTAAATTGCAAAAAGACAGCAGATTTACTTACGTATAATTACTAAAAACTCAGTAACAACTCGAACTGTTATTGACGTTAAGATAAAGTTGATGTAAAAACCTTTAAAAAGGTAGAACAACTTCTTACAGAAACTTTATTGTATGGAATCTTAAAAAATGAATAATAGTGATGGCTTACCTAAACTACTTCTGTCAGAAGAAGATCACAACTTAAGCCGTGAAAGACTAGCTAAAAAAACACAGGAGATAGAAATGAAATCCATAACGGGATAAATTGAAAAAATTCTTAATTGCAGCACTATGGATTCAAAAAAAATATAAAGGATGTTCGTTAAAGATTATTGTCCCTACCCAGATGACCACCAAGTAAAGAAATCTACAAAACTATGAACTCGAAAGCATTACCACGCCAAATAAATAATATTGAAGTAGGTGTTTATGAGTGCGAAATACATCTCAAATTTAGATTGATTGAGGAAAAGAGCCTCTTGGGCGATCGGGAACAATTGTTGCAGGTACTACTAGACGCTTTGACTGAAGGGTCTGATGACTTTTTAGAGACGTTACAAGCTTCTGTTAAGGCTCAGGAGGTCTCGGAATTTAAAGCCTCACCGCAAATGCGTCGCCAACTAATGCGGTTACGCAATGCTGTTGATACTACTCAATAGTAGGCATAGCAACGGTAATTTTTGAAGTTTGCTCATTACCTATGCTATGCCATAGCATTATTAAGCTGTTTTCTTAACCTCACTACGAAGCTGCGAGCTTAAATTTATGTTGCTCTGGTAAAAACTTCATCAATTATCTCTGTTAGCTTTGCTCCTTATGCACCAAGGGTATATTTTGGTAGCTAACCAAATACATTGATGTTTTTGTTTTCACAGCAGGTTACAGTTTATAAAGTTTTATCTACCAGTATGATTTTTCTAACCAGGGTGTTGCTTTGTGAGGAAAAAGCATTGAACATTGATCATTTTTGTTAATTACTGGAATAATTCAAATATCTGGCAAATATTTATTGATAGCTAATGTATTTGAGCAATTTTAGTTTGAACCATAACCGAAATTCTGAGTTTTAATGATCTAGCAAAAGAATTTTTGATACAGCATCGGAAGTAGTTAGGTCAGTGTCTGCCAACAATCAATAAAAAAGCTAGGCGTTAGAAGCTTAGAGTTTAGTATTTTTACTCAGCATCTGTAATTTGGTATTCTATGCTTTCAAGTCAGCCCTTTGCTTATAATCAGTGTTTATGGTGGCATCGCGCTTAAGCTTGGTTTTATTGCGCTTTCTAGCTTCCTAATAAAAATCCTCTTAACTAGAACAGGGCAAAAAACCCAAACTATGTAAAGATAGTTAAATACGTATAATCCATCTACCACAGTAACAGTGAAATGGGCAGCCGTTTAAGGGTATTTCTGACTCCAAAACAAGACAAAACTCTTTTCAACTTGAGAACGGCAGATGTACCACAGAAAATAAAAGACAGAGCAGAAGCCATAAGATTGAGCGCACACGGTTGGTACGTAGAGAACATACCATCTCATTTTGGTTGGACGGCGCAAACGGTTAGAGAAGTGTTGCATAGATGAGAGAAGTTAGGTTTAGAGGGACTGTGGGAAAAACCAGGGCGGGGAGGAAAATCAAGGTAGGTGGAAGCTGACATGGTTTTTTGGAAGAATGTTTAGAGCAAGAACCACGTACATATAACAGCCTTCAATTAGCCCAAAAATTAGAAAAAGAACGCTCAGTAAAATTGAGTCCTGACTGCTTAAGGCAGGTACTAAAAAAAAGGGGTCATCTGGAAGCGAACGAGAAAGAGCCACCAAGGAAAGCAAGATCCAGTAGTACAGATAATCAAACAGGCAGACCTAGAAATGCTGGAATTGGCTGCGGCGGCTGGCGAAATAGATTTAAAGTATTTGGATGAATCAGGGTTTTGTGCTTGGAGTGAACAGAGTTACAGTTACTACTTCCGAGGTCAGCAAAAACGCTTGGAGCAGAGTAAGCGTCGAGGACGAAGGTTAAGTATTCTTGGGTTTCTTCAATCCTTAATTAGCTTTGTCTATGGTTTGGTGATTGGTGGCGTTTCACGCAAATCTTATATACAGATGATGGAGCTTGAAGCAGCCGAAGCCCAACAAACAGGAAGTATCAGAGTAATTGTACAAGACAACGGCCCGATACATCGGTCTAAAGAGGTACAGCAGTTATGGTCAAAATAGGAAGAAATGGGGTTATATACCTTCATTTTTACCTAAATATTGTTCACAAATGAACCCGATTGAACTGGAGTGGCAACACCTCAAACAAGATGAACTAGCTTCTCAAAGTTTTGAGGACGAGTTAGACCTTGCGTATGCTGTGATTGATGGAGTTCAATCTAGAGCAGAGAAAGGAAACTCCAGTACCCAACGTGTAAAATTTAACTCTAATTATTCTGCTTAATTTTTTGTTACATACTTATAAATTTTCTCCACGACTTACTTATACCCATGTGCTATATGCAAGTAGTTTTACTGGAGATTCTTGAAACAGTAGTTGAGTTGTGATGCTGAACCAAAAATCTAAAAATTATGATGAAGTGTTTACTTAGCAAGACCGTGTTCTAGTGCAAAACGAACTAACTCTGTACGGCTATTTGTACCAGTTTTACTAAACAAGCGGCTCACATATTTTTCTACATTACGAACACTTGTTTCTAAGCGACGAGCAATTTCTTTATTCATCAGCCCTTCAGCAACTAAGTTTAAAACGCTTTGTTCTCTGGGGGTCAAATCAATTTTAAAGGGAGCCGGAGATTGAGCAATCGCGCTTCTTTGCGTTAATAATGCTTTGATTTGCGCAATCTGATTGGCTAGTTCAGCAATATCTGGAGTTTCATTGTCTTCACCTGTAAAGGTAGGTTTAGCAGAACGACGAGAAAGCAAGTTTTCTACTATTGCTACTAACTCATCTGGATCAAAGGGCTTAGGTAGATACGCGTCAACACCAGCTTGATAGCCTTGAATGCGATCGCCTGTCATCCCTTTAGCAGTTAAAAAGACAACTGGTAGTGCTTGAAAGCGAGGATCTTCCCTCAATTGCTTCAGAAACTGATAGCCATCCACTTGGGGCATCATGATATCAGAAATCACCAAATCAGGCGTGTTCTGCTCCATCAACTCCCAGCCGTCACGAGCGTTACTGGCAACTTGAACACTAAAGCCGCTTTCTTGTAAATAATCTTTCACAGCTTCTCTCAATCCTGGTTCATCATCTACCAGTAACAATTGTGTTGACATTTAACATTTCCTTAAGTCTATTTTTTTCCAATTTAGCGAAAGTTGGCAGCCAATAGTTATTCGTGATGATCAATAGTAATTGTGAAATTTCTTCACAAACACTTATGAGATTCTGTCATAACTGAGAAAATTCCCTGTTTTGATCTGTGAGTTGGCTCTACAACACTTTCCGTCAATACATGATCAACTTAGTTAATTGCAACTCCTTTAGAAGTAAATACTTGGGGTAATGCTACAACCTTCGTTGCGTAAGTTCTGCTTTTCTATGTGGTGTGTCTTTCATATCGTGTAGCAGTGAAGCAACCGAAATCGCGCCAGAAGTGGTGAAGAGAGGCAATGACGGATTGAAAATTCAAGGTGTACCTTCCTGAGAGAGTATGCAAAGTGCATAGACTATTGTGAACGAGAAAGGACGTGGGGAGGGAGATTATCAGGAAGGGAAAAAGAATTGTGGGAAAGTAGTTGACACAGAGGGGGAGGTTAGATATATTAGATAAGTGCCTGAGAGAAGCGCTGCGAAGCGAAGCTCGGAAGGAACCGAACCATGAAAAGATTATAGTTTGAAAGCAATAATAACACAAGTAGCCTGCGTCAAGTAAATAAAGTAACCAGGCTGAGGTTATAAAAGAACAGCCAAAGAGCTAAACAAACAATTCAAAACGGAGAGTTTGATCCTGGCTCAGGATGAACGCTGGCGGTATGCTTAACACATGCAAGTCGAACGGTCTCTTCGGAGATAGTGGCGGACGGGTGAGTAACGCGTGAGAATCTAGCTTCAGGTCGGGGATAACTACTGGAAACGGTGGCTAATACCGGATGTGCCGAAAGGTGAAAGGCTTGCTGCCTGAAGATGAGCTCGCGTCTGATTAGCTAGTTGGTGTGGTAAGAGCGCACCAAGGCGTCGATCAGTAGCTGGTCTGAGAGGATGATCAGCCACACTGGGACTGAGACACGGCCCAGACTCCTACGGGAGGCAGCAGTGGGGAATTTTCCGCAATGGGCGAAAGCCTGACGGAGCAATACCGCGTGAGGGAGGAAGGCTCTTGGGTTGTAAACCTCTTTTCTCAGGGAATAAGAAAGTGAAGGTACCTGAGGAATAAGCATCGGCTAACTCCGTGCCAGCAGCCGCGGTAATACGGAGGATGCAAGCGTTATCCGGAATGATTGGGCGTAAAGCGTCCGCAGGTGGCGATGTAAGTCTGCTGTTAAAGAGCAAAGCTTAACTTTGTAAAAGCAGTGGAAACTACATAGCTAGAGTACGTTCGGGGCAGAGGGAATTCCTGGTGTAGCGGTGAAATGCGTAGAGATCAGGAAGAACACCGGTGGCGAAGGCGCTCTGCTAGGCCGTAACTGACACTGAGGGACGAAAGCTAGGGGAGCGAATGGGATTAGATACCCCAGTAGTCCTAGCCGTAAACGATGGATACTAGGCGTTGCGAGTATCGACCCTCGCAGTGCCGGAGCCAACGCGTTAAGTATCCCGCCTGGGGAGTACGCACGCAAGTGTGAAACTCAAAGGAATTGACGGGGGCCCGCACAAGCGGTGGAGTATGTGGTTTAATTCGATGCAACGCGAAGAACCTTACCAAGACTTGACATGTCGCGAATCCTCTTGAAAGGGAGGAGTGCCTTAGGGAGCGCGAACACAGGTGGTGCATGGCTGTCGTCAGCTCGTGTCGTGAGATGTTGGGTTAAGTCCCGCAACGAGCGCAACCCTCGTTTTTAGTTGCCAGCATTAAGTTGGGCACTCTAGAGAGACTGCCGGTGACAAACCGGAGGAAGGTGGGGATGACGTCAAGTCAGCATGCCCCTTACGTCTTGGGCTACACACGTACTACAATGCTACGAACAGAGGGCAGCAAGCTAGCGATAGCAAGCAAATCCCGGAAATCGTAGCTCAGTTCAGATCGAAGCTTGCAACTCAGCTTCGTGAAGGAGGAATCGCTAGTAATTGCAGGTCAGCATACTGCAGTGAATTCGTTCCCGGGCCTTGTACACACCGCCCGTCACACCATGGAAGCTGGCAACGCCCGAAGTCATTACCCCAACTTTTAGGAGAGGGGGATGCCTAAGGCAGTGCTGGTGACTGGGGTGAAGTCGTAACAAGGTAGCCGTACCGGAAGGTGTGGCTGGATCACCTCCTTTTAGGGAGACCTACCCAACTGTAAAATCGGTTGCCAAAAGCAAGATAGAGAATACAGATGGTCAAACCTAGGTCGGTCGCAGGAAATTGTGTAAGCTTTCAAACTATGGTTTGGTTCGTATTGGGGCTATTAGCTCAGGTGGTTAGAGCGCACCCCTGATAAGGGTGAGGTCCCTGGTTCGAGTCCAGGATGGCCCACCTGAACAAGGAAAAAGGAAAAAGGAAAAAAAGAATAACATAATTATTTCTTTTGCCTTTTGCCTTTTAAATTTTGCCTTGTTGATGGGGGTTTAGCTCAGTTGGTAGAGCGCCTGCTTTGCAAGCAGGATGTCAGCGGTTCGAGTCCGCTAACCTCCACCTAGAAAGAAAAAAGAGAAGGAAAAAACAGCAACTAACTCTCGTTAGACTGCTGGGTAAAAAATCCTAGCCAGAACCTTGAAAACTGCATAGAAACGCGATTTAATTGCAGGCAGACACAGACATCGAAAGATGTAAGTGAATGCAGGTGAAACCAATGTATTGTGGTCAAGCGAATAAGAGCTAATGGTGGATACCTAGGCACACAGAGGCGAAGAAGGACGTGGTTACCGACGAAAAGCTCCGGGGAGTTGGAAGCAAACTATGAGCCGGAGATATCCGAATGGGGAAACCCTATGTACTACCTGTTGAATATATAGACAGGAAAGAGCCAACCCAGCGAACTGAAACATCTTAGTAGCTGGAGGAAGAGAAATCAAAAGAGATTCCCTCAGTAGTGGTGAGCGAAAGGGGAAGAGCCTAAACCAGTTGGTTTACTGACTGGGGTTGTGGGACAGCGATATCGAATCTAGAGGCTAGACGAAGCAGCTAAGTACTGCACCAGAGAAAGTGAAAGTC